>CAWGPU010000005.1:0-1000000 GCA_963824615.1 uncultured Haloplasmataceae bacterium | reverse complement strand
CTGACTCCCGTTGTTACTTACTGGCATTCGGAGTTTGATTACACTCAGTACCTCGAGGTGAGGCCATCGTATATTCAGTGCTCTACCTCCAGTAAGCTTTCTTAACGAGGCTAGCCCTAAAGCTATTTCGGGGAGAACCAGCTATATCCGAGTTCGATTGGAATTTCACCCCTAGCCACACGTCATCCGGGCCTTTTTCAACAGGCTACGGTTCGGGCCTCCAGTTGGTTTTACCCAACCTTCACCCTGCACATGGCTAGCTCACTCGGTTTCGGGTCTACGACATAATACTTTCGCCCTATTCAGACTCGCTTTCGCTTCGGCTCCGGTTTTTCTCCTTAACCTTGCACTATATCGTAACTCGCCGGTTCATTCTACAAAAGGCACGCCATCACCCGTGAAATTTTCATTTTCATAGGGCTTTGACTATTTGTAGGCACACGGTTTCAGGTTCTATTTCACTCCCCTCCCGGGGTTCTTTTCACCTTTCCCTCACGGTACTGGTTCACTATCGGTCACTAGGTAGTATTTAGCCTTACGAGATGGTCCTCGCTAATTCCGACCAGATTCCTCGTGTCTGGCCGTACTCAGGATCCCACTTTGGTTTCACAGTATTTCAATTACAGGACTCTCACCTTCTTTGGTTGACCTTCCCATGTCATTCATTTATACTGTTTCTTTCCAGTTATTGTGGTCCTATTACCCCATGTTGCCATGGTTTGGGCTTTTTCCCTTTCGCTCGCCGCTACTTAGGAAATCGAGTTTTCTTTCTTTTCCTCCAGGTACTTAGATGTTTCAGTTCCCTGGGTATGCCTCCTGTTACCCTATCTTTTCAGGTAACGGTTATAGGATATTACTCCTATAGGGTTCCCCCATTCGGATATCACCAGATCTGCTCACTTACAGCTCCCTGATGCGTTTCGCCGTTCGTTGCGTCCTTCTTCGGCTCCTAGTGCCAAGGCATCCTCCGTGCGCCCTTATTAACTTAACCTAAAGTTATTTTTAATAAGAGATTTTCTTTTACGCGCATTTTTTATATGCTTTAGCTTTAATTAATAATCACTCCAATTTGTCATGATTATTAATTGTTCTCTTTCTTACATTATCCAGTTTTCAAAGATCAATTTCTTTAAAATGAATACTTCTACCGAAATATTCTTCCTTAGAAATTAAAAGTTTGAGAGTAAAACTCTCAAAACTAAACAGAACTATCACTAGTTATTACTTTTCGTACATTTATGAATATTTGTCAAATATTCTTTACGAATATTTGTTAAATATTCATTGGTTTTTCTTAAACATCTTTTGAATATCTTAGAATACTCTGCAATATTCTTGGATGTCTTCTTTCTCCTTAGAAAGGAGGTGATCCATCCCCACGTTCCCGTAGGGATACCTTGTTACGACTTCACCCCAATCATCTGTCCCACCTTAGACGGCTCCCTCCTATAAATAGGTTAGGCCACCGGCTTCGGGTGTTACAAACTCTCATGGTGTGACGGGCGGTGTGTACAAGACCCGGGAACGTATTCACCGCGACATGCTGATTCGCGATTACTAGCGATTCCGACTTCATGTAGTCGAGTTGCAGACTACAATCTGAACTGAGATTAGTTTTTTGAGGTTTGCTCCACGTCACCGCTTTGCTTCTCTTTGTTCTAACCATTGTAGCACGTGTGTAGCCCAGGCCATAAGGGGCATGATGATTTGACGTCATCCCCACCTTCCTCCAGTTTATCACTGGCAGTCTCGTTAGAGTCCTCAACTTAATGTTAGTAACTAACAACAAGGGTTGCGCTCGTTGCGGGACTTAACCCAACATCTCACGACACGAGCTGACGACAACCATGCACCACCTGTCTCTGATGTCCCCGAAGGGAAAGGTATATCTCTATACCGGTCATCAGGATGTCAAGGCCTGGTAAGGTTCTTCGCGTTGCGTCGAATTAAACCACATGCTCCACCGCTTGTGCGGGTCCCCGTCAATTCCTTTGAGTTTCAGTCTTGCGACCGTACTTCCCAGGCGGAGTACTTAATGCGTTAACTTCAGCACCGAGGTTTCCCCCAACACTTAGTACTCATCGTTTACGGCGTGGACTACCAGGGTATCTAATCCTGTTTGCTACCCACGCTTTCGTGCCTCAGCGTCAGACACAGGCCAGAAGGCCGCCTTCGCCACCGGTGTTCCTCCACATATCTACGCATTTCACCGCTACACATGGAATTCCACCTTCCTCTCCTGCACTCAAGTCTACCAGTTTCCAATCACCCTCCATGGTTAAGCCATGGGCTTTCAAATCAGACTTAATAGACCGCCTACACACGCTTTACGCCCAATAATTCCGGACAACGCTTGCCACCTACGTATTACCGCGGCTGCTGGCACGTAGTTAGCCGTGGCTTTCTGATTAGGTACCGTCACCTTATAGTCATTCCCTACTATAATCGTTCTTCCCTAATAACAGAGCTTTACAATCCGAAGACCTTCTTCACTCACGCGGCATTGCTCGGTCAGACTTTCGTCCATTGCCGAAGATTCCCTACTGCTGCCTCCCGTAGGAGTCTGGGCCGTGTCTCAGTCCCAGTGTGGCCGTTCACCCTCTCAGGTCGGCTACGCATCGTCGCCTTGGTAAGCTTTTACCCTACCAACTAGCTAATGCGCCGCAAGCCCATCTATTAGCGATGCCTTAAGCATCTTTAAATATAAAATCATTGATTCTATATCCTATCCAGTATTAGCTACCGTTTCCAGCAGTTATCCTCGTCTTATAGGTTGGTTACTTACGTGTTACTCACCCGTTCGCCACTAACACATTGCTGTGTTCGTTCGACTTGCATGTATTAGGCATGCCGCCAGCGTTCGTCCTGAGCCAGGATCAAACTCTCCAAATAATTTATAATTAACTTTAATTAATTTTAATTTGTTTGTTTGTTTAATTCTGTACTCAAAGTTTTAACTATACTATTTTTCCTTTCGAAAATATAACTTTTATATTTTCCAGTAGAAAATTATTGTGTGATTCTTTTCGTTCTGTTTAGTTTTCAAAGATCTACTCGCAATTACGCCATATTATCATATCATTCTGACGCAACTTTGTCAATGTTTTTGTTTTATTATTTTTTGTCGTTTCTTACGACGACAGTATTAGATTCTATCACTCTTATCGAATCTTGTCAACAACTTTCATCATTAATTTTTCTTTCGTTCTAGAAGAGCACAATAGATTCTACCACTTATCCCAGGCTCTGTCAACAACTAACTTATTTTAGTTTATCGTTTTATCTTTATTCTGCTTGGGTATTTGATTCTATCATCATTTCATTGATTTATCAACAACTTGTTTTTTCCAATTTGTCTAATAATCTTTATGAAACAACGAAATTGATTGTATCACTTGCATCAGATGTTGTCAACAGTTTTAGTGACTTTATTGGTAGAAAGTCACATTAGTCATATTATGGATAAAAAATTGAAAATTAATTCATAAAAATTAAAAAAGCAATATTCTTTTCGAATATTGCTTAAATAATAAATTAACGTTTTGAAAATTGTGGTGCACGACGTGCTTTTTTAAGACCATATTTTTTACGTTCTGTAGCACGTGGATCACGAGTAACCATTCCAGCTTTTTTCAAAGTTAAACGATAATCTGGATTCACTACTAATAAAGCACGAGTTATTCCTAAACGGATAGCACCAGCTTGACCTGTAATACCACCGCCAAATACATTAACAAATACATCATAATTAGTTAAATTTTCAGTTAAAGTTAAAGGTTGTAACACATCTAAACGTGTTGCTGGATTAGGGATATAATTTTCGAATTCGCGACCATTAATAACGATTTTGCCTGTTCCTGGAACAAGACGAACACGAGCAACTGAACTTTTACGTCTACCTGTTCCTAAATATTGTACTTTGTTCATATATTGCTTCCTCCTTAATTATCCTTGAAGTTCATAAACTTCAGGTTTTTGTGCAGCATGTGGATGCTCATTTCCACTATATACGAATAACTTTTTACCTACTTGTCTTCCTAAACGTCCCTTAGGTAACATTCCAAGAATCGCCATTTCTACCATCTTCTCAGGTTGAGTCGCATTCATAACTTTAGCAGTTTTTGTTTTTAATCCACCTGGATGCCCAGAATGATGAATATATAGTTTGTTATCCCATTTGTTTCCAGTTAATTCTATTTTTTCAGCGTTGATAATAATAACATTGTCTCCACAATCAACATGTGGTGTAAATGTTGGTTTATGTTTACCACGTAATAATGTTGCCACTTCAGTCGATAAGCGTCCTAAAGTTTTTCCAGCAGCATCAACTACGAACCATTTACGTTCTATATTTTGCGCATTTGCCATAAATGTTGTTCGCATCATTTTAGTATCCTCCTACAAAGAATCATCGATTTTTTTTATATTAATTTTTCCCTTTTTTATCGGGGCTTAAAAAAGTGGAAAGGAAATGTACCAAAGTATATGATATAAAATATTTAACAAAAAGTCAACAGGTTTTCCTTATTATTTAAATAAATCAAACAATTAGTGGTGTTTAAATTATTTATTTAACCTTAGATCCATTAGGAAGGTTCTTTAATACCGTCGCAATGGTTAAATCTTTCTCAAAACTTGCTGCTAGAATCATCCCCTCAGATTTCTCACCTCTTAATAGAATTGGTTTTAAATTAGAAACAACAATTACTTTTTTATGGACTAAATCTTCAGGTTTATAGTAATCCGCTATACCAGAAACGATTTGTCGTGTTTCAAACCCTAAATCAATTTGTGATACTAGAAGACGATTTGCATTAGGATGTTTTTTACAATTAACTATTTCTCCTACCCGTAAATCAACTTTAGTAAAATCCTCTATTGATATTTCTTCTATTTCCGGCTTGGGTGTAACTATTTTCTCAACTGGTTTTTCTGTTCCTAACATAACACTCTTAATATATTGTACTTCTTCCTCAATGTCTAATCTTGGAAAAATTGGGTCTTGTTTACCAATTACTTTAACATTATTAATATAACCAAATTTCTTAATCGAATCATAATTAGTTGAATTTTCTCGAGGAATGCCTAATTGATTAAAGATTTTATCGGGAGTTTTAGTTAAGATTGGGCTAATTAAAATAGCTACTATTCTTAAAGCTTCAGCTAAATGATATAGAACTGAATATAATTCATCCCTTTTTGCTTCATCCTTAGCTAATATCCAAGGTGATGTTTCATCAATATATTTATTTGCTCGCGAAACAATCGCCCACACTTCTTGTAAGGCAACTGAAAATTTTAATTTTTCCATTGCATCTTCATATGAGTTAATTTTTTCTGAAATTAATTGCTGAAATTCTTTATCTAAATTAGTTATATGTTTCGGGGTGTTTTTTATATGTCCATCAAAATAACGATTTAACATCGAAATCGTCCGATTTAATAAATTACCTAAATCATTTGCCAAATCATAATTTATTCTTTCCACAAATGCTTCAGGCGTAAATAAACCATCAGACCCAAATGGTAATTCTCGCAATAAGAAATAACGAACAGCATCTACACCATAACGATTTATCAATGTGCTCGGATAAATGACATTTCCTTTGGTTTTAGACATTCTACCATCTTTCATTAATATCCAGCCATGTGCAAAAACTTTTTTAGGAAGTGGTAATCCTAACGCCATTAACATAATTGGCCAATAAATAGTATGAAAACGAACAATTTCTTTTCCCACTAAATGAACATCGGCTGGCCAGTATTTTTTAAATAATTCTTCATTTTCTGAAGTATAGCCTAAAGCGGTAATATAATTTGTCAAAGCATCAATCCATACATAAACAACATGTTTAGGATCATTAGGGACTTTTATCCCCCAGTCAAAAGACGTACGAGAAACGCATAAATCTGCTAGCCCTGGCTTAATAAAATTATTTATCATTTCATTCTTACGTGAATCTGGCTCAATAAATCCAGGGTTTTCTTCGTAAAACTTTAATAACCGATCAGCATATTTACTCATTTTGAAGAAATATGCCTCTTCTTTAACTAGATGAACTTCTCCGCAACAATCTGGGCATTTATTTTCATTTAGTTGAGTTGGAGTAAAAAAGGATTCGCATGTTGTACAATACATGCCTTCGTATTCCCCTTTGTAAATATCTCCTTGGTCAACAAATCTTTTGAATATCTTTTGAACTGCAATTTCATGTCTCTTATCTGTAGTACGCAGGAAATCATCATATTCAATATCAAGACTTTTCCATACTTCTTTTGCATCATTAACTATTGGATCAATATACTCTAATGGGGTGACCCCTTTTTCTTCTGCCTTTTTTTGAATTTTTTCTCCATGCTCATCTGTACCTGTTAAATAGTAAACATCATATCCTCGTAATTTTTTATAGCGTGACATAGCATCACCTGCTACCGTTGTATATGCATGTCCAATATGAAATTTCCCACTGGGATAATAAATAGGGGTTGTAATATAAAATGTTGGCTTTTTCATTGTATCATCTCCTTAAAATATAAAAAGCCCTAGCTTAAATAGCTAGGGACGAAATAACCGCGGTACCACCCTAATTTGTCTTAAAAAGGCACTCTCAACATCTTAACGCGATGAACGTGTTATCTTAAATATTCGGATAACAAACTCCAGAGCCATCTTCAATCATTTCATCTTACCTCTTCCCACCAAACGAGGCTCTCTATAAAGACTTAATAATTTACTATTTCCTTCATAGTTTTTCTTTTATATAATCATAATCTATCTTATATTTTAGTATATGTCAATATTTTTTTAATATTTACTATTAATTTTACAAATTAAAGATTTTATTCTATGTACGAATAACCATGTGATAACTATCGATTTGTTTCTAAATATAGAATTAAATTTTTCTTATCCACAATGTTTTCCACAGATTTATACACAATTATGTTCAACAGTATCATTACCTATAAATATGGATTCATTTTACAAGTTATTTTTTACTGAAATTATAGAATTTGATGCTAATATTACAATAAACAAAAAAAATTTTGTTCATCCAACCTTTTTTAGTCCTTATATCGTCTTAAATATTTAGTTATCAACAATGTTTTCCACAAGTATATTAATTTTTTATAATTTATTAAAATTATAAGTAATATCTATTAATTTATTAGATTCTTTTTAGACTACCCACATAGTTTTACACAACTTTTTCCACATTATTACTTCTATTAACACCTATCGTTTTTCAATTCATCATTTAATGTACATTAGGATAATTTCCATTCGGGTAGTTTGTTTCATAATTCATTAGTTTGGCTTGAAAGCAATATTAACTAGAGACTATACTATTTATTAAAACTTCCATTAAAAAAAGTAGTATCTTTAAATACTACTTCTACTTACTATTTATTTGCGATAGCGACAACTCCAGGTAATTCTTTACCTTCTAAATATTCAAGAGATGCACCACCACCAGTAGAAATATGAGTGAATCTGTCAGCATATCCTAATTGAATTGCTGCAGCAGCACTATCTCCACCACCAATGATTGTAATTGCTTCTTTCAAATTCGCAATTGCATCACATACACCAATTGTTCCTTTAGCGAAGTTCTCCATTTCAAATACACCCATTGGTCCATTCCAGACAACTGTTTCTGCTCCTTGTAGTTCTTTAGTAAAGAGTTCAACGGATTTAGGCCCAATATCTAGTCCAAGTTCATCATCCTTCATATCCTTAACAGATGTAATTCTATATAGAGCATCATTACTAAATGATTTCGCAGCAAGTGTGTCAATTGGTAATATCAATTTATTTCCGGCTTTTTCGATTAATGTTTTCGCAAATTCGACACGATCTTCTTCACATAAAGATTTTCCTATATTATATCCTTCTGCCTTTAAGAAAGTATACATCATTCCGCCACCGATTAAAACCTTATCTGCTTTTTCTAATAAGCTTTCAATTACCGCAATTTTATCAGATACTTTCGCTCCACCTAATATTGCTACATACGGATGTTTAGGGTTGTCTACTGCTCCACCAATAAATTCAATTTCCTTTTCCATTAAGAATCCAGAAACACATTCAAGATTAGAAGCAATTCCAACATTTGATGCATGGTCACGATGAGCTGTACCAAAAGCGTCATTTACAAATATATCTCCTAGACTAGCCCAATATTTACCTAATTCAGGATCATTTTTAGATTCCTTTTTCCCATCAATATCTTCAAAGCGAGTGTTTTCAAATAATAACACTTCACCCTCTTTTAATTCATTGATTGCTTTTTCTAAAATAGGTCCACGGGTAACTGGAATGAATTCTACTGTTTGACCTAATAGTTCACTTAGTTTATCTGCAACTGGTTTTAATGAATTTTTAGCTTTATCTTCTTCTGTTTTTACTTTTCCTAAATGAGAAAATAAAATGACCTTTCCACCTTTATTTAAAATATACTGAATCGTTGGTAATGCTTGTACAATTCGATTATCATCAGTAATTTCACCTGTTTTCTTATCCATAGGCACATTAAAGTCTACACGAACTAATACTTTACGCCCTTTTAATTCCACATCTTTAATTGTCTTTTTAGCCATTTTATATGTTTCCTCCTTGTTATTTGTCAATTATATTATAAATCTTGCTTGAAAAAATTTCAATTATATTGGGAATAATATCTAAATTAAAGCGTTATCAAATGATATAAATCATATAAAATACTCATACTCGTGCGCAATCTGATTTTATATCGATCACCACTAAAATTATTTTTTTGGACAAATGTTTGTCCTTTGTAATAAATAGCCGTATATACTAATCCCACTGGCTTTTCTTTTGTTCCGCCAGTCGGCCCAGCAATTCCTGTAATCGCTAATCCAATATCAGCTCGACTACTTAAAGCAGCACCCGTTGCCATTTCTTTAGCTGTTTCTTCCGAGACCGCACCAAAACGATTTAAAGTGTCCTCTTTAACACCAAGTCGTTGTATCTTTGCTTGATTACTATAGGTAACCATACCTTCTATAAGCACTTGAGAACTACCCGATACATCGACAATTGATGAACTCACCATTCCACCTGTGCAACTTTCGGCAATAGCAAGCGTTAAATTTTTTTCAGAAAGTATTTTGACGAGAATTTCCTGGATGGTCATCGACCAATCACCAATTATATAATCTTTCATATAGTTTTCAAAATCCCGGCAACATTTCAGAAAATTTTCAGTATTTTCATCTTTTATGACAGAAATCATATAATCAACCATCCCAACAGAAGCATAAGGTGCAACCTTAATTTCTGGGTATGTTTGATATAGTGGTTTAATCATAGTTTCTGCATATGATTCTCCCACATTCATTAATCGATATTGTTTTTTTAATACCTCTGTATTACTTTTCTTTTTTAAATAGGGAATCACGATATTATTTAACATTGGTTCTAATTCTTTAGGCGGACCAGGTAAATTTATCACCATTTGGTTATTTTTTTCGTAAATCATCCCTGGTGCTGTACCATTATCATTTTTAATCACAAAGCAATTTTTGATAAAATAGGCTTGTCTTACATTATTTTCTGTCATGTTACGAGTCATTTTTGCGAACAACTCTTTTAAATGTTCTAACTCATCTTCAAATAAAATCATTTCTTCGTTAAAATAGCTCGCACTTACTTCTTTTGTCAAATCATCAACCGTTGGCCCTAAACCACCTGTTGTGATAACAACATCAGCATTTTGATATAGATATTCAAATCCACTTAGCATTTCTTCTTCTATATCTCTAACCGCTAAATGTCTTGATACGATAAATTCATTTGTTTCTAATACCTTAGCAACATACGATGCATTTGAATTGACTATTTTTCCACTGACAACTTCATCACCAATAGTTAAGATTGCTACTTTCATATTTTCTCCTTATTTTGCCAACATTCTAGATTTTGATTAAAATACCGTGAATAATCCTTCCTTTTATATTTTAACTCAAAATCAGCTAGAACTTCAAGAACTTTACCACTTAATAATACAATTACAATGATATTCACCAAAGCAGCAATTCCAATTCCGAAATCAGCTAAGGTCCATGCAAAATCAGTATTATAAATCGAACTCAAAAATATTATGGACAAAAAGATACATTTATATAGAAAATTGGCAGGCTTATATTTCTTTTTTGTGTTAAACATAAAAATGAGGTTTGACTGTGCATTATAAAATCCACTAAATAAAGAAGTGTAGGCAAAGAAAAATAAAGCAATACTCACAAAAAATGGACCCCAATCGTTAAAAACTGAATTGATTGCTACCCCGACATATTCTCCATATTGTAAACCCGAAAAACCTTCATACAATAATTTGCCTTTATCAATGATATTATAACTATTTGTCAATAAAATCATAAATGCCGTCGCACTACAAATCAAAATGGTATCAATAAAGACACAAAAAGTCGAGATTAGTCCTTGTTTAGCGGGATGTGACACATTACTTGATGCCGATATATTAGAACTTGAGCCCACTCCCGCTTCGTTAGAAAATAAACCTCGTCTCATTCCGTAACTAATCGCACTTCCTATGATACTTCCATAAAGTGCATCTTTATGAAGAGCGTTACTAAATATTAAATAAAAAACATCATCTATTTTCATAAAATTCACTATTATGATAATAGAGGCCACTAAAAGATAAAAAATGGCCATAAATGGAACAACTATTTCCGCTACATGAACAATTCTTTTCGAATTACCAAAAATAATCAATCCTATTGTCACAGCTAAAAAGATTGCTATGAAAATTTTAGGAAATAGGAATGTGGAATGAATTGTTTGCGAAATAGTAGCCGATTGAATAGTAGGCATAAATAACCCTAAGCAAATAAAAAAAACAAAGGAAATCACGTGAGCCCAAAAAGGAGAACCAATTCCTTTTAAAATATAATAAGCGGGACCACCACGATATTCACCATTTACTTCAACTTTATACATTTGGCCTAAAGTGTTTTCTACAAAAGCTAATACCGAGCATAAAATTGCTGTCACCCACATCCAAAAAATAGCTCCAGGACCCCCATACATAATCGCTATTGAAACTCCGACAATATTACCTGTTCCAACGTGATTAGCTAATATTAATGAAATGGATTGAAAAGATGATATTTTTTCCTTATCTTCATTTTTTTCAAACAATAATTTAGGCATTACCCTTAACAAACGAATTTGAACAAAACGGGTCTTAATTCCAAAATAAATACTTACTCCTAATAAAGCAACAATCAGTGGCCAACCCCAAATTATTTTATTAACAATATAATCCATCTTACCCCTCCATGAATACCTAACTATCCCTATCATATTCATACAAGGGTGTCATTTATGTTTGATTTTAGGTAATAAATTTGTGACATTCTGTCGAAAAAACAAAAGGTGACTCTTATACATTACAAATTCCATCTAAATGATAACTAAACCATTATCTTTTTCACTTTATCATCCCTCACACTATGTAGGAGTCGATAAAGAATTTAAATAGTAATCTGATTATAAAATCTCTCACAAGTTGTTAGTAAGCCAATAATCATCACCGGAAACTACTCCATATCCCGCTAGCCTAATACAGTATTATTTTGAAGTATGTGCTATATATTTATGTTTGTTGAAAAAATCGTGACTACATAAAAAAAAGCCAGTCATTAATGACTGACTTTTTTACATTTAGCGATTGATTAATTCACCAAAGTATTTTGCTGTACGTACTAATTGTGCAGTATAACTCATTTCATTATCGTACCAAGAAACAGTTTTTACTAATTGTTTTCCATCTACAGTAATGACTTTTGTTTGTGTTGCATCAAATAATGATCCGTAAGTAATTCCAACAACATCTTTAGATACAATTTCATCAGTATTATAACCGAATGAATCATTGCTTGCTTTTTCCATTGCTGCATTTACTTCTTCTACTGTTACTTGTTTATTTAAAACTGTCGTTAATTCTGTGATTGAACCTGTGATAACAGGTACACGTTGAGCAGAACCGTCTAATTTCCCGTTTAATTGTGGGATAACTAAACCTATTGCTTTTGCAGCTCCTGTTGAATTAGGAACAATATTTTCTGCAGCTGCACGTGCTCTTCTTAAATCACCTTTACGGTGTGGAGCATCTAATGTGTTTTGATCATTTGTGTATGCATGAATTGTTGTCATAAATCCTTGAATAATTCCAAAACTGTCATTTAATACTTTAGCCATTGGAGCTAAACAGTTTGTTGTACATGAAGCACCAGAAATAACTGTTTCACTTCCATCTAATATATCATGGTTGACATTAAATACTACTGTTTTTAAATCACCTTTTGCTGGAGCTGATATAATAACATGTTTAGCTCCTGCAACGATATGTGCTTCTGCTTTTTCTTTATCTGTAAACATTCCTGTGCATTCAATGACAACATCTACTTCTAATTGTTTCCATGGTAATTGTTTTGGGTCCTTTTCTGCATAGATTGTTACTTCCTTACCATCAACTACAATTGCAGATCCTTTAGCAACTACAGGTAAATGATATCTCCCTTGTGCTGAATCATATTTTAGTAAATGTGCTAAGGTTAGAGAGTCAGTTAAATCGTTAATCGCAACGATTTCAAATTCTGGGTCATTGAACATCAAACGGAACGCTAAACGTCCTATTCGTCCAAATCCATTAATAGCCACTTTAACTGCCATGTGTAATAATCCTCCTTAGATTACCTTGTGAACTCATTCACAGGGCTTTTATTCCATATTTATTTTACTACTATTAACTTCCATTTTCAAGTATCTAGCAAGATGTAAGCGTAGTCATTTTTATTTATTCAAATATTCTTTAACTAATAGATTTACTTGAGCCATATCTGCTTTCCCCTTAACTTGATGGGAGATAGCATTCATTACTTTACCCATGTCTTTCATACTTGTTGCATTTAATTCAGTACAAGCCTGTAAAACCAAATTTTTAATTTCATCTATTGATAAAGGTTCAGGAAGGTATGTTTCAATAATTTCTAATTGAGTTCTTTCCTTTTCTACCAAATCCATGCGACTAGCCTTTGTAAACTCAGAAATGGAATCTTTCCTTTGTTTTACTTCTTTAGCGATTACAGAAATTTCTTGATCTTCAGTTAACTGTTCAACCATCAACTTAATTTTTTCATTCATTAACGCTGATTTAATTAACCGGACAGTCTCTAATTTTTCTTTATCTTTATTTTTCATCGCCATTTTTAGGTCTTGAGTTATTCTTTCTAATAACATTATTATTTCACCAACTTTTTTATTTTATTACATTAAAGAATTATTTATTAAACATTACTTTTTCACTTCTAAACATTTTTTGTATTAAAAAGATTAATAAGAATGTATAAACAAGCGTTGAAGCTATTGTCACAAGCCAATTTGTAAAGTTCAAATCAAATTGGAAAATTGCTTTTAAAGCCACCACAACATTATAAACAGGAATCAAATAAGTCGTTAATGATTGAGGTACGCTTTGCGAAAACATATTAAAGAAGGATGCACCCATTACAATTAAATAAATGGGCATGATTAGCGTCCCTGCTTCCTTAACTGTTTTTGAATGGGTCGAGACTACAACAATGAGTGCCACAAAGAAGAGTACAGCAACTAACATGACACCTAGAATCATTCCATAATCAGCTAGAGCATAGCTTACTTTTCCCAGTGATTCTCCGCTATTACCACTCATTTTTGAAAATTGTGGTAATACTGCTAATAGTCCTAGAAAGGAAGCTACAGAACTTAATACCGCTATCATCGCAATACTGATTATTTTACCAATGGCTAATTGGCTCCTTTTGATAGGTGTAACAAGTAGTGTCGCTATCGTACCTCGTTCTTTTTCCCCAGCAATAGATTCAATACCAATTCCCATAGCACCAGCCATTAAATAAATGACAAGTAATAAAGGTAAAATCATTCCTATTATAGAACCATTAGCTTTATTTATGTTACCTTGTGCTATATCCGTTTGAGTGAAAGCATTTAAAGCAGTATCCGTAAAACGGCTATGTAAAATAGCGGATTTATAATCTCCAAGAATATAAGAAATATTTGTATAGGTAGCCTGTGAATAACTACTATTCATATAATAGTAGACATTCACATTGGGATAACTCGTTTCATCTTGATAATTTTCAATTTGTGTTACAAAATTACTGGGAAACTCAATAATCATATCAAATTGTCCTGCTTTTAATTCTGTTTTTTTCTCGGCAAGATCATCATTAGCAGTTAAATATTTAATTTGCAGAGTGTTAGTTGTATATATATTAACTAATTGATAAACCGGGTCGCCATTACTATCTCGAACAACATTCCCACTACTATCCTTTTTTATTTCTGGCCTTTGAACATTTAATAAATAATCGCTAAACGCTTGAACATTAGAATCTTTTAACCCAGTAATAGATCCTGGTGAATTGACAATATACACAGTAGGATGATATGTCTCTACTTTTTTATTTTCATTTTCCGCAGACATCCCCATTAACCCGTAAATTAAATATATCGTCAATGGTGGTAATATAAACAATGAAAAAATTACTCGTTTATCAGTAAAAACTCGCGCTAATTCTTTTTTCACAATCGTCCAGATATTTCTCATTATTTTCCACCTCCATCTTCTTCTTTAGCTTGCTTAAAAAGAATGAAAAAAGCATCCTCTAAATCAGTAGTTTGAGTTTGTGTTAATATTTCATTTAATGTTCCAACCATTCTTATCTTACCATCAATAATTATACCAATACGATCACATAATTTAGCGGCAAGTGTCATAATGTGTGTAGAAACAATAATTGTTTTTCCTCTATCACGTAATTCATGTAAATAATCAGTAACAGTTCTTGCCGTTAAAATATCAAGACCATTCGTAGGCTCATCAAAAATAATGATATCTGGGTCATGAACAAGCGATACCGCAATCGAAGTTTTTTGTTTCATACCAGTTGATAATTGACTGACCTTTACTTCTGAAAACTCATTAATCCCAAATTTTTGAAACAAATTCTCCTTATTTCTTTCAATTGTTTCATCATCTAATCCATAAAGATGCCCAAAAAAATTGAATAGGTAACTAGGTGTAAAATGATCCTCAAGCTTTAGTTCGCTCGTTAAAAATGATAAACGACCCCTTGCTTCATCATCTTGATGAACAACACTTATACCTTCATTTCCAATAAGTACATCTCCACTATCTGGTTTAATTAATGTTGATATGCAGCGCAATATTGTTGTTTTCCCTGCACCATTAGGCCCTAATAAACCAAAAATCTCATTTTGGTGTACTTCAAAACTAACATCATTAGCCGCCTTCTTATAAGGTTCTTTAGTGTTTTCTAATTTCATTTGTTTTTTACTTAATCGATACGTTTTTGTAATGTTTTGAACACGTAACATACCATCACCTCGCTGTAAATCATATTATATTATTCATCTAAATTATGCAAAGAACTGGAATATATTAGATTGAATACTCATTAAATAAGAAAATCTATCTTGATATTCCAAAACTTTCCTTATCATATTATATCATATTTATATTTTTTTATTTAAATCTCATTGATATTTTAATCAAAAATATATAAAATGGTTATAAGTGAGAGGTGATAATATGATTTGTATTATAGCGCAAAATCAAAAACATTTTTATGACCAAGTTTTAATTCGAAATGAAGTATTTTTACTGGAACAACAAGTTCCTATATTAGAAGAAATTGATTACTTAGATGCACAAGCTATCCAATTTATTGCCTATGATGGTAATACCCCAATTGGCGCAGCTCGTTTTAGAGTTGTTGATGGTAAAGGCAAGGTTGAACGTGTCTGTGTTATTAAATCCCACCGGAAATGTGGCATAGGAAGACTCATCATGGATACAATAGAACAATACGCCAAAGAAAACCACATAATGAAACTCGTCCTAAATGCGCAAATGACCGCACTTTATTTCTACAAACGATTAGGTTATATAGAACATGGCGATATCTTTTTAGATGCTAATATTGAACATAAAATGATGGATAAATTATTGTAAATAGATAATGAAGTATTTCATTAGATCACTAGTTTTACTCAAACGAATTATCATTGT
Organism: uncultured Haloplasmataceae bacterium; assembly: GCA_963824615.1. Classification (GTDB taxonomy): domain Bacteria; phylum Bacillota_I; class Bacilli_A; order Haloplasmatales; family Haloplasmataceae; genus CAWGPU01. The sequence goes on along the minus strand of CAWGPU010000005.1, from coordinate 983,855 downwards.
TTTTTCACTTTTGTGTTAAACAAATTTAGGTATCATCCTAATAAAAAAAAGATAAGTTTCTATAAAAAACTTATCTTTTTTGACTTAATCATCTCTATCTCTTGGATCATTTGGTTTATTATAATAATTTCGTAAACTACTTAACAACAAAGTAACTTCCACTAAAAAAGTAGCCATAATTCCAATAAAATAATAGCCATAGCCAATCGCAATACCAATCATCGCTGCCGCCCATAAACTCGCAGCTGAAGTTAATCCACTGATTGTATTCTTTTCATGTAGTATCGTTCCTGCTCCTAAAAAACCGATTCCAGAGACGACTTGTGCACTAATTCTAACTGGATCTGCTCTTAGGATATCATGCCCAGCTGAATTTTCGATTGCGAGCCGAATTGTTTCTACCCCAACAATTGTAATCACTGCTGAACCAAGACACACCAATACATACGTTCTAAAACCGACTGGTTTTTTATGTCTTTCTCTTTCAAAACCAATGATTCCGCCAGCAATAAAGGCTAATAACATTCTTAACGCATATTCTAATTCAATACCTGACATAAAATCACCCTCTTAATATACTATATACAATATTCTAACATAAATTTAACAAAAAATTAACATAAATTTAATTAAATCTTAATATTTATTTCATTACTTAAAATGATAATTTTAAACTATTATAATATTTAAATTAATTTATTTAATGAAAAATTATAATTTTATTAATATTTTTAATATTTTTATTGATTTTTTTGATGTTAGCGCATATAATATTATTGTAAAGTCAATTAAAAGATAATAGGAGGTGTTATAAAATGAATGAGATAGTACAAACGAATAAAAAGAAATTTAAAAAACACGCTTCTTTTTTAAAAATTTATATTCAAACGGAATCTTTTAAATTAAATGTTATCCCCATTCCTTTATGGTTTGCTCGGGGAACATTAATGTTTTCTTTAAATATTCTTAAGATTGTATCTCACTTTATGAAAAAGGATATTAGTAATATGTCGAATGTTGATATCAATGAAATATTAGATACATCTAAAACTGTCTTAAAAGAAATACGACACTATCCACCTTTTAGTATTGTTGAAATAGAGTCTCATGATACAAAAATATCCATTAGAACAAAGTAAGGAGGATCTTCATGCGAAAAGATGTGTTAAGTAAATGCCCTGTCTGTGATAATCAATTATCCGTTAAATCATTATATTGTACTAATTGTAACACAGAAATCACTGGTTCGTTCACACTTAATAAATTTAATTATTTAACAAAGGAACAATTATCCTTTGTTGAAGTTTTCGTGAAAAACCGTGGTAACATCAAAGATGTTGAGAAAGATTTAAACATTTCCTATCCTACTGTAAGACGATTATTAGATGAAGCAATTACCGCTTTAGGCTATAAAGCAACTAAAGAGGAGATAACTACTGATCGAATGGAAGTGTTGGCACAATTAGAACGTGGCGAAATTACTGTTGAAACTGCCACGGAATTATTAAATAAATAAAAAGGAGGAATAATGATGAGTGAAGAAATTAAAACAATTTTAAGAATGGTGGAAAGTGGTAAGATAACAGCTGAAGAAGGCGAAAAATTAATGGCCAATTTAGGTAAAGACACAAATGTGGTATCTAATCATTCACCAAATACTAAAAAGTTTATCCGTATTGAGGTTTACAGCAAGGATAACGATGATAACGAAGAGACAAAAGTAAAAGTTAATATTCCATTAAATCTCGCAAAAACAATGCTCCGCATGAATTCAATTAAAAATCAAATCAGTATCAATGCCCATGATATAAATATTGATTTTGATGAAATCATCAATTTAATTGAAAATGATGCTAATGGCGAACTAGTTAATGTCGAATCTAAAACAGCGAGAGTTCGTATTTGGGTTGAATAAATTAATATAACACATATGAAAATTTCATATGTGTTTTTAATTACTTAAATAATCAGTTTTAATCTTTTCAATAATTGAGTTATCTAAAATTGATGTTTCCTCTTTTCTTATTAATTGATTTAGTAGATGCTGTGTAGCTAACTGGTATTTTTGAAGTTCTCTACATTCTAATTCTAAAAGTTTATTCTCTTTTTTGTATTCTCTTAACTCTTTTTTTAATAGTTGGGTTTCCTCTTGTAGCTTTTCAACTTTTTCCTTTAAACTCAGATTAAGCATATTTAATTCATTGATTTCATTTGATATGTTTTTTTGATTTTTTTCCAATTTTTTTTCTTGAATTTTATAATTCTTAATAAGTTCTTCTAATTGTAGTAATTTTTGGTTTTTTTCGATCACAACTTCACTCAAATGTGTCATATTTGTTTGATAAATATCTTGAGCCTCTTTTTTAATTTGTTCAGCTTTGAGTAAGTTTTCATAATAGCTTTTATCAAATAATTTGATAGTATTAATCGGTTTTTTATGATAATAGTTATATACTTTCCGTGATATTAAATACACTTCCTTCATAAATTTAATAAATTCATCAAATTTAAAATCAATCACCTTTTGATGTTTGTAGTTATTTCCATAATTATTAATCATTTTTAATAATTCAAAATGATTATATTCAATGCGAATTGAACAAAAATTAGTCAATTTATTATTTTTCAAACAATCGCCTAAAGTTGTTTGGTAAACATTGATATTTTCCCTTTTAATAATATATTTAAATAAATGTTCTAAAAAAGCTTGCATCCCTACATAAACATTCCCATTCTCGTTTTTTAAAGCATTTTCAATCCAAATGTAACGTTTGTACAAATCTTCATTTAGTTCTATTAAAAATATAAAATCTTCATTCCTATTCATATTTTTCCCCCTTTAAAATACGGATACGCTTTTTTTAAAATTATATACTTGTTTAAATATTATTTTCATAATTCGCAATTTATGATTCTTGTGGCTAAAAAATTTATAATAAAAATACCTATGAAGTAATTCCTAGTCGTTACTTCATAGGCATCTCACTTTTATGTGATTTACTAATGTATGTTTGATTCGCCTTAGCCATATATTTTTCATAATCTGTGTTGATATATGCGGTAAATAAAATATCAAAAACATTTAAAGTTGAAGTTCTTGAATACATTGCACCTAAACGATCAGCTGGTTCGGAAGCATCTACAAATAATTTATAGGTACATAACTTGATTAAAGAATTATTCGATAATCCCGTTAACGAAACCGATGGTACATTTCTTAATAAAAGTTCTTGTGCAACATCTAGTATATCACCTGTTTCACCTGTATATGAAATCATAAATGCTAATCGGTCCTCATTTGAACCTTTGGCATTAATAAACATCTCTAAATTATTATCATAAGCTGATGAATCAATCCCTAAACGTAAACATTTTAATGCGGCGTCTTTTGCTACTATATTAGATGGACCGACGCCGTAAAAATCCCAACGTTTTGCTTTAGTCATTAACTCAACGACTTGATTAAAAACCGAAACATCATTTATGTCCTTGCTGTCAATAATCGATTTTGCATTATAGTAGGAAACCTTCTTAACTATTTCTCCCATTGAATCATGCTTTTTAACAGGGATACAAGCTTCCTTTATTATCGATTCCTTCAAGTAGGATTTTAAATCAATTGACAACCTTAATCTGAAATCGATGTAAGAATCAATATTCAATTTTGCGCTTAAACGTCTGATTGTTGATGTAGAAGTATATGTTTTTTGAGCAAGTTCGACTATACCAATATTTGTTACTTCTTCTAGATTATCAAAAATATAATCAACGACATGACGTTCTGAAGGTGATAAATCTTTGATTGTACGCATTTGCATTAGTATATTCAATATTTTCCACCAACCTTCTTACAAATATAGTTATATCAAGAAAATAATGTTTTCTTGATAACATTATATATATTATTAACTTTAAAGTCAATTGTCTCATGGTGAAAAACAGATTATAAGTTCTCATTTTCAAATAAATCTTTAATCAATTGTGCAGTTTCTTTTTCATTATCTCCTTCACAAATTATTGAAATAGTATCCCCTGTTTTAACACCTAAGCTCAAAACAGCATAAAGTCTTTTTCCATCAACTATTTTATCATTAAAACTAATTTTTATATCACATGGCAATTTATTAATGGCTTTGACCATTAATCCTGCTGGTCTTGCATGTAGCCCCATAGGGTCTTTAATTAAATATGTGAATTTTTCCATGATTTGCTCCTTATAATATTATTTTATGGCCAACACTGTATGATTTTTTTTTGCTTCTAAAACGATGGGGTACCAATAGGTGCCTTTAACATTTTCTTTGGCTTTATTTAAATATATATTAATTTGATCAGGATTATTTTCATAATAATATAATTTAGCTATTCGGAATTCTGTAATCCCTTTTACTATTTTATCTTTTGTCACTTTTGTTTTCTCAATTAATTCTGGGATTAGCTTCGTATTATGCGTGATGTAAATGTCATACACTAGTACAGCCTCTTTTAAAATCTCCTGAAATTTAATATCTTTTTCTTTAGCGAGAAAAGTTTTTAATAATTTTAAGCTAACTTTTGCTTCTTCTTGATTATTCTTTTCAACAAAGTAAGAAAAACGTTTTTGATAGAAATTCAATTTTTCACGTGGTTCTAATTTCAAATCATCTAGCCCGTCAATTAATTCAACTATTTTTTCGTCATTACCTGCTAATAAATAACCATCTAAACGCATGATATCAATCATTTGCTTTCTAAACAATAGTTTTAGTCGATTATTATTTAATAATTCTTGATATAACAAATAATTCCCTTTTAAATAAAGTAAATCATTTAATTGATGTAATGTATTTTTCCGCAAATAATTAAAAATGATAAAGACACTAATAAATATAAGAAATATTATGAATGCATAGATTAAATAAAACCAATTAAAATTAGCTAAATTAACTTGTAAAATAAGCATAATAATCACCTCATTTATTCTTTATGATAAACCATCATTGATTCTTTAGAAGATAAAACACCTAAATCCGCTAACTCTTTGGGAACTAGTTCTAAGTTATAGGCTATTTCCGAATATCCTGCAGTGTTCAAACCAGAGACAACTGCATATTTTGTATTTTCACTAGCGATTAAGCACGCTTCTCTGAATGGAGATCCTCCTGTTAAATCACAGGCAAATAAAATCGGTTCCTCTCCTACTATTTTGACCATTTCTATTATTTTATGCTTTAAATCATCTAAATCGTCGCCAATATTAAAATCAATAAAGTAAAATCCCTCGACCTCGCCTACTAACATACTTAAATTATTTTTTATCATGGTACCATATCCACCATGACCTAACACAATTACTTTTGTCATGTTTCCTCCTTATTAATGGGGAAAAATCCCTAAGCTTACGTTTAGGGACCTACCTCAAAACTTAGTTATTATTTTTACGAACTAATTCTGTATAATTAGCATAAACTTGATGCATATAATCCTTTGGAATTTCATTTACATTTGGTGAAACGAAAATAAACATTTTATGTTTCATTAATTGCAATAGTTTCGCTGTTTCACTTACAATAGATTGTGAAATCGTGATGGTTGCAACAGTAGATGAAGCACCAACTTTTTGTGGATATGTAGGAATTGGTACTAAGCTATCCTCAAGTGGACAACAATTATCAATTAAAATATCAGCTACATCTCCAAGTTTATTTCCACTAGAATGATTTGGTTGGGCCTTTTTATAATTCTCTCCAGAGGTAATTACAATTACTTTTAAACCTCTTTCTTTAGCATACATTGCCGCTTCAATAGGTGCAGCATTCAATCCACCATGAGAATAAACAATCATGACTTCCTCAGGTTGGAAAGTAAAGCTTTGTAAAAAGTTTACAATATATCCTTCTTGGCGTTCTATCCATAATAATTCTCTTGCTCCATGAGGTCCAATAACATTCGACCACATTAATCTTGGGTCCATTAATGGATGAAAACCTACTACTCCACCATAACGGGGGAATACATCTTGTATTGGTAAAACACTATGACCAGATCCAAATAAATGAACTAATTTCCCTTTAGAAATGGTTTCTGCACATAATTTTGCAGCTTCTTTAATATTTTCTGATTGAGTTGAGTTAATTCTTTCTATGACATTTTGAATTTCATTAATGTAATCTAACATAATTTTACAACACTCCTATAATGTTTTTTAATATACACCGAATAAATAACCAATACCAGTTAATACAGCAGCCATGACTAGGATTAGTCCCATAATAGTCATTGGGCTAATTTTTTTCTTTCCATAAAGGAAATAGATGAAAAATGTTAATGATAATGGTAGTAATTTAGGGAAAATACCATTGATTAAACTATTAAAATCAACAAGGACATTTCCACCTTCTATTGACTTGATTTGAATTGGAAGTGGCACATTTACATAACTAGCTGTTAAGGCACCTATTACAATTAAACCTAATATAGTTAATGTATCGGTTAATAGTTCAAGTTTACCAGAAGCCATGAATTTTGAAATACCTTCTAAACCTGAGCGATAACCTAGTTTAAATAAATAATGGCTTAAAAATAATGTTCCTAATGGGTACGCAATCATGTATAAAACCGGTCCTAACCAAGTTAAACTACCAGCTGACTTAGTTATTGCCATCGCAATCGTTAATAAAATCGGAATGATAGTTGCAACCCATAATGAGTCTCCTAGGGCACTTGTTGGCCCAATTAAGGCAACTTTCACTGATTCAATTGTTTCATCTGTAACTCTGCCATTTGCTCTTTCTTGTTCTAATGCACAAGCAATCCCTGGGCAAATTGAACCAACTTGTTGTTCAGTATTGAATAATACTAAATGACGTTTTAATGCGAGGGTTGTTTCCTCTTTAGAATCACCATATAACTCTTCTATTACTGGAGTCATAGCATGCGCAAATGAAATACCTAACATTGATTCCGCTTGTTGTGAGCAACCATGCCAGAAAAACCAGATCCAGAATGCTTTGTTTAATGATTTGTTACTTAATTTTTTTTCTGCCATTATAATACACCTCCAGCATTCTTATCAGCTACTGTATGATAATAGATAAAGGCAATAATACCAGCTAATACAGCTACGCCAAGGATTGTAATTAATGAGCTAAAGTAAGCCATTAATAGGAATCCAAACATGAAGATTGCAAAATGAATACTCTTCTTAGCTAAGAAAGTTAATAATATACCCATCCCTAGTGCAGCTATCATTCCACCGAATATAGTTAAACCTTGAGTTAACCATTGTGGTATGTAGCTAGCAATATTGGTACCACCAGTTGCTGAGATTGATAATAATATAATTAATGCTGGTACGAAACGAAGGATAAAACCAACTGATTGTCCACAAATAACATTCGCAACAAACATTCTACTCGGTTTTGCTTCATCTGCACCCTTTTGTGCAACTCGATTGAAAAGAATATTGATTGAATATGATAAATTCCACATCGCAACACCAATTGCTCCACCAATGGCCGCGAATATCCAAACAAAGCTTTGTGCGGTTGCATAGTCTTTTCCCAAAACTAACGCTCCAGCAACACCAATATATGATGCATATGATAAATCCCATGCCATTGCTCCACCAGGAGTCACAGAACCCAAATATGCTAATTGTAGTAATAAACCTAATTCAATGGCAAGTGGAACATTACCTAGAATTAGACCTACAATAAACGCTGCGATTAATGGTCTTCCTAATGTATACCAACCAGTGGTATTACCGATAATAGACCCAATTGCACCTAGATAGACAAATAGTGCAATTAAAATTGCCTGCATAACACTCATTATTTACCTCCTATAAATTTAATATTTATATCTAAAGAATATCTCTTTAAATAACGTTATTTATTGAAAACTTTATTCGCTTGGTCCCAGCTTCTTTTAGACGATTGTGGCACCATTTGCAATAAAATATGGACACCAGATTGATGGATGTTTTCTAAAACATCAATATCTTTTTGCGAGAAGAACAGTACACCACCAGCGCCGCTTGAAAGGTTATATAAACTATCACTATTTTTCTTAATGTTGCCTAAATATAATGTATCTAAATCATGAATATACGGCATAATACTAGGCAAATCCTGAGGACTTCTTAAAATAACCAACCGATTATGTTCTACTGACTTATCTAGAATGCTTTTTCCTTCTTCTGTTGTAACAATCGATGTTTTATAAACTTTCGGTACACCCATCAACATAATCTGTTGAAGCATTTTGTTAGATGCAGTTGCATCATCAATTGCGACAATTTCCTTGATACCTAGTACACCACACCAAGATACAACAATTTGACCGTGTATCAACCGATCATCAATTCGAATAAAAGTTTTTCCCATTTCATTACTCTCCTTTATAGTTTTTAGTGAATAATATACAATGAAAGTGTTTTCTTAGGCTTATTATATACTACCTGTTTTATGAAAGTCTCATATTTGTTATTTTGCGTCAAAAATTATTATCCTATATAAACCGATAGGAAAATTCGTCCTTATAGATTATAATTATATTATTAAATATTAAATTGAGGTGTTTATTTATGAGAAAATTTCCACTATCTGGCCTAAAACAAAAATTGATTTGTTTATTTATTATTCTATTTTTTGTTTCCATTAATTTTTTAAATTTTTACATATTACCCTTTGGCAACGGAATTAAACTTTCATTTTTACTATTAACCGTCATTGTTAGCATTCTTTATGCTTATGTCATATTTATTCCAATCGTTATCGTGGATGCTAATAACCATTTAGTTATCGTAAAAATAATCAAAAAATATCTTATCCCGCTTACTAATGTTACTGAAGTAACTATTGAAGAACGAGTTGTCCAAGAGCAAACGGTAAAAGTTATTGTTTTTTATGACAAATATCAAAATAGTATCGGAGTCATTAATACCTTCTATACTAAAAAACAAGATAAACAAATAGAGAAAATTCTCTTAGCTTGTAAAGACATCATTCAATAAATCAAGCAAATCTGTAATGGCGCCTCTACTATTACTTACAGTAATGATATGGGCGATTTTTTTATGATTATTTATCGGACATGCTTCAATATCAGTCAAATGCATTTCTATATCATTTAATTAATCATCTATACAAACCAAGGACTTTATTTTGAAAATGACAAAATTGTAATATACCATTTCCACCAGACTCAAGTCACTTTCTAATCGCATTTATATTTTTTTTGGTACAACTGGACCTAAATTCCAATTAGTAAGAGGTTATGTCAGAAAAAAATAATCACATGTCTTGAATCACCTCTTATTTAAAAGGAGATAAATAATTAATTATTTACCTCCAATTTTAATATATACTAACGGCTAATGATTTCTTTTTTTAAATTTAAGACTTTCGATGGTGAAACTGATAACTCATCAATGTTATTTTCTATGTAAAAATCAAGCAATGATAAATCACCTGCTGATTCACCACAAATACCAACCCAAATACCAGCATCATGAGCATTTTTTGCACTTAGCGCAATCATATTTAATATGGCTTCATGACGTGGATTAAAAAGCATCGAGATTTTACTATTCATCCGATCAACAGCAAGTGTATATTGTGTTAAATCATTGGTTCCAATACTAAAAAAATCCACCATTTTCGCGAGTTTTTTAGAAAGCATTACTGCCGCAGGTGTTTCAATCATAATTCCTAATTGAATATCTTCCTTATATGGAATATGTTGTGACTTCAACTCTGATTTTACCTCTTTGATAATTTCTTTGATTTCTGTCACCTGCTCAATATGAGTAATCATCGGGAACATTATTGACAAGTTTCCATGGACGGATGCTCTAAATAAAGCTCTTAATTGAGTTTTAAAAATTTCTGGTTCATTTAGACAAATTCTTATCGCACGATATCCTAAAGCCGGGTTATCTTCTTTTTCTAATTTGAAATAATCCGCAACTTTATCTGCACCAATATCTAATGTCCGAATGATAACATTTCTCGGTGCTAATTTACTTAGAGTTTTAGCATAAATGGCAAATTGCTTATCTTCACTTGGAAAATCATGACTTTCCAAATAAATAAATTCACTTCTAAAAAGCCCAACTGCATCAGCATCATTCTCTAAAACTAGATCGGCATCTGTGACATTTCCGATATTTGCTGCCACTGTAATATGATGTAAAGACTTGGTAATTGCTTCTTTTCCACGATATTTTTCCAATTCTTTTCGTAATGTTTCAGTTTCTAATATTTTATCTACATAAGATTTAATAGTTTGTTGATTAGGGTTAATAATGACCGCTCCGTTTTCACCGTTTATAGCTAATTTTCCATAATGCGGAATTTCATCAAAACGACTAAGACCAACCACTAAAGGTATATTAAGTGTTCGTGCTAATATAGCAGCATGAGAAGCGATAGAACCGTATTTCGTCACAAAGCCTTTTATTAAATGTGTATCAAATTTCATGATTTCGCTTGGCAATAATTCTTCACATATTAAAATAAATGGCTCTATTGGTATTGGGTTTTTATCACTAATACCTTTTAAAATACGAATCAAGCGATTGTTTATATCTAAAACATCAGCAGCTCTTGCTTGCATCACTTCATCATTCATAGATTCAAAAAGCATTCTAAATTTCATTGCAGTAGTGTGAACAGCCCATTCTACGTTTTTACCTTTTTCAATTAATGTTTCAACACCTTCAGTAAAATCTAAGTCTGTTAATAACATTTTATGGACTTCAAACACCTGTGCACTCTCTTCATTAGTCTGCTTAGTTTTATCATATAATTCATCTAATTCTTTTTCAGCTTCAAATTGAGCATCAACAAATCGTTTCAATTCAACTTGTTTATCTTGATTATCAAGTTCTTTTACACTTAAGTCTATAGATTCGAGAAAGTTAATCTCAGCAATTGCGACGCCATCAGAAGCTCCAATTCCTTTTAAACTTTTCAAATATATCATCTCCTAATTCTGTTTATCTTCATTTTATCATAAGTATAAAATATTCTTTAAGATTTATTCAAAAAAGATAATTTTTGTTAAAATATCATTTAAAATTGACATATGGTCTTTTTCAAATTAAAATTTAAGTATTGATGGGAGATGATTACATGAATAAACAACCCGCAAAATTAACACCCTTTAAAGCAATCACCGGAATTATTGCAGCACTTCTTATTATTGGAATCTGCATTATTAGTATTATTCAAGAAGTTAATAGTAATCAAACAAACAGTATATGGGGATATGTAATATTAATTGGACTCGCCTGTATTTTTTTAATTATTATCATTCTAGCATTTATTAAAATACAAAAAGATAAACCTTAAAAAAAATAATTCTCAATTATAACTAAAAAAAAGCCAAATCAAATGATTTTGCTTTTTTTTGTTATTTATTATTTACAAATTGCTAAAAGTAATTCTCTTAAAACTTTACAAGCAACTGCAGTTGATGCTCCTGATTGGTCATAGTGTGGTGATAATTCCATCACATCTGCACCTACTACATTTAATCCATTAAATTTTAAAATAGCATTCAATAATTCATGAAAACTAATACCACCTGGTTCTGGAGTTCCTGTTCCTGGAAAGACAGAAGGGTCCATCACATCATAATCGATAGTGATATATACGGGTTTATTTTTAATCTTTTCTAAAGCTTCATCTAACCCTTGTGTATTATATTTATTTTGAATCACATGTTTTTTAGCCCATTCAAACTCATCTTTAGCTCCTGAACGAATTCCAAATTGAAAAATTCTGTTATCTCCAACCATTTCCCATGCACGATATAAAACATTGGCATGTGATAATTTATGTTCATAATACGTATCGCGTAAATCAGTGTGAGCATCAAAATGCAAAATGTGTAAATCAGGGTATTTTTCAGCCACTGCTTTAATTGTTCCAACTGATAATGAGTGTTCTCCACCAATCATGACAGGTAATTTCCCGTCATTTAAAACTTTATTTGTAAACTCATAGATACCATCAATCATGGCTGCTACATTTCCTATTGCGGGAACTAAATCACCTGAATCAAATATTTTATAATCAGTCAATTCTTTATCTTGATAAGGACTATAAACCTCTAACCCATAAGACTCATTTCTCATCACCATTGGTGCAAAACGAGTTCCTGGTCTAAAAGAAGTTGTCCCATCAAACGGTGCTCCAAACAACACTGTATTGGCCTCATCATAATTAGCATTTGTGAATAAAAAAGTTAATGTACTCTTTTCCATGTTTTTACCTCCAATTTTAAATAATTCTCTTAACTAGTATACCAAAATATTGATATATTCATTAGTTAAATCTTCAGTCCCTGTGATTAAACTTCCTTTAGCTTTTGAAAAAATAATATAGTCTATCGCTTCTTTACTAATGATTTCACCTGGAGCAACTATTGGTATTCCAGGAGGATAACACATAATAAATTCACCACTTACTAATCCTTCACTCTCAGTAAACAAAACAGGCATTTTCCGCGCATAGAATGCTTCTCGAGGTGACACTGATACCTCAGGAATAATAAATTCTGCTTTCGCAACCGCTATTTTATCAGATGCATATTTTTCTTTTATATCGATTAGTGCATCGACAAGTTTATCAATATTTTCTTTATTATCTCCTAAACTAATGACACACATAAAGTTATTTGCATCACCATATTCTATTAAAACATGATATTCATCACGTAAAATTCCACCTATTTCAAAACCTGATAACCCTAAGCCTGATACATTTATACTTAATTTGGTAACATCATAATCAGCAACAGTATCTCCATTAATTAAATCACGAGAAAAGACAATATAGCCACCGATTTTTTTAATTTTTTCTCTTGCATAATCGGCTAGTTCTACCGCATTATTGATCATTTCTCTTCCTCTTAAAGCAAGTTGTTTACGTGCTAAATCAAGACTTGTCATTAATAAATAAGAAGAGCTTGTCGTTTGGGTAATATTTATTATACTTCGTACATAATGTGGATTAATATTATCATCGCGAACTAACAAAACTGAACTTTGAGTTAAAGACCCGCCTGTTTTATGTAAACTTAAAGCACACATATCAGCACCCAACTGCATTCCACCATATGGAGAATTATCCCCAAAATAGAAATGAGTTCCATGTGCTTCATCAACTAAAACGAGCATTTCATATTCCTTAGCTATTGTAACTATCTCTTTAATATTTGAACAAATTCCATAATAAGTCGGATTAATGATAAAAATAGCTTTTGCGTCGGGATTTTCTTCAATTGTTATTTTAACATCATCAACAGACATTCCTAAAGAAATCCCCAAATCATTATTGACTCCTGGATTAATATAGACAGGTATTGCCCCACTAATTATAAGCGCATTAATGGCAGATTTATGAACATTACGGGGAAGAATAATTTTTTCGCCTTCTTTACAAGCGGACATCAACATCGCCTGAACTGCAGATGTCGTCCCGTTCACCATTAAAAATGCTTCATCAGCACCAAACGCATCTGCCATTAGCTTTTCAGCTTCCCGTATGACTCCTGTAGGATGCATCGCATTATCAATTGTTTTTGAAGAATTAACATCAAATTGACATGCTCTTTCCCCAATAAACTCTTGAAGTAAAGGATTTCCACGTCCTCTTTTATGTCCAGGTACATCAAAAGGAATAGTATCATCAGCGATTAATTTTTGTAATGCTTCATAAATAGGTGCTTTATCTTGAGTTAATTTCATATCCATACTCCTTTAGTCAAAGTTTAGCAAAAATAAACTCTAGGTTTACTTTCACGATTTCCTATGTTATTTTATTACTTTAATAATAAAATTGCAAGTAAAAATTCCAATTTTTATCAAAAATAATAAAAAAAGAATGATTACTTATTTAGTTTATAATCATTCTTCAAAATTATTAGTTTTCAATTTCATAAAACATAACAGTCGCACCTTTATATTTAGTATTCACGATGCTTTCTTCTGTTAGAAAAAAAGATTCTTTAGGGAATTCATTAAAACCAAGATTAATGAACATCTGTTTTATATTGTCGTTATTTATAATCACAAATACGCGGTTCATATTATGTTTCTTTAGATTACCGAAAAACTTTTCATACATTTCAACTAAATAGGATTCTTCGACATCTTTATCAAATATGAAATAACGTATCAAGGCTTTATTCCGAAACATCTCAAACGTGATCATTCCGACAATTTCATTTTCACTTAGAATAATAACCGCATTTTCAAACAAATCTTCTTCGATTTCTCCTAGCGTATGAACACCTTGAAGAAAATCCATCACCAATTCGTAATCACTTGGTTCATATACTTTTACTACCTTTAATGGTTCCACAAAAATCCCTCCCCTTAAAGAATATGAATGGACTAAACTATTTATAACCTAAGAATTCTTTTATTTTTTCAACTATCAAAAAAGAATATTGGACATTTGTGTCTTCTGGAATAGTACTGTCACTATTTGTGGCTAAATCCACTAAACATAATGGCGGAAACAAGACACACCACCAATTGTCGCCTTTCCCTTCACCTAAAACGATATACACAGATTCATAGATTCCTGCAGGATACAATTCTCCATTATATACCTTATCAGGAAACTGGGTTTTACCATAATCCACATAATAATTTGTATCAACTTGGTTTTCATCGAGTACTCTTTGTACCGCATCGTTAATTTCACCTAAATTGTCATAAATAATAATTCGTGCATCATAAACATCACTACTATCACTGACTAATGGTGAAATCGTATTGATAACTTCATCTCTAACCTTTAATTTCAATTCTTGGTCCGTTGTATCATTACTATTAGCAATTATGCGTAACCGAATAGCTTCCTCTGGTATACTTGTAGTTTTAGATTGAACAAAACTAATTTTATTATTCATACTAATTAATATCCCAAATAATAAAATTAATAACGTAATTCCGCGACGCATACGGTCACCTACCTTTCATATACATTATGAAAGAAAATAGGTGAAAATATTCAAAATTATTCCAGAGTTGTTATCCAATTGAGGATATCATTATAAACCTCTTCTTTATTGAGCTCATTTAATACTTCATGCCGACAATCTTTATATAATTTCATTTCAACATGAGTTACATTATTTTGTAAAACGGTATATAAATCTTTTACACCCTCACCCTGTTGCCCTACAGGATCTTTTTCACCAGATATGATAAAAATCGGTAATTCTTTATTTATTTTTTCCATATTACTTTTTTTACTTAATTCCAACAAACCACCGAAGAAGTCATAATAAAAACGGTTAGTGCAAAGATAACCACAATCCTCATCAGCGACATATTTGTCAACTTCCTTTTCATCTCTACTTAACCAATCAAATGTCGTTCTATTAGGTGTAAAATGTTTATTAAAACTACCAAAAGATAAAGTATCTAGTAATTTACCATCACCCTTTTCGCCTTTAAAAATACATGATAACTTACTGACGAACCTTCCGAGTTTTAATGATTTCGTTCCATAATTACTGCCACTTAAAATAATGCCATCTACATCATGAAATAACTGAACGTATCTTTGAGTAATAAATGAACCCATACTATGACCTAATATATATAATTTTTCATTTGGATATTTTTCTTTAATAAATGAGACAACGACATTTAAATCGGTAACCATTTTATTAAATCCGTCAGTACCTAAATATCCTTTTTTTTCATCTTTGAGAATAGATTGACCATGACCTCGAATATCATATGTGTAAACTGAATAACCATTCTTATTGAGAAATAAAGCAAATTCCTCATACCGTTTACTGTGTTCAACCATACCATGAACACATAAAATAATTCCTTTCATATTTTCAATTATATAATCATTGACATATAATTGAAGATCATCTGCTCCACATAACAAAAAATTACTCATCATATCGCTCCCTTTTTTTATTATATTTCCATTTTATCACAATCATTCATTGATAAATATAAGAAATCTGTCAAAAAAAATAAAAAAAAACGAATTATCGTTCGTTTTCTTCAACAAATTATTCAGTTTTTTTCTAGTTAACAGATGATTATTCAGAAACATCAACAATTGTCTCAAGATAACTTTCATCTTTAATAATCTTTTCAATCATTTCCTTCGTAATAACGCCTTCCCGTATGATATTAATTACCTCATTTTCAAATGATATTACAGTAGAAGGGATTTGAATGTCAGTTAATCCCCCATCGATAATAATATCTACATCATGCCCTAATAATTCAATTACATCTTTACCATTGTTTAAACTTGCCTCACCCGATAAATTAGCACTGGTTGTAGCGAGTGGCCCAATCGATTCTAAAATTTCTTTAGCGATAGGGTGATTAGGGATTCTTATACCCACTGTATTAAGATGGCTAGTTACAAAATCGGGAATTTCATTTCTTTTAGGCAAAATGACCGTTAAAGCCCCTGGCATAAAATGATTAATTAGTAATTCTATTTTAGGAGGAATATCATTCACTACTTGCAAAATTTGTTTTTTATTAGCACATAATATTGCTAATGGTTTATTATCTAATCTGTGTTTTGTTTGATAAATTTTATGAATTGCTTCATGATTAAAAGGATTTGCGCCAATTCCATAAACCGTATCTGTTGGAAAAGCGATAATATCTGTTTTTTTATAAACTAATAGAGCTTTTTTTATTTCATTCTCTTTAAATATATTTGCCATAAAATCACCTGCATTTAAATTGAAGAGGTTCCAAAAGGAACCTCTCACTTTTTTATTTTTTAATTAAAGAAACTCCCGTCATTTCTTTCGGTTGATCTAAACCTAATAATTCTAACATAGTTGGGGCAATATCACCTAAATTACCACCTTCACGAATCATAATTCCTTTTTTAGTGATAATGACAGGAACTGGATTCGTAGTATGAGCGGTAAATATTTTACCATCTTCATCTAATAATTTTTCAGCATTTCCATGGTCGGCAGTCGCAATAACTACACCACCTTTTTCAATTACTTTAGCTACTATTTTCCCCAAGCAGGTGTCTACAGCTTCAACTGCTTTTATAGTAGCTGGAATATTTCCTGTATGACCTACCATATCACAATTTGCAAAATTCAAAATCACCACATTTAAGTAATCTTTATCTAGCTCAGATATTAATGCATCTGTAACTTCAAAAGCGCTCATTTCTGGTTTTAAATCAAATGTTGCTACCGCAGGCGAATTAATTAAAATTCTTTTTGAACCTGGTATTTCCTTATCAACTCCACCATCAAAGAAAAATGTAACATGAGCATATTTTTGGGTTTCAGCGATTCTTAATTGTTTCAAACCTAATTTAGAAATATAATCTCCGAAAGTATTATTTAAATTCTGTAACCCATAAGCAATATCACCCTTAACACTATCAGCATAATGCATGATACATACAAAGTGAACATTACGAGGACCTTTTGATGCATCTAGTGCTTTTTTACCTTCTTTAGCGAATTCAGCTACATGTTCAGGATTTGACACAGCTGTTGCGATTTGGATGGCACGGTCTGGTCTAAAATTGGCAAATATAACTGCATCATTATCTGAAATCATTCCGTCTTCTTTAACAACGAATGGGACAACAAATTCATCAACAATATTTTTTTCATAAGAAGTTTCAATTCCTTCTTTAGCACTTTTGAATTTCAAACCTTCCCCTATTGTCATAGCATCATAAGCTAACTGAACACGTTCATAATCCTTATCTCTATCCATCGCATAATATCGTCCTGAGACAGTTGCGATTTCACCGACTCCTATTTCTTTCATTGCAACTTCTAATTGTTCAACGAAACCAATTGCTGATTTAGGAGGTACATCTCTACCATCTAAAAAGGCATGAACATATACCTGTTCTATTTTCTGTTGTTTTGCTAACTTTAATAAAGCGATAATATGATTAATATGTGAATGTACACCCCCATTTGATAATAATCCGAAAATATGTAATTTAGAGTGATGGTCTTTCACATATTGAGTGGCATTTAAAAAAGTTTGATTTTGATAGAAATCGCCATCTTTAATTGATTTATTTATTCTCGTTAATGATTGGTATACAATCCTTCCCGCGCCGATATTCAAATGACCCACTTCGCTATTTCCCATCTGACCCTCAGGTAAACCAACCGCTTCTCCACTAGCTTCTAAAGTTAAGTTAGGATAAGTGGCAACTAAACGATCAAAATTAGGTTTATTAGCGAGATTAATCGCATTCCCAGCATATTTTGGTCCATAAGCAAAGCCGTCTAACACAATAAGTGTTACTAAATTTGTTTTCATTTAAAAACCTCCTTACTACAGTTTATAGTATACATTTATATCTATCCTTTTACAAGAAAAAAGCCTATTTTCATTAAATGTAAGCGTTATAATTATCTATATATTAATATTGTTTATTTTTTTTTAATTTACATACACTATATAATATTCACAATAATTACTATATCAACTATATATTATTTTTTTATAAAATTTTACAGAAAATTGTTAAGGGAGTTGTCTCATACAATGAACGAAAACTTGAAACCAAAGCAAAGTAAATTAAAACAATTAATGGCTTTACTTAAAACTAGAATTAATCAAGAACAAGTGTATAATTATACAGTCCCTGATATTTGGAATACTTGGGGTTATGAGGGAAAAGAAATGATAAAGACAGCTTGGGGTGAATTAATAGTAAACCCTTATCAATTTTATTATGATGTCATTCATTCTTATATTCTACCCAAAATTAAAAAAAATGTTGACTATTTAAAACCCTTTAACACAAATTTTCCTACCCTCGTTAAAAATGAAAATGACCGCGGGGGGGATTGGATAAAAAAAAGTGTAATCTATTCATTAATGATTCGCACATCTACCTCATGGGATCATGACCGAAGCGGAAGCCTTGATACAAAAAACATCTATAATTTAAAAGAGACGGGAACTTTCATTAAAACACTTGCTTTATTACCCTTTCTAAAAAAAATGGGGGTTGATGTTGTTTATATGTTACCAATTTCGAAATTCTCAACTAATAATAAAAAAGGAGAATTAGGATCTCCTTATGGAGTTTCGAATATGTTTGAATTAGACCCTAATTTAAAGGATCCAATTGTACCAGACCAATTTACAGTAGAGGATGAGTTTCAAGCATTTGTGGAAGCTTGCCATATTTTAGACATCAAAGTGATGATTGATATCATTCCCCGCACAAATGCGATTGAAAATGATTTGATTCTAGAACATCCTGATTGGTTTTGCTGGATTAAAAGTGAAGAATTCCATGATTACTTCCCGCCAGCTGTGCCTAATTTAAATCCTATCATAGCGCCAAAGCCTCAATATTTAAGTGAGGTGTATCTATCTAAAGCAGTTTGGAAGCACATTCGTAAATTTACATTTGATCCTAGGACACTAGATCCTGATCTCTATGAAAAATTAGTTAAATCCTATCAAGAAAATCCTTCGCAATCATTTTCTGATTTAATAAAAAACGAATATGGTATCCAAATAGCACCAGCCTTCTCCGATCATATTAACGATCCACAACCTCCATGGACCGATGTAACTTTCTTTAGAATGTATTTAGATCATCCTACATTAACCCAAGTTCAATTAAAAAAGCATGTAGGTGATGAAACTATTCCTCCATATATTTTATTTGATACCATAAAAAATAATTATTACCAAGGTAATATACCAAATCAAGAGCTTTGGGAAACTTTATCTAATGTGATTCCTTTTTATCAAAATAAATTTGGGATAGATGGAGCACGTATTGATATGGGACATGCCTTATCTAGTGATTTGTTAAATATGATTTTTAACAAGGCAAAAGCGATTGACCCCGATTTCTGTTTTATTGCTGAAGAATTAGAAGCATCAAACGCAGAAATGGCTTGTAAACTTGGATATAATATCATTATTGGACCCGGGTTTACAGAAGAACCCCGCTTTATTGAGCGACGTTTGCATGCATTTATGTATAGCACTCATTTACTTCCTTGCCCGATTTTTGCAAGTGGAGAAACCCATGATACACCAAGACTTGCAGCACGTTATGGAGGTCGCAACTTAGCAAAAATGTTAACCATTCTCAATATGTTTGTACCTAATGCCGTCCCTTTTATCAATTCTGGTCAAGAATTATATGAATTACAACCGATGAATATTGGATTAGATGCAAAACCTAATGAACAATTCCAATTAGATAAAACAGATTTATATTATGGTAAACTTGCTTTATTTGATAAATATGCTTTTCATTATTTAGATGATATGCGTTGGGATATTGCCCTTAGTTTAGAGAAAGTTAACAAAATCAGAGAACGTTATATTGAAACTTTAGTAGATTTAAAAAATTACTATCCGATTGGTTTTGAACACATGGGTATAAATTGTATTGGTTTTGGTTATGTTGAAAAAAATAAGACCAATGATAATATCTTATTAATCTTTGCGAACACCGACCCATTTAATACAACACATTGTAAAGCCAATCTAAAAGAAATTAGAGATATAGCCCACAATTCTGAAAGAAAAGCGCAACAACTTTATTCACAATATGAGGACACTAAAAAATTATTTGATTTTGAAAATTATCTTCATTTAAATCTTCATTTACAACCAAGTGAAGTCAAAATAATCAAATTATGAAACCTTCAATAATTTTTCTCATTTAAACCCAACTTGTAAGGCATCTATTTATTATTTATTGTAATGTTCAATTTCTTCATAAATTTTACTTCATGAATATCTTCCCCAATTAATATATAACCTAATTTTTGATGAGCTAAAATACTCACCGCATTACTAATTTCTGCATCTGAGCCAACTTCTTTAAAACCATTTTCTTTAGCCCATTCTTCAACTGCTTGAATTAGTAATTTCCCATAACCTTTTCGTCTTTCCTCCTTTCTAATAAACCAACCTTCAATATAGCCAATATTATGGATATCATTTCCCGTAGTTAGTGAATGAACGGATGCCTCGATAAAACCAATTATCCTAGATTCTTCTTCTGCGACAAATACCGGAAAATTTTTTAAATTTTCTATCATCTCCTTCATTTCCTGTTCATGAACCGCTATTTCGCACAATGGCCATAATTCCATTCGCATCTTTAGCCATTCAGCATAATCATCCTTTTTTCCCAATCTAATTAACATCCTTATCATCCTTTCTATCTATTCACGATAATTATATCTATAAAAGAGTTTTTTGTCTATTTATGTCGTACAGTTTTTATAAATTTTATTTGTTTTTCCATTTTTTATATTATAAAATAATAGTGAAAGCGTGGTGATAGTATGGCAGACAAAAAACCTAAATCAACACCTAAACCAAAGAAAAACGCCAAAAGCAAAGAGTCAAAAACTACAAAGGAATAACCCATTTTTTTAATCTATCACTTATTATCAATTTATGATGATAAGTGATTTTAATTGCCCAATACATAAATTAATTTCTATATAATATGTCATAATAATGAGATCCGTTTTTAAGGAAAAACTAATTAAATAACAAAGAAATATATTACAACCGATATTTTATAAATATCGGTTTTTAAGTAGTATATGTACTAAACATATAATTCCCATTCTTACGTTAATAAATATCTTGATTATATACAAAAGGAACAATGTGCTTTTTAAAACATTAAGAATTAATAATCAAAGCGCCTATTAATTGGTTTATTGTTTTGAAATCATACGTCTTATTCCGCTTTAATTTGAATGTGAGGTATTTTATGATTTTAAAATCTTAACAACTATATATTAAGGTATTTTTTCTTAGTTTAATTATTGATAACTACGAAATAGGCACTAAATATACTGAAGTAATGAAACATGAATATAAATTTTTATCCTATTTAAAAAGGGCTTCACTTGAAGCCCTTTTAGTGAATATACTTTTATATAACACCATTTTATAAAGAAGAGAATTTATCTTCTATCTACTGCAAAACAAGTTATATCCTCTTTTTCAGGTGTATTCCAAAGAGGATGCTCTGTCTCATATTGCAAAGCCGTATAATATTTTGGATTTTCATTAAATGCAGGGTCAACCCAATAGGTAACGGTATATAAAGAATAACCTGTTCTAACAATAACTTCGCAGACATATTGAGCATGGTCCTCTTTTTCTATTTTTATATGTCTTCCTACAAAATAACCTGCAATCATTCCTACAACAAGACTTGCAGATATAATGATTATTAAGATTTTCTTTTTCATAAATTACCCCTATATTTTAATTTAATCTTATTCTCACATATTACCAATTTTTAGTCATACTGTCAATCTCTATACACTATATCAACATTATTCACTAACAGAGCCAAATTCAAAAACACTGATCATAAGATTATGATAATTAGATAGTACAAGGATATTATGCAGATGTTTTAAAAGATCATATACGCATTATGTTATTTAAAACCTATTGGAAAAATTACAATTAAATTTTGTATTCAAGCAACCATAGATAAATTTATCCAATATGAGGATTTTATAAAAATATATGATTCCTTTGAAATGGAATATTATATTTAGTCTTTCTGTATAGTTATCCTAAAAAAGTTCAGCCCTTTCTTATCCACAACCACCGAAGTATTAAACATCCCTTTAAATATCTTGCTTGTATATTATAACTATGATCACTATGGAATAATGGTGTAGCACCTAGATTTATCTTCCATCGCTATTTCAAAAGCCTTAAATACTAATTAATTATTACTAGTTATGGTATAGTAGTCTCTTAATATATTTCTATTTGAAATTTGTTTTATGATTCTAATTTATCTCTGATTATATCACAAGTACTGTATTATTTTAATGTTGGACTTTCCCCTTGTTCAACTAATGATAAATCCCAGATTGTATTATTAAAACCTAATACATCTGTATACCAATTGGTATTACTTAAGTCAGTGTCCTTTACCAATGGTAAATCACTATCGTGAGGAGTTACTGTTGTTCCACTACCATCAGTAATCAGTTGATTTTCATAACGATACGAATTCGTTATTGTTCCTTCATAACTACTTCCTACTAGACCTCCAGTATATTCTCCAGTTCCACTCACGTCACCTGTTGCATATGAGTTTATTATTGTTCCACCATCATATCCTACTAAACTTCCGGCAAAATCTCCAGTTCCATTCACATCGCCTGTTGCATATGAATTTGTCAAAATTCCATCATTCGTTCCTACTAGACCTCCTGTATCATAAACAGTTCCACTTACACTTCCTGTTGCATATGAATTCGTTATTGTTCCAGAAGAATTTGCTCCTACTAGGCCTCCTGTATCATAACCTGTTCCACTTACATTCCCTGTTGCATATGAATTCATTATTCTCCCATTATAATTTAATCCTACTAGATCTCCTGTAATGCCATGAGTTCCATTTACAACACTTTTTGCATATGAATTCGTTATTGTTCCGTCATTTTCCCCTACTAGACCTCCGGTATAATATGTTCCACTTACACTTCCCGTTGTATTTGAATTTGTTATTATTCCTTCATTTACTCCTACTAGGCCACCAGTACAAACTAATCCATATGCTAGATTTTGAACATAAATGTTTAAATTTTCTAGACTAATATTTTTCATTAAACCCTCATTAATCGTAAATAATCCCCAATTACTAACAGAAGTATTATTAATTACAGTATTAATTGTCAAATTACTTATCGTATGGCCATTTCCTTCAAAATATCCATCATTATTTAAAGTTAATGAAGTCCAATCTATGTCTGTTAAATCTAAATCACTCATTAGTATGTTGATTCCATCCGGATTTATGTTAATTAAATCATCAACAGAATAGATATAATGACTATTTGCAGTGTCTCCCACAAAATATGCTAATTGCTGATTTAAAAGAACACTATTTGGAATTCCATTATAAGAAAATGTAATAATAGTTAACTTATCGTACTGGATACCTTTTGAAGAATCTGCATTTACTTTAATAGAAATTTCATTACTAGTATTTGTTATGAATTGACTACTGTCATATGTTACTCCTCCAAATGTAATTGACTCAATTAAACAATCTAGTTGTTTACCTAGTGAAAATGTGACAATCATATCTTCGTTAGTATCATAATAGTCTTTATCTGTACTTATATTTGTAACTATTGGGTTTATCATCCATTTTGCATACAATGTGATATTTTCTTTTGGCATTGCTGTGAATGTATAGACATGGATTAAATTACTATCACTATACCATCCTCCAAATGTATATCCATTCTTTGTAGGATCTGCTGGTTTAGTAATCGTTGAATTGTAATTTTGTGTTATGGAACTAATGTTTGTTCCGCCATTGCTTTCAAAATTTATAATCACTTGTCTATTATTGCATCCTGAAATTAAAATAAATAAAAAACAAAGAAATGATATTTTAATTACTTTTTTCATAAATTCACCCTTTTATTCTAATATTTCATTATATTCAATACTTTAAGAATAATTTAATTATATCACAAAAATTTCTGTTGAGAGCGAAAAAATATATTATATTTTTAATATTAATAAGATAACATTTTTCTTTAACTTGTTTTTCAGTAGACCATAATTATAACCATTTATGTAAAAAAAGAGGGGGTAAATATGTATTATGAGTTTTTGTAAGTGAGAAAATATGTAATATAGACTTTAATTTTTTACCCACAGTCACCAGTTATAAAGAGGACAAATTAGAGTCATTAATTTTGGGGGAGATATAAAAATGCAACAAAATTTTGGATGATAAAATAGAGAGAAAAGTACACAAGTTAAGACTCCTTTACCCTAAATTAACTATATATATTTAGTTTTGCCCAGATTTATATTATTGTTTTTCTATGATATAAACACAAAAAGAATCCGATTAAAAACGGATTCTTTTCGTATAAATAAATAGTTGATTAGGGGGGTAAATATGTTATGTGAGTTTTGGGGGGATATATTAAATTATAAAGGGTAGGTTTTGCACATTTCGTGCATTTATATTGTGAGTAATATAGATAAATATTATGCAAACTTTTTTACTTTTTTTTAATTTAATAACTCTCACCAACAAAACTTTTTATTTTTGAAAATTAACCATCTCAATAAACGCATTAGCGTCTAATGAGGCACCACCTATTAACGCACCATCAATATGTTCTTGTGCCATTAATTCCTTAATATTACCTGGTTTTACAGATCCACCATATTGAATGCGCACTTCTTCTGCGACTTCTTGGCCATAAACACTAGCAATAACAGAACGAATATAACCGCAAGTTTCATTTGCCATATCAGCTGTAGCTGTTTTACCTGTTCCTATAGCCCAAATAGGCTCATAAGCCATAACCACTAGTTTAACTTGATCTGGTGTTAACCCTTGTAAAGCTATTTTTGTTTGTGCTTCTACCACTTGATTGGTTGTGTTATTTTCACGTTGTGCTAACTTTTCACCTACACAAACAATTGGAGTTAAATCATATTTAAAAGCTGCATGAACTTTTTTGTTCACAGACTCATCGGTTTCATTAAAATATTCACGTCTTTCACTATGCCCAATAATCACGTAAGTAACTCCAGTGTCATTAAGTGATAATGGAGAAATCTCACCCGTATAAGCACCTGTTTCTTCATAGTGCATATTTTGAGCACCAATTTTTAAATCATCACCTTGTCTTTTAACTAAACAACGCAATAAAATTGAAGGCGCACAAATGACGGTGTCTACATCGTCTACTGATGGAACTTCTTGATTTACATTGTAAATAAATTGAAGCGCCTCATCACGTACTTTATTCATTTTCCAGTTTCCTGCAATTATCGGTTTTCTCATTTTTACTTCTCTCCTTTATTAATTTATTTACCATTGTTATTATACATCAATCTCTATTATTTAAAAAGTCATTTCCTATTTTAATAATTAAATTTTCCTTAATGAACCTTTGAGATTATTATTTATGATTTGGCTTTTTTGTTCTTTTAGTGTTTGAATACAAATTTGTAAAAAAACAGAAGTAGATGGAAAATCATTTTCGTGGTGACCAAATAGCATTCTTGCATAAAAACCCTGACTTTGTGATAACGAAGACTTTATACACGTTCTCATAGCTTTTTCAACACTTGTCGCTGAAACGTTAAAATGTCCACTTATCGTATAATAAACATTTTTCATAGATTTATATATATTTTCACTCTTTTCAAGCATATAATTCAAAACATATTCGAAATAACTATACCCTACATATGTTTTTAATAAGCCAATTTTCTTTAATAAACTAATAATTTCCATTTGTGAATCAAAATATGATTTGTTTTTCACCAGGTTTTTAATTTCTAAATTAAATAATAAATTGGGAAGTTCTGAAAGATTAATATTTAAATCATGCAAATAGTTAATTTCTAAACGCTCACATTTATTGATTAAAAATTCATTTAGAAAAGGAGTAATTAATATAACGAAATCAGGTCTTTGTTTTGTTTTTGACAATAATACTTCTAAAGCATATAATCCGGTAATATATGTTAATGCATTTTTAACTATTACCATATCATAATTATCTAAATTTATTTTATTTACCAATTCTTCCCCGTTTAATGCATAGCTAGTTAATGTGTATAAACTATCAACTTGAAAGAACTGGTCCACCTTATTTATAAATTCATAACTATTATGTGCTAATAAAACCCTTTTTTTCCTCATATAATCACCAATTTTCTCTATTTCTAATTTTATTATATATCATTGGATAATTTTATTAAAGAGATTTTACACAGTAATAAAAAAAAAGGGACGTTATGTCCCTAAATTAGAATTTAATTTCTACATCTTTACGTTTAAATTCTTCAGCTTCAAAGAATTCTCTTACTGTGAAATGAAACATTCCCGCAATAATATTAGATGGGAAAAGTTGTACACGTTGATTATAAGCTGAAACATTTGAATTATAAACTCGACGAGCTGCTTGTAAATGTTCCTCTACATCAGAAATTGATCCTTGAAGTTGTTGGAAATTTTCTGATGCTTTTAAATTTGGATATTGTTCTACAACCACATTAATTGCGCGCATTGCTTGATCCATTTGAGTAACAATTTGTTGCTTTTCTTGAATAGATGATTTCCCTAAATTGACAGAATTACGTAGTTCTACCACTTTTGTTAAAGTTTCACTTTCATGCTTAGCATAACCTTTTACTACTTCTACCATTTTTGTCAATACATCAAAACGTTTGGTTAACGCTACATCAATTCCTGACTCTGCCTCATTTACTTTAATTTTACCTGTCTGCAGACTGTTATAGCTTCCAGCAATCCATAGTATTATTATCAATACTATGACGCCTAGAATAATGAAAATTGTTGGGCCCATTATTAAATCCTCCTCTTTCTATTTCTTAAATATATTTCGATTTAATTTTAACTCATTTACAATGTCTTGTAAAATCATTATATCTTGAACCTGTGTCTGAACAAATGCATCATCAATTGGTGAAAAGATTGGAGGTTCAAAAGAATCTTTCGAATCATAAATAGCTATATGCAATTCAGTACCGATAAATGAGAAATAAATTTTACCTGGAAAACGTTTTTCGATATCTTTCATGTTTTCCAACAAATGTGGCGTTAGTACATAAAAAGCATCATGCTCATTTGTCGCATAGGTTTTGAATTTTTTATTAAATTCAACATCTTCTAATGAAATTTTATTCACATTAAGTCCCCATGGATGACCTTGTAAAAAGCCCTCTTCACGAACTTGAATAATTCCATTAAATTCCTTATTAAAATCATATACAAACCACCGACCACTAAAGAAAGTAATGTAACTGACTTGGCGGCTTCCTTTAACGTTTGTTGTAATGTGTCTTTCTTCCATATGAACATCACTTGACATGAATCGTACATCATCAATTGTGCCATACATTAAATCCTCACAGTGATATCTGTCTGGTCTTTTAAATAATTTACTACTCATTACTGTATTCTCGCCAACACCATCTTTGTAATTATATTCTAATTTCAATCCGGTTCTCGCAATCAATAAAGGCATTAATTGGTCTTTAAATGCTTTTTTGTATTTACTTGTTCCGTTTGCTACATAAGAAACAGCGATTACTATTCCTATAATACCACCGAATACTAACCCACTGCTGCTACCTGTGATAAGTAACCCCATCACCAACAAAACAATTATAATGCCCATACTATATAATATCCGTTTAGAGATCATTTTTCTTTGCGCTTCTAATTTATTTAATATGTCACCGTACTCCAAAGAAACACCTCCCCAGTGTTTTCATTATATCATATCTTAATTATTTTTCCACAAAACCTGAAAATATATCTTTATTATTTTTATATATATGCATTTTAATTAATGGCAGAAAAACCAAATAGATGAAAACGTGGTTTTTCAAAACGTAAAAGAGAGGAGATATATTTACTTGTTTATTTATTAAATTCATATAATTTATTATTTGACGAGATAGCTGCTCTTTCAAAAACAGTATAAAGAAATGGAATCGCAAATAGATTGACGATAGTTGTCGGCAACACTACTGTTAAAAACAAACCTACAAATGTAGAACTACCAGGTAGTCCAACCATCAGTAAGGCAACATATAAAAATGACGACCCACTGATTAAAGTTCCAACGGCTCCAAATATAAAACCAAGAACAATTTTGTTTATAAATCTTTTTGTGATAATTACGATGAGATATAAAACAGAAACGGTAATAATCACATCGACAAAGTTTGGAACATTTCCACCAGGAAATGTTGTTAGAAAATATTCTAATAATCCCCCTACAAAACCAATGACATAAGTATTAATTAATGTGGGATGAATTAATACTGCTAATAAAATAAAAGTCAATAAAAAATCAAACTTCATTCCAAAAAAGAACGGTGGAAAACTAATATATAACACAACACCAAATGCTAAAAGTAGACTAGAAACAATATTTTTTCTAAATTCAATAGATTTCATTTTTTTCTCCCTTTCTTATCTAAGTTTCACTTAGATACACCTAAGCCACTTTTAGCTTAGGATTTTTAACTTTCTTTTAACAACCAATCACTTTCTAAATCAACATCTCTTCAAATCATGAAATCATCTCCTTAAAATAAAAAAAACACTTTCTCCCAATAAAGGAGCAAGTGTTACTCGCGGTACCATCCTTTTTTATCCATCTATGCTGGATAATCTCTAACGAATACGGAACTATCTTCTTATAATAAGTACATAGTCGATATCCTGCTTTTTTTAACGGGAAGCTCACCGGGTATAGCTACTTTAATTTCACTATCCATCTCATAGGCCCATTCACTAAATTCTTTACTACCTTATCTCACCTAACTAAGGCTCTCTTAAAATATTGATTCTAGTTACTCTTCCTAATCTTTGATTTTAATTAAATTTATTATAATGATTTTCATCTTGAAAGTCAAGTTGAAATTTTTACTATTTTCAAACAATTTATGTTTCTTTCCATTTTCTACCTTTGACTAATACTAACACTCCCGCTATAAAAATCAAAATTACAGGTACAAACCATAATAGCTTTATCGAAAAAATAGCAAGAATAATCAAACTAAATCCAACAATTTTATAATTATTTTCATTCAATTTATTTGCGATAACTAACAAAAGAATAACAACAAGAATTGATAACACAGTTAAAATAAAATAATTTCTCGTTATATGATGAGCAATCAGATTATATAATGCAGGACGTCTTGTTTCTATTACATTCTTCACTGCATGGAGAAAAATATATAAGAAACCCATAATAACAATTCCCATTCCACCTAATATAGCCGCAATACGAATTAATTTTTTTTCTGAAATGAATATCATTTAATCACTCCTTTATTGTTAGTATTTCATATATAACAACTTATAAACTTATTTCATCATAAACATTTGCATTATTTCCTCAGAATACTCGTTATTATCTTGATAGACATATAAGGGAGGTAATATTCTTAATCCCCCTTGATTACTTTTCCGTCCTTCAATTAAAATAGTATTACATTCCTTGCTCATTTTAGGAAAAACAAGTCTTAATCTTTTTGGCTCTAATTTATATTTTCTCATAATTTCAAAAATATCTAATAAACGGTCAGGTCTATGAACTAAAGTAAAATAACCTCCATGTTTTAATAATATACTAGCCTCCTTGATAACATCCTCTAAAGTAGCTAATACCTCATGTCTCGCTATTGTTAAATAATCATTCTTGTTAACATTAGATTCATTTGTTACCTTAAAAAAAGGTGGATTACAAGTGACAATATCAAAGGCATGATTTCCAATTTTTGTATTGATCCCTTTTAAATCATCTTGAATTATCTCGATTTGGTCAGTTAACTGATTAATTTCAATGTTTCTTTTCGCAAGGTCATAAGATTGTTCTTGTATTTCAACACCAATTATTTTAGCTTTTGTTCGCAAACTCAAAAAAAGCGGAATCGGACCATTTCCTGTCCCTAAATCCACAATTTTTTTAACATTCTTATTGATACTAACAAAATTAGCCAACAAAGTAGAGTCCAAAGAAAAATTAAACATATCGTGCCGTTGAATAATTTTCAAGTGATCATATCCTAATAAATCATTTAATACTTCATTATCTTTTAACATTATTATTCCTCTTTTTTAGAAAAACTACTGAGTATTTTTCAGTAGTTCTCATAAATAGTCTATTCTTCTAATTCTAATAAAGCAGAATCAACTGATTCTTCTTCTTCACGATTAGAAGTAGTTCTAGTAATATCTTCTATGTGGTAAGATTTTACAGCGCTTGTTTCGGTAATAATCACCTTCACTGTATCTAACAGAGCATTAATACCAAACACTTTACCATTACCATCAGGAGTAGAAATTATTTCGCCAACATGTGGCATCATTTTCGCCATATCATCATAAAATTCAGATTCATAACGTAAGCAACATAAAAGTTTTCCACAAGCACCAGAGATTTTCTGTGGATTAAGTGATAAATTTTGATTCTTCGCCATTTTTATTGAAACTGTATCAAAATTTCCTAAAAAGGTATTACAACATAAAATACGTCCGCATGGCCCTAACCCACCGATATATTTAGCAGCATCACGTACCCCAACTTGTCTTAATTCAATACGTGTTCGAAAAACAGAAGCTAAATCCTTGACCAGTTGCCGAAAATCTATTCTATTTTCCGCACTAAAATAAATAATTAATTTCGTTCTATCAAAGGTGTATTCACACCCTAATAGACGCATTGATAATTCATTTTTAACAATTAAATCATTGCATACTTCAAGAACATGACCTTCTTCTTCTTTGTTTTGATTATATTTTTGTAAATCTTCATCTGTTGCTTTTCTAATTATTGGTTTGATTGGTAAAAATACTTCATCTTGGTGAACAGATTTTATATTAGAAACAACTTCTCCAAACTCTATTCCCCTTATTGTCTCGACTAAAACCTTATCACTCACTTTTAATTCAATATCGCGAGGGTCAAAATAATATTTTTTACCGACATTCTTAAATCTAACTGCAATCACTTGATATTCATCTTTTTCTTCATAAATAAATAATTCTTGATTAATGGGTTTATCCTCTTCTAACATCTCGTCTTCTATTTCTTCCACCTCCTGAGGAGTCTCTATTCCATCCGTAGTTGTCTTATTTTTCTTATATGGATTATAATAAGTATTCTTTTTTGTTTTGCTCATCAAATTTCCCTCCTTTACATAAGGTTAATTAATAAATGATCAATAAGTAATATCGTGTTAGCATTATATTCTAAGCTTATTTTAGCTTTTAATATTTCATTTATATTATAAATAATTTTTTCACTTGATATTAATTGTATATGTGATTTAATAAATGGTAATTCATGTATAAAAATAACATTCTCATTATTATTATCCACTTTTTTAATATCACGCATATACATTAATAAAATATCGATAAAATATACTAATAATTTTTTATCTTTGGACAAATCCATCTGACTATTCTCACATATCACAACCAAATTTTCATCTCCTGTTAAAATGGAGTGTCCTATTGAGGTAACTAAATCAATCACGGTGGTGATATTTTCATTGGCGATTGTTAAAGCGTCTTCTAAGTCATTTGTTAGATTAGCACATATGGATGCGATATAGGAATCAACTTGATTTTCAATCAAATATTGAATAATTTCTTGTTTGGGAATCGGTTGAAAATTAATGACTTGACATCGAGAAATAATCGTTGGTAAGATTTGATGTAAATTATCAGTAATTAAAATCGTATATGTATTATCGTGAGGTTCTTCAATAAATTTTAAAATACTGTTTGCGGCATTATTAGACATCTTATCAATATCTTCTATGATATAAATTTTAGGACCTGGTTCTAAATTGGTCTTAGAGTATTCTTGTTGAAGATATAAAATCTGTTCTTTTTTAATCGTGTTATTATCAGGTTCAATTAATAGAACATTTGGATGATTATTATGTTCAATTCTTAAACAATTTATGCAGATATCGCAAGAATTATCTTTATTTTCACAATAAAGCATTTTCGCAAATTCCAAAGCGATTTCTTTCTTCTTAGTCCCTTTTTCACCTTCAAATAGATAAGCATGTGCTAAGCGACCCTTATTGTAACTGTTTGTTAACAGTTTCATGACTTTTGGTTGTACTGTTGAATAATCTTTTAATGGCATGAAAATCATCCCTTGACTTTATTTAGTATAATTTGATAAACGTCATTTAGAACAGCTCCAAGTTCACGATTTGCATCTACAACAATAATTCTGTCTTTAAACATTTCTTTTACAATTTCATAACCTTGGTAGACACGTTCATGAAATTCAATACTTTCTAAATCTAACCGATCTAATTGTTTACGATTCAGATTGATTCTTGATAATCCGACATCTGGGGTAATATCTAAGAAAATTGTCATATCTGGCATTAATCCATCAATGGCAAATTTATTAATAGAAAAGACCTCATCAATCCCAATTTGTCGTCCATAACCTTGATAAGCTAATGAACTTTCAACAAATCGTTCGCATATCACATTTTTGCCCTCATTTAAGGCAGGTATTACCTTTTGAACTAAATGTTGTCTACGACTTGCAGCATACAATAATGCTTCTGTTTTAGCATCCATCGCCGTATTCTCTGGATTTAAAATAATATTTCTAATTTGTTCTGCTATGTCAATACCACCTGGTTCTCTTGTTGTTAGGTGATTTATCTGTGCTTCATTTAATTTTACTGATAATTCTTTTACAATTGAAGTCTTTCCCGAACCATCTGGTCCCTCAATTGTGATAAACAAACCTTTCATGTTTATACCTCACTTCTTTTTCACTTATCTTTTCTATTATCTCATAGATTGAATCTTTTTTAAAGTCTTACCTAAAAGAAATAGTATGATAGTTTTAAAACCATCACACTATTGTTTTTCTGTAATTCGATTTAGAAGGGCAATGACTTTATTTATTTCACCAGCACTATCTCTCCACCAATCACTACCCCAAATTCGATGGATCTCCCAACCATGACTTTCTAAATATTTTTGTCGATGATAATCCCTTTCTTTAATGGATTGCATGTGTCGGTCATTATCATCAAGTTCAATTCCTAGTAAATAGCGGTTGGATATTTTTTCCTTAATCGCTAGATTAATTTTATGGATTCCTGTTCCCACATTTCTTTCTACATCAAAACCGATATTAACAAGTTCATCATATACATGTTGTTCAAACATGCTAAATTCATCTACAGAATTCGTTTCTATATGATCATTTAACCGGTACAATATTTTTTGAGCCATGTCTTTGTCTTTTTCACTTACTGCTTTGACATACTCTAAATATTCTCTCAATAATTTTGGTCCTTTATTTTTTAAATCATCAACTTGTAATTCAAATGGTTCTATGGAAGTAACGACGTATATTTTCTTCTTAGCACGACTAATGGCAACATTCAAGCGATTTTCTCCACCTTCAATATTTAACCAACCAAATTGTCTCACGACACGATTTTGTTCATTTGGCGCATAACCAATAGAAAAGATGATAATATCTCGTTCATCCCCTTGTACATTTTCGATGTTCTTTACAAATAGTTGATCTTTAGCATCTTTTAATTTTTCACTCGCTATAATTTGATAAAATTCTGGATTATTTAAACATTCTTGCTCGATTTTATCAAGGATTAAATCTTTTTGAGTCGAGTTAAAGGTAATTATTCCTATCGTTTCATTAGTTCTTTCCTGAAATATTTTCTTAAGTAAAGTAATAATCTCGCAAGCCTCAACTTCATTTTTACGTTCGACCCAACGACCATTTACTTTAATTCGTTCAATTGGTTTTTCAGTGGATATTTCAGCATTAGGACATACATGTAATTTCCCCTCATAAAAAGCATAATTAGAGAAAGCAATTAATTCTTCATATTGCGAACGATAATGATAATTTAACATGACCTCATGATAGCGATGTTTAGCTAAATCTAATAAACTTTCTTCCTCTAACACGCCACTATATTCATCATAATCTTCCATACCTTCACTATCAATTCGCCCTAAGCCAAATTTAGATGGTCGTAACTGTTTTGTATCTCCCGCAATTATTCCCTTTTTACCACGATACAATATAGGTACAGCGTTTTCAATAAACATTTGTGATGCTTCATCAAAGATAATAATATCAAATAATGATTCTTTCATAGGCATAATTTCTGATACACCCTCAGGAGTCATTAACCATACATAAATACTATTAAATAATTCTAAATTAAATTCTTTAATTAATTTAGGGATAGACCATTTGCGTTTACTATCACATTTACGTTTTAATTCATTTAATCGTTTAGATTGTTCATTAAATACTGAACTAATATTTTTTTGTAAAATATTAAACAAACACTCAAAAGTATATTTTTCCTTATCTAATGTGAGATTAGTGATTTTATCACGAATATCACGATAGCGCTCTGTTGTTATCAGGATATTATTGTATTTTTGTTCATATTCTAATATTTCGACAGTCGTAAATATATCTATTAAATATTCATTGACCTTATTAAAGTCAATATTCAACTTTTCGCTTAAATAAAAGCAATATTCAAAATATTTCTTTTCAACAAAGTTTAAACTATCATATATATTCTTATTAAATACATATTTTGGATATAATTCGATCGCATTCATAAAGAAATGAATATCATCAAACATCATCTTTTTGACCATGCTTCGTTGTTTTCCACCAATTTTCGTTGTTAATAATTTAATAATATTCGTAACCGCTTTACTTTTATGATTGAGTCTTAATTTTGTAAACCACCCAAATTTATTATATAAATCGACATAAAAAGGAATTTCATAAAAATCTTTCGTAGAAAGATGTAAATCAGTTTCATTTATATCAATTTTAAAATTCGCATAAATACTTTCATATTTAACATAATCTTTATATGCTAGTAAGTTAACATAAACTTGCGAATCTTTAAACATTTGACGCAAGTTTAATAATTGATCCAATGTAAAAGGATTTTTTAAGTTTTTATTACTAACTTCTTTAAATAAACGTTTGATTCCATCATCATTTAAATTTAATTTACGTGAATTTTGATACAATTCACGTAAACTTGCTTTTAACACAGTTTGTGAATCTAACAATCTTTCTAAATCATTTAATTTTTCTATTTCACTGTTAATTTCAGATGATTTATCCAAAATACCATCTTTATTAACAATAAGTGCATCATCTAATTCGAGTATTGAATTTAATTGTTGATAAAATAAATCCTTATTATTAGGATCATCGATATATAATATGAAATTAGCGATTTTGCCTAAACGGTTGTAAATAACATCTAGTGCCGTTTTCTTTTCCGATACGACAAGCACCTTTTTATTTTGTAAGACAGCTTGGGAGATTAAAGAAGTAATAGTTTGTGACTTTCCTGTCCCAGGCGGTCCTTGGATAACCATAGCATCTAATTCATTCATACTAAATAATACTTTTTCTTGTGAGTAATTCATTTCATTTATGTAAAATAATTGTTTTTCATTCGGTTCTTTTATAGATGTTTCTGTAATAGGTAATGAACTATCCATTCCAACAAATAAATCACGAACTAGCTGACTGACCACTTTATTACCGATGATTTCATTATAATCCCGCTGAATCGCATTACTGTAAGTTGGAAAGGCACCAAGAACACAATAATTCTTCACTTCTAAATGATCATAATCAGGAAAGCTCGTATTGGTCGTTTCAAAGAAAGGAGTAATATATTTATTTTTTTGATTTTCTATTAAGAGATTATTCTGTTTAAAATAGGTCAGCGCATTTTCAATAAAATAAGCTCTAACCATCTCTTCAACAGCGTCATCTACAATCACTTCGTTTTTATTATTAAATTTATTATTAGCTACAATTAAAGTTGAATTATATAAAATATCACGACTATTATCAAAAGTAAGTCGATATTCATTGTTCACAACATCAATTTGAGCAGGAAAAAGCATGAGTGGAGCTTTAATCTTAAAGTCACTAAATGATCGTCCTTCAACATAAGGGTACGCTAAATAAAGAATTTCTTGTCCTTTTTCAGTCCTTACTAATTCTACTTCCCGGTATAAAGTTTTAATGGAATTAAAATCTTCAACTGCTTTATTTGATTTATCAAAATTAACTTTCGCTATGACAAAATGTTTACTAGATTCACTTGTAAATGCATCTACAATTTTATTAACACTATTTAATCTAGTCATATCAAAAGCGGTTTTCTTTGTTAATCTATTCGTATACAATAATCTATTTTTCTGATTTATATTCACTAATTTATTATTTAACTTCTGAAGCATCTCTAATTCTTTTTTATTAGTTCTAGAATACGAATATTCCAGCTTTATATGTTTATTAACTACGTCTAAAAACCGTTGTGCATACTTATCCACAAACGCATCACCAATACCACGTATCTTCTTAAAATCAGCTACATACTCTGGCATTAAATTAACAATTGATTGTAATACATCATCATTACAAACAACCACACGATTATTACTCTTTCTTAGACGATTCTTAAAATTCTCATTCTTAATCTTTTCTCTTAAATCAACAAGTTTAGTATATAACACTTGGTCCATACTTCTCACCTCACTTTACATAAGGTTATTTTAACACATAATAAAACATAAAAAAAGAAGCAAATTGGCATGCTTCTAAAATAGATTAAAGATAAAACAAAAAATGTCTTATCTTTAATCTGAGGAATTGAATTATTTTATACAGTTTTACATTTGATAGTTTCAATCCACACACTTCATGCATTTCAATCCACACTCCCATGTAGAGAGCGACTGATGATATTGGTCAAGATGTTAATGTTCCATTACATTTCAATCCACACTCCCATGTAGGGAGCGACTCGATTGCTATTCGTAAAATCTGCTTTTACAACTTATTTCAATCCACACTCCCATGTAGGGAGCGACCTAATGATGGGTGGTATCAAGAGATAACCTATGAGATTTCAATCCACACTCCCATGTAGGGAGCGACAACTATTATAAAGCATGATAATGGCAATCTATGAATATTTCAATCCACACTCCCATGTAGGGAGCGACGCAGTCAACTATGCAAGATTGTCACAATTAGAACAATTTCAATCCACACTCCCATGTGGGGAGCGACTCTAAAACGCCGTGAAAAGCGTATATAGAGGTATATTTCAATCCACACTCCCATGTGGGGAGCGACGTAACATATCAAAGTGACTCTACCCTGTCGTGGTGGATTTCAATCCACACTCCCATGTGGGGAGCGACATTTGGTTTTGTAAATTCGTGGTCTTATTGTATTTCAATCCACACTCCCATGTAGGGAGCGACATATTAGCACTAATTAGTTAGTGTAAGCATATTTCAATCCACACTCCCATGTGGGGAGCGACTGATGATAGCTCAGATCATTAATATTACCGTAATGATTTCAATCCACACTCCCATGTGGGGAGCGACATGCATTAGCATAGCTTAATACCGTCACTATTATTTCAATCCACACTCCCATGTAGGGAGCGACGATGTATTTCATTGCCGTGACCTCTTGCTCCATCCGTATTTCAATCCACACTCCCATGTAGGGAGCGACAAGTGATAGAATTGTATTCAATGATAGGAGGTAATCATTTCAATCCACACTCCCATGTAGGGAGCGACTTCCTGTTTTGGGGTCTATCAGTATCAGATTCTTTTTATTTCAATCCACACTCCCATGTAGGGAGCGACATTCAAACTAAAGTTATTACAGTGATGTAATGTAGTAATTTCAATCCACACTCCCATGTGGGGAGCGACATACGCCATTGAAATAAGTAGTGGAGAATTACTAATTTCAATCCACACTCCCATGTAGGGAGCGACTTGTAAATTCTTTCAATATGACAATTTCATCATTATATTTCAATCCACACTCCCATGTAGGGAGCGACATATTGATCACTCATATACATTAGCTGTTCATATTATTTCAATCCACACTCCCATGTAGGGAGCGACAGAATATTTAAGTCGATAAAGGCATAGGAATACAAATTTCAATCCACACTCCCATGTGGGGAGCGACTTCAATAGATGGTCTACATAGGTTTGTTCACATGATTTCAATCCACACTCCCATGTGGGGAGCGACCGATAACGCAATAATATCAATGCTATTAGTACGTATATTTCAATCCACACTCCCATGTGGGGAGCGACATAAATTATGACATACATGTTATGCTACTACCTGTAGATTTCAATCCACACTCCCATGTGGGGAGCGACACAAGTTGAAATACTTGCAGATATTCATATTATGATTTCAATCCACACTCCCATGTGGGGAGCGACGTACTATACAACGGTATAAACTACGGTATATTCGATTTCAATCCACACTCCCATGTGGGGAGCGACCAGATACTTGCTCTTATGCTTGATATACAATGTGATATTTCAATCCACACTCCCATGTGGGGAGCGACCAAACATTAAATTTGTTATTGAAATTATCAATGTTATTTCAATCCACACTCCCATGTGGGGAGCGACCTGAGGATTAAATAACTCAGTTACGTGACGGTGACGTAATTTCAATCCACACTCCCATGTGGGGAGCGACACTAAGTAGCATCAATTAAATGATTGGTTCCAAGATATTTCAATCCACACTCCCATGTGGGGAGCGACTATGACTAGTGTAATCATTAACATGTCAAGGTTGACTA
The DNA here is from genome assembly GCA_963824615.1 of uncultured Haloplasmataceae bacterium. GTDB lineage: Bacteria > Bacillota_I > Bacilli_A > Haloplasmatales > Haloplasmataceae > CAWGPU01. The sequence goes on along the minus strand of CAWGPU010000005.1, from coordinate 944,551 downwards.
TTTCAATCCACACTCCCATGTGGGGAGCGACAAGATATGGATATACTTATAACATATGATAATGATTTCAATCCACACTCCCATGTGGGGAGCGACTATAATGAATTGATTAATGACTCTACTTGATAATATTTCAATCCACACTCCCATGTGGGGAGCGACTAGAATATGGTTATGAATTCATACATCATTGACGATCATAGTCTAATGATTTCAATCCACACTCCCATGTGGGGAGCGACGTTATGCATATTAATTGTCAATATTGCATTATGCAATGACTAATATTTCAATCCACACTCCCATGTGGGGAGCGACTTAATGATAGTATTAGTTATAGATTATATACAAAGTATTTCAATCCACACTCCCATGTGGGGAGCGACGTATATCGACTGTATCAGTATCGAAGTAAGTTACATCAATTTCAATCCACACTCCCATGTGGGGAGCGACATGATTGATGGCAATTAAACTTGACTCAGTGATAGTCATTTCAATCCACACTCCCATGTGGGGAGCGACATTATGATACTAATGTCATTGTTAATGCAATATTATGATTTCAATCCACACTCCCATGTGGGGAGCGACATTGACAGTGTAAGTGTAGCTAATAACATATCATGAATTTCAATCCACACTCCCATGTGGGGAGCGACTTATCATTATGCGAATAGCTCATAACATATCTAACATTTCAATCCACACTCCCATGTGGGGAGCGACGTAAATTATTCGAACTAACAACAGATTTCTTATGAGATTTCAATCCACACTCCCATGTGGGGAGCGACATTAATGACGATCAATTTGCGATAGTGTATCATATATTTCAATCCACACTCCCATGTGGGGAGCGACATAGTTATAGGATTCATGTGATTGGTATTACCTATGATTTCAATCCACACTCCCATGTGGGGAGCGACCTGTAGGCTTCATTATATCATTATCATATTCAAGCGATTTCAATCCACACTCCCATGTGGGGAGCGACTCTTCATTCAGCTTTATGTATGTCTTATGATATTAAATTTCAATCCACACTCCCATGTGGGGAGCGACATATGAATATTTTTAACTTATCTATGTCTAAATGTATTTCAATCCACACTCCCATGTGGGGAGCGACTGTAACTTTGCAACATAATATAAGATGTCATACATATTTCAATCCACACTCCCATGTGGGGAGCGACACGTAAGTGCGATATGATTCGATTTATATACTGCATATTTCAATCCACACTCCCATGTGGGGAGCGACAAGATTCCATCAAGGTACTTAATCCAAGTAATGCACAATTTCAATCCACACTCCCATGTGGGGAGCGACTATATATAGCAAAATAAATAACCTATGAAGATATTTATTTCAATCCACACTCCCATGTGGGGAGCGACAAACAATCTATGAGTGAATGATTGAAAGTTAACGCTATTTCAATCCACACTCCCATGTGGGGAGCGACATCAAGTCAGATTTATACGTCATTGCCGATATTAATTTCAATCCACACTCCCATGTGGGGAGCGACCGATGAACATTGTACCAAGTAGATAAGCTTGATTATTAATTTCAATCCACACTCCCATGTGGGGAGCGACTTGTAGAAATACTACTGAATATATATAAACCAATGATTTCAATCCACACTCCCATGTGGGGAGCGACATAGTGACTTTACAATTCAACCGATAAATGGAGCGTATTTCAATCCACACTCCCATGTGGGGAGCGACATAAACTCACACATGAACATATCATCACATAGTCACATAGTGATTCATAATTTCAATCCACACTCCCATGTGGGGAGCGACGATATGTAAAAATTTAGTTAATGTCTATTGATGAATATTTCAATCCACACTCCCATGTGGGGAGCGACCTTAATAAGTTGACTATTTGTATTACTGCTTGCATTTCAATCCACACTCCCATGTGGGGAGCGACATACCATGATGCCATAAAGTCATGAGTTGTTGCTTATTTCAATCCACACTCCCATGTGGGGAGCGACGAATATTTAAAGATTATACACCGATTGTCTTTAAAATTTCAATCCACACTCCCATGTGGGGAGCGACTATTCCTTCAAGTGAAGTTACTGTAGTTGTAGACGATTTCAATCCACACTCCCATGTGGGGAGCGACTGAATGGAAATCATTTCTAGGGAAAATGTTTAAATATATTTCAATCCACACTCCCATGTGGGGAGCGACTTAAAAACGCCAAATACGCTTTACCTGATGCTACAGATTTCAATCCACACTCCCATGTGGGGAGCGACATAAAACTATAGATTGTAGTGTAAATAATACTATTTCAATCCACACTCCCATGTGGGGAGCGACCTGTGTACAAAATGGATTTACATAATGCAATTTATTATTTCAATCCACACTCCCATGTGGGGAGCGACAATTGTTGACAAGAGGTGTTTGTATGTTACTTCAAATTTCAATCCACACTCCCATGTGGGGAGCGACCGGTGGTAATGTAGCCGATTGTTACATAGCGCTATATTTCAATCCACACTCCCATGTGGGGAGCGACTATATTTAGCATAAATCACGTTGAGTTTATGTTAATATTTCAATCCACACTCCCATGTGGGGAGCGACTAAAAGGAGTTGTTTACGAAATGACTATAATAAAAATTTCAATCCACACTCCCATGTGGGGAGCGACGTATTAACAACATTATAATGAGTAGTATAATTATCAATTTCAATCCACACTCCCATGTGGGGAGCGACTTAGATCCTGGTATTAACATGTGTACTACATGGAATAGATTTCAATCCACACTCCCATGTGGGGAGCGACACTTAACAGATACATTAGAGTGGATAATTTATAACAATTTCAATCCACACTCCCATGTGGGGAGCGACGTATGCCATATTTCGTAATGCTCCAACAATCCAATTATTTCAATCCACACTCCCATGTGGGGAGCGACGAAATAATTTAAGTGGTGAATAAACATTGACTAATTATTTCAATCCACACTCCCATGTGGGGAGCGACACTTATACATTTGTATTAGCAATTATTATTTAGTTATATTTCAATCCACACTCCCATGTGGGGAGCGACTATAACTTATTTGCATATTAGGACTAGATATAAGCGATTTCAATCCACACTCCCATGTGGGGAGCGACTTTAGTATCATGATTATCATTAGCATAATTAATATATTTCAATCCACACTCCCATGTGGGGAGCGACGTCAATTGTGATGTATCAATGCTCTTGACAATAATATATTTCAATCCACACTCCCATGTGGGGAGCGACGTTAAATAATAGCATTCATGTAAATTGAGCTAGTATATTTCAATCCACACTCCCATGTGGGGAGCGACAAATAAATACGATGATAATACATGTTAAGCATTAACATTTCAATCCACACTCCCATGTGGGGAGCGACATAGATGCTTAACATGCTACTAAAATTTTGATAGATTTCAATCCACACTCCCATGTGGGGAGCGACTAATAATTGCTATTACGATGTTAGTATATCATATTTCAATCCACACTCCCATGTGGGGAGCGACCAATATTATTAACGAATTACATGTTAACATATATTTCAATCCACACTCCCATGTGGGGAGCGACTTATGATTAACAATCGTATAATTTCAATCCACACTCCCATGTAGGGAGCGACATACATATTACATAGCTAATGTATTTCAATCCACACTCCCATGTGGGGAGCGACAGTAATAATCAAGACTATTACAAACATATTTCAATCCACACTCCCATGTAGGGAGCGACTAATACGATTAGTATGATAAGTATTAATTTCAATCCACACTCCCATGTGGGGAGCGACGGCAAAAACAAACAAATAATTGGTTGTACTGTTTTATTATTGTTTGTTTTATTCTTTTTTTGAACTTTTACATCACTCCTATCAATAAAGAATCTATTTTCATAAGTATTTTATAATATTTTTACTACTTTTACGGTGCGAATGTTGCTAGTAATTGTATGTTTACTTTACATTCGCACTAAATTATTAATATTCCTTCAACATCAAATGATTCTTTTGCACCGATATGTACAACTTTATTTTTATAATTATTCCCTAGATAATAAAACCGTAAACTATCTTTATCCTTATCAATAATTTGTTCCAATTTATACTGTACTTCTCGACATTTTGCTGATCCATTATGCATTCAAACACAGAATTTTGAACTCGTTGACCGTAATTCACACATTGTTTGCAACTTGGCGAAAACGTTTCCTTCCAATGGCGTTTCAGTATTTACATCATAGGTTATCAATACTAACATTTTCATCACCTACTTCCACATAAATGGGGGATATCCATCTAAATCTCCACGTATAAATCTTGCTAATAGCATTGCTTGAGCATACGGAACAAGCCCCCATTCTATTTTTTCTTGTAAAAATGGATGGGTAATTTTCTCCTGTTTCTTATTCTGCCATGCTTTTAAAATTATTTTTTTGTATCATCATTTATTATTACTGCACCATCTTCTTTTTGAGAGAAACCATCTGCACTTACTTCTCTTTTGTTAATTAAAGATATAACAAATCGATCTGCGTAAACTGCTCGTAACTCCTCCATCATATCAAGAGCAAGTGAAATTCTTCCAGGTCTATCTCTATGCAAAAATCCAACGTAAGGGTCAAGTCCAACTGTTTCTAATGCGGCAGCTATCTCATGTGCTAATAACGTATATACAAACGACAACATTGCATTTACATTATCTAAGAGGAGGTCGTTTGTTTCGGCAATGAAAGTAAAAAGATTCTTTTTGTTGAAGAATTAAATCATCAAAAACACTAAAATATTGAGATGCTGCTTCTCCTTCAAAACCTCGTAATTGTTCTAAATCCTTACTTGTGCCCACGAAATTTATTGAATTTTTAAGTATTTTAGATACTCCTTTTAACTTATCCACATTCAGTCGTAAACTATAGTCTCGAGTTGCACGTTCAATAACCCAACGTGCATTAAATATCTTTCCTATGATAAAATTTTTGGCGATTTTATTGCTTTCCTCCTTATTATCAGAAAGTCTATATTGTGTTTTTCTTAACGTAACATTCCCTCTGACCTCACCCACTACTCTTGCACGAAATTTACCACTTTGTGTCATAAAACTTAATGCAATATTATGCTTTGCACAACTTCCCATTAGTGCTGGACTCACTCCATTATAGCCAAAAGTAACAATTCCTTCGAGATTATGTAATGGAATCCTTGAGATTTCTATTTGTTCTTTTAGAATCACTATATTTTCTCCATCAAGTGATAAATAAGTATTAGGAGAAGTGATATATAGTGTATTTAATAATTTTCTCATTCTTCTCCCTCTAAAAGATTTTTTTGTATATAATAATTTACTGATGGATTTTTACATAACCTTGGCATACAAACCTCGTTTAACGAGCACGCTTTACAACGTTTAGATATTTTTACTTTAGGTGTATATCTTTTATCATATAATTCATGCATTTCTTTAACAATAATTTTCATACGTTCTCGCAATTCATTGTCAAGAGTAATTTTATAGTCTTCGTTTAGTTTCACCATAGAACATAAATGCTTCTGGTATTTTACATAATAACATTTCCTCAAGACACATAGCTTGAGCACATAACTGTAGTGCATCAGAATCATCTTCTTTTGGTTTTCCTCGTTTATATTCTATAGGGATTGGTCTTATAATTTCCTTCTCTACCAAATATATTTACTCCATCTACTGACTTATGCAGTTCAACAACATCACAAGTTCCGGTTATGCCTAATGAATATGAGAATACTCCCATGCCTCTTGAAACAATCAAATCACCACGTTTTTCTTTTTTTGTGTTATCATGTGTTTTCTCATGAAGAATTTCTCCTTCTATTGTACGAAGATTTTCCTGCCATTGCTGCTCAATATGTATTAATGCCCACTGACGTTTACAAAATATAAAATGTTGTATGCCAGATAATAGCAAAAAATCTTCCTCTTTATATTCCATTATATATTTCTGGAATTAGCCCCTCCAATGTTTCATTTGAAATGCTATAATCATTGATATTTTTTGGATTTTCAACATTGGAAATAACTTTTAAGCTTCTATGCACTTTTGCTGAAGAATATTGTCCCATCTGCGCATTATGTTTCCACCAATAAAGTTTACAAACTTCCATACTTCCATCTGGACGAGCAGAAGAACTATCATTCTCAAAAAGTGTAATTAATGATTCTTTAATAAGTCCGCAATCCTCTTGACTAAAGCCTGTTTTTGATGCCAATTGTGTATTGATGCTTCCATAAATTATATATACACCGAACTCAACCCTATGCTTCATCCCCATTGTATCTGCGCTTTTCTTATTAGGATCTTTTCCAGTTTCTCCATTAACACTTTTAGTAATTTGCATACTGGATATTTCTATTGGAGAAACACTAACTGCTGAATGAATAGAAACAGGTCCTCTAATTCCTATAGAAACAGAGTTGTCATCTCCTCCTTTAAAAGCAAAAACTTGTCCAAAACTTCTAACATCAATCCATTTTTCACATGCTAGCTTAGCATATTGTTCGTTATCTTTACTTAATTTCTTAAGTTCTGAATATCCATCTGCTCTTTCTTTTAAACTTCTAAAACCATCTTTACGATTATCATCAGATTGCACAAATATTTCTTGTCCCATATCTTGCAAACGATTACGAATCTTTCTTTTAATGCAAACATCAGAAATTTCACCAAAACCATCATAATTTTCTCTAGGTCTATTCCCATTTAAAGGATCTCCATTTGGATTTGCATTTTTCACAGAAATAATCACTGCAAAATCAATCTTATTCACAAAATTACTCATTGTACATTCTCCCCTTCATTCAATTTTTCTAGCTTCTTTTTTGCAATTTCTTCAAATCTTTGATTTTTCTCATCAATAAAAATTTGTCTTTGACAATAATATCCTAAAATGTAGCTGTCATCTAACTGCTTAGAACTGATAAATTCTTCATAAGTTATCATTGAATTTACCTTTGTCATCAACTCCGTTAAATTTATTACTTTTGAACCTAACCTTGCCATGTATGGTTTTAGTTTGTCTGTAATAATTCCCCAAGTTTTATAAGGGTGTAGCTTGAATTGATGCATTAGTCTTTCTGAATTTGTATCTCTTTTCTCACCTGTTGTATTTAATGCCCATTCTTCAATTTGTTGAGCTATTGCTAAAAGTCTACCAAATAAATAGCTTCTATCTATTTGACTTTCATCTAGTGCCATATCCCATTCCTCCTTAAATTTATCAAATCTATATTTTCTTATTAGTGCACAAGTTATAGTTAAGGATTTTTGCCATTCCCACTTTTCCATTGTAATTGGGTTTGAAACACGATTTATTGCTGAATTAACTATGTCATAAGGTAATCTAGCACCATCAATAATGCAAGGTAATAATCTTTCTACTGTTGTCTTTTTTAATTTATCACTTATTTTATCACCGTAAGCTGTATAAGCAATATCTTTAGGTGATGGAGCTCCAATAAAAGAATATATCTGTATTTTTCTTTACCCTTTTCATCTAATCCATCAGAAATTTTTTTGTATGTGTGTTTCCAAATACACGTCCTATGCCAATGCATAATTCTGTTTAAAAAATCATGCCCATAAAATTCACGGTAATACGTTATTGATAGCCGCCCAGTAGTTGCAGCATCTAGCCCCATTATTACAATTTCTGCTTTTGTGTCTAGTTCATTACCATATCCCGCAATTGCCTTATTCAGTCTTAATGCGAATTCTTTTTCTGTTGAAACTGCATTTGTTTCTTCCTTTCCAAAGATACTATCTAGTGTATCGTTTAGTGGTTCAGGTAGTGTCTGGTTATTTGTTCCCCAAGTAACTATTACTTGATCTCCATTTTTATACCCTTGCCTTTCAATAAGCCAACGCAATGCGTTATGAGCTTTTTGTGATGTTTCATAGCCAACGCTAACTACTTGATTCTTGTCCTTAAATCGTCCACGGTAAGTGAAACCGTTGGAGTCATTTGCTGAAATCAATTTTGATTTATCTGCTGTATTTCTAACTTTTGCAGGATGCTTTTCAGAGCATGGAATATCTATACCTTTTACATAACATAAATCTGTATTTTTTTGAAGACTAATATAGTAATGGATATAGCTATCATAGACTTGTTTGTCAAGCCATATAGCAGGTTCTTCTTCGTTTGGGCTTTCCACTTTAAACCTTATAAAAGCATCCCCTTGATTGATTCCAGTTAATTTTACATCGTTTTTAAATTTACCGTATTCATCACATACTAATACTTTTTGGGCTATTAAATCCGCAATAAGTTCTTGCTTCTTTAGGTAGTGCAATATTGCAATTACTTTTTTATTGCCGAAAGGTGAGTCGCACCAACTTTGAAGCTTATTTATATATGTTTTATAATAATCCTCACCATTTTTCTTTGCTACATATTTAGTATAATCACCTGCCACATACTGTAATTTATCACAAAGGGGATGTGGTAATACTCCATTCCCCCTTGCAGCAGAATCTTCTGTTACAGGAATTATAGTAACTGCATCATCTTTCTCTATCACTTTTGCTCTAAGAAAATTTCCATCGCCATTAATCACAATCTCAACTTGTGCATTTTGAGTTGAATGAGCAATTGGAAGAAGTGGAGTCATTGCAACATTATTTCCTATAACACCTACTTCACTTCTACAATTCTCATATGTGTCATAAAGTTTTTGAATCCAACTCAATTGTTTCCTCCTCCTTTCCTAGTTCATCAAATACGTTGACGTTATTTTCATCAAACCTCTTAGGTTTCATGGAAGATAGTTCACGTTTTATAGTGCAATCTTTCGGTTTAGTAAATTTAATATACCCATTATTCATGACAGGCGTCCAGAGTCTTGCAACTAATTTGTTTTCTCCACTTTCATCTGGATAATCAAATCCATGGAACATGAGTCCAAAAGATAGTTCTCCATAATTATCATAAGCACCTACTCCCTCTCCATATTCACACGGTTCTACATAACCCTGACATTCTCTAGTACCCAAGAAAACATCTCGTCTTCCTCCACAGTTTATCATTCGTTTGGCGATTAGATAATGCTTGTTCTCATTTCTGTCCTTCTCCAATTCTGGACGATTATAATTCCATTCAAAATGAGCTTTTACTTGATATTCAACATTCACAAGATATGTATAAATAGATAAGGTATTTCCTCCACTATAAATAATTGGACGTATCCCTTGTGATTGAGTTTTAATCGAGTTTATTACTCTTACTTCGTCTATAATCCAAATTATTGTAGGTTTCCAATAAACACTCTCTAATATACCCTTCAAAGCTTGATAAGTAGGTACTTGATATGAAAATTTTTCTCCTCCAATCCTATTGATTGGATCGCTAAATAATGCATAACGACCACTAATCTTAAATTCAATAATATTATCTCTTTCCAATTTCATCACGCTCCTTAATAATTACAAAATTCCATGGGCTTTTCGTCAAACTCAATCCCAACTTCATTACTGTAAAATCCATCCCTTAAGGCAAGAACATCTCCATTTTTCAAACGTACAATTCCATCCATTTCTTCCAATTTTCTTTTGTCTGTTTCAAATAAATTTACTGAAAAATGCTGGGCTTCCTTCAAATACCGCTTTAATTCCTTTAATGTACAATTACCATTTATAAATGTTATAAGTTCCTTACCTTTTTGATACGGCACGATTACACTTGTTGTATTTTGATCTATGACATGAAAATTATTACCCGCTGTTTTAAATGCTTGTTTCAACATTAATTTTGAACTATAACTATTTCTCCCGATAAATGCATTATTTGCCTCCATGTTACCTGATAATAAATCATACATTGTTTGATCATTATTTGGTTTAGATAATGTGTAGTCCATCTCCTTCATTCTATTATGAAAATAGTATTGATAATATCTTTCCATCACTTCTTTTGAAAGCAAATCAGTATCTTTAAATTCATCAAGAACTCTTCTTGTACATTCCTGAGCTTCTTTAATATCCACCAGCTTAATAATATTCTCATCTTTAACATTCACTATATAAACATCTCTAGGAGATGGATTTTCTCCATGTCGATTGCATCGCCCTGCAGCCTGAGCAATATTATCAAGACCAGCTAAAGACCTCACAACACACTCAAATGAAATATTTACTCCAGCTTCAATTAATTGCGTACTTACACAAATTACACGTCCTAACCCTAATTTGCTTTTCATATTCTCTAAAATTTTAATCCTATGAGAAGGACACATATTCGTGCTTAAATGAAATATTTCATACTGTTTTTCTTTAAGTAAATAACTATTTTCCTTTTTTAGCTGATTATAAATTTCTTTTGCTGAATTCTTTGTGTTCAAAATGATTAATAAACTTTTTACTCGGTCCATCTTATCCAGAACGAAATCTTTTAAGTCATCAGTACTATAGCCACCAATAATTCTTTTATCAACCAAATTCACTCGTTTAAATTCTTTAAATTTATCATGTATGTTTGTTATGATATCCGCATTATCACTAAGTTTTATTGGCATTTTAGTTGTTGATAGTAATGGCTGGGTAGCTGTACAAAGTAAAATTGTAGCATTGCAAATATTTGATAAGAAGTTAATCGCACTATTGAACATATTAATAGTTTTAATAGGAAGTGCCTGAATTTCATCAAATATAATAATCGAATTTGCAAAATTGTGCATTCGTCTAACACTTTGTGTTCCTCCACTAAATAAAGTATCTAAGAACTGCACCATTGTTGTTAGAATAATAGGACTATCCCAACGCTCAGTTAATAATTTATATTCTTCATGCTCATTGTCTATCATAATATTTGAATGATGTTCTAATATGATATCATCTCGACCTAAAATATCTTTTATATCTTTCGCATTTTGATCAATTATCGTCGTAAAAGGGACAATATAAAAAATCCGGTCTTTGTTGAACCTCTTTGCATGTTCTAATGCGTATCGTAAACTTGAAAGAGTTTTTCCACCTCCTGTAGGAACTGAAAGTTGATAAACCCCAGAGTTATTCCTTCCAAAGTTCTTACATGCTAGAGAAACTTCATTCCTTAACAAATCTATTTTAGACTCTTTAGGATAACTATTAAGTTTATCTTCTAGTATATCGGAAAGATGATTCCATAAATCTGTTTTATTAATTTCTTTCTGCTTCTTTTTTCCTTCCATAAAAATGTATGTGTCGTAACGATCTGCATCAATAACACAGCTAAAAATATACCTTTCTAACATACCTGATGCAAAATGCCCAGATTTAGCAGAATTGTCTATTTTGTTAATTTTATAAAGAATATTCTTTATTTCAGCTTTTGATTTATTAAACAATTCGTCAATTTGTTCTATATCTAGACATTCTTCTTTAAAATTAGACACTGCCTCGTCATACAAGATGTCTGACACTGGTTCCATTCTATTAGTGAATAGATCAATACCATTTAAATCTAAACAATCTATCAGACCACCATGATGAGAACATATAGCAAGAGAAATCAGTTGTGCTGTAAACTTTTGATATGGATCAGTATTATAAAAATTTTCATAGATCAATTTAGCCCCAGCTGTTGAATGATTAATTAATCCTACCATTGATTTATCATTAGGGTTTGATGAACAATAATGTATATAAGAATTGAATTTATTTGTACCTTTTCCCATATCATGAAGGATACCAATTAATTGTCCCGTAGAAGCTAGTGAAATTTTTGCACCATATTCCATAGACATCTCAGAAACATTTTCTAAGTGTTCCTTTACACTCTGTTCCTCTAACGTTGTTGGATTTATATGAGCACATTTCATAAATATACCCCTCCTTTCCTTTTTCTTTTATTTTATCTTACATTGTTACATAATAGCTGTAAGAAAGTAAAATATATCTATAAAAAATAAAAAAATACATGGAAATCCATGTATTATTCTTATTTTATAAGCACAATACATCCATAACCCCTTTTATTTTTACCCCATAATGTTTGTCTTTTGATGTAATATGTCAAATATTGTATATTATTTACTTTCATAATAATACTTATATCATATTTTGTAAATATAATTATGATATTTAATAAAAATAAAAAATGGGCTTATAAACCCATTTCATTAATTAGCTTTTGTAAAATATTGGCACTCTTTTTAAATTTTTCCTTATCTAATTGGTCCATATTTATTTTAATGACTTCGCGAATTCCTTCACGATTTAGAATAGCTGGTAATCCAATATATAATTTGTCGACACCATAATAATCTTCAACAAATACACTTAATGGAATAATACTATTTGAATCATTAAAGATAGCTTTCGTAATATGACAAAGAACCATTCCGATACCATAATATGTCGATTTTTTCCGTTCTATGATTTTATATGCCGCATCGCGTACTTCGACATAGATATTCTCTAAATCGTCAATTTTATATTCATTATGTTCACTTAACACATCAAGGAGGGGTTTAACTCCTACAAAAGCATTTGTCCACAGTGGAAATTCGCTATCCCCATGCTCCCCAACAATATAGGCATGAATACTTTTACTATCAATTTTGAGGTAATCCGACAAGAGATAACGTAGTCTTGCCGAGTCAAGCGCTGTTCCTGTTCCAAAAACTTGTCGATTACTAAGTCCCGACTCCTTAAATGCGACATAAGTCATGATGTCAACCGGGTTTGTCCCCATTAGAAGAATTCCGTCGAATCCACTTTTCATAATACTTTCGACAATAGATTTAATAATTTTCGCATTTTTTGTTAACAAATCAAGCCTTGTTTCGCCTTCTTTTTGTGCAGCTCCTGCGGTTATAACGACAATATCTGCATCTTTACAATCTTTGTAATCACCAGCATAAATTTTCATGTTTTTAGGTGCTAACGCTAAACCATGATTTAAATCCATAGCTTCACCAATTGCTTTATCTTTATTTAAATCAATTAAGACTAGTTCATCACAACCACCTTGATTAAGTAATGCATAAGCATAACTCATTCCAACAAAACCAGTTCCTACTAGTACTACCTTTCGCGTATCATCAAATTTCATAGTATCACTCCTCGATAAGATTTCTTTAGCTTAATCTTATCGTATTTTTCCACAATATACTATTAATATACTTTTTAACATAATTCAATATTAACGATACTAGCTAAACTAAATTTATCCCTTTTATTATTGTTTTCAATGACTAATAATTTTTTAATTGAATCAATCTTTATGATAATTCCTTCCACTAAATAAATATAGCCATCATAATAGTAGTGTAAACTTACTTTTTCTTTATTTTCAAAACAACTGAATAAAGTTTCATTTAATTCAGTTAATTGATCATCACTTAGACTAGGACGCTCAATCTGGTTCATTTCATAAATTAATTTATTAATATATTCTGATTGCTCAGGAAGCGATGCAAAAGGTTGCCATTTCACCATTCCACGTTGTTTCATTATTTCATCTCCTTTTGTTCATGGTAATCAGCCTCTGCATAATGACCACCAATTAATTTGCTTCTTCTTAATGAAGTTGCTTTATCTAAATACGATACACCACGTAAAATACTACTTTTACCAAACTTACTTCTAATTTCATCCATCGCATATGCTAACTTTTGTTTTCTGGCTCTATCATCAAATAAACCTAGTTGAAGTGGTTTATCATCACATAAATGTCCAATACTTATCGCTATGGTTCTAATGGGGCTACCATCATAATATTTATTAAATATATAATCACAGGTATCATAAATTTCATCAGTTAAATTTGTAGGTTCATCAAGAGTCATTTGTCTTGAAAACCCACCACCGCTAACATCTTTAGAATATCCAATACTTAAATGAATAGTTTTCCCCATCTTTTTTTTTAATCTTATTCTCATACCTAATTCCTCAGCTTGTTCTAACATAATAATGCTTATATTTTCATAATAATCTTCAAATAAGGTTTGCCCAATTCCAAAATTATGATCTACTGTATGATGAGGACTTCTAATCAAACTCCTATCAATTCCATGACAATGATAATATAATTCTTCACCAATAACCCCAAATTTTTTACGCAATCTATTAACATCAAATTTAGCAATATCACCTACTTTATACATCCCCATTGAATTCAATGTTCTTTCTAGATTTCTTCCAATTCCCCACATTTCTGATAGTGGTGCAACTGGCCATAATTTCTTCTCCACATCTTCATAATGCCAATAAGCAATCCCATCAGGATTTTTCTTAGCCTCCAAATCAAGAGATAATTTTGCCAGTAACATATTAGGACCAATACCACTTGCTGCAAAAAGTCCTGTTTCTTGGTAAATATCATCCATAATTATTTTTGCCATGTCTTTAATATCATTTGTAAATAAATGCATAGTCTCTGTAACATCTAAAAAACTTTCATCAATTGAATAAACATGTAAATCTTCTAACGGTACATACTTTAAAAAAATTTTGACAATTTTTTGCGAAAATTCTAAATATGTTCTCATACGCGCCGGTGCCATTATAATTCCTTGATCTTTTGGTAATTCATAAAAACGGCTTCTATTTTTAAATCCCAACTTTTTGAGTCCAGGTGATATAGCCAACACAATACTACCTGGGCGTGTTAAATTGCCTACAACAGCTAATTTAACTGTCATTGGGTCAAGACCTCGCATCACACATTCGCAACTTGCATAAAATCCTCGCAAATCAATGCACATGATATTTCTCGTATTCGGATATTCAAGCATGGCATCACCTCCCAAACAAGCGTTCGCATAATTTTATTATATGCATATTTTATAGGAAAAACAACTGTTTTTCAATAAAAAATCAAACATTTGTTCTAGTAAATTTAACCATGGATATTTTTACATAAATTTTGGTCATTTTAAAGATAATATAGTGAAAATAAATATATCATGCTATAATGTGTATAAATACGATTTGAAAAGAGAGTGGAATCATGTTTAGAAAGTTATATTACTATGACATTAATAATCATAATATGCGCTATATTCACATACTACAAAGTATGATTACCTTAATATTAGCCACCTTATTTGTTAACATCATCTATTTTATTGCTGAAGCCTTATCTGCAGTTACCTCTGATAGTTATCCATTTTTTATGCTATTTGTGTATTTAATACCGATTATATTTCTTTTTCGTGGTGCTATTATCAATGAAAAACAATGGAATAAAACCAACTGGTATTCATACATACTCAATCTATTATTAATTTTGATTACATTATGTGCAAGTTTATTACTTACCTATTATGTATCATTTTTGCTACTGCTTATTTTTTAAGATGTAAAAATCTAATTATATAATTTTAAAAGAAGATGACTCCTGCAAAATGCAGAAGTCATCTTCTTAATATATATTAAGTTCTTTAATCTTATTTAATCTATTACAATTTCCTTAATTTGCAATTTAGGACCTATCAAAATCACTAAAATGATACTTAATACTAGGATAATTGGAAAATAATCTACTGATTGTCCACTATTAATAAAAGTTATTTTCTCATTCCATAATCCATGAAAAATCATCACAATAAATAAGTTCTTTGTGCGAATATAAAGAAAAGCGAAAAATATTCCGATAATTAGAAGAAAGAAAACTCCAAAAATAATATCAATTAATGAATTTTTCTCATAGATACGAACTGGTATATGCCATAAAGCAAAAAGCGTCTGGGAGATAATTAAGGCCCAAGTAAGCCTATATTTTGATGTTTTTAATTTTAGATACACTTGTTGAAATAAAAACCCTCTAAATAATATTTCTTCCAACACTGCAACAAAAAAGAGCTGGCAAATAATAGACCCAATATATAGCGTTGTTTTATTCTCTAACCACATAGAATCAATTTGTAATTTATGATATAAAAATAAATTTAGGATGACAAAAACAATTTGCTGTATCACTATTATTATTAAAAACACAACAATAGCGCGTTTCAATTGATTGAATCCTAAACCTAATTCTTTAGGTTTCATTTTTAAATAAATGAACAAAAATCCAAAAACAAAGATAATTATAAAAAATAAATAGGTGATTGTGGTCGCTTGAAGCAATTGATGAGACAAATTTGCAATGCCCATGAAATAGTTTTTTGGATAAATTACTTCAACTACCAATAAAGTACTAATTAAAAATAATAGAAATATGACAATTAGTATCCTTGTTGGTATTTCTTTTTGTTTATGAAACATACCACACCTCCTAAATCTACCGATTTTAGTATACAATAATTGCTAGTTGCTGTAAATAAAAAAAGACACCAAAGTTTTTGACATTGGTGTCTCTTATGTAGTTTTTAATCTAAATATTCATTAAAAGGTCCTCGTTTTATATAATGCGTATGTAGATATTTATGAGATTTATGACCTAAAGGATGATCAAGAAATTCTTCATAAATCTTTTTGATAAATGGATTTTCATGCGATTTACGCAATTTCTTTCCTTCGTCCTCTTGATAGATTGCTGCTAAACGTTTTTCTCTAACATAATTATTCGTAGGTCGTGGTTGACCACCACCACTAATGCATCCACCAGGACATCCCATCACTTCTATAAAATGATATGGTGAAGTTCCCTTGTTAATTTCATCCATTAGTTTTTTAGCACCTTTAAGACCACTTGTAACAGCCACCTTAACAATGACTCCATTTAAAAAGGCATATTCAGGTAAGGCATCCTCAATAGGTAAATCTGCTGTTTTAATTTGCTCTAAACCAACAATAGGTGTAACATGAAGATTTTTAAATGGTAATTCTCTTCCTGTCACTAATTCATAAACAGTTCGAAGTGCAGCTTCCATCACACCACCTGTCGTCGCAAAGATGTCAGCAGCTCCTGTTGATAAACCTAAAGGATTATCAAAAACACTGTCTTCTAATGTTTTAAAATCAATTCCGGCATCCTTAATCATTCTTGCTAACTCCCTTGTTGTGAGTACTGCATCAACATCAGGGTAACCTGTTGAATTCATTTCTTTACGTGTTATTTCAAACTTCTTTGCAGTGCATGGCATGACAGAAACCACATAAATATCTTCCGGTTTCACCCCTATTTTATCTGCATAAAATGATTTTGCTAATGCACCTAACATCATATGCGGTGATTTACAAGTTGATAAATGACCTAATTTCTCTGGATATGCATGCTCAACATATTTAATCCACCCAGGGCTACAACTTGTAATCATTGGAAGAATCGCTTCTTTTCCATGTAAAGCATTCGTTACACGCGTTAAAAACTCCGTTCCTTCTTCCATTATCGTTAAATCAGCTGCAAAATTAGTATCAAACACATCATCAAAACCAATATCTCTTAAAGCTGAAACCATTTTTCCCGTCACCAATGTCCCAGGTTCATAACCGAATTCTTCACCCAGAGCTGCTCTTATCGCCGGTGCTGTTTGAATCATCACTCGTTTCTTACCATCATATAATGCTTTCCAAACATCATGCGTTGAATCTTTTTCCTGTAACGCACCCACAGGGCAAACCATAATACATTGTCCACAATTACTACAATCAACTGAATTAAGTGGTAAGTTTTCTGCAGGTCCTATAATAGTCTTAAATCCTCTGTTTTGAGCATTTATAACACCAACACCTTGAATATCATTACAAACTGTCACACACCGTCTACATAAAATACACTTTGAGGTATCTCTCACAATAGAAGGTGAGGAATTATCGAGTAAGGTCTTAGATTTCTCGCCTTCAAAACGGAAATCATCAATTTTTAATAATTCTCCTAATTTTTGAAACTCACAATTTTGATTTCGTGAACAATTTAAACAATTTCTTGGATGATCAGATAACATTAATTCAAATAATACTTTTCTGGCGTCCCTGACTTTTTTGGTATTAGTTCTTATAACCATTCCTTCTTTTGCTTCCACCATGCACGATGATTGAAGTGTTTTAGCACCCTCTACTTCAACAACACAAATACGACACGAACCAATTTGATGAACCCCCTCAAGATAGCATAATTGAGGAATTAATATATTATTGTGTTTGGCTGCCTCTAAAATAGTCATTCCTTTATTAGCGGTTACTTTTTTATCATTTATAGTTAGGTTAATCAAATCTATCCCCTCCTGTCACATCTTAAGCATCTCATTGATTCGGCTAAGGCATTTAATTTATGGAAACCAATAGCTACCTCATTGAAATTAGACATTCTTTCTTTAGGATCAAGAAATTTCATAGGAAATCTTTCATGTTCAACTACTTCTTTATCGTCTTTTCCATATGGAATTTCAATTTCTTCACCTGTATTAAGTTCACCTTTTCCACCTAAAAATATATCAATTGATTTTGCGCATTTTTTACCATCTGCAATCGCAGTAATTACGGTGTCAGATCCTCTTACAACATCTCCACCCGCGAATACACCTTCCATACGTGTCATTAGCGTATCTTTATCAGTCACAAAGGTTCCCCATTTTGTAACCTCAACTTCATCTTGATTAATAAATGGTAAATCAGAGTATTGACTGACCGCTGGAATAATTAAATCAGCTTGAATTCTAAATTCAGTTCCTTTTACTGGATTTGGTTTACGTCTACCACCAGAATCAAATTCACCAAGTTCCATTTTAATACATTCAATTTCTTTTACGTGGCCCTTACCATGAATTTTAACTGGTGCAACTAATTCTATTATTTTTATGTTTTCATCGATAGCGTCTTTAATTTCTCTATAATCTGCTGGCATATCACTTATCATACGTCGATATAAGATAATAACTTCATCGGCACCTTTTCTTCTTGCAACACGTGCTGCATCAATTGCTGTATTTCCTCCACCAATGACCACTACTTTTCCACTGACATTTTGACACATTCCTAAATGAACATCCTTTAGGAAATCTAATCCATGATAAACACCTTTTAATTCTTCTCCAGGAATACCAATTTTTCTTGAGAATTGTGTCCCCGTTGCGATATATACCGCATTGTGTTTTTCTTTTAATTCATCAAAAGTGATATCTTTACCTATTTCTACATTTAGATTTATCTTTACACCAACTTGTTCAATTAATTTAATTTCTTTTTGAAGTATCTTTTTAGGTAGTCGATATTCAGGAATACCAAACGCTAAAACACCACCTGCAACTGGTTGTTGTTCATAGACAACAACATCATAACCAAGTCGAGCTAGATAATATCCACAAGTTAACCCAGATGGACCCGCGCCGATAATACCAACGGATTTACCTTTCTTAGGAAAGACTAAATCCATATACGGTGCATCCTCATTCTTTAACATTTCATCTGCTACATACCGTTTTAAGTCGGCAATTGATATCGGTTCATCTAATTGTGCTCTTCGGCATTTACTTTCACATGGATGTGTACAAACTCTTCCACATACTGCAGGGAATGGATTATCCTTTCGCACTAAATTATAAGCATCTTTAATTCTACCTGCCGCAATCAGTGCTATATATCCAGGTACATTAACACCTGCAGGACAAGCATTTTGGCAAGGAGATAAAAACAAATCACTGCACACACCAGCTTCACAATATTTATATTTGATGTGATCCTCATATTCTTGTCTAAAATATTTAATCGTACTTAGAACTGGGTTAGGCGCTGTCTGACCTAAACCACAAACAGCGGTTTCTTGGATTGTTTTTCCTAATTCCTCTAAAAGTTCAATGTCTCCCTCTTTTCCTTGCCCTTTTGTAATTCTCTCTAATATTTCTAACATCCGTTTGGTTCCTAATCTACAAGGAACACATTTTCCACATGATTCATCTTGAACGAATTCCATAAAGAAACGCGCCATATCTACCATGCAGGTATCCTCATCCATACTGATTAGTCCACCTGAACCCATAATAGTTCCTAATTTTTTCAAATTATCATAGTCAACTTTTGTATTTAAATACTCTTTTGTAATACATCCGCCAGATGGTCCTCCTGTTTGCGCTGCTTTAAATTTTTTGTTTTTCGGAATACCACCACCAATATCAAATAAAATATCACCTAATGATTTCCCCATGGGTACTTCAACAATTCCCGTATTATTAATATCTCCCGCTAAGGCAAAAACCTTAGTCCCTTTACTACCTTCTGTCCCAAATTGATTAAACCAATCACTACCACTTAATATAATCGGTGGAACATTCGCAAATGTTTCAACATTATTAATAATCGTAGGTTTGCCAAATAATCCCTTCTCGAAAGGAAATGGTGGTTTTTGTTTTGGCTCACCACGATGTCCTTCAATTGAGGCCATTAAAGCTGTTTCTTCACCACAAACAAATGCACCTGCACCTATTCGTATTTCTATATCAAAAGAAAAGTTGCTTTCTAAAATATTTTTTCCAAGTATTCCTTTATGTCTTGCATCAGTAATTGCGTTTCCTAATCTTTCTACCGCTAACGGATATTCTGCTCTTACATAAACATATCCTTTATTAGCTCCAATTGCATATCCTCCAATCATCATTCCTTCAATGACACAATGAGGATCTCCTTCAAGTATGCTTCTGTCCATGAATGCTCCGGGATCGCCCTCATCTGCATTACAAACAATGTATTTCACATCACCTATTGCTTTATATCCTGCATCCCATTTTATACCAGTAGGGAATCCTCCGCCTCCACGACCACGTAAACCAGATTTTTTAACTTCCTGAATAACCTCTTCCTGGCTCATACCATTAAGAACTTTTGCTAACCCCATATAACCATCATTTGCGATATAAGCTTCGATTGAATCATAATCGATAGACCCACAATTCTTAAGGGCTATTTTTATTTGTTGCTTAAAATAATTAATATCTTTTAAATAAGGAATATGAGTTTGTTTTTTAGCGTCATAATAAGTTTTATCAGTTTTAATAATTCCTTTAATAAAGTGCGAATTTACAATATCTGGTATATCTTCTACTGTTAATTTAGTATAAAAGACACCATCAGGCTCCACTAACATAAGTGGTCCAATATCACAACTACCCATACAACCTGTTTCGGTAACAAATATAACATCTTGTAAATGATGTTCTTTAATAGCCTCCATAAGTGCATCTTTTACTTCATGGCAATTAGAGGATATACACCCAGCACCACCACAGACAAGTACCTTGTATTTATACTTTTCCATCTTTTCAATAAAAGTAGATTTAACAACTTCCAAATCTTTAATGTTCTTTATTAACTTATTACTCATTATTTTCACATCCTTTTTTCTTTTTCATATTAGTAATACTTCTCAAGAATTGAATGTAGTTTATCTGGATTGACCTGTTTATAAACCTTGTCATTAATAGTAATGGCAGGTGCTAACCCACAAGCTCCTATACACCGCATGACTTCTAAAGTGAATTTACCATCCTTTGTCGTATCCCCCACTTTAATATCTAATAACTCGCCTAATTTTTCAGCGATTTTTTTACCACCTCTTACATAGCAAGCAGTACCTAGGCATACACGGATAGTATGTTCTCCTTTAGGTTGAGTTGAAAAAAATGAGTAAAATGAAACAACCCCAGAGATTTCGGATAAAGTAATATTTAACCTTTTCGCGATAAATTCCTGAAGTTCTAAAGGTAGATATCCAAAAATACCTTGTGCAAAATGAAGAATTTGGATCAAACTTCCCTCTTTATCTTTATATTCTTCAATAATTTGCTCGATTTTTTGGTATTTCTGTTCATCTGTTTCATTACAACAACTACACTTTGTTGTTTTTGAATTCGCAGCATCTCCTAACATATTCAACCTCCCATTAATATTTAACTTTGTTATAAATTTCACAATAGATAGTAAAAAAAAATAACTTCGTCATGTTTTAATTATATCATTGTTGAATTTAAATTTCAAAAATTATCATACGACTTATTTCGACATTATCCGACTTTTTCACCCATATATTATATTAAAAAACAGGATAAAAGTTCATCATTATCCTGTTTAAATAATAAAATTGACTATTTTTGATAAACTAACTTTCCACCTACATACGTCATTAAAATTTCCACATCTTTAATTTGAACTGGATCAATCAATAAAATATCATCGTTTAAAACAACGAAATCAGCTAATTTACCTTCTTCTAAACTACCTTTCCTCTTTTCCTCAAATGATGCATAGGCCCCTTCTTGTGTATAATGATAAATAGCATCATAGACACTCAACTTTTCTTGCGGATTCCAACCACCTTGCGGATTCCCTGTTAAATCAGAACGAGTAACAGCACAATAAATATTTTGAAGAGGATCTAATGGTTCTACAGGGCAATCAGTTCCAAATGAGGTGTGGATTCCTTTATCAATCATAGTATGAAATGCATATGAAGTCTTGGCTAATTGTTCACCAACACGACTTTCTACCATATGTAAATCGTAATGAAGGAAAATAGGTTGAACATAAGCTAATATATTTAATGTTTTAAATTTATTTAATATCGCTACATCAGTAATTTGACAATGAATGATTCCGTGACGATGATTGTTGTTATTTTTTATATTAAATGCCTTTTCGTAACTGTTTAATACAATAGTCATCGCTCTATCACCAATACAATGAACTGCTATCTGCATATCTTTTAAATGTGCTGTTTGAATTAAATCATCTAATTCTTCTTCCGAGTAACACATAATACCATTGGTATCAGGGCTATCTGCATATGGATTTCTTAAAGCAGCCGTTCGTGCGCCTAAAGAACCATCGCTTAATATCTTTAATGGCCCAATCTTAAAGAAATCATCTCCAACACCAGTTTTATAACCTAATGATAAAAATTCATTGAATTGTTCTTTGGAATTTAATAAGCATTGTTCATATATACGACAAGTTAACTTTTTTTCATTTCGTAAGGATTCATAAGCCTCTAACATCAATTTATAATCACCAGCATGAGACAAATCATCCGTTTGAATAGATGTTAATCCTCTACTATTAGCATATTCTAGCGCATTAATCAACATATTTCTTATATCATGAAGTGAAGGATTAGGGACATTGTCCATGATTAGACTCATTGCGTGCTCTCTAAATAACCCTAAATCTATGTCAAATTCTCCCCCTTCCACTTGCTTAGTTGTTTCACCTATTCCACACAATTCTAACGCTTTACTATTGACAACTATCATATGACCACATGCTCGTGATAACACAATAGGATGTGTTAATGATATCTTATCTAAATCTTGGCGGTTTGGAAAACGGTTATTATTTATAAAATAATCTTGATTCCAGCCTCTACCTTGTATCCAGCTGTTTTCATTCAATGAATGATTTCCCAAAAACGTTAAAACACGGTCACTTAAGTCGTCGATTGAAACAGAATTCATTAAATTTACCATTTGTAAACTTAAACCGAAACCATATAGATGCATATGGCTGTCATTAAGCCCAGGAATAACCGACTTTCCCTGTAAATCAATACAAATTTCATCAGTATCTTTTATGGATAATATCTCCTCATTGTTTCCTACTTTAACAATGAGCTCATCTTTTATTAATATCGCTTCAGCGATAGTTTCTTTTCTATCCATTGTAATTATTTTGCCATTATATAGTATCATATTTCCACCTTCTTATAAAAAAACGAGATATAAATCTCATTTTAGTAATCTACTTGATATAAATATAGACCTTGTGGTTCTGCGGTATATCTTGCTTTAGAACGATCCTTCAAATCAAATAATTGGTCTATACTATCGATAGAACGTTTACCTATACCTATTTCAATAAGTGTACCAATCATAATTCTTACTTGATAACGTAAAAATCCATCCCCTTTGAAAATAAATTCAAGTTCTTTCCCAATAACATTTAGCTTAACTTCAAAAATAGTTCTTACCTTATTTTTTCTCTCATCTTGTTTTGATGAAAAAGTCGTAAAATCATGTGTCCCTTCGAATAATTTTAAAGCTACTTTCATTTTTTCTACATCTAAAGGCCGAGTTACAAAACACACATAGTTACTTCTAATAGGATTATATTCATCTACCGATATATAGTAACGGTATTCTTTCATTTTCGCGTCAAAACGAGAATGAAAGAAACTATCGACCACTTCAACTTTTTTAATATAAATATCTTTTGGTAAAATCGAATTGATAGCTTTTTTCCAATTATCAGGTATAATATCTAATTCAGTATCAAAATGAAACACTTGTCCTACTGCATGTACAAAAGCATCAGTTCTACCGGATGAATGAATGGTAACTGAATGCTTATGAATGAGAGTTAATGCTTTTTCTAGTTCCTTTTGAACCGTTCGTTCTTTTATTTGTCGTTGAAATCCATGAAAGGAAGAACCATCATAGGATACAACACATTTAATTCGAAATGACATAATCTCACTTCCAAATATATCTAAAATAAATAAAGAAAACTGTTAATGCGATAAAACTTGAAGTATATAAAGTATCACGGGAATGCCATTTTAATTCCTTTAAACTTGTTCTTGTTTTACCAGGTACATAACCACGTGCTTCCATCGCATTCGCTAAATCCTCTGCTCGTTTAAATGAGATAATAAACATCGGAATAAGTAATGAGATAATTTGAACCACTTTTTCTTTTAAATTACCTTCAGTAAAATCTGCACCACGAGAGGTTTGTGCTTTTAATATTTTTTGTGTTTCTTCAAGTAATGTCGGAATAAATCGGAGTGATATCGAAATCATGAGTGCTAGTTCAGATACTGGTAATTTAATTAATTTTAAAGGACCTAATACTCTTTCAATGGCTAGAGTTAAATCAGTGGGTTTTGTGGTAAATGTCAATAGTGATGAGAAAGAAATAATCAAAACTAACCGTAAAATGATGAAGCCACCATTCATTACAGCACTTTTATAAATAACCCAATTAAAAGACCACGTAACTTGAGGATTCTTGTAAAAATAGACAAGAACGAAGTTAATGATGATTAATAAGAGGGTCGAATATTTGATAACTTTGCCAGATATATACTTATCAATCTTCTTAAACACCCTTAATAAAATGATTATTACGACAAGAATGCCATAAATTCCGACAACCATTTGATTTATCGCAATTTTTAGTGATGGGAAAGGATCACCTGTTTTATAAAAAAATAAATTCAATATAAAAGTCAACAACATAAGAAAAAATATTGGTTTAATACTTTTATAAAAAAACTTTAATGAGACTCCACTTGTTAAAACTATTAATAATGTAAAAACAGCAGCACCTAAATAAGTAATCCAACTATTAGCTAAAAATATAATAACAATAAAAAAGGTGGACATGACTAGTTTAGCACGTGGGTCTAACCGATAGTACCATGAATCCCCATATAAATACTGCCCTAATTTAATATTATCTAACATGAGGTTCACCATCCATCATTTTTATCATAGCGAAAGCTAAATCATCTACTGTTTTTATCTTATTATCTAAAGTAATATTCAATTTAGCTTGAATATCATAAATTAACTTAGTAATATCGGGCAAATCCAATTGATATTGTGTTAATAAGTTCTGCTCTGTAAACAACTCAAATGGCATACCATCAAATACTAACTTTCCGTGTTCCATCACAATTACACGCTGTGCATATTGTGCGACATAATTCATATCATGAGTAATTAAAATAATAGTTTTTTGATGATTATCATATAAACTTTTAAACATTTCCATCATTTCTTTTTGACCTTGAGGATCAAGTCCTGCTGTGGGTTCATCTAATATTAATATTTGTGGATCCATTGCTAAAATGCCAGCAATGGCAACACGTCTCATCTGACCACCACTTAAATTTAGGGGAGATCGTTGTAAATAACTTTCATCTAAACCAACCAATTTGATCACTTCATGTGCTTTTTTTGCTGCTTCTTCTTTAGAAACACCAAAATTCATTGGACCAAACATAATGTCTTTTTCCACAGTTTCCTCAAATAGCTGATATTCTGGAAATTGAAATACTAGACCTACTTTTTTACGTATTGAATTGATATCTCTGTTTTTCTTTCCACCAATTACTTTTTTATCTAATATATGGACAATACCACTCGTGGGTTGTAACAATGCATTCATATGTTGAATAAGAGTTGATTTTCCAGAACCTGTATGTCCTATGACAGCTACATATGTCCCTAATTCGATATTTAAATCTATATCAATTAATGCCAAATTCTCTCTTGAACTACCCTCAGCATATTTAAAATTTACTTTTTCAAATTGTATTCCCATAACGCATTCACCAAATCTTCCTGTTTAACAAATAACTTATCGAGTATTTCATGTTCTTTTAATTTTTGAGAAAGCTTTACAGTCATCGGAACATCAAGTCCACAATCTTTCATCAAAATTTCATCTTGTAGAATTTCATTTGGTGTACCCGAGCGCACCACTTGACCGTTTTTCATGACAATAATTCGATCTGCTAACATTGCTTCATTTAAATCATGTGTAATAGAGATAATTGTTTTATCCCCATCTGTCTTTAATTCTTTTATTAACGATACAATATCGTCTCTACCTTGAGGGTCTAACATCGATGTAGATTCATCAAAAATAAGTACTTTCGAATCTAAAGCAAGAGCTCCGGCAATCGCAACCCGTTGTTTTTGACCTCCTGAGAGCATGTGTGGTTCTGATGATAAAAATTCATTCATTTTTACTTTCTTAGTAAATTTATCAATTCTTATTTTCATTTCTTCTCGACTGATTTGTTGGTTTTCCATTCCAAAAGCAATATCATCTAAAACTGTTGTTCCCACAAATTGATTATCAGGGTTTTGAAATACAATTCCAATATCTCTTCTGATATCATAAACAGTTTCTTCACTTAATCTTTTTCCATATACATCGACACTACCACGTAATGGTTCTAATAATCCAATGAGTAATTTCGATAAAGTTGATTTACCTGAACCATTATGTCCGATAATACAGACCCATTCATGTTCATATATGTCTAAGGATAACTTATTAATCGCTAATATTTTATTATCATAACTAAAATATAGATTTTCTACTTTAATAATTTCTTTCATCATATTCTCCATTTTAACTTAAACCATCCACATCATTAGTAGTCGTTGTACTTGTGCTTGTATTGGCTTCAATGACAATTTGTAAATGATGTGGCAAACAAATAACAGCCATTCCAGGCATTTTAACATACCCTTGTCTAACATCGTCTTGCCCTTTACAATTCGCCTCTACAACTTTAAACCCTTTTTTATAGACATGAATGACATTATATTCATAATCTGTATTTGTTACTGTTCCATCTTCTATACTTACAAAGTGACCATTAGAATCTGTTAATACTGTGAAAGTCACATTTGTGCTATTTGTTAATTTAATTGATTTTACTATCTTATTATCGACATAGATATTAACATTCCTGTCTGCCCCAATATTACTAACATATATTATATACCCAATTCCTAAAAAAGCTAAAATTACAATTGCAATCAAACCAATTATTAAATCGCCTTTTTTCACAACAATCACCTTCTTTTTTTTTTAAGCATATACATTATAACAAATTTTCATAATAATTACACTGCCAATTGTTTCTTTAAATAAAAAAATAAACTTTATTCTCTTATTTAAATAAATAATTTAAAAATTGAGGACAAGTGAAAAGTCACAAGTCCCCATATTATTATTATTCAACGAATTCAATAATTGAGATAGGAGCAGCATCACCTTGACGAGTTCCTACTTTTAATATTCTTGTATATCCACCATTTCGTTCTTTAAAACGAGGAGCGATATCAGAGAATAATTTTTGAATTGCATCTTGCGTCTCATTTGCTTCCTTACGGATAACAAATGTCGCTACTTGGCGACGTGCTTGCAAGTCACCACGTTTACCTAAGGTAATCATTTTCTCAGCAATAGAACGAACTTCCTTTGCACGAGTATCTGTAGTTGTTAAACGTTCATTAATGATTAAATCTGTCACTAAATTACGTAACATACTTCTACGATGATCACTTCTGCGACCTAATTTACGATATCCTCTAGCCATCGTACTTTGGTCCTCCTTCCATAATTAATGTGAAATCCTAAAAAATTATGTTAATTGCGGCGCAATCCTAATCCTAATTCATTTAATTTATCTTTAACTTCTTTTAATGATTTACGACCTAAATTACGTACTTTCATCATATCTTCTTCGGTTTGATTGGCGAGCTCTTGAACTGTATTAATACCAGCACGTTTCAAACAATTGTATGAACGAACAGATAAATCCAAATCTTCAATGCTCATTTCCAAAATTTTATTTTTGCTGTCTTCTTCACTTTCAATCATGAATTCAGCCATTTTTGCACGATCATTTAATTCAACAAATACATTTAAATGTTCAATTAAAATTTTTGATGATAAGGCGATTGCTTCCTGCGGCTCAATGCTACCATTAGTATAAACTTCGATTATTAATTTATCAAAATCTGCGTCTTGACCAACACGTGTCTTCTCGACCTCATATTGAACTCTATCAATAGGTGTATAAATTGAATCAATTGCAATTTGTCCAATTTCCTTATTGAATTTTTTATTCTCATTTGCACTTACATATCCGCTACCACGGCGCGCAACCATAGTCATATCAAATCTTCCACCCTTAGAAAGAGTGGCAATATGTAATTTCGGGTTTATAATCGTTACTTGTTCATCATGTTCAATATCTGCAGCTGTTACAACACCTTCACCATTTGCATGGATTTCTAAAACTTTTTCAATAAAATCGTCATCAGAATCAATATGCAGAATCAATTTTTTAATATTTAAAATAACTGTTGTCACATCTTCCACAACACCAATTATTGCGCTAAATTCATGCTGAATACCTTCGATTTTTATGGTTGTTACTGCAGAACCAGGTAATGAAGATAAAAGGATTCTTCTTAAAGAATTACCTAGCGTAATTCCATATCCTCTTTCTAATGGTTCAATAACAAATTTTCCATAATATCGATCTCTGGCATACTCTTCGATTCTAACATTAGGTTTCTCAAATCGTAACATAATAGCATTAGCCCTCCTTTTTTAAATTTTCCCCAAGGTCTTCTATTAACAAATCCTTATTAAAGATTATCCACGAGGACGTTTTGGAGGACGACATCCGTTATGTGGAACAGGTGTAACGTCCTTAATAGATGTAATATCTAACCCTGCAGCTTGTAAAGCTCTAATTGCTGCTTCACGTCCTGGTCCGGGACCTTTTACAGATACTTCCACTCTTTGCATACCTTGCTCCATTGCAGCCTTTGCAGCAGCCTCAGAAGTCATTTGTGCAGCGTAAGGAGTAGATTTACGAGAACCTTTAAAACCTAAAGCACCAGCACTGCTCCATGCAATAGCATTCCCTTGTTCATCTGTAAGTGTAACAATTGTATTATTATAAGTCGAATGGATATGAGCGATTCCAACAGGAATATCTTTTTTCACACGACGTTTACGAACTTGTTTAGCCATTTTTTAACCTCCTTCGCTATTACTTAGTAGTTTTTTTCTTATTTGCGACAGTACGAGCTGGACCTTTTCTAGTACGAGCATTCGTTTTAGAACGTTGTCCACGTACTGGCAATGATTTACGATGACGTAGTCCACGGTAACTTCCGATTTCCATTAAACGTTTAATATTTAATGATACTTCACGACGAAGGTCACCTTCGATTCTGAATTTTTCAACTTCACGACGAATACGGTTTAATTCGTCTTCCGTTAAATCACGTACACGTGTATCCTCTGATACATTTGCATCTTTTAATATTTGTTCGGCTCTGGGTCTCCCAACACCGAATATATAGGTTAATGAAATCACAACGCGTTTTTCACGTGGGATATCTATACCTGCGATACGTGCCATTTTAACCGCACCTCCTAATTTTATCCTTGTTTTTGTTTATGTTTTGGGTTTTCGCATATAACCATAACTTTACCTTTACGGCGAATAACTTTACATTTATCACAAATTGGTTTCACAGATGGTCTTACTTTCATTGTTTAAAAACCTCCTTATCTTTATGGAGCCCGTAGCTATTTATGTCTATAGGTAATACGGCCACGTGTTAAATCATATGGTGACAATTCAACTGTCACTTTATCTCCTGGTAAAATGCGTATGTAGTTCATGCGGATTTTACCAGAAACGTGTGCCAAAATCTTGTGACCATTCTCTAATTCAACTCTGAACATTGCATTAGGTAAGGTTTCGACTACAACAGCTTCAACTTCAATAACATCTTGTTTTGCCATAGTTAACTCCTCCTTTTAAACACATTATACTTGTGTTAAAATTTCGTAACCATTATCTGTTATAACTATTGTATGCTCAAAATGCGCACATAGTTTATTATCAGCTGTAACGACAGTCCAATTATTCGGTAAGACTCGAATGAATCTTTTACCTTCATTAACCATTGGTTCAATGGCTAATGTCATACCTTTTTTTAACAATGGTCCACGATGTAGAAGGCCATAATTTGGAATAGGTGGATCTTCATGAAGCTCTTGCCCTATTCCATGACCAACATATTCTTCAACAATTGAAAATCCATTATTTTCAACATGCATTTGGATAGCATGAGATATATCATATAGTCTGTTACCTGATTTTGCTTGTTTAAGACCTTCAAATAATGATTCCTCTGTAACAGTTAACAATTTTTGAGCCTCTTCAGATATTGATCCGACAGGAAAACTCCAAGCAGAATCACCATGGTAACCATTATATTTAGCACCAATATCAATTGAAATAATATCACCATCTTTTAATGCTTTTTCACTAGGGATACCATGAACTAGTTCCTCATTTATAGAAGCACAAATGCTCCCGGGAAACCCGCCATATCCTTTAAAACTAGGAATAGCATTTTGACTTCTGATGAATTCTTCAGCAATGGTGTCTAATTCTTTTGTAGTAATACCTGGTTTTATATGCTTTTTTAACTCTAAACGAGTCAAAGCGACTATTCGACCAGCTTGACGCATAATGTCTATTTCGCGTTGAGTTTTGCATATAATCATTGTTATAATCCTCCAAGTGTTTTTTGAATATCACTAAACACTTTATCAATATCTTGCTCGCCATCTATATTATGTATATTACCTTTAGCACTATAATAATCTAATAAAGGTTTAGTTTGATTATTGTATACTGCTAAACGATTTTCAACTGTATCAACATTGTCATCTTTACGTTGATATAATTCACCACCACATTTATCACAAATACCAGGTACTTATAGGAGAATTGAAAGCTAAATGATAGGTATTCCCACATTCCTTACAAATTCTTCGACCTGTTAATCGTTCTAAGAGTAGAGAGTTATCGACTACGATATTAATAACAGCATCAACTCGCATATTTAAATCAAATAACATTTCATCCAATGCAACGGCTTGTGCAACCGTTCTTGGAAATCCATCTAATAAAAATCCATTATCGCAATCATCTTTTGATAGACGTTCGCGAACAATACCATTTGTTACTTCATCAGGAACTAGTAATCCTTGATCCAAGTAAATTTTTGCTTTTTTACCTAATGCTGTACCTTCTTTAATTGCTTGGCGGAACATATTTCCTGTAGATATATGAGGAATTTGATATTCAGCAATAATTTTTTCCGCCTGTGTTCCTTTTCCAGCACCAGGTGGACCCATAATTAATAATTTCATATCAATTCAAACCTCTATTTTTATTTAATGAATCCACTATATTTTTGTGATTTAGATTTTGTTTCTAATTGTTTAAACATTTCTTGTGCAACACCGACTACGATTAGCAAACTCGTTCCACCTACTCGAACTGATGATGGTACATTAGTAAATACAGAGAATACGATAGGTAGAATAGCGACTAGCATTAAATAAGTAGCGCCTACTACAGTTGTTCTAAATAGAACTCCTGAAACAAAGTTTTCTGTTTCTTTTCCTGGTCTAACACCTGGAATGTATGATCCTTGCTTTCTTAAATTATCAGCTACTTTTTCTGGACTGACTTGAACGAAAGCATAGAAAAATGAAAATAAAAATATCAACAAAACATATAATGTAAATCCAATTGGGGCAGTATAACTAAATACCATCGTTAATGTGCTTTTAATAGAGCTAGTTGATGGTAAAAAGTTTACAATTGTCATTGGGATACTTAATAACGATGATGCAAATATTACAGGAATAACTCCAGATGGATTTAACTTAATAGGCAAATGTGAATCCTTCTTCCCTGATAGGGTAGCTGAATTTGCACGGTTTGCATATTGAATTGGAATTCTTCGTTCTGCATTTTGCATAAATATAATAGCAACAATAATGATTACCATTACAATCATAACTAGTAAAAATATAAGTAATTGTTTAGGATCTGTATAAAATACCCATTGTTTTAATGGGCTATGAGCAGCAGTACTCTTACCATATAAATATTGTTTAGCTAAATCATTTACCATATATGGGAATGTTGCAACGATACCTGCCATGATTATCATAGAAGTACCATTTCCTATCCCTTTTGCGGTAATTTGATCTGCTATCCATAATATGGCAGCTGTACCACCTGTCATCACCAATGCTATATAAACATACATAAGTGGTGTCACAGTATTGGTGTTAATAATGCACCTAAATAATACTTATCAAAACCGATGGCCATAGCTAATGCTTGAACAAAAGCTAAAACTAAAGAAGAATAACGAGTTAAAAGTTTAATCTTATGTTTTCCAGTTTCTCCTTCTTTAGACCATTCAGCTAATATAGGAACAATATCCATTTGTAGCAACTGAATTACAATTGAAGCTGTGATGTACGGGCTAACTCCTAAAGCAATAATTGAGAAGCGCTTTAACGCACCTCCAGATAATGCATTAGCAAACCCAAACAAACTTGTTGTTTCCATATTTTTTAATACAGCTGGGTCAGATAACGGCACAGCTATAAATGTCATTAATTTGAAAACAACGAATGCAAATAATGTGAAATATATACGTCTTCTGAGTTCCTTATTTTTTAAAGCTTCTATTAATGCTTTAAACATACTAGATCACCTCAACATTTCCACCAATGGCATTTATTTTTTCAGCAGCAGAAGCAGTAAATTTTGTTGCTTTAACTGTTAATTTTTTAGCAAGTTCACCACTTCCTAAAACTTTGATACCTAATTTCCCTTTTTGTATTTTTATTAATTCTGCATTTGTAATTACTTTATTTTCGAATAAGAATTCTGGTGAAACAATGGATGCTTCATCAAAACGATTTAAAATATCTAAGTTAATTAAGACAAACTTTTTAGTTGTAAAATTGGTAAATCCACGTTTTGGTAAACGTCTAAATAAAGTAGTTTGCCCTCCTTCAAAGCCAGGACGAACTCCACCACCTGCACGTGAGTTTTGACCTTTTGTACCTTTACCGGCAGTTTTACCTGTACCAGATCCAGTTCCACGTCCAAGGCGTTTTCTAGATTTACGGAAAATGATTTTTTCTCCATTTTCATTATATCCTAATTGATTTAATTTCACGGCGAGACACCTCCTTGTTATTTTTCTTCTACTTTAACTAAAGATGAAACTTTATTAATCATTCCACGAATTGTAGGTGTATCTTCTTTAACGACAGAGCTATTAATCTTTGTTAGCCCTAAAGATTTAATATTGCTTCGTAAATCTGGTCTTGCTCCAATCAAACTTTTAACTAAAGTAATTTCTAATTTTTTCACCATTTGGAGTATTCCTCCTTATCCTAATATTTCTTGTACAGATTTGCCTCTTAACGCTGCAACATCTTCAGCTGTGCGTAAGCCGCTTAATCCTTCAATGGTCGAACGAACTACATTGATAGCAGTACGTGATCCCAAACATTTTGATAATATATCTTTAACACCTGCTAGTTCTAACACAGCACGAACTGGTCCACCAGCGATAACTCCAGTACCGGCTCCAGCAGGTTTTAATAAAACTTTTCCTGAACCATAAATTCCAGTAATTTCATGAGGGATTGTAGTATTAATGATAGGTACACTGATTAAGTTCTTTTTAGCATCTTCTATTGCTTTCTTGATTGCATCAGGAACTTCATTAGCTTTACCAGTACCAAATCCAACATGACCATTTTTATCCCCAACAACAGCTAAAACAGCAAAACGCATACGACGTCCACCTTTAACTACTTTTGTAACACGGTTGACAGAAACAACACGCTCTTCTAGTTGTAAATTGCTAGGGTCTATAAATTTACGCATCGAGTTTCCCTCCTTTTATTAAAATTCAAGTCCTGCTTCACGAGCAGCTTCAGCCATAGCTTTAATACGTCCATGGTATAAGTAGCCAGCACGATCAAATATTATTTTCTTATAATTTTTTGCTTGTGCTCTTTCAGCGATTAATTTTCCAATTAATGCAGCTGCTTCGACATTTCCACCATTTTGTACATTCAATTCTTTTTCTTTTGTTGAAGCACTTACCAATGTTACTTTATTTACATCATCAATTAATTGTGCTTCAAAGTGTTTAGCTGAACGGAACACATTTAAACGTGGCATATCAGGAGTTCCTGAAATTCTTTGACGAATACGTAAATGTCTTTTTTTACGAACTTCGTTGCGAGATGGTTTAATAATCATAAACTAAGCCACTCCTTTCTTACTATTTCTTAGCAGTTTTTCCTTCTTTAATTCTAACATGTTCGCCTTTATAACGAATTCCTTTACCTAAATAAGGTTCTGGAGCACGTAATTTACGAATATTAGCTGCGAATTCACCTACTAATTGTTTATCGCAACCTTTTATAATAACGATTGTATTTTTAGGAACTTCTACAGTTAATCCTTGAGGAATTTCAACATCTTCTGGATGTGATTTACCTAATGTAAGATTTAAAATAGGTCCTTTTAAAGTAGCACGATACCCAACACCATTAATTTCTAGTTCTTTAGTGAAACCTTTAGTAACACCTTCAACCATATTATTAATGATAGCTCTAGTAGTACCATGAAGTGCTCTTTCTTCTCTTAAATCAGAGTTACGAGAGATAATTAATTCATTATCTTGTCTATCAATCTTAATTATTTTTTTGAATTGAAATGACAATTGTCCTTTCGGTCCTTTGACTGATACTAAATTATCAGCATTGATGTTTATTTCAACATCGTTAGGAACCACTATAGGTTTTTTTCCAATACGAGACATTGCACAGTGCACCTCCTGTCCGATTATTTATTTATTACCATACAAAAGCTAGTACTTCTCCACCAACTTGTTTTTGACGTGCTTCTCTATCTGTCATGATACCTTCCGAAGTAGAAATAACGGCTATACCTAAACCATTTAATACTTTAGGAAGTTCATCTGTTCTAACATAAACGCGTAAACCTGGTTTTGAAATACGTTTTAATCCTTTAATAACACGTTCGTTTTTAACATATTTTAAGTAAACGCGTAAAACACCTTGTTTACTATCTTCAATATATTCTACATCATTGACATACCCTTCATGTTTGAATAATTCCAACATTTGAAGTTTAATTCTTGAAGCGGGCATTTCAACAACCTCATGACGCATTTGATTTGCATTTCTGATACGAGTTAACATATCCGCAATAGGATCTGTCATAACCATTTTTTATTTCCTCCTTCCCATTAAATGAGAATTTTATTTATAAAATTACCAACTTGCTTTTGTAATACCGGGAATTTGCCCTTTATAAGCTAATTCACGGAAACAAATACGGCATAATTTAAATTTGCGTAAGACTGAATGTGGACGACCACATCGTTCACAACGAGTATATGCTCTCACTGGGAATTTTTGCTCACTATGTGCTTTAATTATCAAAGATTTTTTAGCCATTACCTTTACGCCTCCTTTTTACTTTTTGAATGGCATACCGAGTTGGCCTAATAATTCGCGGCATTCTTCATCTGTGTTAGCAGTTGTTACAATAACAATATCCATACCACGAACTTTATTTACTTTATCGTAATCAATTTCTGGGAATATAAGTTGTTCCTTAACTCCTAATGTATAGTTTCCACGCCCATCAAAAGCAGATTTTGATATTCCATTAAAGTCACGAACACGTGGTAATGAAATTGAAACTAATTTATCTAAAAAATCAAACATACGTGCTCCACGTAAAGTAACTTTACATCCAATCGGCATTCCTTCACGCAATTTAAAACTTGCGATTGATTTTTTCGCTTTAGTTATCACGGGTTTTTGTCCTGTAATGGTTGCTAATTCACTAACAGCATCATCTAACACTTTAGAATTCGCTATAGCATCTCCAACACCCATATTAATAACAATTTTGTCTATTTTTGGCACTTGCATTACTGAAGTATAATTAAACTTTTTAGATAATGCAGGAATTACTTCATTTTTGTATTTATCATACAAACGATTCATTTAGGTTGAACCTCCCTTCAAAGTTTGTTGTTACTTTCTAAAATTATCTTTATTTGGATTATCTAACATTTCACCTGAGGCATTTTTACCAACAGTGTAACGAACTTTAACCAATTCTCCATTTTTGTTTTCAACAAATTTATGACCAACACGCACTGGTTTTTTAGTGACTGGGTCAACAATTTGAACATTTGATGCATGAATTGGTGCTTCGAATTCCACAATTCCACCTTGTTGGTTTGCTTGATTAGGCTTCGTATGTTTTTTTACAATATTAATTCCTTCGACAACAACTCTATTTTCTTTAGGAAGAACTTGTAGCACATTGCCTTGTCGTTTTAAAACATCTAAAGCAGAGCTACCTTTTCCTGAAATAACTTGAACTTTGTCACCTTTTTTAATATGCATTCTGATTGCACCTCCTAGTTAGGTATTCAATTATAAAACTTCTGGAGCTAGAGAAACAAT
Organism: uncultured Haloplasmataceae bacterium; assembly: GCA_963824615.1. Taxonomy (GTDB): domain Bacteria; phylum Bacillota_I; class Bacilli_A; order Haloplasmatales; family Haloplasmataceae; genus CAWGPU01. Next base: position 907,631 of record CAWGPU010000005.1, on the reverse strand, counting down.
ACGCATGAAATCATGATCACGTAATTCTCTCGCTACAGGTCCAAAAATACGAGTACCTCTAGGCGATTTATCATCACGTATAATAACAGCTGCATTATCGTCAAATTTAATAAAGGTACCATTCGGTCTTTTAACTCCATATTTTGTTCTTACTATGACAGCTTTAATAATTTCACCTTTTTTAACAACACCACCGGGTGTCGCTTCTTTAACCGTCGCAACGACAACATCGCCGATATTTCCGAATTTGCGTCTTGATCCACCCACAACTCGAATTACTAATATTTCGCGCGCACCTGTGTTATCTGCAACACCCATGCGGCTCTCTTGTTGAATCATGATTTGGACCTCCTTTCAGTTTTTCGAAATCTACTTATTAAATTTTAATAGCTTTTTCAATGATTTCTACTAAACGAAAATGTTTAGTCTTTGATAATGGGCGAGTTTCCTCAATTCTCACTTTGTCACCCATTTCAGCTATATTTTGTTCATCATGAGCACTATATTTTTTCGAATATTTAACACGTTTATTGTAAAGAGGATGTTTTTTATAAGTTTCAACAACAACAGAAATAGTTTTATCTCCTTTGTTTGAAACAACATTTCCTATTAATTGTTTACGTCCATTACGGTCTAAATTTTCCATGAATAGATCCTCCTCTCACTAGTTATTAAGTTCTCGCTCACGAATGATAGTTTTCATTCGAGCGATGTCTTTTTTAACTTGTTTGATACGAGCAGTATTTTCTAATTGCCCTGTTGCTAATTGAAATCTTAAATTGAATAATTCATTTTTTAAGTCATCAATTTGTTTAAGCAGATCATCATTTGATACATTTCTGACTTCATTAGCTTTCATGACTATCACCACCATTTTCACGAACTATAAATTTCGTTTTCACAGGTAATTTATGAGAAGCTAAACGGAATGCTTCACGAGCAATCACTTCTGTTACACCTGCAATTTCGAACATAATTCTTCCTTCTTGAACAACAGCAACCCATTCTTCAGGAGCTCCTTTACCAGAACCCATGCGGACTTCCAATGGCTTTTTGGTTTTAGCCATATGAGGGAAAATTCGAATCCAGACTTTACCATCACGTTTCATATAACGAGTCATCGCAATACGAGCTGCTTCAATCTGACGGCTTGTAATCCATGCACTTGTTACAGCTTGCATACCAAACTCACCAAAGGCAACAGTTGTACCTGAAGTTGCTTTTCCTTCGTGTCTAACTCTATGTGGACGACGGAATTTTGTACGTTTAGGCATTAACATAGTCTAATTTCCCTCCTTCTTTGTATTGTTGTTGTAAGGTTTTCTTGGACGAGGCTTATTATCTTGTCCACCTCTTTGATCATTACTGTTTCTATCTGGTCTATTATTGTTTCTTGGATTTCTGCGGTCTCTACCTTGATCTTTGAGTTCGCCATTGTTATTCTTATCAGGTAAAATTTCACCTTTGTAAATCCAAACTTTAACACCTAATTTACCATATGTTGTTGAGGCTTCTGCCCCTGCATAATCGATATCAGCACGTAATGTTTGTAAAGGAACATTTCCTTCGCTATATCCTTCTGAACGAGCCATTTCAGCACCGCCTAAGCGACCTGAAACCATTGTTTTACATCCTTGTGCTCCTGCTCTTAAAACACGCGAAATTGCGCTTTTTTGAGCTCTACGGAATGATGCACGATTTTCTAATTGTTCAGCAATACTTTTAGCAACTAGTAGAGCATCTAACTCAGGTCTTCTAATCTCAACAATACTAATATAAATGGTTTTCTTTGTTAATTTTTCTAATTCTTTTACAGCAACATTTTTCACTGAACCTTCACGTCCAATAACCATACCTGGTTTTGCTGTGTGAATTGTGATTTTAATTCTATTTTTAGAGCGTTCAATCTCAACTTTTGAGCACGCTGCATTTTTATAGTAAGTTTGTAAGTATTTACGAATTTTTAGGTCCTCATGTAATAAGTCTGCGAAATCTTTTTCTGCATACCAACGTGATTCCCAATCTCGGTTAATACCAATACGTAAACCAACTGGACTAACTTTTTGACCCACGGTTCGTCCCTCCTTTTCCGATTATTTTTCTGCCACAACTACTGTAATGTGGCATGTTCTTTTATTGATTAATCCTGCACGTCCTTTTGCACGAGGACGGAAACGTTTTAATGTAGGTCCTGCATTTACAAAAGCTTCTTTTACATATAGACCATTAACGTCCATATTGTAATTATGTTCAGCATTAGCAACTGCAGATTTTAATACTTTTTCAATAACAGGAGTAGAGCCTTTATCAGTAAATTTTAAGATTGCAAGCGCATCTCCAACCTGTTTTCCTCGAATTGAATCTATAACTAAACGAACTTTACGAGGAGTTATACGAATTGTTTTTGCTACAGCTTTAGCTTCCATTTCTTAATCCTCCTCTCAATTATTTTCTCGCCTTTTTATCTTCTTTGTCATGTCCATAATAAGTACGAGTAGGAGCAAATTCACCAAGTTTATGCCCTACCATATCTTCAGTAATATATATAGGTACATGTTTACGGCCATCATGGACAGCTATTGTATACCCAATAAATAGTGGGAATATAGTTGAACGTCGTGACCAAGTTTGAATGACTTTCTTTTGACCTGCATCACTTAATGCTTTGACTTTTTTCATTAAATGATCATCACAAAAAGGTCCTTTTTTAAGAGATCGTCCCATTAAAAGTTCCTCCTTTCGCCTCTTAAATTAATTATTTTTTATCATTTTTACGTCTTACGATTAATTTGCTTGACGCTTTTTTACGATTACGTGTTTTTAATCCAAGAGCAGGCTTACCCCATGGAGTCATAGGAGATGGTAACCCGATAGGGTGTTTTCCTTCCCCACCACCGTGTGGATGGTCATTTGGATTCATAACTGATCCACGTACTGTAGGTCTTTTACCTAACCAGCGAGTACGACCAGCTTTACCGAGTCTAACTAAACTGTGGAATTCATTTCCCACTTCACCTATAGTAGCACGGCAAGTACTTAAAATTTTTCTGTCTTCACCAGACGGCATACGAACCATTACATAACGATCTTCACGTCCCAAAATTTGAGCTGAGGTACCTGCAGAACGAATTAATTGTCCACCTTTTCCTGGTTTTAATTCAATATTATGAATAGTTGTTCCCACAGGAATGTTTACAAGTGGTAATGTGTTTCCTACTTTAATATCAGCAGTCTCACCGGATACAATTTGCATCCCCACTTCTAATCCTTTAGGAGCTAAAATATAACGTTTTTCTCCATCTAAGTAATTAATTAACGCAATATTAGCAGAACGGTTTGGATCATATTCAATCGTCGCAACACGTCCAACAACATTATCTTTATTACGCTTAAAATCAATAATACGGTATTGACGTTTATGGCCTCCGCCTTGATGGCGAACAGTTATATGACCTTGGTTATTACGCCCAGCATTTTTTGATATTGGTGCTAATAACGATTTTTCCGGCTTATCAGTCGTAAGTGAATGTCTAAAGTCCATGACTGACATATTACGGCGACCATTTGTCGTACGTTTATATACTTTAATTGGCATCTAACTTTCCTCCTGTCTTATAAGGTTAGATATACTTCTTATCCATTATACTTCGAATATTTCGATTGAATGCCCAGCAGCTAATTTAACAATTGCTTTCTTATATCCAGGTCTTTTACCTTCATATTTTCCAACTTTACGTCTTTTTGCTCTAACATTCATAATGTTAACTTTTTCTACTTCAACCTTGAATAATTCTTTAACTGCATATTTAACTTCCGTTTTATTCGTTCTTTTATCAACAGCAAAAGTATATTTATTATCCTTAGCCATTAAATCTGAAGTTTTTTCAGTAATTATTGGGCGCTTAATGATGTCCTTTGGATCCCTCATTCTCCAAGCACCTCCTCGATTTTTTTAACAGCATCTTGTGTTAATAGAATTTTATTTGAATTTAATAAATCAAAAACATTAACACTTTCTGCGGTAATTGTCATAACACCTGGAATATTACGACCTGAACAAATAACATTCGTATTTTCTTCAGCCGTAACAACCAATACCTTTTTATTAGCATTTAAGTTATTTAAAACAGCTACCATATCTTTTGTCTTAGGAGCGTCGAAATTTAAAGCATCTAAAACAATTATGTTATTTGAAAGCACTTGTTGAGATAAAGCTGATCTTAATGCTAAACGGCGTACTTTTCTGTTTAATTTATAAGTATACTTTCTTGGTATTGGACCAAAAACAACTCCACCTCCACGCCATTGAGGGGAACGCGTTGAACCTTGTCTTGCACGTCCTGTACCCTTTTGAGCAAATGGTTTTTTACCACCACCGCTTACTTCGGTACGAGTTTTAGTTTTATGTGTCCCGTGACGTAGGGCTGCTCTTTGTTTAAGTACTGCTTCAAATAGTACTTGTTCATTTGGTTCGATTCCAAAAACTGTATCAGCTAATTGAATTTCTCCAACTTGTGTACCACTTTGATTATATAACGCAACTACTGGCATTGTGTGGTCCTCCTTTCTTTAATTCAACTATTATTTAACTGTTTTTTTAACAGCGTTTGTAATTATTAATAGTGATTTTTTTGCGCCTGGAACATTACCTCTAATTAAGATAATATTTTTTTCTGAGTCAATTTTAGCGACTGGTAAATTTTGTACTGTCACTGTGTCAACTCCCATATGAGAAGCTAATAGTTTTCCCTTGAATACACGGGCAGAATCAACACTTCCCATTGAACCTGCTTTACGATGGTATCCAGAACCATGTGATTTAGGTCCGATATGTTGGTTATGTTTCTTGATGGCTCCAGCGTACCCTTTACCTTTTGAGATACCCGTAACATCTACGATTTCTCCAGTTGCAAATAAGTCAACTTTAACCTCTTGACCAACTTCATAGCTCATCATTTCAGAACCACGAATTTCTCTTACGAAGCGCTTAGGTGCGGTCTGAGCTTTAGCAGCGTGTCCAGTTTTTGGCTTGTTTGCTAAACCTTCTCTTAAATCTTCTAAACCTAATTGAACGGCTTCATATCCGTCAGTCTTAACTGTCTTTTTTTGTAATACAATGTTAGGCACAGCTTGTACTACAGTAACAGGAATTAAAAATCCATTTTCATCAAAAATAGATGTCATTCCAATTTTTCTACCTAAGATTCCTTTGGCCATGAGTTACACCTCCTAAAAATTATAATTTGATCTCAACATCAACGCCAGATGGTAATTCCAAATGCATTAATGCATCAATCGTTTGTGGTGTTGGATCAACAATGTCAATCAAGCGCTTGTGTGTACGCATTTCGAATTGTTCACGAGAGTCTTTATACTTGTGAACCGCACGTAAAACCGTATATACTTGTCTTTCTGTTGGTAATGGAATTGGTCCGGATACTTTAGCACCTGATCTTTTAGCACTATCAACAATTTTCTTCGCTGATTGATCAATTAATCTGTGATCATACGCCTTTAAACGAATTCTTATTTTTTGATTTGCCATAATTTTGTTCCTCCTTTCGCCTATTTCGCAATAGACTGCTCCATGGAAATTAAACCTGACAGCACCTCGCCATGGCAAAGCGGCCGGGTGTATCAGCAACCTCCCACTTCTACACTAGTCATAGACTTAAACATTATATACTATAATCAGTCTATATGCAATACAATTTTAAAATTATTTTCATATTCATTATCGTTTATTCCCACAATTTTTATGCAAGATATAAAAAATTCAGATATTAGAAATAAGTTGGTCCATTTATTAATTATTGCTGTTTTTTTGAAATAAATGTATAAATTGACATTATTTTAAAATAAAAAAATAATTCAACTGAATTATTTCATTTATTTATATTAAATTGATTATAATTCTTCTTTTTTTAATAAATTAATATACACAATAGTTACGCCATATCCACCTTTATTATCTTGAGCAAACTCGTAACCTTTTATAATGTTCTCATCTTTATATTGTTTTAATAAGTCATGGATTGCCATTCTTAAAATGCCTTTTCCTTTACCATGTGTAATCTTAAGTATCGGAAATTGGTGAAAAGTTGCATTTTCTATTATGTAACGAACCTCTTTCAATGCTTCATATCTACTACAACCATGGAAATCTATTTCATAAATATTATCTAGAGGGTCATAAAATTCATGTACTTTTACAGAATCATATTTATTATTTCTTTTGATAATTTCTAATTGATCTTGGCTAACAATAAAAGTCAAATTTTTTCTTTCCACCCGGTATTCATTATCATTTATCTTTTCAATTATCTTTCCTGTAATACTGTAACTTTTTACTAAAACTGTATCGCCATTTTTAAATTTGTCCATTTTGATCCCTTACTTCTTCTCAATTTTATAATAAAGAGTATATCATAAACTCCACAAAATATATATATAAATCCTATATCATAATTTTATAGATTCATCTAATTATTATTATTTATGAGCAATATCAGTACTACAGATAAATAATAACCTGCTATAACGATTTATTTGATTTTTCTTTTCAGAAAACTTAGGATAATTAGCAATATAACAATACTTCATTATCAAGTAGGCTATCCATCATCTATTGTTTTATATGAAAAATAGTTAGTATCTAATAAATAATGACAAAAAGTTATGAGAATACCTTAAATATTCCTAAAAGCTAATTAATCAATTAGAACAATTATTTAAGTTTGAAAGACAATTGAACAGTTTTAGTTATCACCTAGAGTAGATTATCCCAATTAGAATGTTTAAGGATATTATTCATTTTAAAAAAAAGTGAAAGCAGAAAAAAAGCTGCTAAAATTTAGCAACTTTAATTTTATAATTATTCAATAATTGAAATAACGTTTCCAGCACCAACTGTACGTCCACCTTCACGGATTGAGAATTTAGTTCCATTTTCAACCGCGATGATTTTACCTAATTCAACTGTCATTTCGATGTTATCCCCAGGCATAACCATTTCTACACCTTCTGGTAACATAATTTTACCAGTAACATCTGTTGTACGGAAGAAGAATTGAGGTTGGTAATTTGAGAAGAATGGAGTATGACGCCCACCTTCTTCTTTAGTTAAAACGTATACTTGTGCTTTAAATCTATGATGTGGTGTAACTGATCCTGGTTTACATAACACTTGACCACGTTCAATATCATCACGGATAACACCACGTAATAATGCACCAATGTTGTCTCCTGCTTCAGCGTAATCTAAAAGTTTACGGAACATTTCAACACCTGTACAAACAGTTTGTTTAGTGTCTCTTAAACCTACGATTTAAACTGTATCGCCAACTTTTACTTGTCCACGTTCAACACGTCCTGTAGCAACTGTTCCACGACCTGTTATTGTGAATACGTCTTCAACTGGCATTAAGAATGGTTTGTCAGACTCACGGATTGGAGTAGGAATATAGTCATCTACTGCATCCATTAATTCGTCAATTTTTCCTGTCCATTTTTCGTCGCCATTTAATGCGCCTAAAGCAGAACCAAAAATAACTGGAATTTCGTCTCCTGGAAAGTCATATTCAGTTAATAAATCACGAACTTCCATTTCAACTAATTCTAATAATTCGTCATCATCAACCATGTCACATTTATTTAAGAATACAACAATACGTGGTACTCCTACTTGACCTGATAATAAAATATGTTCACGAGTTTGAGGCATAGGTCCATCAGCTGCTGAAACAACTAAGATAGCTCCATCCATTTGAGCAGCACCTGTAATCATGTTTTTAACATAGTCAGCATGTCCTGGGCAGTCAACATGCGCATAGTGACGTTTTTCAGTTTGATATTCAACGTGAGCAGTATTAATAGTGATTCCACGAGCTTTTTCTTCTGGTGCATTATCAATTTGATCATATCCCATAAAAGTAGCTCCACCTTTTTTAGCTAATACAGCTGTAATTGCTGCTGTTAAAGTAGTTTTACCATGGTCAACGTGTCCGATTGTACCAATATTAACATGTGGTTTATTACGTTCGAATTTAGCTTTTGCCATTTGTATTTTCCTCCTTATTTTTCATAAATATAATAATTTTATTTTACATTAATACTTACAATAATGCAAGTATTAGATGTCAAGTTTTAATTAACTATTTTTTTTAATAATTTCTTCTGATATAGATTTTGGAACTGGTTCATAATGATCAAATTGCATAGTGAAAGTTCCTCTACCTTGTGTATTTGAACGAAGAGCTGTCGCGTAACCAAACATTTCACTTAAAGGCACTACAGCTTTAATAACTTGTGCGTTACCTCTAGATTCTTGTCCTTCAGGACGTCCACGACGACTAACAATATCACCAATTACTGGTCCTATGTAATCATCTGGTGCTACTACTTCTACAGCCATAATTGGCTCTAAAAGAACTGGGTTACATTTTTTAGCAGCTTCTTTTAAAGATAATGAAGCAGCAATTTTAAATGCCATTTCAGATGAATCGACATCATGGTAAGAACCATCAAATAATGTAGCCTTGATATCAACAACTGGATAACCAGCAATTAAACCATTTTGCAATGCTTCATCAAGTCCTTTTTGAACAGCTGGGATATATTCTCTAGGAACAGTTCCCCCAACAATTCCATTCTTAAATTCATAACCTTTTCCGGCTTCATTTGGTTCATAACGAATCCAAACGTGTCCATATTGTCCACGACCACCAGATTGGCGAATAAATTTACCTTCACACTCTGCAATACCTCTTATTGTTTCACGATAAGCAACTTGCGGTGCACCAACATTCGCTTCAACTTTAAATTCTCGTTTCATTCTATCTACAATAATTTCAAGATGAAGTTCTCCCATACCACCGATAATTGTTTCACCAGTTTCTTTATCAGTACGAGCACGGAAAGTTGGATCTTCCTCCGCTAATTTTTGTAATGCAAGTCCCATTTTATCTTGATCAACTTTTGATTTCGGTTCAATAGCAACGAAAATTACAGGTTCAGGAAATTCCATTGATTCTAGTATTACAGGTTGATCTATATCACATAAAGTGTCACCTGTTGTAGTATGTTTCAAACCTACTGCAGCAGCGATATCACCTGAATAAACATCTTTGATTTCTTCACGATGATTTGCATGCATTTGTAAGAGACGACTAAATCTTTCACGTTGATCTTTAGTTGAATTTAATAAATAAGAACCAGAACTAATTGTACCTGAGTAAACTCGGAAAAATGTTAATCTTCCTACGAATGGATCAGTCATAACCTTAAATGCAAGTGCAGAAAATGGGTCTGTATCATTTGGATGACGTTCGATTTCTGTACCATCAGCTAACATTCCTTTAATTGACGGAACATCAAGTGGTGACGGTAAATAATCAACAACCGCATTTAACATTAATTGAACACCTTTGTTTTTAAATGATGAACCACATAATACTGGAAAAAATTCTACTTTACAAGTAGCTATGCGAATTGCTTCTTTTAATTCTTGAATAGTAATTTCTTCGCCTTCTAAATATTTCATCATTAAAATCTCATCAGTTTCAGCAACAGCTTCAACTAATGCTTCTCTTTGAATTTGTGCTTCTTCTAAATACTCTTCTGGAATTTCAGTTATTTCGATATCTGTACCTTCATCGTTATGATAAAAATGAGCTTTCATTGCGATTAGGTCAATAATACCACGGAATTGGTCCTCTGCTCCAATAGGCATTTGAATAGCATGAGCATTAGCTGCGAGTCGTTTATGTAATGATTGGACTGAATAATTAAAATCAGCACCAATTTTATCCATTTTATTACAATAAACAATTCTAGGCACCCCATATGTTGTTGCTTGACGCCACACGGTTTCAGTTTGTGGCTCTACACCTGATTGCGCATCTAGTACCGCTACTGCACCATCTAGAACACGAAACGAACGTTCTACTTCAACTGTAAAATCAACGTGCCCTGGTGTATCAATGATATTGATTCGATGATTATTCCATTGAGCAGTAGTTGCTGCTGAAGTAATTGTTATTCCACGTTCTTGTTCTTGTGCCATCCAGTCCATCGTTGCAGCACCTTCATGAACTTCACCGATTTTGTGAATTTTACCAGTGTAATATAGAATACGCTCAGTAGTTGTTGTTTTTCCTGCATCGATGTGAGCCATTATTCCGATATTACGGGTTTTTTCTAACGGGAATGCTCTACTCATGTTTTACCTCCTGCGAGTAATTCTATCTCGAATAGTTTATACAAATTTTTTGCTTTTAATGCTAATTCTATAAATTAGCCCAACAAGGATAATTTTATAGAATTAAAACAGATAATTCCTCAAATTATCAAGCAAAATTACCAACGGTAATGAGCAAACGCTTTATTAGCTTCAGCCATTTTATGAGTATCTTCACGTTTTTTAACAGAAGCACCTGCACTGTTTGAAGCATCAATAATTTCATTTGCTAATCTATCTTCCATTGTTTTTTCATTACGTAAGCGTGCATATTGCGTTAACCAACGTAATCCTAAAGTAACACGTCTTTCTTGACGTACTTCTACTGGTACTTGATAGTTAGCCCCACCAATACGACGAGCTCTAACTTCAAGAATTGGCATTATATTTTCAATTGCAGCTTCGAATACTTCTATAGGGCTTTTGCCAGTTTTTTCTTCAATTCTTTTAAAAGCTCCGTATAAAATTCCTTGTGCAACACCTTTTTTACCATCAAGCATAATATTGTTAATTAATCTTGTAACTAACTTTGAATTATAAATTGGATCTGGTAAAACATCTCTTTTAGGTACACTACCTTTACGAGGCATTGAAATCTCCTCCTTTCATTAATCTTTATTTAAATTAATAAAATTTTATTTTTTTGCAGCTTTTGGTCTTTTAGCTCCATATCTTGAACGACTTTGTTTGCGGTTTTCAACACCAGTAGCATCAAGTGTACCACGTATAATATGATAACGTACCCCTGGTAAGTCTTTAACACGTCCACCACGAATTAACACCACACTATGTTCTTGTAATTTATGTCCGATTCCAGGAATATAAGCAGTTACTTCTAATCCATTTGTTAAACGAACACGGGCAAATTTACGTAAAGCAGAGTTTGGTTTCTTAGGTGTCATAGTACCAACACGTGTACATACTCCTCTTTTTTGTGGAGATGTCATGTCAGTATATTTTTTTTCTAAACTATTGAATCCAATATTTAGATGAGGTGATTTTGACTTAACAGCTTTTGTTGAACGACCTTTACGAACCAATTGACTAATTGTAGGCATATTTTTTTCCTCCTTTCTATGATAATCTAGTACCACATATCCAGGTGGTTCATTTTTGTAGAAAAACTAAGTTTTGCAAGTAACCCTGCAAAACATAATCTTTCACAAACACCTTTAACATTCTATCAATTAACAGTATTAATGTCAATACATTTTTAAATTAACTTAGAAAATTTTAATTTTATAAATTAATAACTTGCTGGTTTCTGGTTTAAATAATCAAAATCATCATCATCATCAGTTTCATCATCAATATATGGTTTCTTAATATCAATATGAATATCTTTCGCTGAGACAACACCTGTACCTGCAGGAATTAACTTACCTATAATAACATTTTCTTTTAATCCCCTTAATTTATCCACTTTACCTTTAATTGCTGCATCAGTTAAAACTCTTGTTGTTTCTTGGAATGATGCTGCTGATAAGAATGAATCAGTTTCTAAGGCTGCTTTTGTGATACGCAACATAACAGGTACCCCAATCGCTGGATTTCCTCCCGCAATAATATCAATTTTTTCATTATGTTCATCGAATTCATGTCTTGATATCATTTGCCCTGGTAATAATTCTGTATCTCCAGGCTGGGCAATTTTTACTTTTTGCATCATTTGTCTAATAATAACTTCAATATGCTTATCTTGAATTTCAACCCCTTGTGCACGATACACACGTTGAACTTCTCTTAATATATATTGTTGCGCACTATCGACATCTTTAACACGAAGTAATTCTTTTGGATCAATTGGTCCTTCTGTAATTAAATCTCCAGCCTTAATCTCTTGATGTTCTTTGACGATAGGTTCTAATCCATAAGTTAATTGATAAATTTTTTCATCATCTGTATTATCATTATGAACACGAATTTCATATCTTCCATCTTTTTTAAGGTCGATTTTGATTACAACACCATCAATCTCAGATATAAACGCTCTCCCTTTAGGATTTCTTGCTTCGAATAATTCTTGTACACGAGGTAAACCTTGTGTGATATCACTACCTGCAACTCCTCCTGTATGGAAAGTACGCATGGTTAATTGTGTACCCGGTTCTCCAATGGATTGCGCAGCCATAACTCCAACCGCTTCTCCAATTTCCACAATTTCACCAGTTGCTAAATTGCGTCCGTAACAATTTTTACAGACACCATGCTTAGCATCACATGTCAATACGCTACGTATGACGACACGTTCTACACCCGCATTAACTATATCACGAGCTGTGTCTTCATCTATGTAATCATTGCGATGAACCATAATTTCTTTCGTTTCTGGATGGATAACATCCTTAGCCAAATAGCGACCTGCAATACGCTCATCTAATGACTCTATTTTTTCTTTTCCAACAACGATTTCTCCAACAACTACACCTTTATCAGTACCACAATCATCTTCTCTGACAATCACATCTTGCGCAACGTCAACTAATCTTCTTGTTAAGTAACCTGAGTCAGCTGTTTTTAACGCTGTATCGGCTAAACCTTTACGTGCCCCATGTGTTGAAATAAAGAATTCAGATACGGTTAGTCCTTCACGGAATGATGAGGTAATCGGTAACTCAATTGTTTCTCCTTTTGGATTGGCCATGAGTCCACGCATACCTGCAAGTTGTAAGAAGTTAGAAGCATTACCACGTGCACCTGAATCCTGCATCATATAAATATGATTTTCTGGTTTTAAGGCACTCATGACTACATCTTTCATTTCTTCTTTTGTTTTTTCCCATTCTTTAATTACTAAACGGTAACGTTCATTATTAGTTAATAAGCCACGTTGGTATAATAAATTAATACGATCAACTTTAGCTTGTGTATCATCTATTTTCTTATACTTTTCCTGTGATATAACAACGTCTGTATATGAAATGGTAATACCAGCTAATGTTGAATATTTAAAACCTAAATCTTTCATATTATCTAACATTCTTGATGTCTCTGTTGTTTTAAACTGACGGAATATCTCTAATATAATTTGGCCCAAAAATTTCTTTTTAAACGGTTCTATAATTTTTTTATTAGCGATAAATTCTTTAATGTTCGTACCTCGTGGAACAAAATGTTCTCCAGAAATATCAATTTCTAAATTTTCTTTAGTTGGTTCGTTTAAATATGGAAATGATGTTGGGAGAATTTCATTAAAGATTAATTTACCTAAAGTTGTAATTAAGTAATGGTCCTTATACTTCTCAGCAAATTTGTTTACTTGAAATGCACTCGTAGGAATCGCAATTCTTGAATGTAAAGTAACATATTTACTTTCGTAAGCCATAGTGGCTTCACTAATATCTTTAAAAACTGTTCCTTCACCTATAGAGTTTGCTCTTTCTAGTGTTAAATAATAGTTTCCTAAAACCATATCTTGAGAAGGGGTAACAACTGGTTTCCCATCTTTAGGATTTAAGATATTATTCGATGCAAGCATTAATAAACGACATTCTGCTTGTGCTTCTTGAGATAAAGGAACATGGACAGCCATTTGATCCCCATCGAAATCCGCATTAAATGCAGGTGTTACTAGAGGATGTAATCGAATAGCACGCCCTTCAACAAGTTTAGGTTCAAATGCTTGTATTCCTAAACGGTGTAATGTTGGTGCGCGATTTAATAAAACCGGATGTTCTTTGATGATATCTTCGACAACATCCCATACTCTGTCATCCATACGTTCTATTAATTTTTTAGCGCCTTTTATATTTTGAGCTATGCCTCTTTCAACTAAGTGTCTTATAACGAATGGCTTAAATAATTCTAAAGCCATTTCTTTTGGTAATCCACATTGATACATTTTAAGGTTAGGTCCAACTACGATTACAGAATCGACCCGAATAGTCAACACGTTTTCCTAATAAATTTTGACGGAAACGCCCTTGTTTCCCTTTTAATGTATGCGATAGAGATTTTAATGGTCTATTTCCTGCACCCATTATTGCTTTTCCACGACGACCGTTATCAATTAAAGCATCAACGGCCTCTTGAAGCATACGTTTTTCATTTCTAACAATAATACTTGGAGCACCAATTTCTATTAGTTTCTTTAAGCGATTATTACGATTTATAACACGACGATATAAGTCATTTAAATCACTAGTTGCGAATCTTCCACCATCTAGTTGAATCATAGGTCTAATCTCTGGTGGAATAACTGGTAATGCCTCTAATATCATCCATTCTGGACGATTACTAGAATGTTTAAAAGCTTCAACGACTTCAAGACGTTTAATGACTTTAGCATGCTTTTGACCTTGAGTTGTTTTTAAAGCATCTCTTAATTCCTTAGCTTCTTTTTCTAAATCAATTTCTTGAAGTAATTTTTTAACTGCTTCTGCGCCCATTCCTGCTTTAAACTTGTTACCATATTCTTTTTCATATTTTTCATATTCTTTTTCACTTAAAATTTGCTTTTTTAACAACGGAGTTGTACCTGGGTCTATCACAACATATGAGATAAAATACATTACCTCTTCTAAAGTTTTAGGTGAAATATCTAAAAGAAGTGCCATTCTACATGGAATTCCTTTAAAATACCAAATATGGGCAACTGGTGCTGCGAGTTCGATATGTCCCATACGTTCTCGTCGAACTTTTGATTGTGTTACTTCTACACCACATCGATCGCAGACAACACCTTTATAACGAATTTTCTTGTATTTTCCACAGTTACATTCCCAATCTTTTGTTGGGCCGAAAATTCTTTCGCAAAATAGTCCATCTTTTTCAGGTTTCAATGTTCTGTAGTTAATCGTTTCATGTTTTAATACTTCACCGTAAGACCATTCGTGAATTTTTTCTGGTGAAGCTAAACCTATTTTCATAAAATTAAAATTGTTTACATCAACCAAGGTTCTTACCTCCCTGTAAGGTTATTAAATATATTTTATATGAAAATTAATACGAGACTTGAATTATTCTTCATCATCTTCGAAATCATCATTATCTTCGAATTCTTCGTCTTCATCAATTGCGTCGGTTTCTTCATCCTCTATTAATTCTGATTCAGCCACCTTAGGGGCTGCTTTATGGTAATCAGAACGATATTCAAAATCATTTTCGATTCCGCCAATTTCTCTCACTGAAGATACTTCAAGTAAACTATCCTTTAATTCAACCTCAGCATCATCTGCATTAGTAATTTTTACATCCATAGCTAATGCTTGTAGTTCTTTAATCAATACACGGAATGATTCAGGAACACCTGGATCTGGGATAGGTTCACCTTTAATAATGGCCTCATATACTTTAACACGACCAACAATATCATCCGATTTAACAGTTAAAATTTCTTGAAGGGTATAAGCAGCACCATATGCTTCTAATGCCCATACTTCCATTTCACCAAATCGTTGACCTCCAAATTGTGCTTTACCACCAAGAGGTTGTTGTGTCACTAATGAATAAGGACCAGTTGAACGTGCATGCAATTTATCGTCAACCATGTGGGCTAACTTAATCATGTACATGACTCCAACCGATATTCGGTTATCAAATTCAGCACCAGTTCTTCCATCATATAATGTTGTTTTCCCATCGGTTGCCATCTTTGCTTCTTGAATGATTTCATCTAAATCTTGAATTTCGACACCATCGAATACTGGTGTTGCAACATGAATCCCTAAATGTCTTGCTGCCATTCCTAAATGTAATTCAAGGATTTGTCCGATATTCATACGAGATGGTACACCTAACGGATTTAACATGATTTCACAAACTGTTCCATCTGGTAAAAATGGCATATCTTCTTCTGGTAATATCCGTGAAATAACACCTTTATTTCCATGACGTCCAGCCATTTTATCGCCTTCAGAGATTTTTCTTTTTTGAACAATGTATACACGAATCACTTCATTAACACCAGGAGCCATTTCGTCTCCATTTTTACGTGTGAAGTGTTTTACATCGTGAACAATTCCATCGCCACCATGAGGAACTCTTAATGAAGTATCACGTACTTCACGTGCTTTTTCCCCAAATATAGCGTGTAGTAGTCGTTCCTCTGCCGATAAATCCGTTTGACCTTTAGCGGTAACTTTACCTACTAAATAGCCACCTTCTTTAACTTCAGCACCAACGCGTATAATTCCACGTTCATCTAAATCTTTCAACGCTTCATCGCCCACACCAGGAATATCACGTGTAATTTCTTCAGGCCCTAGTTTGGTGTCACGTGCTTCAATTTCGTATTCTTCGATATGAATTGAAGTATAAACATCTTGTTTAACAAGTCGTTCACTCATGATAATTGCATCTTCATAGTTATATCCATTCCATGTCATAAACGCAACTAACACGTTTCGCCCTAATGCCAACTCACCTTGGTCCATTGAAAATCCATCTGCGATGACTTCTCCTTTTTCAACCGTTTCGCCAACAGCGACAATAGGTGTTTGATTTACACAAGTACTTTGGTTAGAACGAACAAACTTGATTAATTTATAATTATCTAAACCACCATTTAAATTACGGATTCGAATACCTTTCGAATCTACATATTCAACGGTTCCAGAATTTTTCGCAATTACTGCAGACCCCGAATCTTTAGCTGCTTTATATTCAATACCAGTTCCAACAAGTGGCGCTTCAGGTACTAATAATGGAATTGCTTGACGTTGCATGTTTGCTCCCATTAATGCACGATTGGCATCATCATGTTCTAAGAATGGTATACAAGCTGTAGCTACCGAAACAATTTGTTTTGGCGACACATCCACATAATTAACATCTAGACGATTAACCATTATGGTTGCACCACGATGACGTGCAATAACCTTTTCATCAACAATTACACTATTTTCATCAAGTTTAACATTTGCTTGTGATAATATATAATTATCTTCTTCATCAGCCGTAAAATAATCAATTTCATCAGTTACACAAGGCTTACCATCAACAATTCTGACTTTACGATATGGAGTTTCAATAAATCCATAATCATTTACCTTAGCATATGTAGCTAATTGGTTAATTAAACCGATGTTAGGTCCTTCAGGAGTTTCAATCGGACACATACGTCCATAATGAGAATAATGCACATCCCGAACTTCCATAGAAGCCCGTTCTCTTGTTAATCCTCCGGGTCCTAATGCAGATAAACGACGTTTATTAGATATTTCGGCTAAAGGATTAACTTTATCCATAAATTGTGATAATTGAGAACTTCCAAAGAATTCTTTTACAGCTGCGGTAACAGGACGAATATTAATTAAGTTTTGTGGTGTCAAATGTTCAGCTTCTTGAGTTGACATTCTTTCACGAACAACTCTTTCCATTCTTGTTAAACCAATTCTAAATTGGTTTTGAAGTAATTCACCGACAAGTCTTAATCTTCTATTTCCTAAATGATCAATATCATCAAAGTTACCAACATGATTATATAAATTAAAATAATAACTGACTGCCGCAAGTATATCACTTGTAGTCACAACTAATTTAGCTTCTTTTTGGTTATTCCCAACAATTGTTAATTCAGTATCTTCGCCATCTTCATTTTGTACTCTGACTTTCACAGTTTGAATGAAACATGGAAAATCTTCTAAAGGATCATATAAAGAGAGCGTTTTTCTATTTAAAACAGATGCATCGTATCCTTTTTCAATCATAGTATCGTAATCATCTTGTTTAAAATGATGACCCGCATCAAAAATAACTTCACCCGTCTCACTATCTATTAATGGTTCAGCAAGTACTTGATCGACTAAACGATTAAAGAGGTTCAGTTTCTTATTAAATTTATACCGTCCAACTGCTGCAAGGTCGTATCGTTTATCGTCGAAAAAACGTGCAAAAAATAAACTCTTTGCGCCTTCTATAGTTGGAGGTTCTCCAGGACGTAATTTTTCATAAATTTCAAGTAATGCTTCTTGACAATTCTCTGTGCTATCTTTATCAAAAGAATTTAACAAAAGCAAGTTTTCTCCAAATATATCAAGTATTTGCTCTCTTGATATAAGTCCTAAAGATTTTAATAAAACTGTAACCGGTAATTTACGTGTCCGATCAACACGGACATATGCGATTTGTTTTGCGTCTTCTTCAAATTCTAACCAAGCACCCCGCGTAGGGATAATTTGGCCACTGATTTTTTCTTTACCACTTTTCTTATCAATTTCTTTATTACTGAAATAAACTCCAGATGATCGAACTAATTGTGTTACAATAACACGTTCAGCACCATTGATAATAAATGTACCTGTCTCGGTCATTAATGGTAAGTCGCCCATAAAT
This sequence comes from uncultured Haloplasmataceae bacterium, assembly GCA_963824615.1. Classification (GTDB taxonomy): domain Bacteria; phylum Bacillota_I; class Bacilli_A; order Haloplasmatales; family Haloplasmataceae; genus CAWGPU01. The sequence goes on along the minus strand of CAWGPU010000005.1, from coordinate 889,120 downwards.
ACTTCTTGTTCTACTGCTTCCTGTTTTTCTAAATTAGTTAATCTAACCTTTACTTTTAACGGAGCAGAATATGTAACATCTCGTTCTTTTGCTTCTAATACATCATATTTAGTCTCACCAATTTCATACCCTACAAATTCTAAAATCAAATTCTCACTATGATCCTTTATTGGCGAAATATCATTAAGCATATAGGTAATCCCATCGTTTAAGAATTTTCCAAAAGAATTAGTTTGAATCTCAATTAGATTAGGTAATTCCAAGGCTCCACTAATACGAGAATAATTACGACGAACTCTTTTTCTACCGTATTTAATTTCTGTGTAACTGTTGTTTTGTGTGTTCAAGAGAACCACCCCTTAATTATAAAATTAATATTTTTTTTAGGAGTTTTTATGTTTTCACCTTTTTTAACAATATATAGGCATTATATTATAATATCATAACGACAGCTTTTGGTCAATAGTTTTTTTTTATTTTTTTATACTTCTAAGTATATAATAACCTTTATCACGACATATAATTTCACAATTCCCATAAACTTGAGTTAATTTTTCCATAGCTGATGGGGCACCTTGCTTTTTTTGTATAACTATGTAGATTGATCCTCCTGGATTTAAATACATTATTGATTCTTCTAAAATTTGATGCACAACTATTTTTCCAGCTCTAATTGGAGGATTAGATAATATACAATCATAAATAGTATTAATCATTTCATAAATATTACTTTCAAAAATGGAAATATTTTTCAAATTATTTATTTCTGCATTTTTCTTTGCGAGATTTATCGCTCGCAAATTTACATCAACTAAGTCATAATGAATATTCGAAAACTTCTTAGCTAAGCTTATTCCGATAGGTCCATATCCACACCCCACATCCAAAACTTTTTTATAACCTGTATTCATAACACAATTTTCAATTAATACTTTAGAACCATAATCAACTGCACTTTTTGAAAAAACACCATTATCAGTAATAAAAGTCAATTCATTTTCTAATAATTCAATTTTTATTGTTTTTTCATTACTTTTCGTCTCTAAATTACTATTATAGTAATGATTTGTCAAAAGTATTCACCTCACAATAAATTTAACTAAAAAGATTTCAAAAGAAGTGCAAAAACCTGAGAAGACATACTCCCCAGGTTAAACGCACTAATTGTCATTATTTAATTTCAACGACTGCTCCAACTTCTTCTAATTTAGCTTTTGTAGCATTAGCTTCATCTTCAGAAACTTTTTCTTTAACAGCTTGAGGTGCAGTATCAACTACAGCTTTCGCTTCTTTTAAACCTAATCCTGTTAATTCACGAACTACTTTAATAACACTGATTTTTGATGCTCCAGCGCTCATTAAAATTACATCGAATTCAGTTTGTTGTTCAGCTTCTTGTACACCAGCAGCAGCAGCTACAGGTGCAGCAGCAGTAACACCAAATTCCTCTTCAATTGCTTTTACTAATTCATTTAACTCTAAAATTGTCATATCTTTCAATGATGCAATAATTTCAGTAGTAGTTAATTTTGCCATTTTTATATTCCTCCTTAAATTATATAAAATTATTCACTTACAGTTTCAGTTGCGTTATCTTTTTCAGCAATTTGTTTAATTGCATAAGCCAAATTGCGAACAGGTGCTTGTAATACAGATAAAAGCATAGATAACATACCTTCTTTATTTGGCAATTGAGCAACTTCAGCCAATTGTTCAACTGACACGACTTTTTTCTCAATAAACCCACCTTTGAATTGTAGGTTTGGATGTTTGGAAATAAAATTATAAATTACTTTTGCTGGTGCAACTGCATCATCATTACTAAATGCAATCGCACTTGGCCCAACAAATAATTCACTTAATTCACCGTAACCAGCTTCAGCAGCTGCACGCGCAGAAATGTTGTTTTTGATAACTTTCATTTCAACGCCTTCAGCACGAAGTTGTTTGCGTAGTTCTGTAGATTCCTGTACGGTTAATCCACGCGCATTTACAACAACACATGATACTGAATTGTTAAATTTTTCTGTTGTTTCATTAACATGTTGTTTTTTAGCTTCTAAAATAGCTGAATTCATCATTACACCTCCTGTGTTTTTTTATACCGTAGGAGAAAAATAATCCCCTTCGCAATAGACGAAGAGGATATAATATCATAAATATATTATAACAACCTCGGTAGGCTTATTAAGCTTATTAAGCCCCTACTATCTACGGTACTGTTTGTATTAAATTTTTATAAATTTAGGTCTAATTTTACACCAGGACCCATGGTTGATGTTAAAGATATATTTTTAATATAAATACCTTTAACAGTAGTAGGTTTTACACGCATCATTGTATCATGTATCGCTTTAATGTTTTCCACTAAGCTAACATTATCAAATGATATTTTCCCAACAGGTACATGTATATTACCTGCTTTGTCAACACGATATTCAACCTTACCAGCTTTAATTTCAGCAACAGCTTTCGCTACATCAGTAGTTACAGTACCTGTTTTAGGATTTGGCATTAATCCTTTTGGACCTAAAACACGTCCTAAACGTCCTAATTGAGGCATCATATCTGGAGTCGCTACGATTACATCAAAACCAAACCAACCTTGTTGGATTTTATTAATATAATCTGTGTCTCCTACATAATCTGCTCCTGCTTCTTCAGCTTCTTTTGCTTTATCGCCTTGAGCGATTACTAACACGCTACGAGTTTTACCCGTTCCATGAGGTAATACAATAGCACCACGTAAATTTTGTTCAGCTTTACGTGGGTCAACACCCAAACGAAACGCAACTTCTACTGTAGCGTCAAATTTAACATAACTAGTTTTTTTAACTAGTTCTACAGCTTCATCAATTAGATAAAGTTTGCTTTTATCAACTAGCTTCAAAATTTCAGTATGTTTTTTTCCTAAACGAGCCATTTTGGCACCTCCTAAAATGTGGTTAAACGGAATCTCCTCCCACAATTTAGGTTGCTTTACAACCTAAAAGTAGATTAGTCTTCAACAACGATTCCCATGTTTCTAGCTGTTCCTTCAATAATTCTAGCAGCAGCTTCAACGTCATTTGCGTTAAGATCTGGCATTTTCATTTCCGCTATTTCGCGCACTTTATCGCGTTTAATAGTAGCTACTTTAGTTGTTTTTGCATTTGATGATCCACTAGTTACTCCTGCAGCTTTCTTTAATAAATCAGCTGCTGGCGGAGTTTTTGTAACAAATGTAAATGAACGGTCATCATATACAGAAATTACTACAGGAATGATGTTACCCATCATGTCACGTGTACGTTCATTGAATTCAGAACAAAATTGAGCACTGTTAACACCTGCTTGACCTAAAGCTGGTCCTACTGGTGGAGCTTGAGTTGCTTTACCAGCATTCAATTGTAATTTGATAACTTTTGTAATTTGTTTTTTAGCCACGAGACAACACCTCCTCAGTCCGTGATGTGGTAAATGGATGATAAATTATCCTCCCACGCAAATTGAGCATATAAGCATAATAAAAATGCATAGCTAAAAGGACGCTAGCTATGCAATCATATCATTATTCGAAAATAAAATCAAGTCTTTTTATTAATTTTTTTCAACTTGTGTAAATTCAAGTTCAAATTTTGTTTGTCTACCAAAGAAATCAACTAAAACTTTTAATACCATCTTATCATAATCAATCTCATCAACAGTCCCTATTTGACCTGTGAATGGTCCTGATTTTATCCTTACTTGATCTCCTAATTTAACTTTTAAGTCATATTCAGATCTATGTAGACCTAATCTTTTCAATATTGGATCGATTTCATCTGAATGTAAAGGAACTGGTTTTGCCCCTTTACCACTTGAACCAATGAACCCTGTTACATTTGGTGTATTTCTTACAACATACCAAGAATCATCTGTTACAACCATTTCAATGAAAACATATCCAGGGAATATTTTTCGTACCTTTTCTTTTTTGACACCTTTTTTTATTTCAACTTCGGTTTCTTCAGGAATAATAACACGAAAAATTTGTGTTTCCATTCCCATAGATTCGATACGTCTTTCTAAATTGTTTTTTACGGTATTTTCCAAACCTGAATAGGTTTGAACAACATACCACATTTTTTCTTCCATTATGTAAACCTCCTAGTAAAAAGAAGAACAAACATTATAAATTAATATTAAAAATCTTATTTATTAGACCGGGTGTGTAAGTTAATATTAAATCTAATGCAAAGAAGAATAAACTAAAGAAAACAATAAATGAAAATACTCTTTTGCTGTAATCTACCATATCTTTGCTACTAGGCCAATGAACTTTCTTCATCTCTTTAAGTGATTGTGAGATAGTTCTATTGAATGCAGTTATAATAGCAAGAATTGCTAGAACAATTAAAGCACCAATTAATACTTTTTCAGTTGCAGTACCTAATAATGGTAAATTAGTTCTCAATACTAATGAACCTATTCCTAATAGAATCGCTAATAGAATTAATACTATACCAATAAATAGGAAAAAGATTAATTCAATGGTGATTCCTTTAGTTTCTTCCTCTTTATCAGGCTTCGTAACTGTATGTGTTTCTAAGAAACCAAAGAATTTATCAATTTGCTTAGAAAAAGCAACAAACAAGAAGAAGATTCCTAAAATAGATGATGATAGAGATAAAATTAATTTAGTTTTATCCGTATAAACACCTAAATAATTAACTTTGAATAGAAACCATTCAACTCCACCTGTGACTGTCAAGATTGCTATAATGATTCCTAAAAATCCTAGTAAACCAGATACATATTTTATGATACCGTAGATTTGTTGTCTTTTATTATTTTGAGAATTCATTTTTATTCCTCCTACTTAGTTTCTTTGTGTAAGGTATGCTTGTTACATTTCTTACAAAACTTATTAACTTCTAAACGTTCTTTGCTAATCAATTTATTCTTGTCTGTAGTATAATTTCGCGAAAGACATTCAGTACACACTAAAATAATTTTATTTCTCATAAAGATTCTTCACCCATTTTATACAATCTAACTTATAATACTTTAACAAATAAAAAGATAAATGTCAATAGTTAGTGTTGATTCAATTTTTGTTCGATCTTTTTTTTCGCTTTAGCTATAATTACATAAACTTGTTTTTTGGGAATTTGATATTCCTCACTTAATTCTGAAATCGTATATCCAGTTAAATAATAATGATAAACTTTTTTTTCGAGATTGCTCATTTTTAATAATACCTTTTTATAAACATGTTCATAATGTATTTTGGTGAGTATATAACTTTCTACATTATTTTGTAAATGACTCAATTTACTAATTTCAATTTCTGTCGGATAAGCGTCTAGCGAATAAGAATATTGATGAATTTTATTTTTCTTTCTTCCTTGATTTCTAAGGAAAGATAAAATTTGTCGATCTATACATAAAGATGCAAATGATGTAAAATTAGCACCTTTATTATCTTCATAGGCATTGATTGCTTTTAACAATCCTAATCTCCCTTCTTGAAGAGCATCATCATAATCTCGAGGTAATATCTTATATTTAGATATTATAATCTTAATTATGTATTCGTATTCAATTAGGGCTTGATTAATTGTTTTTTCTTCCATTTCTTGACGCATTGCGTCTGCCCTCCTTTATTAAATTAGAGGGGACAACGTTGATTTAAAACTTCATATAGGATAATAGAGGTTGCGACTGATGCATTTAATGAGGTAATATGACCTTTCATAGGTAATTTTACAACAATATCACAATTTTCTTTAACCAATCGACTGATTCCCTTACCCTCACCACCAATGACGATGGCGATAGGTAACTTAGCATCCATTTCACGGTAATCTATTTTAGTATCCATATCACAACCAATGACCCATAAACCCATTTTTTTTAATTCTTTTATTGTACTAGTTAAATTGGTCACTTTCGCAACCTTTATATATTCAATAGCCCCTGTAGATAGCTTCGCAACTGTGGCATTTAAACTAACGGACCGGTTCTTAGGAATGATTACCCCGTGTACACCACAACAATCAGCACTTCTTAGAATTGCTCCTAAATTATGGGGATCCTCTAGTCCATCTAGTATAACCAAAAATGGTTGTTCACCTTTTTGTTTTGCTTCATTTATAAGTTCATCAATTTCGTAATAGTTAAATGGCGCAATTTTAGCAGCAATCCCTTGATGATTTCCTTGAATAAGATGATCTAATTGATTACGATTTAGTATTTGATACTTAATATTGGCATCTTCAATTAATGCTTTTAAGTTAGTATCTTTTTGTAATACTTGCTCAGAAACGAATATTTCTTCGATTTGATGATTAGACTTTATCATTTCAATGACTGTATTTTTACCATATATCAATTCTGTCATTTTATCGCCGACTTTCTATCATTTGTATTGCTGTTAATATCACTTGATTCAGACGTTCCATTTGATTCATTAAATATAGATAACCAATTAATGTCTCAAAAGATGTGCTATGTTTATATGTTAAGATATCCACATTATTTTTCGAATGATTTATTTTACCATTTCTTCCTCGTTTAACGATAATTAATTCTTCCTCAGTCAATAAATCCTCTTCCATAAATGCATTGATAATTTTTGCTTGAGCAGTTGCTGAAACATATTTCGTTGCTAATTTATGTAAATCATTGACTTTTGTATATCCTTTATCTATTAAGTAATGCCTAATAAATAAATCATAGTAAGAATCACCAATATAGGCTAAACAAACCCCATTTAGTAAAGAATAATTAATCATCTATATCGTTATTCCTTTTTCATTTAAGATAGCTCTTATTGCATCTGATGTTGCAAAATCCTTATTTTTTCTTGCCTCATCACGTTTATTTATTAATATTTTGATATCATTATCTAATTTAGGAATGGTAAAATTGATACCTAATATTGATAGAATAGTGCTAAATGTGTCATATAAGCTATGCATGTGCTTTAATTCATCTATTGAGAAATCTTGTTTACGTGTTATCTTATTTATTTCTTTTATGATGTTCATTATTGTAGTAATCGCATTGGCTGTATTGAAATCATCATCCATTGCTTGATTAAATTCATCTAATATATCATTAGAAAATTGATCCATTGGTGATGTCATAGCGAGGCAATCATTTAAATCTAATTTCATTTGCAATTGTTTTAATGCAGTTTCCATTTTATAAACTTCATTTTTAATATTCTCAATATTTTCAAATGTATAATTTAATGGTTGTCGATAATGTGTCGAAAGCATGAACAAGCGTAACACACGAAAATCATAATGCGCTAAAAAATCATTAATCCAAATAATATTTCCAAGTGATTTGCTCATTTTCTCATTTTCCATCATTAAACGTCCGTTATGCATCCAATAATGTGCAAGTGTTGTATGATTAACAGCCTCAGATTGGGCAATTTCATTTTCATGATGTGGAAACTTTAAATCTGAACCACCACCATGAATATCAATCAATGGTCCTAATGTATCATTAATCATGGCAACACATTCTGTATGCCATCCAGGTCTTCCTTTTCCCCATGGAGAATCCCATTGAATCCCAGTATTCGTTTTTTTCCATAAAGTAAAATCCAAAGGGTTTTCCTTGTTACTATTTTCAGTTACTCGTGCTCCAATTTCTAGATTATCAGTTTCTTGATTTGATAATTGACCATAGGAACTTATTTTATTGACCGCGAAATAAACATCACCATCTACGGCATAAGCATAACCCAAATCTTCTAGTTTCTTTATATAAGAAATAATGTGAGGCATATAGTCTGTAACTGAGGGATTTTTATCAAATGGTAAACAATTTAATTGTAGCGTATTTTCCAAAAAAGCCTTTTTAAATTGATCTGCAATTATTTCTTCACTGACTTTTTTTTCTATGGCTGTGGCAATTATTTTATCATCAACATCCGTAATATTTGAAACATAAGTCACATCATATCCACGATATTCTAAATATCTTTTAACTACATCAAAAAAAATAACGGGTCGGGCATTTCCTACATGAATGTAATTATAAACAGTTGGCCCACAAACGTACATTTTTACTTTGTTTGGTTCAATAGTTTTAAATTCCTCTTTTTGATTCGTTAACGAATTATAAAGATACATAATTTCACCTCTTTATATATAATTTGCATGCAATTTCATTTTGTGATATTTTTTGACAAATTGCAAGATTTTTCACTTGCGCAAATACAAAAGCCGCTTATTGCGGCCTATACCCGCGATGTTAAGCAGGTAATATAGATAATGTTGTTCCTATTCTTTTTATAACTTCTTCTTTACCTAATAATTCAATCACTTTAGGTAACTCTGGTCCATGCATTTGTGAGGTAGTCGCAATACGACAAGGCATGTACAACATTTTTCCTTTTGCCTTTGTCTGTTTACCTGTTTCTTTCAACATTAATTGGATGTTATCTGCATTAAACTCCGTTAAGGCTTGTAATTTCATTTTAAACACTTCTAAAGTGTTTTTAACACCATCTTGTGTAATTATATCTAATTCTTCTCCATCTATATGAAATTCATTTTCAAAGAATTCATGATATAATGGAATAATTTCTGCACCATAAGACATACGATCGTGAAATAAATCAATTAATTTTACAACCCATTCTTGCGGTTTGCTTTGTGAAATTTGCGATTTTTCTAAATGTGGGATACATAAATTTATCATGCTTTCAAGTGATAATTCTTTAATATAACGGTTATTAATATAAGTTAATTTATTAATATCAAAGGTTGCTGGTGATTTTGATAATCTTTTTTCATCAAATTTTGCAATTATTTCCTCTTTTGATAAAATTTCCTCTTCACCTTCAGGACTCCACCCAAGTAACGATATAAAATTAAATAAAGCTTCAGGTAAATAACCTTGTTCCTCATATTGAGAGATAAAAGCGATATAATTTGCGTCACGTTTAGATAATTTCTTACCATCTTCTTTAACAATCAAAGTCATGTGACCAAATGTGGGAATATCCCATCCGAACGCTTCAAATAAACCCATTTGTTTTGGGGTATTTGTAATATGCTCTTCACCGCGTAGGACATGTGTAATATCCATTAAATGATCATCAATAACAACAGCAAAGTTATAGGTTGGTATTCCATTTTTTTTCATGATAACCCAATCGCCAATGTCATTTGAAGAAAATGATACTTCTCCTTTAACTAAATCATTGAAAGTATAGGTTACATTTTCAGGGACTTTAAAACGAAGTGTATATTCTCCACGTTTTTCGAGTTCCTTTAATTCTTCAGGAGAGGCATTTAAACAGCGGCGTGAATAATGCATATGACTCGCTTTTTCTTCTGATAAACCAGCACGTTCAGCACTTAATTCTTCCTCGGTACAATAACATTTATATGCTAATCCTTTTTCAAGTAATAAATTTGCATATTTTTGATAAATATCTAATCTCTCTAATTGTCGATAAGGTGCATACTTAGGATTTACCTTGTCGATTGATTCATCATAATCTATACCTAACCATTTTAAATATTTCAATTGAGATGTAATACCATCTGAAACATTTCGTTCAATATCGGTATCTTCTATACGAACAACGAAATCACCACCATGCTTTTTCGCAAATAAATAATTAAACAAAGCGGTTCTGGCATTTCCAATATGTAAATAGCCTGTAGGGCTAGGTGCGTATCTAACACGAACTTTCATGTTTCCTCCTATTATTTTTTTATTTCCTTCAATATTTTAACATAATTCATTTAAAAAAACATAGTTATTGAATTAAATGTTTATATTTCTGATATAAAATTTCACTTAACTCAACTTCAATAGAAATTCCTTCATCTAAATAAGTTTCTCTTATCACATAGGCATTTTCTTTAAGAAAATTAAAAATAAAGCCACTTGTATAAGGGATTAGCATTTTCACAGTTTTGTAATTTCTAAATAAGGCCTTGCTGACTTCATTAATTAAATCATCAATATTTATTTTTTTATCAGCAGATATAAATATTCCTTCTCCAACATTTAAACTTTCAAATTTATCTATCTTATTATAAACATGAACAATAGGTATTCCTTCAACACCAATTTCTCTTAATACTTTTTCGGTAATTTCTAATTGTTTCATATAATCTTGATTAGATAAATCAATAACATGTAAAATTAAATCAGCTTCCGTGATTTCTTCTAATGTCGACCTGAAAGCCTTAATTAATTGATGGGGAAGTCGACTGACAAAACCAACTGTATCAGTTAATAAAAATTTCTTTTTATTTTCTAAAATAATTTGTCTAGTAGTTGTTTCTAATGTCGCAAACAACAAATCATCTGTATAAACCAATTTATCTTCATTTTTAATCATACTAAATTCTAGTAAAGTATTCATCAGTGTCGATTTACCAGCGTTTGTATAACCTACTAAAGCAACCACTGGAACTTCATTTTTAGTTCTTCTTTTCCGTTGTGTTTGTCGATTAATCACCATCATACTTAATTCGTTTTCTAATAATGAAATTTGTTTTTCTATTTTACGTCTATCGAGTTCATACTTTGTTTCTCCGGGACCACGTGTGCCCAATCGTTCATTAAAATCTCCACTCATGATACTTATTCGCGGTAAGATATATTTGAGTTGTGCAATTTGAACCTGTAACATTGCTTCTTTTGTTTTCGCCCGTCTGGCAAATATATCAAGAATTAATAATGTTCTATCAATAACTCGACAACCAATCACTTCTTGAACATTTCTTGTTTGTGAGGTTGAAAGGTTATCATTAAAAACAACCATTTCAATATCGTTTGCTTCAACAAATAGCTTTATTTCTTCTACTTTTCCCGTTCCTATATAAGTAGCAGCAGTAATTGATTTTAATTTTTGGGTAACAACACCAATAACATCTAATTCACAACTCACAGATAAATTTTTTAATTCTTCCATTGAATATAAAAATTCTTCTTCACTTTCCATATAGCTTCCCACTAGCAATGTTCTTTCTTTATTTTTTCCATTATTATTTTCCAAGAAAATCATCTCCAATTTCTATTTAATATTATAACTGAAAATAAAAAGATTATCAAAATATATCATGATAATCTTTTTTGTTTTTTAGATTATTTCTATAAACCACATTTTAATTGTGCATTACAGTTAGTACATGTATTACAACCACCGATTTCTTCAACAGTGCCTTCTAAGCAAATAGGGCAGATATCGCCAATTTCTACACCAATATTTTTATTGGCTTTCGTTCTTGGTGGGTTGATGTCGTCTTCTTTATGTGATTTTGTATCAACAATTTCTTCTACTTCAAGTCCAAATTGTGTCGCATCCATTTGTTCTGTCTTATTATCTTCAGCTTTTAGTGTTAATACCTGTGAATCTCTAGAGCCGTCTACATAAACAGTTCCACCTTTTGCCCCACCTTTATACAATCTCTCATACACTTGTTCAACATCTTTCACAGTAAACCCACGTGGTGCATTTACCGTCTTAGAAATAGATGAATCAACCCAACGTTGTATTATACATTGCACGTCCGCATGTTCCTCAGGTGTCAATCCCATAGCACTCACAAAAGTATCAGGTAATGAATCTTTCGTATATTCCGAATGAACATTTAAATAATCATCTACTATTTTTGAATTCACTTCAATATATTTACCTAGACGTCCACTTCTAAAATAAGTAAATGCAAAATAAGGTTCTAGGCCTGTAGAAACTCCAACCATCGTACCGGTTGAACCCGTTGGCGCAATCGTCAATAAATGTGAATTTCTAATTCCATAAGTCAAGATGCCATCACGAATAAAACGCGGCATTTTCTTTAAATAACCTGATTGCACAAACAAATCTCTAGAGCCTTTTGCTTCTAGAAATGGGAAACTTCCTTTTTCTTTAGCTAGATCAATAGAAGTTTCATAAGCAGTTGTCGAAATATATTGAAATAATTGATCAACTAATTTATTTCCAGAGTGGCTTCCATAGCGCTCATTACACCAAATTAGGAGATCATGTAGTCCCATGATACCTAACCCTACGCGTCTTTCACCTAGCGCCTGTTCCTTATTATCTTCTAAGAAGTAAGGTGTAGAATCAATGACATTATCTTGCATACGAACACCAGTTTGAACGGTTTTACGTAATTTTTCCCAATCAACTCGACCTTTTTTCTTATCAACCATATTCGCCAAATTAATCGCTGCAAGGTTACATACCGAATAAGGTGATAGTGGTTGTTCACCACATGGATTTGTCGCTACGACCTTTTGTCCGTAACCTTTCGCATTTGTCATTTCATTCGCATTGTCAATAAAGAAAATACCTGGTTCTGCTGAATAAGTTGCACATATATTAATTAAATTCCACATTTCACGAGCTTTTATGCGTTTGTAAGTTGATACTTTATAACCTAATTCTTCCCATTCACGCACATCACCAATCTCATGCCATTTGCAATCATAATCTCTTTTTTCTTCTTCACTATAATTATTTATATCTGGAAACCGCAATTCAAAATAATCATCATTTTCAACAGCGCTCATAAAATCTTTAGTAATAGTAACAGATATATTAGCACCTGATAAAAACTCCGGATTATTCACTTCATATCTCCCGCCATCACGTACTAATTTTCGCGCTTTTTGAACAATATCGCTTGAAAATGGAGATGGTGTCGTATCATCTGAGACACGAATGATACTAGCATACATATCATATTCATCATCATTTAGGGCTATGAATTTTAATTTGTTTTTCGCTAGACGAATAATATCCTCATCTTGTAGATTTTCTATTAAAAATTGGAGTATCCTTGCATTTTGCATTTTAGAAATAATAAATTCTAAAATATCAGGATGCCAGTCAGCAAGCATAATCATTTGTGCACCACGACGAGAGCCGCCTTGTTCCACTAGATGTGTTAAATTTGCGATATCATTTAACCAGCTAACTGCCCCACTTGATTTTCCACCTACTCCTTTTGCAAGAGTATTTTTAGGACGTAAGGTAGACCCATTTGTCCCTACACCACCACCACGGCTCATAATTTCCATGACTTGTTTTCGATGATCACTTATTCCTCCACGGGAATCTTGGATAAACGGCATAACGAAACAATTAAAATAGGTAACTTGTGTGCCACTACCTGCACCATATAAAACACGTCCAGCAGGAACAAAATTTAGATGTTTCAGTTCAAAATAAAATTTTTCGGTCCATTCTTTCCGCTTTTCTTCACTTTTTTCATTATTCGCTAAATCTTTCGCTACACGTTTGGCAATTTGCTCATAATAAATTTCTAATGGTTTATCTATCGAATCAAGTTTTCTTCTAATTATGCCTGTTTCAAGCTCATCGGAATTAGTTAATGTCATTCGAAATTCTTCCTCAACAAGAATATCGGCATAAGCATTTTCTAAATCTAAGTTAATCACTTTCCCAACACCTCTTGCTGGGAATTTAGGATCCTCTTTTACAACCACTAAAACAACATCACCCACTTTGAGCGATATTTGATTGATATCCTTTTGGGCATAGCGATCAAGCATTACGAGCCTAGAAACACCTACGTGTGTCGTGTTCATTGTCGTATCAATAGGATATATGTGTGGAAAATTTTGCTTAATATCTTCATTAAGTCTTTTTATATAACCATCTTCGTAATTAACCTTCATGTCTATTCCTCCACTGCAAAAAAATTATCTAACTTGAATTATAAACTAATTATCTTGTGAAAACAACCAAAAGTAGAAATTTTACATTTCACAATTTCTCATAGAAAATGGAAAAATAATATTTTTAATAGATATGAGCAACTATTTTATTACTTTGTCATATACCTTTACTAAGGAAGAAAGGTGATATGCGATGTATGATAAATTTTCGAGTCAAGCAAAGGGAATAATCGTCAGGAGTCATCGATACGCATTAAATCAAAATGAGTATGTCGTCGGTACAGAATATCTATTATTATCGTTATTTAATGAACCAAATAGTAGTTGTCAAATCCTTTTTAAAGAATTACATATTGAAGAAAAAACGTTATTAGATGAAATCCAAAAATTGAATATATTTCGAAAAAACATTCCAGGTTTAGTCATTTATACACCTAAATTTCGCAATATACTTGATAAAGCATTAGAAATTAGTAAACAAACTGATGCTGATTTTGTATATGAAGAACATTTATTTTATGCTTTACTGCAAACAAAAGACTGTATCGCATTTAAAGTTTTGGAAAATCTTAAACTAGACAAAGAGGAACTAATCGCTGAAATTATCGATGTCATGGGTTGGGAATTAGATGAAACAGAGGATAAACATTTATATTTAGATAATTTCTCTTTTGTTGAAAACATTACATTATTAGTAAAAAAGAATAAGCTGCTCCCGCTAATCGGTAGAGAAAAAATCATCAATCGAATCACCAATATTCTAAATAAACGTGCAAAACGTAATGTAATTCTCATCGGCAATGCTGGCGTTGGTAAAAGTGCAATTGTAGAAGGTTTAGCCCAAAAATATTATAAAGAAAACTCTGATAAACAAATCATCTCATTAAATATCACTTCATTACTCGCAGGAACGAAATATCGTGGTGATTTCGAACAACGTATCAAAGATTTTTTAGATTCTGTTAAAAATAAAGATGAAATCATTGTCTTTATTGATGAAATTCATAATATTATTAATGTAGGAAACGGCGATAGCAATTTAGATATTGCTAATATTTTAAAACCTAGCTTAGCTCGTGGTGAGATTAATTGTATAGGTGCAACAACAATCGACGAATATTATAAACATATTGCCAATGACGCTGCGCTTTCACGAAGATTTTTACCTATTTTCGTCGATGAACCAACTTTAGAAGAAACAATTAACATTTTGTCGAATATAAAAGATTATTACGAAACCTTTCATAAAATCACTATTCCTACACAAGTGATTCCCTATCTGTGTGAACGAGTAGAAAAATCAATTATGAATCGCTATTTTCCTGATAAAGCTATTGATATTTTAGATGAAGCATGCTCTTATGCGAAATTGAACAATATCAAACAAATTTCTTATAATCATATTGATTATGTTATTCAGACGGTTAATAATCAACATTACAATCATAATAGTTTAGAAAAATTAGAAAATTACCCTTTCTTAAAAAAATATTTTTTGCGGTACTACAGTAATATTAAAACAACCTTTCAACCGATTATCAGTATTTATTGTCAATATAAAGATGAAGCACAATTAACGATGTTTATAAACGATCTCTCATATATTTATAATATTAGGAATGAAGCAATTAAAAAAATAAATTTAAATAACTTTACAGATGAGCACAGTATTTCAAATTTAATCGGTTCTCCTCCCGGTTATGTTGGTTTTGATAACCCTAATACCTTAACTAAATTTGTTCAAAAATATCCCCGTTCAATCATTTTATTAAAAAATATTGATCAAAGTGCAATGAATATTACTCAATTATTTAAAGATGTATTAAATAGTGGCTATATTGAAGATTTAGCTAACAACAAAATATATTTTACTAATACAATAATAATAGCTACTGAAAATTCCCAAAATAAATTAATTGGTTTCTTGAACGTTGAAATTGAAAAAAAATATAAGGGCGAACTTCATTTTAATGAAACAATCAATCTCAATCAATTCTTAAATGAAGAAAATAAAACCCATGAGTCTATACTTGAAAAGTATATTTTTTATTTTAAAAACAATAATATAGGCTTAGAATTCGAAAACATCAATAATATTCTTCAACATATTGAAGAAAATAAAACTAATGAATTAGAAAATTTACTGTTTGAATGTTTATTTAAATATGACAAAAAAGAATTTGTGATACAATATAATGAAAAAGAAAAAAATTTCGTAATTAAAAAATAAATAATATGCATGGAATTCTTAACATAAATAAGTTATAATTCATTTAACAAGAAAATTCGGAGGATTTCATGGCAAAAGTAAAAACCGTCTTCTATTGTAATGAATGTGGCTTTGAGTCACTTAAATGGGTAGGTAAATGCCCTAGTTGTGGACAATATAACACAATGGCAGAGGAAATTAAAGAGGCACCGAAAAAAAATAATTCACTGATGTCTATTTCTACTAATAATCGACCTCAAAAAATAAGTGAACTTCAAATAGATAAAAACATAAGAAGTAAAACTTCCTTACAAGAATTCAATCGTGTACTTGGTGGCGGCATTGTATTAGGTTCATTAATTTTAATTGGTGGAGACCCCGGAATTGGAAAATCCACTTTATTGCTTCAAGTATGCGAAAGTATCGCAGAAAATGGAATAGTATTATATGTAAGTGGTGAAGAATCTGAACAGCAAATAAAAAGTCGTGCACAACGATTAAACGTTTCTTCAGAACATTTATATATCTATTCTGAAAATAATTTAGTTTCTGTCATCAATCAATTAGAAACTCTAAAACCAAATTATCTTATTATTGATTCAATACAAACCATTTATCTAGACTATATAGGCTCATCACCAGGTAGTGTAACACAGGTAAGAGAATGTACTTCTGCATTAATGAAAATAGCGAAAACAAAAAATATTCCGACGTTTATAGTTGGTCACGTAACAAAAGATGGAGCAATTGCAGGACCTAGGATGCTTGAACACATGGTAGATACAGTTCTCTATTTCGAGGGTGATAACCACCATACCTTTAGAATATTACGAGCAGTTAAAAATCGTTTTGGATCTACAAATGAAATAGGAGTATTTGACATGGGTGAGGATGGATTAGTTGAAGTACTCAATCCCTCAGGAATCTTTCTCGAAGATCGCTCATTAGGCTATGCTGGGTCAAGTGTTGTTGCCTGTATTGAAGGAACTAGGCCTGTTTTAGTTGAAATACAAGCACTGCTTTCGCCCACATCATTTAATAATCCAAAGCGTATGGCATCGGGGATTGATAATAATAAATTATCTTTACTTATTGCGGTATTAGAAAAGCGACTGGGTTTTTTACTTCAAAACCAAGATGCATATATCAAAGTAACTGGTGGTGTAAAATTAGTAGAACCAGCAGCAGATTTAGGCATACTAATGAGTATTGTTTCAAGTTACAAAGACATACCGCTTAATCCTGATGATGTATTTATTGGTGAAGTAGGATTAACAGGCGAGGTTAGACGTGTATCTAGAATAGAGGCACGATGTCAAGAAGCATTTAAAATGGGATTTAAAAGGGCTTTTATACCTAAAAAGGATATTGAAAAATATCAAGTGCCTAAGGGTTTTATTGTTATAGGTATAAATAATATAGATCAAGTCATCAAACAGGTGTTTTGATACTTCATTTTAAAAAAAATTGAGGTGCATTAATGAAAATTGATTTTATACCAGTTGATTTTACGAATCAGAATGATTGTACAACTTTAGCCAAATGGTTTAATGATCCTGAAATCAATTATTTGATTTCGCCTAATTTTTATCAAGGACCACTTGGTTACATATCTCCAGAATATATTTCACAAATCAATTTATACCCTAAATTTAAAAAACATGCCTTCTTTATTGTCGCAGATAATTACATCGTGGGTGATATTAATATTATCGATAATCCAGAATTTCTATATAAACATGATCAGTCTTCATGTTGGTTAGGTATTACGATAGGGGAAAAACCATATCGTGATAAAGGTATTGGTAAAGAAGCCATGCATTTTATTGAAAGTTATGCTAAAAATACAGGATTTAAACGAATGGAATTAGGTGTTTTTGAATTTAATCTAAAAGCTATTTCATTTTACAAAAAACTCGGTTATCATCATATAGGAATTATTCAAGGATTTACTTTTTATAATGGTAGATGGTATGACGATTTAAGATTTGAAAAATATTTATAATAAATACACTAGTATTATAGGAGGACAACATGCTTTTACTTGCTAATAGTTGGGAAGATTTTAAATTATTAGATGCAGGAAATAATGAAAAGATTGAACAATGGGGAAAATATATTTTAAGACGTCCTGACCCGCAAGCGATTTGGCCGCGTCAGGACAATTCTTGTTGGGATAGATACGACGGTTATTATGAAAGAAGTCATACAGGAGGAGGACAATGGAAAATTTCCGCTTTCCCAAAATCCTGGGTGATTAACTATAAAGAATTAAAATTCTATATTCGTCCTACGGGTTTTAAACACACTGGGTTATTTCCCGAACAAGCAGTTAATTGGGATTTCATGATTGATAAAATTCAAAATGCCAATAGACCTATTAAAGTACTTAATTTATTTGCTTATACTGGTGGAGCGACCGTCGCCTGCGCTTATGCAAATGCAGAAGTGAGCCATGTAGATTCCGCTAAAGGAGTAGTAACTTGGGCAAAAGAAAATATTCAATTATCCAATTTAGAGGATCGAAATGTTCGTTTTATCGTTGATGATGTTATCAAATTTGTGGAACGGGAAATTAGAAGAGGTAATCACTATGATGCAATTGTCATGGACCCTCCTGTATTTGGACGTGGGACAACCAATGAAGTATGGAAAATAGAAGAAAAGTTAGTTGATTTAATTACTTTGACTTTAGATGTTTTAGTTGATGATCCACTATTTTATATCATCAATAGTTATACTTCTGCTTTTTCACCTATTGTTCTAGATAATATTATGAGAACTACCGTTCAAAAAAAATATCCAGGGAAATTACAATCAGGAGAATTAGGTTTAAAAACAGCTAAAACCAACCTTGTATTGCCATGTGGTATCTATTCCCGATGGGAGAGTAAATGATGAAGATTTTATATGAAGATAACCATTTGATCGTTGTCATTAAAGAACCTGGAATATTAAGTCAAGAAGATGTTACAGGTGATTTAGATATGTTAACACTAGTAAAAAATTACATTAAGGAAACCTATAATAAGCCTGGTAATGTTTTTCTTGGACTCGTTCATCGGCTAGACCGAATGGTCGGTGGAATTATGGTGTTTGCGAAAACAAGCAAAGGTGCTTCACGATTAAGTGAACAAGTACGCAACCATGATTTTAAAAAGAAATATTTAGCGGTCGTTCATGGTAAAACAAAAGATCAAGATACATTAATTAATTATTTATTAAAAAATGAAAATACTAATGTTGTATCAATAGTGGATGGCTTAAGTAATCAAGGAAAAAGAGCAGAATTAGAATTTAAACGTATTAAATATCAAGATGATTTATCATTAGTGGATATATTATTAAAAACGGGGCGCCCTCACCAAATTAGAGTGCAATTTTCTCATATTGAACATCCTTTATTTGGTGATAGAAAATATGGGATTGATAATGATAGAGGTCCCATTGCTTTATATGCTTATCAATTATCCTTTAATCATCCTATTTCAAAAGAACGTTTAACATTTTCATCATATCCTGAATCACTTTGTCCTTTTAATATCTTTGAATCTTAACAAGATTTTAATTGAATTCAAAATGCGCATTTGCTATAATAGGACAGAACGAATTTGAAAGGATGATAATATGACAAAAGTTGTTTCTAAATGTGGCTGTGAATTTGACAATAACCAAGCAGTTGCGGATAAGGTGCGATTTAAAGGTTTAGAAAACAATCTAATGCCTACTCCTGCAATAATAGAATGTGAATGCGGTCATAACATTCAAATGACTACTTTAGTCTATAAGTGCCCCCATTGCAAATTAACTTATGCTGTTACGCCATGCTCAGCTGATGATCATGATTTTATCGTAAAAGCTGGAATAGATTATTAAACTAAACTTCATTTATGAGATGTCTATTGGCACCTCATAAATGAAGTTTTTTAATGAATAAAAGAACATAGGAGGAAAAAATACATGAATAGAGAATTAGCTTTGGAATTTTCTCGTGTGACAGAAGCAGCAGCACTTGCCGCATATAAATGGTTAGGTCGTGGTGACAAAAATAGTGCCGATGAAGTCGCGGTAAATGCAATGAGAAATATGCTTAACCGTATTAATATCAATGGGGAAATCGTCATTGGTGAAGGTGAAATTGACGAAGCACCGATGCTTTATATTGGTGAAAAAGTAGGGAACGGAAGCGGTGCGTTAGTCGATATTGCAGTTGACCCAATTGAGGGAACCCGCATGACCGCATTAGGGCAAAGTAATGCTTTATCTGTTTTAGCAGTTGGTGAAAAAGACTCCTTCTTAAAAGCTCCTGATATGTATATGGAAAAATTAATTGTAGGTCCTAACGCTAAAGGCGTGATTGATTTAAGTTTGCCAATGTTAGAAAACATGGTATTAATAGCAAAAAAGTTGAATAAACCAATCCAAGATTTAACTGTTATCACTTTAGCTAAACCACGCCATGAACAATTAATTAAAAACATGCAAGCATTAGGAATAAAAGTTTATGCTATCCCTGATGGGGATGTTGCCGCTTCTATTTTAACATGTATGCCATTTAGCGAAGTAGATGTTTTATACGGGATAGGTGGGGCTCCTGAAGGTGTTATATCGGCAGCAGTCATAAGAGCCCTAGGAGGAGATATGAATGCACGCTTGCGTTTAAGAAATGATGTCAAAGGCGACACATTAGAAAATAGACACATCTCTAAAAATGAATATAAAAGATGTCTTGAAATGGGTGTACAACCCAATGTGGTATTGCGTATTAATGATTTAGTGAAAAATGACAATATTATATTTTCTGCAACAGGGATAACTAAAGGGGATTTACTTGATGGAATTACTCGTAAGTCAAATATCGCCGAAACTGAAACATTATTAATCCGTGGAAAATCAGGAACTATTCGCAGAATAAGATCTATTCATGATTTAGACAAGAAAGATCCAGATTTATTAAAGTATTTTATTTAATATTGAGTCATTACCATTCTTATGTTAAAATGAATTTAACTTGAGGTGATAATATGAAATATACGGCAATTGTTCTAGCTGCAGGTAATGGTTCACGGATGAAATTAGGTTATAATAAAATGTTTTATACACTAAATAATAAACCAATAATTTTATTATCTATGCAAAAATTTCTTAATGATTTGAATTGCACACAATTGATTATTGTTGTTAATGAAAAAGAACAAGATAGTATAAGATTTCTTTTAACAAAATTTAATGCTCTAAATGATAAGTGCATAATAGTAAATGGCAGTAGCGAAAGACAAAAAAGTGTCTACAATGGTCTAAAAGAAGTTAATAATGAAATAGTTCTTATTCATGATGGTGCACGACCTTTTATTACAAAAACATTAATTCAATCTCTCGTAGAAGAGGCTAAAAAATATGGTTGTGCAATACCTGGTGTCAAAGTCAAAGATACGATAAAATATGTAGAAAATGATTTTATAACAAAAACAATACCAAGGGAATTTTTATACGCAGTGCAAACTCCTCAGGCTTGTGAAACCAAATCCTTAAAAATTGCACAAGAACAAGCTAAAAAAGAAGGCTATTTAGCAACAGATGAGGCAAGTTTAATCGAAAAATATATGGATTTTCCCGTCAAAATTGTGGAATCAAGTTATGAAAATATAAAAATAACGACTCAAGATGATTTAATATTCGCCGAAAAATTATATAATAAATACTTTAATTAGGAAAGAAGGAGCTTTATGAATCTACGAATAGGTCACTCGACTGATATACATCAATTAGTTGCTAATCGAGATTTGATTTTAGGTGGTATAAAAATTAACTACGAAAAAGGATTACTTGGACATAGTGATGCTGATTGTTTATTACATGCTATTGCAGAAGCCATTATAGGAGCTTTAGGATTAGGCGACATAGGCACTCATTTTCCTGATACTGACTGTGCATATAAAGGAATTGATTCTAAGATCCTATTAACAAAAGCTTATGAATTAGCAAAAAATAGAGGATATTTTATCAACAATCTAGATGCAACAATTTTTGCAGAGAAACCTAAAATGAGTCCCTATATTCCAAAAATGCGTCAACTAATTGCTAACCTTCTAGAAACAGATGCAGAAAATGTTAATATCAAAGCTACTAGGGGCGAAAAATTAGGATTCATCGGTCGTGGTGAAGGGATTATGTGTGAAGCGGTAGTTTTATTAATAAAATAATTTATTACATTCTTAAATATATTGAAAAACCTACTAAAATCGATTATGATAGATATATGTTAAAGAAGGGAGTTTAATATTATGACACTTAATGGAAAAGCAATTGGTTTAGTAGGGAGCATGATTTCTATTGTTTTCTCTGTTCTCGGAATCTTTGGTTTTATTGGTTTTTTAGCGTTAACAAAGACTCAAAGTTTTATTGATAGTTACAATGAGGGGTATATGAGTAATGGCAATAGTTTAAATGATGCTGAAACTTCACTAGATATGGTAAGAGGACTATTGGCATTTGCGGAAATAGTAACAATTATCTTTTTAATTATCGGTATTATTACATTAACATTGTTAATTTTAACGAATAATACTAATTTCAAAAAGACTGCTCCATTCGTTCTAATCCTAGGGATTATTCATATTTTCTCATTACGAATCCTATCTGCAATTTTAATCATTGTATCCTATACTCAATTATCTAAAAATCAGTTATCAGAGTCAACTGATAACCTATAGGTCTTTCATTCGAAAGACCTTTTTTTTATAATATTGATTTATTCCAATAAACATAACGCATGTATTTAATTATCCCTATGAATACATGCATTAGTATCGTTTCAGTTTGTTTACTATAAAATGTAGAAATATATTGACGTCATGATAAATGAGTTCATAATAACATGGTAATTATCATAAATAAAAGAAAAGGACTGTAGAAAGCATTGATTTCTACAGTCCTTAAATATTATATTTCTGTATCTACGGCCACTTTGTCTGGTGCATTTTCTAACAAATATGGATTTTCCATGTAACGTTTATAAATTCTAAATGCTTTTGCATAATAAAATCCATCACAAATTCGTTCGTCTGTCACGATTTTCGTTTCTACATATTTACGTTCAGCAATATTATTATTTCGGTCGATATATTTTTCTTTATTCTTTATCCCAAAAGCAAGAAAAACGGAAGTAGTACCAAATTCATAGATATGATGATATACTGGTTGAATTCCTAAAGAACCCAAGTCTGTTATGAATACGCTCGTATGAAATGGACTTACTCTGTTAATTAACTTAGGCATTTTCCCATGGTTATCTAGCCATTTTATCGTTCCCACAACACTTTTAACAAAGAAAGAAGGAAGCAACATAATTAATTTTGCTGTTTTATCAGCATCATTATTAACCTCTTGGTTTTGATTTTCAGAAATAATTTTATTTACTTTTTCAACAACATCAAAAATTGTATCGGTAGGTTCAAATTTGATTTTGATTGCTGTTTCAGGACTATCTTCTGTCATATCCTTTTTGATGGCTAAACTTATGAGTATTTCGTTACGTGCATATAGTTTTCTTCCTGCGACAAAGCGATTGACGCGTGGTTTTTGAGAAATAGTTCTAACCATAGCGGCAATTGCGATATGTAGAAAACTTATATTTATGTTTTCTTCTCTTTTTTGTTGTAAGAATTTTTCAGTTTTGTCAAGAATAATCTTATCATCAAAAAATACTTGTGCGTCTACTCGTGATTTCATAATATAAGGGACAATTCTAAAAAAAGGATCCATTTTCTTTAGTAATTTGCCATCATATCTATCACCAAATCGTCTTTTTTGTTTCTTCATTTTCGTCTCTCCTTTTGTATCTTATTCTTATTATATCATATATTTTTTTTTATAATAAATATTTTTTGAATATACGCATTGACAAATTTCATCTGACATTGTATAATCAAGTTACTTTATCAGAGTAAAGCGATGATAAGAAGTAGTAAATGCAACATTCTTTTAAAGAGAGATTCCGGTTGGTGAAAGGAATAAAAGAAATTACATTGAACACATCTTTGAGCAGGACACCGAAGTAATAGTAGGCTGTCACGGAAACTTGCACCCGTTATCGTGCTAGAGTATGAAAGAATTTTCGGAGTACTCGACAAGGTTGAAATTGCGAAGTTTCAATAAATTAGAGGTGGGACCACGAGATTTAACTCTCGTCTTCTATAAAAGAAGACCAGAGTTTTTTTATTTGTCTTACTTTGATAAAAATAGATTTATTGGAGGAATATATCATGAAAATTTTAATCAAAACAGTATTTACATTTTCACTAATATTAATTGTTTTTACATCACTTTCTGGGTGTAAGAAAGAATTATCTGACCAATATAACACCATAACCAAGAAGGGCTATTTTGTGGTGGGATTTGATCAAACATTTGCACCTATGGGTTATCTAGATACAGATGGTACTTATAAGGGATTTGATATCGATTTAGCTAAGGCAGTCGCGAGCCAAATGGGATTAGACGTTAAATTTCAACCAATTGATTGGTCCATGAAAGAAAATGAATTGAACAAAGGAAATATCGATGTAATTTGGAATGGTTATACAATTACTGATAAACGTAAACAAAAAGTATCCTTCAGTGATCCATATTTAGAAAACCGGCAAGTTATTGTCGTATTATCATCTAGTAACATTACCACTAAATCTGATCTTCAAGGTGCTAAAGTAGGTGTGCAAACTGCCTCTAGTTCTTACGATGCCCTAATGACTGATACTGATTTAGTAAATAATTTTTACGGTGGACAACCTTATGTCTATAAAACCAATGATTTGGCATTTAATGATTTAGAATCTAAACGAATTGAGGCTATCGTTGTTGATGAGATTCTGGCTCGTTATATTATTGCCCAAAAACATACATCTGATTTTCGTATTTTAGATGACAATTTCGGAACCGAAGAATATGGAATTGGTTTTCGAAAAAATGATGTACAATTTGAAGAAGCATTGAATAATGCCTTTAATATTATCAAAGAAAATAATCAAGCAGCTGAAATTTCTGTAAAATGGTTTGGTGAAAATATCATAATTTAATAAAAGAGGTTTAATATGAATAATTTTTTTGAAATCTTTAAAGCAATGACAGAAGGATTAAAAAATACATCCTTGGTATTTATTATTACTTTATTAGGTTCACTTCCTCTGGGGATAGTGGTCGCAATTGGTAGATTGTCTACTAATTGTCTTATTAATAAATTCTTTCAGACTTACATTTACATTATTCGTGGAACACCTTTACTTTTACAACTGATATTTATTTATTATGGATTATCTCTGCAAAATATAGGTATCTCTTTAGACAGATTCACTGCAGTATATATTGCATTTATTATAAATTATGCTGCTTATTTTGGGGAAATATTTCGTGGTGGAATTATTTCAATTGATAAAGGTCAATATGAGGCAAGTCAAGTACTTGGAATTTCAAAATTAAATACTTTCTTTCATATTATCCTTCCACAAGTAATAAAGAGAACTCTTCCTCCAATAGGTAATGAAATCATTACTCTTGTGAAAGACACTTCTCTTGTTTATATTGTTGCGATAAGTGAATTGCTATTACTTGCACAAATCTATGCGAATCTATATGTCTCCCTTGTTCCATTTTTAATCGCGGGAATACTTTACTTAGCCATGACATCCATTATGACTATATTATTAGAAGTTGTTGAGAAAAAGTATGCATACTATCAATAGAGGTGTTATAAATGATATTAAAAGTTAGCCATTTAAAAAAAGTAATTCAAAATCAAACCATTCTAAATGATATCTCTTTTGAGATTGTTAATAAGGAAATTATATCCATCATAGGACATTCTGGGGCTGGAAAAACAACACTTTTGCGAACATTAAACGGTCTAACAGATATTACACATGGGTCTATAATTTATGATAATATAAAAATAGATGAAAATAAAAAACTATCAAAAAGGGACTTAGAAACATTGCATACTAATATCGGCCTCGTCTTTCAAAATTTCAATTTATTTCCGCATTTAAACATCCTAGAAAATTTAACTATCGCTTTAACTTTGAAATATAAGAAAGATAAAATTAAAATTGTTCAAAAAGCAAAATATTGGTTAAAATTACTAGAGTTAGAAAACAAAGCAAATCACTTCCCATATCAGCTATCTGGTGGAGAAAAACAAAGAGTCGCTATAGCGAGAGCTTGTATGCTAAATCCAAAAATTATTTGTTTTGATGAACCAACATCAGCTCTTGACCCCCATTTAGTAAGCGAATTAACTGCTATCATTAAACAGTTACAAAAAGCAAATTTGACAATCATAATAATTACCCATGACATGAATTTCGCCGAAATGATATCTGATCGAGTCATTACCTTAGAAAAAGGAACCATTTTATCAGACATAAAAAAAGAAATAGTACCTTTGGTAAATATCGCTAAATAAAAAGGCGGAAATTTTCATATTTATGTAATATAGTAATAAAAAAGAGCATTAGCTAAAAATAGTGCTCAATATTAGATCAACTCATTAAATTTTTTATAATACTTATAATACAAAATCACCATGCACCGTTTGCTATGCTCTTTTTTAATCCTAATTGAAAGTCATTCATTTTTGACCATTTTTTATATTTTTTATTAGGGAATATCACTAATATAATAATTTTTAGCTTCAATAATTTCATACAATAAGTAAAATAAAAGGTATTCACGATGTGAATACCTTTTTTCATTAATTATTTAATTGGTTTCATTGTTGGGAATAATAACACATCTCTTATTGTTGATGCATTGGTTAAAAGCATAATAAGTCTGTCTAAACCAATTCCTATACCACCCGTTGGTGGCATTCCATACTCTAATGCTTCAACGAAATCTTCATCCATTTCATTTGCTTCATCATTTCCGAGTTCTCTTTCTTTTAATTGTGATTCAAAACGTTCTCTTTGATCGATTGGATCATTTAATTCGCTAAATGCATTCGCATATTCTCTTCCAATAATGAATAATTCAAAACGTTGTGTAAAACGTGGATCTTTTTCATCTTTTTTTGCTAATGGAGAAATTTCAACTGGGTGTCCATAAACAAACGTCGGTTGAATTAATTTTTCCTCTACATAATGTTCAAAAAAAGCATTTATAATATGTCCTACTCCTGAATAATGAGCTGGGACATCAATATGGTGTGTTTTAGCCAACGCTTTTGCTTCCTCAAATGTCATTTGTTTCCAAAAATCAATTCCTGAATATTCTTTAATTGCGTCCACCATATGTATGCGGGTCCAACCCTTAGCTAAATTGACTTCTGTTCCCTCATATTCAATTACTGATTTTCCTAATACTTCCTCAGCTAAATGAGAAATTACGTTTTCTGATAATTCCATCATACCATCTAAATCAGAGTAAGCTAGATAAAGTTCAATCGTTGTAAATTCTGGATTATGTTTATATGACATTCCTTCATTTCTAAAAAGTCGGCCAATCTCATAAACTCCGTCATAACCACCAACGATTAAACGTTTTAACCATAACTCTGGGGCAATACGTAAATACATATCTAAATCTAATGTATTATGATGGGTAGTAAAAGGTTTGGCAGCAGCTCCACCTAAAATCGTATTTAGGATTGGAGTTTCCACCTCTAAATAACCAAGGTTATTGAAATATTGACGCAAAGCGAACATAATTTTTGAACGAATTTCAAAACGATGACGTGTTTCTTCATTAGCAATTAAATCAACATAACGGCGACGATATCGTTCTTCAACATCACTTAATCCATGAAATTTATCTGGCAATGGTCTTAAAGCTTTAGTAAGATGAGTATATTCATCAACTTTAATTGTCAATTCTCCTGTATGTGTCTTAAAAACTTCACCTTTGACACCAACCATATCGCCAAGGTCCCCTTTTGTAAATATTTCATAACTATCCTCTAATCGGTCCTTGCGACAATATATTTGAATTTGGCCATATTGATCTTGGATATTGGCAAATCCAGCTTTTCCTTGACCACGTTTAGTCATAAGACGTCCAGCAGTTACGACAATATGATGGCCTTCTTCTAATGTTTCTTTATCTAAATTTTCATATAATTCTTTTATTTGTTTTGAATTGTGAGTGCGGTTGAATCGTTTACCGAATGGGTCGACACCTCTATCTCTTAAAAAATCTAATTTTTCACGGCGAACTATCATTTGTTCATTTAAATTTAACTCTGTATCTTTTGTTTGGTCGCTCATTTTTTCACTCCTTAATGTTTTACTTTAATTATTATACAAATATATTATGAAAAATTCAACTATAGATTATTTGCTTTTAAAAAATAATTTATGTTTTTTCGTATTCTCTTTCACTGGTTTTTCTTTTTTATAAACAGTTGTTTTTAAATAATAATCATGTAGTGTTTCTTTTTTTGTAATAAAGAAAATAATATCACAGACAAACCCAATGATTGTGAGATATAAAATCTGTGTCATTAAAATTTCTCTAAATAAAACCCTTCCATAGGTCATTTTTCCATTTGTTGGATTAACATATAAATCATTTAAACTTTTACCAATAGATCCATTCAATTTTAATGATATGAGTGGAAAGACAATAACATAAACTAAGACATTAACTACAATTATTAAATATACAAAATGTTGCATATGGAAATATTTTTGATTTAAATAATCTAGTCCAAAAGAAATCAGTGTGACCAATAATAATACAAAAATATAATCGTAACATAACGCCATGATCCGGTCTATTATATATTTTTTCTTCATGCTATCCACCCTTTATTTTTTAATCTATTAATTTATTTAAGTATTCATACATCACTTTTTTTATTTCCTCAGCCGTTTTTATACTGTTAATCATTCTTTTTACACTGGTTGCTTCATATAAACCTTTGATATACCAAGGAATATGGCTTCTCATTTCTAATACAGCTAATTTTTCTCCTTTTAACTCCACTAATGAATCAAGATGTTTTATAGCTTGATTAATTTTTTCCTTAGGAGTTGGATCGTTTAATAATTCATTTGTTTCTAAAAAGTGAACTGTTTGTTTAATAAGCCATGGATTACCTAGAACTGCTCGACCCATCATGATAGCATCAACGTTTGTTTCAGCCAACATTCTTTTTGCATCAAGCGGTGATTTAATATCACCATTCCCGATAACAGGAATAGTTTTAATAGCGTCTTTAACCTGTTTAATTATTTCCCAATCAGCATGTCCTTCATACATTTGCGAACGGGTTCTTCCATGTATCGCAATTGCTTTAGCTCCAGCCATTTCACATTTTTCGGCAATTTCAACAGCATAAATGCTGTGCATATCCCAGCCACTTCTCATTTTCACTGTCACAGGTTTTTGTACGTTATCTACAACACGCGCTACAATTTCATATATTTTATTGGGTTCTAATAATAATTTAGCACCTGCATCCGATTTAACAACTTTGTGAACCGGACATCCCATGTTTATATCGATAATTTTCGCATTACAGTGTTTATCAATAATTTTTGCTGCATCCACTATGGTCTTTATATCACCACCAAAAACTTGCATGGTAATAGGTTGTTCATCTTCTTCAACATATAGCATTTCGTAAGTCTTATCATTCTCATATATTAGCGCCTTATCGCTTACCATCTCAGCATAAATTAATCCAGCATCCATTTGTTTACATATTTTTCTAAACGCTACATTGCCAATTCCAGCCATAGGAGCAATAACGACTTGATTATCTATGTCAATGTCAGCTATTTTCCACTTCATTTTATCACCTATTCTTTATTTTACAATTTTTTACGTTATTTATCAATTTATTTTTATAAACGACAAAAATAATAAGTTATGCTTTGCATAACTTATCGATTTTTTATAAGTCTAATTCTTTTAGAACTTGATTATCAAATGTCTTTAATTGAATTTTATTATTTTCATATATCGCATATGTAATTGGATTATTTTCCTTTGGTAATGAAACAGATCCTGGATTCAGAACATAAACATTCCTTTTTTCTAATAAAGGCAAGTGTATATGACCAAATACAAATACAGTTTGATCCGATGATGGTAAATCGTTTGGTTGATACAAATGTCCATGCGTTAAGAAAAAATTAAAGTTATCCACAATTATCTGTGTATAATCTGCACGCATTGGAAAATCAAGAATCATTTGATCAACTTCACTATCGCAATTACCACGCACACAAATAATATTGTCTTTATATTTATTTAAAATTTCAGCTACTTTTTGAGGATCGTATTCTTTTGTTAATGGATTCCTTGGCCCATGATACAAAATATCTCCTAATAGGACTAATGTATCTGCTTTCTCCTTAACAAATTGATCAACTAATAATTTAGTGTAATAAGTAGACCCATGGATATCAGAAGCAAAAAATAACTTCATAACTTCACTCCCTTATTTAAAAATAACATTAAAATTAATCATTTTGTCTTGCTTTATGCAAGGTAAACCAGTTGAATAAGATAAATCCTTAATTTTAGTTTTTAGGTCTTCTACAGTTCTTATATTTTCTAAATACATGTTAATTATTCCTATTTCATCTAGAGCTTCACTAATTCCTTTTTCATATAATTCTAAAAAACTTTCAGTAGAGGTCATTTCTTTCACTACAGGATGAAGCCATTCTTTCTTATTTATGTTTAAATAATCAATTGTTTTATCTATATTATCATAATAACATAATGTTTCCAATACAATTTTGCTCTTTTTATTAATTGTCTTATCAATAATATGAAAGAACTTTTTCTTGAATCCAAAATGATCATAGATGAGTTTAGAATATTTCTTAAAATATTTTACCGAATTCAGAAAAACCTCTCCACCATTTTCCTTTTGATAAACTTTATTAAGTATATTATTATAATATGATACAAATATATTTTTGTCTAATTGGTAACCAAAGATTTTTTGATAAATTTTAAAACGATGTGGTTTCTTAGTATCCCATTTATTAATAATAAACCAACTATCAATAGCCCGTTCTAAGCGAACATGGTTTCCCCTATACTGCATGTTATCTTTACCTGTCACATAATAAACATATGGATGGACGTTTCTATCTAATGCATGATGACAAATAAACCCACATATATAACTATATAATTCATCACTATAATTTTCTTTTAAATAACAAATACTCTCTATTAAAAAAGGACCTACTTTTACATCGTGCATCACATTTCCAAAGTTATTAAACTCGGGATCCTTTTTCAATGAAAATAGCTTATAAAAATAAAATGCATCAGGTCCTTGTGCACCAAGGTAGTATATATATTGATTTTTATTCAACATCTCTTTTAATTTTTCATTATTTAATCGTTCACTTAAATCTTTCGCAAATGTGGCATGTGTTACAATGTCTGGCATGATAACCTCCTGATAATCTTTCATTAACATAATTTTAATCTATTTATTCTTAAACTATGATATAATACAATAAACAACATTATTATACACTAAATTAGCAAAAAAATGAAATATAGAGGAGAAAAATATGTTCGAAAAATTTTTAAAAAAATTTTCATTAGAGGAACGAAGTTGGATTAAATATGATATTGCCAATTCGGCGTATACATTAACAATAGTAACTGTTTTATTTCCAATACTTTATGATTTACTAATAAATGGAGTTTTCAGTTCGGATTCTGACCGTAATAAACAAATTGGCGATAGCCTCTTTATGTGGCTAACAGCATTTATTTCCGTTATTGTAGCTCTTTGCGCTCCAATATTAGGTGCTATGTCGGATTTTAAAGGCTATAAAATGAAATTTTTCAAAATATCGTTATTTATCGGGCTATTATTTGGGTTTTTAATGTGTATACCTGCAATTTCATGGCAATTAATGTTAGTTATCTTTATCATTTCTAACATTGGATATACAGCCGCTAATGTCTTTTATGATTCATTTTTAACAGATGTAACAGATGAAGAACACTACAACAAAATATCTAGTGCCGGATATGCATGGGGGTATATAGGTAGTTGTGTACCTTTTATATTAGGTATGATTGTTTATGGTGTTTTTATGTTTAAAGATAAAATTATTAATCTCACAGGTGTTTCATTTTATCTAACTGAAAAAGGTGCTATTGCAATTGCATTTGCAATTTCTTTATTTTGGTGGTGGATATATTCATTGCCAATGCTTAGAAATGTTAAACAAAGATATTACATTAACAAAGAAGAAAAATGGGTTAAGATAACTTTTAGTAGATTAGGTGCAACAATTAGTAAAATCAAGTTACATCCTAAATTATTTTATTTTTTGCTAGCTTATTTCTTTTTCATAGATGCTGTCTACTCTATTATTCGTTCAGCAGTCAAAATAGGTGATTCATTAAATGTATCCATATATGCTTTACTTGCTGTCACATTTATTGTACAAATTATTGCCTTCCCATGTGCTATTATCTTCGGAAAATTAGCGAAAAAATTCGGTGAACTTAAAATGTTATCGTATGGAATTATCGTATACATTTTCATTTGTTTAATCGGTTATTTTTTAGGCCATATGACAGGAAATATAAACATTGATTTATGTATATTTGCAGCTTTAATAGGTTCAGCACAAGGTGGACTTCAAGCTGTAAGTCGCGCATATTTCGGTAAGTTGATACCAAAACATGAATCAGGAGAATATTATGGATTCTTCAATATATTTGGTCGTTTCGCCTCTATTATGGGACCAGTTTTAATGGCCCTTACTATTATGGTGTCTAGTACACGTTTTGCAACATTATCTTTAATACCTTTACTACTTATAGGGTTTTTATTTTTAATTAAGTCAAGTAAATACCCATTTAATAAACAAGAGCTAGAATAATTACATCCGCAATAAAAAAATGGCCAATAGTCTTCTAAAGATTGCTATTAGTCATCTTTTTTTGTATAAATTTCAAAATATGATAAACTATAAATAAAAAAAGGAGTGTCTTTATGAAACTTGTACTAGCTAGCAGCTCACCTAGACGCAAAGAACTTTTAAAATATATATCAAATGATTTCATTGTTTCAGTAAGTCAAGTAAACGAAATATATGATAAAAACTTATTACCTCATGAGATAGTGCTAACTTTGTCTAAACAAAAAGCAGAAGCAGTTAGCAAAGATTATCCAAATCATATTGTTATTGGTAGCGATACGGTTGTCTCGATTAAGGGAAAGGTTCTTGAAAAACCAATAAATGATTCACATGCGTTTGAAATGTTGAGGATGCTTTCAAATCAGACTCATCAAGTCGTGACAGGCGTCACAATCATACAAAATAACCAAATAGATAGTTTTTATAGTATAACTGACGTTACATTTTATGAACTAACAGATCAAGAAATCATAGAGTATATCAAAACAAAAGAACCATTTGATAAAGCTGGAGCTTATGGTATTCAAGGATATGCATCAAAATTTGTAAAAAAAATAAACGGAGACTATTTTACTGTCATGGGTCTACCCGTTGGAGAATTATATCAAAGATTAAAAAAATTATAATTACACATATTTTAATAAGATTCTATATAGTTGATTTTATAACAGAATAGCAGTTTTAAAAAAAGAATAAGAAAAATAATAGCTTCTCATTCTTTTTTTGTATTAATCTAGTTTTTTTACTTCTTAAAAAATTATGGCATTCTTCGAATATAAACTACTTTATGAAAGTTATATTTGAATCAAAGCAATTTTTTATATGCATAAATAGTATCTTTTTCTAAGAATCCTATTTTTTCGTATAGTTTTTGAGCACGATAATTATTTACTCTAACATTTATCGATATTTGTTCAACATTATCATTGATTAAATTACTTAATGCCGTATTAAGTAATAAAGTTCCGTAACCTTTATTTCTTTTATCATCTTTAACATGCAATAGTGATATCTCACCTTGTTTACGGTCTTCAGATTCTTCATAATAAACATATCCTACAACTTCATCTTTAATAATTTCTAAAAGTAGATGGTGATAAATAGAGATATTATTTATCAATTCATCCAATGTGAAAAATACTCCTTTAGGATGAATCAATTCTAATTCTTTTTTATAAATTGGTTCATAAAATTTTAAGATTCCAGAGGTAGATGTTTTTTGTTCAGTAAATGATTCTCTATTATAAACCATTGTTTTTTCGGCATTATATAATTCAAATCCCTTTTTTTCAAACCAATGCTTGCATAATATGTTTTCTTGAAAGAAAGCTATTTTTAACTCAACTATATCATCCGCTAAATCCTGTAAACATTGTTCATAAAGTATTTCAATATATTTATCAAAATATTTCTTTTCAATGATTGGACCTAAAAGTCTTGCAACCTTTTGCTCTTGTGATATATAGGTACCAAGGCACCCAACAATCCTATCATCTTCCATACACAAAATAAAACTGTCTTTATTTAAGGAAAATAATTCCTCATAGCTTTCTGGAATCCACCCTATAAAGTATTCTTTAAGCTTATTATACTCATATAAAAAATTCGTTAGTTCTTTATTATGTTTGTCATTTTGTTTGGTAATCATTGTATCCCCTCTTTTTTTTCTATAATTTGTACCACAAGAATCCTTACATAGTAAATCGGCATATGCAAGGATATTTATTATATTGCTTATTACGTTAAAATTAAATAATGCTTTCGAGTCAGTAGATAAACATCGTATTTTTTATTTATTCGATACTTTCTAATAACTCTTTTAATTCATCTTCTGTATAATTATACTTTTCATTACAAAAATGGCAAATGATTTCTGCTTGTTTATCTTCATCTATAATCGCTTTTAACTCATCTTTCCCAATACTTTTTATTCCCTCAGCAAATTTCTCTTTACTACAATGACATACGAAATCAACATCAAGAGTAGCTAAAATTGTAAATGGTTCATCTTTACATATTTCCTTGACAATATCAACTGGGGAATATCCTTCATCAATCATTTGTGAAGCTGGTTTAATTGAAGCCACAGTTTTCTCT
This sequence comes from uncultured Haloplasmataceae bacterium, assembly GCA_963824615.1. Lineage (GTDB taxonomy): Bacteria > Bacillota_I > Bacilli_A > Haloplasmatales > Haloplasmataceae > CAWGPU01. The sequence continues at coordinate 854,251 of CAWGPU010000005.1, read as the reverse complement.
AATTGTGCTATGGTCTCTTCTGTAGCTCCTGGTAGAACCTGAATGATAAATCCACCAGCTGCCAAGATAGAATTGTCTGTATCAACTAAAACACCACAACCAACTGAGGATGGTGTTTGTTCAGATTTCGCAAAATAATATGTGAAATCTTGACCTAATTCTCCACTTATGAGTTCAACAGAAGAAATAAACATGTCACGCATTCCAAGGTTCTTAATTACTTGAATTTCTCCTTTACTACCTACAGCTGCACTCACATTTAACTTCCCATTGGGATATTGGAAATGAACTTGTGGATTTGTCACATAGCCTTTTATTTCTCCAATCGCATTTGCATCCACTAATATCTCACCAATAGGGCCATCACCGTTTATTTTAATTGTTAGGCTCTCTCTTCCTTTTAACATAGCACCCATCATAGCTCCAACAACTAATGTCCTACCTAAAGCTGCAGACACTGTTGGCCATGTATTTTGTCTTTTTTGTGCTTCTTGTACTGATTTTGTTGCGTTTACCGCAAAGATTCTTACTTTATCATCAAATGAAATTGCTCTTATTAAATAATCTTTCATATGGACTCCTTTATTTATTATCTATATTATTTTAACATCACTTTTTAAAAAAATCCCTTAAGTTTACCTTAAGGGATCATTTATTAAAAGTCTACTTTATGTTCATTTTTTTGATCTTCTTTTACAATGGGTTCTTGAGTTACTGGTGCAGCTTCAGCTTCAGCTAATTCCTTAGCGTCTTTCAACTTCTTTTCTTCCCACCAAGTAACTTTACCTGTTGTTACTAATTCTTCAATATCTTCTCTTGTTAATGTTTCCATTTCAATGAGTTGATTTGCGATCAAATTCAATAAATCACGATTTTCTTTTAAAGCGACTACAGCTCTTGCATAACATTCATCTATGATACGTCGAACTTCTTTATCAATTTCCAAAGCAACTTGTCCAGAAAAATTACGATCTTTCATATAATCACGACCTAGGAATACGTTACCAGAACGTTGTTCATACTGAACAGGACCTAAACTAGACATACCATATTCAGTAACCATAGCACGAGCAATTTTAGTAGCTTTTTCAAAGTCGTTATGTGCTCCTGTTGTGATTTCATTAAAGACGATTTCTTCAGATACACGTCCACCTAAAAGACCAGTTATTTGATCTAATAAATCTTGCTTTGTAGCGACAAATTTTTCTTCTTCAGGAAGCATTAAATTATATCCTCCAGCATTACCACGAGGAATAATTGTAACTTTATGGACAATTTCTGCATTATCTAATTTTAAACCAATAACTGCATGTCCTGCTTCATGATAAGCGATAATTTGTTTGTCACGTTGTGAATATTTACGGCTCTTTTTCGCTGGTCCCATAAGTACTCTATCCATAGCCTCATCAATATCAGGCATTTCAATGACTTTACGATTACCTCTTGCAGCTAATAATGCAGATTCATTTAATAAATTTTCTAAATCAGCACCACTAAATCCTGGAGTACGTTTAGCCACTTCTGATAAACGAACACTTGGCGCAAATTTTTTATTTCTTGAATGTACTTTCAAGATTTCTTCTCTACCTTTGACATCAGGATTCGTCACCATAATTTGTCTGTCAAAACGACCTGGACGTAATAACGCTGGATCTAATACATCAGGACGATTGGTAGCTGCCATGACGATAACACCGGTATTAGAACCAAAACCATCCATTTCAGCAAGCAACTGATTTAAGGTTTGTTCACGTTCATCGTGCCCACCACCAAGACCTGCTCCTCTTTGACGCCCTACAGCATCAATTTCATCGATAAATATAATACATGGGGCATTTTGTTTTGCGGTTTTAAACATGTCCCGCACACGGCTTGCGCCTACCCCAACAAACATTTCAACAAAGTCTGAACCTGAGATTGAGTAAAACGGAACATTTGCTTCGCCTGCACAAGCCCTTGCTAGTAATGTTTTCCCAGTTCCTGGAGGACCTGATAGTAACACACCCTTCGGTATTCTTGCACCAATCTCGTTATATTTTTTAGGATTTTTTAGAAAATCTACAATTTCAACTAGTTCTTCTTTCTCTTCTTCTTGTCCCGCTACATCATCAAATGATGCTTCTTTGGATTTATTTAATTTAGCACGGGATTTAGCAAAATCAAATGCCTTATTATTACCACCTGAACTTCTAAGGAACATAAACGCTACAACACCAATTAATAACATGGGAATAAGGTAAGATAATATGGTAAATATTCCTCCATATGATTTCACTGGGACATTCACAGTATTAATATCCTGACTTGATACTGCTTGTTGTGTATCTTGCAATTGTTTAGTACCAAGTAATTTAGATTCATATACAGTTTTTCCATCAGTCATTACGACACGTACATCCACTAAATTATCATTATAATCTCCAGAAACCGGAGTAAAGGTAATTTCTTTAATGTTAGCTGAATTCGTATTAATTAATTGGATAATTTGATCTGGATTTTGCTCAGTCACTGTTCCATGGTTACTTGTCATATATACAATGATGAGAAAAACGACTGCAATGGCTAAAAAATAGACAAGATAGCCACTCCATCCACTATTTGGTTTTTTCTTTATCGCATTTGCCATTTTAATACCTCCTTACTTTAAATATACTTCTTCTTTTAAGACCCCTATGTATGGTAAATTCCTATAATATTCATTATAATCTAACCCATATCCCACAACAAATTCTTTAGGGATAACAAAGCCGACATAATCTGGAACTAGTTCAACTAGTCTTCCTTCTGGTTTGTCTAATAATGTAACAATTTTTATACTATTAGCGCCTTTAACGGATAACATCTCCATTACTTTTACCAATGTTTTTCCAGTATCTACGATGTCCTCTGCAATCAGTATATCGCAACCATTAATTGAAGCATCTAAATCTTTATTAACTCGTACATGACCAGATGATTCTTTTCCACCATGATAGCTAGAAACAGACATATAATCAAGTCGCATTGGAATAGATATATGTTTAGCAAGGTCACTCATGAAAGGAATACAACCTTTTAATAATCCAATAACAACAAGATTCTTGTCTTTATATTCACGCGAAATGACTTCACCTAATTCAATACATTTTTGTTCGATTACTTCTTGACTGACTAATATTTTTTTAATATCTTGATGCATACATCTACCTCCGTTAATTCAAAACTTCAATTAATAATAATTCTTGACAATTGGAAAACTGATTAAAGTCCGGTTTTTGAAGTCCAATAACCCATTCAACATTCCCGTCCTTATCGATTAATAACGGCCAAGTTTTACGTAAATTCATTGGAATTTTTGCATCTATAAATACCCGATTAATCTTTTTTTTGCCGATTTTGGTCTCAATATAGTCACCGTTTTTTTTCGTTCTTATCACTAATGGCCATATAGTGCTATTATAACATAAAAATAAGGTTTTGTTATTAGTTTTTGCTTTTTCTTCAACTTTTTTGATACGAATTATCGTTCCATTTGGTAAATTATAGTCCTTAAATTCGTTCAGTTCTAGATAGTAACCAGGATACTCTTTTTCACCAATTTCAAAGATTAACTTATCGTATTCTTTAATACAATAAAGTTTTTTCCCTAAATCAAAAGTCACATTTGGTTTACCATTATAAATAATATTTAATAGATTCTTAATCTTTTCATAAGTTAAATCAAAGGAATGATCTAACAACTCATTCACAACTTCTAAAAGGATGTATCTAATTAATGCTATATGAATTGTTTTTAATTTATTAAGGTCTAATATTATTCTATCTTGTTCAGCAGAAATTATCATTTCTTTCAGTAACATTTTCGTATTTTGTTTTAAAAAATCGTCTACCTCTGCCAATTGCTCTTGAAATTGAATTATTTTATGATTAAAATCAGGTTGAATCTCTTTAAATAAAGGAATTATTTGATTACGAATATGATTTCTTGTATACTTATTCATTAAATTCGAAGAATCAATCGCATATGGAACATTATTTTCCTGACAATATTCAATAATATCATTTTTTTTGACATTTAAAAATGGTCGTATCACTTTAATATGATTTTCTAATACCAGGCTATTTTTCATACCTAAATAACCATTTATGTGATTTCCTCTAGCTATCTTAAATAAAATAGTCTCAACTTGGTCATCTTGGTGATGTGCCAAAACTATTTTATTCCCATTCATCTCTTTTGTCAAATGTAAAAAAAAGTCATATCGATATTTTCTCGCTTCTTCATGAAAATTTTCCAAACCACTTTTTTTGAAATCAGCTATATAACAAGGTATTTTATACTTAGCACAAAAATCTTGAATTAATTGCTCCTCATCATCATTTTCTTTTCCTCGTGTATGATGATTAATATGAGCAACAAAAAGATTTAAATTAAATTTATTTTGAATTGAAATTAAAAAATGGAGTAGTCCCATTGAATCTGGTCCTCCCGATACTCCAATTACCAATCTATCATTTAATTCAATTCCATGATCTTTGTTTATGATTGTTTCATAAAACATGATATCACCACTATTACTTTACATATATGATATTATAAATGGATATTTAAAAAAGTCAAGCAACCTTGACTTTTTTATTCTTTTTCTTTAATTTTTTTTTATGCACTATTCTTATTTTTTGTAGGATTCGCCTTGATAACAATCGCTGTCATGTCATCCACAATTTTACCACCAAATTCTGTAATAGCTGCTCTAATAATATCGTGTGCCATTTGAATAGACGATGTTCTAATAATTTGAGCAATGATTTTTTCGAATTTATTTATATTATTAAACCGTTCTACAACACCATCACTCACTATAACAACAATATCATTTTGCATCAAGTCAAAAGTGATTTTATCAATGTCTTTGGTGGCACCCATTGGTAAATTATCATTGTTGATCCTAATAACTTTATTTCCTCTAATAATAAAACTTGGAGCACTACCTATTTTATAAAAATCAATTGTTCCTAAACTTTTATTTATCGTTATATAATCCAAAGTAGAGAAACGTTCATTATACTCTTTCAAGGATAACAAGGTATTAATAATTGATACAGCTGTATAATCATCAGCTCCCGTTGTTAACATTTTATTTAATAATTCTAGAGTACTTTTGCTTTCAATATGAGCTGAATACCCATTTCCCATTCCATCACTTAATGCAACGACAGTATTCCCATTATGCATATCACATTTTATAAAATTATCTCCAGAAATGCGAGAACCATCTTTACCTATATAGCTTGTTCCAAATTCTAAGTCGAATAATTGCTTTGAAATTATTTTTATTTTTTTAATATTTTTTCCGTTTTTGATAGTTACTAGTTCCACCTCTTCTTTGGATAAATCATTTACAACACTACAAATTAATTTATCGTGAGAATCTTCGTAATCTCTAATTCCGAAATCAATGTCTAAATTTTTCTTTTTAATACTATTCACTTTTAGATATGAGATATTAATCCCCAATTTAATGAGTTTATCACGCATTTTTTCGACTTTTATGGTTTCATTTTCATAATCTGTGTTGACTTCAATCGCATAATCTTGTAAAATCTGCGCTAAACCTTGAAGTTGAGATTGAAAAATCATATTGCTGTTATTTTGTTTTTGACTCCCTAATAAATACTCTTGATTTAATTCAATCGCTGTATTTATAACATCAAAAGCATTTAAGCAGAACATACCAAATAAATCTAAAAATCGCTTTTTTTCAACGTTTAAAACATTATCTCCCTCTTTTAATAGTTGACTGAAATAATTATAAGTTTTGATATGATTACTATTCAAACACAATTCTTTTTTTAAACAGTTTTTACAATGTTTTTCTATCATTTCATCTATAGCTTCATCAACTTTCATAAGTTCATTATTCGTTTCCAATGATTTACTCGCAAATGCATTAAATAATTCAGCAAAATTAAGTAGTTTTTGTGAAACATCCTCACGAAAATTTTCAACATAAATTTGATAATACTTCGCTTCTTCATACTTAGGGACTAATATATTGGTCAATTTATGTTGAAAATAGTAACTAATCCCATAAAATAAGGTTGCCGCTATAGAGACATTCATTAAATTGTAGAGAATATCACCATCGAGATAACCTAAATACGTCATAGATGGTGTTAATATAAAAAATAAAAATGTTTTAATAAATAAATTGTTTTTAGGAGAAAAGGCAGAAATAAGTCCGATAAACGGAATAATCTCTATACCTGTTAGATTCAATTTAGAATAAGATAAAATAAAGTAAATAATTAGGGTAAACCCTATTGTATTTGCCTTATATGTCATGACCCCTAATAACATAATAAACAATACAGTAATTATAAATCCGACATTCATATATTCATACGTAATGGTAAATAACCCAATGCATAAATTTAATCCTATTGTTAATATTGCGATTATTTCTTCTTTGAAATAGAAGTCTTTTTTATGGTGATTATTAAAATTTATTTCAATTGCTTTATCATAGATATAAAAAAACGTAAAATTTAATAATAAAATAAAGATACAATAAAATACATTGAAAGGAATAATGCTCAAAATGATATTTATACAATAAGACATTAACGATATTAATGTTAAGATAAAGAAATTTAACCCTTTTTTATTGTCATGATGTATTAATAGACTAAGAGGAATAAAAGCTGATATAACCGATAAAGATAATTTCAAATCAATTGTTAGCGAAATACAACTAATAATAATCATCGTAAAATAAGTTAACTTTTTGTCTAATTGGAGCATAGCACATAAAAGTGGAAGCATAAATATGGCTCCCATTTTATAATTAATCGATAAGGCCAATATTGAAAAGAAAAGCGCCACCCCCAACCTCTTTAAAGTCTCTTTTGAAATCAAGTCCCGCTTATCTTTTGTCATTTGTTTATTCATTTTCTCATTTAACGCATAAAGTGTCTGACTCATCTTCATCTCTCCTAACTTCACTGTGACTATATTATAAAGATACAATGTTTATAATTCTGTTGAATTTTGGGAGATGTGAATTTATTTTATGATTTATTGAGACATCTTAAATTAATTATCTGTAATTTAGTAAAAAAAATAAGTTAAAACAAACATTAAATATAAAAAGTAATGGACACCCTAGAAAAAGGTTATCCATTACTAATCTTTGTTTTTTTCGCATTTTTTCGTTTTTTAATTTTCTTTCCAACACTTTTAATATAATTCCCTATAATCCTCGCAAAATATTGATAGATATTATATAGGAATAAAGATGTATCGATAAATGGTTTGACAAAAATATATTTTAGTATTTTTACTAATTTTGATAGTATCGCATAAACTACTTTTCTTAATGGATAAATACTGTTTTGATAATATCTTTGTGAATAACTATAATAGATGAAAAATCCTAATCCAAAGAAAATATAACAATATAATGGAATGATACCGTGATTAATTCCATAAATTAGATGAAAAATGATAAATCCTTGGCAAACAAAGAATATTAGATCAAATATGAATTTTAATATCTTGTTTAAATGCATAAAAATAAAGTAAAAGAATAAATCGTAAGTAACCCCCAAATAAAAACCAATTAGAAATGAATACATTAATAATTCAAATTGCGTTTTTAATATCATTATTTAAATAGCTTACTAAAAAATCCTTTAGGGGTACTAACAGTATCTTGATGGTCAAAATATTCAATTTTTGTCACATAACCCGAAATCAGTATTTCACCCTTATCAATACTTAAGTTTATCATTTCTAAATCTTGTCCGCTAATTGTCATATAACCTAAGATTGTTTCTAAAACAAATTCCTCACTATTCAAACTTTCTATCTTTTTAACACCTGTTATCTCTAACGATTTACGGTCTCTTACCATCATATGATGACTTTGAATATTATTATTTGTCTGATTAAAATTCTTATTTAATAAATCGGTTTGATTCATCGAAAAATCCCCCTTTATAGTAACTATCATTAAAATATATTATATTTTGCGGATAGTTATGTTATAAAAGAGGATTAATTTTATTTTTATTTAATTTTCAAAAAATTTAGCTTGATGCCAATTCGTTCTAATAACTCTTTAGTAAGTTCATCTTGAATATCTATCCCTTTTTCATCAATCATGTTTGAAATACGTTTTTCTAACTTTAGTTTTTCCTTATTACCATACAAATAAAGATTTGGTTCCTCTATTTGATATCGGCATTTAATGTCATAATTTTTATAATTAAAAACTAATTCCTGTTCCATTTTTGATACTCGAATAATCCTATCAATAAAAGGCAACACATAATAAAATCCACCTTGATCAATTGTTTTAAGATATTTTCCAAACCTTTCGACAATCCCAAATTGATTTTCTGGTATCACCCTAAACCCAAAGACAACAAAAAGTGCTACTATTACAAGAGCACTGTAAACATACTCCATCATTATTCCCCCTTTCTTAAAGTCTTTCTTCACTCACAATTTCATACATATTTTGAGCATCTTCCTTTTTACTGGATTCTTGTATCTGAATCACCTTAATCGTAACCATTTTATTACCAAAACCGATTTTTATTAAATCCCCAACTTTAACTTCTGAACTTGGTTTTGCTACTTTATTGTTTATTTCAATCCGATCCTTTTCTGCCACTTCTTTCGCAATAGATCTTCTTTTAATTAATCGCGAAACTTTTAAAAACTTATCTAATCTCATATCATCACCCTATTCTAAAATTTTATCATAACAATTAAATAATTCTACCACATTTCTTAAGTGGATGTTCCCAATAAATACAAACCCTAGATGCTTAAAAAAAGCATTCATACGGGTATTTTCAGAATTGGTATCAACCTTCAAATAGTTTATCCCCTTATTTTTCGCAAAGTGTTCGACAAATTCGATTAATTTTGTTGCTACTTTTTGTCTTTGATAACTTCTTTTAACCGCAAAGCGATGAATGACTATCGCTTCACCACCTTGTCGCCAATTTAGAGAATGATAAACTTCATCTTCAATTTTATTAATACAAATGAATCCAGCTACTTCATTATTAAATTCATATATGTATAGACTTTTATTTTTAATGTCCTCCTCAAAGTGAATTCTTGTTGGATAAAATTCACTCCATTGATAATTACCTTGATTTTGTAAATCTTCAACAGTTTCCTTAACTATCTCAAGAATGTAAGCTAAATCTTCATTTCTTGCTATTCTTATCATTTAAATCTTAACTCCTAACTTTTCTAGAAATTTATCAATATCTTTATGAGTCTTAAACTGATAAAATTCTCCTTTAAATTCTTCATTAACAAGTGATAAAATCAATTTTTTCTTTTTTCTTGGATAATCCCAGAGAATATATTTTATAAATTCAAAATCGATTTTTTCTTCACAACCAGCGGTCATACTTGATCTCGTTTTATTCTTATACATAAAATACCTTTTTATAGCACCATACAGACAAATAAATCGATTAAGATTTAAGAATAGTATGGTATCCGCAACTTGCACCCTAAGTTCTAATGTATTTCCATAATTATGATTTCCATCGATGATATATTGATGCTTTTCTAGAACTCTTGATAAATCTTTTAAATAAATTAATTTGTCTCTTATTACCCAATTTTCTTCCCAATATATTCTATCTAGATGTAAGACCTCAATTTCGAATAATTCTCCTAGGGTTTTTGCTAAAGTACTTTTCCCAGCACCACTTGAACCCAAAATCAATATTTTTTTCATACCTTCACCTATTATAACATATTTTATATCTTTACAAATTAAAAGAGATTAATAAAGATATCAATAATGGGTTGCAAAATGATTGGTATAAAAATAGCAGGTAGTAAATCAGCAATTTTGAATTTTTTAATTTCTGCTAATTCTAAACCAATTCCGATAATTAAAATTCCACCTATGATTGCCATTTCATCTTTAACGGTATCGCTTAAAAAATGATTGAAAAAATGAGCCAAAATAGTGAGTGATCCTTGATATATTAAAACAGGTACAAACGAAAATACAACACCAATTCCTAAAGTTGATGCTAAAATCATTGATGTTATACCGTCTAGTATTGCTTTTATCGCTAAAGTCGAATAATCACCTGATAGACCATCACTGATAGAACCCATTATAGCCATTGCACCTACGCAGAAAATCAAAGATGCGGTTACAAATCCTTTTGAAAAATTTCCATTTTGATTATTAAATTTGGCTTGAATATGATTTCCCATAGAATTTAGCTTTTCTTCAATTTTTAAATAAGCTCCAATAATACCACCAAATACGATACTTAAAATAATAAATAAATAGAAAAATTTATCATTAGCATATGGTGATAACCCTGTGATTGCACCATTCAATCCCATGACTATTGTTGATAAGCCGACACCTTGAAGCATTACTAACTTGTATTTATCTTTTAAATTATGTTTTAATAATAAACCTATCGTACTACCGATGATGATTGCACCAACGTTAATTAATGTACCTAATCCTATCATTTCATAATCCTTTCAATGGCCATATATACATATTTTAATACAAGATGAACTATTTATCTACCTATTTTCATTCGGATTTTCATATTTCGTATCTTGGTGCACATTTACAAACTTTTTTTCATAATAAACAAAAAAAAACTGCTAAACATCTGTTTAACAGTTTTTTATAATTTTTATTTTTTAATTTCTATTTTTTCTAAATTATCGATACTATCTTTTTTTGCGACTTCAGAAATACTTGCTATCATTCCTGCTAAATTTTGAAAATCAGATGGAACGATAATCTTAGTTGCTTTACCGTCAGCTGCTTTTACGAAAGCTTCATATGCTTTCAGCGTTAATACCTGTTCAGTCGGTTTTGATAAATTCAATTGAATTAAACCTTGAGCAGTTGCTGTTTGCACTTTAAGGATAGCTTCTGCTTCCCCTTCAGCTTTAAGGATTTGTGATTGTTTTTGACCTTCAGCATCTAATATTTGTTTTTGTTTTTGACCTTCAGCAAGTGTGATTGCTGCTTGTTTTTGACCTTCAGCATTTAAAATAACAGCACGTTTTTCACGTTCAGCGCGCATTTGTTTTTCCATGGCTTCTTGAATATCACGTGGAGGTAAGATGTTTTTAACTTCAACACGATTAATTTTAATACCCCATGGGTCAGTTGCTTCATCTAAGATAACACGCATTTTGGTATTAATTACATCACGTGATGTTAAAGTTTGGTCTAATTCTAATTCACCAATGATATTACGTAATGTAGTTGCTGTCAAATTTTCGATAGCAAGCATTGGATTTGAAACACCATAAGCATATAACTTAGGATCTGTTATTTGGAAATAAATAACTGTATCAATTTGCATCGTTACATTATCACGAGTAATAACAGGTTGAGGTTTAAAGTCAATTACTTGCTCTTTTAATACTACTCTTAGTGCAATCCGATCAAAGAAAGGCACTTTCCAATGTAAACCGTCATTCCATGTAATATGATATGAACCGAATCGTTCTACAACCCAAGAATAAGATTGAGGAACAATTTTAAAACCTGAAATCCCCATTAAAATAAGGATAACCGCTACAGCGATTAAAGCATAAAGAAATATCATAAGTATCCTCCTTGAATTTTTTTATATATTATTAGTATGTCTATTTTTAACCTATTTTTTTCACAATTAATTTTACGCCACTTACTTCTACTATTTCAACAATAGAATTTTCTTCTATTATCTCATCACTAACTGGTTTCGCAGTCCAATAATTACCATCAACTTTAACTTCACCAAATTTATAAAGTTCAATAGTTCTAGTAACTTTAGCCTTTTTCCCGATTAATGAATTTACATTAGTTTTAATAGTAGTCGCCTTAAATTTTTTAACTGCATAATTACGAATTGTAAATATACTTAAAACAGAAACCGTAATAAATACCGCCGCTTGCAGTACATAAGAATCTGATAAGATTGAAACAAACATGGTCACAATAGCACCTAAAGCAAACCAGACTGTAAATAAATTAAATGTTGAAGATTCGATTAATAAAAAGATAATGGCAATAACTAGCCAAAATAATGGGACTATCCATGAGTCCATATAAATCACCTCACATTCATTAAGATTATATTTACATTATATGATACAATTCTTAATAAATCTATTAAAGCGAATATTTATTAAATTATACATCATTAAATCAGTTATTTATGAAAATATTCATATCATGTACTTTTCAAGTAACTCTAGTGCCTTTTTATACTTTTTATTTTCTTTATATAAATCATACATATCATTTAATATCAATAATCTAATGGCTTCAGAGAAATCTTTAATAGTAGGTTCAATATAGGTTTCAAAGTTATTTTCTTTATCATCTGAAATATAATAATTAGCTATAAGCTGGCAATGCTCTGTTTTAAATTTATTGGTATTTAATGTCTTATTTAATTTTATATTAATAATTAATTGTATTAATCTTCCGATTTCATTTCCTTTAAACTTAGCTGTTTCCTCAATTGTTTCTAATGCATTCTCGTATTCACCCGTTAAATACAAACCGATTGCAATGAGGTAATAATTATTTAGTATCAAGTCATTTTTTTGCGTTTTTTTACTATAGTCTAATGATGTTAATAAAAAGTTTAATCCATCAGCATAATATTTATTTTTTAAATCTATTAGTCCATAACAACGGTATATGCTTTCTAATATTTCATGATTATGTGTATTTATAAATACCTCTAAAGCCTTATTCAAATAATCAAGGGCATAGATACATTTATTCATTTTAATGTAATTTAAGGCAATCTCAATATAAATAATTGAATTATTTATATTGAGTTTATGCATATGTTCAATTGAAAGTAAATAAAATTTATTAGCCTTATTATAATCATTTTTAATGTGATAATAAATCCCTAGATAATGTAATGTTAATATTAAAAACTTAGATGGCAATATATCCAAGTTATTTTCTACATCATCAATAAGATAATCAGTTTCCTCGATATCACCATTTAATATCGACAGAATCAATTCTAACGCATAATTATAATGAGTATAAATGATGTTATTTTTGAAAATATTTTGAAATCTATTGATCAACATGACATATTCATTATAGTTTATGATTAAATCATCATCATTTTGATATGTTAATATGTTTTCAAAATAGGTTTCAAACAAGATATATTCCTTCATTGGAGTTTTTTCTAAATTAAGTTTTAATTTTTTCAAACATGAAGCATATATTTCTTGGTCTTTCAATACATCACCATGTTCTAATCTAGATAGTTGTGTTTGCGAACAAATTTGATGACAAAAATTAATTTGTTTATATGCGTCCGAATCAGTTGCTTCACTATGAAAATATAAATTTCGATAATAATGAATGATATGACCAAGTTGAGTTTTTTCTGTATCATTTATTCTTTTCATATTATCACCCTTCATTGTGTTTGTTAGCTAGAAAAGAGGAATCCATATGCCTGATATAATCATTTCAATCATATATGGACTAACAATTGGTTTAGCATTGAGTGTAGATGCATTTATGCTTAGTTTAGTTTTTGGTTCAACTTTTAAACGAAAAACTGAATCTATTATAACAAGCTTAATTGTTGGTTTATTTCATTTTCTCATGCCACTCTTTGGTTACTTTCTAGCTTCTATTGTTTTTATTCAAATTAATCTATCTAGTTATTTAGAAAGCAAAATCAATTACATCGCATTTATAATTCTATGCATCCTTGGGATTATGATGTTGTTAAAAAAAGATAATAACGAAAAATTTAATATATGTAATTTGATTAATAAATGCTTATTTGCTTTTTCTGTTAGTATTGATAGTTTTCTTACAGGAATTGCATTTACAACCATTGATCATATCCATATAATAGTAGCTGCCTTGTTGTTTTCATTAGTTAGTTGTAGTTTAACCTACATTGCACTAACAATTGGTAAAAAAACAGCGCAAAAGCTTCTTAATTCCCGTTTAGATTATTATGCTGGATTGTTAATGATTCTTCTAGCAATTATTACATTATTTATTTAATTATACTTTGATAGTGAAAAAAAGTAAATATTATTAAAACAAATTCATTTGACTATCTTAATTTAACTGTAGATAAAAATATTTGTATAAAGTAAAAAAATATGTTCGATTTGGTTTTTTAATTATATTATTTTAGTGATTTTGTGTCTAATTTAAACTATTTTTTAAGAAATAATACGAAAAGTTAACTGAAATGGATGGCTTTCAGTTAGGTATAAAAAATGCACGACAAAAGGTGCATAGTGATAGCATCACAAGTCTAATTAAATAATTTAAGTAAGATTAAACCGATAATTTTATCGGTTCATTTTTATAAAATACTTTCTTTTAAATAAAGGGTCAATGATATCAAATAAAATGTTATTTTCTTTGTATTCCTCAAATTCTACAGCTATTCCAGTCATTAGGTTCAGATAAAAATTTAACACCATTTTTTGTTAACTTTCTATACTCACTTTTTAAAGAGTCAAATTTTAATCCCAATCCTAAAATATTTTCATAATATATCACCCTCTACCAGATTGCTTATTCCCATAGAAAAATTATCATAATTTTTCATATTAAAATTTTATTAGCTATTTTATATATTTAGTTGCTAATTTATATACTTGATTAATACATATACCTGATAAATCCCATGTTTTTAGTTCTTCAACTACTAATTCACAATGTTTTTTACTTATATCTTTCAAAGCATTACCAACTGATTTTCTTACATATTCGCTTTCATCATTTCTTAATGGTGCAATAAGAGCAATTGCTTTTTCTGGATGTTCTTTGAAAAACGGTCTACTTGTCCAAATACGAAGCCCTTCTGTTACTGCTCTACGAGTATTAGGATATTTAAAAGAAAGCCATTCTTCAATTACCGGAATAGATTGCTCATAACCCCTAATTTTACAAAAACTATCAAAAGCCATTGCTAAAATTTCTTGTACTTGCCAATTTTCATTTTGACTTACTGTTTCTTTTAAAAATTGTAATGCTGCTTCGTTTTTATTGGATATATATCCCAATAAAAACACTCCAAGTTCTTGTATTTTAAAATGCTTTGACGTATAAAACTCGTTTGCAAGAGAAAAACAATTTCCCATAGTTTCCTTCTTGAATAATTTAATTGCCTCATCTCGTATAATTTTAAACCCTTCTTGAGCAATTATCTTCCCAATCATCTCTTGTTTTAAATTCTCATCCATACTTGACACCTACTCTAAAATTTATTTCACAATAAATTACAATTGTATTTAATTAATATACCAATTATAACATATCTTTAAAGTAAAAATGTAGAATTTTATTATGCTGCCATTGGTAGTTTTGATTTTAGAGAAGCGACTTTCTCTAACTTGAATAAAAAGAAATTATTTCTTCCATAGCACTTAATATATTTAGTGCTGTCTTGAATTGTTCCAAAATAAAATTAAATTCAAATTTGGCAAATGTGAATCTCGGTTCTCGTTTAGTGCATTAATTACAAAGGTAAAATGAAGTCAAACACCAACCTTTATTTAAACATGGCGTTATAAAAAGAAAAATGTCAAAAACCACAGAATGATTTTCAACACTTTCAATAAATTAAATTTAATTTTAGCAACAATTTAATAACTTCTCTTTTTAGTATACGTTTTTATCCATTATTCTAAGATTTTTACTTAAATAGGATAAACTACTTTTTTATAGTTTTTTATTTTTGATAAACCACTTTTCCATCTATCAATGTTTTATTCACATAGTTTTGAATATTCAAAGCATCACCATTCCAAATAGCGATTGTGGCATCTTTTCCTACTTCGATAGAACCTACTTTATCATCAATATTTAATATTTGGGCAGGGTTAATTGTGATAGCTTTTAAGGCCTCATAAGCGTCCATTCCAGCAGACACAGCATATGATGCACACATATTTAAATGTGCTAATGGAATTACAGGACTATCTGTCATAATAGCGATTTTTACTCCTGCTTCTTGTAAAACCTTGGCTGTTTTAAATGTTTTTTCTTTTAATTCAAATTTAGAACGGTTACCAAAGCTTGGCCCAACGATTGCAGGATAATTTTCCTTAGCAAGCACATCAGCAATTAAATGACCTTCTGTACAATGATCTAATGTTAACAAAACATTAAATTCTTTTGCGATTCTAATAGATGTAAAAATATCATCAGCACGATGTGCATGTGCTTTAAGTGGTACTTCACGTTTTAGTACAGGTATTAAAGCCTCATATTGTAAATTGAATGCTGGTTTTTTGGATTCATCTTCAGCTTTTTCTTTTTTATCTAAATATTCTTGTGCTTTAAACAACGTCTCACGTAATTTAGCAGCTGTAGACATTCTTGTTTCTGGCCCTTTTCCACGGTAAACACGTTTTGGATTTTCACCGAAGGCACATTTCATTGCTGAGTAAGGGTTAATAATCATATCATCAACACGTTTACCAGCTAATTTTATGATAGTAAATTGTCCACCAATTACGTTTGCAGACCCAGGACCCGTCGAAGCAATCGTAACACCACCAGCTATAGCCTCACTTAATGAGATATCCATCGGATTTATCGCATCGATAGCACGCAATTCTGGTGTGATAGGATTAGTGGCTTCATTCCCATCATTCCCCTCGAATCCAATAGATTCTTCAAACATCCCGATGTGGCAATGTGCATCAATAAATCCAGGATAGACATATTGATTAGTAGCATCAATTACTTCAACATTGTTTCCAACTTGAATGTCTTTTTCGATTTTTACAATTTTAGTCCCCTCAATCAAAACATCCACATTTTCTAATGTCCCTTGTGGTCCCATTGTAAATACTTTTTGGGCATTTTTAATTAGTTTCATATTTTCTTCTCCTATTCATATATATATTTCTATACAACTCGCAACATTAACTGTTTATATTTATTATTCTATTGGAAAAATATTATTTTTTGGCCAATTATTAACATTTTTATAAATATCTACACTTATTGTTGGAACGTATATTTTATAGACATCATAATTATTATAACTAATAAAGGTATTCTCACTAATTTCTGGTGGAGTGAGACAATTAATGATTATTGTATTGATAGAATGTAGAAATACCTTTGCTTCAATTGATGTCACACTTGCCGGAATAGTCACAGTCGTTAAATTCGGTGCATATAAAAGAGATTCTTTCGCTAAGCTAGTAACTAAATCTGGGACAATGTAATCAGTTTCTGTCTTCCCCCCCGGATAATACAATAAACGTGATACGTCCTTAGTATACAATACACCATCAATAGAAGTATAATTTTCATTATTAGGGTCAACATTAATACTTTGTAGTCCCGCCATATTAAAGAAAGCCCCCTCACCTAAGCTATTAACATTAGCAGGTATCGTAATAGTATCTAGTGTTAATATCCCATTAAAGGCACTTTCACCAATATCAGTTACTGAAGTTGGTATATTAATACTTTTTAACTTCGAACTTTTAAAAGCTTCTTTTCCTATAGATGTAACACCATTTGGTATCGTGATACTCGTTATACTTGTTTGTGCCAATAAAGATTCCTCAATTGAGGTAATTTGATTTGATAGAGTTATGTTAGTTAAAGTAGAAATATCATAAAATGCATGGTCGCCTATTTCTGTAACACTATTTGGTATGATAAGGTTATTTAAATTTTGGGCATTGTAAAATGCATAAGTACCAATTGTAGTAACGAAATCATCAATAGTAACTTCCTTTAAATTTTTTACCATAGAAAATGCATAATCCCCTATTTTGGTTACATTATTTGGCAAAGTATAGGTGTATCCTTTTCTTCCCTCAGGATATTTTATTATAATTGATTCATCTTTACTATATAAAATACCCTCATTAGAACTATATTGTGAATTATTATCTGTCACGCTAATATTTGTTAATAGCTTACTAGTTTGAAAAGCTAACTCATTTATGTTTGTTACACTATCTGGTATATCAATAGAATTTAATGTCGATTCGGCAAATGCAAATCCCCCAATTGTTGTAATGCTATCTGGAATGATAACATCTTCGATATGAAGAGATCTAAATGCTGAATAACCTATTTGCGTAACAGGTGTATTTTTGTATTCACCAGGAATATTTAAAGTGGTGCTTTTCCCTGTATAACCTGTTACTGCATAAGTACTATCATTTAAAAGTTGAAAAGTATATCCATTTAAAGTCTCCACTTTCTTGATAGGATGTCTTAAATTATCGATATACTGTGTAAGTGCAAACAAAGCTAAAATAGATAACATAAAAATAGCAATATATTTCATACGTCTAATCAACCCTTTTCTTTTAGATTTTAATTAATGAACAGAAATTTTCATGTTGTATTTACTTCATTCTAACTTAAATTAGGTAGACTTCCATTATTCTATTATCATAATATGAATTCAATACTGTTAAATAATTTTAATAATATCTTTTGGTGGTTATATTCATTTTATCGCTGAAATTGTTATATAACACTTATTTATTTATATTATGAGTTATTTGGTTTGATAGTTTATCCAAATCGCTTAATAGAAATTCAGGTTTAAAATTAATATTTAGTAATTCTTTAAATGATATAAATTTAAAATGACCTTTAGAAGGTGGGTATGCATTTATTGTCTCAATATCAATATCTGTATCGATTTCACATAAATAAACAAACAACAATTCATGATATTCATCATCACCATAATCAAAAAAATTTTCATTAATTGAAAGCAATTTTGAAATACTAACGTGGACATTCAATTCTTCAAGAATCGCTCTTTTTACAGTCGTTTCTGTCGTTTCGCCAAAACGCACTCGTCCTCCCGGTAACGTATGATATTGATTTTCATTTGTTAATAAAATCATATCATCCTTTTTTATAACTGATGCAACACGGAAATTAAAACATTTATGTTCATGTTTGAAATTAATATCCATTAATATTCACTCCTTTGTTTTAATTTTACATACTTCTATTATAAAATATCTTTGCTAAAATATCCACGTGTGAAGAGGTTATTTTTTTTATATTGTGTTAAAATTATTTTAAGTAACTGCTCATCCTGCTCGAATAGATAAGATTGATAGGCATGGATGACTGATACTGTCTCATTAAAATCTTCTTTTGTAAATTGAAGTCGAAATTGCTTATACCCGTATTTCATTAATTTAGCCAATTCATCTGTTAAAATAAGCAATTTGCTGTTATGGATGTGCATATGACAAGTATTATCCATCGTTACTAAAAATTTCTCTTTCAAAGAATCAATTAAATAATAATCAGATTTTTGGCATTGTTTTTGACACTTGTCATGAAAGAAACAATATTTTGTAATCATACTTTCTTGAAATCCATACACGATGACTTCTAAGGATGATTTATCACCATATAACAAATGATGAAAAGCTTTTTCATTCATTTCATAAGATAATGTGACAGACGATACGTTTTGACTCTTTAAAAATTTTATGGTTTCCGAATTTGTCACATTTAAATTAAAGTTTGTTATTACTTCATTCGGATAATCTTTCGCTAAATGCAAACTTCCTAATTCTGATATTAATACTCCTTTTCCCCAATTCTTAATATATGGATTAGGCTCAATTCTTCCTTTTGCAAGAAATAAATCAATATCCGACTTAACATCTTGAATAATATCTTCATTTACATATATTTTTTCAATACCACATTGAAGTGCTGCCTTGACTTGTAAAGCATTGTGACAATAGACGGATAAAATGGGGTTTATCATAGGTTCTGTTTTTCTCATCATTTGATATTTATAAATTTGTCTTTCAGTACGCACATGTTTTTTTTGTCTTAACAACATCAATTGTTCAATTCCTTTTCTTCTTAACTCATTTAAGGAACTGATAATCATAAATAAATCATCGTCTTTAATTACTTTTAAATATTCCCAATAAAAATTTGTATTCCCTAATTTATGTAATTGACTATAAATTTTATCCTCATTTAACCCTTGGCCTCTGCTTTTTTCAATACTATAATTAATCTCTACTTCTACCTCATTCTTTAAATCATCAATTAATTTTATTTTCGGATTTTGACCTATCAATAAGGTAATTTCACCATTTAATGGTATTTTCGGCATCTGAATATTTCTAGCTTTTGCATCTAGTAATACATCTGTTGTTTTATAGACATGTACTCCTATTTTTATTTCCTTTTGGACATCTAGGGTTATCAAATCATTTTCAATAGCATCTTGAATAACTTTTCCTTTTCTAATCATTTTAGAGATTGATAACCCTGTATTAGTCCCCTCAAAGTAGATTCCGTCATTTAGATGAATTGGTTTCAAACATTTAACAACAACTTTGTTATATTGCGAAGCTTGTACCACTCCACATAAAACACCGGTGTTGTTGTTTTTTTCTGTATTTATATAGGATTTACCATTTTCTAAAAACATAAATCCACGCGTAAATTGTCTGTTGAAAATTTGTTCCAAATCCCCTAAATCCGAAGCTGATATATTTATTTGTTTATTTTTATAATATGAATCAATAGCTTTTCGATAAATGGATACGACAATCGCTACATATTCAGGACTTTTCATTCTTCCTTCTATTTTTAGGGAATGAACACCTGTTTCGATAATTTCACCTAAATGATTGATCGTATTTAAATCTTTAGGGCTTATCAGATATTTATTTTTTTCAATTATTTCATCATTCAATTTTAAATCATACAATTTGCGGCATGGTTGTGCACATTTTCCTCTATTCCCACTTCGCCCGCCAATTAAGCTACTCATGAGACATTGCCCAGAATAGCTGACACATAATGCACCATGGACAAACACTTCTGTTTCGATAGAAACATTTTCAGTGATTTTTCTAATTTCCTCTAGTGTATTTTCTCTTGCTAAAACAACACGCTTTATACCATTCTCTTTTAATAACTGAGCACCACTTGCATTATGGATTGTCATCTGTGTACTTGCATGAAGCTCTAAATCAGGATAATATTTGCGAATAACACTCATTAATCCCAAATCTTGAATGATCAGCGCATCCACATCATGATGATATAAAAAATCAATATAATTCATGACTTCGGTAAACTCATTGTCATATATTAAAGTATTAATCGTGACATAAATTTTAACTTGATATAAGTGAGCCAATTTTATTGCCTCACTTATTTCTTCATTATCAAAATTTTTCGCATAGGACCGAGCCCCAAAATGACTACCACCTAAATAGATGGCATCCGCTCCACTAATAATGGCGGCTTTTAATGCCTCCATAGACCCAGCTGGGGCTAATAATTCTACTTTACTCATATTTAATCACTCTTTTATACATTGATTCCAATAAACATATTAACAAAATATCCAATGATAAATGATAAGAATGATACACTCAAACTAATCACAATCATTTCTAAAAATCTTTTTTTGAAAGAATAGTCTTTCGCAACAGAAATATAATAGTTAAATACAAACACAATTAAAACAACCACGAGAACAGTAGTCATTAATGCATAATAAATATTTCCAATTAAGAAATATGGTAACACTAATAAGATTACTGCTAATAAATAGGCACCTCCAGTATATATTGATGATCTAATGGCAAAGGTAGTCGTTTCTTCTTGTTTGCGGGCTAAATATTCGCTACTTGCCATCGATAAACAGGCAGCAATCCCAGTAATTAGTCCTGCAGCTGCAACCCATTTAGTTCTATTTAATGCTAACGTAAGTCCTGCTAATGTACCAGTCAGTTCTACTAATGCATCGTTTAATCCTAAAACAATCGAACTTATATATTTTAATTTTTCTTCATCTAAAGCCTCTATTAATTCTCGTTCATGTTCTTCTTCATCGTTTATTATCTTGTCTATACCCTCTACCTGATCTTTAATTTCGTTATAAATGTGTTGTGTCGCATCCTCAGCCTTTTCCATGAGCTTAATGCCAAAGGTTAATCCAAAGATTCTGGCAATCAAAAAGAAAAAAAGGACTTTAAAACGACTTGGTTTTACCTTTTGTTTGGTGTAAATTTCTAAAAATTTATAATGGCTCATTTCGTCTTTAGCGATACTTGTTAAAATCTCTTTATTATGTGCTAACTTTTGTCTTGCTGCGAGTTTAGTGTAAATAACGTAATCTGTAATCTCGCCTTTTTGCAAAAATAACATTTTCTTTATTGTATCATTATTATTCATTAATATCATCTCCTATATATATTCTTCCATATTTTATCACATAACTCTAATAAACACAAAATAACTGCCATAAAAGGCAGTTATTTTTAAACTTCGATTCCGATTAATTGTCTTACTAAAAATCCAATAATAAAGGATAGGGTCGCAATCCCCAAACTAATACAAACCATTTCTAAAAAACGTTTTTTGAATGATAAATCTTTTGCGATAGCAATGTAATAATTAAAAATCAATATAATCGTTACGACAATCATTATCATTAAACCTAAACACCATAATAATTGATTAAATAACAAATATGGTAAAATCATTAAGGAAACAGCAATGATATAAGCTGTACCTGTATACAGCGCTGAGATAAAAGCGAACCTTTGAGGTGATTCTTGTTTTGTAGACAAATATTCACTACTCGCCATCGATAATGCAGCCGCAATGCCCGCTATTAAGCCCGCTAAAGCGACAAGTTGCGTATTTACTAATGCAAAGGTAAAACCTGCGATAGCACCGGTGAATTCAACCAAGGCGTCATTTAACCCCAATACAATAGAACCTATATATTTTAATCTCTCTTCATCAATTTCATTAATATGCATTTTTTCATGTTCATGTTCATCATTTATTATCGCATCAATTCCACCAATTTCCTGATTAATTTCTTGATACAACCTTTTGATTCTTCTTTGGTTCTTTTCCATTAACCTGACACCGAATGTCAATCCAAAAAGGATAACAATTATATAGTAAAAAATAACACGAAAAATATTGGGTTTTACGCTTATTTTCGTAAATGCTTCCCAAAACTGATAATGTCCTAGTTCAACCTCCGATATATGTTTTAAAAGATTTTTATTATGTTTATCTTTTTCATGAATAGCAATTTTTTTATAAAATGTATGTTCAGTCATTTCACTTTTTTGAACAATCAACATTTTACTTAAAGTGGATTCGTTCATTTTTCATTCTACTCCTCATTTTGCCTATTCTTCTGTATATCATTATTTTATTCTTTTACCCAATATTAGTGTAGACTAAAAAAAGATAACTACAAAATAGGCAGTTATCTCTTAGATTTATAATTGTACAGGCTCTAAAAATCTTTCTGATAGATACATTGCCCCCATCAAAGCAAACAAGACACCATTTCTATCAATATCAACATTAAAATAAATATTAGGATATTCATCTGTATCGTTTATATATGGTAATCCACTTTCAACATCTAGATAAGTTTCATCAAAATGATAAAGTACTTCTTTAGTGTTTTGAATTTGATATTTATAAGATACAAGTGGAAAAGAATGAATCTCATTTTTCACTTTATAAGGTTTATCAAAAAACAAAATACTTTCATAACTATCCGCTATTAATACCTTCTTACACTTTATTCTATTTTTATGATTCGCCATCACTACAACGCCTTCTTCATTAATATTGATTTCATCTACTTCTGTCTCTTCATAAATAGATAGGTGTTTTTTTGTAAAATCATGAAATAATTCTCTTTTTAATTTATCTTGATTAATTTCAGCTCCACTTTTATAAGATATACTATTTAAGCTAATAGGGAAATCTTTTTCTAATGCGTGCTCTCTTCCTGTACAAATCTTAGGCCTTCTTATAAATTCACATTTGTCATCTAATTCATCTGTTATTTCATCTAATTTATATAATGCATCCAATACAAATGGAAAGATATTGACAATTTCATTTGTATTTAGAACAGTTGCTATTGTATTTAAATCACAATCTATATCGTAGACTTGATTATAAAGAAGCTCACTCATAAAATTTATTTTCCCTCTTGAAATTAATGCTACTCGGATATTTTTTTCATTAAATATGTAAGTGCTTAATGCTCCCGTTAGATTGCCGCCAATAATTAATACATCTATATCCAAATCATTTTCTAGTTTTGGGTATTGATTGAATGTTAATTCATCATTCCGTGGACATTTATCAGTACTTTTATGCATAAAAAAGATTCCTCCAATAGGTTTATAACACTATTATGGGAATCTTTTTAGTAATTCATCTAATATACATTAAAAATTATCATCCAAGGATTATTGAAGCGTTTATTATTAAATAAGTGATATAAATTATATATAATATAAGCCCTAAATAACCTTGCCATTTTTGTAATTGTCCTTTTATCATCATTGGAATAACAAATATAACTATTACAATAAACGCAATAGGTAAATCTAGATACAATGTTTGAGGCACAGATTTAAAAGGAATCAGTTGCGATGGAACGATGACTAATCCACCTTTTCTAATTGTATTAGCCATAATACCTGATGCACCCATTATCATTGTCACATTTAAGATGTTTGCACCTAATATATTCCCTACAGATAGACTTTGTTGTTTTTTCAGAATAGCAGTAATCGTTGTAATTAATTCTGGTAATGAAGTCCCTATAGCTAAAATCGTTAACCCGACAATTGTGTCAGTAATATTTAATTTTGTAGCAATGATACTAGCTCCATCTACAAGAAATTTAGCACCATAACGTATTCCTACGGCAGAAATAACTAAAATAATAAAATTAATCAAATATTGTTTCCCTTTATTAGGAATATCATATTCCTCGCGAACCTCTTTTTGCTTTTTAACAGCAACAATATTTAAGTAGGTATATACAACTACAATTAGAAACTGGACACTTGCTTCAAACAATGTTATTTTTAAATCTAGCGAGAAAAGTATTAAGGTAGTCATAGCAATAATTAATACCACTGATTTCTCAACAACATTTTTCCTATCTACTTTACCCGACATAAAAATAGCTGCCAAAGATAATATCACTGCTGTATTAAAAATAACTGAACCTAATGCATTTCCTATTGCCATATCATTATGTCCAGCTAATACAGCTGATGTTGATACAAATAATTCTGGTAATGAGGTAGCAAGACTAACTAGTGTTGCTCCGATTATTAATTTTGGTATTCTTGATAATTCAGCAATTTTTACTGCTGAATCTACAAAATAATCTGCTGATTTTACCATTAAAATAAGACCACCAATTAATAAAAAAAGAATCCATAAAATATCTTTCGTTGCCATAACTTTCCTCCTAAATTACATAAAAAAAGACTTCTATCGCATAATGCAATAAAAGTCTCGCCAATAACTTTCGTTATGATAAAACCAGGCAATTACTACCGGTTGTTGATTTTATCTTCATAAACTTTATGATGGCTACTCCCTTTTATAACAATATTGTACTATATTTTTCAAAAAAGTCAATATAATGCAATAGTTACACAATATTATTATTATATTTTATGCTTAGTATGTTTGATTTATCATAAAATCTCCTTTTTTATTTTTAAAAGAAAACTTATCATTAAATAACTAAGCATACCTAATATGATTTGTATCATTAAATGATCCAATACCGCTATTAATCTACTAATGTATAAGGCCAGTATTAAAAATACATTAGCAAATATTATTTTGATTAATAAACCGATTGAAACTGAAATTATTTTTCTACTCATTAAGGCAATAATGAGTAACATCAATGAAAGACTCACAACAGAACTAATAGATGCTCCTACTATACCATATTTTACAATTAATATATTATTACCTATATACTTAAACAGTAAACCAATACAAACAATATATATAATATTTTTATGATTCGTTGTAAAAGTGGAAAGTGTCAATAGAAGTGAATAAAGTAGAATAGTGATTGCACTGATTTGTAGAACGTATGTGTACCGATTATCGTGAAATAGAAGGAGATTGACATCTTTTAATACAAATATTAATCCTATTGTAGCTGGTAATGATACGTAGAAAATAAACATTAATAATTTTGTATAATCTCCCTTTTTATTAATATGTGGAATAATACTTGCCAATAATGGTGAGACAAAAAATATTCCCGTCTGAATAATTGGTAAACCACGATCGTATATCCCTTTAATCACCATTGATGTTTGTAGAGAAACAGAAATAGATAATTGTTTTATAATCGTTAAACTATCTATTAATTGAAAAAGGAGCAATATTGATGCACTAATTAATAAAAATAGCCCTCGTTTTAATATCAATAAACTTAATTTCAAATTAAAATAATTGATATTTAATGACTTAAAATCGAATTTATTGATTAAATAAAGAATTGCGATAAATATACCCAAACCAAATCCCAGAAAACTGAATTTAGCAACTAAATAAAGATTACTAATATAAAGATTTACATATAAATACAAAATAAATACAATAAATGATACCCGGAATAACTGTTCAATAATAATTGAAATAGCTACTTGATTAATGCTATCCACATGGCTATATAAATGTCCTCTTAAAACACTCAATAAGGGGGCTAATAGTATAACGGGAATTAACGAATAAAATATACCAGATAAATAAGGGTCTCCCATTAATTGACCAAGAATGGGATTTGAGAAGTAAATACATAAGGATAAAACTATTGAAGCAGATGTGAGAGCATAAAAACTAGAGCTGATAATTCTTGATTTAATTTTCTGTTGTGTAATAGATTCACTAATAGCAAGCGGAAAACTAAAGCCACTGATTGCAACTACTAAAGCAAATAATGGATACATTTGTTGATAAATATAAAAACCCTTATCACCTGTAATATTTTGATAAGGAATTTTGTATGCTATAGATAAAATCTTAACAAAAAAAGTTGCAGCAGTTACAAAAAAAGCGCCTTTTACTAATTTTGATTTCATACTTATCACCTAATTTTTCATGATATCTAATACAGCCATTTTTACGTTAATAACTGAATGATTTGCGTGAGCTTTGACTTCTAAATCAGCTTCTTCCATGACATAACTGTGCTCAGTTATCTTAAACATCGAAATATCATTATGAGAGTCCCCTATGACAGCAATTTCATTTAAAGGAATATTATCTTTTAGACATAACTGCATAATACCATTTCCTTTTGAATTATAAGAGCTTGTTATATCAATAGTGTATTTACTAGATATATAGCTTACGATATGGTTTGGTAAAATACTGTCTAAATATTTTTTTATATTAACATTATCATCCTTTTCTGCCCAAATAGAGATAGTGACAAATTGATGTTTATCTAATTCATGTAATATATTTTGATTTTCAATATAAGTAATGAATGGTTGCGATTTTTCAAACTCTTCAACAATGGGTAATTTCTTTTCAACAATATAGGCTTCTGCAGTTTCAAAAAAAATAATTATTTTTTGCCCTTTTAATGCGGCTAGTATGATTTGTATATCCTCATGAGATAAACTTTTTTCATAAACTAAATTCATATGATTATCAAAAACAACTGCCCCATTTTGCGAAACTCTATATCCTTTAAAATTATATTTATCCATTAACATTTTTATTTCATAATCTAATCGGCCTGTCGCAATTGAAATAGTAATCCCTTTTTCTTGTGCTAACATGAGTGCTTCAATATCTTCGTCATTTATTTTGTGAAAATCTTTGAGTAATGTGCCATCTAGGTCACAAAATATATGTTTTACCATTTTAATGCTCCTTATAATCATCCTTAATCATGACTTTAATTATACGTTATCTCATAAATATTGTAAATGAAAAATGGCCCTATAGGGGCCATTCATAAATAAAAATGCCTACTTTTGTAGGCATAATTTATTAACCTTCTAAATATTTACCAATAAATGAGGCACATGTCTTTGCACTGGTTACATCGATTTCAGTAATGTCTTTATTATTATCAGTTCCAATGACCAGAACAGCCCCTACACAATCGCCGTTACTTAATATAGGTTGTACAACATAATCATGATGCTCTTTTTTATCTTCAGATACTTCAATTTCTACGTTTTCTCTTTCGATTTTAGCAGTTCTATTATTCATGAATTTTTCAAGCTGCTCGCCAACTTTTTTTTGTACATATTTTTTCTTTAAGTTAGCAGTTGCAGCTACAATTGTATCTCTGTCACAAATGATTATGTCTTTTTGTATAGCCATATATAAAGCATCGGCATATTGTTGTGAAAATTCACTTAAGTCTTCGACTGGTGAGTATTTCTTTAAAATAACATCACCTGCGTTATCAACATAAATTTCAAGCGAATCCCCTTCTCTTATACGCAAGTTTCTGCGAATCTCCTTGGGAATTACAACTCTACCTAAATCATCAATTCTACGAACAACACCTGTAGCTTTCAATTTAAAACCTCGCTTTCGTAATGTCTTGCTAAGTATATTTTTTTCTATATTTCCATAATTATTCATAATTTTACATTATTCGACTGTGGATAATTTTAACAAATAATTTCCTTGCCAATGTCAAGTAGTTTTCTTTCAGACGTGGTTTATCAATCATCATTACAATTTGTTGATTTATATACTTGAAATTTATATTAGGAGAAATTTCATTTGCAGCCATAAATAATATTTCACCATTTATTTTTGCACTAGATTCCGGGCTAAAACGAAATTCTACACTCGTTTTCGTTTCTATTAACTTTATTATTCCTAAATCTTGACAACAACTTTTAATAAATGCTAAGTTTAATAAATTTTGTACAGGATGTGGATATTCAGAAAATCTATCGATCATTTCATTTTCAACATCCATTAAATCGACTTCAGAATTAATTTGTTTTATTTTTTTATACATTTCAATTTTAATAGATTCATCATCAATGTAGTCTGCAGGAATATAGGCATCATGTGAAATTCTAATTTCAATGTCGGTATTTTTGTCTTCCATATAATCCTGGAAATCTTCATTTCGACCTTCAGCTATCGCTTGTTTTAATAATTTAGTATATAATTCAAATCCAACTGAATCAATAAATCCATATTGTTGGGCACCTAACAAATCTCCTGACCCTCTAATCGCTAAGTCTTGTTTGGCAATTTTGAAGCCTGAACCAAGTTCGGTGAATTCTTTTATTGCCATAAGCCGTTTATTGGCTACTTCACTTAATATCTTACGCTTTGGATACATTAAATAAGCATAAGCAATACGATCACTCCGCCCGACACGACCACGAAGCTGATAAAGCTGCGAAAGCCCTAATTTATCAGCATCAGAGATAATTAATGTGTTTGCATTTGCTATATCAATACCAGTTTCAATAATCGTCGTACACACTAAAACATCATATTCTCTCTTTAAAAAAGCTAACATAGTCTTTTCAAGATTTTCTTTTGACATCTGTCCATGAGCGAAAATGATTTTAGCATCTGGAATTAACTCTTGAAGTCGCATGGTCTTTTTTTCAATATCCTCTACTCGATTGTATAAATAAAAAACTTGACCATGACGTGCTAACTCACGTTCAATAGATTCTTTAATAACTGTATCATTTTCTTCTAAGACGTAAGTTTGCACTGGATAACGGTTTTCCGGTGGTGTTTCTAATAGTGATAACGAACGTACTCCAATTAATGACATTTGCAATGTTCGGGGAATTGGTGTAGCTGTCAAAGTTAAAACATCGACATTCACTTTTAATTCTTTTATTTTTTCTTTATGTTCAACTCCGAAACGTTGTTCTTCATCCACTATTAATAAACCTAAATCTTGAAATTTGACGTCCTGAGAAAGTAGTCGATGCGTGCCAATCACAATATCAAGTTGACCCTTTTTAATTTTTTTTATTATTTCAGTTTGTTGTTTTTTACTAACAAAACGGTTTAATAAAGCAATGTTAATCGGAAAATCACGAAACCTCTCAACAAAATTGTCAAAATGTTGTTGAGTTAAAATTGTCGTTGGTGCTAAGTATGCTACTTGTTTACTATCCATTACTGCTTTAAATGCAGCTCGCATCGCTACTTCTGTTTTTCCATATCCAACATCACCACATAATAACCGGTCCATAGGCATTGCCATTTCCATATCTTCTTTAACTTCTTCTATTGCAAGAAGTTGGTCTGGAGTTTCTACATAAATGAAATTTTCATCAAATTGCTTCTGTTCTTCCGAATCTTTTGAAAATGCAAAACCAGTTGTTTGTTCTCTTAGGGCATATAATTGAATAAGTTTATCAGCTATATCTTTAATTTTTAAAGTAACTTTTTGCTTAGTTTTTCGCCATTCAACTCCACCAATTTTATATAATTTTGGCTTTGTTCCTTCTTTTCCAACATATTTTTGGATTAAATCAATATTTTCAACAGGAACATATAATTTATCTTCACCTTTATAAGCAATTTGCAAAAAATCTTTATGAACACCATTAGTTTCTAATGTTTGAATTCCTATATATTGTCCTATTCCATGTATATGATGAACTACATAATCACCAATTTTTAATTCATCAATATTTTTTAGCTTTTTGGCTTCTTTAATAGTGCTACGATATTTAACTACTTTAGAAACTTTTTTATATAATTCGTGAGAGGTAATAAACTTAACATTGTCAGTTATTAATTCAAATCCCTCAGGAAGTTGTGATAATATTAAATTCACTTTATTGGGAATCATCTCATCATTAATACCTATAATAGCATATGAAATTGATTGATCTTCTAAATTTTCGCTAAAATGTTGCAATTGAGTTTTTTGGTTAAAACAAATACAATAGGTTTTTATCCCATTATTTCTTTTGATTTCTTCATAAAAATCTGTTAATACTCCATAATATTGTTCGATTTTACGACTATTAAGATTTAAATTACCTGTAAAATGAATGTCTTTAATAAACGTAGTGTATTCTTGCAAAAAAATTTGATTGTTTTCGTAATCAAGTAGGTGATCAATCTGACAATAATGCTTTGGAACAAAAACTGTTTTATTATCTTCGAGTAATTCTGTGTAAAATTGATGATATTCTAAATTAAAATTATCAAAATTATTTTGAATGTTATTATAATCAATATAAACAATTAATCCATTATTTAAATAATCATAAATAGTTGTACTCTCTTGATAGAAATAGGTGATATATTTGTGAATTCTTGTCAAATCATTATAATTTTCAATATCTTGAAGATCTTGAAAAAAATGTTCATTTAAAGTATCTAAGGCATGTTGTTTGCAATTTTTAGTTTTTTCTTCATATTCTAATTTCAATTGCTTGGTGACACTTTGTTTAATATCTTCAGAATAAATTAATTCAAAAATAGGAGTAATTTTAATTTCTTCTAACATCTCAATTGTTCTTTGTGATTTTTCATTAAAATAACGAATAGAATCCACTTCATCATCAAAAAATTCAATTCGATAAGGATGTGATGAAGTAAATGGGAAAATGTCTAATATACCACCGCGGACAGCCAACTCTCCTTGATTTTCAACAATACTCTGTCTTTTATAACCCATATAGACACAACGTTTAATTAATTCATCAAATTCGTGAATTTCATTATTGCGAATGTGGATAATACTATCTTGTATTACTTTTTTCGGAGGCAATTTCCTAATAGCTCCTATTGTATGCGTGATAATGACGCCTTTAATATTTTCTAAAATATTAACAATGGTATCAATACGCTCTTGACGGAACTCATTACTCGATGCTAACATTTCCGCTGATATAAATTCATCCATAGGGAAAAAATGCACATGCTCCTCACCTAGCACCTGCACTAATTTATCATAGGTTTTTTGTGCTTGAAATAAATTTGATGTAACCACGAGAATATTATCGTTTACTTTTGTAAAAAAATGTGATATTAACACTGAGGCTAAATTCTCATTAACACTGCTTATTAGTAATTTCTCATTTTGTTTTCTTAACTTTCCATCTATTTCCTTTGTGACTAATAAGTTGTTAATGTATCGTATGATACTATCCATGTGTTAAGCTCCTTATTAATTATACTTATTCATAACATAAACAACATCGTTATCTAGCCAATCATAAATAGTTTCTGTACTTTCTGTAATAACATGACTAATTTCCATTTTTTGTTCTTTTGTAAATTTTCCTAATACATAATCAATAACAGGTATCAGTTCATCACGGTCAATTCCAATTTTTAATCTATGAAAATTTTCACTACCTATACAGTTTATTATTGACTTGAGTCCATTATGACCGCCAGAACTTCCTTTTTGTTTTATTCTTATTTTACCGCATGCTAAATCAAGGTCATCATATATAACTAAGATGTCTTCATCACTAATATTATAAAATTGTTTAACAGCGAGTACAGATTCACCAGATAAATTCATGAATGTATTTGGTTTCAACAAAATAACTGCCTCGTTTTTGATATTTGTTTGAATAAGTTCACCTTTAAATTTTTGTTTTAAACTAAAATTTAATTTTTCTTTTTTAACAAATTCATCAAGTACCATAAATCCAATATTATGTCTTGTTTTATCGTATTTTTTCCCGGGATTACCGAGTCCTACTATTAATTTCATTTTTTCCACCTATACTTAATAGTATAAGACGACTGCCAAAGATGTCATCTGTTTACTTTACTCTAAATAGATCACTTATTGATTCATCACGAATGATATTTATGATTCCTAGTCCTAATAGAGGACCTACAGAAAGTTGAATAATTTTTGATGTCAATTTTTCTTTTGGTAAATTAATAGTATTCGTGACGATACATTCTTTTATCGCAGATTCTTCAATTCTTTCATTTGCTGGATAGGTAAATATTGGATGGGTACACGCAGCATAAACTTCTAATGCACCTCTTTCTTTTAATGCATTGGCAGCATTTACAATACTACCCGCTGTATCAATCATATCATCGATAATAATTGCTGTTTTACCTTCAACCTCACCAATCACATTCATAACTTCGCTCACATTCGGGCGTGGACGTCTTTTGTCAATGATTGCAATTGGACAATTTAAAAATTCAGCTAACAATCTTGCGCGAGTTGTCCCGCCATGGTCGGGAGATACAACGACTAGATCATGTTCAAATTCTTTAGATTTAAAATAACGTGCAATAATTGGCATTGCAACAAAATTGTCAATTGGAATATTGAAAAATCCTTGAATTTGAGCAGCATGTAAATCCATTGCTAAGACACGGCTAGCTCCCGCTGCTTGTAATAAATCTGCCACTAGTTTTGCAGAAATAGGTTGACGAGCTCTTGCTTTTCTGTCTTGACGTGAATACCCATAATATGGCATAACAAGATTAATTGTCTTTGCTGAGGCTCTTTTTAAAGCATCTATCATAATAAGAACTTCCATTACATGTTCATTGACGGGACTACTTGTTGACTGAATAACAAACACATCATGGCCACGAACGGTTTCGTGTATATCGATTGATACTTCTCCATCAGCAAAACGTTTTACTTCGCATTGTGATAATGGAATTTGTGTAGCTTGTGATATTTCTTGAGCTAATTGCAAATTTGATGAAAGTGAAAATAATTTTACTTTTTTTTGGTCAATGTACATATTTGAACCTCCAAAATTTTTTATCCAAAGTATATTCTACCTATATCCGCTCCATAATGCAAATGTTATTAGCGCTATTTTTTATATTTTTTCGCATAGCCATCTTTATTTTCTTGTTTATTACGAGCTATCGCTAAGGCATCATTTGGCACATTTTTATTAATTGTCGACCCAGCGGCAATATAAGCATTTTCACCTATAGTGATTGGAGCGATTAAATTTGAATTACAACCAATAAACGCATTATCCTTAATTACTGTCGTATGCTTATTCTTACCATCATAATTAACAGTAATTGTACCACATCCCATATTTACTTTTGATCCAATTAATGCATCTCCAATATATGCTAAATGCGCTGCATTACTATTATTACCAAATGTAGTATTTTTGACTTCAACAAAATTACCAATTCTTACATTTTTTCCAATTACTGTATGATTCCTAAAATGTGCAAATGGACCTACTGTTGTATTATCTCCTACTATACTATCTGAAATAAGCGAATGTTTTATTTTAACATTATCACCAATCTGAACATTTTCTAATTCAGTGTTTGGACCTATAATACAATTACTTCCAATTTCATTTTTACCGAAGCAAATAGTACCTGGATAAATAATCGTATCATTTCCTATTTTTGAATCAATAGATATATAAGTATTTTCAGAATCAATTATAGTTACACCATTTCTCATTAGATTTTCATTAATTCGGTTTTTTAAAATATTATTTGCTTTCTCTAATGCCCCACGATCATTAATTCCTAAAGTTTCCTCTGAATCTTCTGTCACATAGGCAATTACTTTCCCGTTTTCAGCTTTTATAATTTCAATAACGTCCGTTAAATAATATTCTTGTTGACAATTTTCATTTTTTACTTGTCTAAGTGCATTAAATAATTTTTCATTATTAAAACAATAGGTTCCAGTATTGATTTCTTTGATTTCTTTTTCAATTGGATTTGCATCTTTTTGTTCAACTATTTTTTGTAATTCATCATTCTTATCACGTATGATACGACCATAATTATTAGGATTATCTAGAATTGTTGTTAAAACAGTCGCATCCGCATTAGATTCATTGTGTTTTAATAATAATTGATTGATAGTTTCATATGAAATTAATGGAGTATCACCACAAATTACTAATGTAGTTCCTACCTCATTCTTTAATATTGGTTCTGCCATCATGACAGCATGCCCTGTCCCTAATTGTTGCTCTTGAATAACAAATTCCACTTCATCCTTTAATATATCTACAACATCACTCGCATTTAAAGCGATTACGACAATCTTCTTATCTATATTAGCATTATTCAAATTATCTATTACATAACTTATCATCGGTTTTCCTAAAACTGGGTGTAAAACCTTATATAAATTCGATTTCATTCTCGTTCCTTTACCCGCAGCTAATATAATTGCATTATTTTTCATATCTACACTTCCTCTCTAATCGTTCTATTCTTATTATAAACAAAAAACCTTTAAAAGAAAATAAAAGTCAATAAAAAAAAGAAAACAACCCCTAAAATAGAGGTTGTCAATTTTTTATTCAGCTTCATTGTAGAATTGAATCACAGATTCTTCAATTTCTTCTCTTAATTCTTTAGAAATAGGATGGCACACATCCCTAAATTCCCCTTGAGTATTTCTCTTGCTAGGCATAGCTACAAACAATCCATTTTTCCCTTCGATCAGACGCAATTCATGAATAACAAAACATTCATCAAACGTAATCGTTGCTACTGCTTTTAAACGGTTCTTATTTTCTATCTTTTTTACTCTAACATCTGTAACTTTCATTGCAACACCCTCACTTCGTATAATCTATCGTATTTTAGTAACTCCATTATATCACAAATGTAAGGGTTTACAACAAAAAAATCGAATATTTGACATATTAACCCAAAATTCGCACAGCATGAGTTTCATATTTACTCTTATCTAAGCTGTTAATAATTTTTTTTGCTTTATTCTCTTTAAGAACTAAAGCAAAAACCGTTGGGCCACTACCACTCATTAATGCCACATCAGCACCTAATATCAATAATTTTTCTTTTAGTTCTTGGACTTCCGGATGCATTTTAAAAGTCACGCTTTCTAAAGAATTCCCAATTGTTTGACATAACATTTGATAGTCTTGTTTCTGGATTGCTTCAATTAGCTTTCCAACATTAGGGTGTGATATTTCATCAAGTTGCAAATTTTCGAAGACATCTTTTGTCGATACACCAAATTGTGGTTTTGCAAGAACTATCCAACATTTTGAAGCCTTTGGCAATGGCGTTAATATTTCTCCTCTACCCTCTGCAATAGCTGTTTTATTATAAATACAAAAAGGTACATCAGACCCTACTTGCTTTCCAATTTCTATCATATCAGAAAAACTCATATCGAGTTTAAACATTCTATTCATTGCCCTAATTGTAGCTGCAGCATCGCTACTTCCCCCTGCTAAACCAGCAGCAACTGGAATATTTTTATCGATATATATTTTTATTCCTGTTTTTATATTGTAAGCTAATTTAATTAATTGAGCTGTCTTATAGACCAAATTCCTATCATCATTAGGAAGGTAATGTTTATTCGAATTTAAGATGATTTTATCTTCACTAATCTTTTCAAATGTTAACCGATCATATAAATCTACAGTGGTCATTACCATTTTTAAATTATGAAAATTATCCTCACGTTTACTTATTACATCTAATGCTAAATTTATTTTGGCTGGTGCTTTTTCTGTAATCATCTTTCCCGTTAAATAAAATTTATTAAAACCAATATTAAAATCCTAATAGCGTTTTGATAGACTTATTTTAATATGCATTAATTCTTTTTCTATCGTTAATATATTATTAGTTTTTATAAATTAATAACGGTTTTCACCTTCCTTCCTTTTTCTTATATCAATTTTATTTTATTTATATTGTAGTCTATTATCAATTTCTGATGACTTCCCTTTATATGCCCTAACTTAAATGAAAGTAGTTTTTTAAATGTGATAATTATTTTTGAATAATACCACAATTTTATCAAAAGTATAAAGTTTTCATTGTACCAAAAGACACAATTCCACCTATTCCTTCATTTTTATTACTGGTTCTTTCAATTGCCTCATTAACCTTGACGGGTTCTGTTATACTGGTTGCACAACATTTAACTGCGATAATTGCTGGGTCTAAAGATTGAATGTTAACCCTACTAGGTGAACTTGCAAAATTAGCACCTGCAGCGATTAATGCCTCAAAATGAGATTGACATGCGCCAGCAATAATAATTGGTTGATTTATGACTGGAAAAGTTTGTCTAATTCTTTGAATAGCTTGAATAAAATATTTACTATTTCGATAATTATCAATATTATCTATTTCTCTTTTATTAAATGAATCATGTCCAGTAATAATGACTACATCTGGGTTTAAATAAGTTACATATTTAATTACCTTAAGTGGTATATCTCTTTCGTTAATTTCAATTCCTATTGCGTAAATGTTCATTTTTTTATACAAATCTAAACATTTACGCATGTATTTACCATCACCATCAATGTGTAGTATCTTCCCCATCAAGTACTTTTTTCGGTTTTTTTTTATCGTCTGATTTGAAATGTTTTCGATTATTTCATCTTCTTGTTCTTCTTCACGGACTAATCTTTTGTCATCCATAATTTCTAAATCCTCAACAGGACTATCCGCAATGAGTCGAACGGTTTTTCCTATTAGAATTGCACAGTTATCTTTATTAATCGATATGACTTCAAAAATAATATCACATTTATATGATTTTCTTCCAACCATATCTCCAATACTTATCATAATATCACCTAGTATTATATTATGATAAAACTAAAAAATATGTACAATTTTTATCAACAATTATAAATAGGTGTTATATCTGTATCATCATAATCTATAAAGAATGTTTTGAAATAAATGTATCCTTTTCTAACTATATGTAAATTTTTTATTATTAATTTCCGATTAATTGAACAAGCGCCTATTTCAAAATGACAAATAGATATTCCTAAATCTATACAGTTCATCTCACTAATAAATTTTTTCATTATTATATTGTGCTTAACTCTGTAAATATTTACTTGCTGATCATTTGTGAATTCATATCGCCATGGCTGTAAATTCACAGAAGAAGGTGCCAATCTAACCAAATTCATAATGGATTGATAAGTTTTATATTCGCCTAAATATAGATCATCCAAATTTTTTCGTTTAAACTGTAAAATTTCATTTCGAAACAAATCATTACTCTCAGGATAACCAAAAGCGATAACTACAACTGGTGAAAGTTCATCATCAATTTGTAAATATTGAGCGAATAAGTCTTTTTTAATTCCCCCACCTATCCAACATGTTCCAATATTCATTTCTGTCAATTTCAACACAATATATTCTAATATATAGCCAATATTTTCATAGGAATTTTCCTTATTTTCGGTACTAGCTATTAAATAATGTGGTGCATAGACTTTTCCATAATTGCCTATAACTCCTCCTAACACTTTATGAAAAGATGGACCATCTAATACCAAATCTATTTTATATTTAATTTGACTGAACAATGGTTTTTGATTAGCAATCAATAATTTTATTTGATTAATCATTTCCTCTTTAAGGGGAATTTGTTTATACTTTCGTATTGAACTTCTTTTCATAATTGCATTAATCATATTATTACCCTCTACTTAATGACCATAATGTATCACTTAATAAAGCAAATTGTTGAATGGTCAATGCCTCTCCCCTTATGGAATGATCAATATTAGCCTTTTCTAACCCTTTAAGGATTTCTTCTGGTGCTATATCGATTAAAGATTGTTTTAAATTATTATAAATAGTTTTTCTTCTTTGTATAAAGCTACCCCGAACTACTTTAAAGAAAAACTCCTCATTAATTACTTGGACAATTGGCTGGTTTCGAACATCAAATTTTATCACTGAGCTATCCACATTTGGTTTGGGAATAAAGACCGTACTTGGGATGCTCATTACTATTTTAGGAATTGTATAGTACTGAACAGCGATTGTCAAAGCATTATAGGCTTTTGTATTAGGGCCACCACATAGTCGTTGTGCTACTTCTTTTTGCATCATCAAACAATAACGTTTAATTGGTAACTCCTTTTCTAACAAACCCATCAATATAGGAGTCGTAATATAATATGGCAAATTAGCTACTACAGCTATATCTTGTCCCTCTTCAAATTCCTCTTGAATCATGCGCATTACATCAGCTTTTAAAACATCTTCATGAATAATTTTTATGTTTTGATAGCTTTTTAAGGTATCTTTCAAGATAGGAATTAACATTTTATCTATTTCATAAGCAACCACTTTTTTTGCTCGTTTAGCAAGTTGCTCAGTTAAAGACCCGATTCCAGGACCTATTTCTATGACCATTGTTTTTTCGGTTATTTCAGCAAAATCTATTATTTTATTTAAGATATTAACATCGACTAAAAAATTCTGTCCATAAGATTTTTTTATGTGAAAATTATGTTTTTTAATGATTTCTAAGGTTTGCGATACAGTAGCTATATCTTTATTCATGATTCCCGCCTTCTCCTTTATATATTTCAATTAAATCTTCTAATTTCTCTAATGATATATTAAATAATTTTATCTTTTTATAAAACTGTTTAGCATTATTGCAACCTAAATGTAATTTTTCACTTAAATAATCTCGTATGTCTTTACTATTATCACTTCCGACAATATTTAAATCATATAAATCAGAATAATTGATGTCACTTTCAATTTCCTCGATTTGAGTCATATTTGATAAGGATTGGATAATATCCTCTTGTAAACAGTGCTCTACTCCAATTTTATGCTTTTTATAATCGATAGCTTTATCTTTTTTTATATAAGCATTTTTACATCCTGGTATTTGTTCATTTATTATGCTTCTTATTTTTTGCCCTTGATAATCAGGGTCAGTAAAAATAATAACCCCTTTTTGCTTTTGCGCCTCTCTAATTAAATCTAGAGTTCTTTTATTAATAGCACTTCCTCTTGTTTCTATTGTTTCTATATCTTTAAATATTTCTTTTAATCTTCTTGTATCTTCCTTGCCTTCAACAACTATCATTTCTTTTATTTTCATTTTATCACCAACACTATTTTATCATAAATTATTATTTTTTAAATAAAGATGGACAATTCTTATTACCTTTTGTATAATTTTCATTAGCAAATAAATAACTGAGGTAAAGTATGAAGTATTTACTACTCGCCATCCTATTTAGTTCATTATTCCCAATCTCTCTTAGAATAGCAGAAAAACTTAAATTTCATTCCAAAACTACCATTATTTTAAACTTTCTTTTCGGAAGTTTTTTTAGTTTAGCTGTTTTTATTATTTTTACAAATCCTATTAATATCTATCCTATGATACTCGCCTTTTTTCTTGGAATACCTACAGGTATCATATATTATTCAGGATTAGTTTTATATCAACAAACTATTTCGAAAAATGGTTTGAGTATCGCTGCATTATTTATGAAGATTGCAATGGTTATTCCAATCATTTTATCCATTGTAATTTATTTTGATAGACCAACAAGAAACCAATATTTTGGGATTTCCTTAGCAGTATTAGCTATTATTATTCTTAATGGCGGTATTAAACAATTTAAAGGGATTACACCTACATTACTTATGTTATTTTTATTATCAGGTATAGGTGATTTTGCTAGTAAAATTTATCAAGAAATGGGAGACATGGCTTATCAAACAGCCTTTATTTTTTCCACTTTCCTAATGGCTTCCTTGTTAGGTATAATTTTAAATAAAAAAACTATTATTGCTAATCTAAATCCATTAAATCTATTATTAGGATTAATTATTGGAATTATTAATGCCCTATCTACTTATTTCATTATCCTGACTTTCAATGTTATGCTTGCCTCTACCGCAATTGTAATATTAAATATATCCATAATCATCATTGTAAGTACAGTTGGAATTATTCTTTTTAAAGAAAAACTAAAATTAAATGAGCTATTTGCTTATATAATTTCATTTGTTGCCATTTTACTAATTGCTTTTTAAATAACCTTTGAGTAATCAAAGGTTATTTTTTATAATATCGTTTATTAACATTTGGTCCTCTGATGTAAAATTCTTAATAACTTCTACAGGGTAATAAATTTTATAATCAGTTTTGGCTCCTACATTCTTTATACCTTTGACTATATGTGATAATTCCGCAATTTCGACTAATTGACCATGATAATTTAATAATATTGGCTCATTAATTAAATTATCATCGTTATAATATTGATAAGCTTCTTTAACAATAGTATCACTATGTAAGTAATAATCTGTATCAATATTATATTTTTGGTAAATTAATACCATTTGTTGAAATTTATCATCTAAAATGGCTTTTGTTTGGCAAGTTATATACTTAAATAATTTTCGATTGATGTATCGATGACTTAAATCAGCTAATATATTATCCTCTTCAAAACGCCACTCTTTAATTTTATAAATTACCCATGGTTCATCTGTTTCTAAATATGTATTTATATCTACATCTTTGTCCATAAACATTTTTATGATTGAGATATCACTTTTAAAAGGAAACCCCTTTTTTATTAGGTCCTTTACTCTTTTAAATAAATTTACTAAAATAATTTCATAACTTACCCCTACAGGATGAAAATAAACTTGCCAATACATATGATAGCGACTCATTAAATAATCTTCTATTGCATGCATCGAGCTGTATTTGAAAGCTATTTTATTATCAATTACTAAAAAGCTTCTGATGATTCTCTCTAAATCAATTTCTCCATATGTCGCACCTGAATTATAAGCATCTCTTTGTAAATAATCTAACCGGTCAGCATCTAATTGGCTACTAATAATACTGTTCATGATGACATGATGACATGTTTCCTGCTCACATTTTCCTTTATAACATTTTTTATTAATTACATTTGCTACTTTTTGAGCAAAACCTTTTTTATATTTTTCTAATATTTGATGAACTTCTGTGTTTTTATCTAATATAATATCTATGGAATATTGTTCATGTATTGTGTCAAATAACATTTCAAAAGCATGCGAATAAGGGCCGTGTCCTATATCATGTAGTAAAGCTGCACATTCAGTAATTAGTCTTTCTTCTTTTGATAACGTAGTACGAATCGCCTCAACTTCATAAATAATTCTTCTTGCAACCTCGTATACGCCTAAGGAATGAGAAAAACGAGAATGCTCAGCCGTATGATAAATGACATAAACACCACCTAATTGGTGAATTCTGCGGAGTCGTTGAAATTCTATTGTTTGAATCAGTTGCCAAATTAATTCTTCATCAACTTTTACGTATCCATATAATGGATCACGAAATACTTTAATTTCTTTCATAATAGACCAACTTTCCTTATGTGTTCTTTCTATATTTTACCAAAAATATAATCCATACGATATATTTTTGAATATAAAATTAATAATTTTACCATTATTTACTGTTTTTTATGCTATTTTCACAAATTTTTAATAAATTTATCGAATTTTTGGGAATAAATAGAAACATTTGGGAGATTTGTCATATATTTTAATAATGAGGTGAGATTTTTGGCAGTTGTTAAGTATACTACAAATGATATAGCTTTATTAGCTAGACTGATGCGTGCAGAAGCAGAAGCAGATGGACAATTAGGCGAGTTATTAGTCGGAAATGTTGGAATCAATAGAGTATTAGCACATTGTCTTGACTTTAAAAATATACGTACAATACAACAAATGATTTTTCAATCTCCAGGAGGATTTACTGCAACACAATTTGGTTATTTTTATCAAGGTGCACGTGAAATTGAAAAACGTTTAGCTAAACGAGTGATTGCTGGTCAAAGATTTGTACCAGCAACAACAGCTTTATATTTCTACGAACCAGCAGAAGGTGCTTCATGTAGAGCTCAATGGTTCGGTCAGTGGAACTCTGGAAGATTCAAAGGACATTGCTTCTTTCAACCTACACCATCAGAACAATGTTATTAATTTAATGAAAAAGGGGGATTATATGAATTCTTATCAAAACTCAATCTATCCTACTATGGATAATACACAACCAACCACTTTT
This sequence comes from uncultured Haloplasmataceae bacterium, assembly GCA_963824615.1. Classification (GTDB taxonomy): domain Bacteria; phylum Bacillota_I; class Bacilli_A; order Haloplasmatales; family Haloplasmataceae; genus CAWGPU01. Next base: position 811,546 of record CAWGPU010000005.1, on the reverse strand, counting down.
CCACAAGTACCTCCATATCAAACAGGTACTCCATACCCGCAAGTACCTGGGTATCCATCAGGTGTTCCATACCCACAGGTACCTAGTTATCCACAGCCTGTTCCTACTCCACCTACTACAATGCCTGTTCAAACTTCCTATATTGAAAATATTTTAAGATTGAATTTAGGAAAAGTAGCTACAGTTTATATGAACTTTGAAAATAGTCAATGGGGTAGTAAAATTTTTAAAGGTGTTTTAAGGGCAGCTGGTTTAGACCACATCATCATTGTGGACCAAGACACAGGTATTCACTATCTTCTATTAACAATATATCTAGATTACATAACATTCAGCGAGCCAATTAATTACGCATATCCGTTTACAGGAGCTCAAGGTCCGGTTTCTACACCTAGTCCTGTTACATCACAACCATCAACTCCTTTTACTTCTTCGCGCAAAAAGGAACATCACGAGGATTAATTGTAAAAAGCCTATTTATTTTAAAATAGGCTTTTTTTTTAGAAAATTATATTTGCCAGTTGATTGGTTTTGCTGCATGTTTGATCAAAAATTGATTAGTTTGCGAAAAATGTTTACATCCAATAAATCCTCTATGAGCAGATAATGGTGATGGATGAACTGATTCTAAGATCAGATGTTGCTTATTTGTAACTAGAGATGCTTTTTTCTTAGCATCATTTCCCCATAGCAAAAAGACAATGGGGCTTGTTTTTTTATCTAATAAAGTTATAATCTGATTTGTGAATTTTTCCCATCCTAAATTCCGGTGTGAACCAGGTAAACTGTCTCGAACAGTTAAGACTGTGTTTAATAATAGTACACCTTGTTGTGTCCAATTTATTAAATTCCCATGTTCAGGATATTTTATGTGAACATCATTAACTAATTCCAAAAAAATGTTATGCAAGGATTTGGGTATTTTTTGGTATTTAGAAACTGAAAAACAAAGACCATGGGCTTGGTTTTCTTGATGATAGGGGTCTTGTCCTATAATTACAACCTTAACATTCTCATAAGATGTAAATTTTAAAGCATTGAATAAATCTTCATATTTAGGATATACTTTATAACTATGATATTCTTTTTCTATAGTGGTCATTAAATTTATAAAATAGGTGTTTTTAAGTTCATTTTGTAATAATTGATCCCAATCATTGTGAAAAGTAACATTACTCTTCATTAAATAAATGTTCCCATGAAGTTTCAGAGTGTTTTTGTGTGATTGTCTTAAATACTTGTCCTTTATCTAAATAATTTTTTAAAATTGAAACTACATATCCGATAAAGACACCAGTTGCTATTCCAATTGGGATTAACCAAAATAAATTAAAAATAACATATATACCATAATAACCAGATAATGCGACGATTTGACCTATATTATGAGCAATACCACCTGCAATACTAATTCCAACTAAACTAACTTTCCCTTTGACATAATGAAGTAAAGTGTACATCACTAAAAAACTGAGGAAAGTTCCCGAAAAACCAATTGTAAAAATCATCGGATTACCTAATAATAACCCTGTTAAAAGCGATTTAAAAACGATTAAAACTAGTGAATCACGAAAGTTTAAATAATATAGACCTGTCAAAATAACGATATTAGCTAAACCTAAGCGGACACCTTGTTGGGGTACGACTGCAGATAAGATATTATCTAAAATACCCAAGACAACGCTTAATGCAACTAAAAGAGCTATAAATACCATTTTTTCTACATAGCTTCTATTTCCCATAGCTCTCATCCTTTCTACTTTTTTACATTTTAATTATATCATATTTAATTTAAAATGAATATTTGTTATAATAGAATATATTGTCCAATTATTAGGAGGTAAAAATGCATAATTGTTTATTCTGTAAAATAGGAAATGGTGATATCCCTAGTGTGAAAATTTATGAAGATGATAAAATGGTTGCCTTTTTAGATATCTCTCAAACTACTAAAGGTCATACACTCATTATACCCAAAAAACATTTTGAAAATATATATGATTTAGATGAAGAAACAATCATATATCTTTATAAACACGTTCCGCAAATTGCTAAAGCAATCACCCACGCATTTCATGCCAAAGGAATAAATATTGTGAATAATAATGGTAAAGATGCAGGACAAACAGTTTTCCATTATCACATTCATTTAATCCCAAGATACAATGAAGAAGATGGATTTCGAGCAATTTATACTAGCCAAATGGATAAATATTCTAAAGAAGATTTAGAAATTATAGCTCAAAGAATACGTGAGGAACTTTAATTAAGAAATGACCAAAAGGTCATTTTTTTATTTTATAAATAATGTCGCCAAGGTTCTAACCATAACCCCGGTAGCTCCTGTTGGACCTAACACACTCTTTAAATTCTTACTTGCAGTCCCAGCAATATCAAGATGAATCCATGGTGTATCTTCGGCAAATTCAGCGATAATAGCTGCACCAAATGACGCATGACCTTCACGACCTGGAGAATTATTATAATCTGCGACATCACTTTGTTTACATTTATCTCTAAACGGATCTACCGGTAATTCCCAAATTGCTTCTCCTGTTTTTTCTGAGGCTTCTTTTATTTCATTCAAAAGATTTTGATTATTTGTAAACACACCAGTAATTTCTGTCCCCAAAGCAGTGACAACACCACCAGTTAAAGTCGCAACATCAATAATTTTAGTGGCATGATTCACTTTCGCGAAAGTAACTGCATCAACTAAAGTTAATCGACCTTCAGCATCTGTATTTGTAATTTCTATTGTTTTTCCACTCATCGTAACTACAACATCATCAGGGACTATAGCTTCACTATTGATTAAGTTTTCAGTAGCAGCTATTACAATATCAACATTAGCTACTAATTTTTTTCGAGCAATTATTTCAATAGCACCTAGTACTGCTGCGGCACCACCCATATCAGTCTTCATACCCACCATACCTGTTTTTGATTTTATAGAATACCCACCAGAATCATATGTTAAACCTTTTCCTATTAAAGTGGTTATGTTGTTATCAACTGAATTTCTATATTTTAAATGAATTAATTTAGCTTCTTCCTTAGAACCTTGATTCACAGCAAGAAAAGCACCCATACCTAAATTTTCGATTTCTAATTTATCATATATTTTATAATCTAGACCAAGGTTTTTGGCCAATTCTTCAGCATAGTTTGCAATTATTGTTGGTGTCATTTTATTTCTTGGCTCATTCACAAGATTTCTTGCATGGTTTGTTCCTAAAGCATTTATTAAACCAGATTCTATATCTATTGTCAAATCTTCTTTACTATATATATTTATCTCATAAGATGGTCCCGTTTTTTTATTTGTCTTATAGTCCGCAAATTTGTACTTCACTAACTCAATTGTTTCCACAATTTTTTCGCATAAAATGTGAATATTATCATTTAGACATTGAAATGAATCTAAATCAATAATGGTATCGCAATCAACCTCTCTAGCAATTTTAGAAAAAATTGTTTGGATATCATTTAAAGAATAATTTTCTTTTTCACCAAGTCCAACTAATATTATTTTATGTGTATTATATTGATTTAACGGATAATAGGTAGTTATTTCTCCAAATTTATTAATTTCTCTTCTTTCAGATAATTTGCATTTAATCGCTTCTAATTCTTCATTATAATAATCGTTATTAACTGCAATTATAATAGCATTTATTTCTTCTTTCAAATTTAAACGTTTTACATATTTCACCATACTATTCACCTCTATTTTATTATACATAATTCATTTTGGATGTAAAGTTGTTTAATAAAAGAAACGATAGCTTTCACTATCGTTTCTTTTATTTAATCCATTACTACTAAACTCTTATTAAATTGACTTAGTAAAATTTTATAAATAATATAGGATAATACTACATCAAAAACTAAGAAAAGTAAATAAAGCATCTCAATTGGTAAAAACATATTGAAGAAACGGTAAAGAAAATATAATATTGTTCCATAAATTATACCAATTCCCATCGTCATAATAACATTCATATTTTGTTTAATCGCCTGTTGTGGATTATCCCATTTTAAGGATGGTCTCTTTAAATCAATAAAGATACCTATCAATAATAAAGGAAGTGCCGCAGATAATGATAAAACAAGTGTGATTAATGAATAGATGATGTTATCAATAATACTAATACCACCTTGATTTAACATTAGTAAGATGAGAACAATCATCACAAAATTAAACACTGCCTGAGTAAAAAATGGTACATATAGACGCCCCATAATATGATTTTTAGGACTAATCGGTAAAGTTCTCATAATCCAATTGTTTTTACCTTCACGAGAAAATGTTGTTGAAGCGATAGGCATAAGGGCCGCTAGGATAGCTAACCCAGCTGAAAATATTAGCCAGAATATCAATCTGTATTGTGCGTATATATCTAAAAATCCATTTAATTGCATAGAATCTGTTGATTTATTCATAAAAAACATTGAAATAAATAATACCACTGGTAATATCACAATGATCGCAAATGAGTTCAAAGCATAAATGGGAACCTTTAATAAAGTAATAAAATCTATTTTAGCGATTGCCTTACTCGTGCTCCCTATTCCTTTTTTGTTCGCATATTTTTGTTTATTGATTTTCTTTTTTATTGTTGGGTTATTCTGTTCTCTTAAATAACTCTCAATATATATGGACTGTAGAAATAATGAGAATAAATAAATCACCCCAAGTGTTACTGCTAAAAAGACCATGACACTTAATAGGGATTCTAAAAATGTACCCGTTATGGCATATTCAACAAATTTTGAGACAGGATAAAACAATGAAAATTTGTCTAAAAAGCCAGATATATTATTTATCATATTTTGCCAGATATCAGTTTGCGAAGAATCTACTTTCAATATAACATCTCGAATTTTGAAATTTAAAAATAGCACTCCTACCAATAATAAGATATATCCAACCATTCTCATTGTGTCTTTACTTTTAAATATATTGGTCCAACTCATTAATAAAACAGTAAATACACCAATAACCACTAGTGGTATGATTGGTAATAATATAAAACTTAAAGACAACATTACCCATTGATAGATATAAATGTGCTCATAAATCCCAAAAATTATGAAAAATGGTAATATGAGAAAAACACTAATTAATTGTTCCCATATATAAATGACAAAGAACTTACTAATTAAATAATGACTTGGTTTTATTGGTAATGGAGTGAGTAGTTTCACTTCATTTGAAAAGTAAAAATAAGACATAAATTGAAACATGCCAAATATTAAAATTAGAACTATTGATATAATAATAGCTATTACTAAAAAGAAATATTGCACTTGCAATGTTTGAAACGCTTTGAACATATCAGTAAACATTCCCATAAAAATTATATAACTTGGAAGACATGCAATTATGACAAGTGCGATAATAATCAATAAATTTCGCGATTTTTTATCTGTTTTGACTTTGTGGAAAAAATGTGATAGTGATAGATTTTGCTTTATTAGAAATTTGAAGGTTATCAAGAAATCATTCATTATTCAGTCAACTCCAAAAAGATATCTTCAAGAGATTCTTCTTTTCCTGTTTTTGAACGAATCTCCTCTAGAGTACCTAAAGCAATAATTTCTCCTTTATTTATAATTGCAACTCTATCACATACCTTCTCAGCCATTTCTAATACATGAGTTGAGAAAAAAACACTATTCCCTTGTTTACAATATTCTGCCAAAAGTTCCTTAACGGCATGTTGCGCTTTTGGATCTAGTCCAACCATTGGTTCATCTAGAATCATTACTTTGGGGTTAACAATAAATGCTCCAATTAAGACAATTTTTTGTTTCATTCCATGAGAGTAACCAGATAAATAACCATTTACATCGTCTTTTAACACTAATTTATCCAGGTAATAATTAATTTTTTGTTCTCTTGTTTCATAAGGAACTTTAAAAACATCACACATAAATTGCAAATAATCATATCCTGTAATTTTTTCAAATATTTCAGGATTATCAGGTACATAACAAAATTGACGTTTAGCCTCTAAAATATCAACTTGATTATCAATTCCATTAATTATTATTTGCCCTTTATCTGGTTGAAGTAATCCGACCATCATTTTAATAGTGGTTGTTTTTCCTGCTCCGTTTGGCCCTAGAAATCCAAAAATTTCTCCAGGTCTAACAGAAAACTCAATTTGATTAACTGCTCGTTTTTTACCATAATTTTTTGACAATTGTTTAATTTCTAGCATTGTTTTCACCTAACCTTTTATGTTTATAGTATATTATATATATAAACTAATTAGTCTATTTATACAACAACCTTGAATATTTAAAATATTTGTGTGTTTAAGTTATTCATTTTTATATAATATTCTAATAATTATATCCAACGACATAGTTTTTTTTCTAAAATATCGATACTAATAAATAATAAGTACCCGATTAAACTTAATTCAAATATTCCGGTAAACATATTTAAATTATTAATAACCACATTATTATCAATAAAATAACCTAATCCGCTGGCAATACCGCGCGTTTCACTCAAATACAGCACTGCGATTGAAGTACCGATACTTATTCTTAATGTTGATAATAAATTTGGTAAAATGGCAGGAATGAGAATGTCAAAATACATTTCTTTTTTATTTAATGATAAACTTTTAGCTTGATAAAAAACTTCTTTAGGAATAGTCTTTACTGCATCCTTAACAGTTATTATAACTGGAAATACAACAATAATAAAAATTAATGTGGTTTTCATCCAAAACATTGAGGCAAAAACTAAGATAAGAACTTGGACTAAAGCAGACTTGGGTATCGGATATATCGAATACACAATTGGGTCTACGATTTGATTAAATTTTTTCGATAATCCCATCAAGAACCCTATGTGTACTCCAACAATGACAGATAAGAATAAACCCGTTAATAATAATGTTAAGGATTGCTTTGTAGGAATTAATAATTCACTTTCAAAAATCTTAAAAAAATTCAAAATAACATCGGTTGGATACGGAATTTGATTTTGAAACATCAAAGAAAAAAACAACCAAATCAATATTATAATAATAAAACCAACTATTCTTTTCATCATATCTACTCCAATTTATTTCGAATTTTAATACATTTTTGATAAAACTCGATGGTTTTTTTAGCAGCTTTATTGCCGAACAATTCATTAATTATTATTTCATCAATGTTACCATCTTTCATCACGATGATTTTTTGTCCTAAATAAACAGCTTCCTCAATATCATGAGTCACAATGATGGAACATAGTGGATATTTATCGTATATATTTAGTAATAAATCTTGAAAATTTTCTTTAGTAAAAGCATCTAATGAAGCAGATGGTTCATCAAATAATAAAACATTTGAATCTAATACAAGTGTTCGAGCTATTGCAACTCTCTGTTTTTGTCCACCACTTAAATCTTTAATATATAGATTTTTCAAATGATTAATTTCAAGATTGATGAGTACACTATTAATTTTTTCTTCTATTTCTTTTTTAGAAACATGTCTTGCCTTTAATCCTAACGCACAATTTTCATAAACTGTTTTCCATGGAAACAATCCACCATTTTGAAATATTATCCCAGTTTCTTTTCTAATATCTATTAATTCTTCTTCATTAATTCTGATTGTACCTGAATTTGGTTTTAATAAACCAGCTAATAATAATAAAAGTGTCGTTTTTCCACAACCAGATCGACCGATTATACTAATCTTTTCATTTTTATTTATTGATAAATTTAATGATTTAAGTACCGGCTGGTTCTCTATATATTCGAATGTTAAATCTTTTATATCTATCATCATCTATCCTCATTTCAAAAAAAGCCATCTTTGATGGCTAATCATGTAAATTTTCTAATTGATATGGGAAAAGAATATCTTTAAGTTTATAATCCTTTGTGATAAGATTTTTTTCTTTACACCAAGCTAAAACATCTTCAAAAGTTGCTTCACTGGGATTGACTAACGGATGTAATATTTGTTCGTTGACTAGATTAATGCTATCCTTTGGAATTAGAGTATGATTTGGATCTGTTATGATATCTTGATAATCTTCATAGCTACCAGTCATCATATCATTAATTGCCTCATTAATAGCAAGATTCATATTTTTAATTAATTCGTAATGTGTATCTGCAAAATCTTTGTCTACTACAAAACATGTAGCAAATAAATTCACATCAAGATTATTCCACAGCTCTTTACCACCATTAGCTACTATGAGAGAAGGAAATGGTTCCGGCATAATCGCCATATCAATCAAACCTTGCTGTAAAGAGGTAAAACGGTCTGGTACAACAGGTATGGGAACTTTAGTATAAATTTTATCTTGTGTACTAGCATCATATTGATCTTGAGAAACATATTGAATATTATTTTCTTGCATAATATGATCTACTAGATAATCTACTACTGTATTTTCTGACACGCCAATTTTGGCTTTATTTATATCCCCTAACGAATTGACTGAATAATCTTTATTCGTTACTAAACGGAATTCTTCTTCAGTTTGTGAGGTAATGACAATATCTTTACCTGAATTTAGATATAATAAAGCTGCCACTAAATCTGTACTTACCGCATTAATTTGATTACCCTGAAATGACGAATCCCTATCTTTTGCACTATTATATAACTCCAATTTCACATTAATTCCATATTTTTTAAATATTTGATGCTCTTCCGCATAATAATAGGGAACAGATAATAAACTTTTCATTAATCCAATATGCAATACATCATTTTCTTTTTTACAACCTGAAATACCTAATAATAATGTTACGAGAAATAGTAGCGAGATAATTTTTTTCATTTTTCCACTCCTTTTGAATACATTTTGCATTATATCACAAACTGACTTAAATGTTTATAGAAAAATCTATTTTTGTGATATAATCAAATAGTAAAAATGGAGGTAATATAGTATGGCTTATAGAGATTTACATTCATTTATAAAGGTTCTAGAATCAAATAATGAATTGATAACAATTGAAGAAGAGGTTAATCGCGATTTAGAAATCACAGAAATAGCTAATCGAATTATGAAGTCCAAAACACAAAATAAAGCATTACTATTTAATCATATTCAAGATTCACCATATCCTTTATTAATTAACGCATTTGGTTCCTTAAAAAGAACATCGTTAGCTTTAGAAGTTGATAATTTACAATCGATATCTAAAGATATAAACGATTTTATGGATATCTCAAATTATAAAACATTATCTAAACAAATAAAAGCATTACCCAAATTATTAAGACTTTATTTTTCTTTTCCACATAAAGTGAAAAACGCCCCTTGTCAACAAATTATTGAAGATCCTAACCTTGATAATGTTCCTATTATCAAATGTTGGCCAGAAGATGGCGGACGTTTTTTCACACTTCCCCTTGTTGTAACTAAGGACCCCGAAACTAATCAACAAAATATGGGAATGTATCGTATGCAGGTGTATGATAAGAAAACAACTGGAATGCATTGGCATTGGCATAAAGACGGTAGAGAAATATATGATAAATATCGTAAGTTGGGGATAACAAAAATGCCTGTAAGTGTCGTTGTTGGTTCTGATCCTGCAACTGTATATGCAGCAACAGCTCCATTGCCAAAAATGGTCGATGAGATGATGTTTGCATCCTTCTTACGTAAACGTTCTTTACCCATTGTTAAATGTATTACAAATGATTTATACGTTCCCGCAAATAGTGAATTTGTATTTGAAGGTTATGTTGACATAAATGAAGATTATAAATTAGAAGGACCATTTGGAGATCATACTGGGTATTATTCTTTACCTGATATGTATCCTATATTCCATATCGAGAAAATTACCCGTAAAAAAAATCCTATCTATCACGCTACTATTGTTGGTATACCACCTATGGAAGATTGCTATTTAGCGCTTGCTACAGAAGAAATCTTTTTACCTTTAATGCAAATGCCTGTCCCAGAAATAGTTGATCTACACATGCCATTTGAAGGAGTTTTCCACAACTGCGCAATTACATCAATTAAAAAGCATTATCCTAAACACGCACATAAGGTCATGCATTCTTTTTGGGGAACAGGACAAATGATGTACCAGAAATTAATCTGCACAGTCGATGAAAATAAAGATATTAAAAATTACGAGGATATTTTTTGGACTGTTATTGACAAAGTAAATATTAATGAAGATATTATTATTTCAGTCGGTCCTTTAGATGCCCTTGATCATTCTTCCACTAAAGCTTTTTTTGGTTCACGCCTAGGTATTGATGCCACAACAAAATTAAAAGAGGAAACGAATTATAATTTAGATAATGAAAATAATTTTTTACATTATCTAGATGTCAACATAGATGACCTTCTTTTAGAACTCAAATCACACTTTGAATTTGTTTTAGATATTAGATTGCCACAAAATGATCCGTTTTATAAGGTGTTGTTAATAAGTGTTGATAAAAGTTCTGGAGAAGAAATTAAAAAACTTAATAGTTTCTTAAGAGAAAACACTCATTTTAACCGTTTCAAATGGATTAGTATTTTTGATCAATATACAGATATTCATGAAACCTGGCAAACATTCTGGAGATTATTCAATAATATTGATGCTAAAAGAGATTTATATATTTCAAATTTAACGATTAATTCTTACGAATTTAGCGTTTTGACTATTGATGCTACCCGTAAATTACCAAGCGAAAATGGTGGGAGAGAATGGCCAAATGATATAATTATGACAAATGAAATAAAAAATCTAGTAAATGAGAAGTGGATAAAATATGGATTTAATAAAGAAACCAATTAAAAAAATATATATGTATGGTGAAATGGTAATGTTTAGTCATACCTTATTTTCTCTACCATTTGCATTAATCACTATGTTTATTGCGGCTAAAGGGTTACCTAATACAAATATTATTATTTATGGCTTGATTGCCCTTATTGGTGCTCGAACAGGAGCAAATTCATTTAATCGATACGCTGATCGCCTAATTGATGCAAAAAATCCAAGGACAGCGACTAGACATATTCCCCTCGGAAAATTAAAAGGCTCTGAAGCTGTAATAATAACAATCATTTCATATATTGTATATTTCTATGCAGCCTACCATATCAATTATTTATGTTTTTATTTATCACCTATTCCCATTATCTTTTTCACAATCTACCCCTATACCAAGCGTTTTACTGCATTCTGTCACTTAATATTAGGAATCGCTTGTGCTTTTGCGGTATTAGGAGCATGGATGGCAGTGACAAATGAATTATTTATTCTATCATATAATCAGACTACGCATATTATAATGTTCAAAATGAATATTATACCTATCATCTTATTTATAGCGGTGGCTTTATGGAATGCTGGTTTCGATACCATTTACGGTACCCAAGATATCAAGTTTGATCAAGAAAATCATATTTATTCCATACCTGCTAAATTCGGTTTAAAAAATGGATTAATTATTGCCAAACTATTTCATCTTGCAATGATTATATTATTAACCTCATTATTTTTTATTGTTAAAGAACTTTCATTTATTTATTTAATTGGAATCTTTCTAAGTTCATTATTATTTTTATTCGAACATAAGATAGTAAAACCAAATAACCCATTTATGATGAAAATCGCTTCTTATAAATTAAATCAGATTATAAGTCTAACCATCTTTACATTTACTTGTATTGATATCTTCTTTGGCTAGAAAGGTAGAAATATATGAAAAGAATAATTGTCGGTTTAACAGGTGCTAGTGGTTCAATCCTTTTTAAAAAAACGATTGAAGCATTAGTCTTTAAAAAAATAGAAATCTATCTCATTGCAACTTCTAATGGTGAAAAGGTTTTCGAATATGAGTTAGGTATAAGTTTTAAACAATACATTCGAGATTTAAATTATAAATTTCTCCAGCTTTGTGAAATTGATGATATGTTTTCGAAAGTTGCCAGCGGATCATTTCATGTGGATGGAATGATTGTACTACCTTGTAGTATGGGTACAATTGGAAAAATCGCGAATGGTACAAGTGATAATTTATTAATACGTGCTTGCGATGTTCAAATAAAAGAAAAAACAAGAGTATTACTTGGTTTTCGCGAAACACCATTATCTTCTATTCATTTAAATAATTTATTAACTTTATCTCAAGCAGGGGTGATTATTTTCCCAACTGTTGCAGCGTTTTATCATCATCCACAATCAATTGATGATATCACTAATCAAATTGTGACAAGGGTTCTTTCTTATTTTGAGATATCATTGGATACTAAAATTGAATGGAAAGGCTTAATATAAATAAAAGGCGCAAGATAAATATCTTGCGTCTATTATTTTAAGCTATAATTTCCTAATTCAATTTAGCTGATTCCTCATTTAATTTAGAATCATAATATCTAAATTCATTAATAACTAGTAAGATAGCTAATATTTTAACTATAAACATTACAATGATAAACAATATATTCATCCATTGATACAAATCTGAAGTAAACTGTAAGTTTTTAGCATTGATTTCAACTTTACTCACTGTAGTTAATAAAAGAATATAATTCGTAATTAACGAAGTTATTTTAACCAACATCGCAATCACGAGCAGAACCATAATTGGATATTGATAATCCAAATGAAAACATTCTGAAAATAATTTAAGAAATAATATCGTGACCATAATAATAACAAATATGGTTACAATCAATAAAACCGTTAGTCCAATTTTGGTTGAAAATTCGGGATAAAAACTGGATAAATTACTTTTTAGTAATAATGAAAGTACATAAAATACGATTAAACCCGATAAAGTCCCACTGTTTAATTTTTTTTCTGTAAAATATATGATTATCACTACTAAAATAACCACACTGAATAAAATGCTATAGGCACTTAAATTAGATGAATTTGATATTACATTCCCCAAACTACCTAAATACGATTGTAAAATAATTGAAGAAGAATTCAAATAGCTTAATGAGCTTAATAAATTTAATATTCCAAAATCTAAATTTATATCGATTGGTAATGGACAAACAACAATAAGAGATAAAATAAGTAAAATTAAGAAATAGAAATGTTTTTTCATAATATCCTCCTTTTTAAATATTGTACATTATTTTCCAGTAATTTACAATATTATATAAAAAAACAATACCTATATTTACATAGATACTGTTTATAACTAATAATTATATTGTTTCTTTTAGCACTTCATCTAAATTAAGAATAACACGGTCTATATCTTCCCCAGTAATAATTAACGGTGGTTGAAACGCTAATACATTTCTCCCTAAACCATTTTTGCCAATTAATATCCCTCGGTCTTTCATCTTCTCTAGAATCAAATCTGTTTTTTCGCTTGCCTCACTGCCATCTTTTTCCCTTAGTTCGATCCCAAGCATGAGACCTTTTCCTCTTACTTCTTTTATTAAAAAGTATTTTTCTTTTAAGATTTTTAGACCATTTTCCAATTTCTTGCCTAATGTATTAGCTTGATTAATTAAATCATTCTTTTCAATATAATTAAGAACAGCCAAAGCAGTTTTAGATGATACCGCATTTCCACCTAATGTTGAAGCAGATGGTTTAGTGAAGACTTGAGCAATTTCATCTGTCGTACAAAAAGCACTTATGGGGATTCCGTTTCCTAATGCCTTTGCAACAACCATAATATCAGGTACCATATCAAAATGCTCAATCGCAAACATTTTACCTGTACGAGCAAAGCCCGTTTGCACTTCATCATTTATCATCAATACATTATACTTTTCAAGTAACTTTTTAACTTCTTTAAAATACCATCTAGGAGGTGTAATTATTCCACCATTTCCTTGTATCGGTTCTGCGATAAATCCTGCTATTTTATCACCACGTTGTTGTAAAATAGACTCGATTTCAATTAATGATATTTTTGCTGCTTCTTCTATGTCTAATGCAATATCCCAAGGTCTTTTCACCATATGAAATTTTTCTTTATTTAGAAATGGATCTGTTCGCCACATAGGTATACCAATTACACTAGTTGTTAAAAAGGTTCTCCCATGTAATCCACCCTCTAAGTAAATAAATTCTTCTTTGTTGGTATAAAGACGTGCGAGTAACATTGCTCCTTCATTTGCTTCGCTTCCGGAATTACAAAAAAAACTTTTTTTAATTTTTCCTGGCATAATGGATGCTAATTTTTCAGCCAAATCATACATAGGTTGGGTTAAATAAATAGTTGAAGTGTGTTGTAGAGTTTGTAGCTGCTCTATCGTTACTTTTGTTATTTCAGGATTGCAATGACCGCAATTGGCAACAGAAACTCCACCAAAAAAATCTAAATATTCTTTTCCATTATTATCATAAAAATGTTGCATATAACCTTTTACAATCTGGGGAGGATCTTTATAAAAATGATAAGAACATGGCATATAAAATTCTTTTTTCTTTTCTATAATTTTTTCAGGACCAACATAATTCATCTTATTTCACCTCATGAAATAGTGCACCTAATGTGTACCCATAATAATTTGGTTTTAATAATTCTTTTGCTTTTACTAACGTTATGTTATTTTTAATATAATTTGAATATACCTCTATAATTGTTTCTAATTGAGTCAGCGTATAGGTTTGTGCTTCAATTCTTATGCAATCTAAACCAATAGAAGAAAAATCATCAACTAGTTCGAGTAAATTAATTTCTTTTGTATTATGTAAATGATTTCTACCTCTTTCATCCTTATAAACAGGGTATTCACCAACTTCATTTTGTAATACTAATATTTTATTATCCACATATTGATTATTTTCATGGCAAATTACATCAAATACCTTTGTGTTCTCATATAAATCATGTTCTAAATGCATAACATCTAATAACCCATGAACAATTATTTCTGTATGGATATTCGCTTTATTTATCGTGGATACTAAATCATATATTGGCATTTCAACTGATAAAGTACTTTGTTTTAAACCTTCATGGCTATAAAATTGTAAAGCTAATTCATTATATATATTTAGTGCATAATCGCCATACATGTCATAGCCGTATTTTTTAAAAAAAGTTAACGCCCCTATGTTTGAAACGCAGATTCCATCTAATTGAAATGAATGATTCTCTAGTAAATGTGTATAGCGGGTAAAATCTATTTCATCCATTATTTTTGGCATACCTAATATAATTTTACAATTTTTTTTATTATCACAAATCATTTTGATATCTTCAACATTCCAAGGTCTATCCGGCTCATATACATTTCCAGATAAGTATATTAAGTCTACCCCTTTTTCAATACATAAATTTGCTTGTTTAATATTGTTAACTTGAACTGATAAAGATAATTGTTTTGATTTTTTTGGAAATTGGTTAATTATAGATTTTATTTGATTTACTTTTTCTGAAGTTACATCTTTTTCTGAAGTGGGTTTTGAAAACATTTTTCCAGTACTATAAATTTTTCCTGTCCCTTCATAACGTAGATTGATATTTTCTAAACCTGGATTGCCAAATGCATAGCATGTAGATAAATCTCTTTTTCTTTTTTCGTATAGTTTATCTTTATCTTGATTACGATCAAAATGAAGTGGGTCTTCAATATAACGATCAAGTGCATCTCCATACCAATTGACTAAATTTATAATAAATTCTTTTTCCCTCATTCGACCTTCAATCTTAAATGAGGTAACACCCGCTTCTATCATTTCTGGTAAATATTCATACATTGACATATCTTTTGATGCAAGTGGAAATTTAGGATCATAAACATTTCCGTCTTTTTTTATTTTATACCACCATCTACATGGCTTTAAACATCGTCCTCTATTACTACTCATTCCAAATAACAATGAGCTGTAATAACATTGAGACCCATGAACTGAACACATATCGCCGTGAGTAAAATATTCATATTCCATATCTGGTACATTATTTTTTAAGTGCCGAACTGTTTCTAAGGAAAAATCTCTTGAAATAACTGTTCGTTTTACACCTAATTTTTTAAGTGCTTTGACCATTTCTAAATTATGAACATTCATCATTACCGATGAATGAACAACAAGATTTAAATTCAAATCTTTAATTAGTTCTAATATTGCCATGTCCTGAACTATGATAGCATCTGGTTTTGCTTCATTATTCAAAAATATTAAATAATCTTTTGCAGCTTCTATATCCTCTTGGCTATTTAAATTATTAATCGTCACATAAGCCTTTTTATTATATTGATGAGCTAATTTAACAGCTTCAACTACTTCATCATCACTTAAATTATATCCAGGTCTAATCATTCGCATATTTAATATTCGACCACCAAAGTAGACAGCATCACATTTTGTTTTAATGATTTCTTTAAAAATATCATACGTTCCTGCTGGTGCTAAAAGTTCAACTAATTGATTGTTATAATATCGTGCCATTAATGTTTCCTCCGTACTAAAACTCACTATATTATACCATAGAAAATCATTATGAGATTATTACTTTTTTGTATTTGCTGTATAATGTAAACAATTTTAATCTTTTTTATGTGATTAAATTGATGTCTATATTGTTGCTAAATATGTTTTTATCAATCTATATGATAACTATCTCATATATCGTAATATTATAGGAAAAATTTGATTAATTAAATTAAAATATATTATAAAAATAATTAGAACTTTGCACAAATATAATAGAGTGATTTCATAAGAAATCACTCTATTATATTAAACTGTATATTAAATAAATGTATTTAGTCCCTCAATCATTGTACTTTAATGTGTATGTTATTCTTGCTAACTTCTTCCCACTTGAGGGATCTGTTTCATAAAAATAATCTCCCCTGATAAAATGATTTCTTTCCAAGAGATTTACTGATTTTAAATTATTGGGATTAGGTAAAGCTTCAATTAGTTGAAGTTTCATTTCTTTGAAACCATATTCTATAACAGCTTTTACTGCTTCCTGCATGATTCCTTTACCTTGCCAATTATACATCAGTTCATAACCTATTTCAGCCTTTAATTGCTTTTCACATATATTCCAAAAGCAAATTGAGCCAATTAATTTATTTTCAGTTTTTAATGTGATACCCCATATAATGCATTCATTTTTGGTAATAGAATCATTAAGTTCTTGCAGTTTTTTGCGTGTTTCTTCGTATGTTTTAGCTTTAGCATTATAGTATACAAGTAATCTTTCATCAGATTTAAGTATATAGAATTGATCCATGTCATCATTATTTATTTTTCTTAACTTAAGATGTTCGGTTATTAGAATAGGAAAAGGGTTAAAATTCGTCTTCAATTTTCTGCCTCCGAAAATATTTTATTAATATATTAATTTATTTCTATTAGGTTTCTTAGTTATTTTAGAGGTAACTCAATAAAAAATTCTACACCATCTGCTTTATTTTGAACACCATAATTTCCATTATGTAATTCAACAATTGATTTTACTATTGACAAACCTATCCCTGTGCCGATATGATTTGTATTATTTTCCAATTTATAAAACAAACTCCATATATTGTTTAGTTCTTTTTCATCAATTTTTTCTCCATTATTGTAAAAACTAATTCTCGCATTTTCGCTGTCCCTGTCAATAGTAATTTTAATAATTCCTTGTATTTCGACATGTTTTAGTGCATTACTAAAAAAATTATTAACCACCTGTTCTATACGATATCTATCAGCGTTTACTATACAAATTTGAATTCCCTCTATCTTTAAATTAATTTTTTTATTATGAATCGATTCACTAAATTTATTGGCTGTATCATGAATTAATTCAACTAAATCAAAATCTATTTTATTTAGGATAAAATTTCCTGACTCATATAACGATAAATTTAATAATTCTGTCACAAATCGACCCATTTTTTTACTTTCATCTATAATAATATCACAATAATCTTCCAACTCACCTGGTGACTTTGCAATATGATGTTTCATTCCTTCAGCATAACCTTGAATAATCGTAATCGGGGTTTTAAATTCATGAGATACTGTAGAGAAGAATTTAATACGCTTTTCATCCAACTCTTTTTCTTTCTCTAAATCTTCTATTAAAGTTTGATTACGCTTATTTAACTCTTTTAAAGCTGTGTCTAAACGCTCTTTTATTAAATTCATATTCATAGCTAGATATCCTAATTCGTCTTGATTTTTAAGTTCAAGCTCATCATCGAATTTCAAATCTGCAAGATCATTTGCATATTTACTAATTTTAATAATCGGTTTTGTTAATTTATTACTTATAATTAAAATACCAATAGAGCCTAAGATAAAGATAAAAATACCTGATATTCCGATGAACTCATTCAATATTTGATTTACTTCTTGTATCGATTTTAATGCTTTATCAATAATAACGTATTTATCGTTTCCAATTTTATAAACATAAACTAATTGATTAATATTTAATAATTTTAAATTTATGATTCGCGATGTAAATGAATTTTCAGCAACATAAGGAAATATGTTTGTTATATAGGTTGGTAAGGTAGTTTGATTTTCTTGACACAAAAATAATGAACTACATGCGTTTAAATTACCATTCTCAAATATCACAATACCAATATCATTTTGACTAGTTAAATCATCAATTTTATTGGTGTCTAACGTATCTAACGAGAAATAGGGATTGTATTCATTATATACTCGTTTAATTAAGATTCTATTAGCTGAAATAACGATATCATTCAAAAATAAATTAGATAATATAAAAAATACTAGTTCTGATATTAATAAAACAATTATAAAAATTAAAAACAACCTTTTTTTAATTGATGACTTCATTATTTCACCTCAAATTTATAACCATATCCTCTAATTGTTATTATGTTATTTGCTTCTTGGTTAAGTTTACTTCTCAGCTGCTTTACATGAGTATCAACTGTTCTTTCATCTCCATAAAAGTCATATCCCCATACATTATCTAAAATTTGTTCCCTAGATAATGTGATATTTTTATTATTTATTAAATACAATAATAATTCATATTCTTTTGGTGTCAAATTGATATCGATATTATCAATTTTTACATAATGTTCAGCGACATTTATTTCTAAACCATTCAATATATATGACTTTTTTTTATTTATCCTTTTTAAAATTGAATTTATTCTTGCGATAAACACTGAATATTCAAAAGGTTTAGATATATAATCATCTCCACCGGAACTGAATCCTTTTAACTCATTTTGAATACTTCCTAATGCTGTTAAGAAAATGATAGGAACTTCAGACTCTTTTCTAATATGTATTGCTACCTCATATCCACTTTTTTGCGGAAGCATTACATCTAATATTATTAAATCTATATTCCTATGTTTGTAAAATTGATCAATTGCATCTTGCCCATCTATTGCCTCGATGACTTGGTAATTTTCATTAATAAGATAATCACAAATTAACCTTCTGATATGTTTCTCGTCATCACAAACTAAGATTTTTGTACTCATTTTTATTCCTCCCTTAAATACTTTTGCTTGTAATGTTAATGTTTGTTACCATTTCCATTCTTTGAGCCATCGTTTCCATGATCAATATTACCATTTTGATTTATTTTTTCTTGTATCTTCTCTTTAATTTGATCTTGTTTTAACTGTGCCTCTTCTTGTTTTTCTTGTGCTTCCTCTTTCATTTGATCTATTTCTTCTTGAGTCTTTCCCGAATGTGACTGCGCATTTTGGGATTCTTTTTCAGCTTGCCATTTTTGAACTAATGTTTTATGAAATTCAATCAATTGCTGAATTAATTGTTCTTTATCTATCCCTAAAATATTGTCCAATTTATCAATGTCAAGATTCTTTTCAATAATTGATGTTGTTGGGTCATCTGGCAAATAGATATCTAAATTAATAATATCTGATATGCTTATATCTGATAAATCAGCTAATGCTTTAATAATTACTTTATTATGATTACTTACATTTTGATTATCGAGTAATTCAATATCATTTGTTGTCATGCCTTCGCAAATTGTAGTTAAATATGTTTGAACCTTTAATCCTTGAACGACATTCTTTATTTCTTGATTAATTTTTTCCTTGGTATTTGACTTTATTAAATCTTCTTTTGAAGTCACATTTTCAACAGTTATTTGTAATTTTTCAATTACTGATTGTTTTACATTTCCTTTGGTTATCATATCTGATAATAAATTATTTGCATTATTTAATGAAACACCATAATCATCAAATAATTTATCGACCCATTCTGGCTGTTTGTCTAAACTTATTTTATTTAATTCTGCTAATCGCTCTTCGGCATAGCGTGAATATTTTTCTACCTTTTTCTCATTATTAAATGTAAAGAATAAGGAGACATTTTCAAAAAAGCGATCAAATCCATAGAAAAAATCACCAGGTATTAAGCCAGCATCTATTAATGTATCACTATTTTCAGTATTATCCGAAATTGTAGTAGTTACATTCTCTGCGTTAACGGATAATCCAATCGAAAGGAAAAGACTAAATACCATAATTAAGATTAATCTTTTCATATTAAAATCTCCTTGTATATTTTCCTATTTTATTTTATTAAATATATGTGATGATTATGTGATTAAATTGATAAGTACTATTTTATCTTATTTATTTAGGTATAAATTTACTCGTTTATTCTTTCATTTAAGATACATAATATTATAGAAAGGGATGTGGTATTTGATGAATCATTTAATAAAATCACACAATATTTTTTTCTTTTTTAGTCTAATAATAATTTCTATACTCGGATTTGATATACAGCCTGTACATGCACAAAATAAAATTGCTTATTTAACTTTTGATGATGGACCATCTAAAAATACTTTAAATATCTTAAGTATCTTAGATCAATATCACATTAAGGGAACATTTTTTTTAACAGGTAATAGAATTAATACCCATAATTATTCCATATTAAAAAAAATTATTGCCAATGATCATTATATTGGTTTACACACAATGACCCATGATTACCATAAATTATATGGTAGTCAAAAATCATTTGACGAATTTTTTAATGAAATATTACAGGAACAATTATTAATTTTTAACATCACTGGGTTTAAAAGTACTTTGGTTCGTGCACCTTATTCTGATGGAGCAATTATTACAAATCAATACATAAAGGCATTAGTTAATTTGAACTTAAAACTTTGGGACTGGACAGTTGATTCAGAAGATTGGCGTTTATCTAATTCCAGCGAGATAATTAATAATATCAATCATGATATAAAAATATCACCTAATCCTTATTTGATTGTAATTTTATTTCATGAATTGAATATAACTGTAGAAACCTTACCATTGGTAATTAATGATTTGAAAAAACAGGGTTACAGTTTTAAAGTATATGATCCTAAACACCATATACCAGTTAATTTTAAAGATAATCCATCAATTTGAAACGACTATTTTATTATAGTCGTTTTATTTTTCAAGATTTTTAATATATCTTGCAAGTATTAACTTACTATTTATTTCGTGTGATTCATCAATCAGTTTATAACCTAATTTTTGATTCACATGATGATTGCATTCATCACAAGTTACAATACTTAGTATTAATTGATTGGCCTGTACATATAAATTTTCTAATCTTTGAATAACTTCTTGTGCCAATCCACCATTTTGATAAGTTTCACTATAAATAATATAAAACTCTATTTTCCCTTTATCTTTTTCATAAACAAATCCAATTCCAAATAATTTATTATTATATATAATTTTATAACAATCTCCTGTAGGAAAATTTTGAACGAATTGCTTTCGTTTCTGTAAAAAGTGACTTGACTTAAATATTGCTTCTTTTACAACAAACATATTATCCAAATCTTCAACAGTTGTTCTATGAAGCAGAAGATGGGAATTTATGATTTCAAATAAGTTTTCTATATAATGATGAGCAATAAATTTACCCTCAGCGATTAAATTCATTATCTCCCACCTATTTACCCATTTAGCATCCTCAACCTCTTCATATTGAAGTTTTAATTCATTTATATCAATATTTTGCTTGATAAACCAAATATCGTCAAATCCATGAGAACGTTTATATGATAAAACGATATCACCTTGACTCATATCTAAATCTATTCCTAACTCTTCCTTAGATTCACGTAAAGCTGCCTGTTTACTGCTATCGCCAACTATTGCAGACCCTGCCGCAGAACAATCCCACATATTTGGATATCCTATTTTCCAAGGTTGCCTTTTTTGAATTAAGAATTGACCTTCATCATTTACAATCCATATATGTACTACCAAGTGAAAGTCTCCATCCATCAAGGGTTTTCCTCTTTCATGAGTTCGACCAGTTTTATGCCGGTACTGATCGTATACATCCCATAATTCCATAAAATTCTCCTCTGCTATTTAATACACTAACATATATATCTAGCATTTATATCATTTCTATAAGTATTTTCCCTCATTTTATTATAGCATATTATGTTTTTCATTTACATTAGTATTATTCCATAAAAAAAGAATCAGCTTTTAATAACTGATTCTTATTGTACATAATCTCTTTGATTACTTGGTCAATCTCTCAATAATTTTTAACATCACATCAACTGCTTTTTTCATCGATTCAATAGGTACATATTCATACTTTCCATGAAAATTATGTCCACCAGCAAAAATATTAGGTGTTAATAATCCCATGTATGACAATCTTGCACCATCAGTACCACCACGGATAGGAATAATTTTCGGTTCCACTCCAACCTCAATCATTGCCTCTTTAGCATGTTCAATAATATTCATTGAATCATTGAATTGTTCTTTCATATTATAATATTGATCTTTTATTATAAGTTGTACAACAGGTTGTGGATATTTGTCATTAATCTTCTTGACTATTTTCTCAACTAGTTGTTTGCGTTTTAAGAAGTTATCTTTATCAAAATCACGAATAATATATGATAATGTCGCATTTTCTTCATTACCTAGAATAGATGATAAATGAAAAAATCCTTCATATCCTTCTGTTTTTGCAGGAATTTCATCCTTAGGAAACATTTCTACAATTTCAGAGGCAATTAGTGCGGCATTTATCATTTTGTTTTTAGCATCACCTGGATGTACACTTTTTCCTTGTATGGTTATTTTTGCACCTGCAGCATTAAAGTTTTCATATTGTAATTCACCAATGACTCCGCCATCTAACGTGTACGCGAAATCTGCCCCAAAGCTTTTAACATCAAACTTATCTGCTCCTCTGCCTATTTCTTCATCAGGAGTAAATCCAATTTTTATCGTACCATGTTTCATATTACTATTGATAATATGTTCTGCCATGTCGATAATCTCAGCAACACCTGCTTTATCGTCTGCACCTAATAAAGTTGTACCATCAGTCACTATTAATTCTTGTCCCTCATATTGAATTAAATTAGGAAATTCTTTGCTTGATAATACAATATTTAATTCCTCATTTAAAACAATATCTTGTCCTTCGTATTTCACTATTTTGGGCTTAATATCTTTGCCTGAAATAGCAGGGCTTGTATCCATATGAGCAATAAATCCAACAGTGGGAACAGATTTATCCACGTTACTTGGTATAGTTGCATACACATAGCCATTAGCATCCATAGTTACTTCTTCTACACCTACTTTTTTTAGATCTTCAACCAAAAACTTAGCTAACTCAATTTGACCTGCAGAACTTGGACATACATTTGATTCTTCATTAGACATTGTATCAAATTTTACATAGTTTAAAAATCTGTCTTTTAATTGCATAAATCCTCCTTAAAATACTTTACTTAAAATTTCTTTTACATCTTCTTTTTCAAGTGGTATATAACGTCCGATTGTTTGTCTATTAAGCATGGTTTTTTCAACTAAAATATCTAAATCATAATCATCAACATGATAATCTTTCATAGACATCGGAGCTCCTAAATCCTTTAAAAAATTCTTGTAACAATTTATACCTTCAAAAGCAATTTCTTCATCTGTCTTATTTTCTTTTTTCACGTTAAATATATGAGTTGCGAAACGAATAAATTGTGATGGATCTTTCTTTGCACAAAATTCCATCCACACAGGAGTGACAATCGCTAAACCAGCTCCATGAGGTATGTCGTAAACAGCAGATAAGGAATGCTCAATACTATGACAAGCCCAATCACCATTATTATTTAAACCTCTAATCATCCCATTCCATGCCATGGTTCCACAAATCATCATGGTTTCTCGCAAATCATAATTATCTAAATCATTCAATAGCTGAGGACCTGCTTCAATCATTGTTTTAACTAAGGATTCAGCTATTTCTAAACCGAGAACCCGATTCTCGTTACGCGTAAAGTATTGTTCTAATACATGTGAGATAATGTCCACTATTCCATTACGCGTTTGATTTTGTGGGACAGATATTGTATAGGTCGGGTCACATATAGAAAAGTTAGGATAAGTTGCATCTAGATCCCATACTCCTAATCCTAATTTTAAGTTTTGATCTATATCGCTTATTACACAACGTGGATTCATTTCAGATCCTGTTGCTGAAAGTGTTAAGATGGTACCAATTGCAATTCCTTTTTCTTGAATATGTTTATTCAATAACAAATCTAAAATATCATATTTCGAAACCGAACCAACCGCAATTGCTTTCGCAGTATCAATAGTACTACCACCACCAACAGCTAAAACTAAATCTATTTTGTTTTCTTTTACCAGTTTAATTCCTTTTCTAACTAATGTTAATCTAGGATTCGGTTCTACTCCAGAAAGTTCAAAATAGGATTTATTTTCTTCATTTAATATCTGTGTAACGTTATCATATAATCCCATCTTTTTAATACTTCCACCACCATAAATAAGCAGTACACTATGATAATTTTTTAATTCATCATGCAGTTTTACGATTTGGTCTTTCCCGAAATATAATTTAGTAGGATTGTACCATATAAATTTCTCCATTTTTTTACCACCTTTTGTTAATAATATTGTACAAACATATTATAGCACTAATCAACAAATTTATTAAGCAATAATCTCTAAGTTTATCACTTAGAGATTATTTTTTTTATTATTTATATTTTAATATTTTTGTAATAATGGTTTCCATAAACTGATCAACTTCAGCAAAATTCATATTTGGTATATAAAATTCTTCTAATTTGTCATGAACATCCTTTGCAATATTTATGTAGTTTAAAGCTTTGTATAACAAAGTCTCGAATAACTCTTTATCCTCTTCAATTTCTTCATTAAGTTCATCTTGAATATCTTTATTTATCAATTCAGATAAATCTACCTCTTTATTATATTCATAGTCGTTATGATTGTACTGATTATCAACAGAAATAGAAAGGTTTAATTCTGGAATTAATATATCTTCCACCTTTTCTACTTTGATTGGTGAATGATAACATTCTACATTTAAGCCTTTTTTAATTGCAGTTTTTATAATTTCATTCATCAATTCCTCACTTGATGCTCCAACTGTTTCTTTAATTAAATATCTTGTGTCAAAATTACAAATTAGTGTATCACGATATTGTAATATTCCTATAGGTGTCAATGCATAACCGAACAAATGACGCTCGCGACCTAATTTAGATTTAAATGAAATATCATCAAATAAATTACTGATTAATTTAGCTTTAAGTAAATTATATTCATTCAAATTAAATGATTTTCTTTCTGTCAATTCATATGTATTATAAACTTCTTTTGCTGCTTTTAAATATTGATAAGCTTTTTCAAATAGTCTTTTTATCTCTTTATTAGTCTTAATTACCTCTTGTTTATGAGATTTCATTCCCTCCTCATCCCAAAATTGACCAAGGTTTAAAATCTCATCTACAGCACCCGGATTTTTTGGGTCAACGATATGAGGGCTGGTTCCGTCTATTAATGCAATCTTTAATGCTGGGATTACTAATGCATCTAAAGAATTAGGATCTGAAGAGCAATGATGATATTCAACATCATAGTCTAAATCTGTCATCCGTTTACCAATTTTTTTCATAAACGAAGACTTACCTACACCAGGACCCCCTTTAATACAATAAATGTGGTTTGCTTCTTCTTGTGACATTATTTGATCATAAAAAGAATAAAATCCTAATGTTGTATTCCCTCCAGGAAACACATGTTTTACCTTACTAGTATGACTCATGTGGACCTCCTTTAATATTATCACTATTATTATATTTACTTAACTAGACTAAAATACTAATTATTTTATTATATGTAACTTAAAAACCCATAAACACATATCATATATCGAAAAATTAATAAAGGCGGTGCTCACGTAAATGATGAATCAAGTGGTTGAACAACCTACAATAAATCTCCAATTAGCGCAAGCTTATGTGCCTTATCAACAATATCGTAATCTATATAATGTTAATGAGGCTTTATATAAAGGAACTATTTTTCAAGATTTATTCAGAGCTTATAAAAATCCATATAAAAAATAGGGGGACGAATCAAAAATGGATAATGTTTTAAGTAAACAAGAATTAATGAAAAAAATTCAAGAATTAGGTTTTTGTGCCGTAGATTTAAATTTATTTTTAGATACACATCCAAATAGCGCTCAAGCATTAAAGGATTACAGTCAGGTTCTTAGTTCTTTACAACAATTAATTCAAACTTATAATCAAAAGTATGGGCCATTGTTAAATTTCGGGTTATCTTATGTAAATAGTAACTTTTGGACATGGGTTGCAGAAGATGAAAAATGGCCTTGGGAAGGGGACGCGGTGATATAATATGTGGGTATACGAAAAAAAATTAGAATATCCTGTTAATATTAGTAAAGTAGATTTAAAATTAGCAAATGCTATTATGACTCAATTTGGAGGCCCAAATGGAGAATTAGCAGCATCTCTTCGTTATTTATCACAACGAATCAATATGCCAACAAGTAAATCTAAAGCTGTTCTTAATGATATAGGAACAGAAGAATTGGCACATCTAGAAATTGTTCAAGCAATCATTTATCAACTAACGCGAAATGCTACTCCAGATGATTTCTTGAAGGCAGGACTTCAAGGATATTATGCTGTTTGGGATAACCATCTTTTCCCTCAAAGTCCATCAGGCCAACCATTTACTTCTGCATATATAAATAATACTGGTGACCCAATAGCTAATTTACATGAAGATTTAGCTGCCGAAGCGAAAGCAAGAGCTACTTATGAACAAATATTAAACTTAACTGAAGATCCACAAATTACTAAGCCTATTAATTTTTTAAGAGAAAGAGAAGTCGTTCATTTTCAAAGATTTGGTGAAACATTAGACGATTTACAGTTACATTTATCAATGCGCACGCAATTTGTTGTACAAAAACCAGAATTTTAATATACAGAGAGCTTATAATGAAAATCATTATAAACTCTTTTTTCTATTTATTGTTTTTTAAAGATCTAACATCTCCCATAAATTCAATACCAGAATTCTTACTAATTTCTTGAAATAACAATACCTCTTTATACAAATCAATTAACTCAACCTTTACCTCACTTATGATGCTTTCTTTCACCTCTAAATTCATTTTACTACCACTTGGACCCTTAAGATCGATAAAATCTGTAGTTTTACTCATGGTTTCGATTCTTAATTCCAAATTGTCTTTTTCAAAGATCACTCTAACATCATGATTGTTGATAAACTCTAAATTCTTCTTACTATGATTCATTGTTGTAAATTTATATATTTTTTTATCAAATGCGAACGCTGTTAAAAAACCATTAAAATGCTTAAACCATAATGGAACCCTTCCTAATGACATTGATAGTGCTGCACTTGTATCTAAAAAACCATTTGCTTGTACCCATATATAACTCTCCGGAAACTTTGAACCCCAATTCTTCTCTATATAAACTTTTCCACCAGTAAAATCAATCTCTTCATTATTTATAAGTAATTTACCAACTATATTACCATCTAAGCAACAAACATGACTATAACACTCCATGAATACCAAATAATTATAAAACCCCATACTACCAGGATTTAACCATGAATCTGGCCATTTTATAGAATCTATAAATCTCAATGAACCAACTAAATGTATATCTTTATCATAATGGTTTAACTTTAATTCCTTTAATGAGAAGATATTATTGTTAATTTCTATGCTAAATGGTTTTGTATTTGTTCGAAAATTATCTTTTGTAAACTTAAGATAGGTTGAAGTATGTTTATAACCATCTATAACTTGTATAAACGAGTGTCCTTCTTCTACAATTTCACCTTTACTAATTCCAGGAATGAAAGCAAAAGAATACTTATTTTCTTTATCATTAATCTTATAATACCAGCCTTCAAAGAAATTCACCTTTTTCTTTAGACCATGGTACAATTCGGGATTTAACACTTTTTTTAGCATGATGCCCTCCCTTATTTTTAATCTAATATAATTCTATTAATTTATCTAAGATTAAATGATAATAACAATCGAATAGAGGCTAAATATTAATTATTTTTGCCCCTTTCACACCACCGTACATACGGGTCACGTATACGGCGGTTCATTTTATATTACAGTATGTACTTTTAAGTAATGGTCTAGCGCACTCGTTAGACCTCTTTTCTTTAATCTTTTGTTATTAATGGCTCTATGAATTATGTGTGAGTGACCGATAAATTGGTAACCTTTACGACAGTATGTTATACCCTTTGCGTCTTCTTCATCAATTCCTAATTTGACTAGGGATTTGATTTGTTTATTCGCTACTTTCCACTGTTTCCATATAATTACTCTTATTCTAGCTCTTAATTTTTGGTCAATTTTGCTCATAGCGTGTTTCATTTTACATATTTTAAAGTAATTAACCCATCCAGTAATGAGTTGCTTTATCTTTAGAAGTCGGTAATCTAAATCTATACTCCAACTACGTTTTGTCAATTGTTTGAGTTTGCGTATAAATTTCTTTAGTGATAATTCATGAGGTTTAACGCCATATCTTTCATTTTTTGAGTCATAAAAGTACCCAAAACCAAGATATTTGATATCTTGTGGTTTTCCAGTTTTACTTTTACTTGCGTTCACAATAAGACCTAGTTTCTTTTCAATGAAAGTAGTAATTGATTCCATCACTCTGTTCGCCGCTTTTTCACTTCCGACATAGATGTTACAGTCATCTGCGTAGCGTATGAATTTTAGTCCTCTCTTCTCAAGTTCTTTATCTAATTCGTTCAACATAATATTCGAAAGTAACGGACTCAAGTTGCCACCTTGCGGCGTACCGATTGTACTTTCTTCATATTTGCCTTGAACCATGACTCCTGATTTAAGATATTTACTAATAAGTGACATGACATCTCCATCTTTGATGGTTTTAAAGATGATATTCATTAATCTGTCATGATTTACTGTATCAAAGAATCGCTCTAAGTCAATATCAACTACCCAGTCATAACCATCATTGATTATCTCTAGACTTTTGATAATCGCCATTTCACATGAACGTCCCGGTCTAAATCCATAACTATTATCACTAAATTGTTGTTCGTAGATTGGTGTTAGTACTTGCGCAATTGCTTGTTGTATCACTCTATCTACAACTGTTGGAATTCCTAACTGACGCATTTTACCGTTATCCTTTGGAATTTCTACTCTTTTAACTGGTTGTGGTTTGTACTTTCTATCTCGTATTTGTTGAATCAGTACTTCTCGATTCTTTCTAAGGTGTTCTTTTAATTGATTGATAGTTACTCCATCAACTCCTGCTGCACCTTTATTACGATAGACTTGTAAATAAGCATCATTAAGATTATTTCTACTTAATATTTCATCTAAAAGTGTCATACTCGTTTCTTTCCTTTCTATTATGCTGATAGATAGAGCACTGTTTCAAATTGTCCTTTGGGTACTCCCATACTTTCGTTCTACTAATCTAGTTCCTATCTATCCCAACGATAGTGGTGAAACACTATAAAATGTTCAGTCCTTCATAGATATTTAATAATCTACTAATATGACTTCGGCTGACTTCTTACACTAAACCTTTTTCGACTATAGGGTACTTAGATACGACTATCTAAATTTTATCTTAAACCTATATGTGTAAGACCTCCCAGGGTAAGACATATAACTTTCCTCTCATACTCGCTAGATTTACATGATAGAGTTACGCTCACCTTTTGGACTTTAACTTGTCTTGTAGTCTTATCCGTCCATCATGCCTTGATATCTAGTTTTTGTTCATCGAGCCAAGATTTCATTCCACGCTTCCTCCAGTTCACACCTCACGATGGATACCTTGCGCTTCCTTAGTGGTTAGTTGATGAGTACCTCCACAGTGGACTTCCACCACCTAGTTATATGCCATGCCTGGCACACAAAAAAAAGAATCATTATTGCAATGATTCTTACTTAATTACCTGAATTTCTATTAAATTATTCCCAATTTTATTTTCTTGATTAACTAAAACTCTATTAGCATCATTTTCATACAATTCAACATATGTTGCTTTTTTCGTAATTTCAATCGTTCCTATATCGTTTTTATGTACTCTAAAATTATCTCTAAAAAAATCGAGAATATCAAATATTTTAATATTTTGTCTAGTACCCGCATTTATATATAAAATGACTTTTTTACCAGAATTTTCTCTTTTACCAGATCTTAGTCTTGGTTCCTTCTTTGTTTCTTTTTGGAATGACTTTTTGTCACCGAATTCTTTTCTGGTCTTTTTTTCAGTATATGTTACTTCATCAATTTTTTCATAATCTTTTTGTGTCTCTTTGTTTAACATCTGAAACATCACATTAATAATTTGATCATTTGTATAACCATCTATTATAAGATGTTCAATGACTTCATTCTTTTCATGAGTTTGATTTTTCTCCATATTATCTTTTAAAAATAAATACATTTCTTGACCTTTAGTTTGTCTAATTTCTTCTACGGATGGTATTTTCCCTTTTTCTATTTTAGAATAAATGAATTTTTCTATTTGTTGAATTCTGTACTCTTGACGTTTAGTAATAAACGTAAATGCTTTACCTGACTTACCTGCTCTACCTGTTCTTCCTATTCTGTGAACATACAATTCTTCTTCTAATGGACAGTCATAATTAAAAACTGCCGCTACATCATCGATATCTAATCCTCGAGCTGCTACATCAGTCGCTACTAAAATTTGTACATGATTGCCTCTAAAACTATTCATTACGCGATCTCGTTGACTTTGTTTCATATCTCCATGTATACCTTCGGTAACATAATTTTGATTTTGAAGTTTTATAACCAATTCATCTACATCTTTTTTTGTGTTACAAAAAACGATTGTAGATTCAATATGATGGAAATCCATTAACCTAACCAACAAATCAATTTTTTGTTCATTTTTACATAAATAATAATATTGATTTATTTTTTCAACTGTAATAGTTTTATTTTCAATTTTAATTAATTGATAATCATGTAAGTATGTGTTTGCGATTTTTTTGATTTGATCAGGCATGGTAGCTGAGAACATAACTGTTTGTTTTTCCTCTGGAGTAGATTGTAAAATAGTTTCTAAATCATCTTGAAAGCCCATTTTAAGCATTTCATCTGCCTCATCAAGCACAACTGTATTTACATTTCCAAATTTCAATAATGATCGATTAATTAAATCAATTATACGTCCGGGAGTTCCTACAATTATTTGGGGTTTTTTCTTCAATGCATTTATTTGAATGTCATATGATTGTCCACCATAAACAGGCACTACTCTAACTGATTCCATAAATTGTGATAATTTACGAATCTCTTTTGTAATTTGGATCGCTAATTCTCGTGTCGGAGACATAATTAACGCTTGAATGTGATAATCATTAATATCTATTCTATCTAAAATAGGGATGGCAAAAGCTGCAGTTTTTCCTGTTCCAGTTTGTGCTTGACCAATAATGTTTTTATTACTTAACATGACTGGTATTGCCTTCTCTTGAATAGGAGTTGGATTAATGTAATTCATCTCCTTAACTGCAGTTTTTATTGAATCTTTAATATTAAATTGGTCGAATGTTTGAATGTCCATAAATTCCTCTTTCTTTTTGTTTCATGCAAAAGACTGTAAATGGTTCACATTTACAGCCCCTAAAAATGTTTACTTCTCATTATAACTTAAATGTTAGTAAAAAACAAAGGAATTCTTGATAATTCCATTATTAATATAACCATTTTTTAAAAAACTATTTTTTTTATCATTACAATTTTACTTTTATCCGCTAATTATACCTTACTATATAAAAAGTGGATGGAGATTCCACTTTTTTAGTATACTAATTTAATTTATTCCTAATTCCCAAAGCAATCCTCAAATCCATTATGTGTTGTTGTTCTTGTTGAATAATCTCTCGGATTTTTTGGCTTGAGTCATATAACTCAATTGCTTCAAATTGTCTTATTCTATCTAAGTATCGAGTTAATCCTTCATATTCGCCTTGTAAATCTTCTTTCAACATTTCAATATTATCTTGTGAGATCTCTCTTTTAGAGACTTCTATTGTAGGAATTCCCCCTAAATAGACTATCAAGTTATTTATAATTTTTGCATGATTAAATTCAGTTTTCGCATGATTTACTATTTCATTTATGATATAGGCATATTCTACACCCTTTAACATACTAGAATGTTGTAGATATTGGATACCTGCAGCGTATTCTCCTTGCAAGTCTTCATTTAACCCATTCAATATTTGTTTTATAACAACCTGGCGTTCCACTTAATTCCTCCTTATCAATATTATTACTGTTATTATATTTGCCTATAATCATTTTGTGATTAAGTATGAATAATTTTTTATTTCACATTATTCATTACCTGTTACAATAACGTCTTTCATTAATAAATATCTTGGACCATAATATCGATTTAATGATATCATTTCACTGGATAAGTACATATCACCTTGTATATCCTGTATTTTCCCACATATTGTTCCACCTGTAACAGGAACCGTTTTTTGACCATCAAAATACCAAGCTAATCTAATTTCTCCTCCAAAATCACCAGTAAAATCATCTAATTGAAAATTTGAAAATGAAACGATTTCGAGGTATGGTTTTTCTTTAAATTCTAAAATTGATTTTTTTCCACCTAATATTTGTAGATTACGTAGGTTTCCTGTTGGGTTTATATCTATATAATAAGAGTATCTTCGATTTCCCCAACCATTTTTAAAGATACCATTTTCAATAATAGTAACCTTTTCCAAAATTATTCCATCTTCATCAAATAATTCATTATAAGTGGAACCTTTTAGATATGGCACTAACATTAGGGTTAATTTATCACCAGTTATTTCTTTTCCTTGTAAATTTTCATTTATTTCAGCTGTAGAATATTTTTCATAAATATACGAAGCACCTGTTTGTAAATAGTAATATTCCATCATTTGTCGTACAGATTCATTATTTAAGATTACGTTGTGTTTACCTAGTGGCGGAGTACTTGTGGCAATTGCACGCCCTCTGCTCTTTTCTAACATATCTTCTACTTCTTTTGTTAATGTTTCACTATTGAAATCACCAAACTCTAGATGTCTGTATAACTCAATTTCTTCTTTTTCTTCTTTCCAATTCGTGATAAATTCAACTTCTCCCTCATACTTCATTGAACAATAATCAATGCCTAACGAATTAATTAACCTTTTATTTATCTTGCTTAAAAATATTTCTGTTGAATTAATACATCCTTTTTCATAAGCATCTGCTTTATAAATAGCCTCAACTATTAATGCTAAGTAAGTATCTAATGTTTCTTCTTTAAAATTGCTAGCAGGCTGCTGAAATTTTTCTTTAGTGGGCTGAACAAGTGGATAATAAGGTGTTTTAGCAAAATTTGCAGCGAATACCGCATTATTTATAGATGTAATCAATTCATCCTCTAACATAGTAGGATGAATTTTCGTTATTGAACTTCCTTTGTATTTTACACCATCTTCTTCAAAATCTTTATATACAGTTAATTCTATATCATGGATTTTTTTTGCCCTATTCATTTCTAATTCTCTTTGAATGTAATATACTTCATATACTTCTTTTTGGATATCGAGTAACTTCCAACCAGATAAATCATTTTTATCATTTAATATTTTTATAATTGTATCTAATATCATCCTATTTTCACCCTCGCTTTGATATATGGTCCACCATCTGCAGCTTTCACTAGTTCCTTATAGCCTTTTCCACAGACACCAGTTCCAAATAACTCTACATTATCCGAAACCATGGATATTGATTTCAGTAAATCAGGAACATACCCAGTCATAAATACAGGCGATATGTAGTTTCCTGTTAATTTTCCTTCTTTAATTTCTTCACCAATCATAGCAACACATTGTATACCCCAATTTTTAGGGTCTTCCATCCCACTCATCATACCAGTTATTAAATAGCCGAATTTTATAGATGATATCATGTTGTCAACTTTATCTTGTCCACCAGCAAAAAACGTATTTGTCATTCTAGAGTATGCTTTTCTATCATAGGACTGTCTTTTTCCATTACCTGTTGGTTGTGTTTGTAATTTTAATGCAGATAAGACATCAGAAATTCCCGCCTTTAAAATTCCTTTATTAATAATTACAGTGTCCGAAGCTAGAATACCTTCATCGTCAAAAGCATAAGAGGAAACTTCGGCTGCACTAGCGGCTCCATCGTGCATTGTAACTAAAGGAGATGCTACATAATCATTAATATACTCTTTTGCTTTTGCCCTATTTTTTACAAACATATCCATCTCTACTCCGTGACCAAATGCTTCATGGGCTATGAGTCCAGTAATATCAGGAGCACATATCACATCATATATCCCTGGGTTGACTTTTGATGCATTTAATAGAGCAATTGCTTTATTAACTACCATTTCATATGAATCTTCTAATTTCGTTAATAAGCTCATAGGATCTAAACTTGAGTACCCATCATAAAAATATTTGCTGTCGCCATTTTTTCGCACAATTGGGACAATAGTAGCATTCCCCCATGTGTATGACTGTTGTAAATCCTTCTTAGTAGATATATATATTTTTGAGATATTAACTATTTCAAAGCCTAATGTAATATTGACTAACAAATCAGAAATTTTCAACGCCCGATTTTTAATATAATTCAATTTTTCAACAATTAAATGGTAATCTAGTTCGGTTTCATTCTTAACAAAAGAACCAATAGCAATTTCATCTTCTAGAAGAGGATATTTACTTAATTTTACATAAATACTTTTCTTAATAGAATCTGGAATTTTTGTTTTTGAAAGCACTTCTTTTTCAATCATATCTAATGACTCATAAGAAACTTCATTAAAAGCATATTCCGAATATTGACCATCTTGATATACTCTTACTAAAAAACCTCTTTCAACCCACATAGAATCTTCTATTGTTGTACCCTTTCGATTTACTCTAAATCTTTTACCTTTAGTATCAACGCCTAATACAGAGACATAACTGTAAACTTTTGATAGTCTGTTGATTAATTCTTTAATAACATCTTTTTGTTGTGCTAAATACTTAGATTTTAACTCTAACATAATAGTCCATCCCCCTTAATTTATATTCAAAAACCTGTAATACAGATTGGTCTATCATTTGTTCTTAGAATATCCTTATAATATATAATTTACTATACATACAATTTTTTCTATTTTAAACGAAAAAAAGATGTAACCAGTTAATTCTATCTTTATAACAGATTACTCAAACTTGAAAATCTTTAATCGTATTTTTATCTTCGACTTAGTCTTATTGGTGATCAATTAAAACTATTTGATGAGAATAGACTTATAATACTATTGTGTGTTCAAGAAAAAACCCCGTTTATGAATTATTTATTCTATATTATTCTTTCAATACGTCCGTTACCGTTTTAATTAAGTATATTATGGTATTCTATCAACTGTCAATAAATTATCCCAAATATATATAAAAAAGAAGACTCTCATCTTCTTTTATAGGATAAATTAAATGGACATAAAATGGCATAATTAATGATGATTTTTTAGGAACACAATTAGTATTTACTTTTTCTATATGTGTTAAGTCCGAAATCTTTTATTAAACTACATCAATAACGTGTTAAAGAACATTTTTATTTTAATAAAACAGAGAATTTGCTGCATTAAAAGTACTCAATCATAACATTTACAATTTTTTTATTCATTTTCGTTATCTTATTTCTAAAATTCTATGGTTCAGGTGAACTTTTATTAATAATAAATTAAATTTCAATTACTTCATCACATTCATTATGAATATGATTATTTTGTCAATACCGATTAAAGTTGCTTTAAATATATTATTCATTCAAAAGTTCAAGCAAAGTATTTAATTCAAGGGTTGTAAGATACCTCCATTGACCGACTGGTAACTTTCCTAATTGAATATTCATGATTCTTATTCTTCTTAACTTTACTACTTTATAATCAAATGCTTTACACATTCTTCTTATTTGTCGATTTAAGCCTTGGGTTAATATTATTTTAAAAATATGGTCATTTATTCGTTCAACTTTACATGGTTTTGTTATCGTATCTAAAATTGGTACTCCCGTTGCCATATTTATTATGAATTCTTCAGTTATCTTTTTACTCACTGTCACAATATATTCTTTTTCATGATTATTTTCAGCTCTCAAAATTTTATTGACGATGTCTCCATTATTTGTTAACAAAATCAATCCTTCTGAATCTTTATCTAATCTCCCGATGTGAAATATCCTTTCTTTATAATTCACAAAATCTACAATATTTCCATTTATTGATTGATCCGTCGTACACGTAATTCCTGTCGGCTTATTCAAAACAAGATAAACATTTTGCTGCTTTGGTGAAACTACTGTACCATTTACTTCAACTACATCTTCTTCATCAACTACAGTGCCTAAAGTGGCTAAATCGCCATTAATTTTCACTTTATTTGCCTCAATAAGTCTATCAGCTTCTCTACGAGAACAGATTCCAGATTCACTTATATATTTATTAATACGCATATGCCAAACCTTCTCTACTTTTTATTAATCTAAATTCATTTTCGTAATAATATCTTATTCTATCATTTTACATTGATTTATACAAATATATACAAAAAAAATAAACGAACAGCTAAAATTAAGAAAATCATCTATTATTTATGTTAGAGTACTCCATTAATATTAATTAACCTGTAACTAACTCCATGTTATAAAGTTCTAAAATTAGTTTTATTATACACATCACATTTTCTAAATTTTTAACACAAAACTCTTGTATCGTTACATATATTACAATATAATTAACATAACCAACATAGGAGGGAGCATTATGGGTAAAAAGAAAATTATTTTTATTTCGGTACTTCTTGTTATTATTTTACTGAATATCTTCCCTTTAAAGCCAAACTATAAATCTCCGACAAAAGAGAATATTATGAATTCCAACTTAACTACACATGTGATAGATTCATTTAGGGGGGTTGCGTTTAGCAGCTATACTAAGTATCAAGATTTACAGACAAGTGATGGTGGGTATATTGTAACTGCGGCTGATTTTATGGGTGTTGGTCATTATCGCACTGATAATTCAGATTTAATATCCTTAATCACAAAATTTAATAATGATTTTCAACAAGTTTGGTCAATTGGTGGTAATGACGGCATTTTAATTGATAATCATTATATTTACATTTACAAAATCGCTGAACTGAATGATGGAAATTATGTCGGCATTGGAAAAGCAACATTAAAATCAGATGAGCTTTCAGATGGTCTTAATACTAATGCTGTGCATAATGCTCAAGGAGATTTAGTCTTACTTAAAATTAGTTCTGAGGGTGATATCGTATTCACAAAGTCATTTAATGATTTAGATATCAATGATTATATCTACAATTATCCCGATTATGAGGGTAATTTCTTTAGTTTTGATATAACTTCAACATCAGATGACGGATTTACCATTGTTACGAACAATAGTAAAATCGAAAATACTTTAATTGCTCATTTTTCTAAAGATGCGATATTGTCGTGGCATAAATTAATTAACTTTGATGAACAAACCAGATGTGAAGTTTCAATGGTCAGTGATGCTTTTGATAACTATTACTTATATGGCTTGTCATATCATAATGTATATAATCTAAATAAAATAGTTAAAATTTCTTCACAAGGTATTATTAAATGGGAACAAAATTATAATTTTAGTATCGAGAATATGAATATTTTAAATAATCAATTGATTATTTCAGGTAGTAAAAGCCCAAGTGATTTATTAAATCAAAAAATAAGTTATCTATTTTTTATAAATACAGATAATAATGGAGTTGGCTATCATAATTTCGCTGTGAATTCATCTGTAGATACTGATACGGGAAAAGTTAAATGGGTTAATTATTATAATTTAAAAGATTTTCACACTATCAGTATATCTGCAACAACAGATAATGATAAGAGTATTTACAGTTATGTAATAACTTCTTATGCGAGTAGTACTTATGAAATGGTAATTAAATATAATTTAAAAGGTAAAAAAGTTGGCGAAACAATTCTTAATAAAAGTTACAATGATTATTGGCCTCAGGCTTATTCAACATTTATGAATATAAATAGTGATCAAATAGTTTTAGTAGATTCAAGAGATAAATCATATAATACTATTAATTTAAATGAATTAGTTTGGAGTAACCCTCAAAACATAAATTACAATGAGATTAAGTTTTATCAAGAATTTTTAATAATAAGAGTATGGATTAATCGAATTGTCCTTTTATCAATGATTGCAATATTTGCTTATTCAAGTATCAAGTATGATAGATATTATCATTCTATTGAATAATAATATAAATAAAAATTAAGTCCTTGACTTCTATAGAAATCAAGGACTTAATTTTTAAATATTTTCCCATAAAAAATATTCATTTAAACTTTTTTTTCAGTTAATTTGTAATTCATAATAATCCATAGCTGATGTTTCTATGAAACCACAAGACTTATAAAGATTAAATGCAATATTATTTTCAGAATCCACTTGAAGCATAACTTCACTTGCATTGGTTTCTTGTAATTTTTTTATCGCCATTATGAGAATAGCCCTTCCATAACCTTTTCCTCGATGTTTAGGTAATACTCCTAGACCATAAATTCCACCAATATTAGAAGTCATTTGTAGATGGACTTTTCCGATAATTTGTTGGTCTTTTTCTGCTATATAAATTGTCATCCCTCTTTTTTCTTCATCTTCTGGTTGCATCAGATTTTCATCTAGAATGATATCTTGACCATTAGATTCTAAAGTTTCTTCAGAATTTGAATTAAAATATATTACATTTTGTCGAGCAATCTCTCCTGCATCTTGATTAGTGGCTTTTCTTAACGTTATTCCGCTCATGTTTCCTTGAAGTAATTTTAGGATATCATCTTTTAGATACATTTCATATTCTGTATGTTTGAACTGTGCTCCAATGTTTTTGATAAATTCTTGTCCAGGTTTTGACTTCTTATCACATAATAGAAGCATATCTCCTGAATTTCTTCTTTTCCATTCTTCAATCACTAAATTAAATAATTTTTTAAAAATGCCTTGTTGTCTATATTTAGGATGCACCATACCATTTACTTCTATAGGAGATGCTGTTTCTCCAAAATGACAAATTCCAACATATCCTATAAGGTATTGATCATCAAAAAACATAAACTCATTTGCATTCTTGAGGCATGTAGCATTGTCATTCACCAATGATGCACTGAGTTTATAGTCAAGTTCTAGCTTTAGAGATGTTTTGTCTTCCTTTTCACATAATTCCTGGAGCTCATTGATTAATTCATAATCCTCCTCGTTAATGGTTTCTTTAAGTTTAATCCATGTTCCCTTAAGTTTTTTCATACATATTCCTCCATCTACTATATCTCTTAGTTAGTAACCTAATTTGAAAATCTATTATTAATATAACTTATATTTCTATATCATTACAAGATACTTTACAAAAGAATTTGTTTTGATTTTAAATAAGTACTATTTTTTTAATCAACGTTCCAAAAAAAAATAAAATTAAGCATTCTTTTATGCTATTTGTGCTACAAGTCACGTAATCATATAACTCCATAATTATTTATAGATTTCTCTTTCTTTCATATTTAAGTAATAAATATATTCATCGTTCGAATTATTAAATCCAAAGCATATACTGATTACATTAAAGTTGAGTTGGTATACCTCTTTAGTATTTTTATTACCTTTTTTTTAGAATAACATATTAGAATTCAATTTACTATCAAAAAGTTACCTTTTGCTCCTTGCTAGCAAAGGTTATTTTGTTTTTTCACTGTAAGAAATCTTACAATAGATATTTTTAAAGATTAGCCTAACATAAGAAAATATTAATGCCAATTAATTCAACATTCTTATAATTCATTTATGATATCCCATTTACTCACCGCTTTGTTAGTCACGCACAATAGCTCCGCCAACTCGGTTTGGGTAATTCTTTTTTGTTTTCTTAATTCGGCAATAAATTTTCCGACCTTTTGACTATTCATATAAACACTTCCCTTCCCTCATCATTCTAATCAACCCTAAATAGATTTGCAACCTACGCATCGTAGAATGAATCCACCAATCGTAGATTTTTTGTTTTATATTCATCGGTCCTCTAAGTATATTACATGTTTGATTTTAACAATAAATGCCCCCTCTATTTAAAATTAAATAGAGTTATCTATATTCTAACAAAAAACGGATGAAAAAAGAAGAATTCTACTGGATTCTTCTCTAATAATTTAACATGAATACTATATATATTTAGTTAAGGTAGAGGTTAATAGATTATTGCACTTTCTAAGTGATTATTTGTGATACGGTTCATTTTTAATAATTTTATATGAACGATATATTTGTTCTAATAAAATCATCCTCATTATTTGATGAGGAAAGGTCATTAACGAAAACGACAACAATTCATTCGAACGTTTTATTACCTTTTCGCTTAATCCATTAGATCCCCCTATAATAAAATCAATGTCACGTCCGTTATAAATCATATGTTGATCAAAAAAATTAGCCAATTGTTCACTACTCTTTTGTTTTCCATTAATCGCTAAGGAAATGACATAATCATCGTCACTTATCTTACTTAAAATCTTATCGCCTTCTATATTTTTAATTTGAATAAGTTGACTTTCGCTTAGGTTTTCAGGTGCTTTCTCATCTAGTATTTCTATAAAGTCAATTTTGACATAAGATTCTAATCTTTTTGAATACTCTCTGATTCCCATGTTCAAATACGTCTCTTTTATTTTTCCAACAGAAATGATTTTAATTTTCATAATTTCACCAACTTATATTAATGTTGATTCACTTAATTCATGTTGTTGTGCCACAATAAATTTAATCTTTTCATTATGAACGCTTTGAGAAAAAACATCTTTAACAGTTAATAACAATAAATCTATATTATTTGCTTCCTCACTAATATGAGCTAAATAAATAACTTTAGTTTTATCAGTTACAACCCGTAATAAAGTATTTAAGGCATCCTCATTGCATAGATGTCCATTATCACTTAATATTCTTTGTTTTAAACGCCATGGTCTATTCGTACACATTAACATTTCTATATTGTGGTTTGTCTCCATAATGTAAACATCTGCATCTTTGATTTTTTCTTCATTTTCTTGACTCACATAACCTGAGTCTGTTAAATAAACTATTTTCTTG
Source organism: uncultured Haloplasmataceae bacterium (assembly GCA_963824615.1). Lineage (GTDB taxonomy): Bacteria > Bacillota_I > Bacilli_A > Haloplasmatales > Haloplasmataceae > CAWGPU01. The sequence goes on along the minus strand of CAWGPU010000005.1, from coordinate 769,959 downwards.
TTATCGTCAAGAATCATATACCCAAAAGGTTCTAAAGAATCATGTGAGACACGAAAAGGTATGATTTTTGTTTCATTTAAGTATATTTCTTCATCTGTGTTAACGATATTAAAATATTCATATGTAATACCAATCTTTTTATATGAAACAATGGCTTGATATGTACCGTGGCTCAAAACGATATAAATGTTGTGTTTTTTAATTAATGTCTCTAATCCTTTAATATGATCGATATGTTCATGAGTAATAAATATGGCATCAATCTCATTAATTTGAACTTCAACTTCACTTAATTTATTGATCAACATTTTATATGATAATCCTACGTCTATTAATATTTTATTTTTAGTGGTTTCGATTAAAGTACAATTCCCTTTACTTCCACTTGCTAATACAGTTACTTTCATATTTCCACATCCTTACAACATCTTATTTTACCACAAAGCGCATTATTTTTAAATGAAAATTACTTATCGATTGTCTACTTAACGAATTTCATATATTCTTTTAAAACCTAAACAAATTCTTTATTATATTTGATTAAGGCATAATCTCGAAGTTCCAATATAAGTTCAACTCGTTCTCCACCATTCACTGCCATAAAGGTGGAAACATAATCTATTTCCAGAGTATTATATAGGTATTTTTTATAATTTCAACAATTATTTAAATATATACCACTTATTATTATTATTTGAGATAACTGATTATTATTTTTTCAAGTAAATGTTCCGCGTAAATCACCTATATATTAATAAAGATTAAAAAAAGCATAAATTAATATGCTTTTATATTCATCTATTTAATACATTCTAATCCCCCCATGTAAGGACGGAGGACTTCAGGAATTAATATGCTTCCATCTTCTTGCTGATAATTTTCAACAAGAGCTGCCCAAGTACGACCAATTGCTAATCCAGAACCATTCAATGTATGAACAAACTCTGGTTTTCCTTTTGGAGTTCTTCTAAATTTGATATTTGCTCTTCTCGCTTGATAATCCTCGAAATTGCTACATGAAGAAATTTCTTTATAATCATTATATGAAGGTAACCAGACCTCGATATCATATGTTTTAGATGAACTAAAGCCTAAATCACCACCACATTGTATTACTAATCTATAAGGAATTTTCAATAATTGAAGAATCTTTTCTGCATCTCCCGTTATTGTTTCTAACATTTCTGAAGAATCTTCTGGTTTACAAAATTTCACTAATTCTACTTTATTAAATTGATGTAATCTTATTATTCCCCTCGTATCTCTCCCTGCAGATCCAGCCTCTGATCTAAAGCATGGCGTATAGGCGCAATATGAGAGTGGTAAATCATCACCAGTTAGTATTTCATCACGATGATAATTTGTCACCGGAACTTCAGCAGTTGGTACAAGAAAGTAATTTTTATTGCCTTCTAGTTTGAAAGCATCCTCTTCAAATTTAGGTAATTGTCCTGTCCCTGTCATACTCTCCCGATTAACAATTATTGGCGGCATCAATTCTGTATAACCATGTTGTTCTGTGTGTACATCTAACATAAATGTAATTAATGCACGTTCTAATTTTGCACCTAGTTTTTTGTAAAAGACAAATCTTGATCCTGTTACTTTTCCTGCTCTATCAAAATCAATAATATCAAGATTTTCAGCTAATTCCCAATGAGGTTTCGGTGTAAACGCGAATTTTGTTGGTGCTCCATGTTTTCTTAACTCTTTATTATCATGATCAGATGTTCCACGTGGAACATCTATGTTTGGGATGTTAGGAGTTAATAAAAGTATATCACGGATTTGGTTATCGATTGCACGCAAATTCTCATCTAAGTCTTTGATTTTTTCAGTTTCTAAATCCATTTCTGCTAATAAAGTGCCTACATCTTTATTCTCACGTTTATACTGACCAACTAATTTAGAAACATTATTTTTTTCAGCTTTCAGCTTTTCAACCTCAACAATAATTTCACGTCTTTGGTTATCTAGAATTAAAAAATTATCTAAATAACTAAAGTCACCATTCCGAACTTCCAATCTTTTTTTTACTTCCTCAAAGTTTTCTCTTAATAATTTTGTATCTAACATGATTTTTTCCTCCTTATGTTAAAATTTAAATAAAAAAAACCCATCCCTTAGTTAGGGACGAGTTTACCCGCGTTGCCACCCTAGTTAGAGTTATAAAAACTCTCAACTTTCATAAGATAACGGTTTAACCGAAGATGTTTAGTTTACATCTTACTCAAAGGTTGATTCATAACTAATTTGTATCAGCTCACACCAAGCACTGACTCTCTTAACCAACATTATGTTATTACTAATCCTTATCATCGCTTTTATTATTATTATTCATTTTAATATGCATTATTATGTTTGTCAATCATATTAATGAAAAAATTTCCAATTTTAAAATCCTCTGTCAATTCAGGGTGAAATGATGTAGCTAAAATGTTTTTTTGCTTCACAGCGACTATTACATCATCATGAGTTCCTAGTATTTCTACCTCATTATTGGCTACTTCTATATACGGTGCTCTTATGTAAATTCCCTCAACATCACCAATCCCATTTAAATGTACTACTTCTTCAAAGCTATTGACTTGTCTTCCAAAGGCGTTTCTCTTTAATCTAACATCTAGCACGCCAATATGAGTTGGAAACCCTATATTTTCTTTAGCTAACAAGACCATTCCAGCACAAGTTCCGAAAACAGGTTTAGTAGAACAAAAATCAACTAATTTATCCATAAATTGATATTTATCGATCAAACGTCTCATTGCTGTACTTTCTCCACCAGGGAGAATTAGTCCCTCTATTTCATCTAATTGATATGGTTCTTTAACTAATACTGTATCCACATTTAGGTGATTGAAATATTTCTGATGATCCAAATATGACCCTTGCAAAGCTAGAATTCCTATTTTCATTTTACCACTCTCTCTTTTTTTTATTACATATAATATTCTACTTCATAATTAGGTTCTGTCAAGATGATAGTGAAACTTTTCAAAGATTTACTGTAGATGTTCCACGTGGAACATCTACAGTACTCAGGTTAATAAGATTTTCTTATAGTTTCATTGTCATTCATTTAATTAAAGTGAGCATAATGTTCACAAAAGAAAAGAAACATGTCATATTTTCAGGATATTAAGTACTTAACGAACCTACCGTGAGTAAATATCTGTGTTTTGAATGGCGTTAATAAATATACGTTATAAAGCTGAGGTCGGAAAAAATCCGAATATTATCTTCTCTAATGCCTCCTTAATATGTATATAAAAACTATAATAATTACCGTTATTCCTTTTTAAAGCAATACTAAAAGCAATTAAGTTAAGAAAAATTCTGATAAAAATGATAACAATGAAATGAATATAGTAAATTAAGAACAAGCTGAAGTAATTTCTGTTTATGATACAGTTTTTTTAAATACCCAACTTATTGGATATTTTAAGTCGAATAGATAATGTGCAGCTGATCTTCAAAAGGTTTTTTAGAGTCTTATAGTCCCTTATCTTTCTCATTATAGTATTCGCCCATACAATAATAAACGCAATAACAAAGAGTTATAATCAACCATTCGTTTTCTATTGGTATGAAACGACCTATTAAACAGTAATGTCATTCATTAATTCCTTTTCCAAATAATGAGTAGGGATGAGTAAAATAAACTCAATCATGATAAGCTGTTTGATTTCTAATAACCGATATTCTAAAGATGCGCTCCAACTTCTAGATGTTACTTTCTTAATCTTTACTTTTACTCGTTTGACTGGTTTTTGGTACACGCAACATCTAATTTGTCAGCGCTTGGGAGTGTGATAAATGTCAATGTATAAAAATTTGATAACTTTATTATAGTAATCAACTTTGCTTTTACTCTGATTAACTTTGAATTTTAATTTCAGTTATACTCTCCATTACTCTTCCCTCTGCTCTTATACTTTTTACGTATATATTACAGTCGTCTGCACACCTTACAAGTTTTTATTCTCCACTTACTAGATATCTTCTAATAGTCTCATGAAATTGCTATCTTTAATTGTTAATGATAAGATTTATATTATTTTATGTAATTAACTTTATCAAAGAATATCTTTAAATCAATATCTATCTTATCATTTATAAATTTCCCCTAACCATCATTTAAGTATTCTAAACTTTTATATATTACCTTACGACGAATCATTAAATTATGTTTCTAATATGGAGGATAGTACTTGATTGATGGCTGGTTGTATTATTCTATCCATGACTGTTGGAATTTTTAATAATCTAATTCCACATTCTGGTTTAGGTATTTCTACCAATCTAACAGGTGAATGTTAATATATTCTATTTCCAATTGATTCTTTTTGTTCTTCACTATGTTTCATATTTCTACCTTCTTCAACATATATTCCATCTAAACTAAGTGCAAAATTGTCATTAACGACACTAACGATAGAATCATTTATGATATAGTTGGTTAAGATTAAATCTGAAAGTTGTTGTTCCATCAGAAATTGATCTCTTACTTATTAAGACTATGATGTTTGTCCTAACGGTTCCTATGTTAATTACAACACAATCGGAGTTAGTCAAGTTCCTTTGATTTTCTATTGTACAATAGTTTCATAATTTGCATTTCCAATTAAACATACGGTTCGGCCCTTCGGTTTTAATTCTACTACGGTTTCTGCTGTTTTCTCATGATAGACATTTTTAGTCATTAAGACTTTTTTTGTTGTAGCATCAGCCACTTTTATTTTGATGATATAATCTATACCTAAATCTGAAAGTAGTATATTAATCTTATCTCTAAATAATATGCTTCGGTAATTTTAAATCGTTTAACACAGTTTTTAATAAGATGTAGAATGATTATTAATATAGATTAGCCTATCCTTGTACCCTTTGTCTAGTATCCTCGTTGAATTTTCAGTACCAAAATTAAAATCTTCTATCTTCATATTAGTTGTAATTTCTTGAGCCCTTGAAGCTGTATTACAAATTAAATTTATAAGTGTGTAATGTATGAGCCTTAGGATAGTTTACAAATCAATTGAATTAATAATTGTCATATATTCTTGAATTGTCAAAAAATCTTTATTAGGTTCTATAGTCTTCTTTTTTTGATTCTCTGAACTTGAAGTTAGATATTCATATAACCATGTTCTACGCCAACTACATAGGTAAGAAAAGTATTAATACCTCTTCTCTTTGATTTCTTGTAGAAACCTTACAGCTAATTTCTTCAACGAGGTAAAGAAAAATGTACCTACATTTTTTTGACTGAAATCAAAGATGGCAACATCCTTTTGAGCAATATTGTTTTATCAAATTTATTTTATCTCCAACAAATCTAATCTTTCAATGATAACATCGCTTTAATTCATTACTATATTGCAATTTTTTCATTGAAATTACTGTTGACCCGATAGTGATTATTTTTCTTTTTAAGGCTATGAAGTTCTGTTGATTTCCCATAATTAGTATTCAATTACGAATTTTTGCATAATCGCGTGATACCTTAAAGTAAGCCTATTCATTTTCAATTCATATACTCATCACATTAATTTTACAATTTTTAATAACTTTAGACTTTTTTTATATAGAAACCCATCCAACCAACACATTTGATGTGATCCATAATTCTTCAGATTAGCGGAGTTATGTAGTATGATAATCTACTGTTCATTAATTTATTATCCCTGATTAATCGGTGAGCTATTAGTTCTCTTGAGAGATTCTTGAATTTTCTAAAATTAAATTTATATGGGAATATTCTTGAAATAATTAATACAGTAAAGCATGTCAGGAATTTTAGTTCAATGCGATTTTCAACTAAACAAGGATTGCTAGTGTAGATCTTATTTCATTAAAAGAAATAAGTATTCAATAACTAAATGGTTTGAAATTCTTTATGCCCGAAATCTTTAATTCTAAGTCTTTATACATATTATAATCAGTTTAATCTAATAAATATTTAAAAAGTTTTTTGTCTTATTTATGAATTACAATATGTCTATTATTTTTACTTTACAGGAATGCAATTATTTATTGAATATGTTCTTTTAAAAATTTCTCTTAATAAGGATCGGTTTAAAAATAATAAAGAACGAACGATGGTAATATTTTTATCATAAAAATGGTTTTGGTTAATGTAAGTACTAATAAGTTTAGATGCCGACATTAAAAAACATTGATTAAACTTTAAGGCCGTTAATATATTAAGAATATTTATCTAAAGAAACCAGGATATAATTCTTTAATCGTTCTGAATAATTCTAATGTCGTATTACTTAATCATCAGAACTTAACTTGAACACAACAAAAAAAATCGATGAGAGGATAAATAATTAATTTATTTATCTCCTCTAACACCACCATACAAACCGAATGGTATACGGCAGTTTAATATTTCATGGAACGTAAACATCATAATATCTATAATGTCCTACGAGTATAAGATTTAGTATTGTAGACTGATTCCTCCACATCTATATGTCGATTTTCTTTTATCCAATTCTTGATTCTCTTGATTTTGACTGTTAATTTCTTTAAAATAATTTTAAGTTTTACTTTAAATTTATTATTCGGCCTTTGCTTCAGTGATGGCGCTTTTCTTCTCGACTAGTTGATTCTTTTCAATTAAGGACTGAACAGTATAGGTAAGTCTTACTGGTTGAGTACTATAAGCTTGTTTTTTCATTCTCGATACTAAAACATTTATATTTTGATTTAAATTTTCCTGATTTTCAATTTTGCATATTTTGTCAATTTCTTCGCCTTATTTAGCATCCATGTTTCGGGGACTTTCTAATAAGCTATTATAATTAATATAACACATTACATTTTCAATTTTAGTGTTTGGAAACTTATCAATCAATTCTTTTATTTTAGATAATTCTTTCATCAATTTCTTCACATCTTTGTGTGTATTAATATAACTTTATACAAAGCTATGACATGTAGCGCCCTTCCATCCATGCATTTTCATACATTTCTACGGTACTATGAAGCTATCCTGAATTCCTTGATTTCGCATTTAACTGTCTTGGTTTTATACTTGCCTCCGCATCAAATACTAATATGCTTTATGTCTAGGACCTCCCTTGTCCCGTTAATATTAATTTCGTCTGGTTCTCTGACCACGGAGAAGTTATTTATCAATTGCCATCACGATATAAATAATATTGTCGACTCGACCATAGACACCATTGACCTTCTCGACGTTACATATATTTCGAGGCTCGATCACTTCAATTTACGTTTCAGGATCTATTGTTCCTTTGCGTCGAGTAAAAGAGTCGCTCCTTTATAATACACTATGTTATTCATACTAAACGCTCAATCCTCATAGAACCGGACTTGAATCTCCCTCATCCGTCTCTTCAATTATATTCACTAAACTAGTAGGAACTATTTATAACTCTTGGTTTTGGAAGAGTATATCTCTTGAGATAAATATTGAATTCATTCCAATTTATACTTCGTTTATTTATCCATTTATAAATTAATTCGGTCACTAAATATACAAACATTCTAATAGTCTTATAATTATCACTAACAGCACAATACTGAAAGTAGCCATTTATTCTTCTACATAAACTTTCCCAAATTTCTTTTATTCTATTGAATTCCTAATCTTCTTTAGCCAGAATTTTACCTCTTTACATTTTCTACTCATTCTCTTAGAATCTGTTTTTCGACCAATTCTAAGCTCACCATATTTTGTTTTAGTTTCATATGGTGTGAACCCTATAAAATTAAAAGTTTTAGGTGCTTCAGGTTCTCCGTTGCCATCTCTATCAAATTCAAGATCTTTGTCTTTTCATAATGTTATATCAAATTTTAACATCCCGTCTTTTAATGCTTTTAATATAAGGCTTCAGACTTATATTGTGCAAGTATAAGAAAATCATCTGCATATCTTATTAGTTCAACATAACATTTCATCTTTGGTTTTACTGCTTTTTTAAATCAAAGGTCAAGTCCGAAGTGTACGTAAACATTAGGAAGCATCGGAGAAATGACACTATCTTAGGGAATTCTCTCTTCATTCACATAACACTTTCCATCTTCCCTTATTCCAGATTTAAGAAACCGTGTTAATAGTTTATTGAAATTCTGTCATTGATATTGTATTTTAGCAAATTTTAAAGTTTACTTTTATTAACGTGATCAAAGAATCCTTCAATATCCGCATCTATGACGAATCGAACTGGGTTATAATACATATTATTATCTAATATCTTTAAAGCCATATGACAATTTCTATTTGGTCTAAAGCCAAAAGAACAATCTAAGAATATCTGTTCATAGACTGCATTTAGTATTATAGCCATAACACCTTTCACCACTTAATCTTCGAGTGATAGTAGTCCAAGTGGCCATTTCTTAACGTTACTCTTCTCGATGAATACCCTCTTAACTGGTTATGGATAGTATTTTTCACTTTTCATATTATGAACTAATTTCTTTATATTGTAATCTACATCTCTTAAATAATCATCATATGTCACACCTTCAATACCAAGTGCTTTATTCTTATTTAATTTCTTAAAGCTATCTTTAAGAGTATCTTCATTGATTAAATATGATAATTCAGTTTTGGACTGTTTGTTAAACTTTACCCAAGTTAGATTTCCACTAACTAGATTTTATAAACTTCTCTTGGCGCACCTACGTTTAAACCTAACATCACTGCTTAGGCTCCAAGGCTAAGTACTGTTGGTTGGCTAAACCTTATTCAGATGGGATTCTCACCCATTATATATTAACAGCTTAAAAATACTGATTAATTCAGTAAGTGAAACAAAGGTAATTCCATTGTTTACAGTGCGCGACTATGACCTCTGCTGACTTCTAACGATAAACCTTTTTCGGCCAATAATTGTATTGTTCGCGATACCTCCCAGGGTAAATCTATTTACTTTCATTTCATCTGCTCGCCAAATTTACGTTATTATTTTCTTTGATATCTACAGGCTTTGTTTTGTTATGCAAACTCACCCATTAATACCCGCCTGATGTTCTTCATACTCCTCGAGCCGAAGCTTTGTGGTATGCTTCCTTCAGTTCCACCTCGCAATATACACCTTGCATTATTCTAACACTTCGTTTGAAATCTTCCTGTGTAGTAGACTTTACCACCTAGTTAGTAAACATGCCTAAAGTACATAAAAAAAACGCAAATTACTTTGCGCTTTAATACTATATTTACTATTTAATAACTAAATCGTTACCATCCTCGTTCAGACATTCTATCCTTTGGTTGAAGAGTAGATAAATCAATACCTTTCATTGGTTCTCCTAAACCTTTAGATAATTCTACGATTCTAGCATAATCTTGATAATATGTTGTAGCTTCAACAATTGCTTTTGCAAATTTCTCAGGGTTTTTAGATTTAAATACACCTGAGCCAACGAACACACCATCAGCACCTAATTGCATCATTAATGCGGCATCTGCAGGAGTTGCAACTCCACCTGCTGCGAAATTAACAACTGGGAATTTTCCTAGTTTTTTAATTTCTAATAAAATATGATATGGTGCGCCCAACTCTTTAGCATAAGTCATAATCTCATCTTCACTCATACTAACTACTTTACGAATTTGGCTCATCACAATTCTCATATGACGAACTGCTTCTACAATATTACCTGTTCCTGGTTCCCCTTTAGTTCTCATCATTGAAGCTCCCTCACCAATACGTCTTGCAGCTTCACCTAAATCTTTTGCTCCACAAACAAATGGAACTGTAAATTCTTTTTTGTTAAGATGAAACATTTCATCTGCTGGTGTTAAAACTTCTGATTCATCAATATAATCAACACCCATAGCTTCTATAACTCTAGCTTCGACTATATGACCGATACGACACTTAGCCATAACAGGAATAGAAACAGCTTTCATTACTGCTTCAATTATTGTTGGGTCAGCCATTCTAGCGACCCCACCAGCTGCTCTTATATCAGCCGGAACTCTTTCTAAAGCCATTACTGCTACAGCACCAGCTGCTTCTGCTATCTTAGCTTGCTCAGCATTGATAACATCCATGATGACTCCACCTTTTTGCATTTCTGCCATACCACGTTTAACTCTTTCAGTACCAATATTTTTCATTCGATTTTACCTCCTAAATTTATTCAATAATAATATCTTCATCTTCATCTATAAAACTTGGAACAATGGCAGCACTTGCAACTAATTGATCTTCTTTTAAATTAATTAATCTAACACCAAGTGTAGCTCTTCCAGTAATAGAAATTTGAGATATTGGTAATCGTATCATCATTCCTTTATTAGTTACTATTAACAAATCTTGATTTTCTTTTGTTACAGCTCTAACAGAAACTAATTTACCATTTTTTTCTGTGATATTAATTGTTTTAACACCTTTTCCACCACGATTTGTCAATCGATAATCTGATATAGATGTTAATTTGCCGTAGCCAAACTCACTAATTGATAAAACATGTTCTTCTTCATTTTCGACAACATCCATTCCTACCACTGTCTCATTTTCTTGTAAATTGATCCCTTTGACACCAGTAGCAGTTCTTCCCATTGAACGTACATCGGTTTCAATAAAACGTACTAGCTTACCATTAGATGAGCCAACGATAATTTCTTTCTGTCCATTAGTTAATCTAACAGCAAGTAATTCATCATCCTCATTAACATTGATTGCACGTATCCCATTTGTACGAATATTAATATATTTGTCAAGTTGAGTACGTTTAACAACACCTTTTTTAGTAGTGAAGATTAAAAACATATCCGGATCATACTCTTTGATGGCGATTATGCTGTTTAATTTTTCTCCATCCTCAAAATTTAATAAGTTAATGATTGGCATTCCTTTAGCGTTTCGTCCATATTCAGGGAAAGTAAATCCACGTAATTCATATACTTTGCCTAAATTGCTGAAAACTAAGATTTTATGGTGAGTAGATGTATAAATCATATGTTCAACAAAGTCATCATCATAGGTTGCCATACCTTTAATCCCTACACCACCGCGATTTTGAGATTTGTATGTATCTACAGGAAGTCGTTTAACATATCCTCTATTTGTGACTGTGATAATAATATCTTGTTCAGGAATTAAATCTTCATCATCGATATCAAATTCATCAGATAATATTATATCAGTTCTACGTTTATCTGAAAATTTAGTTTTTATTTCATTTAATTCTGATTTAATGACATCAACAATTTTAGTTTCATCCGATAATATAGATTTATAATCTTTTATTTGAATTAACAATTCATTGTATTCATTTTCAATTTTATCGCGTTCTAAACCTGTTAAGCGTTTTAAACGCATATCGACAATAGCCTTTGCTTGAATGTCAGATAGATTAAATTCTCTCATTAAATTGTCAACTGCTTTGTTTTCGTCACTAGACCCTCTAATAACTTCAATAATGCGATCAATATGATCTAACGCAACTCGATAACCTTCTAAAATATGAGCTCTCGCAGCTGCTTTTTCTAAATCATATTTAATTCTTCTTTCAACAATTTCCTTTTGATGATTCAAGTAATGAACTAAAGCTTGTTTCAAATTTAAAACTTTCGGTTGATTATCAACAAGTGCTAGCATATTCACACTAAATGTACTTTGTAATGCCGTATGTTTGAATAGATTATTCATAAACACTTCAGGATTAGTTTCTCTTTTTAATTCTATTACAACACGCATTCCATTTCGATTCGATTCATCTCTTAAATCGGTAATTCCCTCAATTCTTTTATCTTTTGCTAATTCAGCAATACGCTCAATTAATCTAGATTTATTAACTTGATAAGGGATTTCAGTGATAATAATACTTTTTTTATTATTATGATCGACTATATCGTATTTTGCACGTACAACAATAGATCCTCTACCAAATTCATAAGCTCTTCTGATTCCATTTTTACCTAAAATAACACCACCGGTAGGAAAATCAGGACCTTGGATAAACTCCATTAAATCCGCCACAGAAATTTCGGGATCATCTGCTAAAGCTAATACTCCATCAATTACTTCTCCTAAATTATGTGGAGGGATATTAGTTGCCATACCAACCGCAATTCCTGTTGAACCATTTACTAATAAATTAGGAAAGCGTGCAGGTAACACTTTAGGTTCTCTCTCAGACCCATCATAATTATCACGATAATCGATTGTATCTTTATTAATATCTCGTAATATCTCCATAGCTATTTTAGACATACGTGCCTCTGTATAACGCATAGCCGCTGCCCCATCACCATCTATAGATCCAAAGTTACCATGACCATCAACTAACATGTACCGATAATTAAAATCTTGGGCCATTCTAACCATGGTCTCATAAATTGCAGAGTCACCATGAGGATGATATTTCCCCATAACTTCCCCAACGATACGAGCTGATTTTTTATATGCTTTATCAGAATGCATTCCTAATTCATACATCGCAAATAAAATTCGTCGATGAACTGGTTTTAATCCATCCCTTACATCAGGTAAGGCACGTGAAACAATTACACTCATTGCGTAATCTAAGAATGAAGTTTTCATTTCACGGCTTATATTTATATCCTTTATGGTTTCACCAACATTATTTTCAATATCCATATTTCCACTCCTTCAACATATTCAAAACTATATGTCAAGATTTTGAACATATCGGGCATTTTGTTGTATAAACTCACGTCTTGGTTCGACATCATCGCCCATTAAACGTTCAAATACTTGTTCCGCATCATATGCATCTTCAATTCCTACTTTAACTAACGTTCTAAATTGGGGGTCCATTGTTGTCTCCCATAATTGTTCTGGATTCATTTCACCCAAACCTTTATACCGCTGTAAAACAGGTTTAGACCCATCAGCAATTTCTTTTAATATTTTATCTAATTCGCTATCAGAATAGGCGTAGTAAATTTTTTTACTTTGAGAAATTTTGTATAAGGGTGGTTGAGCAATATAAATAAACCCATGGTCTATTAATTCACGCATATATCTAAAAAAGAAAGTCAGTAATAGGGTACGAATATGTGCTCCGTCAACATCCGCATCTGTCATAATAATTATCTTATGATATCTAGCATCGTTTACATTAAAATTGCTACTAATATTAGTCCCGATTGCTTGAATCATTGAAACAATTTCTCGATTACCCAAAATTTTATTAATATTTGATTTCTCAACATTTAATACTTTCCCACGTAATGGTAATATTGCTTGAAATTCACTATCACGACCTTGTTTAGCACTTCCACCTGCAGAATCCCCTTCGACAATGTACAATTCAGATCGAGTTGGATCTTTCGTACGACAATCCGCTAATTTAGAAGCAAAACCTAATGAATCTAACGGAGATTTTCTTCTGGTCATCTCACGTGCTTTTCTAGCAGCCTCTCGAGCATGGGCAGCCGTAATTGATTTCTCAATTATTAACTTTGATTCTGTAGGGTGTTCAATGAAATATTTCTCTAACCCTTCAGAAAATATTGTATCAGTAATTTTTCTAACTTCAGAATTACCTAATTTACCTTTTGTTTGTCCTTCAAATTGAGGATTAGAATGTTTACAAGAAATGATTGCCGTCAATCCTTCGCGCACATCATCCGTCGTTAAAGTTTCGTCCTTTTTTAAAATTCCTTTGTCTTTGGCAAATTTATTAATAGTTTTTGTTAATGCTGATCTAAACCCAATTTCATGGGTTCCACCATTTTCATTAAAAATATTATTAGTAAATGCGTAAACTTTATAATTATAATCTTTATTATATTGTAATGCTATTTCTATTTCTGTGTTGTCATCTGCAGCATCATTTACTTTTGTCGTTCTTTCTCCTGAAACATAAATTACGTCCTCATTAATTGGCTCTTTCCCTTTATTTAAATATTTGACATATTCAATAATTCCGCCATTATATAAAAATGATTCTTTACGATGTTCATCACGAAAATCTTCTAAAGTAATTTTTAACCCTTTATTTAAGAATGCAAGCTGTCTAATTCGATCTTTTAAAGTAATGTAATCATACACAACGGTTTCAGTAAAAATAGTCTTATCAGCCTTAAAAACGATGATAGAGCCTGTTTCTTTCGTTTCTCCAACTATCGTCAATTCTGTTTTCGGTATTCCTTTTTCATAAACTTGTTCATAAATATTGCCATTTACATGAATAATTACTTTTAAATATTCTGATAAAGCATTAACAACTGAAGACCCTACTCCATGCAGACCCCCAGAAACTTTATAACCACCGCCACCGAATTTACCACCTGCATGTAAAACAGTTAAAATAGTTTCAACTACAGATTTATTAGTAGAGGGATGAATATCAACAGGTATCCCTCTTCCATTGTCTTTTACATAGATAATATTATCTTTTAAAATTTTAACTTCAATTGTATCACAAAAACCCGCTAATGCTTCATCAACGGCATTATCAACGATTTCCCAAACTAAATGGTGTAGACCACTTTCACCAGTTGAGCCAATATACATTCCTGGTCTTTTTCTAACTGCTTCTAATCCTTCTAAGACTTGTATTTGACTGGCATTATAAGTATTCTTTTCCATAATGTCCACCTTCTTTTTTTAAGATTTGTGCATTTTCTATATAAAATACATCTGCTTTATCAATGAGATCATTTTTGATCCCAGAAATATTAGTTGTTGTAACGAACGTTTGAACTTTATCTTTAATGCAATCTAATAATTGCGTTTGTCTTATATCATCTAATTCGGACAACACATCATCTAACAATACAATTGGATATTGATTAGTTTCTTCTTTGATGAAATCAATCAAAGATAATTTAATTGCTAATGCAGTTGTTCTTTGTTGTCCTTGAGACCCATAATCACTAACATCCACATTGTTAACTATAAACTTAATATCATCTCTTTGAACACCTATTTGTGTTAACCCTTTACTTATATCAAGTGGATATTTTTTTTTATACAAGTTTAAAATATTATCATAATTAAGTTGATCTTCTTTCAAATGATAATTTGATAAAAATTCAATTGATAGAACTTCTTTATAATTAGATATATATTGATGTAATATTTGCGCATATATATTTAATTTCTTCACAAAGTCAATTCTTGCTTTTGTAATTTTCTCTCCGTATAGAGCTAACTGCTCAGTTAAAATATCTAGATATGAGTAATCAACTTTTTTTGAAATAAGGGTTTGTTTCAAATATTCATTACGTTGTTTTAATATTTTATTATATTGATTTAAGTTATAAATATAAATAGAAGAAATTTGTCCGATTTCTACATCAATAAATTTTCTTCTATTTAATGGTTCACCCTTTATTATTTCTAAATCTTCAGGAGCAAAAATAACGACATTAAAAGTACCAATATATTCACTAATCTTCCTTTTTTCAACATCATTTATTAAAACTTTTTTCCCTTGTGGGGATATTATTATTTCTAATTTAAATTGTGTATTTTCTTTTTCAAAATTAGCAGTAATCTTTGAAAAAGATTCGTTAAACTTTATAAGTTCTTTATCTTTATGTGTTTTATGAGATTTAGATATCGCTAATAGATATATACTCTCTAATAAAGTTGTTTTTCCTTGTGCATTATGCCCAATAAAAATGTTAACATTTTTATTAAAGATAATATCTAAATGTTTAAAATTTCGAAAATTAGTTAATATTAAATGTTTAATTTCCATTATATATTACTTCAAAGGTTCCTATATTTTCGATTTTAACGATATCATTATTATATAATTTTTTTCCTCTTCTGTTTTCAGGTTCACCATTAACAGTGATCGCTACTTGATTTAAAAATTCCTTCACTAAACCGCCAGATTCGAGGATATTTTCATATTTTATTAATTGTCCCAATGTTATATATTGAGTATGAATTAAAACTTTACTATTCATTTAAAATCACCCTTAAAATTGATGTCTAACCTTATAAATTATATCACAAAACTCACATTTTTAGTAGTGATTTGTGTGATAAATTAAAAATATAAAGCGAATGTTTTAATAATCAACTAATAAAAAATTATTCGTAAAAAAAAACACGATTTTAATCGTGTTCTTCGACAAAGTTTATTCTATTCTTACAGGTAATATCAATTGAGTAACCGAATCATCATCCGTTTTCAGTATAAAAGGTCTAACTTCACCGGTAAATTTAATATTCACTTTTTCTTCATTTAAAACCTTTAATGCATCTAGTAAATATTTAGAATTAAACCCAATTCGTATTAGTGAACCTTCTTGAGAAATTGTATGAATCTCTTCTACAACTTTCCCAATTTCTGGTGAATCTAATGAAATAATTGTTTTATCTTCGTAAATGTCGAATTTTATAATATTAGTAGCTCCCTCTTTTGATAATAAACTTACACGGTCAACTACATCTATTAATTCCTGTCTATTAAATAATAATTGTAATCCGAATTCCTTAGGTATTAACCTAGTAGTTTCAGGGTAAGCACCATCAAGTAATCGAGATTGGAAAATAATGTTCTCCATTTTGAAAGATATAACATTCGTGGTTAAATGAATTTGTATTTTCCTATTTGCTGATATTAATAATTTTTCTAATTCTAATAAACTTTTTCCAGGTACAACTATGTTAATATTTGGTAGATCATATTCAAACTTCATAATCTTTTCAGATAATCGATAACTATCAGTAGAAACACAAGATAATACATTATTTTGTATTTTAAAATTAACTCCAGTTAAAATAGGTCTACTTTCATTAGTTGATACTGATATAACAGTTTGTTTAATGACCTCTGTTAATTTTTTACTTTCGATTTCTATTGGATCATTTGAATTAATTAAATTAATATTGGGATATTCTTTTACATCTAAACAATTTAATGTGAAATCAGAATTTTTGAAATTAATTTTAATAAATTTGTCTTCATACATTGCTAATTCAACAAATTCATCATTCGCTTTTCTTAATACTTCTAATAATAATCTCCCTGGTACTGCAGCGTTTCCAATATTATCTATAAAAATAATTTGTTTTTCTTTAATAAATATTGGAATAAATTGTTTTATTGTTATATTAGAATCACTACCTGTTAAATAAATCCCATCATTATTTAATTCCATTTTTATTGATTTAAGAATTGGCATAGGTGTTTTTGTAGATAAAGCACGATTCACATTATTAATTGCCTCTGAAAAGATATTATTATTTATTTTAAATTTCATAAAATTACCTCCATTTTTATATTAATATATTTATTATATATTATAATAATGATAATAAGGCCTGTGGAAAAGTGGAAAAGATTAAAAATATGAATTATAATAAAATAATTTGTCAGATTCTGTTTGTTAATAAATTTTAATGCTGTAGATAAGTATTAAAATAGTTATTTTATTTTAGACATAATATTTTTAATATCTTCATCAACTTGATTGTTAATTATTCTAAGATTTTGAATTTTTTGAATGGAATGCATAACAGTAGTATGATCCTTACCCCCAAATTCATTACCTATTTTTGGGAATGATGAATTTTTTAATTCTCTAATAATATACATAGCGATTTGTCTAGGAAGAACAAAACATGCCTTTCTTGATTTAGAAAGTAGATTTGTTAAAGAAATATTATAATAATCACAAACTATTTTTTGTATTTCAATCATTTCAGTATTGTTCATATTTCTTATTTCTGGGATGACATCTTTTAAAGCTTCTTTAGTCAATTGAAGTGTAATTTCTTTATTCATCATAGCTGAATAAAATAATACGCGTTTTAATGCACCTTCTAAAAATCGGATATTACTTGTAAAGTTACAAGCAATGTATTCTAATATCTCAACTGGTATTTCTTCATATCCTATTTTTTCTGATGCTAATTTCTTTTTTAAGATGTCAATCCTGGTATTAACGTCGGGTTCTTTTATATCGACTTGTGCCCCCCATTCAAACCTAGAGGTTAATCGGTCCATAATATCTTTTAATTCAAATGTGGGCCGATCACTAGTAACAACTATTTGTTTGTTTTCATTGTGCATTTTTTCAAATAATTTAAAAAATTCGAGTTGTGCACCTTCTTTTTTTGATAAAAATTGTATGTCATCAATCAATAAAACACTAATATCGTCATATTTTTGATTAAAATCAAAATCAGTTTTGTTTTTAATTTTTTTAAAATAATCTTCAATAAAGATTTCGGTCTTAACATATAATATTTTTTTATCTGGATCATTATCTAGTATAAAATTACCAATTCCTTGCATTAAATGGGTTTTTCCTAATCCTACCCCACCAAAAATATAAAGTGGATTAGCTACTTTACCGGGTTGATTAGCTACTTGTAGTGAAACTAAGTTAGCAAATCGATTATTAGGTCCTACGACGTAATTCTCAAAGGTATAAATCGCTTTTAAATTATGGCGGTATAAATTATTAATATTAGGATCTATTCCATTTATTGGAATGTTACTGTCATTAGTGATATAATCTTCTGTTATAATTTTAACATCTAAATTCTCATCAGATAGTTCGTTCAAAACCCGAACAACATGTTTAATATGAAAAGATTCGATTCTAGACTTATGAAATTGAGAAGGAGCAACCACATAAAGTAAATTCTTATGAATTTTATAAACTTTATTTACAGGTTTAAAAATTTCTTCAAATTCAGCTTTATCAAAATCCATTGATAATCGATCTAATGTTTTTATCCATAGTTCTTGATATTGTTCATACATTTAATAATCCCTCCTTCTTCTACAATTTTAAATATATACTAATTCTACTATTTTTTAGTGGAAAAATAAATAAATTTATTAAAAAAAGAATATAATAGGATAATTTATCCACAATTTGTGTATAAAAAAGTGAAAAAATGAAAAGAATTAACATAGAAAAGTTAATAAATAAATCTGTTATACATCTAATAAAATTAGTTATCAACTTTTCCACAATTTTAATTTTAAACAGAGTGTGAATAAGATAAAAAGGTGTTAATAACAAAGAAAATAAATTATAATCCTATATATCCGAATAAAAGGTTGACAACTAGATAAATATTAAGTATAATTTATTAGCATATGTTCTAAAGTCGGAGGTGTATTAAACATGAAGAGAACTTGGCAACCAAATAAACGTAAACGTAGCAAAACTCATGGATTCCGCGCTCGTATGGCTACTCATGGCGGAAGAAAAGTTTTAGCTCGCCGTCGTAGTAAAGGTAGAGAACGATTAGCAGTTTAAAGACCACTGAGACTAATACAGTGGTCTTTTTGATAATCATCAACTAACCCGGTGATCAATATGAAAAAAAAATTTATCATTAAAAAAAATTATTATATTCATAAAATAATTTTGGAAAAAAAATCGATTGCTAATAATTATTTTATTATCTATCAGAAAAAAAATAATTTGGAACACTTCCGTTATGTAGTATCAATCGGAAAAAAAATTGGTAATGCAGTCGTTAGAAATAAAATAAAAAGGCAAATAAAAGCAGTAATTTATCAAAAAAAACGTGAAATTATTGAAAATTATGATATATTAATAATAGTTAGACCAAAAGTAAATTGTTTGAATTATTTAGAAATAGAAAAACAATTACTAAATGCGTTAAGTAAAGCAAAATTAATAAAAGAGTGAGGTTTTTATAAGTGAAGAAGACTTTTAAAAGAATTATGTTTTTATCTTTTTCATTAATTCTCTTAGTGAATTTATCAGGGTGTGCGAAAGTTATAAATTCAAAAACTCATGGAGTATATCCACTAAATTACACTTATTTTTGGGATAGGATTTTTGTTCAACCCGTAGCTGTAACCATGTATTATATCTCAAATCATATGGGTGGATTTTATGCGGTTGGTATTATTTTGACTACTATTATAATAAGAACTATTTTATTTCCAGTTTATACAAAATCAAATGATACTCAAGTCAGAATGCAAGCGATACAACCTGAAAGTAAAAAGATTCAAGAAAAATACGCTGGTAAAACAGACCCAGATTCACGCAACAAAATGCAATTTGAAATGATGAAACTTTATAAAGATAATAATGTTAATATGTTAGCCGGATGCTTAATGCCCTTCTTACAGATGCCAGTGTTCTTGGCTATGTATAATGCGGTTGTTAAATTACCAGTTACAGATAAATATAAAGGTTTAAATCAATCATTTTTATGGTTAAACTTATCTGCTAAAGACCCATATTGGATACTACCAATATTAGTAGCAGTGACAGCTATTCTATTACAATACATATCTATGTATGGTTTATCTCCAGAAGCTAAAAATAATCCAACAATGAAAATGATGATGTGGTTAATGCCAGGAATGATGTTTGTATTCTCATTTACACAAGTTGCTTCATTATCATTATATTGGATAATTGGTAATATCTATTCAACATTACAAATTATAGTTGTTAAAAGACCTTTTAAAAAAGATAAAGAAACAGACAATGTTGTAAATGCAAAGTTTAAAGAGGTAAAATAACATTAATTTACTCTATAGAAAGCGGGGTTCTAATAATGAGAAAAACGACAATCGAAGGTAAAAACATCGAAGAAGTAAAAAGTAAGGCGATGGCAATGTTCAAGGAACCTGAAGAAAACTTAAAATTCGAGATTACCAATGAGAAAAAAGGATTTTTAGGGATAGGGTCTTTAGTCACTGTTTCTGTTTCATTAAATGTAAATCCAGCTGAAGAAGGTTTAAAATACTTAAATAAAGTTATTGAAAATATGGATATTGATGCAAAAATCGAAATGATTACAAATGACAATGAAGTAAAATACAATATTTCTAGCGATAATAACCCATTGTTAATTGGACGTGAAGGAAGTACTATTGATGCATTACAGTTTGTTACACGACATGTTATCAGTAGATACACAGAAGAACGTTTGGTCTGTTTAGTAGATGTAGGTGGTTATAAACAAAAACGTAAAATGCAGTTAGAAATATTAGCTACAAAAGTCGCAAAAGATGTTGCACGTACAAGAATGGAAATTAAATTAGATCCAATGAACTCTTATGAAAGAAGAGTTATACATACAAAATTATCAGAATGGCGAGATGTATATACTGAATCAATAGGTGATGAACCAAATCGTTGTTTGATTGTAAGACCTAAAAAAAGATAATTCAAAATGCTGCATCTTAAGTGATGCAGTTTTATTTTTTTTAAATAAAATTCAGTATCGCAAGCGATACTAATATATTAAGAAGGTGAAATTATGTTTCCAGATACCATTGTAAGTATTTCAACTGCTTTAGGAGAAAGTGCAATCTCTATCGTGCGATTAAGTGGTGAACAAGCAATTGAGATTGTAAATAAAGTTTTTAAAGGAAAGAATTTATCTCAAGCTAAAACTCATACGATACACTATGGACATTTAGTTAATCCTGAAGATCATTCTATAGTAGATGAAGTATTAATATCTGTTATGAGATCACCAAAAACCTACACAACAGAAGATACAGTAGAAATTAATTGCCACGGCGGTATTTTTGTCACGAATAAAATACTTGAAATACTTTTAACTGAAGGCGCAAGATTAGCAGAACCAGGAGAATTTACAAAACGAGCATTTTTAAATAAAAGAATTGATTTAGCACAAGCTGAATCTGTAATGGATTTAATTCGTGCTAAAACTGAAGAATCTTTAAGTATTGCTGTGAATGCCCTAGACGGTAAAGTATCAAAATTAGTGAAAGAATTACGCGAAAATATATTAAATATAATAGCTAATATTGAAGTGAATATTGATTATCCTGAATATGATGATGCGATTATCGTATCAAACCAAATTTTAAAGCCTGCGATTTTACAGATTAATATGCAACTGACTGATATTTTAGAGGAAGCTAAAACAGGTAAAATACTAAGAGATGGAATTAAAACGGTAATTGTCGGAAGACCTAATGTAGGTAAATCGAGTTTACTAAATAAATTAATGAGAGAAGATAAAGCTATTGTGACAGAAATTCCTGGTACAACACGGGATTTAATTGAAGGATATATAAATATAGGTGGAATTACACTAAAATTAATTGATACAGCTGGCATAAGGGAAACAAAAGATATTGTGGAAAGTATAGGTGTTGAAAAAACAAAAAAAGCCATAGAGGATTCAGAATTATTGTTACTCTTACTTAATAATAATGAACAATTAACAGATGATGATAAGAAATTATTAGAATTAACAAAGAATAAGAGACGGATTATCATCATTAATAAAATTGATTTAAAATCCCAAATAGATAGAAGTCAATTTGGAGATTATATTGAGACCTCGATGCTTAATGATTCAAGTATTTCTTTAATTGAAAAAGAAATAAAAAAACTTTTTGATTTGGGAGATATAAAAAATAAGGATATGACATATATATCTAATGTTCGACATATTGCAAAATTGAGAAATGCTAAGCAATCTCTATTAGATGCCCTTCAAGCAATTGAAGCGGAGGTCCCAATAGATATGATTGAAATAGATGTTAAAAACGCTTGGATTTTTTTAGGAGAAATATTAGGAGAAGAAGTTGGAGATTCTCTGATTAATGAATTGTTTAGTAAATTTTGTTTAGGTAAATAATCACGCTAACGTGATTATTTTTTTGTAAACGTTTTTATAATATTTATTGACAAATTAGAAAAGAAATTTTATTATTAAAATTGCGAAACCAATTCGTAAAAGCAAAAAAATGAGGTATGTAAGATGAAAGGAAAAACGATATTTTATTCTTTATTAGGTATTTTTGTAGTTATTATTCTTATAATATTATTTTTAATTTTTAGAAAACATGATGCAAATAATCCAATTGATAATTCCAAAATATATGTCGATAATTCTACGGAGTTAGTTCAAGCTTTACAAAATGTAAAACCCGGTGAAACAATAGTTTTAAAATCGGGAGTAACTTTTACTGGTGATAAAACAGTAAGTGGCAATAATGGGGCTTATTTTTATTCTGGTGTGGATGGCACTGTTGATAAACCAATTACAATCGAGAGTCAAGACACCAAAAATCTAGCTACTTTAGAAGGCACAGATAATACGAGTGGGTATGTATTGTATATTACAGGTGATTATTGGGTTATAAAAGATTTAAAAATTAGAAATGGTAATCAAGGAATAATGCTAGATAATTCCAATGACACATTAATATCTAATGTCGAAGTCTATAATATTGGACAAGAAGGAATCCATTTAAGAGATGGTAGTTCAAATGTTGTTGTTGATAATTGTATTGTTCATGATACAGGTCAAAACAAACCTGGATTTGGTGAAGGAATTTACGTTGGATCTGATTATAAGAAATGGGAAACGTATAAGAAAGAAGCAGATAATAATACTATTAAAAATTGTACACTAGGGCCTAATGTTGCGGCAGAAGAAATTGATATTAAAGAAGGAACGACAGGAACCGTAATTGAAAATAATACTTTTAATGGAATTGGAATTAGTGGTGTTAACTATGCAGATAGTTTTATCGATGTAAAAGGTAATCAAGTTATTATAAGAGATAATATAGGAAATCAAAATAACAATTCAATTATTGTTGATGCGATTCAAATCCATCAACAACAGCCAGGATGGGGATTAGATGCAAAAATATATGACAATACTTTTAACCTAGATACATCTAATGAATATGTGGTTAACGCTGCTGCAAATACAAATGCTTCAGTATATAATAATACTCGTTCCCCAGAAGGAAATATGTATAAAGGTAACATTATAGTAGAAAATAAATAACAATTAGGAATTTATATTGACATTTGTGTTATGATATAGTATATATATTTATATATTGTAAAAACAAAGATGAGGATAGTATCTTTTAATGGTCGTTACAGCGAGACCGTGATGATGTGAGCCGGTTACAGATTTAAAAGAGAAGAACACCTCGGAGTTTCTTATCGAAATTATTAAGAGTAGAATAAGACGGAAGTCCTACCGTTAAAAAGGATTACCAAGAGAGGTCTAATAAAGACAATCAGGGTGGTACCACGGATAACAGTCATTCGTCCCTTACACGTATGACTGTTTTTTTTTGTAAGAAGGTGATATAACAACAGATAAAGCTTGAATTATGATTTATATAAGGTGGTGAGGTTTTGGGATTAAATGCAACTATTATTTATATTTTATTGGGTACTATTTGTATTTTGAATATTTATATAGTGATGAAAATAATCAAAAAAAATAATGATGGTTTTACTCGCGAAATAAATGAATTCAAATTTTATCAACAGACGCAATTTCTCAATATACAAAAATCCCTATCAGATGATTTTTCAAATTTAAGAGAAAACATAGTTGTAAATATAAATAAGTATAATGAACAGACTATTAAAGAAATTTTATCTTTTCATACAAAAATGAATTCTGATTTGTATGGATTTAAAGATCATTTAGAAAAAGAAATGGCTGGATTATTTGAAAAAATGAACCAACATCTTTCAGAAGATTTAGAAAAAATGAATAACAAAGTAGAATCTAGATTAAATGAAGGATTCGAAAAAACAACGCAAACTTTTAATAATATCTTGGAAAGAATTAGTAAAATTGATGAAGCCCAAAGAAAAATAGAGAGTTTATCGACAAATATTATTTCATTACAAGAAGTATTAACCGACAAAAAAACAAGAGGAACCTATGGTGAAATGCAACTAAAACAGATATTAGTTGCTACATTTGGTGACCACAATGATAAAATTTATCAATTACAGAAAAAATTAAGTAATGATAAAATAGTCGATGCGATCCTTTACACACCTAAGCCATTAGGTAATATTTGTATCGATTCTAAATTTCCATTAGAAAATTACAAGCGGATTATCGATAAAAATTCGAGCAAAGAGGAAAAATACGAATCAGAAAAACAATTTAAGCTAGATGTGAAAAAACATATTGATGATATTAAAAATAAATATATACTCTACAATGAGACAGCTGATTCTGCTATCATGTTTATTCCCGCAGAAGCGGTATTTGCTGAAATAAATGCTTATCATCCGGATATCATTAATTATTCACAAAAAGCTCATGTTTGGATTGCATCACCAACTACTTTAATGTTTTTACTGACAACTGTTCAAGTTATCTTGCAAAATATTGAAAGAGATAAGTACTCAGCTATCATACATGAAGAATTGAATAAACTTGGAATTGAGTTTAAAAGATATAAAGACAGATGGGATAAATTATCTAAAAATATTGATCAGGTTTCAAAAAACGTTAAAGAGTTACATACAACATCTGATAAAATCGAAAGATATTTTGATTCAATATCAAAAGCAGATTTAGAAGTTGAGTTAGATCAGTTATCTCAATTAGACGAGGAGGAAGAAAATGAAACAAGTCGTGATTAGACAATTATATCGAGATCTTACACATTATTCAAACGTATCTGTTGAGTTATCTGGGTGGGTGAGAAATAACCGGGCCCAAAAACAATTTGGATTTTTAATGATTAATGATGGTAGTTTTTTTGAAACTATTCAAGTTGTATATGATGAGTTATTAGATAATTTTAAGGATATTCAAAAATTTCGAGTTGGTGCAGCTGTGACAATTATCGGTGAGGTATATCCGACACCTGAAGCCCAACAACCATTTGAAATCAAAGCAACAAGCGTTATTTTAGAGGGAGATTGTCCAGAAGATTATCCAATTCAACCTAAACGGCATACGAAAGAATTTTTAAGAGAAGTTGCTTATTTAAGACCCCGCACGAATCTATTTAGCGCCGTTTTTAGAGTACGTTCATTAACAGCACACGCTATTCATACTTTTTTCCAAGATAAAAATTTTGTTTATATACACGCTCCATTAATAACTGGTTCAGATGCTGAGGGTGCGGGTGAGACATTTCGGGTAACATCTTTAGATTTGAAACAATTACCGTATGATGAAGATAAGCAAATAGATTATAAACAAGATTTTTTTGGAAAATCGACTAATTTGACCGTAACGGGTCAACTAGAAGCAGAAGCTTTTGCATTAGCATTTAGAGATGTTTACACTTTTGGTCCTACATTTCGTGCAGAAAATTCAAATACCTATAAACATGCAGCTGAGTTTTGGATGATTGAACCTGAAATCGCATTTGCTGATTTAGAAGACGATATGAACTTAGCAGAAGATATGATAAAATTTATTATCCAATATGTATTGGCTAAAGCACCTGAGGAAATGAAATTTTTCGATCAATTTGTACAAAAAGGAATCTTAAATCGTTTAAACTCATTATTAAAGAGTAAATTTTATCGATGTGATTACACAGAGGCTATTGAAATTCTTAAAAAAGCACCTAAAAAATTTGAAAATAAAGTGGAATGGGGAATAGATTTAGCAAGTGAACACGAAAGATATTTAACTGATGAACATTTTAAAGCACCAGTGTTTGTGATTAACTACCCTAAAGAAATCAAAGCATTTTACATGCGTTTAAATGATGATCAAAAAACTGTTGCCGCTACCGATTTATTAGTCCCTGGTGTAGGAGAACTAATTGGTGGTTCACAACGTGAGGAACGTGGTGAATTATTAGAAAAACGTATGGATGAAATGGGTATACCTAAAGAAGAATTACAATGGTATTTAGACTTACGTAAATATGGTGGGGTTAAACATGCTGGTTATGGTTTAGGATTTGAGCGAATGTTGATGTATTTAACTGGAATAGAAAATATTCGTGATGTTATTCCGTTCCCAAGAACGCCAAAAAATTGTGAATTTTAAAGAATTTATTCGCCTCTTTTTTATTGATTAGGTAAATATTAAATGGTATGATTGAAAAGGTTAAAAATTGAGGCGGAAAATGAATAAAGAAAAAAATAGGAATAATAGGTTTTTGGGTTTAATAAATCCATATTTGTCATTACCAAAAGAAGTATATATTATATTTATATCTAGAATAATAAACTCAATGGGAGCTTTAGTTTGGCCAGTTATGACATTTATATTGGAAGGTAAATTAGGTTTTTCTGATAAGTCAGCTGGTTTAATTTTAATTGGTGCTGGTGTTATCTTAGCTTTTCCACCTCTTATTGGTGGTAAATTGGCAGATTCAATAGGAAAGAAGCGCACAATTGTTATTTTCGATATATTAGGCTTAACTTTCTTTTATATTTGTGCAATTATACCAGTTAATAGATCGTTAGTAATCTTTCTTTTTTTAGCAAGTTTATTTTCTTCAATTGCTGGTCCGGCTCATGATGCCCTACTTGGTGATCTTAGTACTCCGAAAAATCGTAAACAAGTATATGCCCTATCTTATATGGGATGGAATTTAGGATTTGCATTTGGTGGTGCTATTTCCGGATTTTTATTTAAAAATTATTTGTGGTTGATTTTCATTGGTGATGCTACTACAACACTTATATCATTGACATTGATTATGGTTTATATTAAAAATATTTATGAAAAAAATAAAGACTCTAATAATGAATTAGAAAAAGAAGAACCAGGCTCAATAATTCACGTTTTAATTAAAAGACCTAAATTAATAATTTTTGCGGTTATTATTATGGGATTAAATTTTGTTTATTCTCAATGGGGTTTCTTAATCCAAAGTAATTTGCGATATATTTATGGTGATAATGGTGCTAAATTTTATGGTTTAATAGGGACTTTAAACGCTATTACAGTTATTTTATTTACCGCTATTTTAAGTTCTTATTTAGTTAAAACAAGACATTATAAAATAATTATAGCGGGTGGTATAACATATATGATAGGTTTTGGCCTTCTTGGTGTTTATCATCAACTATTTCCTTATATAAACAAAGATTATATTTTCTTTTTTATCGGTGTGTGTATTATTACTATTGGTGAAATTTTATTAGCTATAAGTGTTAGTCCATATATTTTCAATCATACACCATCTAATCATCGAGGAAGAATGAGCGCCACATTAGGTTTAATAATGGGATTAGGGTGGCTTTTAGGTCCTGTAACGGGAGTTTTAGTTGAACCGTTAGGATATGAAATTATTTGGCGAATTATCAGCCTATTAGCATTAATTTGCACAATATCAATGCTTATGCTTGGTAAAATAGATAAATCTAAAAAAACATAAATAATAAAAAAATATAAGTTGTTGGTGAATAATCATCATCAACTTATATTTTATTAACAAATATGGTAAGATAATAATATTAGATATTTATATAAAAAAAAGGAGATGCATGACAAATATGTATGACATCATAGTAATCGGAGGAGGACATGCAGGGTGTGAAGCATCACTTTCTCCAGCAAGAATGGGATTAAAGACCCTACTAATCACCTCTAAGATTGAAAGAATCGCACATATGCCATGTAATCCATCTATAGGAGGGCCAGCTAAAGGAATTGTTGTTAGAGAAATTGATGCTTTAGGTGGTGAAATGGGAAGAAATACTGATAAATCTCATATTCAAATGCGTTTATTAAACACAGGGAAAGGTCCTGGTGTTCAAGCATTGAGAGCGCAAGCTGATAAGGTGGATTATCCCAAAAATATGCAAGAAACTATGTCTCATGAGAAAAATTTAACTATATTAGAAGATATGGTTGATGATTTGATAGTAGAAAATAATGAGGTAAAAGGGATTATTTTAGAAAATAAAGAAAAATATTATGCTAAAGCGGTTATTATTACCTCAGGTACTTATATGCAAGCTAAAATTATGCTTAGTAGCGAGATTTGGTCAAGTGGACCCGATAATGAAAAACCATCATTAGGGCTATCAGATAATTTAAGAAGACTCGGTTTTAAAACTATGCGTCTAAAAACTGGTACTCCACCACGGGTTGCTATTGATAGCATTGATTATGAAAAAACAGAAGAACAACCTGGTGATATGGAATTTCATGCTTTTAGCTTTGATACAACAGAATTCAAACCACTAGAAAATCAAGTACCATGTTATTTAACCTATACCAATTTAAATACTCACGAAATAATATTAAATAATTTAAGCAAATCATCGATGTATGGAGCGATTGAAAAAATAGAAAGTAGAGG
Organism: uncultured Haloplasmataceae bacterium; assembly: GCA_963824615.1. Lineage (GTDB taxonomy): Bacteria > Bacillota_I > Bacilli_A > Haloplasmatales > Haloplasmataceae > CAWGPU01. The sequence continues at coordinate 740,985 of CAWGPU010000005.1, read as the reverse complement.
ACCTCGTTATTGTCCATCTATTGAAGATAAAATTGTCCGTTTTAATGACAAGTCTCGACATCAAATATTTCTTGAACCTGAAAGTGTACATATCCCAGAAATTTACGTTCAAGGATTTTCAACTAGTCTACCTAAAGATGTTCAAGAAAAAATGATTCATACCATACCAGGTTTGGAAAATTGTAAAATTGTTCGTTATGCATACGCTATTGAATATGATGCTATTGAACCAACTCAATTATGGCCAACACTTGAATCTAAATTAGTGAAGGGTTTATATTTTGCTGGTCAAGTTAATGGAACAAGTGGTTATGAAGAGGCTGCAGGTCAAGGTATAATGGCGGGTATAAATGCGACTCTTAAAATTCAAGGTAAACCATCATTAATATTAAAACGTAATGAAGCATATATTGGAGTCATGATAGATGACTTAGTTACTAAAGGTACATATGAACCATATCGCTTATTAACATCACGGGCAGAGTATCGTTTATTATTAAGACATGATAATGCAGATATTCGCTTACGCGATTATGGGCACCAAATCGGATTAATTAATGATGAAAAATATTTAAAATTTCAACAAAAATTAAAGAATATCGAAAATGAAAAAGCACGTTTAAAAGAATTAAGGATTAATCCAACAAAACTAGTAAATGAATTCTTAATTTCTATTAATTCTGCACCATTAAAGGATGGTATCAATCCATTGGACTTATTAAAACGTCCAGAAATCAATTATCAACATATTTTGAAATTAATAAATGAAGAAAAAAGGATAACTAAAGAAGAAAGCCAACAAATTGAAATTCAAATAAAATATGAAGGCTATATACGTAAAACGACCTCTCTAGTTGAAAAAATGAATAAATTAGAAGAACGAAGTATTCCACTTGAAATCAATTATGACAATATACATAATTTAGCAATAGAAGCTAGGCAAAAATTAAATCAAATACGTCCATTGACAATTGGACAAGCACAAAGAATTTCTGGTGTGAATCCAAGTGATATATCAATATTAATGGTTTATTTAGATACTTATAATCGTAAGACTAAGGAGATTATGAATGAATGAAACACAGTTCGTTGAATTTTTAGCGTTAAACAAGTTGGCGATTACAGAAAAACAACTTGAACTATTTAAAATATATTACGAGGAATTAGTCGAATATAATAAAAAGGTTAATTTAACATCCATTACAGATAAAGAAGAAATTTACTTAAAACATTTTTATGATTCGCTCACAATACTCTTTGCGACACCAATAAAAGAAAATAGTACGATATGTGATGTAGGGGCTGGTGCAGGATTCCCAAGTATTCCTCTAAAAATTATGAGACCCGATATAAACATAACGATTGTCGACTCATTAGGAAAACGGATAGAATTCTTAAAATACATGATAGAAAAACTTAACTTAAATCATATAGAAGCAATAAATAGTCGGGCGGAAGATTTTTCAATAGATCACAGGGAAACTTTTGATATCGTGACTGCAAGGGCAGTAGCTAGATTAAATATACTTTCTGAATTATGTATACCCCTTGTAAAATTAGGAGGACACTTTATCGCAATGAAGGCATTAAGTGGTGCTGAGGAATTACGGGAATCTAAGAACGCTATCCAAATATTAGGATGTGAATTAACTGAAAATATTGAGTTAGTTCTTCCCTTAAATGGTGGGACGAGAAATATAGCCATTATTACTAAAAAACAAAAAACTCCAAATAAATATCCGAGAAACTATAGTCAAATTAAGAACAAACCATTATAATAAACATAAGGTGGTGATATCGTGGCATATCTATACGAAGATAAAGAATTAGTTTATGAAAAACAAATGGCATCTTTAAAAAAACGAATCATTTTAGTGAATTTAATCATGTTTATAACAAATTTCATAACAACATTAATTTTGCTATCTAACAAGATGCATTTTGTTGATTTTTTAAATGTCGTTTTACCAATATTTTTACTTAACTTAATCATATCCTATGCAATATTAATTAATCGGGATAGTAATGAACAACTCTATCTGGCGATGTATATATCGATAATAGGAACAATTGTTGTCATGGTTGATATTTTTCTTAATGTACAAAACCCTGCAACATACATGTTAATTTATTTAGCAATCGCAATTATTAGCGTTTTTAAAGATAAAAAAGCTGTGGGGTTAGGATATGTGATTATCTTTTTCATTGGGACGATTATTAATTTTAAATATGATGAAGCTATTGTAAACTATAGTAATAATAATTACTTAATCAATCACTTAACACCATATTTATATGAGGGTATATTAGTACTTATATTAATCGTACAAGCTGCTAGAACATTTTATAATGAAAAAGAAATTGATGACTTATATGAGCAGCTAGACACACAAAAAGAAGTTGAACTTAAATATCATCGGACCATATTTGATTTAATGGCTAAGAATAATGAATTATTAACCTATACTGATCAATATGTAAATGATGAAACGAAAGAAAGAATAAATAATTATGTTGCTATATTTAATGAATCGTTTTATATCAAGGAAGACTTAGTTGAAAAGGTTGAACGTTATTTTAATTTACAAACGTATCACGATTCAAAAAAAACATTAGGTAAAAAGCTAGGGAGCTATCAATTAAAAAAAGAAATCAGCCATTTCGAAGAGATGTCAACATTTAAATTAACAAAATTAATCAGTTTAGTTTTATCAATAACATATAAAAATCAAAAAAATAATCAAATTAATGATATTAAAAATTTTGAATTGTTATTTATGAACCCTGAGATGTCACTTGAAACTCAAATATTAGGTTTTATCTTCTTATATGAACATTTACGAAATGATAAACCATACATTCATAATTTGAGTCATTATCAAATAGTTGAATATTTTAAAACTAATGAAGCAAAAGAACTATTTAGAAAAGAAATCTTAGAATTTTTTATTGCTAAGGAACAAATATTTAATAATATATATGAAAAAAATATCGAAAACTTAGAAGAAGAAAAATTAAGCGATAGTGAAAACAGTGAAGCATAATACATAATATTATATTTTTCGACAAAAAGATATCGCTATAATAAATATAGTTAGTTTAGGGAGATGAAAGAATGAATATGTTTTTAGGAAACAAGGATAAAATTGTTCACATTAAATTGTCACAAATTATCGCCAACCAGAACCAGCCTAGAACTATATTTGATGAAGCTAAAATCCACGAATTATCAGAATCAATCAAAGCACATGGTATACTACAGCCTATTATTGTAAGACAAAAAAACAATGGATATGAGATAGTTGCTGGTGAAAGAAGATTTAGAGCATGTATCATACTAAATCAAGAAACTATTCCCGCAATTGTTAAAGATTTTAGTGAAGAAGAAGCAGCATCTGTAGCTATAATAGAAAATATTCAAAGAGAAGATTTGACTGCTATAGAAGAAGCCAAAGCTTACAAAAAATTAATGGAAATTAACCATATGAAGCAAGAAGAGTTAGCGAATAAATTAGGGAAAGCACAATCAACAATTGCGAATAAAATAAGGTTATTAAATCTACCTGATGAAATACAAGAAACAATATTACTTAAAATTATAACCGAACGACATGCAAGAGCGTTATTGACTATAAAGGATAAGAGTCAGCAATTGCAGGTTCTAACAAAAATTATTGAAAAAGAATTAACTGTTAAAAAAACTGAAGAGTTGATCGATAAATTATTAAATGGTGAAAAAAAACCAAAAGGTAGAGTGATTAGTAAAATATCTAAAGATGCAAGAATCGCAATTAATACGATCAATCATGCTATTTTTATGGTCAAAGAACAATCAGGAATTCAAGTGGAAATGAATCAAGAAGAAGATGAACAATATATAATTTATCAAATTAAGATTCCAAAAACAAAATAAGTATCTAAAAAAAAGTTTTCCACAAAAAGTGGATAACTTTTTTATTTTAACTATCTTTTTCATTTTTTCTATGATAAAATATGAATATAACTTGATAAAAAGGAGCAATAAAAATGGGTAAAATAATTGCAATTGCTAATCAAAAGGGTGGCGTGGGGAAAACTACTACTAGTATTAACTTGGCAGCAAGTTTAAATCGTTTTGGTGATAAAGTGTTAATTATTGATATAGATCCTCAAGGTAATGCAACAACGGGGATTGGGGTAAATCGTGGAGAATTAAAAAAAAGTGTCTATGATGTATTAATTGAGCAAACTGATGCTGATGATATTATTATTAAAACTAGAACGAGTAATTTAGATATTATTCCTTCTACAATGGATTTAGCTGGAGCTGAGGTTCAATTAGTTGGTATACAACATCGCGAGTATCGTTTAGCAGAGGCGATTAGAAAATATAAAGAACTTTATGATTATATTATTATTGATTGCCCACCATCATTAGGGTTATTAACAATAAATGCTCTAACCGCATCAGATTCTGTTATCATTACTGTTCAGTGTGAGTATTATGCACTAGAAGGTTTGACACAGTTATTAAATACCATCCGAATTACACAAAAGTATTTAAATAGTAATTTAGCATTAGAAGGAGTTTTATTAACTATGTTTGATGCTAGAACAAATTTAGGAATTGAAGTTACAAAAGAAGTAAAAACTTTTTTCCGTGAAAAGGTTTATTCAACAATTATTCCACGTAATGTACATTTAGCAGAATCTCCATCACATGGATTACCTATTATTGATTATGCACCAACATCAAAAGGAGCTAAAGTTTATATCGAATTAGCTGAGGAAGTGAGAAAAAACAATGAGTAATAATCGCTTAGGAAGGGGACTAGGCGCTTTGTTTAATGATAATTTAAATTTCTCGGAAGAATTGCAAGAAAACGAGCAAATAGTTGAAATAGAATTAAAAAGCTTAAAGAAAAATCCATTCCAACCTCGTAAAATTTTTGATGATGAAAAAATCGAGGAATTAGCACAATCAATCAGAGAACATGGAGTTTTCCAACCAATTATTATTACAAAAATAAAAGATGGAATTGGATATTATATAGTTGCTGGTGAAAGAAGATATAGAGCATGTGAAAAGATTGGAAAAGAAACCATTCCAGCTATCATTAGAGATATAGATCGCAAAGTTATGGCTGAAATTGCTCTATTAGAAAATCTTCAACGAGAAAATTTAACTATTATTGAAGAAGCCCATGCCTATAAAATGTTTATAGATGAGTATAATTTGACGCAACAAGAAGTTGCTGACCGTATAGGAAAAAGTAGAGTTCATGTTACGAATGCATTAAGAGTTTTAAATTTACCAGATGGAGTACAAACAATGCTGCTAGAAGGATTGATTGATTTTGGACACGCTAAAATATTAGCGGGTATTGATGATTCAGATATCATTAATCAACTAGCAAAGAAAATAAATGAAGAACATATATCGGTACGTGCATTAGAACAATTATTAAAAGATGAAAATACAAAAAGCAATAAACCCATAAAAAATCCTAAAATAGTAGAAAGAGATGTAAATCTCGTTTATCTCGAAGATCAATTAATGAATAAATTAGGAACTTCTATTAAAATTGTCTCAAAAGAAATAGGGGGAAAGGTTGTCATTGATTTTACCAATACAGAAGATTTAAATCGAATTTTAAAGATTATGAATTTTGCGGAAGTTACCAATATAGTTGATTAAAGGGGTGTTATTGTGGAACAAAAAACATTTCAACTTAATGATATTGTGGTAATGAAAAAAGAGCATCCGTGCGGAAGTAACAAGTGGCAAATCATCCGAATGGGTGCTGATATCCGAATTAAATGCTTAAACTGTGGAAGAAGTATTTTAATGCCACGAACTGAATTTGAAAGAAAATTGAAAAAAGTAATTACTACTTCAGAGGTAAGTAAGTAACTTACCTTTTTTGTTGTATAGAGAGGAATAGAATGATTAAAAAATTTATAAGTTATTATAAAAACCATATATTTTTATTTACATTAGATATGATTGCTGCACTCATTATTGCGGCTTTGGGATTATTGTTTCCCGCGGTTACGAAAATATTTATTGATGACTATATACCAAATAAAAATCTTCATATGATTATAATTGTTGCTATTGGATTATTTTTATTATATATATTCAATATATTATTACAAGTTATTGTGAATTATTGGGGACATATTATGGGAACCCGTATTGAATTTGATATGCGGGGAGATCTATTTCAAAAAATTGAAAGACTAAATTTCTCTTACTTTGATGAAAATAAAACAGGAATGATCATGAACCGATTGGTAGCAGATTTAAGAGATATTTCTGAAATGGCTCATCATGTACCTGAAGATGTTTTTATATCAATATTAATGTTAGGTGGTTCTTTATCCATATTATTTATTTATGATTGGAGATTAGGTGCTGTTGCATCCGCTTTTGTAATCATATTATTAGTTTTTTCAATATTTCGAAGAAAAGCAATGTTAAATGGATTTAGAAAAGTACGTGTTGAACATGCTGATATCAACTCGCAAATCGAAAGTTCTATTGGTGGTATCAGACTATCGCAATCTTTTACAAATGAAGAATATGAATATGATAAATTTAGTGTCAATAATCAAAAATATCGTGATAGTTGGGGTGGAGCTTATCGGGCAATGACTATCTTTTCAACAGGAAACGATTTTATCATCAATATATTCAATTTAACAATTTTAGTATTAGGTGGTTATTTAGTTTATACAGGAAAGATTGATGGTGGCGTTTTTGTTGCCGCGATATTATATATCAATAATACAATTATTCCTGTTAGAAGATTAATCAACTCAATCCAACAAATTCAAACAGGTATTGCAGGCATCGAAAGATTTTATCAAATAATGCAAATAACTCCAGAAATACAAAATCCCAAAAATCCAATTTATTTAACTAATCCAAAAGGAACGATAGAATTTAATAAGGTCAATTTTAGATATTCTGATAATGATAAATATGTTTTAAAAGACTTTAATCTAACAATTAAAAAAGGTCAAAGTGTGGGATTAGTTGGTGAGACTGGTGTGGGAAAATCAACGATTTCACAATTAATTCCTCGATTTTATGATGTAACAGATGGAGAAATTCTAATTGATGGCATTAATATCAAGAATTTTGATTTGAAATCACTAAGAGGGTCTATCGGTCATGTTCAACAAGATGTATTTATCTTTTTTGGAACTATTCGCGATAACATTATGTATGGTAATATTAATGCCTCTATGGATGAAATCATAGAAGCAGCTAAAAGAGCTAGAATACATGATTTTATTATGACGTTAGAGAATGGATATGAAACGTTAACAGGTGAACGAGGAGTAAAATTATCTGGAGGGCAAAAACAAAGAATTGCAATTGCTCGGGTGTTTTTAAAAAATCCACCGATTCTTATTTTAGACGAAGCAACATCAGCACTTGATAATATTACTGAAAGACACATACAAGAAGCTTTAGATGAATTAGCACGAGGAAGAACGACAATAATTATCGCACATCGTTTAACAACATTAAAGAATGTTCATGAAATCTTGGTTTTAGATGAAAAAGGAATATCTGAAAGAGGTACTCATCAACAATTAATATTAAATGATGGTTATTATGCTAGTTTATATAAGGCAATGTAATAAGTAAGCATTTGATACCCTAAAGACATTGAAGTGAAGTCTATAGGGTATTTTTGTTACTTTTATTGGTAATAAAAAGGACATAATGCAAAAAGCAAAATGTCCTTATCTTTTAGTTCTTATAATAATTGATTGATATCGTATTTATTCATATTAAAATAATAGGTAATCCCTTGTTTAGTATTATTAACTCCAAAATCAGCATTATGTTGCTCTAATATGAGTTTAACAATATACATACTTAGAATAGAAACATCTAAATCCTTGTTAACAATATCGTCCATTATAAAACGTGGTTGAAAGATTAAATCAATCATATCCTTTGGTAAACTAGCTGATGCATTTTCAATAATAAAATTAATTTTATTATTTTGCTCCTTTAAAGTGATGTGCATATAATTATTTTCTCTTGCATACATAAATGCGGTCATGAACAGATATTTTATCGCGAGTGCTAATTTATTTTTATCTCCTAACACAAAGTTAATTTGTATATTTAACTGTAAGACTATATTATATCTTGCAATATTGTGATCAATCTCTCGTAATACATTTTCAATTAATAATCTTAAATCTATTGGCTCATAATTTTTCTTAAGTGTATTTTCTTTAATTTGATTAATTTGAATTAAATCATTAATTATTTTTGCACATTGAATAGTTTCATTATAAAGATATTTAATATTTTTAATATTAATTCTTTCATTAGGGTTTTCTAATAATAATTGAGATACAATGTGAATATTTTCAAAAGGCTCTTTTAGTTGTTTTCCTAGGTTTTCATATAAATTTTGACGGACTAATTCATTGTTTGATTCATTTTTTAAAAATTCGTAAGTTTTTTTGTTTAATTGATCAATTTTTCGATTATATTCTTCAATTGTTGAGGATAAGTTATAAAAACTATCAGCAATTGATTGAATTTCATTATTAGTTGATAAAGGCAGTTTAATTTTTTGGTTTAAATAAGCGTAATTAATAGTATGTGAGTTCAATTGTCTTAAAGGTTTAGTAACTGATTTTGTATTCATATAAGTTAGTATTAGCGTTATAATAAGTAGTATAAAGGATATGATTGTGTTTAATAGGATGATAAAGTGATACGCTGAATAATAGCTTGCGAGGGGTATTATGCTTATAACTTGCATATTATTATGGACAGTTTGATGAATAAAAACAATATTATTTTGTGAGATATAATATTGACTGGTATTATCATAATTTCTAATTTTCATTTTATTAACATAAGGCAGTTGTAAAAGTTCTTTTAATATGTTATTATTTGTCAAGTTAATATTGCTATTAACAGGGTGGATGCTGGTTAATGTCCCGTGTATTTGAGTTATATGACTAAAATCATAGTGATTTATAATTAAATTAAATTGATTTTCGGTGGAATCAATCGATTGTCCTAAAACTATTTGATTGTCGATATTTATATAGAATGCGATTAAATCATTAGAATTAGTATCTTGATAACCTTGGATTGTGATGGGTTGATTTAAGGCATTATTAATATCAATAGGTATCGTGTAAATTTCAATTATACCTTCTGTTGTGGTTATTTCAAGATTCATCAGCTTCGTTTTATCTATAATTGAATCGTTGTTTAATATCGCGGTGTTAGTATTAGTCTTTAAGGAGAAGTTATTGATTAAGTTCATTAAATCCGTATCATTATCTGCAGTTTCTAAAGCGTTTGTGAATGATTGATAAGAACTTTTATATTTTTGTAATTGAAAGTTTACATAAATGTGGTCAAATGTAAAAACTTGTACTATAAATTGAATAAAAAAGATAATAGAGATGATAATAGTTATATTACGAAATAATTGTAAATGAATCCGTTTTTTATACATTTTTCTCCGCCTTTACTAAATACTGAATGAGTCTATGTTATAAAAATGATATATTTTATGAATAATTCTTACTAAATTATTGCTTTTTTTAAAATAATATATATAATTTATATATTGTTAACAATCATAGAATGGTGGTTACGATGCACGAAACAATAAATGTTAATTTTAAGATGAATATAAATAATGATGGCCAAAACCATGAAATTCAATTTCATGAGTTAGGAAAAAGATATCATAAAAATAAAAAAACCTTTATTAGATTTAAAGAACCGGCACTAGATGGTGATAAATATAATCAGTTAATGTTTATTTGTGACAATAATGAAATAATAATAATTAGAAATGGATTTGTCAATATGAAACAACCATATATTGAAAATAAATTAACAAATGGCTTTTATAATAATGAATATATGTCATCAGAAATAACAACCTTCACAAATAAGTACCGTTTTTCCGATGAGTTTATCTTATTAAATTATGATATTGTATTTGATAAAGATATCATAGGAAGTTATCAAATGGAAGTTAAAATTAAAGGAGTGGGAGATAGTGAATAAAGTTTTAAGTTTACAAGAAGATATAAAAGAACACTTAAAACAAATTATTGTGAATTTGGGGTATCATGAACCTTTTAATATTTTATTAGAGGAACCAAAAGAAAAGGTAAATGGTGATTATTCAACCAATTGTGCAATGCAATTAACTAAGGTTCTTAAAAAGGCTCCGAAAATAATTGCGCAACAAATTGTAGATAATTTTAACATGTTGGAATATAATGTAGCAAGAATTGAAATAGCAGGACCTGGTTTTATAAATTTTTATATGAATAATCAATATCTGACACATGTTATCTCAGATATCATAACTTTAGATTCTCATTATGGAGAAACCAATTATGGTAATCAAAGAAAAGTTGATGTTGAGTTTGTATCTGCAAACCCTACAGGTGATTTACATTTAGGACACGCTCGTGGAGCTGCGATTGGTGATTCTTTGTGTAGAGTATTAGAAAAAGCAGGTTACTTAGTCACAAGAGAATATTATATTAATGATGCTGGAAATCAAATTCATAATCTGGCATTGTCTACTATATGTCGTTATGAGCAATTGTTAGGAAAAAATTCAGAGATGCCTGAAAATGGATACTATGGTCAGGACATAATGGATATTGCTCAAGAATTATTTGATAAATACGGCATTCACCTTACAAAAAATACTTCTGAAAGATATGATTTAATCCGTGATTATGCTAAAAAATATGAATTAGAAAAAATTAATAAAGATTTATTAGATTTTAATGTTAAATTTGATGTCTGGTCAAGTGAGCAAGACTTATATGATCAAAATAAAGTAAGTAGTGCTATTGATAAATTGAATGAAAAAGGGTATATTTATGAACAAGACGGAGCAACTTGGTTTAAATCAACTGCTTTTGGAGATGACAAGGACCGTGTATTAAGAAAAAGTGATAATACTTTGACATATTTGACACCAGATATTGCATATCATATTGATAAGTTAGAAAGAGGATATGATAAATTAATTAATATTTTAGGTGCAGATCATCATGGTTATATTCCTAGATTGCAAGCGAGCATAGAATGTTTAACAGGTGATTCTGAAAAGCTAGAAGTACTCATCATTCAAATGGTTAGATTACTTAAAAATGGAGAAGAATACAAAATGTCAAAACGCTCAGGCAAGGCTCTTACGATACATGATTTAAGTGAAGAAGTAGGAGTAGATGCTGTTCGTTATTTCTTCGCAATGAGAAGTTGTGACTCACAAATGGATTTTGACATCGATTTAGCAACAAAGCAAACAAATGAAAATCCAGTGTATTATGCTCAATATGCTCATGCTAGAATATGTAGTATTTTGCGACAGGCAGAAGAAAAAAATATTAGTTTAGTTTTACTTAAAGAATATCCAGAAATAAATTCTGAAAAAACTTTTGATATATTAAAAGAATTAGCTGAATTTCCAAAGATTATAGAAGAGGCGGCAATAAAAAGAACACCGCACATCATAACGAATTATATCCATGATTTAGCATCCGCTTTTCATAGTTTTTATAATGCAGAAAAGGTTATTAATGATGATGACTTAGAAAAAACACAGCAATTATTAGCACTAATAAAAGCCACTAAAATTACACTAGGTAATGCTTTAAATTTAATAGGTGTCAGTGCACCAGAAAAAATGTAAATAATAATTAGGAGGACTTATTATGACTCAAAATTTTGCTAACATGTCAATGCTTGAAGTAGCAGAAAATTTAATGTTAAGAAAAAAAACGCCTCAATCTTTTAAGAAAATTGCTCAAGAAGTAAGCGAATTAATGGGATTAACTGAACAAGAATTAAAAAAAGAGCAGCTCGATTTTATGCTGATTTAACCTTAAGCGGAAAATTTGTTAATGTGAGTGGAGATAAATGGGATTTAAAAAGTAGACAAAAATTCGAAGTTTACGAAAATCAATTTGTCTATGATGAAGAAGACGATGATTCAACAGATGATGTAGAAGAAGATGTAGATGTAGATGAAGAAGATGTAGATGAAGAAGAAGTTGACGATGAGTATGAAGAAGAATACGGTGATGGTGAAGAGGATTTATAAAATAAATCTTGTATAATGTCATCAAATTTGATAATATAAACGAGGGCACTCGTAAATATCATGCTTTCCTGAAAAGGAAGGCATTTTTTTTAATTTTGAACAAATATTATAATATATAAAATTTTTTGGAGGTGTTCTATGACCAAGTATATATTTGTCACAGGTGGAGTTGTATCTTCATTAGGAAAAGGGATATCAGCTGCTTCATTGGGGCGTTTATTAAAAGACCGAGGACTTAAAGTTTTTATGCAAAAGTTTGACCCGTATATTAATGTGGATCCCGGAACAATGAGTCCTTATCAACATGGTGAAGTGTTTGTTACAAAAGATGGCGGAGAAACTGATTTAGATTTGGGACATTATGAACGTTTTATTGATGAGAGTTTAACAAAAAATGCCAATGTAACTACTGGGAAGATATATCAATCAGTTATAAATAAAGAGAGGCAAGGCGAATATTTAGGACGAACTGTCCAAGTCATTCCTCATATCACAAATGAAATTAAAGATAGATTATTTGTGCTTGCGAAAGAGAGCCAAGCAGATATTATCATTACTGAAATTGGAGGAACAGTTGGAGATATTGAATCATTACCATTTTTAGAAGCCGTTAGACAAGTTAGACGAGATGTTGGTGTCCATAATACTTGTTTTATTCATAACACCCTAGTCCCTTATTTAAAGGCTGCAGGTGAGATAAAAACGAAACCTACACAGCATAGTGTCAAAGAATTACGGTCATTAGGGATACAACCCGATGTTATTGTATTGCGAACTGAAGTTCCTATTGAAGATGATGTCAAAGATAAAATCGCTTTATTCTGTGATGTTGAAAAAGATGCGGTCATTGAAGCTAGAGATGTTGATATCTTATATGAAGTCGTATTAAATTTACATGAACAAGGTTTAGATGATATCGTATGTAAACATTTAGAATTGAATACAAAACCAATTAATTTAATAGAATGGAAAAATTTAGTTCAGACAATTAAAAATATCGACAAAGAAATAAAAATCGCCTTAGTTGGAAAATATGTTCAGCTTCATGATGCTTACTTATCTGTAAGTGAAGCATTAAAGCATGCGGGAATCTACCATCATGTAAATGTATTTATTAAGTGGATTGATGCAGAAGAAATAACTGATGACAACATTTCAAATTATTTAAGTGATGTTAATGGGATATTGGTACCAGGTGGATTTGGTGCGCGTGCTATAGAGGGTAAATTAAAAGCGATAAAATATGCACGCGAAAATAAAATTCCGTATTTTGGTTTATGTTTAGGGATGCAATTAGCTACTATAGAATATGCGAGAAATGTTGCACATCTTGAAAATGCAAATTCAACTGAAATGGATAAAACAACACCATATCCAATTATTGATTATTTACCTGATCAATATCAAGGAATCAATTTAGGTGGTACACTTCGCTTAGGTGAGTACAATTGCTTGGTTGAAAAAGGGACGAAGGCATACAAAGCTTATAAAACAACATTAATTCAAGAACGACATCGTCATCGTTATGAGTTTAATAATCAATATAAGGAAATATTAACTAATCATGGGTTAGTGTTTTCAGGGATTAATCCGCAAACAAATTTAGTAGAAATAATAGAAATCAAAAATCATCCCTGGTTTGTAGGTTGCCAATTTCATCCTGAGTTTACCTCGCGTCCTAATAGAGCGCAACCATTATTTAGAGAGTTTATTAATGCCGCAATTATTTATCAAAATAGTTAATTAAATTGATTAATTTGCGCGAAATATTGTTAAATTTAGTTAAAAAGTGTTATGATAATAATGATTAAAATAAGGAGGTCAACATATGCCATTAGTTAACATGACAATTATGTTACAAAAAGCAAAAGAAGGAAAGTATGCAGTTGGTCAATTTAATATAAACAATTTAGAATGGACTAAATCAATTTTAACTGCTGCAGAAGAAAAAAAATCACCAGTAATTTTAGGAGTATCAGAAGGTGCGGCTAAATATATGGGTGGTTATAATACTGTAGTTTATATGGTTAAAGGACTAATGAAAGATTTAGCAATTACAGTTCCTGTTTCTATTCACCTAGATCATGGTTCAACATTTGAAAATGTTAAAAAAGCAACAGATGCAGGATTTACTTCTATCATGTATGATGGGTCTCATCATCCTATAGATGAAAATATCGCAGAAACTAAAAAAGTAGTTGAATATGCACGTTCAAGGGGATTATCTATTGAAGCTGAAATTGGAACAGTTGGTGGAAATGAAGACGGAGTTGTTGGTGGAATTAACTATGCTGATAAAAACGAATGTGTACGTTTAGTAAATGAAGCAGGTGTCGATTGTTTGGCCCCAGCATTAGGGTCTGTACATGGACCATATGTAGGTGAGCCCAAATTAGGTTTTACAGAAATGGAAGAAATTAAAAATGCGACAAATATACCTTTAGTATTACATGGAGGTACAGGTATTCCAGATGAACAAATAAAAAGAGCAATAGCTTGTGGAACATGTAAAATTAATGTGAATACTGAAAACCAAATAGTATTTACAAAAAAAGTCCGTGAAGTATTAGCAAATGATAGTCATGTTTATGATCCGCGAAAAGTACTAGGCCCAGGAGCTAAAGAAATTATTGAAGTCGTAAAAACTAAAATAGATGTATTTGGAAGTGCTAATAAAGCAGGAGATCTATTATAATCTGTTTTTTTTAGTTAAATATTTAGAATTAACGCTATATGAAGTGGATATATCGTTAATTCTTTTTTAATTTAAGTGAATTAGAGGTGATAATATGAATCTAGATTTTAAATTGAATTCCTTATACATTTGTGTAAAAGATATGAATCGTGCTATCAAATTTTATGAAACTATATTTAATAAAATTGTGTCAGAAAAAGATGATACACTTAGTATCTTTAATTTAGATGGTTTCCATTTTTGTCTATTTGAATTTAGTAATGTAAAAGAGGAAGTAACATATAGTGATAGCTGTCTTCCAAGCTTTGAGGTTAATGACATTGAACTAGCTCATGATTTACTTAAATCACTAGATGCAGAAATCATTTTTCCTATAACACAAATCAAAAATAATTATGTATTGGAATTTAAAGATTGTGAAGGCAACTCTATTGAAGTATATAGTAGAATAAAACAAATATAAGTTATCAATAGTTAGTGTCTTGAAAATGGTCATCCACTTATAACTATGTACAAGATTTTTCTTGAGTGAAAGCAAATTCGCGATTAGAATATCAAATGATAATTATTAACAATAAAAAACTCCAGAGGGTTTATTTGGCGTGATATTAAGAAGTGTCATCGTTTTATGAACCAAATATATGTAAATGTTCCATTAGTTTTTGATTGCGCATATTATTGCACTGTTGCTATAATATATGTAGTAATAGGGGCATAATCTCCAGAATTTAAATCGACAAGTAAAATGAAATTTGCAACTATAGACGCAATTTTTTGATTTCTCTTTATGATGATATTAGATTCTGTATTAGGTTAAAAAAATAATAAAAAGACTTTTAAATTAGGATTTTATACTATATAATAATAAAGTAATAATGTTGAGGTTTAATATGAATAAAAAAAAGAAAGCATTAAAATTCTATAAATTGATTAAAATATAGATGGATAAGTGCACCTAAAAAGGTGCATTTTAAATTAGAAAAATAAATAAGGAGTGGTACTATGCATTATGATGTAATTGTTATAGGAGCGGGTCCTGCTGGCATTTTTACTTGTTATGAATTAATGTTGAAAAAACCAGATTTAAAGGTTTTATTAATTGATAAAGGACATGACATATACCATAGAAGATGTCCAATCCTTGAAAAAAAGATTGATAAATGTCCTATAAATCGTGAGGGAATTTCAAGCTGTTATCCTGCTTGCTCGATAACGAATGGTTTTGGCGGTGCAGGTGCTTACTCAGATGGTAAATTTAATATCACGAGTGAATTTGGTGGTTGGATGACCGATTATTTACCCACTGATACTGTAGAATCTCTGATTGAATATGTAGATGATATAAATTTAAAACATGGAGCTACACAACAAATTACTGACCCATATACAGAAGATGTGAAACTAATTGAGAAAAAAGGTTATGCCGTTGGGTTAAAGCTGTTAAGAGCTAAGCTTAGACATTTAGGGACTGAACAAAATTTGGAAATTCTAAAAAATATTTATCTTACTATGAAAGACAAAGTAGATTATTTGTTCAAAACTGAAGTAATTGATTTAATTATTGAAGATAATATAATCAAAGGTGTCAATTTGAAAAATGGGGATTCAATTACCTCTAAATATGTAGTAGTTGTTCCGGGTCGAGATGGTTCAAGCTGGTTAACAAAAATGATGAATAAATACAAGGTACCAATGTCTAATAATCAAGTGGATATTGGTGTTCGTGTAGAAACTAATGATATTATTATGGACGAAATTAATAAACATTTATATGAAGGAAAATTTATCTTCAGAACAAGTGTTGGGACCACAGTAAGAACATTTTGTTCTAACCCCTCTGGTCATGTCGTCATAGAAAATCATTCTGGGACAATGCTTGCTAATGGACATGCTTATAGAGACCCTAAATTAGGAACAAAGAATACAAACTTTGCCCTACTTGTGTCACATGCTTTTGATGTACCTTTTGATAAACCTAATGAATATGCACATGAGGTTTCAAAATTAGCAAATATGCTATCAAATGGATCTATTATTGTCCAGAAATATGGTGATATCTTAATTGGAAGAAGAACTACAGAAAAAAGAATTAAAGAAGGATTTGTGACACCTAGTTTACCTGAGGCTATCCCTGGTGATTTAGGATTAGTATTGCCATATAAAACAATGAAATCATTAATAGAAATGACAGAAGCTCTTGATCATGTTACTCCAGGAATTGCATCAGAGCACACCTTGTTTTATGGAGTCGAAGCTAAATTTTATTCTGCTCGACCTAAAGTAAATATGTATTTTGAAACTAAAATTAATGGTTTATATGTTGGCGGAGATGGTGCCGGTATTACAAGAGGACTAGCCCAAGCAGGAGCTAATGGAGTTTGGGTTGCCCGAAATATTATAGATAAAGGATGATAAAATGTATAATATACTTAAAAAATTACAAGTAAAAAATATCGATGCAAAAAAATTAATTATTAACGCACCTTTTTCTTATTTGGAATTACTGACTTTAGATGATATAATATTCGATTCTAAGGATAATCAAAATCAATATGATTTAATTCAAATTTTTGGTGTTAGTAATAATGAATTAAAGTTGCTTGCTAATCAATACATTAAATATCTAAAAGATGATGGATTATTTTGGCTTTGTTATCCTAAAAAGAGTTCAAAGAAATATCTATCAGATTGTAGTAGAGACACAGTAGCGCTATTATTAAAGGAACATAACTTTCAAGTAGTACGACAAATCGCAATTGATGAAGATTTTTCAGCTTTGCGATTTAGGGAAGAATCCAAAATTTAAAAATAAATACTTTACAAACGGAGGAAGATCATGGCGAAGACAGCAGTTGTTGTAGGTACACAATGGGGAGATGAAGGAAAAGGTAAAATTACTGAATATTTATCTTCTAAAGCAAATGTGGTTGTGAGATATCAAGGTGGCAATAACGCAGGACATACGATTGTATTTAATAATGAACAATTCAAATTACAATTAATACCTTCGGGAATCTTTAGAGCTGAAAAAGTTATTTTAGGAAATGGAATGGTTATTAATCCAAAAGCATTACTTGAAGAAATGAATTATTTGAACGTACGGCATATTTTAACAAACGCTATCCGTATTTCAAATCGCGCTCACGTTATCTTACCATATCACATATTACTAGACTCCCTACAAGAAGAATTAAGAAATGACCATAAAGTGGGGACTACTAAAAAGGGTATCGGGCCAGCTTATGTAGATAAATATTCTAGAACTGGTATTCGTGTAGGAGAATTTATCGACCCTGAATTATTTAAAGAAAAATTGTTTATACAAATTGAAGAAAAAAATGAAATATTTAGAAGATACAACAAACCGGAATTAGATTTTAAAGAGGTATACAGTGAGTATTCACAATACGCAACTATTTTAAAACCGTATGTAACAGATACTTCCTATGAAATTGAAACAGCATTAGAAAATAATAAAAAGGTATTATTTGAAGGTGCACAAGGTGTAATGTTAGATATTGATCATGGAACCTACCCTTTTGTAACATCTTCAAATCCTAGTGCAGGTGCAGTGACAATAGGTGCAGGAATCGGACCAACATTAATTGATGAAGTGATTGGTGTGGTAAAAGCGTATTCGACAAGAGTAGGTGAAGGTGCATTACCTACAGAATTAAAAAATGAAACTGGAGATTATATCAGAAAGATTGGAAGAGAATATGGTACTGTCACAGGTCGTCCTCGACGTGTGGGATGGTTTGACGGTGTTATTGTTTCTCATACGAGACGAGTAAGTGGATTAACAGGTTTATCAATTAACTTGTTAGATGTTTTATCAGGCATAGAAACTTTAAAATTATGTGTTGCTTATGAATTAGAAGGACAAGAAATAAAATTTGTTCCTTCAACTATAAAAGAATTTTCAAGATGTAAACCAGTGTATATAGATATGCCTGGTTGGACCGAAAATATTTCGCAAGTTAAAAAATTTACTGAGTTACCTATAAATGCTCAGAATTATGTTAAAAAAATTGAAGAAATTACAAAAGTCCCTGTTGTAATGATTTCAGTGGGTCCAGACAGAGAACAGACAATCATTTTGAGTGAAGTTTTTTAATGATAACAAATAGATATAAATCAACAAGTTTAATACTTAGTTGATTTTTTTCTATTTTAGCAATAATTACCTATATTATCATAAATTATTACACTATAGAAAATCAGATGTGAAATTATGAAACAGTAAATTATATAATTCTGTTATTTTATTATTACGGTAATTTCTGATAGGTACAAGAGTAAGGAAGTTTATAGAGTAAGAGGTGAATAAGAAGTTATCCACAGTTGTGGATAACTTCTATACCATATCCTCATCAAAGTTTTGAGGATTTTGAACTGTGCTTAATTGGTTCAAGGAGTTTATTATTTGCAAAGATGCGATAAGATGGAGAAAAATGAAAATGCTAGTTATTAGGTTATGTCCTATAACAATATATTTTTAAAAATAAATATGCATCAAATTTCTAATAAAATAATAGAAATATAATCCATCAACAAAAGTCGCTAAATAATATATAAGAATAGTGTAAAAGATTCGTGGAAAATAATAGGTAATAAAATTCTGGATGCATTCCAGAATATGTTATTTTTTTATAATCAATAATATACCTTAAGTGTTAAAATCATTATTTATTTTATTTTGAATATTTCGTTTATTAATTAATATTGAGTTTATTATTTATTTTACAAAAGTAATAATTCACTTTATTTAAGTAAAATAAATTCATTATTTAATGTAAATTTAATGTACTGAACAAAAATATAAATTAAATACTATAGTAAAATAGGAAATACACTTGCAAAAAGATTGGTAACGTTTTAAAATAAGAAGTGAATATTTCCATCGGATATATTTGTTTTCATTGGAAGAACATATATTTTTTTATGTTCTTTAAAAAATTAGGAGGGATACAATGTTTAAATCTGATTTAGAAATCGCAAAAGAAGCAACGATGCTTCCGATACAAAAGATCGCAGAAAATTTAGGAATATCTGAAGAAGATATCGATTTGTACGGTAAGTACAAAGCAAAATTATCATTAGGTTTGTTTGAGAAATTAAAAGATAATGAAGATGGGAAAGTTATCTTAGTCACTGCTATAAACCCAACTCCTGCTGGTGAAGGTAAATCAACAACAACCGTAGGGTTAGGGGAAGCATTCACTTTGCTTAACAAAAAAGCAATTATTGCATTAAGAGAACCTTCATTAGGACCTGTTATGGGTGTTAAAGGAGGAGCTGCAGGTGGCGGATATGCACAAGTAGTTCCAATGGAAGACTTAAATTTACATTTTACGGGAGATATTCATGCAATAACAGCTGCAAATAATACATTGGCAGCATTAATTGACAATCATATTTTTCAAGGTAATGACTTAAATATTGATCCAAAAAATATTACCTTCAAACGATGTGTGGATATTAATGACCGTGCATTACGCGAAGTCATTATTGGTGGCGGAAGTCGTGTAAATGGTATTATGCGTCAAGATGGATTTAATATTTCAAGTGCTTCTGAAATTATGGCAGTTTTCTGTTTATCAAATGACTTAATGGATTTAAAAAGTCGTTTAGCAAAAATAGTAATCGGTTATAATTATTCCAAACAACCAGTTACAGTTGGTGATTTAAAGGTTGAAGGTGCATTAACATTATTATTAAAAGATGCTATTCAACCAAATTTAGTTCAAACAGTTGAGAATACACCAGTATTAGTTCATGGTGGACCTTTTGCTAATATAGCACATGGATGTAACTCAATAATCGCTACAAAATTAGGATTAAAATTAGCAGATTATTTAATTACTGAGGCAGGATTTGGTGCTGATTTAGGTGCCGAAAAATTCTTGGATATTAAAACTCGCGTTGCTAATATTAAGCCAAGTGCTGTTGTTATTGTAGCTACAATTCGTGCGTTAAAAATGCATGGTGGTGTAGCTAAACAAAACTTAAAAGAAGAAAATGTTGAAGCATTAATAAAAGGTATTGAAAATCTAGAAAAACATATTGAAACAGTTAAGACATTCAATTTACCATATGTTGTTGCTTTAAACAAATTTATGACAGATTCTGACGCTGAATTAGAGGCATTATTAAATTGGGGTAAAGAACATCATCATCCAATTGAAATGTCAGAAGTATGGGAATTCGGTGGCAAAGGTGGAATTGACCTTGCTAAAAGAATTATTAAAGAAATTGAGGATGTTAAAGAATATAAATTTGAACATTTATATGATTTAAATGATACGATTGAAAATAAAATTGAAACAATTTGTACAAAAGTTTATGGTGCTGACGGTGTAGAATTCACTGCAGAAGCAAAAAAACAAATTACAGAATACAATGCTTTAGGATGGGATAAATTGCCAATCTGTATGGCAAAAACGCAAAATTCTTTAACAGATGATCCTAAAGTTTATGGACGTCCTCGTGGATTCAAAATTACCGTAAGAGAATTTAGACCATCTATAGGAGCTGGTTTCCTTGTTGCTTTAACAGGAACAGTTATGACTATGCCAGGTTTACCAAAAATACCTGCGGCATTAGCTATGGATGTGGATGAAGAAGGAAATGCATACGGATTATTCTAGTATGCGATTTAAATTGAGAGGCGATTAATATGTCTAAAAAATTGTTTACACCGGGTCCTGGAAATGTGCCACAATTAATTCGTGTGCAATTATCAAAGGATATCATACATCATAGAATGAGTGATTATAAACAAATCCTATTTAAAATAACTGAAAAACTTCAAAAAGTATTTATGACTAAAAGTGATGTAATAATTATTACTTCCTCTGGTACGGGTGCCATGGAATCATCAGTAGTCAATCTATTTTCACAAAATGACGAGGTGCTCGTTATAAATACTGGTTTTTTTGGTAATCGTTTTGTTGAGATAGGAAATACCTATAACCTTAAAGTTCACTCATTAATTTATAATTGGGGAGAAACTTATAAGTTAGAGGATGTTAAAAACATGTTTGAAACACATCCTAATATAAAAGGGGTATTTGTCACCTATCACGAAACTTCTACAGGTGTATTAAATGATATTCAAGAACTAGGACAATTTATTCATACAACACAAGCTCTATTAATCGCAGATTGTATAAGTGGAATGGTTGTTCATCCATTTGATTTTGATAATTGGAAAGTAGATTGTGCATTAGCTTCAAGCCAAAAGGGTTTTTTATTGCCCCCAGGATTGGCATTTGTTGCTCTATCAACAAAAGCAAAAGAAGCCATGAAAAACGCCAATTTACCTAAATATTATTGGGATTACAATAAATATTTGGATTATTTCAAAAAAGGACAAAATCCTTTTACACCATCCATTTCTTTAGTATTAGCCTTAGATATTGCCTTGGATTTCATTTTAGAAAAAGGAATTGATTGCATCTCTAAGGAAAAATATGAATTAAGAAAATATATTGAACTCAAGATGGAAGAATTAGGATTTGAAATATTTATTAAAGATGAGTCAATTAAAGGAAATGCTTTAGTTCCTGTATTAGTCAACAATAATTATGATGTCGATAAATTAATAAATTTTTTAGATGATAGATATAATATATCAGTAGCAAGAGGTCAAGGAAAATTAACCAATCAAATGCTACGGATTGGTATCATCAGTGAATTTACTTTTGATGATATTGATGATTTAGTTAATAAAATACTAGAATTTAAAGCTATTGAAGAAAAATAAAGAATAAATGAAGTCTAGTAATGGGCTTCATTTATTCTTAAATTAAAAATAAAGGAGATGTTTTTTTGTGAGTGCTATTGTTGTAAGTGGGAAAGACTTAGCAGATAGAATGAGAGCTGAATTAAGGGAAAAAGTCAATCTCTTTATTGAAGAAAAAAAGGTTGTGCCGCATTTGGTAGTCATTCTAATGGGGGATGATCCTGGATCAATATCGTATGTAACTGGTAAACAAAAAGGTTGTGAACAAACTAATATGAAATCAACTTTAATCAAATTGCCAGTTGAAACAAAAGAAGAAGAATTATTAGATATTGTACAAAAATTAAATCAAGATAATACTGTACATGGTATATTGGTTCAATTGCCTTTACCTAAACATATCAATGAAGGTAAAATCATAAATGCTATAAGTATAGAAAAAGATGTAGATGGTTTTAGTCCAATTAATGTCGGCAAAATGGTCTTGAATGAAGAATGCTTTTTACCTTGTACACCTGCTGGAATAATTAAATTAATTAAAGAGACTAATTTAGATATGTCAGGAAAACATGCGGTAGTGCTTGGAAGAAGTAATATTGTGGGAAAACCTGTTGCTCATTTATTATTAAGAGAAAATGCGACTGTTACAATTTGTCATTCTCGGACAAAAAATCTAAAAGAGTTTACAAAAGAAGCAGATATTTTAATAGCTGCTATTGGAAAACCAAAATTTGTGACTGCTGATATGATCAAACCAGGTGCAGTAGTCATTGATGTTGGAGTAAATCGTTTAGATAATAAACTTTGTGGCGATGTCGACTTTGAGAATGCTTTAGAAGTAGCTTCTTATATAACACCAGTACCTAGAGGTGTTGGACCAATGACAATTACTATGTTACTAGAAAATACATTGGTAGCATGTAAAAGAATGGTAAAATAAATTTCTTGGAGGTTTAATGTGATTGATAGATATAGTAGAAAAGAAATGACTGATTTATGGAGTGAAGAAAATAAATATCAAGCATGGTTAAAAATTGAAATTTTATCTTGCGAAGCATGGGCAAAAATTGGTTATATACCTTTTACTGATGTCAATAAAATTGTAGAAAATGCTACTTTTAATATTAAGCGAATATGCGAAATAGAAAAAGAAACAAAGCATGATGTAATAGCGTTTACCAGAGCAGTTAGTGAAACTTTAGGCCAAGAAAAAAAATGGATACATTATGGATTAACATCAACTGATGTGGTAGATACTGCCTATGGTTATATTTATAAGCAGGTTAATGAAATATTAAGAAATGATATTTTAAAATTTATATCAGTTTTAAAAGAAAAAGCAATTCAATATAAACATACTGTTCAAATGGGGAGAACTCACGGGATTCATGCAGAGATTATGACATTTGGCATGAAATTAGCATTATGGTATGAAGAAATGAATCGTAATTTACATCGATTTGAAGAAGCCGCTAATGACATTGAAGTGGGGAAAATCTCTGGAGCAGTAGGCACCCATGCCAATATTCCAATTTATATTGAAAAGTATATATGTGAAAATTTAGGAATTAACGCAGCAAAAATATCAACTCAAACACTTCAAAGAGATCGTCATGCATACTATATTACTACCTTAGCATTAATCGCCTCTTCCCTTGAAAAAATGGCTATAGAAATTAGACATTTACAAAGAACAGAAGTAAGAGAAGTTGAAGAGTATTTTGATAATAATCAAAAAGGATCTTCAGCAATGCCACATAAACGAAATCCAATTTCATCAGAAAATATTTCTGGTTGTGCACGAATCATACGAGGATATATCATCCCTGCTTTTGAGGATATTCCATTATGGCATGAACGTGATATATCTCATTCTTCTGCTGAACGGATAATGATGCCGGATGCAACTATATTATTAGACTATATGTTAAATCGCTTTACGAAAGTAATTGATAAATTATTAGTTCATGAAGATCGTATGTTAGAAAATATCAACGCAACACATGGTGTGATATTTTCACAAAGAGTTTTATTAAAATTAGTAGATAAGGGATTATCTAGAGAAAAAGCATATGATCTTATTCAACCGAAAGCGATGAAGGCTTATAATAATCAATTATCATTCAAAGAAATTTTGCAAAAGGATAATGAAGTTATTACTTATCTAACAGATAAAGAGATTGCAGATTGTTTCGACATATCTTATCATCTAAAATCAATAGATGAAATTTTTGATGGGTTAGGTTTATAAAATATCGTCATCTTTTATGGTTTATCTGAATATACTTTAAACGATAAAAGAAGGTGACTATATGAATGAAAAAATTACCTTAGACCTTCTAAAGATGATAAAGAATGATTTAATGCTTCAGGAAGAATTAGCAAAAGTCAATGATTTATTAGAAGGTTATCATCCCCAACTTGAAAAATTACATTTAGAGAATGCGGAAAAACTTAAAGTAATAATTTTTGAAATAGGATGGCCAACAGCATCAAAGGTAGGCAAAGAAGCGAGTTTTGCTGCCTGGTTGATTTTGCAACATGCTATCAGCCATCCATCATTGCAAAGAGAAAGTTTACCATTATTAATTGAATTAGCTAATAAAAATGAAATTTATTCAAGCGAAGTAGCCGTATTATATGATCGTATTTGTTATTTTGAAATGCGTCCGCAAAAATACGGTACTCAATTTGATTTTGATGAAAATGAAGAATTTGGCCCATGGAAGATAGAGGATATAGATAAAGTAGATTTCTATCGCAAACAAGTTGATTTACCTCCATTAGAGGAATCTGTTCATAGAATGCGAATAGCAGCTAAGAAAAAGAATGAAAAATCGACAAAACCATATGAACAAAGAATTAAAGAACGTATCACTTGGGCTAAAAAAGTTGGGTGGTTAGATTAATTTTCTTCATACAATAGAACATATAGTGATTATATGTTCTTTTTTTTACAAGAAAAATCTAAATAAAAATGAATGAATTCTATAAAAATTATGGTTTATATGGACAAGTTTCGGGATTATTTTATCATTTATAATTATTATGACTTTGAACATAATGAAACTTAAATATGAAGTAGGATGATTATAAATGGTGATGTTATATGAAATCAATAAAAGTGGAAACTATTTATCAGCTAAACTTTGATATTTTGATTTTTTGTTATCAATAAATTCTTATTGTTTGTTAAATATTTAATAAAAAACATATATGAACTCCTACATATATGTTTTATGAACATTATTCAATAAAATCATTTTTCTTAATTCCAATTATCATCACTTCTGTTGCAGATTGAAATCCGTATTTAATTATCCAATTTTTTATTTTCTCTCCCTCCGCCTTCATGTTTAAATAGTCTTTATGTGTATTAATTTTTTCACTAATCTTGTCTATCAATTTAATGAAATGATTGATAATCTCATTAGATTTGGAATCTTCTAGAGTAAAACAATAATTCAAAAATTTTATATCATCTAATCCCAAACTATTAGCTATGTTGATTATTTCATTGCGTTTAAACGTTCTATCATGTTTAATACCTATTAATGTATCTATTTCTGCTGACCAATGATGTAGTTTAACATGTGACAATTGTTCATTAGTTTGATCATCCGAAAACATCTCACTTATTATAAATTGTCCATTTGGTTTTAAAACTCTCTTCATTTCAGATAATATAAGTGGATAATTTTCTAAATGGTGAAGTGAATTAGAAATACAAACAGTGTCAAAAGTGTTATCCACAAATTCCATATGTAGAGCGTTCATCTCTATAAAGTTAATTTTATCATCTATAAAGAGTTTTTTACAATAATCTATTGCAAGTGTAGAAGAATCAATCCCAATTATTTCTGTAAAGTTTTTCAAAGATTCTGTTAATAAGTGAATAAATTCGCCTCTACCAGTGCCAACATCCAATAATTTGCCACCTGATATTTTGGATAATGCTTCTTTTAAGTTTTTCATATATACCTCCATCATTAATATAATTATATCATGAATATAAAATGGTTCACAGCAATAGTTGTGAACCATCCATAAATTAATGATGATTAGAATTACCAGATTGATTTTTAACTTGGTTTCGAATTTCATTCATTCGTTGCTTGGCATTTGATTTTACTTCTTTGATTTTAGTTTGTATTAATTGTTTAGTTGTAATTTTATATTCATTTAATTTAGTTTGTAATTCTTCTTGAGTGAGATTCGTTGCTTGTAAAATGATTTCTATATCTACTGTCTTTATATTATCTTCTGTTGTTATTACGGAATTTTCAATAAGAAGTAAATCAGGAATTGTTATTAAAGAAAGTTCTGAAATGGCTTGTAGTCGTAATAAGTCACGATAACAATATCCATCTTCATGCAATTGGACAATCGTATCTACGTCAGTAAATTGACTAAACATAGATATTTTCGTATTTTGAATGTCATTTCGTACTTGAGTTCTGACACTTTCTGAAACTCTATCTTGCAATTTGTCTTGGATTTTTTCTTGAATCATTTCTGAGTTTTGTGCAAGAGCCTCAATTTTTGCTAGTTTATTATTACTTATTTTTCCATCAGCGGCTAAGTTTTGAATATAAAGATTGGCTTTTTCTACATCCAAACCATATTCATTGAACAATTCATCTCCATATTTTTGTGCTGTCTTAGAATCAATTGAGTTTAATTCTGCTAATCTTTCTTCAGCAAAACGAGATAGTTTTTCAGCACGTTTTTCGTCATTAAAGGTGAACTTAAGAGATAAATTTTCAAAAAATTTGTCAAATTTATAGAAGAAGTTTCCTGGTTTTATTCCTGGATTTGGTAGATTAACTGTGCTAGTTGTATCCATTTTCTCAGAAGTTGTTATATCCGAAGCATTGGTTTTAGAACCTATTAACAAGAAAAGACTAGAAAATAATAAAAACATGATAATTAATTTTTTCATTAAATTTTCCCTCCTTTGTGATTACATGATTAGTCTATTTTATTTGTGTGATAATTTAATGATGTTCATATGAAGATTAGGTGAATTTTTGAAAATATTTCGTTTTTATATAAGAGTCAGCAAAAATTAGTTTTAAATTATAGTGTTATTTGATATAATGTAGATATTAAAGTATTTTTTGACGTTATTATGAGGGGATGATTTTGTGAGAAAGGTTTTAATGGTATTTTTTCTGATTATGATACTATTTATTACACCAAACTTAGTTAATGCATCAGCTGAGGATAAAGAAATGTTAATGAATCCAACTGATTCAACAGTGCCAATTATTTTTCATACTACGGGGGAGCCTGTTTTATTACCAAAGGTCGTGATCCCAGAAAAGCAACAATTTAGAGGACTTTATGTTTATACTGATCAGAATCTAGACTTTGGCCAACAAAGTTCGATTGATGCATTTAAAGCACAATTTTTAGATATACTCGCTAAATTAGAAGATTATCATATGAATACGATAATTTTTGAAATACGCCCATTAAATGATGCATTTTATTCTTCTACATTAAATCCGTGGTCAAAGTACTTGACAGGAAATGAAGATGAAGATCCAGGCTGGGACCCGTTACAATGGATGATTAGTGAAACGCATGCAAATAATATGTATTTTCATGCTGGCTTTAATGCTTATAAAGTTTCAAACAAAACGACTTTATCCAAAGGAGATTTTATCAAAACATTAAGCGAAAAGAATTATGCATTTAAAAATCCAGGTGATGTGATATCCACTGAATTTATTGATGGACAATTTCAGTATTTTTTAAATCCAGCTCAAAGTAAGGTTCAACAATTTATTTTGGATAGCATTGTAGAAATTGTTACCCACTATGATATAGATGCTTTAAATCTAGAAGATTTCTTTTATCCGCCTAGTTTTACTAACCAATATGGTGATGAGATTCAATATAACCAATCTAAGAATAAAGGTTTATCAATTGATGATTGGCGGAGAGATAACATAAATAACTTAATTATTAATATTAAAGAGGAAATAACTTATTATAATACCAAAAACCAAAAATATATCCAACTGGGTGTAACACCTTATGGAGTTTGGGCTAACTCAACTGATAATAAAGAAGGTTCGTATACGACAGGTTATTCTAGCTATGATTCTGAATATGCAGATATTAGATATTGGATAAAAAATGAATATATTGATTATGTGGCGCCCCAAATAGAATGGGGATTTGAGGATTTAACACATCCGTATGCAGATTTAGTTGAATGGTGGGTTAATGTTGTTAAAGATACAGACGTTAATTTATACATAGGACAAGGTATAACTAAAGATTGGAGTTATGAAGATCAAGTTCTTGATCAGTTAAGATTTAATCAAAATTATCATGAAATTAAAGGAAGTTTACTTTTTAACTACCATAATTTTAATAACACAAATGATACCATAACACATACACTAAATGGAATTAAAACTATTTATTGGAAACAGTCAACACTTTACCCAACTATTTTAACATTATCAAATAATGAACCTAAAGCGGTTGATCGACTTCTAGTGACATATATCAACAATTATGTGACGTTATCGTGGAACCAATTAAAAAGTGCTAAATTTTATATAATATATCGCTTCAAAAATGAGGAACCAATCAATTTAGCAGATACATCACATATCATTAAAATTATCAATTCGTCGAATCAATCTAAAGTGACATTTATGGATAAAGATATTGCACCGAATAACGTTTATAATTATTTAATAACTTCAATGGATTATGTCAATAAGGAAAGTATTCCGGTTACTTTTGGTGTGTCTACTTATGCAAATGAAATGTTTCAAAAAGAATTATTTTTATTTATTTTGACTGGGTCTATAACTTTATTAGTGATTGGATATTCATCATTCATAACACTTAGAAACATCAAATAAAGAAGCAAGGAATTGCTTCTTTTTCATTGTTTATTTCTAAGGAAGTGATATAATATCATCTATAATGAATAGAGGATGAATTGTTTTGGAAAAATCTTTATATAAAAGTAATTTAATTAAACTAATCGCTAAGAAAAATTTGTATATTTATGATATATATTTCTTTACTTATTTTTTTGCTTTAGGCACATTTTTACCCTGGTTTCCTGTCTATATGAAAGAAGTTGCCGGATTACCAAAAAATAAAATAGGAATTATTTTATCCTTTGGTCCACTTATTGGAATCATTTTTCAACCTTTCTGGGGAGCAATTAATGATAAATTTCACCTAAACAAAAAAATTGTTTATTTAGGTTTGATAATGATGAATATCTTTGTATGTTTAATATTAATAGATACTAATTTTTATTTGATTGCTTTATATTACTTATTATTTGGTTTATTTAGTTGTGGAATTGGTCCGATGCATGATAGTTTAACTGTGTTATATACCCGCAAATATGGTTTTAAGTATGGAGATGTACGAATTTATGGATCAATCGGTTATGCTTTAGCCTCTTTTATATCAGGATATACGGTTAAATATATGAAATATCCAAGTATTATAATTTTATCTACCGTGTTTTATCTCATTGCTCTAATCGCTTTTTATAAAGTTAAACCTGTAAAGTTAAAGATGAAAAAAAATATAAAAAGACAAAGTAATTTGATTGTCGTCTTAAAGAATAAAGTGTATGTGATATTTTTACTTTTTGTTGCACTTAGTATAGGTGTACTAAGTGCTATGGGAAATTATACAACACTAAGGATTATTTCATTGGGAGGTTCAACAACTCAGCTCGGGTTAGTTACATCGTTAACTGTGTTGATGGAGATTATAACCATGTTATATGTAATAAAAGTTAATAATAGTGTGAGTGATTTTAAATTATTAGTTACCTCTATTTTTATCCAAATTCCATTTCTACTTGTATATGTTTTTAGTGATAACTTAAATTTATTATTATATATTATCATCATTAGAGGTGTCTCATCTGGATTGTTTATCCCAGTTATTGTTAACTTTATTTCTTCTATTCTTCCAAGTGATGAAATATCAGCAGGACTTATTCTGTACTCTGCTTTGTCAATAAATCTAACTGGTTACATAACAACGATATTTTCAGGATTTATCGCTACTTGGTTTTCTTATCAAATACTTTTTCTTGTTGTCTTGATATTAGTATTAACATCTTTGATATTTGCGTTTATACTTAATCATCTGAAAAAACAAGTGATTGAGAAAATTGTTTAATAAAAAAAGTTAAAATCTATTTGACATTCTTTTTATAATTGATAAAATATAAATTACTTGGTTGTTTTTTTATATTAGAATCAATTGCTATCAACATATAATTAATTTAACTATATGAGTATAAAATATTCTAATATAAATTAATTAGCTTAATGTTTTTTTTCTAGTAGGTTTTTAAGGATGTTTTTTTCAGAAACTGTATAAAAGTGATAACTAATTATGGTTAAAAAATAATAGTAGTAAAATTGTTGATCAGTTTTATGAATAAGTATATAAAAAAATTACGAATTATAGAAGGGATGATACTATGGAATTTTCAAATGAATTGTATGAGGCAAAAAAGGTGGCAATTACAGCTGGAAAAAAGGTAATGGAAATTTATCGAACAGATTTTTCAGTAGACTATAAGGAAGACAACTCGCCTGTAACAAAAGCAGATTTATTAGCAAATGAAATAATTCTAAATCAACTTCAAAAAGTTTTTCCGAATTATGCCTATTTATCTGAAGAAAGTATAGATGATGAAACAAGATTGACAAATGATTACTGTTTTATTATTGATCCAATTGATGGGACAAAGGAGTTTGTCAATAAAACCGGAGAATTCACAATAAATATTGCGTTATCCTATAAACAAGAAATTGTGATGGGAGTTATCTATGCACCCGTTTTAGACGAACTATATTATGCTGAAATTGGCAAAGGCGCTTATAGAGTAAAAGAAAGAGAATATTCTAAATTACAAGTCTCAAATCGTATTAATCAATTACGGGTAGCTGAAAGTAGATCTCATAAATCTAAAGAAGTAAAACAATTATACGAGGAAAACAAAAATAAAATTGAGAAATTATATGAAGTGGGTTCCACTTTGAAAGGATGCTTCTTGGCAAATGGTAGATTAGAAGCCTTTTATAAATTTGGATTAGGTACTAAAGAATGGGATATTGCTGCTATGGATCTTATTGTATGGGAAGCTGGAGGGATTTTTAAAGACTTAAAACATCAAAAGTATCGCTATAACAAGAAGGATGTCTACAATAAAAACGGTTATTATGCCATTAATAATCAGGAAAACATCTTTAATTTTAGCCATTTAGCGAAAAAATAAGTGAATGATTTCACAATTGTTGATTATTTATCATTCATCGGGTATAATCAATTTATACAATTGAATAATTACATTAAATCGTATAAAATCGGAAATAAGGTCCGGAAGTCTCTACCTATCAGCCGTAAAATGATAGACTACGATATATGTGTTAAAAATAAAGGAGATAAAGGTGTAGTATGTATGACGAAACCAAAATATCCTTTTTAAAACACTATTTGTAGATTAGAGCTTTCTGATATTATTGGAAAGCTTTTTTTGATTTTATTGTAATTATTCCTCGAAAAAATTAGGAGGAAGAATATGGATTTCATTAAAGACTACTTCAAATTAGAAGAAAAAGGTTCCACAATTACCAAAGAATTAATTGCCGGAATTACCACATTCTTATCAATGGCCTATATATTAATTGTTAATCCAATGATATTAGGCTCAACAGGAATGGATAAAGGTGCGGTATTTATTGCAACAGTAATTGCAGCAGCAGTAGGTACATTAGTAATGGGATTATTAGCTAATTACCCAGTTGCTTTAGCACCTGGTATGGGAATGAATGCTTTCTTTGCATTTACAGTATGTTTACCAGTTGCAGCTGGTGGGATGGGATATTCTTGGCAACAAGCATTAGCTGGAATTGTTATTTCAGGATTAATCTTCGTATGTCTAGCGGTATCTGGAGTGCGAGAAAAAATTATTAATGCAATACCTAACAATTTAAAATTGGCAGTGGGTGCAGGGATTGGTTTATTTATCGCATTCATCGGTTTAAAAGAATCTGGAATTCTAACATATACCCTTCCTAGAGATGCTGCTGGTGCATTAACAAATGATCCTTTAAATGTTATTCCAAAACTTGGTGACTTAGGTAACCCAGCAATTTTAGTAGCTGTAATTGGTTTAATATTAACAATTATATTATATGTATTAAGAGTTCCTGCAGCTATATTTATTGGTTTAGTACTAACAACAATAGTTAGTGTATTGATGGGTCAATCTGGAGATGCAATGAAATTTGATTTAGGAAAAAATTATATTGGTTCATTTGTCGATGGATTCAAATCAGGAACTTGGGATTTTAAATTCTTTATAGTAATTTTCACCTTCTTATTCCTTGATTTCTTTGATACAGCAGGTACTTTAGTAACTGTAGGAAGACGGGCTGGATTAGTAAGTGAAGAAGGAAAATTAGTTGGGTCAGGTAAAGCTTTATTAGCTGATGCAACTGCAACTGTAGTTGGTGCTATGGTTGGTACATCTTCAACTACTTCATATATTGAATCATTATCAGGTGTTGAATCTGGTGGTCGTTCTGGATTAGCTTCTGTCTTTACAGGATTATTATTTATTTTATCAATTGTTTTATTACCTATAACAGGGTATATTACATCCGCTGTAACGGCACCTGCATTAATCATGGTAGGTATTTTAATGGCATCTCAACTTAAAGATATTGAGTGGGGAGAAATCTCAATTGCTATACCAGCATTCTTAACAATGATTATTATGCCATTGGCATATAATATTTCAATAGGTATCGCATTAGGATTTATTTTCTATCCAATTACTTTCTTAGTTACAAAACGTCACAAAGAAGTAAATCTTATAATGTATATTCTAGCAATTGTATTCATTATTTATTTCGTAATATCATCTGATACAGTAATGGCACCAATTTATGATTTATTTAAGTAAATAATTTAATTAACCTTATTATCCTTAGCGATAATAAGGTTTTTTTATGTCTGTAAACTGAAAATTTAGTTAAAACTTTGCAAGATACTTTTATTTTCCTTATATATATCATAACTTTAACTATATTATTAGTGTAAATCAAAAAGTAGATTGTTAAAATTGGGTTAATTGTATTTAAAAGATTGACAATAAATAATTCATGTGGCATAATTAAATGAACTTTTAATTCAGTCCAGAGAGGCTGAGAAGGAAACACGAAACAGAATACTAATTGTAAAACGTGTACCCTCTTAAGCGAATGGACTTAAGGGGTTTTTTTTATAAAAAAAAACCTTAAAAGTCAAAAAAATATAGGAGGAGTTCAAAAATGGAAAAACCAGTTTTAATTTATGATGTGGAGCAAAAACCGGCTAGAAGTCAATGGTTTCTACTATCTTTGCAGCATGTTCTAGCAATGTTTGGAGCGACTGTATTAGTTCCACTATTAACAGGATTACCAGTTAGTACAACATTAATCTCTGCGGGTATAGGAACACTTACTTATATTGTATTAACAAGAGGAAAATCACCAGTTTTTCTAGGATCATCATTTGCATATATCGTACCAACCCAATTAGCCATTTCTCTTGGCGTTAGCTCTGGGTCAAAAAATTATGGAGCAGTTATGATTGGATTACTGGTTGTGGGATTAATTTATCTTATCATCTCAACTATCATACGTTTTACGGGTACAGGTTGGATTAATAAAGTCTTACCGCCAATTGTGATTGGACCTGTAATTATGGTTATCGGGTTAAGCTTAGCTAGTACAGCTGTTAATATGGTGATGACAAATAATGGGGTAAGTGCTGAATTAACTAATGCTAACTTAAGATTCTTAGCTGTTAGTGGGATTACCTTATTAACTGCGATACTCGTTGCAAATTACACAAGAGGGATTACAAAATTAATTCCTGTAATGATTGGTATTGTGGTAGGATATATATCAGCAATCTGTTTTGGTCTAGTTGACTTTACTCCTGTTATCGAGGCATCAAAAAATAGTTATTTAGGGTTATTTACTAAAAATCCTGATTTTGCATTTACAAGAAGTAACTTATTTACTTTTTTGAAAAATGATCCAAAATTATTTTGGAATATCGTAATGTTATATGCACCAGTAGCTTTGGTAACAATTTCTGAACATATTGGTGACCATTTGGTATTAAGTTCAATAATTGGTAGAAACTTATTAGAGAAACCAGGACTTTCAAAAACATTAGCAGGAGATGGCTTAGCAACTGCTTTTGCGGGAATAATAGGTGGGCCAGCTAATACTACTTATGGTGAAAATACTGGAGTGATTGGTATCACAAAAGTTGCTTCTGTATGGGTTATTGGTACTGCAGCCGTTATTGCTTTTTGTTTAGGCTTTATTGCACCATTTACAGTATTAATCAGAACCATTCCTGGTTGCGTTATGGGAGGAGTATCAATGATGTTATTTGGAATTATAGCTTCTAGTGGAGTTAGAGTGCTAATTAATAATCGAATGGATTTTGCGAAAGAACGTAATTTAATGATTGCCGCAGTCATACTCGTTTCTGGAATTGGTGGCTTGGTTATTAATATTGGTCCTATATCACTTTCATCGATGGCAGTAGCTGCTATTTTAGGAATCATTTTACACCAAATATTACCAAACAAGCAATCTGGTTATGGAAGACAAAATGAAATAGAAAATCGAGAGAGTGCCACTAAAATAAGCTAATTATAAAAAGCTAATTTAAAAGTTGAGATAAGGGGGTTATCCAATTAATGGGAACGCCCTTTTTTAATTATAAAACGGAAAAAATATTCTAACTTTGTGAAAAATTTACTTTAAAATGAGGCTACTTTGTGATAAAATTAATTTGGAATAAATAATATTTAAAAGGAGGAAGTATTTTATGAAACGAATTGTCGTTCTTGGTGGAGGATATGGTGGTATTTTAACCGCTAAATATCTTGAGAAAAAACTAAGAAAATTAGACGTTAAAATAACACTTATCGACAAGAATCCTTACCACACAATGCTTACTGAGTTACATGAAGTAGCTGCAGGTCGTGTTCATGAAGATTCCATCAAAATATATTTTAAACAAGTGATTGCTGGACGTAAAATAGATTTTGAAATGGATGAAATTAAAAACATTGATTTTGAAAATCAAAAATTAGTTTCTGATAGATCTGTATATCCATATGATTATTTAGTAATTGGAACAGGGTGTAAACCAACATTCTTTGGACATGATGAGTTCAAAGAACACGTATTTACTTTATGGTCATTAGAAGATGCAACTAAACTTCACGAGCATATTGTCGGTCAATTTAGAAAAGCTGCAAAATCATTAGATGAAGAAGTAAGAAAACAGGCTTTATCTTTTGTTATTACTGGTGCAGGATTTACTGGTGTTGAAATGGCTGGTGAATTAGCAGAGTATGTACCAGAATTATGTAGAGAATATCAGGTAAAACGTGAAGAGGTAACCATTAAATTATTAGATATGGCACCACGAGTTTTACCAACGTTCCCTGAAAAATTGTCTCAAAACGCATTGAAAAAATTAGAAAAGATTGGTGTAGAATGTTTCACAGGTAGTCCTTGTGGAAATGTTTCATCAGAAGCCATTTCATTTGGTGATTTATCTATAAATACAGAAACAATAATATGGACAACTGGTGTTGAAGGGTCATCACTTATTGACAGCATCACAGATTTAGAAAAAAAGGGTCGCGGCCGTATAGCTTGTAATGCGTATCTACAAGCTGAAGGTAAAAGCAATGTCTATGTTGTTGGTGATAATATTTTCTATATTCCTGAGGGTGAGGATAGACCTATACCTCAAATGGTTGAAAATGCTGAAAGTTCATCTGAATTAGTAGCACACAATATTATTGCTGAAATTACAGAAAAAGAAAAAGAGGCATATAAACCTCAATTCCACGGAGCGATGGTTTCTATCGGTGCTAGAAAAGGTTTAGCGCAGGTAGGTATGCCAAATATGATGTTTAATATAAAAAATAGTTTCATCGCATTATCAATTAAACATTTTATTAATGTTTTGTATTTTATGCAAGTATTAGGTTGGACTAAAATATGGTCATATTTTAAACATGAATTCTTTAATACTCAAAATAATCGTTCTATGGTAGGTGGATTATTTTCTAAAAAGACACCTAGTTTTTGGGTAGTACCTTTACGAGTTTGGTTAGGATTTATGTGGTTTCTACAAGGTTTACCAAAAGTAATTAACAAAATATCTGGTGGCTGGGATAGTTATTGTACTTTAAATGAATTCCCTTCTACATTCGCAAATAATGGATTATTATGCTCGTCTTTAGATAAGACAGTAAATTTTATTAATGCAACACCAGCTACAAATGTTTATACTGTACCGGGAACAACGTTTAATAATCTAAACGGGTTGGATAAGTTATTTGCCTATATTAATGATTTCTTTGCTGGATTCAAACCTAATGTTTCCACTCCATTCGGAATTTCATATAATGTCCCATATGTATTTGATTATTATGAAAAGAACTTTAAATGGATTGGTTGGTTTTTCTCTATTTTAGAATGGGTATATAATATCTTCATGAATATATCCGATTGGTTTATGAGTACTATTGTTACATGGATTGCACCACTATTTGAATTTGGATTAGCTATTGGTGAATTAGGAATTGGTATTTTATTAATACTTGGTCTATTTACCGTATTAGCATCAGCTGGTTCATTAATGTTAACAACCATGGTTATAGTAGGAAGTTTATTCTCATATAAAGGAATTTTCTTATCAGATTTATTTTGGTACTTAGTAGCTAGTTTTGCTTTATTAAACTTCGGTGGTAATGGTCATGTATTATCATTAGATTACTATGTTATGCCAAAAGTTCATGGTTTCTTACAAAAAATTCCGTTTATTAAGAAATGGTATCTTTATGGAGAAAAAGTAGATTTTTAATCTACTAAAAAGGATGAATTAAGGAGGAAAATAATGAAAAAATTATGTGCTATGCTGTTAATATTTGCAGTAGCATTTACAGTGTCTGCTTGTGGAAGAAATTCTAATTACTATAAATTAGATAAACAAACTGTTTATACTTATGTAGATCAACCGATTTCGATAGATCCATTCCAATTATTACAAGATAATTATTCTGCATTAGGGATACAATTAAGTGATACTGCACTTAGTAATTTAGCTGATTATTATGATGTTACAGTTGAATATGCCAATGAAAACAAAGGTATATTTAAAGATTTAACATTAAAAGATAATAATATATATGAAGCAAATCCAAAACCAACAGCTGAACAAGAAAAAGATACGCTGTTGTTTACAAACAATACTTACGATTTTAAAATTCATTTTATCAACAAAGAAACTAAATCTGAAAAAGATATGATTAATCTTTACGCTACGTATGCATTTTTACCAGCATTAAACTCTAAAGCTACTAGTGTAACGAGTGCATTAAATAGTGATTATACATTATTAGATAATATTTCATCAATTAATGCTGATGGAAAAGATATGACTAAAGCTGAAATTGAAGCTAAATATGATATTGTCTATACAGTAACTTTAGGTAGTGACGATTTAAGCAGTACCGTTAATGATGGTGTTATTACGTTATCTTCAAGTGGAACGTATAATGTAACGATTAAATTTACTGAAATACCAGCAACTGATGGTGGCTCAAGTGCATCTGAGAGTAGTACTCCTGCACCAACACCAATAGAAATTACCATTGTTTATACAATTGTAGTACAATAGAATAAATAAAAAAGAGGTTGGCATGTTTAAATTAAAAACACGCTAATCTCTTTTTTTTATTTATTAATAGGTTCTTTGTTCAAGTCCTTCAAGTATTTTCATTAATATTTCTTTTTTAGAATGCTGTAATTTACGTATTGAATTACGCGCTTTACTAATATATTTTTGACTGACTTTTCTACTTTCTTTAATGGCATCACTTTTTAAAATTAGTTCGATACATTCATTAAACTCGTTTATGGAAGATTGTTTAGATAATTGTTTTATTTTTTCACTTAAAGTTTTATTTCTCAAAGCAAATATTACAGGAAGAGTGATGTTACCATTTATTAAATCTGCACCATGTGGTTTTCCTAAATGCAATTTATCTTGTGTGAAATCCAATATATCATCAGTAATTTGAAATGAAATACCTAAATTGATCGCATAATTGTAAAGAATATTTAATGTTTTCTTATCTGCATTAGCAAGCTTTGCACCACCGAGTAAAGAGGCAGCAATTAATAAAGCTGTTTTATTTTTTGTTTTATAAATGTACTCATCAAATGTAATATTGTAATTAAACAATAATGCCTGTTGATTAATTTCTGACTCACATAAATCTGTCAAATTAAAACTATCATAATAAAAGTCCTCGAATTTAAAATTAGATATATATTCAGCGCTTAGCGCAACCAAATAATTTCCTAAAATAAGTGTATTATAAACACCATTTTGGATATGTAGTGTTTGTGTACCTCGTCTAATATCTGCTTTATCAATAATATCATCATGAATTAAAGAAGCAGTATGAATAAGTTCGAATATAGCAGCTAAATTATAAACCTCATCTTCAGAACATTCGCCGAAATAACTGCCTAACACCGTAAAAATTGGTCTCATTCGTTTTCCTGATGAAAATAGTAAATTAAATAATTGATTTTTGTATAAATCAGGTAATTGAATATCTGTTTCTAAAAAAGTTGTAATTTTCTTATCTAATTGATCTGTATTTACATTACAAATTTGAGCTAAATTCATTTTATCACCTATTATTTAAATGCAAGAACAATGTTATCTAATAGACAATCATCTTCTTGATTATTCAAAATATCCAACATCATTTTTTTTGTATTGTGAGAGAATAGTTTAAGGAGTTTATACAATTGATTCTTATACATTATTTCAACAACATAACTACTGATGTAATCCCCTATTAAAATGTAGTAAGGTTGAAATTCTAGATTTGTATTTGCCAACTTATGATAAGCAAGGGATGTATAAAGTAATGTGTAGCTTGCGCAAATGATTTCGACAGTTGATTCTGACACTGATAAATCTTCCTTTTTAAAACGGGTAAGTATTGTTTGATAAGTGTCTTCAAGTAATATAAAATCTACAGGAGTGTTATGGGTAATATAATCATTGATATAGCTAATATATGTGTTATGTATCATCTTAACACCTCAAAATTAAATTCAACCTATTCTTACATAATATTTCCGAATTGTCAATTAAATTAACTGTAAAATCTTTTCACTATTAGTTATGTATCATAAAAGTAAAAAATATGAATATATTTTAGTGCATTTATAAATGTTTTTTTCACAAGAAAAGAACTACTGTGATTTTGTGAAAAATAAATTAAATTCATTAATTTTTTCACAAAATATATTGAGTTTATCACAAAATTATTGTATAATCAACTTGTGAAATAAATCTTAATTAAGGGAGGATATATTAAACTATGAAAAAATATTTATTTATTTTTGCAATTTTCGCTTTAGGTCTTACATTAAATGCATGTAAAGACACTTCAACAACAACAACAACAGCTGCAACAACAACAACAGTTGCTTCAACAACAACAACAGCTGCACAAACAGGTAATTTTAATTACCCAGATGGAAAATATTTTGCTGCTGGTACTGAATTTGAAAGTGGCTACAGATATTGGGTAGTTGTGACTGTTGCAAGTCATGAAATTACTGATTTAGTATGGGATGGTTATAACATTGACGGTGGTGCTGGAAAATGTGTAGGAGAAGACAAACTTACATGTGCTGCTGATGGAAAATACGGCTTAAATAACGAAGTAACACCAGGTGTTCAAGTTAAAGATGGTACTTGGGATGTTCAATCAGAAGCTGCTACACAATGGATAGTTGACAATCAATCATTAACTACAACATTCACTGATGGCGTTGCTGATGCAATTAGTTCTGTTTCTGTTTCAACTTCAGAATTATTCACTTTAGTACAAACAGCTTTAGATGCTGGCGCAGTAGCTCATGGTGATTATGCAAAAGATGGTTACTTCTATGAAGCAACTACTACTTCTCCAAAAGCTTATGCTTATCGTACTGGTACTGTAGATGGTGCTGAAATAACAGGAACATTTGACTCTTATACTTTTGGAACATTTGTTATTGTTAATGGTACACTAGTAATTGCTGACTTCAATGCAACTCAAACTTGTTATCAATATGTATTAACATCAGCTGATGCTGATGCTACTAAGAGTGCTAATTGGTTAACAGGTAATGCAATTACAGTTGGTACTGGTGATGACGCTGTTACAACAGCTACACCTTATGTAGTTGCTGTAAAAGCTGATGGAACTCCATTACTTAAATTTGTAACTAAAGATGTCGCACAACATTGGTATGGTATGAATTGGGCAGGAGAAGCAGTAGCTGCTGAAACTAAATTACTTGCTGACCAATCATTAACTATTAGTGATGCTGGTATAATTGATGGTGTAGCATCAGTTTCAATGGCACATTCAGCTGAAGCATTCGATACTATTCTTGATTCTTTAACAGCTGACATGAATAGCTAAAATTGTAATTTGAAATAAGTTATAGGAAACTATAACTTATTTTTTTATTCACACAAAATTTTAGTAAGTCCTATCATATTTGGTGTGGATAATTATTCACACCTTTTTTATATTTATATAAAAATGAGACGAATTTCCAAAATCTGATACCATTAAATCAAAGACAAAAAAAATAGATTTAAAAGATGAAATATATTAGCTAAAATTTCTACAAAAGCGATCTAATGAAAAATATTAAGTAACAAATTTGTTATGTTACTTTCGCATAAGGACTTCAATATTGATATTTTACGGTCACCTTTTTGACAATCAGTTCGAGAGGCTTAACACTCGCAAGTAATTACTGTAGAAAGAGGCTGTATAGTTTTTATGTTTCTCTATCCATCTTAAATGAAGAATCAAAGACTAACTGATGATATATAGTTATATGAGACTAAGAATCTATCTTCAATATGAAGATTATTACTTATAAATAGTTTCAATTTAGGAAATTCATAATAAGATTAAAGTCAATATTGTTTGTATGTCCTTTTACAAACAATATTTTAAATAGTTAATAAAAATAAAAAGACTGTAACTTGTTCATAAGTTACAGTCTTTTTTTATAGATTTTTATTTACTAATTTTCTAAATATAATAGTGGCAGATAAAATTCCTCCACCTACTATGACTACAATACCCAGACTTATTAAAATAATCATGGTACGATCATTTTTAACTGGATTATTATTAACTGTTTGATTAGTTGATAAAGTAAAATCACTATTCGTTATTTGAAAGTTATATAAATTTTGTACACCTGATGTCAGGTAAACTTTATTATCTTTTGTCACAAATACAGCTTCAACATTGGGTGTATTCTCGATAAATTGCATTCCTGCATCTAATCCTAAAGCATACAGTGATGTAGATAAAGCATCAGCTCGTGCAGAATTATCAGTTATAACCGATACACTCGCTAGATTGTTATCAACTGAGTAACCAGTAT
This sequence comes from uncultured Haloplasmataceae bacterium, assembly GCA_963824615.1. Classification (GTDB taxonomy): domain Bacteria; phylum Bacillota_I; class Bacilli_A; order Haloplasmatales; family Haloplasmataceae; genus CAWGPU01. Next base: position 698,829 of record CAWGPU010000005.1, on the reverse strand, counting down.
CAGGATTTAAAATATGAGAATAAAGCTTTTTTGTTATTGGATCAATAATATATCGTTCATAAAAACCTGAGGTAACCACTGTTTTATCAATTAAACTCAATGTACCAAAATAAGCATTTGATGCAGCTGTTGTTCTTGGATCACGAATCCCTATCACCCAATCAGAAGAGCCATTATCTCTTGTGGCATATCTTTGCCCTAATGCATACATATTACCACCTAAATTAATGATAGCATGTTGTATGTTCTTAGAAGAAAGATATTCATAAATTTTATCAGCTGCATACCCTTTGGATATGGCACCTAAATTAAGTACCATACCTGCATCGGGTAATAAAACCGTTTTATTAGTATCATCTAATTGTACTAATTGGTAGTTAACTAATGGTAATAAATTTTTAATTGCGGTATCAGATGGTATAGGGTATTCATCACCTGCATGGCTATTAATATCCCATAAATTAACTAGTGGTCCGATAGCAGGGTCTAATTTGCCATTTGTTTCTTGAGCAAATTGAATCCCTATTTTAATGATGTCATATAAATCATCTGAACATTGAAATGGAACTCCACTTCCGGCTGATTGATTTAATTGGTATAATTCACTTTGTTCATTTAGCGGTAATGGTATAGGATTGCCATTACCATCTTTTATTGTATTTCCATGATCATCCGTTTCAACATTTACATCAGTTTGAAATGTGTTTTGAATATGTTGCATCAGATTTTCTAAACCTGTCCATAATGGATCCCCTGAAGTAGTATTATCACCTACGGGATAAGATACTGTGTCCCAAATTTGGATAGTATCTGTTGTATCAAAATAATCATAATATGTGTTTACAGATATAATAAGTGGATCAGCTGTTGTGGTCGTAGTTGTAGTTGTAGTAGTTGATTCTGCTTTAACTATAAAATTACTTGTTAAAAGGGAAATTAAAAAGAATAAAATAAATAGTTTAAGATTTTTCATCAATTCCTCCAGTTATTTGTTCGTGAATTTTTTTCTTCGCTATTAATAATTCTTCCCCTGAAATCCCTGGAGATGTTAGATTATTTATATTTAATATAATATCTAAATCATCTTTTGATAAAATTTGTTTCTCAATTACCAAATCTTTAATAGGTTTATTTAATTTAATTGCTTCTTTTGCTATTTCTGCAGCGACTTTATAACCAATATGTGGTGCTAAAGCAGTTACAATACCAGCACTTCTTTCGACATACAGTATACATAACTCTCTATTAACTGTAATACCAGATATTGCTCTTTGATAAAAGGTTCTAATACCTCGTCTTAAAATATCAATTGATTGAAATAAATTTGCAAATAAAACTGGTTCAAATACATTTAGCTCTAATTGTCCGGCTTCTGCAGCTTTTGTAATGGTAATATCATTGCCTATTACTTGGAAAGCAATTTGATTGATTACTTCTGGAATGACAGGATTTACCTTGCCGGGCATGATAGAAGAACCAGGTTGCATTTGTGGAAGGTTAATTTCATTGAATCCAGTTTTTGGTCCTGATGCCATCAAACGCAAATCATTTGCTGTTTTAGATAATGTGATGGCACATGTTTTTAATGCTGATGATAACCACACAAATGGGTCAAGATTTCTGGTAGAATCCACCAAATCCTCTGCTTGTTTAAATTCAATATGAGTAAATTCAGAAATGATATTGACCACCTTTTCTGTGTAAGTAACATTTGCATTTAAGCCTGTTCCAACTGCGGTAGCTCCCATGTTTAATAGTTTTAAATCTTTTATCGCAAATTCTACACGAGTAATATCTCTTTCTAGGGCAGAAGCAAATGCATTAAATTCTTGTCCTAACCGAATAGGGACAGCATCTTGCAAGTGGGTTCTCCCCATTTTGATAACCCCACCAAATTCATTTGCTTTATCTAAATAAGAGCGATGCAATCGTCGCATTTCTAGTAACAATTTTTCTGTTAATTTGATGCAGGCGATTTTTCCAGCTGTTGGAATAATGTCATTTGTTGATTGCCCAAAGTTTACATGATCATTAGGATGTACTATATCATACACCCCTTTTTTTCCACCCAATAATTCTTGAGCGCGATTAGCAATTACTTCATTAGCGTTCATATTCATAGAAGTTCCTGCCCCACCTTGAATCATATCTGTAATGAATTGTCCAATTAATTTTCCTGATGTAATTTCATCGCAAGCTATCGCAATGACATTGTAGATTTCTTTTGAAATCATCCCTGCTTGATAGTTTGCTAGAGCAGCAGCTTTTTTAGTGATTGCTATTCCTTTGATCATTTCTTTATGTACTTTTTGTTTTGTTATTTGAAAATTTTCTTTAGCTCTTAAAGTTTGAACACCATAGTATGCATCTATTGGAACTAATTTTTCCCCCAAAGAATCAGTTTCAATACGAAATTTTGAAATATCCATTATTATCTACTCCCATTATTTAATTCTAGCTACATTTGTTTCTATTGCTGCTTTTATAACTGCCTCACTAACAGCTTTTACAACACGTTTATCAAATGGCGATGGTATTATATAATCTGCTCTCAAATCCTTAGTTTCAATTAATGCTGCAATTGCGTGAGCTGCAGCTAATTTCATTTCCTCGTTTATTTTTTTAGCTCTACAATCTAAAGCTCCTCTAAATAAACCTGGAAACGCAAGGACATTATTAACTTGATTAGGATAATCACTTCGTCCTGTACCAATAACAAGTGCACCTGCCTCAAGGGCTTCTTCAGGCATTATTTCTGGTGTAGGATTAGCCATAGCAAATATGAAAGAATCTTTATTCATAGTTTTAACCATTTCTTTAGTTACTAACCCTGCTTTTGATACACCAACAAAAACATCAGCGCCAATTAAAGCCTCAGTAATACCACCTTGTTTGTCATCTTTATTAGTGATCACTAATAATTCTTTTGTTAAATCATTATATAAATCGATTTTAGATTTACTGATAATCCCTTTACTATTCAACGCAATAATATCTTTAACATTTAAATCATGCAACATATGAATTATAGAACTACCAGCCGCTCCTGCTCCTGAAACAACAACAACTAAATCTTCCAATCTTTTATTTGTTAAACGACAAGAATTAATTAATGCTGCTGTTGTGACAATAGCTGTTCCGTGCTGATCATCATGAAATACTGGGATATCAAGTTCGGCTTTAAGCCGTCTTTCGATTTCTACACAGCGTGGTGCAGATATATCTTCTAATAAGATACCTCCTACACCAGGAGCAATCAGTTTACAAGTTTGTATAATTGCTTCTGTATCATGGGTATTCAAACAAAGTGGGAATGCATCAACATCACCAAATTGTTTAATAAGAATGCATTTGCCTTCCATTACAGGAAGCGCTGCTTCTGGCCCTATATCCCCTAAACCTAAAACAGCTGAACCATCTGTTACTATAGGAACTAAATTTCCCTTATTCGTGTATCGATAGGCTTCGTCTTTGTTTTTGTAAATCACACGACAAGGCTCCGCAACACCTGGCGAATAAGCCAAACTTAACTCTTTTTGATTGGTAACAGGTACTTTTGAATGAATCTCGATTTTCCCCCTGTGTTTTTCGTGCATAATAAGAGATTCTTCATAAATATTACTCATACTATTCCTCCACTCTATATTTTTTAATATTATCTACCATTAAATCATTTCCATAAATATCATTTACGACAATCGCTGGAAAATCAACAACTTCTAATTTTCTTATAGCTTCCGTTCCTAAATCCTCGTAAGCGATAAGCTCAGCTTTTTTAATTGTTTTAGCAATTAACGCAGCTGCCCCCCCAATTCCACAAAAATAAACAGCTTTATATTTTATGATTGCTGCTTTGACCTCTTCATTTCGGTCACCTTTACCTATCATCCCTTTTAATCCATGTTCTAATAAGATAGGCGTATAAGGATCCATTCGATAACTTGTTGTAGGCCCACCTGAGCCAATAACTTGGCCTGGTTTTGCTGGTGTTGGGCCAACATAGAAAATAATTTGGTTTCTAATGTCAAATGGTAATTCTTGATTTGTTTTTATTAAATTTACTAATCGTAAATGTGCAGAATCTCTAGCTGTATAAATTGTACCTGTAATAAATACTTGATCACCAACATGTAATTTTTCGATTGTTTCATTGGTTAATGGTGTTGTAATTTTCATAAGTTACCTCCCTTAAAGTGTCAATGTTTTATGTCTTGAAGCATGACATTGTATATTTATTGCTACAGGCAGTGATGCAATATGACATGGATAAACATTTACCTTAACAGCGAGTGCTGTTTGTGTCCCCCCAAACCCCATAGGTCCGATTCCTAACTTATTAATTTCAGTTAATAACTCATCTTCAAGTTTTTTTGAGATTGGATCATTACTTGAGTCTGCAATTGGTCTCATTAAAGCTTCTTTTGCAATTAAAGCTGTTTTTTCAAAACTACCACCAATACCAACCCCTACAATAATAGGAGGGCAAGGTTTCCCCTTAGCATTAAATACAGTATCAATTACTAATTTTTTAACACCTTCATATCCTTCAGCTGGAGTTAACATTTTAACGAGACTCATATTTTCACTACCTGCACCCTTAGGTGCGACGGTTAATTTGAGTTTGTCACCAGTTGTCAATTTAACATGAATCACTGCCGGTGTATTATCATTGGTATTTACTCTATCTAATGGATGTCTTACAACGGATTTTCTTAAATAACCATGATCATAACCATTTCGTACCCCTTCATTTATGGCATCATATAGGTCAAAATCTATATGAACTTGGTTACCGATTTCGACAAAAACAATAGTAATCCCCGTGTCTTGGCACATGGGAACAGAATCATTACGTGCTATTAGGTCATTTTCAATTATTTGTCCAAGAACATCTTTTCCAATTGTAGATTTTTCAGTAGTTTGACTTTTTTTCAGAGCTTCTAGAACATCATCCTCAAGATAATAACATGCTTCAATACATAATCTTTCTAATGATTCGACAACTAAATCTCTGTTAATATAACGCATTTAATGCACCACCTTATCTATTACTACATACTATTATAACGTACAATGCCTAAGAAAAAAATGCTATTTTGTGAATATTTTCAAAAAGTTATAAACTAAAAACCATATAATGGAAAGGATTAATGATATGCAAAAAATTATCATTAATGGAGGTGTAAAGTTAAACGGGATTGTTGAAATAGATGGATCAAAAAATAGTGTTGTGGCATTAATCCCTGCATCAATCATGTGTAGAGATAAGGTAAGAATTTATAATTATCCGAATATATCGGATGTGTATGTATTATTAGATATATTGAAAGATTTGAATGTAGAGGTTAAAATATATAAGACATACTTAGAAATTGATAGTTCAAATGTTACAAACACCTCTTTAGTTAGTGAAAAAATGTCTTTGTTACGAGCATCATATTATTTTATGGGGGCATTATTAGCTTTATTTAATGAGGCTAATATTACCTTACCTGGAGGGTGCTATCTAGGACCTCGTCCTATAGACTTACATTTGAAGGGATTTAAACAATTAAATTGTCAATATGAAACTGATAATGGAATACTATATTTACAAACAGATAAAATTATTGGAAATAAAATATTTTTAGATATTGCGAGTGTTGGAGCTACAATCAATATTATGCTTGCAGCAATCTTTGCTGAAGGAGAAACCATAATCGAAAACGCAGCTAAAGAACCAGAAATAATCGATACCGCTGATTTTTTAAATCACATGGGAGCTAATATTGAAGGAGCTGGAACGGGTTTAATTAAGATAATAGGTGTTAAAAAATTGCATGGAACAACTCATCAAGTGATTCCTGATCGGATTGAAGCAGGAACTTATTTATTAATAGGAGCCTCATGTGGAGAAGATATAGAACTTAGAAATGTTAATCCAAATCACCTACAAGCTGTTATTGCGAAATTAATTGAGTGTCAAGTGAATATTATTGTAGAAAAGGATAAAATAATAGTGAGTAAAGCAAAACAGTTATTGCCGACAAGTGTTAGAACATCAGTATATCCTGGATTTCCAACTGATCTTCAACAAATAATGACGAGTTTAATGACCCAAGCAAATGGCATGAGTATTATTAATGAAACCATTTATGCTTCTCGATTTAAAAACTGCGATGATTTAATAAAAATGGGTGCTAATATAAGAATAGAAAATGCATCTGCGATAATTACTGGACCAACAGAGTTAAAAGGAACAGAGGTAAGTGCAAGCGATTTACGTGGTGGAGCATCTCTTATTTTAGCGGGGTTAGTTGCTAATCATCAAACTACAATAAGTAATGTGGAACATATATTTAGAGGTTATGGTAATATAGTTAATAAATTAATTCATATAAATGCAGATATAACAGTAATTGAAAAATAAATTATTTTTGAAAAAAACTTGAAAAAAACAAATTTTATGATATAATTGTTTAGTGCAACTTACTCTGGATAATAATAGTATTCAGGGCGGAAGGAGTGAAACAAATGAAACAAGGAATTCATCCAAAATACAATACAATAAAAGTTCATTGTATTACTTGTGGTAATGAATTTGAAACTGGTTCAGTAAAAAAAGAATTGCGTGTTGATTCATGTTCAAATTGTCATCCTTTTTATACAGGGAAACAAAAACATTCTGCAATTGCTGGACGTGTTGACAAGTTTAACAAAAGATATGGTTTACAATCTGAAACCGAAGAATAACATTATTATTTACAAAAAGAAAGACTGTTTTTACAGTCTTTTTAATTTGTTTAAAACTAAAAAAATCTAGAATTTTAAAAATATTATCAATCATAAAATTTCATTTTTATATAACAATAAAATAGATGAATGTCAATATTTACAAAAAAATTGACTAAAAATGTTGAATGAAGTGATTATAAATAGTAGAATAATGAATAGTGTGAAAGGAGTAGATAGTCATGTATTATACAGGTAAAGATGGATGGATTGAAGTTATTAGTGGAAGTATGTTTGCAGGAAAAACAGAAGAACTAATCAGAAGAATAAAGAGATTACAATATGCGAAAAAAAATATACTTGTTTTTAAACCTAGTATTGATGATCGTTATAGTATTGATGAAATTGTTTCGCATAGTGGTTTAAGTATAAAATCAATATTTATTGAAAAACCATCTGATATACTCAAATATATAGATGGTAGAGTAGACGCAGTTGCTATTGATGAAATTCAATTTTTTGATAAAGAGATAGTGGAAATAGTCGACTTTTTAGCTGATAAAGGAATTAGGGTGATTGTTGCTGGTTTAGACCGTGACTTTAGAGGTGAACCTTTTGGAGCTATGCCACAATTATTAACAAAAGCAGAATTTGTTACTAAATTAACCGCCATATGTAATGTATGTGGTGCACCCGCAACGAGAACACAGCGATTAGTAAACAACAAGCCGGCATCTTATAATGATCCTATTGTTTTAGTCGGAGCCAGTGAATCTTACGAACCGAGATGTCGTCATTGTCATCAAGTGCCAAATAAACCTCAAATTTAAAAAAAGTGTTGACCATTTTGCAATAATCTAATATAATATATCTTGTCAATAGTGGAGGAATACCCAAGCCCGGCTGAAGGGATCGGTCTTGAAAACCGACAGGGCGTGAAAGCGCCGCAAGGGTTCGAATCCCTTTTCCTCCGCCATTTTATGAAATTTACCTAAAACATACGTTTTGGGTTTTTTTATTTGTTTTGTGTTATAATGTTAAAGGTGATAATATGGATGATAAAAAATTGTATTTTATGCAAGAAGCACTTATAGAAGCAAAAAAAGCATTTGTTTTAGATGAAGTACCAGTAGGTGTAGTTATTGTTAAGGATAACGAAATCATCGCAAGAGCTCATAATCTAAGGGAAACAACACAAAACTCGACACATCATGCTGAAATTCTTGCTATAAACGAGGCATGTCAAAAGCTGAACACATGGAGATTAATTGATTGTGAAATGTATGTAACATTAGAACCATGTATCATGTGCGCTGGTGCCCTTATTTTATCGCGTATAGATAAGGTATATTTTGGTGCGACGGATCCTAAATCTGGATCAATTATAAGCGTAACACATATATTAGATATCGAAAAATATAATCATAAGGTTTTATATGATGGTGGTATTCTCGAAGAGGAATGTTCGAAATTATTAAAAGACTTTTTTAAAAGAATTCGCCAAACAAAAAAAGATTGATAAAAATGTGATTATCATGTATAATATTAAGGGTAATAAACTCTCTTTAAGAACCCTCATCCAATGGATAAGCATGAATTAGGTCAGGTCGTAACAGAAGCAGCCTTAAGTGTCTTTATTTATGTGGGTGGGGGGCCTTAAGGAGAGTTTTCTTTTTTTGTTAAATTTCCGTTAAATTATTTGAATTCTTTTTAAAGTTTAGTACAATAAAATTAGTAATTGTTTAAATACTAATAAATGGAGTGATGTTATGACAAAAATACTTGTTATTGAAGATGAATTATCAATACAAAAATTATTATCATATGACTTAACACAAGCTGGTTTTGAAGTAGACACCGCAGTGGACGGATTAACAGGGTACAAAAAAGCTGATGAAGGTGATTACGACTTAATTTTATTAGATTTAATGCTACCCGGACTAGATGGTATTGAAGTATGTAAAAAACTAAGAAGAAACAATAATGATGTATACATTATCATGTTAACTGCTCGTGACGATGAATTTGACAAAATTACTGGCCTTGATTCAGGTGCAGATGATTACATGACAAAACCTTTTTCGCCGCGAGAAGTATTAGCTCGTATCAAGGCAGGTTTAAGAAGACAAGTTAAATCTCAAGAAGAGAATAATCAAATTCAATTAAAGGATATGGTTTTAGATTTAAATAGACATGAAATGTTTATTAAAGAACAGCTAATCGCTTTAACACACAAAGAATATGAGCTACTGTTATTTCTCCTTAAGAATAAAGGAATCGCTTTATCTAGAGACGTTTTATTAGAAACTTTATGGGGTTTTGAGTATGATGGAGATACAAGAATCGTAGATGTTCATATATTCAAACTAAGAGAAAAGTTAATAAATAGTGGCGTATGTATTATTACTAAGCGAGGATTAGGATATATGTTAGAGGAAGAAAGTAATGAAAATAATTAGGGTTTTTTATGCAACTGCTTTTATTACAATCTTATTTAGTATATTTCTATATGAGATAGAACACTTAAGTTTATTAATGACTGTGCTTCTTATTGCTTTATTTACTTTAATACATATAACCATTTATGATTTTTTTAAAAAAATAAAAAAAGAATATTTTAATGTGAATGAGACAATTGAAAAAATATATAATGGCAACTTAGATTCAAGAATAATTTCCAAATTTGTATCTTACAGGGAGTTGAATGCAAACCTAAACCGATTATCTAAAAAAATCGAAAAAATGACTTTTAAAAAAGAAGAAGATGAATTAACGATTCGGATCTTGACTGATAATATGACTAGCCCTATTATTTATATTGACCGTGATGGCAGAATTCGATATGTAAATAATCAATTTTTAAATTGCTTTGATGTTACAGTAGAAATAAATGATATTTATGAAAAGCTTAGAATAAGAAAATTATATAAATTTATCGATGATTCTTTTATCTTCGAAACACAATCAACCAATTCACTTTTATTCCGAGATAGATATTATCAAGGAAATTCAATCCCTATTACTAATAGTATCAATAATCACACCGTATTTGTCGGTATATTATTTATTTTTCACGACATTACCGCATTAAAGAAATACGAAAAACTACAAAGAGAATTTCTCGCAGATGCCTCTCATGAATTAAAGACACCCCTTTCAGCGATTAAGGGATCAGCTGAAATTTTATTAGAAGGTGATCATCATTCCAAGGAAACAGTAAATGAATTTTTAACGATTATAAAAAATGAAAATGAGCGAATGGAAAGAATTGTAAATGACATTTTATTGATTTCTCGTTTAGAAAACGAAAATATTCTTATTCATATAGATGAAATTAATATTTCTGAATTAATAAATAAAGTAATAGAAATATTATCTTTTAAATTACAATCTAAGAACCAATCATTACATGTAGATGTAAGTAATGATTTAACGATTATGGGCGATTATGAAAGACTTAAACATGCATTTTTAAATCTAATATCTAATGCGATTAATTATACAGATTCTAATAAATCAATTTATATTAAAGCCTCTCAAAGTGAATTCCAAGTCATTATCTCGGTTCGAGATGAAGGAATTGGCATTGATGAAAAAGATCTTCCGCATGTATTTGAACGCTTTTATCGTGTTGACAAAGCAAGAAGCCGCGAAACAGGTGGTACAGGTTTAGGGCTTGCGATTGTTAAATCAACACTTGATATTCATAAAGCGAAGATTGAAGTTAAAAGTAAGTTACATGAAGGTACAGAATTTATTATATATTTTCATAAATAAAGGCACCATTAGGTGCCTTTATGCATTTGTATATTCAAAAAACTTTTTAAAATCATCATTATAAAAACTAAGTAAGAGATCAATTAATTCTTCTTTCATAAGGATTCGCTTAATCGTTCCTTCGTTAATTAAAAAACCCTTTTGAGTGAATCCAGTTCTGGTTTTGATTAATTCTTGATAGCTGATTTCGCGTATATGTAATTTTGTCATATTATTTAGAAATAAAATTGTATTTTCCTTGTCTTGGTCAAACTTCTGTCTTATATGACTTTTTATTTGTTCTTTGTTTTCTTCAGTTTGAATTGTTTCAAAAACTGTATTCATGTTATCAATCATGTTTACTAGTACATTACCGTCTTTTCGCAATTCATATAAAGAATTATCATTTTCCATAACTTCATAGTTTTTAAATTTCAATACGATATTATCCATATAATCATCCTTTCTTTTATATTATTAACAAAATAAAGTAAGTTATAAAAAATTCCATACCAATATAAATAAACTACCCATAAATATTATTTTCATCTTTTGAAATAATGGACAATTCTTATCTTGATATAAATTATTAAGAAAATTTAACAATCAATAATTATCAGTTGAAGTTTCCATATTGCTGGTACATCCAATTTTATCACTGTAATATAAAAGTCTTTGCCCTGTGTGAAATAGGTGTTATATTGTACCTCATGATAGATATAAAGATAAATTCAATTTTTTTTGTATTTCAGAACAGACACTAATTGTTTTTTATTATAAGTTTTTGTGAACATTACTTTTTTATATGTTCATTATTTATTTCTTGAATGTTATTTTTATTTCATTTTTATGGGATAGAGATTTAAAATTTTCTTCCTTTTCATCAATAATAAGGTAATATTCATCATTAATAGTATATTCCGCAATATTACAACAATGATCACCTATTCTCTCTAGATTTGATAAAATCTCAATGAAATTAAAACCTGTTTCTGACGTACAAATTCCTTCGTTCACACGAATTGAATTGTGTTTGCGAGCCATTTTTTCTAATTTACTTACATGAATTTCTTCTTCAATAACTTGAGTTGCTTGTATTTTATCATTTTCATCGATAATTACTAAAACTTTGTCTAACATAGAAATGACCACATTAAACATTATGTCTAAATCTTCATAAGCATCTTTAGTTAATACTCCTTTACCCTCATTCATATGTGCTCCTATTTCTAATATGCTTTCACAGTGATCACCTACACGTTCTAAATCACGTATTGTATCTAGATATTTTGATAAATTTTTCGAATTACCTTTAACAATATAAGAAGTAATTTTAACTAGATATTCTTGTGTTTTATGATTGAGTGTGTTTATAATTGTTCCTAACTGTTTTCCTTCTTCATAGATTTTAGTATTTTTTTGATGTATATAAGAAAAAGTTATGTCAAGCATCCTTTGAACAATATGACCCATGTGTAAAATAACTGTTTTAGTACTCTCTATAGCCAGAATAGGAGATTCTTTAATCAATCTATCGTTAAATACATCGGTGTTGAATGAGAAATCGAATTCATCTTTACCTGGAATTATGAATTTTATGACCCAAATGATTTGTTTGATAAACCAAACAAGTAATAATGTATTGGCCAAATTAAATATTAAATGTGCATACGCAATTGTCAACCTTGGGGAAGCATGAGAGTGATTTGAAAGGATTAAGATTAAATCGCTATAGGGAATCAGTATTAACAAAAATAATATTGCACCAAAAAAATTAAAGAAAACATGAAAGGCTGCTGCTCGTTTTGCGGTAATAGATCCACCAATAGCTGCGATTACAGCTGTGATAGTCGTTCCGATATTATTTCCTAAAAGAATTGGTATAGCTCCTGTTAAAGTTGGAATTGACCCAGATTCATATAAACTTTGAACAATGCCAGTTGTTGCCGATGAGGATTGAACTAACGCAGTTACAATAGCACCTATCACAAGTCCTAAGAAGGGATTACTCGCAAATTTTAACATAAAGTATTTAAATGATTCTGTTTCCGCTATTGCCTTTAACCCATTACTCATTAAATACATTCCGTAGAATAAAAGCCCAAATCCTAGTATGACTTTACCAATTTGGTTTAATTTTCTACTCTTAAAGAAAAATATTAAAATAGAACCAAATCCGACAAAAAAAAGGGAATAATCTGAGATTTGGGGGAAACTAAATAAAAACGCAGTCACCGTTGTTCCTATATTTGCTCCCATAATTATTCCGACTGCTTGTGGCATACTCATTAGCCCAGCACGAATAAGACTTATCGATAATGCAGTTGTGCCCGATGAGGATTGAATGATTCCCGTAACAAGAATGCCAGTCAATATTCCCGTGAATACATTATTAGTTAGTTTTTCAATAATATGTTTAATACGCGCACCAGCGATTGTTTTAAGTGTTTCACCCATTAAATTGATACCATATAAAAAAATCCCTAATCCACCAATAAGGCCTAACATGACATCAATAAAAATTGGATTTTCGATAAAATTTAAAGTATATAAAAACAAATTGCTACCCCCCTTAATAATCTTTAATTCTCGGATTATTATTTAGTAATCAGGTAATAATGAAAAATTAATAATATTAACCTAATCTTAACAATAGGGATTAAATATTTACAGGAAAAAAATTCTCTATAAATAATAACTTAATCATCATCATTTATAATAATAATGTCAAAAGAGAAAAAATAAATTTTAATAAATGGAGGACTAAGATGAAAAAACTTTTATTCTTATTTACAATTGGTTTATTTGGATTAACTCTTGCAGGATGTGGTACAACTGCTTCAACAAGTACTACTAATCAAACATCACAAATCATTAATATTTATTCTAGAGATGACGCTTCAGGTACTAGAGAAGCTTTCGAAAACGGGATTGGTTTTAACAAAACTACTGATTCATTGGTTAACACAGCGATTGTTACATCAGGAAATGGTGACCAAGCAACAAAAGTTGGTAATGATGATAACGCAATCGGATATGTATCACTTTCAACTAATATGGCAGCAAACAATATTAAGACACTTGATTTTGAAGGTGTGCAAGCAACTGAAGCTAATGTTTTAAATGGAACTTATTTATTAAAAAGACCATTTATGTACACTCTTCGTGCAGATGGAGATTTTACTTCAACAGATAATGAACAAATGGCAAAAGCATTTATCGCTTACTTAGGAACGCAAGATGGAATGTCTGTATTAGCAGCAGCTGGTGCAATCGAAAACCCTACGTCTTCAACTCCTACTTGGGATGATATTAAAGCTAATTATCCAATAACATTAAGTACTTCTACAATAACTATTAAAACTGGAGGATCTACTTCTGTACAAGAATCAATTGAAGCAGCAGCTAATGCTTTTCATTCAGAATGTTCAGCTTTCGTTATTAATATGAATGAAACAGGTTCAGCTGATGGTTATAAAAGAACTTTAGGTACCGAAAAAGATTCAAATTATGCTGACATTGGATTTGCCTCACGTCCTTTCCAAACTACAGAAGATGTATCTACAGCCGCTTCATCTGGACAATTTGCGACAGATGCTGTAGCGATAGTAGTTTCGGTTGATAATAACATGATTACAAATATTACAGCTGATCAATTGAAAAAGATTTATACAGGCGAAATTACAACTTGGAATCAATTACAAAATTAAAAATTTTTCACCCTCTTAATTGAGGGTTTTTTCCGTTATATGGATTATGCATAGAGGTGAAAATATGGTTAAAGAAAAAGTTATCAAAGAAGACAAAAAAGAACTAAAGAAAAAACAATATGATAAAAAGAATATCATAGATCAATTTATGAAATACACATTTTTATTTACGACCATCTTAGGGTCTCTCATTATCGTATTAATACTATATATGATAGTAACAACGGGTATAAAACCTTTTTTACCCAATTATCAATTTGGTCAAATCAATTTAAAAGATTTTTTATTAGGAAATGTCTGGAGCCCGTCATCAAATAAATATGGTGTTGGTTATATTATCGTAGATTCCATTTACATAACAATATTATCGGTTATTGTTGTTGTACCTATTTCGGTTTTAACTGCTTTATTTATTGCGAAAATTGCATCCAAAAGAGTAGCTTATGTTATGAGAACAGTAATAGAAATATTAGCATCTATACCTTCTGTTATTTACGGGTTATTTGGAGCTGCGTTACTCGTTGATTTTGTTAAACTTATTTCACCAGTACCAACAGCTGGGGGGCTATCAACCTTATCAGCCGTGTTAGTCTTATCGATGATGGTATTTCCTATCATTACATCTATTGCTGAGACATCGATTAGTTCAGTTCCTCATACATTAGAAGAAGCTTCGTTAGCTTTAGGTGCTACAAAAGTACAAACTAATTTTAAAGTTGTTTTAACTAGTGCTAAATCAGGAATATTTGCAGGTATCATTTTAGGTGTCGGACGTGCTGTCGGTGAAGCTACTGCTGTTTCCTTAGTAGCAGGAAATGCGCTAACAGGACCAACATATAGTTTATTTCATATCACAAGAACCCTTACGACAACAATGTTAATGGGAATTCATGACTCTACAGGGTTACAATATGATATTCGATTTTCAGTAGCTTTAGTATTAATGATTATCATTTTAATCATCAATGCTTTATTAAATTTAGTAAAAAATAAGGTAGGTAATTTCAATGAATAGAGTAATGAAAGATAGAATATTACAAGGAATTACTTATTTATCTGCTAGTATCGCTATTTTAATATTGGTCTTAATTTTAGGTTTTATTTTTTATAAAGGTTTAAAAGTCTTCTCATTAGATTTTATTACAAGTCCATATGCTCAGCAAAGTAGATGGGTATTAATTGATAGTAATAATCAAACTTTTACAGAACCCAAAAATTTAGGTAAAGACGTTGTTTGGTCAGATAATTGGGGAGTGGGCCTTAAACAATACACAGATAAATATGGACATATTATTATCGAAATTGTTAGTATAGCAAAGGATTCTCCGCTAAATGGTAATATTGTTGTCTATATTAATGGTGAACCATCAACCCTGTCATTTAAATTACAAGTGGGGCAGCAAATAGCAAGGTATAAAACAACTTTTAAAAAAGTTGCCACTGATGTCAATCAATTGACAACTGATTTTAATAGTACTAATCAAATATTTTTTGAAGATGTAACACCAGGAGGTGGCATCTGGGGTTCTTTATTAACAACTATTATCATGATTATCACTACCTTGATTGTAGCGATTCCCTTTGGAGTTTCAATTGCGATTTATTTATCAGAATATTCACGTAAAAATAGAATCATCTTAATTATGAAATCAATGATTGATATGTTAGCGGGTGTGCCTTCTATTGTATTTGGGTTGGCAGGAATGTTAGTCTTTTTTAGAATAATAGGGACAGGTGGACCTGTGTTAATTGGAGGAAGTGCTACTATGGTTGCAATTTTGTTACCTGTAATAATAAGAGCAACTGAAGAGGCATTATTAACAGTTCCACAATCATTACGTCAAGCCTCATTAGCATTAGGAGCTAACAAAACACAAACGATATTTAAAATTGTGGTTCCAACTGCCATGCCAGGTATTTTAACAGCAACGATACTTTCTATCGGACGAATCGTTGGAGAATCTGCAGCACTCATTTTAGTATCTGGTACGTTTATGAATGATAATCCTAGTTTAATGAAACCAGGAGCTACTCTAGCTGTTCAAATTTGGAGCATCATGGCCGGAGACCAACCTAATATACCAATGGCAGCTGCGATTAGTATATTAATTATTCTTTTAGTATTAGTCTTAAATATCTTATTAAAAATAGTTTCAAAGAAATTAAATCGGTATTAGGAGGTAAAAAATGTCAGATAATAATAAAAAATTTGATATATCAAAATTAGATTTATTTTATGGTGATTTTCAGGCATTAACAAATATAAATATTGAAATAGAAGAAAACAAAGTTACTGCTTTAATTGGTCCCTCTGGTTGTGGTAAATCGACCTTTTTAAGATGTTTAAATAGAATGAATGATTTAATAAGCACTTGCCACATTGAAGGAAATATTATCTTTGACAATCAACATGTAAATAAATTGAACCCTGTAGAACTGCGAACAAAGGTCGGAATGGTCTTTCAAAAACCAAATCCATTTCCCATGAGTATTTATGACAATGTTGCTTATGGGCCGCGTTGTCAAGGTATTAAAGATAAAAAAGTTTTAAATGAAATTGTCGAGAAATCAATAAAAGCAAGTGCATTATGGGATGAGGTTAAAGACCGTTTAACAAAATCAGCTTTAGGTTTATCGGGAGGTCAACAGCAAAGGTTATGTATTGCACGTGCGATTGCGATGGAACCAGAAGTAATTCTTATGGATGAACCTACATCAGCATTAGATCCAATCGCTACATTAAAAATAGAAGAACTATTGAATGATTTAAAAAAGAAGTATACAATTATTATAGTGACACATTCTATGCAACAAGCCGCACGAATTTCTGATAATACCGCTTTCTTTTTAATGGGAGAACTGGTAGAATATGATAAAACAGAAAAAATATTCTCATTACCAAGTGATAAACGGACAGAAGACTACATTACCGGTCGTTTTGGATAAAATTAAAAGGAGGTTATTATTATGACAAATCATAAAAGTATACTTGATGACAGTATAGAAATATTGCGATTAGATATTAAAAATTTAGTAGGAATGATTATTGATCAATATAAAAAGGTAATTCATTCAATAAATACTAATAATAGTGATTTAGCATTAGAAGTAATAAAAAATGATGGTGATATAAACACTATGTCAGAAGATATTGATTTAGAAACAATTATTGTAATTGCAAGATATCAACCTGTCGCATCTGATCTTCGTCGAGTCATGACGATTAATAAACTTGCGTATGAATTAGAACGTATCGCAGATTATGCAAAAAATATTGCCGAGTATGTCATCACAGGAAAGAAAATGAATGTTGAAAAATCAGGTGAAATAATATCTAATTTTGGTAAAATGTTTAATATTATCTTTAGAATGTTAGAAACTAACTTGCAATCCTTTCTTATGGAAGATAAATTGCTAGCTCGTGAAGCACTTTTAATGGATAATGAAATCGATCAGTTGTATAAAGAAAATTTTAATGAATTGTTATCACGGTTTAAACAAACTAATGATGAGCTTGAACATCATATGATATCACGAGCTCTAGTGTTAAATAAGCAAATTGAACGCGCCGGAGATCATTTAACTAATATATCCGAACAAATTTTGTACTTGATTAAAGGAAAACGATTTAATGTAGAATAATCATCTTAGAAATATACTTTTTACTTCTTATATGATAAAATAATTTTATTGATAATATTGAGGTGATAAGAATGGATGAATCAAAAACGCAATGTTCTACAAGTTGTAATGGACATTGTGCTAGCTGTGAAGCTGAGGAAGAACAGGGATGCCCAGTGTGTGGAAATGTTGGATTTTTTGTTCCGTTTGAAACGGTAGAAAGTTTAACCCAACCATTAATAATAGAACAAGTAGTCGACAATAAAGATGGCGAATTTAGTTTATGTTTAAACAAAGGTTGTCCCGTAGCGTATTATTCTGGTAGTGAAACAAAAATACTTGTTAATCAAGTAAAAGTTCCTATTTGGTTTAAAAAAGAAAAAGATGAATATATGGTTTGTTATTGCCGAAGAATTATTTTAGAAGATATAATTGAAGCGGTTAAAAGCATTAATAAAGACGAAATCGCAATTTCTGATGTACTGCGATACTTAAACAAAGAAGATGTTATTACAGATTGCTTGCATAATAATCCAACAGGAATATGTTGTGATAGGTTGTTTGAAAGTGCGATAAAATATGCTTTGGATAAATAAAGATATGGAAGTGATGTTTTATGGCATTTTTACCAGTTAATCGTCAAGAAATGTTAGCTAGAGATTTTACAGAAGTTGATTTTATTTTAGTTTCGGGGGATGCTTATGTTGACCATCCCTCTTTTGGTGTTGCCATTATTTCAAGAGTCCTAGAGGCCTATGGATATAAAGTAGCTATCTTGTCACAACCGGATTGGAAAAACCCTAAAGTATTTAAACAATTTGGAAGACCAAGACTAGCGTTCTTAGTTACTGCAGGAAATATTGATTCAATGGTGAATCATTATACTGTCGCTAAAAGAAGAAGAAAGAAAGATTATTATACACCTAATGGCGAGATGGATAAGAGACCTGATAGAGCGACTATTGTTTATTCACAAATGATTAGAAAATTATATTCTGATGTTCCGATTATCATTGGTGGTGTTGAAGCATCCTTACGAAGATTAGCTCATTATGATTATTGGGATAACAAAATAAGACGTTCAATCCTTTTAGATTCGCACGCAGATTTATTATTATATGGAATGGCAGATAACTCTATTATTGAAGTTGCGGAAGCATTAGATGGTGGATTGGAAATAAAGGATATTATATATATTAAAGGAACTGTTTGGAAAACAAAAGATATAAATCGTGCATATCAACCAACTATGCTTCCAAGTTATGATGATATTCTTAATGATAAATTGAAATATGCGCAAAGTTTTAAAATTCAACATGAAAATATCGATGCAATCGTAGCTCATACCTTGATAGAACCTTATCAAAATTGGTATGTTGTTCAAAATAAACCTGCGTTGCCTTTATCACAAAAAGAAATGGATTTTGTTTATTCATTACCATATGAAAGAAATTACCATCCTATGTATGAAAAAATCGGACCAATCCCAGCTATCGAAGAAGTAAAATTTAGTATTATTTCTAATCGTGGGTGTTTCGGGTCATGTACATTTTGCGCATTGACTCATCATCAAGGAAGAGTCATTTCGACAAGAAGTGAAGCTTCGATTATAGATGAAGCTAAAAAAATCATAGATGATAAAGATTTTAAAGGTTATATTCATGATGTGGGTGGGCCAACTGCTAATTTTCAAAGGACTAGCTGCGAAAAGCAAATAGAACATGGTACTTGTATAAATAAGGAATGTTTACATCCATCTCCATGTAAACAATTAATAGTTGATCATTCATCTTATGTTAAGCTGTTAAGAAAATTAAGAAATTTACCTAAGGTTAAAAAAGTCTTCATTCGCTCAGGAATACGTTATGATTATTTAATGTATGATAAAGATGATACCTTTTTTAATGAATTAGTCGAACATCATATATCAGGACAGTTAAAAGTAGCTCCTGAACATGTTTCTCCCCGGGTATTAGAAAAAATGGGGAAACCTAATAGAGAATTATATGATAAATTTGTTGAAAAATATCATCAAATTAATCAAAAATATAACAAGAATCAATTTCTTGTTCCCTACTTGATGAGTAGCCATCCAGGTAGTGATTTAAACGCTGCGATTGAACTTGCTGAATATTTACATGATTTAAATTATATTCCGGAACAAGTCCAAGATTTTTACCCAACACCTGGAACACTTTCAACTTGTATGTATTATACAGGGCTAGATCCACGAACATTTGAAGAAGTTTATGTTCCGATAACAAATCATGAAAAAGCTATGCAAAGAGCTTTAATACAGTTTAATAGACCTAATAATTATTCACTAGTGAGAGAGGCTTTAGAAAAAGCGGGAAGATTAGATTTAATAGGGCTTGGTAAAAAATGTTTGATTAAACCGAATGAACCAAAACCACTTTATAAATCTAACAAAAGGGTGCTAAAATGATGGGACTACGATATGGCATGCCATCTTTAATTGAATACAATTCTATAGAAGAAAATATGATATTGTGTAAACAACTTCATCTAGATTTTATTGAACTAAATATGAATATGTTTTATTGTTTACCAGAAAATAATGATATTGAGCATTTAAAACAGCTGAAACTAAAATATGATCTTCGGTTTACTATGCATTTCCCAGAAGAGATTGATTTTGGTTGTTATTACAGAGAAATCAGCGAAGCAAATATTGCTTTGTTTAAACGGTTTGCGAATTACGGTAATCAAATTGGTGTGGAAAAAATAAATATTCATTTGCAACCAGGGACTTTAGTTACTTTACCCGATAAAAAGGTATGGTCATATGAAAAATATGTTAATCAATATGTTATACGGCTTAAACAAGCATTAAAACAATTAATTAAGATTGCTGAAAATTATCATATTCAGATTTGTATTGAAAATGCCTCGGTACCTCCCTATTTAGTGCCAGTATTCCTAAAAATAGCAGATATTGATGGGTTATGTTTTACCTATGACATCGGTCATGATGCAAAAGCTAATTTTAATGTCGAACAATTATATAAGGAATTAGATACGAAGGTTAAACACATGCATTTACATGATTATGATCTAAAAACCGACCATCAAGTCTTATTTAAAGGAATAATTAATTTATATGATCGTTTAAGCTTTGCGAAGAAAAATGAAATGACGGTAGTGATTGAAATAAAATCAATTGAATCACTCATGAAATCTGTGGAAAATTTAAAAATGAGAAGTTTGATATAACCATATTTTGAAAACAAGCAATAAAATATTAAAAACGTAAAGAAATTCAAATAAGAAATCTTTACGTTTTTTATGATATATATATTTAAAATGCATACACAAAAATATATACTGGCATAGTTTTATAACGGCTATAACTTATATTATTATTTTAGGATAGATTAACAAAATAAAAAGAACTGCAAGTTTTGCATAATTAATCATTGCTTTTGTATTTAATTATTCCGACAAATATTAATCCAAATCCCACGTATGAGGTAATTTGTGACCAAAATAAGTGCAAAAGAAATTTTTCGTCATTAGCGGCATAGTCTAAATCTCCCCAATAAGGATTACCTTTAGTAAGATAAATAATAGACGAAATAATGAGGATAATTAATCCACTTATGAAATACTTATTCTTCATGATATATCACCTTTTCTAATTTATTTTTTAAGATAATATTAGCATAATCTGGTAATGTTGTAAATTTTAGTTATAACAATATTTTCAAAATACGACTTTAATTAAAATCAGTATATCAAATTGAAAAATTATAAATAAAAAAAGCACGTAGACTCTACGTGCGGTTTTATTTCGTTTTTGAATATTCTATGCTTTTATTTTGGAGTTTTTACAAACCCATAGAAATGAAATAGATGCTTTTTATTCGCATGACGGTTTAAATAATACTCTAAAGATTTATTAATAGTAATTTTTTGAGATGGTTTCACACGATTTTCCGCTTGTGGAATCATCAAAATTTTTCCAACATGAAAGGAATCTGAATACATAATAATATTTGGGTCAACATCATACTCTTTCGCGATACTTTCTATTGTATCACCAAAACGCACTTTATAATGAATCATCGTTATCACCTACTATATGTTTATGTGATAACGACTAAAAAAATACTTATATTAATGATGATTGATAATTTCTTCTGCTAATCTTCCTATCTCACGCTTGTCTTCAGTGCCATGAAAATAATTTAAATAACTGGCTAAATATTTATTATTGTTCTTAAGATATTTATTTTGTTCTTCTGAGATTCGTTCCATTTTTTCTTCAATCATCGTCAACCTCTCATCAATGTTATTAATCGAAGCATTGACTTTTTCAAACTTTAACGAAGCATATTTATTGTCATCTTGTTGAATTGGCTGTGCTTGATTCTTATTAGAATTAGCATTAATAAAAATGATGATTTTGTCATCATAACGATTGATATAACCACCATATTTTTCTACTAATAAATCTAATGTTCTTTTTGTTTCATAGGAATAGTTCTTGATGGGAATTATTTTTTGATAAGATGGTTGATTATTTTGAATTAATTCATTTTCAATTGAATCTAGAAGTTCTGAATTAATCATCTAGCATCGCCTCACATTAGTCTTGATTTGTTTGACAGCTACTGCATGAAGACTCAAATCCATATTCTTCTTCTAATTCATCATTTGTAAAGGTCTCATCACAATTTAAACATGTATAAATGTGTAAATCTTCTGTAGCTAATACATGACCGCAAATAGGACATAAAAATTTCATGGATATACCTCCCGTATTAAATATAATGCATCACTTTGAGTAAAATAAATAATATTGCTAATATTCCGAATGTAACAATAAATAACCCAAAAGGACTTGGTTCTTCATTTGAAATATGTTCCTTATGTATAGAATAGATATCTTCATAATTATTTATGCACTTTTCGTGAAAATTATTAATAAATTGGTCTAAAATTTCAAAAAACTGTATACCTTTAATTGTTTTATTAAATAAAAGGTCAATAAGTTCATCAGGTGTCAATTTTTTTTCATTAACCATGATTTGATGGTCGTTTCGGTCATATTTAATAGTTTCAAAGGAATCGAGGATAATTGATGATTCTTTATAGTGCATATAATCTAATAAAATCTGATTAATCGCAAAGGTGGGGATTAAGTGAAACTCTTTAATGTATTCAGGTTTATTCACAATCCAGATTTCTCTTTTTTCATTAGAACACATGTGAGCTGTTTCTAATTGAGCACTTTGAAACGTATCAATTAATTCTTTTAAATTTGTTTTAGTATAATCAAATGTCACATTAAGTTGATAAACATAATTACATTCTATTTCCTCGTGAATCATAAACTTTTTTATGAACGGAGTTATTTTATTATTATAATATTTCGATTTCTTTTTATTTTTTTGGAAAGCATATAATTCTTCTTTCATAGATTTAATATCAAGATAGCTTCCTTGAAAAATTAATACATTAGTTAGAACCATATTATTCACCTTCTTATTTATATACATATTTTATCATATTATTACCGCTTTATGAAATATAAAAGCTTAAATTAAATTGAATATGTTAAAATAGGTTTATTTATGTTATAATATCTAAGAAATAATGTCAAGGAAAGAAGGAGATACCTTGAGTTATAAAACATTGTATAGAACTTATAGACCACAAACTTTCTCAGAAGTAGTGGGTCAAGAACATATTACAAGAACCTTTAGAAATGCTTTGAAAAAAGATAAAATTACACATGCTTATTTATTTACAGGACCTAGAGGAACAGGTAAGACAACTGTGGCAAAAATCATTGCCAAAGCAGTAAATTGTCAAAATATACCAACTGATGAGCCTTGCAATGCATGTGAAAGTTGTCTCAGCATTAATAGTGGGTTTGATAATGATGTGTTTGAAATTGACGCTGCAAGTAATAATGGTGTAGATGAGATTAGAGAAATTCGAGATAAAGTGAAATATGCACCGGCAATAGGTCGATTTAAGGTGTATATTATAGATGAAGTTCATATGCTATCAACGGGAGCTTTTAATGCATTATTAAAAACTTTAGAAGAACCACCCAGTCATGTTATTTTTATATTAGCGACAACAGAACCCCATAAAATACCTGCAACCATTATTTCACGTTGTCAACGCTTTGATTTTAAATCAATCACAATAAAAGATATAATTTATCGTATGAAATATATCATAGAAGTAGAAAATATAAAAATAGAAGAAAAGGCAATTTATACCATTGCAAAGAATGCACAAGGTGGTATGCGTGATGCTTTATCACTCCTAGATCAAGCCATATCTTATAGTGAAGATTATGTGACAGAAGAAAATGTTCATGAAATAACAGGAACTGTGTCAGAGGATAAGCTTTCCCAAATTATTGAAGAAATGACTATGTTTAATACTAAACAAGTAATTAATATTCTAGATGATTTAATTTCATCTGGAAAAGAACCATTAAGATTAATAGAAAATATGATTTTTTATTTTCGTGATATCTTTTTGCTTCAGAAAATGAAAGTAATTGATGA
Organism: uncultured Haloplasmataceae bacterium; assembly: GCA_963824615.1. Classification (GTDB taxonomy): domain Bacteria; phylum Bacillota_I; class Bacilli_A; order Haloplasmatales; family Haloplasmataceae; genus CAWGPU01. The sequence goes on along the minus strand of CAWGPU010000005.1, from coordinate 674,480 downwards.
ACAGCTTATTGTGAACCACAGTATTAAAACGCAAGAATTATCTCGAAAATTAGATGAACATCGTCTTTTTGAAATCATTTCAATATTAAATAATACACAATATGAGATGCGTAAGACCAATCATCCTCGTGTCTTTATTGAATTAGCTATTTTTGAAATCATTAATTTATTAGATAAGAAAGATAATGTTGTTAAGGAATTGAAATTACCTGCACTTGAAGAAAAGCCAGAAATAGCCGTCAAACAAGCAGTTCAAGAAGAAGAGATAGTTATTATTCCTGAAAAAAAGCTTGATCAAACTGAAAAAAAATTCATTGATGTGACCGAGATAGAAAGTATTCTAAATCATGCCAGCAAAGAAAAAAAATCAACCCTCAGCTTACGATGGAAATCTATATATGGAACTGATATTAATATGACTACGATTGAACAATTATTAATTGATGGTCAAGTTGAGGCTGTCTCAATTGATAATAAAATTCTTCTTTCTTATGAATATGATGCCATTTGTGCAAAATTATATGAACACGAGATATATGAAAAAGCTATCCAAATTTTGATGAATATTTTTCAAGAAAAATATGAAATTCTTGCACTACCAAAGCGCATTTGGAATGCTAAACGTGATGAATTTATTGAACAATATAGAAATAACATCAAACAACCTAAGTTATCACCGATAGATGAGCCAATTGTTGTTAAGAAGAATACAAATAAATATGAATTTGAACCAGAAATGGTTAAAGCAGCAATTGATATTTTTGGTGATGATATAATAAATATAAAATAAGGAGAGATATAATATGTTTAATCCCAATATGTTAAATAAACTTAAGAAAATGCAAAAAGAAATGATGAAAGCACAACAAGAATTAGAAGAATCTGTTTTCGTAGGATCGGCTGGTGGTGTAGTTTCAGTTGAAGTAAAAGGAAATAGAGATGTATTATCTGTGAAAATTCAACCAGAAGCGGTAGACCCAGAAGATGTAAGTTTATTAGAAGATATGATTTTAGCCGCAATGAATGATGCAATGAAACAAATCGAAGCAAGAACACAAGAAGTAATGGCACCATATTCAGCAGGTCTTCCTGGAATGGGTGGATTTTAATTAAGATTAGTGTTGTGTTGAATTGAATTCAGCACAACTTTTTCTTTTTTATGTTAATAAATCAATATATTAGTTATAATAGAATCATAATGAGGTGAAACTATGCAATATCCTGAGGCTATTTCTAAGTTAATAGAAAGTTTTAGTAAACTACCTGGGGTGGGACCTAAAACGGCTGAGAGACTCTCTTTTCATGTTGCAAATAAAATGAAGGAGGAGGATGCATTAAACTTTGCTAAATCGCTCATTGCGGTAAAAAGAGAATTAATGACATGTCCAATATGTGGGAATCTGACGGATAAGAATCCATGTTTAATCTGCCGTGACCATACCCGTGATCGCTCATTATTAGCTGTTGTAGAAGAAAATAAAGATGTTATTGCTATGGAAAAAATGAAAGAATATCGGGGAATTTATCATGTATTAAATGGTGTGATATCACCAATTAATGGTGTTGGCCCACAAGATATTAATATTACATCACTTTTAGAACGGTTAAAGGATGATGAGATAAAAGAAGTTATTTTAGCAACTAATACTACTATAGAAGGCGAGTCAACTGCCATGTACATTGCTAAGTTGCTTGAAAAAACTGATATCAAAGTAACTAGAATTGCTAGAGGGTTACCTGTTGGTGGTGGATTAGAGTATGCTGATGAAGTGACTTTATTAAAAGCGATAGAAGGTCGAAGAGAAATCAAATAAATTATAAATTAATGTATTATATAGTTATAATTTGCATACATTATCTATAGGTGATGATGCATGTTTAAAAATCTTAAGTGGGTTATCAAAAATGTATTAATTGGAATTGTATTATTGTATGTTGTTAATTTTTTAGGAGTAAATATTAATATCTTTATTCCTATTAATATTATTACTATTCTATTAGTTGGTTTTTTAAGAATTCCTGGGTTAGTGATTTTACTCATATTGGCGAAATTATAAAAACTTTCTTTTTCAGGTTGCATTCTAAAAAAAACATGTTATACTAATATAGTACTAATCATCGCGGAGTAGAGCAGTCTGGTAGCTCGTCGGGCTCATAACCCGGAGGTCATAGGTTCAAATCCTGTCTCCGCAACCAATTAACAAATAACTGTCTAAAGGCAGTTTTTTTTTATAAAATATTGACAATCATAATTTTAGTTGATATGATATAAAAGCGTAAAAAACTTAATATGGTTCGGTAGCTCAGTCGGTAGAGCAAAGGACTGAAAATCCTTGTGTCGGCAGTTCGATTCTGCCCCGAACCACCATTTATGAGTATCTTGAATAATTTTAGATACTTTTTCGTTTATATAGGTTAATATAATGGAAGTTCTCTTGACCTATTTGATATAATAGTAATAAGGATAAAAATGGAGGCGATTTTATGTATAAAAATGTATTAGTATCTGTTTCTCATGGATCAAATGCTTATCATTTGTTTCAGGTGGGTTTAAATATAGCAATAAATAATAAAGCGAGACTTACATTGTGTCATATTAAAAACATGCAATATATTATGCCTAATTACGCAAATGGAAGTGTATACATGCCTCAAGATATTGTGTATTTTGAAACCAATGATGAAATTGAAGAAACGCTAAACAAATACAAAGAAGAAGCATTAAAAAAAGGTATTTCAAAAGTAGATGTTGTGGTTACTGCTAGTTCTACTCCAGCGCTTGCTATTACAGGAGTAGTTACCCCTGGTTTTGATTGTGATTTAATTGTATGTGGGTCAAGTAGCGGTAAAGGAATATTTAAAATGTTTGGCAATGTCGCAACAGAGATTGTAAAAAATGCACCTTGTGATACGTTAGTCGTAAAACACATGACTGAAAAGGAATAATAATCAAGCCTTTCTAATGTTAGAAAGGCTTTTTTTTATTTTAATGTATTTCCATAAGAATCTTTAAATTTAAAAGCGGCAATTAATAATAAATCAACTATATATCCTATTCCAAAAAACCCCACAGTTAATAGCCATAAAACTCCTGTAGCAATTTTGCCAACATAAAATCGATGAATACCTAAATAGCCTAAAAAAATACATAATAGTAAAGCAACCAACCAGCTTTTATTTGATACATTTCTTTTGTCCATGTTTGCCTCCATTTCATCTCTAGTAATATTATGAATAAAAAGGCGAAAATTATTAATGAGGTGAGAAAAATGGTTATTAGGTTCGGATATGTATCGCTGTCAAAAATAGAGGATAAAGTCACGCCAAATGGCACTATGACATATAAGTATTATCAAACCTTAACAAATAAGCAAAAAAAGTTAAAATTAGAAGCAGTAACAAATAGAAATATCAATGCGTTGTTTCATTTAATAAAATATAATGATTGTCACGACATACATTTTTATCGCATTACCTCCAATTTGATACCCTTAGCGACACATCCTGATGTTTTATGGGACTTTTCCCAACAATTTGGAGATAAGTTAAAAGAAATAGGTCAATTTATCAAAGCGAGAAACATGCGGATTGATATGCATCCTGATCAATTCAATGTACTAAATAGTATCCATCCTCATGTCGTTTACAATACGAGAGTAAATTTAGAATATCATCATCAAATTCTAAGTTTAATGGGTTTAGAAGAAGAACAGTTAATCTTACATATAGGTGGTAAAACAAATGGAAAAGATCTAGCCAAGGATAGGTTTATAAAAAACTTTAAAGAGTTACCGTTATATCTGAAAAAACGAATCATTATTGAAAATGATGATAAGATATTCAATATCCAAGATGCATTAGAAATGGGACATCTCATGAATATACCTGTTGTTTTTGATTACCATCATCATAAATGTAATTCAATAGAGGATATAAAACCAAACGCTATTTTTCAATCATGGGAAAATAGTCAATTTATTCCAAAGGTACATTTATCATCATCGAGAATAGGTGCACTTGACAGAAGTCACTCGGACTTTATCGAGTTTGTAGATTTTTGCGATTTAATAAATATATTAAGGAAATTAAATCGGGATTTTGATATTATGATTGAGGCAAAAATGAAGGATGTAGCAATGTTCAAATTAATAGAGGACATAAAAAGAGAAAAACCGACCTGGAACTTTACCGACAAGACCACATTAAAGTTATAAACAGTAGAGTTTGATATAAAATATAATGAGGTGATACTATGCCTTTTGATAAGCCTACGATAGTTATTAGCAAATGCTTACTAAATGGTAAATGTCAACATAAAAATGTCTTGTGTATACTTAATAAACTAAATGATTATGTGAATATTATCCCTGTCTGCCCGATTGAAGCCATTAACTATAATGGGAATGAGCAGGATTTAATGTTTGAATTTTCAGATGAATTACATTTAGTCGATGTAAATAATAAACAAGATTACACAATAGAAATTTCTCAATTTGCTAAGGAATTTCTGGCAAATCATAAAGATATTCATTCTTATATATTAAAAAGTGGTTCAAATACTTGTGGAATAAGAGAAATCACGGGTTATGATAAAACTGGTAATCAAATAAAAAAATCAATGATGGGAATGTTTCCGAGAGCGTTAAGTCACGAAAAAGAATCTATATTTGAGGATGAAACAACTTTAATAAATGAAAGCATGCGTGATCATTATTTTAATAAGTTGTTTTGTTTAAGTGAATTTGAGAAAATTAAAAAGGATGAAAATTATCTTTCTTTACAGGAATTTCATAATAAAAATAAACTGTTGTTGAAAATGTATGACGAAAATTCTTTTGAAATTTTAGATTTACTTTTAAATTCATATCAAGATAATATTTTCGTTTTGTATGAAGAGATTTTAAAAGGAGTTTTTGATGAAATATATCAAAAGAATGATTTTAAACAAATAACACAAGAAATAATCAAGGAATTTGAAGATTATATTAATTTAAAAGAACAAAAATTTCTAAATAATCTATTAATTGATTTTGACAATAATGTTGTTTCTCAAATTATATTGGAATATATTATGAAAAATAATTTGTTGCGTTTTAATATGGAAAAATTATTTGATCAGACAATATTTGAACGATATCCTAGACAAATAAGAGTTATTTCAGAATAATAATAATATTATAGATATTTAGAAAATTTAATGGCGGTTATATGATGATTGAAAACGAATTATTTTCATGTTTACTTCCTCATTTTCAAAAAAAACTAATGGATTACGCAAAGATATTAATTTTACAAAAAGGAGAAAGCCTTTTTTTTGAAAGTTACCAGGCTAAAAATATTTTTTATGTAATAAAAGGGCATATTAAGGTATTTAAAACGGGTCAAGAAGGAAATGAAACTATTTTTAACATTTACCCTGTTAATACGTTTGTAGCGCTAGGTGTTTTATTTAAAAACGATAAATTTTATCCAGCATCAGCATCAGCTATTGAAGACTCACAAGTCTATGCATTAAAAATTGAAGATTTAGAAGAAGCTATTTTAGCTGATAGAGAATCTTCAAAAACATGGATTATTTATATGAATAATCGCTTAATGACAATACAATCTATGTTAACTGATCAAATATTTATCGATGGGATGCAACGATTTAAAAAATTAATTAACTATTTTTATAATAATTATCCTCATCGGTTATATGGGAATAATATTAAAATTGATATCCCTATAACTAAACAAGAAATGGCTGAATTATTAAATATTCGTCGCGAAACTTTAAGCAGAATGTTGTCATCACTTAAAAATAAAAACATTTGCGAGTTTACTTACAAAGAAATCGTTGTGAACAAAGATTGGTTATTACACTAACATAATAAGAAAGGCATTAATGTTAAATCATTAATACCTTTTTTATTGATTATTCTAATTTTTCAAAATTTTCCGTCGTATAATCAGCTGAGTTATTCATTTTCATTTCATAAATTTGATTGAGTGTTAGCTGGCTTTTATTATTTGTTTTCTTAAGTAATTTCGTTACCTTTTTAATTTTTACTGGGTGGATTTTGTGTTTTTGTTGCACGGCAGGTAACTCATCAGCAAATTCTTCAAATTCAACATAGTCTTTCATGATTTCCTCCATAGTTTGTATTCATTATCTATTTTTTGCGGATTTAACGATAATATTAGGAAAAAACACAAATCTTTTTTCAGATTGTGATTTATGTCACAGAAAAAATTATTAGATCTCGGTAAAATGGATGAGTAATGAAATCTGAAAGGAGATTAAACATGGAAATGTTTTGTAATCAATGCGAAGAAGCTGCAAAAGGTACAGGTTGTACAATAGTAGGTGTATGTGGTAAATCACCTGAGTTATCTGCGTTAATGGATACATATGTTTATGCTATTACTGGTTTATCAAAAGTAATATTAAAAGCAAATGAGATCAATTTAGATACCGATAAATATGATTTTTATGTGATTGAAGGATTATTTAAAACAATAACGAATGCTAATTTTGATGGTCAAGTATTTGAAAATGCAATAAAAGAAACAATTCAAATGCGTGAAGAGTTAAAAAAAGAATTATTGGGTAAAGGTGTAAATTTATGTGAATGCGATGTCATTCAATTTAATAGCTTAACAAAAGAACAAATGATTAAAAAAGCAATAAAAGTGGGAGTTTTATCAACAGACAATGAAGACATTAGAGCATTACGTGGTCTTATATGTTATGGATTAAAAGGATTGGCTGCCTATTTATCCCATGCAGAAAAATTAGGGTTTGTTGATAAATCACTAGTTAATGAGCTTCATTTTGCTTTAACAACTTGTGTGGACAATACACTTACAGTAGAAGATTATGTCAAAATTGCTTTAGAAGTAGGAAAATCTGGAGTTAAGGGGATGGCTTTACTAGATGAGGCAAATACTACTTCTTATGGAAATCCTGAAAAAACTATAGTTAATTTAGGTGTAAAAAGTAATCCGGGTATCTTAATATCGGGTCATGATTTACATGATATTAAACAATTGCTTGAACAATCAAAAGATTCTGGAGTTGATATTTATACCCATAGTGAGATGCTTCCGGCACACTATTATCCAGAATTCAAAAAATATAATCATTTAGTTGGAAATTATGGGAACGCTTGGCATAAACAAACTATTGAGTTTGAATCGTTTAACGGTCCAATCTTAATGACAACCAATTGTTTAGTCCCACCAAAAGCATCTTATGCTGAAAGAATGTATTCAACTGGAAATGTTGGCTATGAAGGGATGAAACATATACCGGATGGTCCTGATGGATTGAAAAATTTTAAAGAAATAATTGAACATGCGAAAAAATGCCAACCACCAAAACAGTTAGAAGAAGGAACAATCGTTGGAGGTTTTGCACATCATCAGGTACTATCGATAGCTGATAAAATAGTTGAAGCAATCAATAATAAAGATATTAAACATTTTATTGTCATGGCTGGTTGCGATGGTCGTCATAAAGAACGTCAATATTACTCAGAATTTGCAGAAAAATTACCAAAAGATGCAGTTATTTTAACAAGCGGATGTGCTAAATATAAATACAACAAGTTAGATTTGGGTGATATAAATGGTATTCCTAGAGTATTAGATGCAGGACAATGTAATGATTCTTATTCATTGGTCGTTATTGCTTTAAAGCTCAAAGAAGTATTTGGATTAAAGGATATTAACGATTTACCGATTTCATATAATATTGCCTGGTATGAACAAAAGGCAGTTATTGTGTTACTTGCTCTATTATCCTTAGGTGTTAAAAATATACACTTAGGACCAACCTTGCCAGCTTTTTTATCTCCAAACGTAACAAAATTATTAGTCGATAATTATAATTTGGGAACTATAGATAATGTAGAAAATGATATTAAATTGTTTATGGAATAAAAAAGGAAAAGATACTTTCGTTTGAAAGTATCTTTTTATATTTTTTCTTTCTTGAGTTTTTGATATAATGATTGACCAAATTTATTTAGATATTGTATGAAATTATTTTTACTAGAATTATACCGGCATTCATATGAACAATTTTTGCATTGTAACGTAACATTAGATATTGAAGAAAAGCGTTCAGGATGATAATATACAGATAATTCCCATTGTACGAGAACGATAATTGAGATGGTGATAAGAGAATAATTCCATATGTTAGGAATAAATAGCAAAGGAGTACAATACATAACATACCCCCAATTAAAAATACGACACTCATTACAACATTTATTACGCATCAAAAATATATGGAAAACACAAAAAATATTTACACAAACAGTATCGAAAAAGTAATATAGGAAAAACAACCAATAAAAGAAAGTTGATTCAAGATAGCCCATAAAGAATAGTATCGCAAAAGGTATATTAAGTACTATCCAAAAAATGGCACTTCTAAACGCCTTTTTTCCATTTTGTTTGGTATATTCATTGAGCTTATTAACATCATATTTAGATGGAGGTAGATAATGTTTTAATAAGTGTTTGCCACTATAGGAATGATTGTTAAATTTCGGAACAAATACAATAACCATTTCAATTATTAAATATATCCAAAAAATATGAATGATGGATAATGTATGTAATATTTTAGTGTTTATCAGTTGATTAATTAATTGAGTGTGATTTAAATAATCATAAATCAAAACGAATGAGAAGCTAATTAATAATACTAAACGAAAATATAGTTTTTTCATTGACTTAGATCCCATAACAAAAACACCTCCGTTATCTATATAAATTTTACCATTTTATGCCAAAATTTACAATTAGGGAGGTGCTTTTTAAGGAATTTCTATTCGTGGCAACTCAATTCTGTGAATAGTGTATCTTGTGGGTGCTCATAAGTATAACTAGCAAATACTAACGCTGCACAGAAAATAGCGATTAAACCTAAATAATTGACACCTTGGATAAATACTTTGGATCTTAAAATTGCGTAACTAAAGATTTGAGCTATTAATATTGCGACAACAAAGATAATAAGATCTAAGTAAATATTAGCGTCTAGAAAGTTCGTGTACCCATAGTATAGAACGACTACTAAAAAGCAAGCAAGTAGAGAGCTAAAAGCTTTTGCGAAAATAAAGTTTTTATGTTCTTTACCTATAAAGATATATTCAAACAAAGCAAAACCAATCATACCGTAAAAAGCCATTTTTAAATGCTCCCATATTGTTTCATTAATTGGGGCAACTAAAGCGACGAATTGGTTGTTGTTTGACAATTCATAAGCGTAATGTAAAAATACGCCTAAACCAGATGCAAGGATAACTCCAAAAAATTCCCATTTGGTAAGTTTCATATAATCCTCCTTATTAGTTACTATTATATGATATTCATGATATATAATTGATTATGACTTAAATAACAGGAAACAGTAATATTTCAAGTTTTTCGTCTTGCATTTTTCGCCAAAATATCATATAATAACGGTGAAAGAAACAACTTAATATAAGATCTTCGAGACAAGGTGAAAATCCTTACCGGTGGTTATAGTCCACAACGCTAAGTAATTTAGTTAGTACGGTGAAATTCCGTAATCGACAGTAAAGTCTGGCTGGGAGAAGTTTTTATGGTTTTAGCATGCTTATTATATGCCTCTAAAACTAAACCCCTTAGAAGATTTTATGAGGGGTTTTTCTTATCTAAAAATATATTTGGAGGTATTTATGTCAAAGTCATACTTTACTACAAAAAAATTAATCACATTAGCGTTGTTATCGGCCATCGGTACCATATTAATGTTAATTGAGATACCGTCACCTATTTTTTGGCTAAAATTTGATTTGAGTGATGTAGTCGTCTATTTATCAGCAATGATTTATGGACCTATAGGTGCGATTGTTGTAGCATTCATTAAATCAGTTATTAACTTTCTCTTAAAGGGAAGTTTTGTAGGTGTACCGATTGATCAAGTAACCGCATTTATCGCTTCATTAGCCTATGCACTGCCTTTATATTACTTAACAAAATTATTTAATAAAAGAAATAATAAAATGATGGCTAGAATCATGCCGTTAATATTAAGTTCAATAATAATGACAATAATTTTAACTACACTAAATTATTGGATTACAGATTTATATTTAAGATTATCTATCGCATCAGATATTACTAAAATTAGCTCAGTTACTCATTCTGAAATCCTAAGTGTTGTATTAGGTCAAGGTCAATATGATTTACATTTTCAACTACCGGCATGGATTGAAAATTCTAAATTTTTACCTAAAGACCTATGGTTTTGGTTTATTGTCATTACTTATATTCCATTTAATTTAGTTAAATCTTGTTTAACATCCATCACATACTTTTTCTTGAGTTATCGATTAGATTTCTTACTTAAACGTTATCAAATTTCTGATTCAGACCAAAGTTTACTTCTTCAATTAAATCAAAATGAAAAAATTTAAATATTGAAATGGTAGGAGATTGTCTAACAATCTCTTTTTTTATTGTAAATTAAAAGTTAAACCCAAATTTCCATTTTAGATGTATAATTTTTTATTAATGTAATTTTTGGATTGATATACAAAATAATTATAGTATAATAGTGGTGTTATTAAAGTGTTGAGGTGTGGACATGTTTGGAATCTTTAAAAAAATGGGATGGTTTATAAAAGAACATTGGGTTCGTTATTTGTTAGCTATCACTTTTTTGAATCTATCTAGTATTGTTAGTGTAATACCGCCTAAAATTTTAGAATTAGGAATCGACCAAATTATTAATAAAACTATGACAAAATCATCATTGACGCAATTAATACTATATATGATTCTCATCACCGTTGGAGGATATATTGTAGCGTTTTTATGGTCTTATTTACTATTTGGTGCAGGTATCAAATTGGAATACACGATTAGAAAAAATTTCTTCCGTCATTTATTAAAGATGGATGCCAAGTTTTATGAAAGAAATGCCGTTGGAGATTTAATGGCACGAGCAACAAGTGATTTAAATGCTGTATCTATGACTGCGGGCTATGGTATTTTAACTTTAGTGGATTCTGTATTTTATTTATTTTTCATTTTGTTTATGATGATGTATACCATAAGTCTTAAATTAACGCTCATGTCACTCATTCCTTTACCATTTGTTGTATTAGGGGTAAAAATATTGGGTGATAAGATTCATAAATCTTATACAATAAGCCAAAATGCATTTAGTGAACTGAATAATAAAGTGTTAGAATCTGTATCAGGTGTGCGCGTGGTTCGTGCTTATGTTCAAGAGCAAGAGGATATGAAAAGACTAGAAGAGAGCGCGAAGAATGCTTATGATAAAAATATGGATTTAATTAAAATTAATGCTTTGTTTGACCCTGTATTTCGCGCTGTATTTACTATCGCAAACGCAATTGCGTTTGGTTATGGAAGCTATATGGTATTTCATCAACAATTATCTCCTGGACAATTAATTTCTTTTACTATTTATTTAGGAATGCTTGGCTGGCCGATGTTTGCTTTAGGTGACATGATCAATGTAATGAGTCGCGGAAATGCCTCTTATGACCGAATTCATAATGTGATTATGCAAAAATCTGAAGTATTGGACCCTATTGTACCGATACCCTTAGGTAACTATATGAAATCATTGAATTTTGAAAACGTGACTTTTAGGTATCCAAATGGTGAGTTTGATGTAATCAAAAATATAAATATAAAATTAGATAAAGGGAAAACATTAGGAATTGTTGGAAAAACAGGTTCTGGTAAAACAACAATTCTAAGACAAATTTTAAAACAATATGATTTAAATCAAGGGAAAGTGACAATAAATAGTATTGATTTAAAAGAAGCAAAAACCTATGAAATTCGTAAGTTTATCGGCTATGTACCGCAAGAACATATTTTATTTACAGGAACCGTCAATAAGAATATTTCCTTTGGGAAAAAAGACTCAACAAAGCAAGAAGTTGATGAAGCCATCAATCTGGCTTCGTTTAAAAAAGATATTCAATTTTTAGATCATGGATTAGATACAATTGTAGGAGAACAGGGAATCATGCTTTCGGGAGGTCAAAAGCAAAGGCTATCAATTGCTCGTGCATTTATGACTAATCCCGAAGTCTTAATTTTAGACGATTCCTTATCTGCGGTGGATGGAACAACAGAAAAGGATATTTTGCGAAACATTAAACGTGCCAGAAAAGGAAAAACAACGATTATCGTGGCACACCGTTTATCGGCAGTCGAACATGCGGATGAAATTATTGTATTAGACGATGGTGTCATTATTGAACGAGGGTCTCATCAAATGTTAATGGATATTCAAGGCTGGTATGCAAAACAATATATTCATCAACAAATGTTGAAAGATGACGGGGGTGACGTCTGATGGCCTTTTTAAGAATATGGAAATATACGCATAAATATAAAAAGTTATTAGCTTTTTCTATTATCGCATTAATCATTGCAATAGGAATCGAATTAATCCTTCCGCTCCTTTTTAAATCCTTAATTGATGATTATTTAGTAGGAGTTGAAAAACCCTGGTACCATGTGGATAACTCTGTGGAAAATGCAGTATTATTCAATAATAGCTATTATTCTCAGAAAAGTAATATTCCTCAAAATGAAAGAGATGAGTGGATTACTCAAGATAATCAAGTTACTATCTTTTTGATGGATAATAAATTTTATTTTGTAGACCAATATGTAGTTGATGGTTCAAATAGAATAGAAAATAGTCAATTGATTGTAACGGATAAAAATAAAGATGTTTATCAATATAATATTCAATTATTAAATGCTAATGAAATTCTCCATTTTTATCAACCTGCTGTTCATCCTATTATTTTTATAATTGGTTTAAATGTGATATTGAATATTATTTCAATGTTTATCACTTATTTGTATCGCTTAAGTTTCTTTAAATTAGGAAACAAAGTGACCTATGACGTGCGAAAAGAAGCTTTCGAAAAAATTCAAAAATTACATATTTCATATTTTGATAAGATACCCGCAGGTAAAGTGGTCGCCCGCGTTACAAATGATACCCAAACTATTATCGACTTATTTTCTAGAACACTTATCGTTTTCATGAGTGCTATTGTCTATTTTGTTGGTATCTATACAGGTTTATTTATCTTAAATTTACCTTTGGCTGCAGGTAGCTTAATTATTATTCCTATTATATTAATATGGGGTAAATATTATCGTAAAGGTGCTAAAAAATATAATCAAGTGATAAGAAGTGAAAATTCAGAAATCAATGCTTATTTAAATCAATCAATTAAAGGTATGGAAGTAATACAATCATTTAATCGTGAAGATTTAAGCTATGATGAATTTCAATCACATAATACAAAGTATTTTGAATATCGTAAAAAAATGATTATGTTAAATTCAACGATATCAGGTAATTTAGTACGTTCACTACAAAGAATAATCTATGCCGCCATTTTACTTTATTTTGGTTGGGGAGCATTAGGTGTTCAAAATTTCATTGAAGTCGGAGTTATTTATGCTTTTATTGATTATATGAATAAACTAATTAATCCCATTAATCAAATTTTTGGGAATATTGAATCCTTTGAACAATCGCTTGTCTCTTGTGAACGCGTCTTTTATTTATTAGACCAGGATGAGATAGAACTTCATCATGATGAAGTGCCTCGTTTTAAAGGAAACATTGATTTTAAACATTTAAACTTCACCTATGAAGAAAATAACTACGTATTAAAAGATATCAATTTGACTGCTAAGTCCGGACAAACCATCGCATTAGTCGGACATACTGGTAGTGGAAAAAGCTCGATGATGAATGTAATGTTACGTTTTTATGATTATAAAGAAGGCGAAATCCAAATAGATGGCGTAGATATTAGAAAATACTCGAAACAGGCATATAGAAAGCATGTTGGCATCGTATTGCAAGACCCAGTTTTATTTACAGGAACTGTGGCAACTAATATAAGTTTAAATAATCCCTCCATTTCACATGAAACAATCGAGAATGCATTAAGAAAAATCGGAGCTGAACGTTTTATTGTTAAATTTTCAAAAGGGATAGATGAACCAGTTCTAGAAATGGGAACTAACTTTTCTACAGGGGAAAGACAATTGATTTCTTTTGCGAGAGCCATGATTTATAACCCTGCTGTGCTTGTATTAGATGAAGCAACGGCAAATATTGATACCGAAACAGAGCAACTCATTCAAAAAGCCTTAAGTGTTGTTAAACAAAACAGAACCACATTTATCATCGCTCACCGCCTTTCAACAATAAAAGATGCCGATCAAATACTTGTTCTAGAAAAAGGTGAAATTGTTGAAAGAGGGAATCATGAAGCATTAATGATAAATAAGGGAAAGTACTTTGAAATGTATCAATCACAACTGCATCAAGTGTAAAAAAAGGTTGAAATTATATACAATAAAACATATAATATATTAGTAGGCCAAAAAGTAAATATTGATTTTTAGGTGCTTATCAAGCTTAATAGGGAATCAGGTAACTCCTGAGCTGTCCCAGCAACTGTAAGTGAGGACGAAAGAGATATTAATCCACTGCGAAAAGCGGGAAGGAATCTTTAGTAGAGTGATTCATGAGCCAGTAGACCTACCTAATTATCTATTCTATAGTTTCTCCTGGGAATGGGAAAGTGAATGATAAGCAGGTATTTTTGCACTTTGCATATCATAAGCGATTAACCTCATTCTTATTAGAATGGGGTTTTATTTATATCCAGGACTCTTCTTGCCTATAATAATTTTAGGAGGAAAAGATATGTTTAAAAACAAACAAATGCTCATTGGTATTATCTCAACAATTGCTATAGTAATAGTAGCAATCGGTGCCTATTTTGGTTATCAAGCTTATATTAACAGTCATACTCAAGTTGGGTCTAAAGAAATAACGGTTGTAGTAGTATACGATAATAACCTCTCAACGTATAAGTTTAAGACTGATGCCGAATTTTTAGGAACTGCACTAGATGAACAAAATTTAATTACCGTGCAAACATCAACCTATGGACGATATATTACTGGTGCAGATGGAAGAGAGGCGAATAATGATAACAAAGAATGGTGGCAAGTTTTCTTAAACAGTCAACCTACTCAAGTGGGAGTAGATGATCAAGCGATTAAGAATAATGATATAATCTTTCTCGTTTTAATGACAGGATATGATAGTTAGGTAATGAATCAACACAATAAAATATTTAGAATTATAATACTTGCCTTTTCTGCGGGAATTATTTATGTCGGGAAAATAATGTTTCAAGGTATACCAAATTTTGAATTTGTCACCTTTTTTCTTATGATATTTACATTAACTTATACTCTTAAGGAAGCATTATGGATTTCTACAGTGTACACCATCGTGGAAATTTTATTATGGGGCTGGACTGAACAATTTTATATATGGACTATTATTGTGCTTATAACATTTCTATTAAAAAATATCTTTAAAGAAAATTTTATCCTTTGGTCGCTTTTGTCAGCTTTTTTTGGAATATCGTTTGGATTTTTAAGTTCAATTCCGATTTTGATATTAACTAATTTACAAACGGCCACGTCTTACTGGATAGCGGGAATTTATTTCGATATTGGGCATATGATATGTAATTACTTCATTATGTTATTATTGGGTCAAGTAATTTATAAAAAATTACAAATATTAATAAAAGAATATTTTCGATAATGGAGGTTAATGTGAAAGTATATACTAAAGCTGGAGATACAGGAAAAACGAGTTTATTAAATGAAAGAGTTAGCAAAACCAATTTGCATATAGAAGTCAATGGGCAAATTGATGAATTAATGGTGCTTTTAGCATTTTTAATAGAAGATTTAAAAACAAATGAAGATGAAAAACTATATAATCAAATTAGACAAATATATAAAACCCTCTTTACTATTACATCGATAGTGGCAGACGCCAAAAACTTTTATGATTACAATATACACGATAAGGAAATAGAAAAATTAGAAAAAGAAATTGATATAATGAGTGAGGATTTACCTAAATTAAATCATTTTATTTATTATACTGGAAATAAGACCTCAATGTTATGTCATCAAATTCGAGCTAAGGTTAGAACGGTTGAAAGAGAAACTGTGAAATTATATGAGTCAGAGTCTATTAACCACCTCATATTAATTTACTTAAATCGCTTATCAGATTACTTCTACACATTAGCAAGATATATTAATGTTAATAGTGGTAATGAAGAAGATCTATTAAAAATGTAGTATAAAGGCACCAAGTAATTACTTGGTGCCTTTATTCATACGATAAATACAAAACTTAACTAAAATTATGTATTGATTGATTTATTTGGACTAATCATAATTATGTATAATTTTAATAAAAGGATCTTTATTGAATAGTAAAGATAAACCTTTATGAGAAATAATCGTTAATTAGATGTGTTTTTTGATAAAACAAAATTTTCTACAAGATTTGATTGACAACATCTGATGCAAGTGATACAATCAATCTCGTTGTTCCATAAAGATTTTAGACAAATTGGAAAAAACAAGTTGTTGATAAATCAATGAAATGATGATAGAATCAAATACCCAAGCAGAAAAAGAAAAACAATAAACTAAAATAATTTAGTTGTTGACAGAGCCTGGGATAAGTGGTAGACTCTATTGTGCTCTTCTAAAACGAAGGAAAAATTAATGATTAAAGTTGTTGACAACCTTCCGAAAGAGTGATAGAATCTAATACTGTCGTCGTAAGAAACGACAAAAAATAATAAAACAAAAACATTGACAAAATTGCGTCAGAATGATATGATAATATGGCGTAATTGCGAGTAGATCTTTGAAAACTAAACAGAACGAAAAGAATCACACAATAATTATCTCTGGATAAATATTAAAGCTATTTTTCGAAAGGAAAGTAGATAGTTAAAACTTATGAGTACAGAATTGAACAAACAAACAAATTAAAATTAATTAAAGTTAATTATAAATTATTTGGAGAGTTTGATCCTGGCTCAGGACGAACGCTGGCGGCATGCCTAATACATGCAAGTCGAACGAACACAGCAATGTGTTAGTGGCGAACGGGTGAGTAACACGTAAGTAACCAACCTATAAGACGAGGATAACTGCTGGAAACGGTAGCTAATACTGGATAGGATATAGAATCAATGATTTTATATTTAAAGATGCTTAAGGCATCGCTAATAGATGGGCTTGCGGCGCATTAGCTAGTTGGTAGGGTAAAAGCCTACCAAGGCGACGATGCGTAGCCGACCTGAGAGGGTGAACGGCCACACTGGGACTGAGACACGGCCCAGACTCCTACGGGAGGCAGCAGTAGGGAATCTTCGGCAATGGACGAAAGTCTGACCGAGCAATGCCGCGTGAGTGAAGAAGGTCTTCGGATTGTAAAGCTCTGTTATTAGGGAAGAACGATTATAGTAGGGAATGACTATAAGGTGACGGTACCTAATCAGAAAGCCACGGCTAACTACGTGCCAGCAGCCGCGGTAATACGTAGGTGGCAAGCGTTGTCCGGAATTATTGGGCGTAAAGCGTGTGTAGGCGGTCTATTAAGTCTGATTTGAAAGCCCATGGCTTAACCATGGAGGGTGATTGGAAACTGGTAGACTTGAGTGCAGGAGAGGAAGGTGGAATTCCATGTGTAGCGGTGAAATGCGTAGATATGTGGAGGAACACCGGTGGCGAAGGCGGCCTTCTGGCCTGTGTCTGACGCTGAGACACGAAAGCGTGGGTAGCAAACAGGATTAGATACCCTGGTAGTCCACGCCGTAAACGATGAGTACTAAGTGTTGGGGGAAACCTCGGTGCTGAAGTTAACGCATTAAGTACTCCGCCTGGGAAGTACGGTCGCAAGACTGAAACTCAAAGGAATTGACGGGGACCCGCACAAGCGGTGGAGCATGTGGTTTAATTCGACGCAACGCGAAGAACCTTACCAGGCCTTGACATCCTGATGACCGGTATAGAGATATACCTTTCCCTTCGGGGACATCAGAGACAGGTGGTGCATGGTTGTCGTCAGCTCGTGTCGTGAGATGTTGGGTTAAGTCCCGCAACGAGCGCAACCCTTGTTGTTAGTTACTAACATTAAGTTGAGGACTCTAACGAGACTGCCAGTGATAAACTGGAGGAAGGTGGGGATGACGTCAAATCATCATGCCCCTTATGGCCTGGGCTACACACGTGCTACAATGGTTAGAACAAAGAGAAGCAAAGCGGTGACGTGGAGCAAACCTCAAAAAACTAATCTCAGTTCAGATTGTAGTCTGCAACTCGACTACATGAAGTCGGAATCGCTAGTAATCGCGAATCAGCATGTCGCGGTGAATACGTTCCCGGGTCTTGTACACACCGCCCGTCACACCATGAGAGTTTGTAACACCCGAAGCCGGTGGCCTAACCTATTTATAGGAGGGAGCCGTCTAAGGTGGGACAGATGATTGGGGTGAAGTCGTAACAAGGTATCCCTACGGGAACGTGGGGATGGATCACCTCCTTTCTAAGGAGAAAGAAGACATCCAAGAATATTAGAGAGTATTCTAAGATATTCAAAAGATGTTTAAGAAAAACCAATGAATATTTAACTAATATTCGTAAAGAATATTTGACAAATATTCATAAACGTACGAAAAGTAATAACTAGTGATAGTTCTGTTTAGTTTTGAGAGTTTTACTCTCAAACTTTTAATTTCTAAGGAAGAATATTTCGGTAGAAGTGTTCTTTTTAAAAAAATTGATCTTTGAAAACTGGATAATGTAAGAAAGAGAACAATTAATAATCATGACAAATTGGAGTGATTGTTAATTAAAGCTAAAGCATATAAAAAATGCGCGTAAAAGAAAATCTCTTATTAAAAATAACTTTAGGTTAAGTTAATAAGGGCGCACGGAGGATGCCTTGGCACTAGGAGCCGAAGAAGGACGCAACGAACGGCGAAACGCATCAGGGAGCTGTAAGTGAGCAGATCTGGTGATATCCGAATGGGGGAACCCTATAGGAGTAATATCCTATAACCGTTACCTGAAAAGATAGGGTAACAGGAGGCATACCCAGGGAACTGAAACATCTAAGTACCTGGAGGAAAAGAAAGAAAACTCGATTTCCTAAGTAGCGGCGAGCGAAAGGGAAAAAGCCCAAACCATGGCAACATGGGGTAATAGGACCACAATAACTGGAAAGAAACAGTATAAATGAATGACATGGGAAGGTCAACCAAAGAAGGTGAGAGTCCTGTAATTGAAATACTGTTAAACCAAAGTGGGATCCTGAGTACGGCCAGACACGAGGAATCTGGTCGGAATTAGCGAGGACCATCTCGTAAGGCTAAATACTACCTAGTGACCGATAGTGAACCAGTACCGTGAGGGAAAGGTGAAAAGAACCCCGGGAGGGGAGTGAAATAGAACCTGAAACCGTGTGCCTACAAATAGTCAAAGCCCTATGAAAATGAAAATTTCACGGGTGATGGCGTGCCTTTTGTAGAATGAACCGGCGAGTTACGATATAGTGCAAGGTTAAGGAGAAAAACCGGAGCCGAAGCGAAAGCGAGTCTGAATAGGGCGAAAGTATTATGTCGTAGACCCGAAACCGAGTGAGCTAGCCATGTGCAGGGTGAAGGTTGGGTAAAACCAACTGGAGGCCCGAACCGTAGCCTGTTGAAAAAGGCCCGGATGACGTGTGGCTAGGGGTGAAATTCCAATCGAACTCGGATATAGCTGGTTCTCCCCGAAATAGCTTTAGGGCTAGCCTCGTTAAGAAAGCTTACTGGAGGTAGAGCACTGAATATACGATGGCCTCACCTCGAGGTACTGAGTGTAATCAAACTCCGAATGCCAGTAAGTAACAACGGGAGTCAGACTGTGGGTGATAAGGTCCATGGTCAAAAGGGAAACAGCCCAGACCGCCAGTTAAGGTCCCAAAATAAACGTTAAGTGGTAAAGGATGTGGAGACACATAGACAACTAGGATGTTGGCTTAGAAGCAGCCACCATTTAAAGAGTGCGTAATAGCTCACTAGTCGAGTGACTCTGCGCCGAAAATGTACCGGGGCTAAACGTTTTACCGAAACTGCGGATTCTGTAATGGGATGGTAGGGGAGCGTTCTAACAACGGAGAAGCTAGACCGAAAGGACTAGTGGAGATGTTAGAAGTGAGAATGCCGGTGTAAGTAGCGAGAAGATAGGTGAGAATCCTATCCGTCGAAAGCCTAAGGTTTCCAGAGGAAGGCTCGTCCTCTCTGGGTAAGTCGGGACCTAAGGTGAGGCCGAAAGGCGTAGCCGATGGACAACTGGTAGAAATTCCAGTACCACCATAATGACTGATGGAGTGACGGAGAAGGCTAAGGTGAGCCCACGGATGGAAGAGTGGGTCTAAGCAGCGAGAAAGTATAGTAGGCAAATCCGCTATACATAATGTCGAGCTGTGAAAGATAGCAGATTGATGCAAAGCACCCGATGTCAAGCTTCCAAGAAAAGCTTCTAGGGCTAATTATTATGGTGCCCGTACCGCAAACCGACACAGGTAGGCAAGGAGAGAATCCTAAGACGCGCGAGAGAACCATCGTTAAGGAACTCGGCAAAATAACCCCGTAACTTAGGGAGAAGGGGTGCTTGTGAGAGCAAGCCGCAGTGAAAAGGCCCAAGCGACTGTTTAACAAAAACACAGGTCTCTGCTAAACCGAAAGGTGAAGTATAGGGGCTGACGCCTGCCCGGTGCTGGAAGGTTAAGGGGAAATGTAAGGAAACGAAGCATTAAACTGAAGCCCCAGTAAACGGCGGCCGTAACTATAACGGTCCTAAGGTAGCGAAATTCCTTGTCAGGTAAGTTCTGACCCGCACGAAAGGCGTAACGATTTGGGCGCTGTCTCAACGGTGGACTCGGTGAAATCATAGTACCTGTGAAGATGCAGGTTACCCGCGATAGGACGGAAAGACCCCGTGGAGCTTCACTGTAACTTGATATTGAGTTTCGGTGTAACATGTACAGGATAGGTAGGAGACTATGAAACCAGGACGCTAGTTTTGGTGGAGTCGACGTTGGGATACTACCCTTGTTGCACTGAAGTTCTAACCTACATCCTTAATCGGGGTGGGGGACAGTGTCAGGCTGGCAGTTTGACTGGGGCGGTCGCCTCCTAAAGAGTAACGGAGGCGCCCAAAGGTTCCCTCAGAATGGTTGGAAATCATTTGAAGAGCGCAAAGGCATAAGGGAGCTTGACTGTGAGACTTACAGGTCGAACAGGGACGAAAGTCGGGCTTAGTGATCCGGCGGTGCCGAATGGAAGGGCCGTCGCTCAACGGATAAAAGCTACCCCGGGGATAACAGGCTGATCACATCCAAGAGTTCACATCGACGATGTGGTTTGGCACCTCGATGTCGGCTCATCGCATCCTGGGGCTGAAGTCGGTCCCAAGGGTTGGGCTGTTCGCCCATTAAAGCGGTACGCGAGCTGGGTTCAGAACGTCGTGAGACAGTTCGGTCCCTATCCGTCGTGGGCGTAGGAAATTTGAGAGGAGCTGTCCTCAGTACGAGAGGACCGGGATGGACATACCAATGGTGTACCAGTTGTTCCGCCAGGGGCATAGCTGGGTAGCTAAGTATGGAAGGGATAAACGCTGAAAGCATCTAAGCGTGAAGCCTACCTCAAGATGAGATTTCCCATTCTTTTAAAGAAGTAAGAACCCTTGAAGACTACAAGGTTGATAGGTCAGAAGTGTAAGTGTGGTGACACATGTAGCTGACTGATACTAATAGTTCGAGGACTTAACCTAATAAATATGATTTAAGTCATATAGATATGAGATAACTAATACCTTACATTATCTAGTTTTGAAAGATTGATTATGTTATTTGAAAAAATAATTATCTTTCATAGAAGTTTTAAGAGATATCTCTTAGAATGATGTCTAGTGGTAATAGCGTAGAGGAAACACCTGTTCCCATCCCGAACACAGAAGTTAAGCTCTATAGCGCCGATGGTAGTTCACGCGAGAGTAGGACGCCGCTAGGCAACCCTTTTTTTATTTGGAGGTTTAGCTCAGCTGGGAGAGCATCTGCCTTACAAGCAGAGGGTCATCGGTTCGAACCCGTTAACCTCCACCATTTATTTTGTGTCCTGCTAGCTCAGTTGGTAGAGCATTTGACTTTTAATCAAAGGGTCAGAGGTTCGAATCCTCTGCAGGACACCATTTTTAAATATTATGCGGGTGTGGCGGAATTGGTAGACGCACTAGACTTAGGATCTAGCGTCCTTGTACGTAAGGGTTCGAGTCCCTTCACCCGCACCAGTTTTGTTTTGCGAGCGTAGTTTAATGGTAGAACCTCAGCCTTCCAAGCTGATTGTGAGAGTTCGATTCTCTTCGCTCGCTCCATATAATGTGATTAAAGTATTAGAAGTATTTAATACTTTTTTTTATGTTGTTAAATAACAAAATCAGATGGTTACTCTCTGTTGTGTAAATGTTTATTTCATAAACTGTTTATTAACTTCGATAAATACTAATATATTCTTTAAACATAAACCCTAATTTGCAAAAAAGATCGATCTAAAATCTTGAATTATTACCTCTTTACTAAACTTTAATTATTGAAATCTACGCATTTTTTTCGTTATTTTAGCAATTTTAAATATCCTTATAAATAATAAACTTAATAATCAATTTAATTATGATAATAATAAAATAGAGGATTAAAAATATATTGAAAATAATTAAATAATTTTTATCTTCACTATGAAATTCTCAACCAATATTCGCTTTAAATATTTATAATCATATTCGAAATTTTTATTTATTTTGTTTGATATATATCAGTAAAAATAATATATTTTCCATGCAATACAATTCCAAATAGCTTTAATATATATATGAATATAATTTGATTTGTGTTATAATAATTACACTATGTGTAACGGTGGTGGATGAAATGATTTATGAGGTTTTTTTAAATTCTATTACTAATTCTACTTTCTATGAAGCTTTTATTAAAGCTTGTGATTTCTTCTTTTTATTTTTAATAATATATTTTTCTTTAAAAATATTAACATTTTCTTCTAGAATCGTTAATATCTTTAAGGGATTAATGTATTTTTTACTTATTTTTGTAATTTCTAGTGTGCTGAAATTACATTATATGATGGAATTTTATTCATATTTATTTAAAAATTGGATTATTTTATTAGCTGTTGTATTTACACCAGAGTTAAGAATGATTTTAGAACGTGTGGGTAGAAGTTATGCTTCTACTAAAAAAGTCAATGTCGAAAAAGTTGGCAAAGATTATATTATTGAAGAATTGATTAAGACAACAGAGTATCTATCAAAGAGACGAATTGGGGCTTTAATTGCGGTCGAACGAAATGAATCGTTAGAAGATTTTGTGAAAGACTCAACCCCATATCATATTCGTGTATCTAGTGAAGTATTAACAACTATTTTTATTCCAAGTACGCCAGTTCATGATGGTGCCGTCATTATACGTGGTGAAAATATATTATGTGCTCGTGCTGTACTTCCTAATTGTAAAAATGAGGAAGACTTACCACCTAAAGTAGGTACAAGACATCGGGCAGCTTTAGGATTAAGTGAGCAAACAGATGCACTTACGATTGTTGTTTCAGAAGAAACAGGAAGTATTTCCGTTAGTTTAAATGGTAAATTGGATTATGGAATTACTCGGGAAAGTTTACGTTTATATCTGGATAAATATATTATTACGAAAGTTGCTAAAGAATAGGAGGACTGTATGGAAGAGAAACACTTTGATACATTAGTGAATATAATAAAATTACCTTTTGTTTTTATGTTTTATATGTTTTATATGTTCTTTTCAATTTTTATTCCTTCGAAGTATGTGAGTAAAATTATTAACATAGAATCAATTGAGGAAGATATGAATATTTATTTTAACAATCCATTATTTTTAAAGTTTATTGCGTTAATTATCACAGTTTTAATATTTATATATTTTAACTAGTTCTATAGGAGGAAAAGTGACTGATGAAAAAATATTTTGGGACAGATGGTATTCGGGGAATTGCCAATAAAACATTAACTCCGGAGCTCGCTTTTAAATTAGGGAGGGTTTTGGGACATGTATTAAATAAAAACAATGAAACAATTAATGTCTTAATTGGACGTGATACGAGAATATCTGGTGAATTATTAGAGTACTCGTTAATTTCTGGTTTATTATCGATTGGTGCTAATGTCATGCGTTTGGGGGTTGTTTCAACACCTGCAGTGGCATTTTTGACAAAATCATTAAATGCACAAGCAGGTATTATGATATCTGCCTCACATAATCCATACCCAGATAATGGTATTAAAATATTTGGGAAAGATGGTTATAAATTAATGGATGAAGTTGAACTTGAAATAGAACGCTTAATTGATGATACAGATTTGTTAGAAAGACCTATTAATGATAAAATCGGTGTTGTGGAAAACTATTTTGAAGGTCAACATAAATATTTAGCATATCTTCAGAAATCAATTAATCAAACATTTGAAAATGTTAAAATTGCGATTGATTGTGCAAATGGCGCTACTTCATTATTAGCACCGCATTTGTTTGCGAATTTAGGAGCTGAAGTATTTTTAATAAACAATAATCCTAATGGTACGAATATTAATGTTAATTGTGGGTCTACACATCCAGAGACAATTCAAAAATTTGTATTAGAAAAATCAGCGGATTTGGGATTAGCTTTCGATGGTGATGGAGACCGTTTAATTGCGGTTGATGAGAAAGGGCAAATTGTAGATGGAGACTATATTTTATATGTCATTGGGAATTATTTAAAAGAACAAAATAAATTAAAAAATAATACTATAGTCACTACTATAATGAGTAATATAGGTTATTATAAAGCAATCGAACAAAACGATATTAATAGCGTTCAAACACAAGTTGGAGATCGTTATGTTCTAGAAGAAATGTTGAAAAATGATTACAATCTAGGTGGTGAACAATCGGGCCATATCATTTATTTAGATTACAGTTCAACAGGGGATGGTTTATTAACTGCCCTACAATTAATTAATATAATAGTAGAAAAAAATCAATCATTATCTGAATTAACTCAAGATATGAAATCTTATCCACAAGTATTAAAAAATGTGACTGTTAAAAATAAATCAATAGTACTCAATAATCCTATTTTACTAGAAAAAGTCGAAGAAACAAGTAAAATTCTAGGTAAAGAAGGGCGTGTATTAGTCCGTGCATCAGGAACTGAATCATTAATTCGTGTAATGGTTGAGGCAGAGACAAATGAGATTTGTGAAAAATACGTTGATGATTTAATTGAAGTAATTGAACAGATTAGCTAGGAGTTGTATATGTCCTTTAACAAGAGAGATATTAATAAAGGTGATTACTCTCTAGTTCATTCATCCTTAAATAAAATCGGTTAGTAACAAATTCCAGCTTATGATAAGGATTTAACACCGACACGTGGTGTTTGTGCGGTTGCTCGTAATTAGAAGTCAGTTTACCGAAGTGACCATCCACAAGTTTCATTTCTAGCATATGGTAAAAGAAATAATGAACTACTTAAGAATCATCCATATGAATATGAATTAAGTGATACGAGTCCTTTAGGAATCATGTATCAATGGAAATTTAAAATTTTTATGTTAGGTACTGGATATTACACTTGTACTGCTATGCATTTATCTGAATTTCGGTCAAATTGCCGGAAGGATATCGTATTAGAATCAGCTGTTAATATCGAAGGAAAAAGATAATGGATATCGTATAAGGATATAGATAATTATATTTTTAAAGAGATTGGTTCTCTTTATGAAAAGTCAAATATCATAAAAAAAGCTATTGTTGGTTATGCTTTGAGTCGGTTAATAGATTTTATACCATTAGTAGATTTCACACCTGATTATTTAAGTAAGTAATAAAAATACTTATTAAGAAGTATTATTACTTACTTTTTTTGTCGTTTATGTCAAAAAAAAATAATAAATGAATATACTTAGTTTGAGAAAAGTGTGGTGATAAGAGTGATAAGCATTAATCAATTAAACTTAAATATTGAAGTAAGCGGTCAGGGGAAAACTAATATAATATTATTACATGGATGGGGACAAAGTACAAAGGTTTTTCAGGATGTTGCTAAATATCTACAAACTTCATTTACTATTTATAATGTGGATTTACCTGGGTTTGGGTTAAGTGATATACCAAAAAATCCTTTTAATACAGAAGACTATGCAAATATTATTAAAGCTATAATTGACTACTATCAAATGAATGACATTATAATCATCGGTCATTCTTTTGGTGGTAGAATCGCAATCAAATATACGGCAATGTATAATCAGGTTAAAAAATTAGTATTAGTAGATAGTGCTGGTATTGTGCCAAAGAAAAAAATTATTTATTATATTAAAATTTACTATTATAAATTGCTTAAAAAAATTTTTTCTATATCGTTTCTTTCTAAGTACAAAAAAAGAGTCTTAAGTAAATTCGGATCAACTGATTATAAAAATTCTGATGAAATAATGAGAAAAATACTAGTAAGAGTTGTCAACGAGGATTTAAGATTTGATCTCGAGAAAATTTTATGCCCTACTTTATTAGTATGGGGAACGCTTGATAATGTAACACCAATAAGTGATGCATATCTGATGAAAAAAAAATTAAAAGATGCAGGAATAGTGAAAATCGAACAGGCAGGGCATTTTTCGTATTTAGAAAATATGAATTTATTTTTATCTGTTTTATCTGTCTTTTTTAAGGAAAACCACTGATTGAAATGGGGGATATAATGAACATATGGTCTATTTTATTTATATGCATTTCAGCTGTTATTTTTATGTATATATTGATTAAAAGATATGTACACAGTTGTTTTATGCTCCAATTGGAACATTACCATTTATTGAGATTTCTCGATTGGTTTTATAAAAATAAAAAGAGTAAAAAAATATTCATTCCAATTATTATTTCTATCATCTCTATTATATTAATGATTTTTATAAAATTTAAAACGTTAGGATATTATGAATTATTACTAGCACTGGTCACATTACCTTACATTTTTTATAGACAAGAAAAAAAGAAAATTAAGCTAACTAATCGAATGATTAGGTTGATGGGATTGACTTGTATTGCCGTCCTACTCATTTTCTCTGTAACTTATTTCTTGTTAAACAAAAATTTCACACTTTTAGAAATTCTATATTTTAATCTTATAATTAATAATTTTTTAGTTGTTGATTTGGTAATTTTTTCAGAACTTTTGGCAATTCCTATTGAAAAGTACTATCAGAATAAATTTATAGTAAAAGCACGACAAAAAATCTTGCTTAATCACAATTTAAAAGTTATTGGAATAACAGGAAGCTATGGGAAAACATCAACTAAATTTATTATTGGCGCCATTTTAAAAACAGAATATAATATGTGTGTCACTCCTAATTCGTATAATACGCCCATGGGAGTTACACTAACAGTAAATAACTATCTAAGAAATATAGATGATTACTTTGTTTGTGAAATGGGTGCATCTCAAGTTGGCGATATTATAGAGCTTTGCCATATTGTATATCCTAAAATAGGAATTATTTCTTCTATAGGACCTCAACATTTAGAGACATTTAAAAATATTAAGAATATTATAACAACGAAGTTTGAATTAATAGAGTCATTACCAAGAAATGGATTGGCTATCCTCAACTATGATAATTATTATATAAGAAATTACAAAATAAAAAATAGTATTAAGGTATTATCATATGGTGTTGAGCAAGCAAATGTTGATTATTACGCTTTAAACATTTCCTATGGTATTTATGGGTCTACATTTGAGGTTCAATTTCCAAACAAGGAAAGATACTTATATAAAACTAAATTATTAGGTAAACACAATATTTGTAATATCTTAGCTGGTATAGCACTCGCGGATTATTTAAAATTAAACCTTAATAAGGTTATATATGCGATTGAACAATTAGAGCCTGTGGAACACCGACTAGAATTAAAAAATTTTCCTCATTATAATGTGATTGATGATTCCTTTAATGCTAATATTGAAGGTTGCGCTAATGCATTAGATATTTTAGCATGTTTTAATCAAAAGAAAATAATTATTACCCCAGGCATGGTTGAACTAGGCAGAGAGCATTATGAGCATAATTACCGTTTTGGAGAAAAGATTGCCAAGATATGTGATTATGTTGTATTAGTTGGTAAAAAGCAAACTAAACCAATATTAAATGCCTTAATCGACATTCAATTTCCTGAAGAAAATATTTATGTGACTAATCAATTTGCTGATGGGTTTAATCATATTGTTGGTCGGTTTAAAAAAGACTTTACAGTATTAATTGAAAATGACTTACCTGATAATTATAGTGAAAGTTAAATTTAAGGGTGGCGATATATCATGCGTTTGAATGTAGGGGTTGTATTTGGAGGTCAGTCTGTAGAACATGAAGTATCAATTATTTCTGCTTTACAAATGATTGAAAATATGAATCAAATAAAGTATAATCCAATTCCGATATATTTATCAAAAGAAAATATTTTTTATTATAGTGAATTAATGTTTGATGTCGCTTTTTTCAAAAACTTTAATGAAGTTAAGGAAAAATCAAAAGAGATTGTATTTCATCATACGAAGCATCAACATGAAATATTAAGTTTAGAAAAGCATAAATTTAAGAGATTATTTTCTGTCGATATCATATTCTTAGTGGTACATGGAACATCTTGCGAGGATGGTACACTATCTGCATATTTTGACCTTTTGAATATTCCTTATGTCGGTAGCTCTATTTTGTCCTCAAGTATTAATCAAAATAAATGGAAAATGAAACAAATACTTGATTATAATGATATTCCGATTGTGCCTTATTTTGGATTTTATGAATCTGATTTTTATCAAAATGAAATTAAAATAATTGAAGCATGTGAAAAATTGGCTTATCCACTAATCATTAAACCTGCTTCGCTTGGTTCAAGCGTGGGTATTACAAAATGTAACAATCGTATAGATCTACATAAAGCCATTTTAAATGCTTTACTATATGATGTTGAAATAGTATGCGAAAAGGTAATTAATCATTTAATTGAGCTAAATTGCTCTGTGTTAGGAGATTATTCAAATTTAGAAGCATCAGTTATCGAAAGAGTTATTCAACAAGATGAAATTTTAAGTTATGAAGATAAATATTTACGTGGAAATAAAAAGAATGGTAAGGGAATGGTAAACACAAATAGAGAACTGCCTGCTTTAATAAGTGAAGAATTGACAAAGAAAATTCAAGAGGTAGCAATTAGTGCGGTTAAAATCATTGGTGCAAGTGGGGTTTTAAGAATTGACTTTTTATATGATGATGAAGAAGGAAAACTATATTTAAATGAAATTAACACAATTCCAGGTTCTCTAGCATTTTACCTGTGGAAAACAAAAGGTTTAGAATATAAAGATTTAATTGATAAATTAATTACTTTAGCATTACAAAGATATCGCATTAAAAACTCTAAGATATTTTCTTACGATACGAATCTTCTTTCTCTACCCACTAAGTTTAACAAAGGAAAATGTCCAAAATAATCCAATAACTTCATTATAGTGGTAATTTTTTCTTAACATTAACAATAGTGTCAATGTATGTTAAAATTAGATATATGAAGTGGAGGAATTAAGATGCGTAAGTATAATAGGAGGATCTTAACAGCGCTTGTCGTTGCGTACAAAAGGGGTATAATTAATAGAAAACCGTTAAATAAGTGGTTGAATTTAAATCAGGTATTAACTAATTCTATGAAATATATTTCTTACCTAGTTTTATTTTCTGTCATATTCGTGATTTTAGATCAACACATCTTTAATTATGAAATTTTGAATCAAAATGTTTATATAGGCGGATACATAATTGCGAAATCAAGAATTTTATCAGGTATTATTATTGGTATTTTAGCTTTTAATCTCTATCGTTTAGGAAAATACCTTATGCAAGTTTACTTTGTTAAAAAAGCCATGAAGGTATATAAAACCTCAGATGGAGATGTGGAAAAATTAAACAATGTTACATTTAAAATTCACATTTAAAAGAATGGTATGGTTAAGAGTTATTAGCCATACTTTTTTTATATAAAGAATTAGGAAGATAATGTATACAAATTAATAATAAAAACTTATAATGGGATTATCAAATGTTAATTGGATGGTGATTAGTATGCAGTATCGCAAAGTGAAATGTAATGGTGATAAATTATCTGTACTAGGATTTGGGGGTATGCGATTTCCAACTAAAAATGGGAAGATTGATGAGGAAAAAGCACAATACCTACTCCGCCTAGCGATAGACCAAGGTGTAAATTATGTGGATACCGCCTATCCTTATCATAAAGGTCAAAGTGAAGTTTTTATAGGTGAAGCATTAAAAGATGGTTATCGTGAAAAAGTAAAATTAGCTACGAAACTTCCTCATTGGATTTTAAACAGTGAAAAAGAATTTGATGAGATGCTTGATATACAACTTAGTAAATTACAAACAGATTCTATCGATTATTATTTAATCCACATGATTACTAATATTGAAGCATGGGAAAGACTTAAGACGCTAGGAATAGAAAATTTTATTAAGAAAGCTAAAGAAAATGGGAAGATAAAAAACATCGGTTTTTCTTCACATACTGATTTGCTTGACTTTAAAAAAGTAATTGATGATTATCCTTGGGATTTTTGCCAAATACAATTTAATATTTTAGATGAACATTATCAAGCGGGTCTAGATGGAGTAAAATATGCATCAGAAAAAGGTTTATCAGTTATTGTCATGGAACCATTAAGAGGAGGGATGCTAGCTAACAACATTCCTAATGAAGTAAAAGATTTATATCAATCTTTTGATGTGAAACAGAGTCCTGTTAGTTGGGCATTGCGATGGATATGGAATCATCCTGAGGTGACTTGTGTATTAAGTGGGATGAATCAAGAAGAACACATTATAGAAAATATTAAGACCTGTGAAACTGCTTTGCCATTTAGTATGACTGAAAAGGAATTAGCCCTTATTGATCAAGTTAAACTAATTTATAAAGCAAAAATAAAGATTCCATGTACAGGATGTCGATATTGTATGCCATGTCCATTCGGAGTTAATATTCCTGGTAGTTTTGAACTATATAATCATAAGCATATTTATAATAAAAGTAGAGTACCAAGGTTTGAATATGTTTTCCGTCTAGGTGGATTAATGGGTAAAAAGAGCTGGGCATCAATGTGCAAAGAATGCGGAAAATGCGAAAAAGTATGTCCACAACACATTGAAATTCGTAAAGAATTAAAAAAAGTAAAAAAGGAATTTGAAGGGCCTTTCGCAAATACTGCTTTAGTTGTAGGAAAACCGATTTTAAGATTAGTCCGATACTTCTCAGCTAAACATGTGAAAAGAGCATCAAAAAAATATCGAAATACAAAGGATTAATAATGTAAACTAAAGAGATAATTTTTATAAAAAAGGTAATTAAAAGGTGTAAACTTATTAAAAAGTTAACACCTTTTCTCATACTATTATGATTTTTTATTTAATATCTTGTAATTCATTTAGTAGGTCAAACTTAATTGATTGTAAATCAATTTCTTGTGAAACATCACTATATTTCCAGTGAAATCCATCATCTTGATATCTTGGAAATATATGAAGATGAAAATGACCTATATCATTAAAAATTCCACCATTTTGCATTATACTATAACCATCTGGATGATATAATTTTTTAATGACTTTAATCATAATTTTAGTAAACTTCATTATATTAAACATAGTTATATCATCTACTTCATCAAAATCTTGATAATGTTTTTTAGGGACAATCAAAACATGTCCAATGTTTATAGGCTCGCTATCAAGGAAACAGATAAACAATGCATCTTCATATAAAATATAAGCTTCTAGTTCTTTATTAATAATCTTACAAAATGTGCAGTTTTCCACAATTACTTCCTCCCAATTATTAAAAAACGATGACAGGCGATATCTAAAAATCCCTTATCTTGAATATATTCATGTATTTTCATTAATTGTCTATTGTATTTTGAAACTGAAAAATCAGGAATTTGCCATGGAATTGCTTTTAAGTAAAAAATAATAGCACCTATATCATAAAATCTAGTTTTCGTTATCTCTTCTAGCTGTTTTATAATCGTAAAATTTTCTTTCTGTAAATCTTTTATTGCTGTTTGTAAGTTCCAAAAAGAATAGCTGCTTTCCTCAGTTTCAAATAATTGATTTAATTCAGAATCATTTTTTCCACCTACTTGCTGAGTTATAAATATACCATTTGTCTTTAATATACGTTGCAACTCTTTTGTATCAAAAGATTCATGACGATTAATAATTAGGTCAAATGATTCATTTTTAAAAGGTAATTCTTCATCGCTATCTATACTGTATACTTTGATGCCTAGAGGCTCTAATAATTTTTTAGCAATCGGTATATTCGGTTGGTATCCTTCTGTAGCACATGTTTTATTAGGAAATGGTAAAGTGGATAAAAACTCTCCACCACCTGTTCCCATATCTAAAAGTGCTACTGAATCTTGAAGATAATGTAGCACTTCTATTGTATAATTCCATGGTAAAGGAAACTCTACCATTCTATTTGTTTGATTTAAATAAGAAAAATCCCAACCTTTAAAATTTTCTTTACTGTCTTTTAATAAGTAATAATAAAATTCTTTATTTTCCATCATTTACAAACAATTATTTAGTAATCACTTTATCTATTAAACCATATTCAACTGCATCTTCAGCAAACATAAAGTAATCACGTTCGGTATCTCTTTCTATTACATCAATTGGTTTTTTGGTTTTGTTTGACAATATTTTATTCATTCGATCTTTAATTTTGATAATACGCTCCGCAGCTATTCGTATTTCGGTTGCTTGGCCTTGCGCTCCTCCTAAAGGTTGATGAATCATAATTTCACTGTTTGGCAAACTATACCGTTTATTTGTAGCTCCACAAGCAAGTATAAAAGCTCCCATTGATGCTGCCATTCCTACACAAATAGTACATACATCAGGTTTGATATATTCCATAGTATCAAAGATAGCCATTCCTGCAGTTATAGACCCACCAGGGCTATTAATGTATAGCTGTATATCCTTTTCAGCATCTTCACTAGCTAAAAATAATAATTGTGCAACGATACTGTTAGATAATTGATCGTTGATTTCTCCACTTAACATAATGATTCTATCTTTTAATAAGCGAGAATAGATGTCATATGCTCGCTCTCCTTTTCCAGTTTGTTCAATGACTGTTGGTATTAGACTCATAATTGGCCTCCTTTTATATTTATATAATAGATTCTAACATGAATCATACAAAACAACAATTAAAAAAAATGTAAAAAAAGGAAATTAACTTGGATTTATATTAATATTTATATTTCTTCCTTGGATACTATGAACAGAATCGTGAATTTATGACATAAATTAACTAACTATTTCTCGAAAATAAAGTTATGTAAAGTATTTGACATTTATAATTAAATTGATATAATTATTGTAAAGAGTATTACAGTACGAATGGGTGATTAGATGAATTCCAATTTCCGTGAAATCATAAAAAAAATTGGCATTACTCAACAAGAATTAGCAGATTATTTGGGTATTTCTCGTCAGTATCTTAATAATTATCTAGATGAAACATTAGAAGATCCTCAAATACCTCAAAAGTATTTAGATAATATCTTATTTTTATTTGAATGCAAGACTCGAGATGAATTATATAATGAAGAATTTATCCGTAATGCGAAAACAATTAAAAAGCGAATGGGGATTGTTAGGTCTACAAAGGAAAGTATAGATAATTTATTTAATATAGAACACGATAAAAAAATGGAGTTATTTAAAATTGTTGAGTATTTTCAGAATTTAGCAAAACTAGACCAAGATTTATTGGAATCTTTCGCTATATTTATGGAAAATATATCTAAAGAAGATTCCTATCGCTCAATCTTAAGCTACATTGGCAAAAAATATTTACTTATTGAATTTGATGATCCTCGGTTTAATACTGATATAGATAAATGTAGGGAAGCCTTATTAAATGAAGTATTCGAAGAACCAAATTTACAATTAACAAAATATCAAGAAGAATTTCAAAAGTTTTTTAATAGTACCAGAAAACAAAATGAAATTGATTTAGACGCTCTTAAAAAATCCTTATCAGAATTAGGATATACGAACATATCGCAAAAAGAAGTAATTGACTTGCTTAAAAAATATAATGAGATTAAAAACACTGATAAGGAAAGGGAGTAATACAAAATGAAAAAAACAGCTGTTGTGATAGACTTTGATCCTAAACTTAAAGAAATGCCTAATTCCACTCAATTTGATTTTTTTATCTTAGACAGATATCATGATAAAATAACAGATGTTGTTACAAGTAAGGAAAATGAATTCTCTGATGTACTACATCAAGAAATGATGATATATGAATTTTATGATTTAATAGCATCACATTACAAAGAAGTCCTTTTTTTATTTTTAAGTTATAAATATACTGATGTTGACGATCATTTAATTACACAAAGCATTAATCAAAAAAGATCACCACATGAAGCTAAACTATTTACCTATCTGTTAAATTATAATAATTCTAGTAAATACAATATTATTCTTAACACATTAGAAATGATAGAAAAAGGATATGAAATAAGAGAAATTATTATTAGAATTCATCAAATTCGTAAAAATGAATCTTTTTTAACTAATAATAGCCTTTTGAAATATATTTCATTGCTGGTATAAAGTTGCTAAACGCAACTTTTTATTTTGTACTAAAGTTGCTAAACGCAACTTTTTATTTTGTACTAAAGTTGCTTAATGCAACTTTCTATTTTTGTACCAAAGTTGCTAAACGCAACTTTCTATTTTTGTACTAAAGTTGCTTAATGCAACTTTCTTTTATGGGATTAAATATATTTTCATTTATCACAGGTCACTAACAAGCACCTTAAATCAAATTTTAAAATATAATATATTATAGTAACTAGTAAAGGGTGATACTGTGGAAGAAATCTTTATCAAACTTAATAAACTTCGATTATTGAGAAATGTCTTATTTTT
This sequence comes from uncultured Haloplasmataceae bacterium, assembly GCA_963824615.1. GTDB lineage: Bacteria > Bacillota_I > Bacilli_A > Haloplasmatales > Haloplasmataceae > CAWGPU01. The sequence goes on along the minus strand of CAWGPU010000005.1, from coordinate 639,368 downwards.
AGGTGTATTCTTATTTTGTCTTGTGGGAATAATAATTAATCAATTATTTGTACAAGAACATTGGCTGTATGCATTAATAGTATTTGATGATTTATTACTATTTGTTGTTTTGCTATTTTTAATTGAGACAAAGGTTGGAATGCGTTACGAAGAACTATATCATCATGAATTTTTACCTTTAGTTTTTGAAACAATTAATCCAGAATATAAATACTGTAATCATCCACAACAGTTTAATGCTAATCTGATTCATACAAAAATATTTGATTATGATAGTAAAATTAGAGTAAATGATTATGTTAAAATATCTGATGGTGAATTATATCATGCACAAATTTATATAAACACCTATAGATCTAATAAAATAGTACAGTTTACCGGTTATATTTTTGTGTTGTCAAATCCTGATATTGAAAATAAGGGGTTAATTTTATATCATAAAAAACCATTTTTAAGTTCTTTAAAAGAGCTCAAAACCGAAAGTTTTTCTAAATACCGTATATTTAATGAAATTGATAACCATTTTAATAAGACATTGCTTGACAAATTAAAAATAGTTCTATCTAAATATCTAGATTACGGACATAAGTTTTATATATGTATACAAGACGATATTATTATATTGAAACCTAATAAACGTAGTATATTTAATAAACCACTATTAAAACCTATAAATCAAGCCTATTTTAATAATAAAATAGATCAATATCTTCAATTAAATCAAATGATGGAGGAAATTTCATTATGTTTTAAAACAAAATAGGAAAATTTCATGTTATAATAAGAAAAAAGAAAAAAAGGTGAAATTATGATTGAAGAAATTTACCAAAAGATAAATACATTCAAAGAAAATTCTTTACATACTTTTATTTTTGCCAGTATTATAAATTGCCTGTTTATTTTCTATTTAATTTATCGGGCCATTTTAAATCAAACGATGGTTATTGTAGTTATCATTTTTATTGTAGTATTCCTTTTAGATAGTTTATGGTATTTTAGTCGGATGTTTTCTAACTCTAAACAAATAAATATAATTTTACTTGAACAATTAATACCTTATATGTTAAATCAAGTTAATTACGAATTTCAATTATCTAATGAAAAATTTTTAAAAGAGGATACTATTAAAAGCTTATTTATTAGTAAATATGGCTCATTTTCTTCGTACCAAATTGTAAAAGGAACAATCAATCATATACCTATTCGGTTTAGTTATGTGACTAGTATTATTTCAAATGGTAAAAGCTCATATGATGTTTTTTCGGGAACTTATCTCAGTTTTAAATTACAAAAAAAGTACGATGGAATTATTCAACTAAGAGATAAGGGGAGGATTGAAAAAAATAAGAAGTTAGATTTAGTGTGCCACCCCTTTATTGGAGAGATAGTAAATAAATATCCGAATATCCATTGTTTTACCAATCATGACAGATTAGCAGTACAATTAATGAGTGAGAATTTATTCGCACTTTATGATGAGATAAAAAAAGAAACTAAAAAAGGACTGTATTTGAGTATTTTTGAGGATGAATTGGTCATAGGGATTCATGATAGAAATAACTTATTTCGCTTCCCAGCTTTAAAAAAAATTAATTCTGAGCTGTATGATAAAAAAATTTCGTTGTTCAATAAAATATATCGTGTAATTGATGTTACAGCTCAATATATTAATGATAATTTAAATAATTAAGAATTATGTTACCTTACATAATTCTTTCTTTTATGACATAAAACGATTTATGTTATTTTTGGTACGAAAAATAATATAAATAGTTAATAAAAGGCGTTTAGTATGGTATAATTACAACGATAATAATAGATAGAGGTGAATCATAATGAAAGTAGCACTTGGGAGTGATCATGCGGGGTATGATTTAAAACAAGTTATTAAACAATTATTAGATGAATTACATATCAATTATTCAGACTTAGGAACAGATGAAAACATAAGCTGTGATTACTCAGATTATGCAATTAAAGTTAGCGAAAGTGTTGCAAAGAAAGAATATGATAAAGGAATTCTGATATGCGGTACTGGAATTGGGATGAGTATCGCAGCAAACAAAGTCAAAGGGATAAGAGCTGCATTAGTTGAAAATACTTATTCAGCTAAATTAACAAGGGAACATAATGATAGTAATGTATTATGTCTTGGTGGTAGGGTCACTGGTGTAGAAATCGCCAAAGAAATCGTTAAGATTTGGTTATCTACTGATTTCATTGGTGGTAAACATGAAAGACGCATTAGTATTATTAGTGATTACGAAAATTTAAATAAATAATGGAGGGATAATTTATGAGTTATTTAAAGGACAGAGACCCAGAAATATTTGAAAATGTAAAATTAGAATTAGGTAGACAAAGAAACAATCTTGAAATGATTGCTTCTGAAAACTTTGTGTCAGAAGCAGTGTTAGAAGCGCAAGGTTCAATTTTAACAAACAAATATGCAGAAGGCTATCCAAATAAACGTTATTATGGTGGTTGTGTAAATGTTGATACTATTGAAAATATAGCTAGAGACCGTTTAAAAAAATTATTTAATGCAGAGTATGTAAATGTGCAACCACATTCAGGCTCACAAGCAAACATGGCTGCATATATGACAATTTTAGAACATGGTGATACAGTCTTAGGAATGGATTTAGCACATGGAGGTCATTTAACACATGGTCATCCATTAAATTTTTCTGGAAGAAATTATCATTTCGCCAGTTATGGTGTATCTAAAGAAACAGAAACGATTGATTATGAAAACTTAAGAAAAATAGCTTTAGAATCAAAACCAAAATTAATTGTTGCAGGGGCTAGTGCTTATCCAAGAGAAATAGATTTTAAAAAATTTAGTGATATTGCTCAAGAAGTTGGTGCTTATCTAATGGTTGATATGGCCCATATTGCTGGATTAGTAGCTACAGGGCTTCATATGAGCCCAATACCTTATGCTGATTTTGTGACTTCAACGACACATAAGACATTACGTGGTCCTCGTGGAGGAATAGTTTTAACAAAAGAAAAATTTGGTAAAGACTTAGATAAAAATGTTTTCCCAGGTATGCAAGGTGGTCCATTAATGCATGTAATTGCAGCAAAGGCAGTAAGCTTTTATGAGGCATTGCAACCTGAATTTAAAGAATATATGTTAAGAGTTAAAAATAATGCTCATCAATTAGCTGAAAGTTTAAAAGCAAAAGGCTTTAGAATTGTTTCAGGTGGTACTGATAATCATATGATTTTAGTTGATGTTAAATCAAGTTTCAATGTGACTGGTAAAGAAGCGGAACATTTACTTGATGAGGTCGGTATCACAACAAATAAAAATATGATTCCATTTGATACAGAAAAACCATTTGTGACAAGTGGTATCCGTTTAGGAACTCCGGCTTTAACAACTAGAGGATTTACTTTAGCTGATATGGAAGAAGTTGCTGATATCATTTATCAAACACTTAAAAATAAAGAAGAAAATAATAATGTTCAAATACAACATTATCGTGTAAGTCAATTAGTTGAAAGATATCCATTATATCCTTCATTTAATTTATAATGCTGGAAAATTTTAGAATTTTTCTAAAATAATGGTAATTTCAAATAAATTTTGATAAAATCAATATGATGTTTGATACGAAAGGAGATTTATAAATGCATAGTATACAAAATGATAATTACATCGTTGTGATCGATCATCCTTTAATCACCCATAAATTGACACAAATCCGTAAAAATGATACAGGTACAAATGAATTTCGAAAAATCGTCAATGAAATTGGTGGTTTGATGGTATATGAAATAACAAGAGACTTAGAATTAGAGGACGTAGATATTGAAACTCCAGTAGCACCTATGAAGGCACAACAGTTAGCTGGGGAAAAATTAGTTGTTTGTCCTATTTTAAGAGCAGGTCTTGGAATGGTAGATGGAATCTTACAAATGTTGCCATCTGCTCGTGTAGGTCATATAGGGTTATATCGTGATGAAGTAACACTTAAACCTGTTACATATTTTGCAAAATTTCCGAGTAAGTTAGACGAAAGATTAGTGATTATCGTTGACCCGATGTTAGCAACTGGTGGGTCTGCGATTAGTTCTATTGATATAGTTAAACAACATGGTGGAAAAAATATAAAATTTGTTTGCTTAGTTGCAGCTCCTGAGGGAGTAGAAGCAATAAGAAAGGCTCATCCTGATGTTCCTATCTATATAGCGGCATTAGATGAAAAATTAAACGAAAAAGGTTATATTATTCCAGGTCTAGGAGATTGTGGGGATAGAATCTTCGGAACTAAATAATTTGGTAAAAATAATGGATGAAGAAAAAAAAGAGAATCCAAAATATAGTTATGAAGAATTATGTAAGAAATATTTAGATAAAGAACCAGAAGTAAAAAAAACACCTAAAGAAATGAAACGACTGGCTTCGGATTATCAAATGATTGTTTCTTTTATGGTCACATTATTGATTTTAATTTTTTTAGGTGTATTTTTAGGATATAAACTAGATAAATTGTTACACACTACTCCAACATTTATACTCATCTTTACCTTTTTAGGGATTGCGGCTAGTTACCGCAATTTATTTAAAGATGCTAATAGGAAAAAGTAAAGGGAGTTATCTCAAATGAATGATAATTTAGTATTTTTAAAAACTTATCAAAAAATAATCAGAATCGCATGGATAGTTATGATTTCCTTAAGTATTATTTCATATTTAATATCAATTGTATTTTTTAAAAACTTTGATTGGTACATGTTTCCATTAAGTTTTCTATTAGGTGCAATGACTAATATATTCGCTTTTAATTTATTGAAAAATAATGTGGCGAATATAACGGATGATGTTAAAAGCGCGATTTCAGGGTCTTTTTCTAACTATGCAGTTCGACTTATGATATATGCCTTTGTATTTATGATTAGTTTAAAAAACTTTCAATCAGGAAATGCAAAGTTGAATCCGATTCTAGTTGTTGCTGGATTTTTTACAGTAAGAATCGCTATCTATATCTACTCATGGTCAAATAGAAAACAGTAGGAAGGAGGAAAAATCTTGCTTGAAAAAAGTAATGGAGAAAAAGTAGTGACATCAAGGCAGGCTTCTACAATCATTATTCCAATTATATCTATAATATTCGGATTTATCCTAGTGGTAGTACTATTAGGTTTTTTGGTGACTTTACTATTTGATTACACTGATGGTGCTTTTAGGCTTAAAGCAAATTCATCGTTAGTACTAGTGCCACATGTAATTTCAATTATAATTATCGTTATATTTTTACTAAGTTTGATGGTAATTATCAATAGGAAAATCAAAAAGACTGACCCACTAGCTAAACCTCAAGGATTATTATTATTTGTAGAAATTTTAGTTACCATGATTGATAACTTTACAGTTGATTTATTAGGGGAGAAATTAAAATCTTTTGCACCATATCTAGGTTACTTAGCAATTTATTTATTTACAGCAAATATATTTGGTTTATTGGGATTTACACCTCCACCAACCGCTAATTTAACAGTCACTTTGACTTTTGGAATTACGACTTTTTTCCTAATTAGATATTATGGAATTAAGTTTAATGGCTGGGGACATTTTAAATCTCTTTTTGAACCTGTTTTATTAGCACCGATAAATATTATCGGTGAGTTAGCGATACCATTTTCATTATCACTTCGTTTATTTGGCAATATCTTAAGTGGAGTGATTATTATGGCCCTTATTTATGGAGGACTCGGACTAGGGTTTAACGCCTTCATTGCCTGGGCTTTCCATGCAAATGTTGGATTTGGTGAAATATTCGCACCATTTTTAGGATTTGTACCATTGCTTCATATTTATTTTGATTTATTTGCTGGGTTAATACAAACGTTTGTATTTATCCTATTAACTTCAGTATTTATCTCAAATGCATCAGAACAATAATTAATAAACTACTATAGGAGGAATTTTAAATGTTAGATTTAATGACAAATGTGACTAATACTATTTTAGCAGCTGGTATTGATAATAAAGCTTATGCTTATTTAGGTGCTGGTATCGCAATGATAGCTGGACTTGGGCCAGGGATTGGGCAAGGGATTGCCGCTAGTAAAGCATGTGAGGCTGTAGGACGTCAACCTGAAGCAGCTGGTACAATTCGTACGATGATGTTATTAGGACAAGCTGTTGCGGAAACAACAGGATTATATGCGTTAGTAATCGCTTTGATCTTAATTTTCGTAGCTTAACAAGCTGAAATTATACAAAGAGGATTAGCCTCAAACGAACTAATAAAGGAGGCATATTGTGATGAACTTAAAAGAATTAAGTGAAAAATTGTCGAATTTGGTTCAAGGCGGATTGTATCCAAATTTGATCACATTTTTAACCCAAATTATTTCAACGTTAATTTTACTTTATTTCTTAAAAAGATTAGTGTGGAAACCCATGCGGGAATTTTTAGCTAAACGAAGTGAAGAAATAGTAGGGGAGTTAGAGGGTGCGAGACAAGCACGTCTAGATGTAGAAAAGATGAAAGAAGAATATACATCTGATTTACACAATGCGAAAGTTGAAGCAGGAAAAATTATCGATAATGCTCGTTCTCAAGCATTAGATACTAAACAAGAAATCATTGCAGAAGCTGAAAAAGTCGCTGCATATAAATTAGATAAAGCTGAGAAAGAAATTGATTTAGAGCGTTCAAAAATTGAAAAAGAATTAAAATCTCATTTGATTGATATTGCTTTTTCCGCAGCTGAAAAATTGGTTAATGAAAATATTGATGATAATAAAAATCGAGAATTAATTGATAAGTTTATTAAAGAGGTCGAGTAGATGAAAAAGGAATTTGTTAGAGAATACGCTACCGCTTTATTCGATTTATCATTAGAAAAAAGCATCGTTGAAACAATTAAAGATGAGTTAATAATGGTATCAGTAGCTTTTGTTGAAAATAATCAATTTGAAAAATTATTATCTCATCCACAATTAACTAAAGAAAATAAAAAAGGGATCATAAATGATGTTTTTAAAGGACTTAATTCTTCACTTCTATATTTTTTATATATCCTGATTAATAATGATCGAATTGAAGATATTAAGTTTATTAATGAAGAATTTAGACAATTATATAATGAGTATAATAAAGTGATAATAGTTGAAGCACAAACAACCCTTGCGTTAACAGAAAATCAAGTTGAAGCATTAATGAAGAAGTTATCACTTAAATATCGACATAAAATAATAATCGAAAACGTAATTGACCACTCTATTGGTGGGGGTATGCGTTTAAAAATTAATAATGAAATTATTGATTATACGATAAAAAGCCAACTTGAGAATTTAAAATCGTATATATTAAAACAAACTTAAACAAGGTAGGTGAAAAACGTGGCAATTAAACCAGAAGAAATAAGTTCACTGATAAAAGAACAGATAAAAAATTATGAAACAAAACTAGATACCTCCGAAACAGGGACCGTTATTAAAGTTGGAGATGGTATCGCGTTAGTTTACGGATTAGACCATGCGATGTCAGGCGAATTGTTAATTTTTCCTAATGATTTATACGGTATGGTACTTAATTTAGAAGCAAATCATGTTGGGGTAATATTACTAGGGAATACGCAATTAATACAAGAAGGCGACATTGTAAAACGTACTAAAAGAATCTTAGAAGTACCAGTTGGTGAAGAATTAATTGGACGCGTTGTCAATTCTTTAGGACAACCGATAGATGGAAATGGACCAATTAATACTACAAAAACCAGAATGGTTGAAAGAAAAGCTTCAGGTGTTATGGCAAGAAAATCAGTGCATCAACCTTTGCAAACCGGTATTAAAAGCATTGATGCTTTAGTTCCAATTGGACGTGGTCAACGCGAATTAATTATCGGAGACCGTCAAACTGGTAAAACAACAGTTGCTGTTGATACAATCATAAATCAAAAAGGTCAAAATTGTATTTGTATTTATGTTGCAATTGGTCAAAAAGAATCGACAGTTGTTGGAATTGTTGAAACATTAAGAAAATATAATGCATTAGATTATACAATTGTTGTATCAGCATCATCATCTCATCCAGCGCCACTATTATATTTAGCACCATATACTGGCGTTACAATGGCAGAAGAATTTATGTATAATGGGAAAGATGTTTTAATTATATATGATGATTTAACAAAACATGCAATTGCATACCGTGAATTATCATTATTATTACAACGTCCACCTGGACGTGAGGCTTACCCGGGAGATGTATTCTATTTACATTCTCGTTTACTTGAACGCGCCGCTAAGTTAAATGATGAACTAGGTGGTGGGTCAATAACAGCTTTACCAATTATTGAAACACAAGCTGGTGATATATCAGCATATATTCCCACCAACGTTATTTCGATAACAGACGGGCAAATATTCTTACAAGCTAATTTGTTTTATTCAGGTGTTCGTCCTGCGATTAATGCTGGTTTATCAGTATCACGGGTTGGTGGATCTGCCCAAATCAAAGCTATTAAAAAGGTGTCAGGTACATTACGCCTAGACTTAGCAACATACCGTGAGTTAGAAGCTTTCGCTCAATTTGGATCAGATTTAGATCCAATTACTAAACGAAAACTAGGACGTGGACAACGTACGGTTGAGGTATTAAAACAAGGATTACATGAAACAATCCCAGTTGCGAAACAAACATGTATCTTATATGCTTTAACACATGGTTACTTGGATAATGTTGCGGTAAAAGATATTAGAAAATTTGAAAAAGATTATTATAATTTCTTGGATAGAGATGAACATGGACAAGAAATGATTAAAACCATTAATGAAACACGACAATTACCAGCTAATGAATTGATGGATTCTGTATTAAAAGAGTTTACAAAACAATTTATTAGTTAAAAATATACACCATAATAAAGGGTGGTGAACAAGAATGGCTAATGGTTCAGCTAGAGATATAAAGAATAAAATTCAAGCGACCATAAAGACTTCACAAATTACAAGAGCAATGAATATGGTATCAGCAGCGAAATTACGAAGAGCAGAAAAAACAATTCGTGAATATCGCCCGTTTATGAAAAGTGTAAAAGATACTATATCACATATCTTGAGTTCTAATTTAGATGTAACTCATAAAATGTTAGAAAAACGTGAAGTGAAAAAAACTGGATATTTATTAATAACTTCTGATAGGGGATTAGCTGGTGGATATAATAACAACTTATATCGGCAATTCTTATCAGATGTAAAGGAAAAACATAAATCATCTAATGAATATATTATCGGTATTTTAGGCAGTAAAGGACAAGTCTATTTTAAAACAAAAGATGTTCGTATCATCAATAAAAATGTATTTAATATTCGCGATGATGTTCAATTTATTGATATTATCGCCTTAATTCAACAAATGATAGACATGTATGTTTTAGAAGAAATAGATGAAATCATCGTTTATTATAATCAATATGTTAATACCATTAAACAAGATATAGTTGCTGACAAGGTATTACCAATTGAAAATATTGAAGGAGAAGAAACACCTATTATATATGAATTAGAGCCTTCTCCACAACATGTACTTGACATGTTAATGCCTATTTACATTGAAAATATTATTTATGGGTTCATATTAAACGCTAAAGCAAGTGAACACGCAGCTCGTATGACCGCTATGAAAAATGCGACCGATAATGCGAAAGAAATTGTTGCTAATTTATCTTTACATTATAATCGCGCAAGACAAGCATCAATTACTCAAGAGATAACTGAAATCGTGGGTGGTGCGAGTGCGTTAAAGTAACTCTACAAGTAGAGGAGGAACCGAAAATGAACAAAGGAAAAGTAATTCAGGTAATGGGACCTGTTGTTGACGTTAAGTTTAACAAGGGCGAATTGCCGCCGATATATAACGCAGTAAAGATAACAATACCACAAGAAAAAAATGATGGTGTTGGTATCGACTTAACATTAGAAGTGGAACTTCATATTGGTGATAATGAGGCACGATGCGTTGCAATGGATTCAACAGATGGATTAGTGCGTGGTATGGAAGTTGTAGATACAGGTACAACCATTACTGCCCCTGTTGGACAAGTTGTATTAGGACGTTTGTTTAATGTATTAGGACAACCGATTGACAACAAAGAAGAGTTGCCAGTTGATGTGGAACGTGACCCGATTCACCGTGAAGCACCTCATTTTGATGAATTATCAACTGAAGAAGAAATATTAGAAACAGGAATCAAAGTAATAGATTTACTTGCTCCTTATATAAAAGGTGGAAAAGTTGGCCTATTTGGAGGAGCAGGTGTTGGAAAAACCGTATTAATTCAAGAATTAATTCATAACGTAGCCCAAGAACATGGGGGTATCTCTGTTTTCGCTGGTGTAGGTGAAAGAACACGTGAAGGTAATGACCTATATCATGAAATGACTGATTCTGGAGTTATAAATAAAACTTCTATGGTTTTTGGTCAAATGAACGAACCACCAGGAGCACGTCTACGTGTTGCATTAACAGGGTTAACAATCGCAGAATATTTCCGTGATCGCGAACATCAAGATGTTTTATTTTTCATGGATAATATCTTCCGTTTCGTGCAAGCAGGTTCAGAAGTATCGGCCTTATTAGGACGTCTACCTTCAGCTGTTGGTTATCAGCCAACACTTGCTACTGAAATGGGACAATTACAAGAACGTATCACATCAACTAAGAATGGTTCTATCACATCTATTCAAGCTGTGTATGTTCCAGCTGATGATTATACAGACCCAGCTCCTGCGACTACATTTAGTCATTTGGACGCTACAACAAACTTAAGCCGTAAATTAACTGAAATGGGAATTTATCCTGCCGTTGACCCGCTAGCATCTACTTCACGAGCATTATCTCCTGATATTGTTGGTGAAGAGCATTATGATGTTGCTCGAAAGGTTCAAGAAATTATTCAAAGATATAATGAACTTCTTGATATTATCGCGATTTTAGGTATGGATGAATTAAGTGAAGATGATAAATTAATCGTTCATCGAGCACGAAGAGTGCAAATGTTCTTATCTCAAAATACCCATATCGCAGAACAATTTACTGGTCAACCTGGTGTTTATGTGCCAATAAAAGAAACAATCCGTGGATTTCAAGAAATATTATCTGGAAAACACGATGAACTACCCGAAGATGCATTCCACTTAGAAGGAACAATAGATGATGTTATTGCGAAAGCAAAAAGAATGCAAGAATAAGGGAGGAATACAATGATAAAAATTAATGTTGTAACTCCTGAAGGTAAAATGTTTGAGGAAGAAGCAACGATTATAATAGTTCGGAATATTGACGGAGAACAAGCAATTATGCAGGATCATACACCGGTTGTGATTGCGATAAACCCTGGATATGTTCGTTTGATTAAAGACAATGAGACGCTTTATGTCACTATAGTTGGTGGGTTTTTAGAGTTTTCAAATAATATTGTTAACGTGGTTTGTCAAGAAGCTGAAATTGGAAAAGATCACGAAAATGCACTAAAACATCTTTATAATTTAAGAAAACAACGTCTAGATGAAAATAAGCGTAAAAACATTGACTTTACAAAAGCTGAAAGAGAATTAAAGGAACAAATTAAAAACATACATGCTAGTCAATATAAATAGGATTAAGAAGGTAACATTTTGTTACCTTTTTTTTAATTGTTGTTTATCGTGATGTCATTTTTTGGTATAATTTATTATAAAGGATGTTGATATCATGGAACTAAAGGAATTTTCACTTTCTGACGATATAAAGAAACAACTAGGATTTATAGTTAGAGAGACAAGAAAACTAAGATTAATTGAATCAAAAAATACAGCTTTAATTGAAAATAATCCATATACAAAAGAGAATTTTTGTGAAAATAATCAAATATGTCATTATCATACTTTAACAAAGCTAGAAAATGAGCTTATTAAAGAAGATATTATTTATCATACACTATTAAAGAAACTCAATTTTTACTATCAAGTAAGTAATGACGAACACATCCAAAATATGGAATATTTAGATAAACGTGTTCACAAGTTGTTATATGCAGGGGAATTTATAGATGATGATTTAGCTAAACAAATGAAAGAAGAAATACAACAAATTCATTTTGATATAGATATTATCGCGGATTTCTATCAAAAATTATTAATATTATATATTAATTTACAATTATTTAATAAAATCGAATATTCAATGGAGGAATTAGAACAGTTTGTAGATTTCTATGAAGGAATATATCAAGGGTATGGCTTATCAATGTCTAGGTTTATTTTATTTAATGAAGTTTAATTCATGAGAAGGCAAAAGAATTGTTTTTTACAGGCAAAAGAAATTTATGTAAGAAAATAATATTAGTAAAGGGTCTAATTAGTTACTACCTAATAGCGGTTCATGTTAAAACTATTAATTATTATGAATCTGTTCCACTATGTACAGAGATGGAAGTTTACTATAAAGAAACCAATAATTATAAAAGATTAATGCATGTCTATAATTATTTATCTGATTATTATTTTTTAATTAATGCTCATGATGTGGCTAAAAACTATTTTAATAAAGCACTCGAAATTATTAATAGTGATAAGTCATTAGAAAGATTTGAATATATTGTTTACTACAATTGGGGAATTCGTTGCTTTAGAGAATATCGATTAGAAGAAGCACTAGAAAATTTTATGACGAGTTTAAATTTATGTGTAGATAAAAAAGAGAAACTTCCGATTATTATTTATTTATTAATTATTATGACTAAACAAAAATGTTCAGATGAAGATATTCAATTAGTGTATAAAGAAGGAGAAAAAGTGTTTAATTTTGGTATTGAAGGTAATCAAACTATTTTTAAATATTTTCGATTTAAACTTCGAAACAATAAATATTACCGAAAACATGCTTTTGAAAAAATACTTCCTATGCTTTCAGATGAACGAAAAAGTGAACTTTTACTGTTTTTTTATGAAGATTTATATAAATAGTTTAAAAGTAGTAGTCGTAGGAGAGTGAAATACATACTTTTTATACGTTTCCCCCTTTTTTATTAAAAGTGTAGTAAAATATAGTTAATAAATAAGGAGGCGTGTAAAATGAAAAAAATTAGAAATTTATTATTAGTTGTGATGTTGGTTTTGATGATATTTACGTGTTTCAGTTTTGTAGGTCATCAAAGTAATCCTAATATTCTTAGACAGTGGATATGGGTCAAAAGGATTTTCCATGGGTCACAAAGTCAGTTCGATGATTGAAGAATAAGCTACCTGAATGTTTGGAGGATCGTTTAGATAGTTTATATAAATAATTAACCAAATTGAATGTTATTAAAGGAGTGGATATTATTAAATATCATCATAAAATTAATAATTTCAATTGGGGGGACTTACTATTAAGTGAATTAAAGTTAGATGGGGAAAACATAATAATAACTGTACTAGAAAAGGTTAATCAAATTAAGAGAATTACTTGTGAAGAATTTATCGGAATTAAATGTTTAGGAAAATGGGAGGAATCATTAATTGATTCTATTACCGTTGATAAAACAGGTGATGTTATAGTAGAATCTGTATTAAAAATAAAAAGAGATTATGAATTGCCTTGCAATACTCTTACATCTAAAAATATTTTTTATCCGTGGATTCAACTAAATATTAAGTTAGTTGATGGTTGTTTTGTTAAAATAGCATGTAAGAATACATATATAGAAGAATCATAAAATTCTACCCCAAATCGATAGGCCGAAAGGCCTATTTTTTATTTAAAGTGTTATATTTTGTCAAAATTTGTTATAATAGGTTTAGTGAAAAACTAATCAATTTTATTACAGGTGATTGATGTGATGAATTTAACAATTGAACTAAAGAAAAATTTAGGCTGCATTATTAAAGAAAACAGAAAATTCAAATACGAAGAATATAAAGGAATTAACTCCGAGTCTATCAATCCATATACAAAGGAAAACTTTAGTAATGGAGTTTGTCATTATCACACATTGACAAAATTAGAAGTGATTATATTCATGATGATAATATTTATCACTCTTTATTAACTAAATTTGGATTTTCTTTTGATGTTTCTTTGAAGAACACAATGAGAATATGGATAGATTGGATAAAATATTATATAAAATTCTTCATGCGTTAGAATATATCGACGATGATTTAATAGTCCAACAAAATGAAGAATTATTAAAAATGGATTTACATAATGATTGTATTGCGGTTATTCATAGTAAATTACTTTCTATGATGTAGCCGTTTTCAAAATTTCACAATAAATGAGAGCGATATTACTGAATTAAAAATGTATGCTGAATTGTATCAAAATTTATATAAAGCATTGTTTAACCAAGGTTTAGGAATGTTTATACATATTAAATATGGATCCCCTGATGCTTATAATCACTTGATGGAAGCAAAAGCAATCTATGAAAATTTTTCTATAAGTAAGGGAATTATTAATTCACAAATTATCACAAATTACCGTTCTAAAAAAGATTATCTTAATGTGATAAATTTATGTTTAGAAATGGAAGAATACTATATTTCTACTAATAATATTAAACGTCTTTTTGCGGTATATACCATGCTTTCTGAAACATATTTATGTATTAAATCACATAAAAGTGCTAAAGAGTACCATGTAAAGATAATGGAAATTTTAAAACAAGAAAAATCATTAGAACGTTATAGAAAAATGGTATATTTCAATTGGGGATTATTTTTGATTGAAAATTATGAATTTGAAGAAGCATTAGAACCATTAGAAGAAGGATATAGACTTCTTCTAATTGATAAGTATAAACTCCGCTATACTAATGTCATTTTATTTTTATTGACTAAGTTGAAAAAAGAAAATTCATTGATTGATTTTTATATTCAGGATGGTCAGTCTTGTTTAGACAGAAGTATTTGAAAGTGATAAAACTATCTTTCAATACTTCAAATATAAAAAAGAAAAAAATCCATATTACAAGAAATTTGCCATCAGTAAAGTGATGCCTGTATTGAAAAATAATCATAAAATAGTATTTATGACATTATTATACGAAGATATATATGAATAATTTCGAGAAGATAACTAGGTGATAATATGAGTATTAAAGAGTATAGTTTATCTGTAGAGTTAAAAAGACAATTGGGTTATATCATCAAAGAATGCAGATTGAATAAGTATAATCAATATAAGAAAAATGATCTGGAGTCTATTAATCCATTTACGAAAGAAAACTTTTGTAATGGTAGTTTGTCATTATCATACATTGACCAAATTAGAAGCTGATTACATTCACGATGATAATATTTATCATTCTTTATTAACTAAACTTGGGTTATCTTTTGAAGTTTCATTAGAAGAACATAATGAGAATATGGAAAAATTGAATCAAATATTATATAAGATTCTTCATGCGTTAGAATATATCGACGATGATTTAATAGTCCAACAAAATGAAGAATTATTAAAAATGGATTTACATAATGATTGTATTGCGGTTATTCATAGTAAATTACTTACTATGATGTACCGTTTTCAAAATTTCACAATAGATGATAAAGATATTACTGAATTAAAAATGTATGCTGAATTGTATCAAGATTTATATAAAGCATTATTTAACCAAGGTTTAGGAATGTTTATACATAATAAATATGACTCTCCTGATGCTTATACTTACTTGATGGAAGCAAAAGAAATCTATGAAAACCTTTCTATAAGTAAGGGCATTATTAATTCGCACATTATTATTAATTATAAATCTAAAAAAGATTATCTGAATGTGATAAATTTATGTTTAGAAATGGAACAGTATTATATTTCAACTAATAATATTAAGCGTCTTTTCGCGGTGTATGCGATGCTTTCTGGAACTTATTTATGCCTCAAATCACATAAACGTGCTAAAGAGTATCATTTAATGATTCTGGAAATTTTGAACCAAGAAAAATCATTAGAACGTTATAAAAATATAGTAGACTTTAATTGGGGATTATTTTTGATTGAAAATTATGAATTTGAAGAAGCATTAGAACCATTAATTGAAGCATATAAGTTTTCTCCGATGGATAAGTATAAACTCCGCTATGCTAATACCATCTTATTTTTATTGACTAAATTGAAAAAAGAAAATTCATTGATTGATTTTTATATTCAGGATGGTCAGTCTTGTTTAGAAGATGCATTTGAAAGTGATAAAATTATCTTTCAATACTTTAAATACAAAAAAGAAAAAAATCCATATTACAAGAAATTTGCCATCAGTAAAGTGATGCCTGTATTGAAAAATAATCATAAAATAGTATTTGTGACATTATTATACGAAGATATATATGAATAATATTGAGAAGATAACTAGGTGTATATATGAGTATTAACGAATATAGTTTATCAGTAGAATTAAAAAGACAATTGGGATATATCATCAAAGAATGCAGATTGAATAAGTATAATCAATATAAAAAAAATAATCTAGAGTCTATTAATCCATTTACGAAAGAAAAATTTAGTAATGGAATTTGTCATTATCATACATTGACAAAATTAGAATCGGATTATGTTCATGATGATAATATTTATCACTCTTTATTAACTAAACTTGGTTTAACTTTTGAAGTTTCATTAGAAATACATAATGAGAATATGGAAAGATTGGATAAAATATTATATAAGATTCTTCATGCGTTAGAATATATCGACGATGATTTAATAGTTCAACAAAATGATGATTTATCAAATATTGATTTACACGATGATTGTATTGTGCTAATCCATAGTAAAGTACTATCTTTGATGTACCGGTTTCAAAACCTTACGATAAATGAAAATGAAAATCTTGAGTTAAGAATGTATGCTGAATTGTACCTAGATTTATATAAGACATTGATTGATTGATTTTTATATTAATGATAGTTTATCTTTCGTAGAAGATGCATTTGAAAGTGATAAAACTATCTTTCAATATTTTAAATACAAAAATGAAAAAAATCCATATTATAATAAATATGCCATCAATAAAGTGATACCTGTATTGAAAAATAATCATAAAATAGTATTTGTGACATTATTAATACGAAGATATATATAAATGATTTTAAAAGAGTAACTAGGTGATTAATATGGGGAGCAAAGGATATAGCTTATCTGAATCTCTAAAGAGACAATTGGGTTATATCATCAAAGAATGTAGATTAAATAATTATAATCAATATAAAAAATTTAATCCGGGGTCTACTAATCCGTATACCAAGGAAAAATTTAGTAAAGATATTTGTCATTATCATACATTGACAAAATTAGAATCGGATTTTGTTCATGATGATAATATTTATCACTCTTTATTAACTAAACTTGGTTTATCTTTTGAAGTTTCATTAGAAATGCATAATGAGAATATGGAAAAATTGAACCAAATATTATATAAAATTCTACAAGCGATGGAATATATCGATGATGATTTGATGCTTCAACAGCAAAATGAATTATCAAAAATTAATTTGAATGATGATTGCATTGCGCTGATTCATAATAAATTACTTTCTATGATGGACCGTTTTCATAAAGCGACTTTAAATGAAAGCAATGTTATTGAGCTAAAAATATATGCAGAATTGTATAAGGATTTATATAAAGCTTTATTCAAGCATTCTTTAGGTGTGTATTTGCAAAATAGAACTAATTATACTGAAGCTTATTATTACCTTCTCGATGCAAGAGAAATCTATCAAACATTTTATATTAGTAAAGGCATAATATCCACTCACATTATGTCGAATTACTTACTTAAGAAAGATTACCTAAATGTGATAAATTTATGTTTAGAAATGGAAGAGTACTATATTTTAACAAATAATATTAAACGACTTTTTGCGGTATACTCCA
Organism: uncultured Haloplasmataceae bacterium; assembly: GCA_963824615.1. Classification (GTDB taxonomy): domain Bacteria; phylum Bacillota_I; class Bacilli_A; order Haloplasmatales; family Haloplasmataceae; genus CAWGPU01. Next base: position 621,504 of record CAWGPU010000005.1, on the reverse strand, counting down.
TGTTCTCTGAAAGTTATTTATGTATTAAATCATTTAAACGTGCCAAAGAATATCATTTAAAAATAATGGAAATTTTACAACAACAGAAATCATTAGAGCGTTATCGAGATACTGTAGATTTTAACTGGGGATTATTTTTAGTAGAAAATTATGAGTTTGAAGAAGCATTAGAGCCATTAGAACAAGCATATAAACTTTCTCGGAGTGATGAATATAAACTACGATTTACTAATGTTATTTTATTTGTATTGACTAAGTTAAAAAAAGAAAACTCATTGATTAATTTTTATATTCAGGATAGTCTACCTTTGGTAGAAAATGCATTCGATAGTGATAAAATTATCTTTCGATACTTTCTATACAAATATGAAAAAAATCCTTATTATAAAAAATATGGTATCACTAAAGTAATACCTGAATTGAAAGATAATCTTAAAATAGTATTTGCGGTATTAATATACGAAGATGTGTATGAATAATGAGTTAGTTATTTGTCAGAAATTGAAGAAACATATTAAAATATTAAAAGGTGATTTGTATGGATATTAAAGTATATGACTTATCTATAACTCTTAAAAGACAATTAGGTTATATCATAAAAGAATCAAGGTTGAATAATTACTATCAATATAAAAAAGATAATCCGGACTCTATTAATCCATATACGAAAGAAAACTTTAGTAGTGAAATTTGTCATTATCATACGTTGACCAAATTAGAATCGGATTTTATTCATGACGATAATATTTATCACGCTTTATTAAGTAAATTAGGTTTATCATTTGATGTTTCATTTGAAGAACATAATGAAAATATGGAAAAATTGAATCAAATTCTATATAAGATTCTTCAATCAATGGAATATATAGACGAAGATTTAATGGTTAATCAGAATGAGGAATTATCAAAAATGGATTTACATGATGATTGTATCGCAGTCATTCATGGTAAATTACTTTCTATGATTAGCCGTTTTCAAAATTTCACTATAAATGAAAGTAATATTACTGAATTAAAAATATATGCTGAATTGTATAAAGATTTATATAAAGCATTATTTAAGCATTGTTTGGGGCTCTATCTACAAAACACTGGTAATTATCCCGATGCTTATCATTACTTTATGGACGCAAAATTAATCTATCAAACTTTTTCTATTAGTAAAGGAATCATTAATACACATATTACAACAAACTACACTCTTAAAAAGGATCATCTTAATGTGATAAATTTATGTTTAGAAATGGAAGAGTACTATATTTTAAAGAATAATATAAAACGTCTTTTTGCGGTATATACCATGCTTTCCGAAAGTTATCTATGTATTAAATCATATAAACTTGCTAAAGAGTATCATTTAAAGATAATGGGAATTTTAAAACGAGAAAAATCATTAAAACGATATAAAGAATTAGTGAATTTTAATTGGGGTTTGTATTTAATCGAGAATTATGAGTTTGAAGAAGCATTAGTTGCTTTAGAAGAAGCATATAAGATTTGTGGTGATACAAAGTATAGACTTCGATTAACTAATGCCATTCTATTTGTATTGACCAAGTTAAAAAGAGAAAGTATATTGATTGATTTTTATATTCAGGATAGTCTAACTTTGCGTAGATAGAGCATTTGAAAGTGATAAAATTATCTTTCAATACTTTAAATATAGAAATGAAAAAAATGCTTATTATAAGAAATATGCTATTAACAAATTGATTCCTCGCTTGAAAGATAATCTAAAAATAGTATTTGCGGTGATTTTATATGAAGATGTGTATGAATAATGAGTTGATTATTAGTAGAATTTAATGAACATATTCAGAAGGGATGATTAAAATGAATATTAAGGAATATAGCTTATCTATACCACTAAAAAAACAACTGGGTTATATTATCAGAGAATCTAGGATAAAGAAATTTAATGAAAATAAAAATGATAATCTTATAGAAATTAATCCTTATACTAAAGAGAATTTTTGTGATAATAATACAACCTGTCATTATCATACTTTAACAAAGTTAGAAAATGATTATATTAGAGAAGATAATATCTATCACATTTTATTGAGTAAATTAGGTTTATATTTTCAACTTGAAGAAGAAGAACATCTTGAAAATATGAAAAATTTATTGGAACTTGCAAAGAAACTACTACAAGCAATTGAATATTTAGATGATGATTTAAAACAATCTCTTAAAAATCAAATCAATTCTTTAGATTTTACCAATGATTGTCTTGCTGATTTAACATTAGATTTATTGAAACTCACATTTGAATCTTTTCTTGAACATCACTTGAATTTGGATTCACTAAATAAAATAGAAATGTATATCTTGCTTTTTGAAGGTTTATTTGAAGCAATAGCAATACATACTTTAGGCTACAATTATTATTTACTTAGAGATTATGATAAAGCAGAAGTCAATTGCTTACAAGCAATAAAATTATATCAAGAAAATGAGATTTCTTTAGGTATCAGTTATCTTCCTTTAGTAGATATTTATATTGAAAGTAATAATTATTATGAAGCAATTAAATTATGTAATATTTTAGAAGAATATTATTTTCAAAACAATAATAAAACGAGATTATTATCAGTATACATTCACTTATCCGATTATTATTTATTAATTAATTCCAAAGATTTTGCACAAAAGTATTATGATGAAGCTGTATTCTTAGCCAAAGGTGATCCAACACAGAATTATATGATGTTTCTACTTCATAACACTTGGGGTCTTTATGAACTCACATCGCTTCGTAATAAAGAAGCTTTAAATAATTTTGAATTAGCCGATCACTATTGTGTTAATCCGCAGGATAAATTACTCATCATCAATCGTTTATTGATTTGTAATACGATATTAAAATTAGATATAGAAAAAATAAAATCATTAGTTGATGATGGATTACAAGTCTTGAATTATGGGAATCAACTCGAACAATTGATTTTCAATTATTTTGTTTATAAAATGGATCAAAAAGATTACAAGCATTATGCCTTAGAAAAAATTATGCCACTTTTAAAAGTCAAAGATATGCTGAATTATAAAATTATCTTACTTTTCTTTTATGAGGATTTTGAAGATTAATTCTTCATTTTACCTATTTTTACCCTAAAAAATATAAATTGCAACCTGTTTTTCTAATTTAAATGTTTAATTGACTACTTTTTACAAGATTCTCAAGTTAACTTAGTTTATGTAGTAAAATAAGTATGGGCTGTAAATAGTCAAACTATTAGTGTTTTCTCAATGTTCATAATGGGTTATTATGTTGATATTATGAAATGGGTATTTGTAAAGAAGGATGATACTTTGGTGTCATCCTTTTTTCGTCTGTTTTTAAGATACAATGTTTTAATAAGTCAAATTATAAAATTATCATACTTTTTCTATCATGATTTTGAAGATTGATTCCACATTCTGCCTATTTTTACCCTAAAAAATATAAATTGCGACCCTGTTTTTCTAATTTTCGGGCTTAATTGACTACTTTTTATAAGATTCTCAAACTCTCCTGTTTATGTAGTAAAATATATATGGGTTGTAAGTTGTCAAACTATTAAATTAGTGTTTTCTCAATGTTCATAACGGGTTATTATGTTGATATTATGAAATGGGTATTAGTAAAGAAGGATGATACATTGGTGTCATTCTTTTTTCGTTTTTATTTTTAAGATACCATGTTATAATTTAATTAGATTGATTTATATTATAAATAGGAGATAATTAACATGAAATTATTTACTTTATTAGAACTATGTACCTACCTTGCTTTATTGCCTGTTGTATTTAAAGTAATCAGTGCTATTGAGCTGTCTAGATTCTTTAAAAGGTACCATGTCTTAGAAATTAGAATATTTTATTTATTAATGACTATCGTCATAACAAAAATTTTAGGAGATTTTTTAATAACTATTATGGATTACACCAGACTTTTATTAGACATAACAGCATAAATTTAAAATTTCCAATATTTTAAAAAATAAACAAAATTTGCTAAATTTGATGAATAAATGGAAATTCACTGCTCATACTAAAAACGAGGTGAGAACAGTGAAAAACAAAATCGTAGATGTTGTTTTTAAAAAATTCCAATCATATTCATTTATAATATTTTTAGTACTTATATTGGTTGCATTCTTTGCAATAGCTCAACTGAATCGACACAAAGAAGATGTACCAGTTGATACACAACAAACACAAACCACTGCTCCTATTAATCAGGATAATCATGTAGTAGAAAATGAAGTTTTCGCATTACCATTAAATGTTGAAAATCCTGAAATTACTCGTGGTTTCTATGATGCAAATGCTACAGCTGAAGAACAAATAGCAGCTATTATCCAAGTTGATAATACTTTCTTTATTAATAACGGTGTCGACTATACAATCGATAAGGAAACAGAATTTAATGTATTAGCTTCTTTATCAGGAACTGTTACTAAAGTAAGACAAGATGTATTACTTGGATATATCGTTGAAGTAGAAAGCTTATACGGAATTACTACTGTATATAACAGTTTGTCTAATATCGTTATAGCGGTTGGAGATCAAGTGGATCAAGGTGCTTTACTAGGAAAAGCTGGAACAAATAATTTTGACCCAGCATCAGGAATACATGTACATTTTGAAGTGTTAAAAAATGATGTGAATCTAAATCCAAATGAATTGATTGGAATGCAAATTAGCGAATTTGACAGTGAATAAGATAATAAATAAAGCCTTTAAATAATAATTTTAAAGGCTTTTTTTATTTAAGCATATTTTAAACACCACATAAATATATATAAGTAAGGCATGATTTTGGGAGAGATAATTATGGATGAGCAAATTGTTGAGAGGGTTCTAACTGTTGCAGAGAGCATATTAAAAAAGAAAGGGACAATAAGAAGCATTGCCTCTATATATGGTGTTTCTAAAAGTACAGTACATAAAGATTTAACTGAAAGACTGACTGAAATAGATCATACATTGTATTTAAAGGTGCGCAAGTTATTAGAATACAATAAATCTGTCCGCCATCTTAGAGGCGGGAATTCAACAAGATTAAAATATTTAGTGAAAAAAAATGAGAATAAATTGAAAGCCTAATTTTAACCCATAGAAGATCATTACAAGACTAGCTATGAGGTTAATTAAGGTTAAGGATTCTTTATTAAGTTTTGTATGATAAAAAGAAATAAAAAAAGCTAAAGAAAGAAACCATAATAAAGAAGCAATCATGGAACCTACTATAAAGTAAGTAGACATAGTCAAAGGAAGAGATGCTCTTATACCACCTAATAATAACGTTCCATCAATAATCGCTTGTGGATTTAAAAAAGTAACCACAAAACAAGCGATTATTATTTTTATTAATGAGGAATTTATTGCTAAGTCCTCATTTATCTGGACCTTTTTCACTAATAATGAAATTCCTAAGATGATAATAAATAGGCTACCTATTAATAACATCCCATCTTTTATAATGACGGATTTTTCAATGAAATATCCCATTCCGTAAAAACAGATTAAAGCAAGTATAATATCCCAGAGGGATGTAATTAGTGCTGTTTGAATAGCTTTTAATCTACTTTTACTTAATGCTGTATTAATCACATATAAATTTTGTGTTCCGATAGGAGCTACATATGCCAAACCGATTAAAAAACCTTGAAGTAGATATAAAATCATAAGAAACCTCTATTTATCAAAATTAATTTCACACATAGTTAACTCTTTAAACAGGTAGCTAATGTGATTATTAGTTAAATCGACTAAATATTGAATAAATGAATCGACTTCATCAATATTGATTTGAAAAGTGTAAGTTACCTTTTCTAGGAATTCTTTGTTAATAACTAAATAAGCATTAAATTTAGTATCTAAAAGGCCAATTTGTGAGTAATCTGCATTCACTTCAATTAGCTGCATTTTTTTTCTTTCAATAATACCTATTTGTTTAATAACTTCACTGACTGATTGTCCATAGGCTCTGATGAGGCCACCTGCACCTAATTTTATTCCACCAAAATAACGAGTGACAACACATACAGTGTCCGTTAAATGATTTTTACGCAAAACCTCTAACATAGGCACACCGGCTGTCCCACTTGGTTCACCATCGTCATTTGCTTTTTGATGAATACAATCTTCACCAATAATATAAGCAGAACAATTGTGGCTAGCATTATAATATTTTTTTTTCATTTTTCGAATAAATTCAGCAGCATCTTTTTCAGATGTTGCTCGACTTATGGTGCAAATAAATCTTGATTTATTAATAATGATTTCATTTTCACCCATTGTTTTGATCGCTAAATACATTTTATCACCTACATTCTTAATTATAAAAATAATTAAGATAGAATTCAAGGAATAGTTTAGAAAAAATGTCATATAAAAAAGATTAAACATTTCAGAGAATTATTGATAAAAGCCAATAAATACGATATAATAAAGTATATTTTGACATTTCACATGAGAGGGAACATATTAAAACGATAGGTGGGTTAAAATGGTAAAGGAAAAAATAGCGATAGTCACAGATAGTTCATCATCTTTAGACTATTTAAACCATGATGAATTTGATAACATCTTTTTAGTTCGAATGCCAATTTATTTTGGAAACACCGAATATATTGATGGCAAGACGATAACAGTTGAAGATTTTTATCAACGTATTACAACAGAAGATACTATTCCATCTACTTCACAACCGCCATTAGGGGAAACATTAGAGTTATATGAAAAATTAAAAAATGATGGTTACACAGTCGTTCTTCATTATGCAATTTCTAAGGGGATAAGTGGAGCTTATCAAGCCCTGTTTTCCATAAGTGATATTGTAGATGGCCTAAAAGTGCATATTATTGATACGAGAAGTACTGCAGTTATATTAGGTTATATTGTGCTTGAGGCAGCTAAATTAATCAAGGAAAATAAAACAGTATCTGAAGTATTAGCGTATAGTGAGTATCTCGCTTCAAATTATAGAGCTTATTTTATGGTAGATGATTTAAAATATTTAATAAAAAATGGTCGATTATCAAATGCCGCTGGTTTTATAGGAAGTATCTTAAAAATAAAACCAATCTTAACATTTAATGACGAGGGAGAAATTGTTGGTATTGAAAAAATACGAACAACTAAAAAAGGAATCGATCACATCATACAAAATACATTAGATGAAACAAAACATTATAAAAAAGTACAATATTTTATCTCGTATGGATTTAATCAGGAGTTAATAAAAGAATTTAAGAGCCAAGTTTCAGAGGTTCTGAAAATAGATGAAATGGTTGAATGTATTATGCCTTCCGTAATAGGATCACATGTTGGTAGTGGAATTGTGGCGTTAGGTTACTTTATTTTAGAAAAATAAATGAAAGAGGATAATAAAATGAATAATAAGATTGCAATTTTAACAGATAGTACTTCTTCTCTTGATTATGCAAGTTATTTATATAAAAATATTTTTATCATACGACATACTGTTATTTTTAATAAAGTAGAATATATTGATGGGGTAGATATCACAAACGTTGAATTTTTTCGCCGCATTGTTGAGGAAGATGTGATACCATCTACCTCTCAACCATCTATTGGTCAAACTATTGAAGTGTGCGAAGAAATAAAAAAGCAAGGTTACACGGATATTATTTATTTGCCAATTTCAAAAGGGATTAGTAGTACTTATGATTCTATTGTTGGGTCTCTTGATTTAATTGAAGGCATAAATTTTAAGGTCGTCGATACCAAAGCAACTGCTGTACATCTAGGGTATATGGCATTAGAGGCTGCACGACTCGCCCAGGAAGATAAAACTGTTACTGAAATTATTAACTATGTAGAATTTTTACGTGAACGATTAAAAATATATTTTATGGTAGATGATTTAAAGTACTTAATAAAAAATGGTCGTTTATCAAATGCCGCAGGTTTTTTGGGTAAATTACTTAAAATAAAACCTATTTTAGAATTTGATGATTATGGAAGAATAATTGGTACAGAAAAAATAAGAACCACAAAAAAGGCAATGGAAACGATTGTCAATCATGTTTATGAAGCGACAAAAGATTGTAAAAAAGTTCAATTTACACTTTGTCATGGATTAGATATGGAATTATTTGAAAAATTTAAAGAAGAGTTACAAAAAATCACTCCTTTAGACAAGGTGTTAATTTTACCACTTCCACCTGTAATTGGTGCACATGTAGGGAATGGTGTCGTTTCTTTGGGATATTTTATTCTCGACTAATAATAACAAATTATATAACTAATAATTATTCCTACTACAATTTGTGGTAGGAATTTTTTTATTTTTGTCGAACAAAAATAGGATTATAAGCTTAGAATGCCGAATGTGAAAAACATGTTGAAAAATTGTATGAATTCAGTTATTATAGCGAATTTTGTAAAAGGTACTTTAATGCTATCAAAAATGATTTTTTTAGGGTTTAATATGGCGTTTCTTGTCGGAGTTGTTTGCTATTTGGAGCAAAACCGACTTGCTATCCGATTTGTCGAAAACAGATAATTTTAGCATATTAAGAAAAATATTGTCTCAATGTCATGATTTATTTGTCGAAAATGAAGAAAAGGGCCTCAATTTATTGCGTTGAGGGTATTAGAAGCAATAAAATATTGTTGATATTTAGGGTATATAGTTCAATAAGAATTACATTTTTATATATTCTTATTATCAAAAGAGCTAATTATTGATAATAAAAATTTCTTCACAATGTAACTAAAATTTTATTATTTTTAAAAAAAGGGAAATCAAAATTATACTTATCGAATAAACTAGATGGTTACTTTATTGAATAGATGTCATCTTTTTTATTTCTTGTAATAGCCTATGTATTCGTTAAATAATTTAAAAATGACTTTTAATTGGTGTGCGATTGAAAATTAGTTTTTGCACTCAATTAAAAAATAAATGGTGAAGAAACATATTCACTGATGTCGTATATAAATTAGGGTGATTTTTAGTGCTTATAGAATATACAAAAGAAGTGGAAAGCTATGTCAGTTCAGTTATTGTTAAAAATAATCAATATTTATGTCAACGTTGCTTAAATTCAGACAAAGACGAATTTTTTAAAGATCAACTAGGTGTTTATTGTAGACAATGTTTAACATTTGGTAAAAGTTCGACTTATAATCAAATAAATCGGAAACAAATCACTTCAGAATATCATGATAAATACTGTCTCAATCATGTAATTTATTTGTCAGAGATGCAGAAAATAGCCTCATTTCGGTGTGTTGAGGCATTTAAAAAGAAGAAAGATTTATTAATATTTGCGGTATGCGGTGCAGGTAAAACAGAAATTGTTTATGAAGTTATATTAAAAGCATTGAATGAAGAAAAAATTGTTTGTTTTGCGACTCCTCGAAAGGATGTCGTATTAGAACTTGTACCTAGATTTAAACGTGATTTTTTTCAAGTAAATATTGTTGCTTTATATGGGAATTCACCGGATAAAGGTAAATTAGGAAACCTTTATGTTAGTACGACACACCAATTAATTAATTATTATCACTATTTTGATTTGATTATTTTAGATGAGGTAGATGCTTTTCCTTATTATAATAATAAAATGTTAGAAGGGTTTATTAAAAAAGCTAAGAAAGAAACTGCACCGATTATATTACTAACCGCAACTCCAACAAAAAAATTCAAGTATTTGATGAAAACCAAACAACTTGATTATTTCATTATTCCTTCTCGTTTTCACCGTTATCCTATTCCTGTACCTAAAGTGAAATTAACCCATCAAACTATTAATAAATTAAGACATAATAAATGTCCTCCAACAATCTTAAAATGGTTAATTAAGAAAAAAGACAGTGATAAGCGAGTATTTATTTTTGTACCAAATATTGCATGTGGAAAACTTTTAGAAAGTTGTTTAAAAAAGGAATTGAATTGTCAATTCGTGTTTTCTGAGATGAAAGAACGAAAAGAAATCATTAATCGGTTTCGTGAAAATAAACTTCAATTTATTATTACTACCACAATTTTAGAGAGAGGAGTTACCGTTGCGAATGTAGATGTCTGTATAATTAACGCTGATGATGATATTTTTGATGAACGATCAATTGTTCAAATTGTAGGGAGAGCAGGTCGTGATAAGAGATATCCTGAGGCCGATGTTATTATATTTGCAGATTATTATACAGTTGGTATTAAAGCTTCTATTAAGCATATTGAATCAATGAATCAAATCGCACGGAAGAAAAATTTGTTGAAATGAAGACGTGTTTAAGTTGTAATGGCATTATAATGCGAAATTTAAACTTCTCTAACATTTTTAAAAACGATTTTGAATTATTATGTGAAACTTGTTTAAATCGCTTAGAACAGGTAAAAAACGGTTGTGCAAGGTGCTGTAAGAAAGGCAGTGAAGTGATTTGCGAGGATTGTCGTTATTGGGAAGCTTATGAATTAACAAAAATGTTTCAAATTACAAATTATTCAATGTATTATTATAATGATTTTGGTAAAAGTATGATTGAAAAGATTAAATTTTCAGGAGATTTAAAATGTTTATTGGCATTTAGAAATCAAATATTAGAGTATTTTAAAGAAAAGAAGTGGAGCGATATTTATTTAGTACCAGTCCCTCTTCATGAAGAACGTTTAAAAGAAAGGGGATTTAATCAAAGCCTAGCGCTAGCTAATCTAATACCTTTTCCGATTCTTGATGTTGTAGTTAAATTGAATAATGAAAAACAAAGTAAAAAAAAACGTATTGATCGCCTTTGTTTTGATGCTCAATATGCTTTAAAAGAAAATGCTGAATTATTAAATAAAAAAATTATGATAGTAGATGATATTTATACAACAGGAGCTACAATTCATAAAATAGGGAAATTATTTGCGGACAAACATATCAAAGAAATTATGAGTTTTACTCTTTTTAGGGGTTAAATAGAAATTTGTCGAAATTTTTATGTGAAAATACTTTGTATTTTATGTTATTATGTATTAATATATATATAAAGTAAGTATTTGGAGGTAGGATGTATGAGTAACATTACAAATATTGCAAGGGGAAAAGTTAAATGGTTTAACAATGAAAAAGGTTATGGGTTTATCCGCAGAGAAGATGAGGTTGAAGACATCTTCGTTCATTATTCAGCGATTGTCGCAAAAGGTTATAAAACACTAGAAGAGGGTCAAGATGTAGAGTTTGAACTTATTCAAGGTGATAAGGGATTGCAGGCTACGAATGTCGTAAAAATATAAAAATGATGTAAATCAGTTCTTAAAATACTCAACTTATGCTAAAATAGAATTATAAAGATGTAAAGGAGTTGTTGAGTATGAAAGTTAACTTTCGTGGTAAAGATGGATTTGTTTTCACAGAAGCAATAGAAAACTATATCCTTGAGAAACTAAAAAGAATTAGTCATTATTTCAATCAACCTGAAAATTTAGAGGCACGGATTGTTTGTAATGTGTTACATGAAATTCAAACAGTTGAAATTACAATTCCAGCAAAACATACTGTTTTACGTGCTGAGGTTAGCGAAAGTGATTTATATTCCGCAATTGATATTGCGGTGGATAAGCTAGAAACACAAATTAAAAAACATAAAGATAAAATTAATTCCTTATATCGTCAAAGAGATGGAGTGGCAGAGTTTTTTAAATCGAATGAAGATTTGGATATTAATGAACTAGAAGCTGAAATTATTGGTACGAATTTGGTGAAAAATAAAAAAGTTGAATTAGAACCAATGACAGCTGATGAGGCTGCAATGCATATGGAGCTTGTTGATCATGATTTCTATATCTTCTTAGATAAAGAAACAGAAAAAGTATCCATCATCTATAAACGATCAAAAGATAATGATTATGCGGTTATTCAAACGGAGTAAAAATATTAATGCCTACATTTTGTAGGCATTTTTATTTTTTTGTCTTTTATTCAAATATGTATTATAATATGAGTAATAAAGTGAGTGGGTGAGGATATGAAAATTTTACATACAGGAGATTGGCATATAGGAAAAGTAATTAATGATTTTTCAATGTTAGATGATCAAAAGTATATTTTAGAAAGTTTTTTTGATGTAATTCGATTAGAACAACCTGATGTGATTATAATTACAGGTGATGTTTATGACAGGTCTGTACCACCAAAAGAAGCGGTGGAATTATTAGACCAAACATTAACTAGGTTAATTGAGGAGTTTTCCATACCTACGTTAATAATATCAGGTAATCATGATAGCCAAGAACGTTTGAGTTTTGGAAATAAATTACTCGAACATAAAAAATTGTATATTGAGGGTGTCTTAACAAATGAAGTAAAAAAGGTGACATTAAATGATGAGTTTGGTCCTATTCATTTTTACCTAATTCCTTATGCTCATCCAGCCATTGTTCGAAACATTTATGGAGATGAAAATATACGGGATCATAATGATGCTTTTCGTATTATGATGAATAAATTAAAAATTAACATGAATATCGAGGAACGGAATGTCTTAATCACACATAATTATATTATTTCTAATAGTGAGGATATATTAATTTCGGAATCAGAAAGAAGTTTATCGGTGGGAGGAACTGATTTTATTGATGTTTCCTTAGTTCTTGATTTTGATTATGTCGCATTAGGTCACTTACATCAACCACAGAAAGTCAAACAAGATAATATTCGTTATAGTGGGTCCTTGTTAAAATATTCCTTTTCTGAGGTCAATAGCAAAAAAGGAGTTGTCATAATCGATTTAAAAAATAAGGGAGATTACCAATATCGTTTTGTAGAATTATCACCTAAAAAAGATATGCTAGTCATTGAAGGAACTTTAAATTATTTAATCAGTCCGGAGTTTTATCAGTCAATTAATCGTGATAGTTACATATCTGTTATATTGACAGATACTAATGATTTATATGATCCGTTGTCAAGTTTACGTGCTGTCTATCCTAATATTATGCAAATACAAAGAAACCACTTAATCACAAATATCGAAAGTTTGACTAAAGCAACAGGAGATTTTAAAAAGAAGAATAAATTAATTCTTTTTGAAGAATTCTATCAAAATATCATGTGTCAAGACTTGATAGAATCAAAAAAAACATTATTAGAATCCGTAATTAATGAAGTAATAAAAGGGGATGAAAAGTAATGCGTTTACTACAATTATCGTTATGTGCTTTTGGACCTTATAAAACGGAACAAATAATTGATTTTACAAAGATTAATGATCGGAAACTATTTTTAATTACAGGTCCTACAGGAGCGGGAAAAACCACTATTTTTGATGCGATTAGCTATGCTTTGTTTGGACAATCTAGTGGAAACAGTCGTGATGGTGATAGTTTTCGAAGTGATTTTTCTTCATTAGATGAAGAAACTTATGTAGCTTTAGGTTTTCAAATTAAAGGGATTAATTATTTTGTGAAACGTAGTCCTAAACAGGAACGGAAAAAAGTAAAAGGTGAAGGGACAACTACTAAGCAGGCTGATGCTGTGTTAGAAATTGAAAATGGAAAAACATATACAGGGGTTACAGAAGTGACAAGTCAAATCCAAGAGATATTAGGCATTAATTATAATCAATTCAGACAAATTGTTATGTTACCGCAAGGCGAATTTCGTAAATTATTAGAAGCAAATAGTCAAGATAGAGAAGTGATTTTTCGTAAATTATTTAAGACAGAGGATTTTTTAGCTATTCAAGAAAACTTAAAAACAAAAGTAAGTGCATTAAAAATGGAGATTGGTGATGTTTATAAATTATTAAATAATTATATTAGTCAAATAATTTGTGATGAAAATAGCTCTTTAGATATTTTTAACAAGAAAGATTATAAGGACTATGAGCATATTATAGTTTTATTAAATGAAAAAATTAATGAGGATGAAGCACTACTTAGTCAAGTTCAAGAATTAATGAATAAAAACGAAAAAGAAATTTTTAACTTCACCTCTGAAATAAGTAATGGGAATATGGTTAATCAAAAATATAAACAAAGGGATGAGCTAGTTTCTCATAAAAATACTTTATTAGACCAGAAAGAAATGATTCAACAATTAGAAATTAAGGTTAATAAAGCAAATTTTGCTCAAGTGCTGCATCAGATAGAGGAAGAAGTACAAAAGTTAGAAAGGACATTTGAGGATTTAAAAGAAAAAGAAAATATGACATTTGAAGAAGAAAAGTCTTTGAAATCCTTATTGACGATATTAGATCAAGAGGTAAATATCAAACACATCGCTGTTTCAGAAACTACGCAATTAAATGAGATGTTATTTGGACTAAATGATAAGTTAGAAAAATATCAGATTTATGAAGAAAAAGTGAAGGCATTAACTTCATTAGAGAAGCAAAAAAATCAAATGGCCTCAATGCTTCAAGAAAAAAAATCAAATATTGTAAATCTAAAAGAACAAATTAATTCTTTCCAACTAACCTTGGAAAATTATCAAAGATTTGAAAATCAAAATAGCGATAATAAGATTAAGTTAGAAACACTAAATAATCAGATTAAAAACGAGACTTTACAATTATCTATACTTGATGACATTCATTATTTAATGGAAGAACATATTCGTTTAAGCGATATTTATCAAAAAAAGAATGAAGATTATAAAAACAGTAAACAACAATATGATGAAAAATTTGAACTATATCGCTTAGGACAAGCGGGATTGTTAGCTCAAGGATTATTGCCTCATACCCCATGTCCCGTATGTGGGTCTATGAATCATCCTAATAAAGCGATTCTTTTAGAAGCTGTTCCGAGTGTTGAAATGTTAGATGGATTTAAAAAACAATTGGAATTAAAAGAAAAAACAATGAGTGATTCGTATCACTTAGTCTATAGTAGACATAGTGCTATTGTTGAGAAAAAAAATTTATATGATAAATTAATTGAAGGAAAGTCAATAGATTTGAATATAGAAAAGCAGCGAGACTATGTTGAGAAACTATTACATCAAGACCGACAAAATTTATCAGAATTAAAGGCTTTGATGGTACTTTTAGAAAAAAAACGAATAGAGAAAAAAGAAATTGAAGAAAAGCAAATTGATTTAGTAAAGAAAATATCACAAAAAGAAGAAGAATTACAACAATATATTAACTCATATAATCAATTAAATAATGATTATGAAGTGAAATCGCAAATGTTAAAACAAAATGAAGAAACTATCTTAAAAGATTATCCAAATAAAGAGAGCCTAAGTGCTGAAATTAAACGTTTAAAAAATCAAATTGATATGATTAATAAAGCATATAAAGAGGTCTTTGAACAAAGACAAAAGAAGCTGAATGATTTATTAATTGTAGAAACAAATCTTGTCAATATTAAAAAAAGCAAAGTATCTTATCAACATGCATTACAAGTAGAAAATGAGTTAATTAAAGAAAAATTAACAGAATTTCAATTTGCTTCACTTGAAGATTATCGACTTTATTTATATACACAAGATGAATTAAAGAAATTTCAAATAACAATAAGAAATTATTATGAAGAAGTAAGCTATGTCAATAAGACAATTAGTCAGTTAGATGAAGAATTGAGTAATTGCACAGTAATAGATATAGATAAATTAATTGAAAAACTATCGTTAGTAAAAGAATCGTATGAAGTAATAAGAAATGAAGAAAAGGAATATCATCTTATCTTGCAAACAAATCGTAAAATAAAGTTAGATATGGAAAATTTATATAAGACAGTAAAAAATAAAATGGAAGCTTATGAAATATTAAGTGATATTTCAAAAGCTGCGAATGGAGATAATCCACAAAAGTTAACTTTTGAAAGATATGTTCTTGCGGCATATTTCGATGAAATCATTGAGGCTGCGAACATCCGATTGAGTGACATGTCAAATAATCGCTATTATTTATGTCGCAAAGAAGAAAAGGGGAAAGGGGCTAGTCAACAAGGGTTAGATTTAGAGGTTGTTGATAACTATACGAGTAAAAATCGTTTAGTAAAGACATTATCAGGAGGAGAGGCCTTCATTACCTCTTTAGCTCTCGCATTAGGGCTTGCAGATGTGGTGCAGGGATACTCAGGTGGGATTCAATTAGATACCATTTTTATTGATGAAGGGTTTGGTTCTTTAGACCCTGAGAGTTTAGAACATGCAATTGCTACTCTTGTCAATATTCAAAAGACAGGACGGTTAGTGGGAATTATATCTCATGTACAAGAACTGAAAGAAAGAATCGAAGTGAAGTTAGAAATTACTACAACACATCAAGGGAGTACTGCTCAATTTGTCTATTAACCGATAAATTCATGTAAATCACCGTAAAAGTTGTCTCCTAGGACATTAAAATATATACTTTTTATATATTTTAATCATAATAGTATTTTTCTGGTATAATGTATTAAAACAACTTATATGGAGGAATTTATGGATGCTAAGCTAATTGGAGTGATGAATAAATTAAATAAGTGGAAAGGCAATGAAGATGCGATATTACATGATGGGTCAATGTTAATTTGTCGTATACCGAATGCAGCTCCTTTGAACTATTTGCACTGCATCTATTCACCACTTAACACATTAGAGATAGAAAAGATAGAAACCTTATTAAAAGTATCCTTACCTAATGATTTTGCCGATTTTTTATTAAGTTGTAATGGATTAGATATTTTTAGTAATAATATTTCTATTTTTGGATTAAAAAAGAATAAAGAGAAATTCCATTTTAATTATTTATCTGATCCATTTGATATCATTAATGAAAATCTCAGTCTTAATTTTATAGATGAATATTATGTGTTTGCCTCATATAAAGAAGGATATGATTTGTGTTTTAAACCAAACACAAATGATAGAGTATATTTACGAAAAAGAAATTCTGTTTCGGTAATAAAGGAGTATGCCTCATTTTATGGATGGCTGAATCATACGATTGATGTATTGTCACAGTATTTTAATGAAGAAGGTTTACTTAAAAAGGAATATCAATCATATAAAACAGGTCATGATGTAAATATAATTCTAGATTTATACCAGGTTATTTAAAAGGGAGAAGGAGTTATCCATCTCTTAAGATGGAAAATCCTAAGATGGGATTTCCATCTTTTTTAAATACATCTTGATATAGTAAATATATAATGATATAATCTCCACATAATAAATGATAATGAAATTATTTGAATACTCTCTATTAAATAATATGGATTACCAAAAAAATATCATTTAATTAACTTGTACAATGGTATATAATAATGTTATTATATAAGTTGATAGAAAATATCAATTAATGACAATTAATCAAATAAAAGGAGTGATAATATGGCTAATATTTTTAAAAAAATATTTGATTCGGGATATAAAGAAATGAAGCGATTAGAAACAATTGCGAATAAAGTGGCTGCTTTAGCTGATGATATGAAACAATTAACAGACGAAGCACTTCAAAATAAAACAAATGAATTCAAAGATCGTTTAAAAAATGGAGAAACCATTGAGGATATCTTAGTTGAAGCATTTGCAGTGGTTCGCGAATCATCTACCCGAGTTTTACATATGACACCATTTTATGTGCAAATTATCGGTGGTTTAGTTATTCATTATGGAAATGTTGCTGAAATGAAAACTGGTGAGGGTAAAACCTTGTCTTCAACATTACCTGCATATTTAAATGCGTTATCAGGTGAGGGAGTTCATATCGTAACTGTAAATGAATACTTAGCAAGTCGTGATGCGCATGATATGGGTGAATTGTTTAATTGGTTGGGATTAACTGTTGGATTGAATTTAAATTCTAATACAAAAGAAGAAAAACATGATGCATATGCATGTGATATAACCTATACAACAAATAATGAACTTGGTTTTGATTATTTGCGTGATAACATGGTTATTTATCAAAAAGATATGGTATTACGACCTTTAAATTACGCAATCATTGATGAGGTCGATTCCATTTTAATTGATGAAGCGAGAACCCCGTTAATTATATCAGGTGGACAAAAAAGAAATGCAAATTTATATAAACAAGCTGATTCATTCTCAAAAAGCTTAAGTCCTGAAGATTATGATCATGATATTAAAACAAAAACTGTTCAACTATCTGAAGAAGGTATAGAAAAAGCAGAAAGAGCGTTTAATGTATCGAATCTTTTTGATGTTCAACATGCAGTTTTAGTACATCACCTAAATAACTCATTGAAAGCAAATGTGGTTATGCAGAACAATATTGATTACGTTGTTCAAGAGGGTGAAGTTATCATCGTTGACCCATTTACAGGCCGTTTAATGCACGGACGTCAATGGAGTGAAGGATTACATCAAGCAGTAGAGGCTAAAGAAGGCGTTGAAGTTAAACAAGAAACTGCTACTTTAGCAACCATTACTTTCCAAAATTTCTTCCGTATGTACAAGAAATTATCTGGGATGACAGGAACTGCTAAAACTGAAGAAGAAGAGTTTATTAACATTTATAATATGTATGTTGTTGAAGTACCAACGAACATGCCAATTATTCGTGATGATGCCAATGATTTTATTTATGCCTCATTAGAAGCGAAATTTAAATCTTTGACAGCTGATGTTGTTGAAAGACATAAATTAGGACAACCTTTATTAATAGGGACTGTCGCAGTTGAAACTTCAGAATTAATTTCTAATTATTTACGTAAAAAAGGTATTAAACACAATGTGTTAAATGCGAAAAACCATGAGCGTGAAGCGGAAATTATTGCTCAAGCAGGACAAAAAGGTTCGGTCACTATCGCTACGAATATGGCTGGACGTGGAACTGATATAAAATTAGGTGAAGGTGTAATTGAACTCGGAGGACTAGCTGTTATCGGGACAGAACGACATGAATCTCGTCGTATTGATAATCAGTTACGTGGACGATCTGGTCGTCAGGGAGACCCTGGGTACTCAAGATTTTATTTATCTTTACAAGATGAGCTATTACGCCGATTTGGTTCTGATAGACTTCAAGGAATGTTAGGACGATTAGGATTAAAAGACGACCAAGCAATCGAACATCGCCTAATAAGTCGCTCGGTTGAATCAGCTCAAAAACGTGTTGAAGGAAACAACTTTGATAGTCGTAAAACATTACTTCAATATGATGAAGTCATTGGTCAACAAAGAGAGATTATTTATAGTCAACGTTATCAAATTCTTGCCGAGGAAGATATAAAACCACTTGTGGAAAATATGTTTAAAGATGGAATTTATAATATTGTGAATCGTTATTTAAAAATTGATAATCCTAAAGATGTTGAAGCAAAACACGAAGCACTTTCTCAACTTACGAGTTATTTTAACACAAACATATTTGGACCTCGTACATTTAATTTTGAGGATATGGAAACAATTAGTACAGATGAAATATTTGATATTATTTATCAAAAAGCAGTTGCTAAACTATCGGAAAAAGAGAAAATGTTTGACCCAGCTGTATTTCATGAATTTCTAAAAGTAATAGTATTAAGAATTGTAGATATGCAATGGATGGGACATATTGATGTGATGGATGGTTTACGTCAAAGTATCGGACTGGTTGCTTATGGGCAAAACAATCCTTTGCTTTCATATCAACAAGAGGGCTTTGAACTCTTTTCAAATATGGTCATCTCTATTAATGAAGATGTTTTAAAATATATTATTAGAGCACAAGTACAGGACAACTTAAAACGTGAAGAGGTTGCTAAACCTATTGCGGCTAAATCTGGTAAAGAAGATGAAACAGCTGCCAAAAAACAACCTGTCCATACAGACAAGGTGGGACGTAACGACCCATGTCCATGTGGTAGTGGAAAAAAATATAAGCAATGTTGTGGTGCTTAAAAATAATGACCCTTGTTTTACAAGGGTCAATTTCTATAAAAAAGGCAGGCATAAATTATGGATGTATTAGAATTAAAACAAGTCTATAAAGAAGCAGTAGAACATTTAAAATTATTAAATCATTTTGTCGATAAAGATGCAATTAATGAAGAGATAAATCATTTAACTAAAATCATGGATGACAGTGCTTTTTGGAGTAATCAAAGAGAAGCAAAAAAAGTAATTGACAAAAGTAATCATTTAAAAAATAAATTAGCTACTTTAGAGGATTTGAAAAATAGAATAGATGATGTTGAAGTAGGAATTGACTTAATTGAAGAGAGTAAAGATGAAGCATTAGAAAAAGAAATTTCTTTGATGTTAAAGAAATTAAAAAATGAAATGCATCAATTTGAAATTGAATTATTATTATCTGATGTTTATGATCAGAAAAACGCTATCTTAGAAATTCATCCTGGTGCAGGCGGAACAGAAAGCCAGGATTGGGGTGAAATGTTACTTCGAATGTATACACGATATGCTGATGAGAAAAAATTTAAAGTTGATATTTTAGATTATTTACATGGCGAAGAAGCCGGGATTAAGAGTGTAACTCTTCTAATTAAAGGATTAAATGCATATGGTTATTTGAAAGCAGAAAAAGGAGTGCACCGTTTGGTGAGGATTTCACCATTTGATGCATCAGGCAGACGACATACTTCTTTTGCATCCGTTGATGTTATGCCCGAATTAGATGAGGATATTGAAGTAGAAATTAAACCAGAAGATTTAAAAGTGGATACTTATCGCTCAAGTGGCGCCGGTGGGCAACATGTCAACACGACTGATTCAGCTATTCGAATTACACATTTACCAACTGGTTTTGTGGTCACTTGTCAAAATGAAAGAAGCCAGATTTCAAATCGAGAAACTGCAATGAAAGTATTAAAAACAAAACTATATCAATTAGAAATTCAAAAACAAAAAGAACAACTTGCAAATATAAGAGGGGAACAAAAAGACATAGGTTGGGGAAGTCAAATTCGCTCATATGTTTTTCATCCCTATTCATTAGTAAAAGATCATCGTACTAGTGCGGAAGTAGGTAACATTCAATCAGTAATGGATGGTAATATAGATTATTTTATCAATGAATATTTAAAATATATTATTAAAATTTAAGGTGGATATTGTATGAATAAAAAAACCAATTTAATTATTGGGGGGCTACTCGTCGCTTTGGGGATTGTTTTTGGCATATTAGGAACTACACTAAGTGATAAATTTATTATTCATAAACAAATAACTACAACAAACATGATGACAATAGAAGATTATTTGTCCGAGGTAATCAGTGAAAACTCCTATTATTATCAAAATACTGATTTGCTTGAAACAGGAGCTCTAACAGGGATGGTGGATTCTTTAGGAGATCCTTATTCAACGTACTTTTCTTTAGAGCAATATAACGATTTTAATAATCAATTAAATGAAACACTTTATGGAGTTGGTATTATTTTATCTATCAATGGGTCCTATCCCATCATTACTTACGTAGTACCCAACTCACCTGCTGATAACGCTGGATTAGCAATTGGCCAAACGATTAAAAAAATTGATGATTTGGATATAAAAGACAAAGGAATTCCAGAAATCATTAGTTTAATTAAAGGGACTGCTGGAATAACCCGAAAATTTGCAATCTATACAGATAATCCAATTGTTCTAAGAACTATCAATGTGACAATTGCTCAATTAAACACCACAACTATAAGTTATGATTATTTAAATTTGAGTAATGATAAAGTTGGATATTTAAAAATTGATTCATTTATGTTACCAACCTATGATGAGTTTGTCGCAGCGATACAGCATTTAGAAAGTAAAAACATTGACGATTTAATCGTCGATGTCAGAGGAAATCCGGGAGGATTACTTTCATCAGTAAGGTCTATTTTGGACTATTTTATTAATACAAGCGAACCTTTTATGTATTCTGAGTCGAAAGATAAAATCGATACACCTTATTATTTAGATCAGAATGATCATGAAATTAATTATAATGTTGTAGTTCTAATGGATGAAAATAGCGCTTCAGCCGCAGAGATTTTCGCCTCAACGATGCATGAATTAGGTAATTTTGAATTAATTGGTACAACTACCTTTGGTAAAGGGACTATGCAATCCACTTTCCCTTTAAACATCACAGGGACAAAGACTGTGAAATTAACGACAGATATTTGGTTAACAGCGAATAAAGAGTGGATTCATCATATTGGTGTCACACCAACAATTGAGGTAGAACAAACAAATTTCAACGATTTATCATACATTGATGCCACTTTAGAGTATAGTTATGACACTGTTAGTCCTGAAATCAAAGATATACAAGTATTTTTAAATCGTAAATCATTTACGACTAGAATGGATGGATACTTTGATACAAATACCCTTAACGCTGTCAAGGCTTATCAGGCTATGAATGATTTAAATCAAACAGGAATAGTGGATTCTAAAACTGCTTATCAAATGAATATAGATATGATAAACTATTTAAATAATAAAAACTTTGATAATCAATACCAGGAAGCAATGGATTATGTTATAAGTTAGTAATAAAAATAAAACTGTGATTATTGAATTCAATCACAGTTTTTTTTCATATTTCTCATGGTCATTTCTAATGTAGCATTAAGAGGAATAATGATTATCTCACCCAAAAAATCTATATTTTGAACAATTTTGTTAATCAAGATTTTTTGCTTTTCAACTGTAACAGGCTTCAATTTTAGGCAAATGACATAATAAGAATATTGTTTTAAATATTTGACTTTCTTACGAGCGATATAAAAATATTCTATTAATGAATAGTTTTTCAACTGGGTAGTAATTTCATTCAATTCATGCTCTTGCAAATCATGAGGAATAAATTTTGTATTTGATTGAATTCTTTGTCTTTCATTCGTGGCTTTTTCATAATATTGATTGAATTCTTTCAATTTTACTAATCTTTTTTGCGCTTCATATGAATTATTAGAAAAAATAAAATAGTTAATTACTAATTGATATCCATCACGAGCATAACGCATATCTTTTTGAATAACTTCTTCGATAAATAATACACCGAGTGAATTATCATAGGATAATAACACTCGACCCTTGGAAAATAGTGCGGGTAAATAATTTTTATGAACATCTAATATCTTATTATACATATCTAATGCTTCTTCTTTACTTATGACATGTTCAATTAAGAAAGCTTTCTCGAAATAGTCGGTTAAATTAAATTTCTCCTCATCTAATAGTTTGATTTCTTGTAATCTTTTTAATTGTGACTGGGTATTTTTAAATGTATGATTGAACCATTTAATGTTTCTATCAAACCATAATTTATTATAGTAAATTAAATAAGAGTTATCGTTATTTAGTAATGTAGAAAAACAATTTTCGTTAAAATTGACGTGGATGTCAGGATTAATATGGATAGCTTTTAACCTGTCAATTAAGGCAGGGTGGGTATCTAAATAAGAAGTTTTATGATTGATGACTTGAAAATGATATTTGTCTATTAAGGTATTATCGATATTTTGATATAAAGCATACAATTGATAATACACATCTTTTGGAGGAGTTATGGCATTTTTAGCTTCCTCATAGATATTTTTCCAGAAGTTTTTATTTTCAATAAGTGATGCGATATCTAGCTTAATCAAAGATTGTGCATATACTTCGTTTGAAGAAATTGATGCCGCTAGTTGATCGGCTTGATTTTCTTGCTCACGATTTAATGCCATTGCATATGAATTAAATAAAGGAACATACCAATTAATAAATTGATTAAATATCCACATTAATTTGGAATGATTGTTTTCAAAATATCGTACAAAATGATTCCAGGTACTTTGCAACCGGTAAATATAAATACTAAACCTGCCATGATTATAAGAGAGATGTCCTAATTCATGGGCAAGTATTGCTTTAAATTCGGTCTCATTTTCTGCCATCATTAATGGGAATCCAATGATTAAATAATTTCTATACATACCGAGTAAACCTAATTTAGGATATTGCATAATACCCGCATTCAAATTTGCGTTAAGATAGACACAATGAATTTTTTTAGTTTGCATCGATTTCTGTAAAGATTTAAGGATAGCAAATAATTGAGGTTGCTCTTTAGCATTAAGCTTTATTCCACTGGGTTTACTAACTTTAATTAGTAAAGACTTAATGATTATTAGGATTATAAACACTAAAGGAATTGATAGGAAGATAGCAATTCTTAATAAATCAGTATTAATAATTGATAAATAGACAAATAATCCGATTATACTAAAAGAAATAAATAATACTGAAAGTAAATAGCAATATCCCAATAAAACAATAAAAAACAATTTAAATTTATATTTTAGGGGATTTTCTTTATATAGTTTTGCTAAGTAATTCATTTTAAGTTCATAATTCATATCAATCATATTAAATCTCCCTTAATCTATTAATTAAATTATAGTGAATATAATGAATTAATACAAGTCTAATTTTGCTAAGTATTTTGAGATATTTTCTATGTTTTTTTACAAAATGTGATATAGTTAATGTAGATAATTAATAAATATAGTTGGGGGTTATTGTATGAAAGAGATATATAATCAGTTAAAAAATAAGCTAAAAGAAGTGAATTTTACTGAATTATGGCCTGGTTTTAAAGGATATGACTTCGCATTATATGATGAATTCAAGGTGATAACAGATGATTCAACCATGAACTGGGATATGCGGTTCATTGGTAATACGGCTATACACTTTGAGGGAAAATGGTTAGCAATATGGAATATGGATACTATTCCTGCAAATTATGATTTAGATTTATTGTGTGCAAATATGGTTCATGAAATGTTTCACTGTTTTCAACAAGAGAAAAATGAACGAAAATACGCTAATGAGATAAGCGGTTTAGAATATCCCATGAATTCGGATAATTTTGTGTTAAAAGTGAAAGAAAAAGGAATTTTGCTAAAAGCATATTTAGAAAAAAATAACTTGAAAAAATATGAATTATTAAAAAACTTTATTTCCATTAGAACGAAAAGAAAAGCATTAATAGGTGATGCCATTTTGTATGAATATGCCATTGAGAGCTTTGAAGGTGTAGCTGTTTATACTGAATTTAAAGCACTTAAACAATGTAGTAATGAAAAAATACAACCATATTTAGTGGCACGAGAATTAGTTGATAAAGATATTTTGAAAATTCGCGAAAATAGCTATCTACCAGGGATGTTGTTAGCACTTATAATGGATGATTTAACACCTGAATGGAAAAATAATTTTATCGAAGGTGATAATTATATTTATGATTTATTGTCACAAAATATTGGAATCTATAACTATCCGATTGATATTGATGGAGATATACGTAATCAAGTCAATATAATTATTAAAGAGAAAAATATCTACTTTCACCAGTTAGTAGATTCTTTAATGCAGAATAAAGATGTTAAAGAGATAGTAGAAAACTATTTCATTATTGGGTTTGATCCATTAAATATGGTAAAACAAGATGATTTAATATATCATAGCCATATGGTTAAAGTAAAAATAGATAATAACGAGAGATTAATTAAGGGCCCTGTGCTCACAGTAGTTGATAAATCTAACATTCTAAAAGGGTACAAAATTATTTATCTAAATGATTAATAGGTACGACACTTGATTAAAATGTCGAAAATAAAAAGTTGTATTCATTAAAAATTGATTAAATAATGATTAATTTGTAGAATAAGATAAAAAGTTATTCAATTAAAGTGTTTACGTTTTATTCCACAGGATTTGTTGAATATATAAGGTATAATTGTTATAATTCAAACTAAGGCCACCTTTATAAGACAATTAGTTTAAATAAAAATAAATTTAAATAGGAGAAGGTATATATGATAATTGTAAAACACAATGAAAATGGGAAAAAATATATTTTATTAGGGACAGGCTATGGAGCATTTAAAGCGACCAGACCAAGCTATTTCGGAGGTAATTTGTTTCCTAAAAATGAAGAAGGAACATATCAAATGGTAGCTATTACTGATGAAACAAACAAAATTTTTTGGTGTCCATCTAAAGATTTGACAATTCTTTCTGCTGATGGTAAAACAATTTCAGAATGGTTAACAGATTGAATGAAAAATGTTATAATCAGGTAGACTAAAAGAATAAGAGGTGGTCGAATGCAAAATCAACAATTTGAACTTGTTTCAAAATATGAACCAAAAGGAGATCAACCGAAAGCAATTGAAAAACTTGTAAAAGGGTTAATAGAAGGAAAAAAAGAACAAGTATTATTAGGAGCAACAGGTACAGGAAAGACTTTTACAGTTTCTAATGTCATACAAGAAATTAATAAGCCCACATTAATTTTAGCTCATAATAAGACCTTAGCGGGACAATTATATTCTGAATTTAAAGAATTTTTTCCTAATAATGCTGTCGAATATTTTGTGAGCTACTATGATTATTATCAACCGGAAGCTTATGTACCATCAAGTGATACTTATATAGAAAAAGATGCGAGTATTAATGATGAAATTGATAAATTAAGACATAGTGCCACGATGTCAGTTCTTGAACGTCGCGATGTCATAATAGTAGCTTCTGTATCTTGTATTTATGGTTTAGGAGACCCAGAAGAATACCATAATATGGTGGTGTCTATTCGTGTAGGTCTTGAAATGGACCGTAATAAATTATTAAATGAATTAGTAAGAATTCAATATGAACGAAATGATTTAGATTTCCATAGAGCAACTTTTAGAGTTCGTGGAGATGTTGTGGAAATTATACCAGCGAATAATGAGAACCATTGTATTCGAGTTGAGTTTTTTGGTGATGAAATAGACCGTATTCGTGAAGTTGATATCGTAACAGGTGAAATATTGGGTGAACGGTCACATGTAGCGATTTTCCCTGCCTCACACTTTGTCACAAGTGAAGATAAATTAAAAAAGGCAATTGAAAATATTAAAATTGAATTACAAGACCGCTTAAAAGTGTTACGTGACCAAGACCATTTACTAGAAGCTCAACGACTTGAACAAAGAACCAATTATGATCTTGAAATGATGAAAGAAATGGGATTTTGTTCAGGCATTGAAAATTATTCCCGTCATTTAACTGGAAGAAATCCCGGGGATACACCATACACATTACTAGATTTTTTTCCTAAAGATGATTGGTTACTAGTAATTGATGAGTCGCATGTGTCAGTTCCTCAAGTAAGAGGTATGTTTAATGGTGATCGTTCAAGAAAAACAACTTTAGTTGATTTTGGATTTAGATTACCCTCAGCATTAGATAATAGACCACTTCGTTTTGAAGAATTTGAAAAGAAAATTAACCAAGTCATTTATGTTTCAGCAACTCCAGGTGATTATGAACTAAATCGTGTACCAGAAGTGGTGGAACAAATTATCCGCCCAACAGGATTATTAGACCCTGTTGTTGAAATTCGTCCTACAGAAAATCAAATTGATGATTTAATTGATGAAATAAAGGAAAGAATTGATCATAAAGAACGTGTTTTAGTGACGACATTAACTATTCGTATGTCAGAAAAATTAACTGATTATTTTCAAGATATTGGTTTTAAGGTCGCTTATCTTCATAGTGAGGTAAAAACATTAGAACGGATTGCAATTATTCGTGATTTACGGATTGGAAAGTATGATGTATTAGTTGGAATCAATCTATTAAGGGAAGGGTTAGATCTCCCTGAGGTATCATTAGTAGCGATATTAGATGCGGATAAGGAAGGTTTTTTAAGAAGTCACCGTTCTTTAATTCAAACAACAGGACGTGCTGCACGTAATGTTAATGGAAAAGTTATTATGTATGCAGATAAAATAACGGATTCAATGAGGTTTGCGATTGATGAAACAAATCGTCGTCGTGAAGTACAAGATACTTATAACAAGGAGCATAATATTACACCAGAGACAATTAAAAAAGATATACGTGATGTGATTAAAGCAACGCTTACGGCAGATTCAATTGGATCAGAAGAAAAAACAATTAAAGAAATGACGAAAGCAGAAAAACTAGCAATGATAGCTAGTTTAGAAAAAGATATGAAACAAGCAGCGAAGCAATTAGATTTTGAAAGAGCAGCTTCTCTCCGAGATGTCATATTTGAATTAAAAGTGGAATTATAATATTAAAATAGGGATTTCAATATATGAAATCCCTATTTTAATCTCATCAATTACTATTATATAATTGGCTCTTATGAAAAATAATAAATATGACTAAAGATTATTTGAGTGTAAATTCACTTCGATGAATTACTCTAAATAAAATAAGTTTGAATATGCTTAAAATATATTTGATGATAAATTTAACCATAAATTAATACAATCAGTGAGCCATTCTTGTTGGTTGTTTTAATATTAATTATTTTCGATAAAATAGTAAACCAGATAAGATGACTATTAAGGATATTATTAAATAAATTCCAATACTCGGATTCGTAATACCACCATATAAAATAATGATTGAACCTATAATTGCAAATATGGGAATACCAAAACGTTTCCAAATATTCAAATCAATGAATGTTTTCATGTACCATAAATATAGGAAGATATATAAACCATAGATTAAAACAATGGGTATTTCGTCTAAACCAACATATTGTCCATACCAGTTGTTTAAACTGCCATACCAAATTATGATATAGGCAACAGATAGAGAAAAAGTAACAAGAGTTGTATATGGAGGCATATTTGTTTTTGGATCGACCCTGGACAACAATTTAGGTGCAGGTCCTTGATTTCTTATCGCTAAAGATAAGGGCGTTCTAATACAAGACATTATTAATCCATTCAAGGTACCTAAACAAGATATTACCACAAAGGCGGTAATTAACACTGCAGCGAAATTACCAAATAACCGATTCGCTGCGACACTGACAGCGTTATTACCTTCATTTATTATTTGAGAAGTAGTTAAGACTCCCGCCATTCCTAAAAAGTATACTAGGTAAACAATTAAAATAATAATGGAACCAGTTATCAAAGCTTTAGGGAGATTTTTTTTAGAATCAATGATTTCATTATTAATTGTGGTTGCGACAATCCATCCTTCAAAAGAAAAAGCGATCGCAACAAACGCAGATGCGAATGTGCCGGTTCTAACTACTTGGGTAGCGGTAGAAAAATTATCCATCATCACTCCATGGAGAAGTCCATAAAAAATACCAATAACTCCAATTAAAATGAGCGGAATTAGTTTAATAATCATGGTTGATATTTGAAATTTTCCTGCTATTACCGGTGAATAATAATTAATAATATAGCCAACCACTAAATATAAACCAGCGATAATCCAAGTTAATGAAGCATTATCAGGATTATTTTTTCCCAATAAAACCATAGTATAACGTGCGGCAACCCAAGCTAAAATAGCTGATAATGGTGAATAATAAACAATCCAATTAAACCACCCAACTAGATAGCCGAATTTTTTTCCATAAGCTTCTTCTGAGTAGTCAACGATACCATTTGCTTTTTGAATGCGATGGGCGAATTCTGCAAAAACTAATGAACCAAAAATCATAGATAAAGCACCTATACACCAAGCTAATAAAGCAAGTAGTAAATTTCCATTTGTCAAAGCTAATACATCATCTGCTTTAAAAAATATACCTGAACCAATCACAACACCAACAACCATAGCGATTGATGTCCATAATCCATATTTTTTTTCTAATGTTTTCATGTTAAACTCCTAATATTTCAAATCAAGCGTTATACACATATTATTTAATGATAAGCTTAATCTAATTCTTAAAATAATAATATTATCGCTTCTCTAATCAATATATAAAAAAAAGCACCTAGATGGTAACTTTAATCTATCATTATATGGAGCTGTTCAGATTATTATTGACGATAAAATTCTTTATATAATGTATTTGTTTATCACTAATTTGTATGACTGCCGATCCATAAATTGGAGATGATTCATTCTCGATTATTATATGATAAGAAACAAGTAATGTATCTTTACTATCTTGGATACTATTTAATATAGAAATATGTTTAATATGATAATCTTTTATTTTAGTTTTTAGATAGCGGATAATTTTTTCTTGGCCATATGATACTTTATCATGACCTATAAGAATACAGTTGACAGCTAGTAACTTGTTTAGTAATGGGAAATTATGATAAGAAATTGAGTTTATAAATTGTATGACAATTGCTTTCATTATTATGCCTCCTTAGTTACATTGTTAATTATATCACAAACGAACATTTTAAGTAAATTATATTTGTAGGTATATAGTGGTATATTTATAATAATAGTAATTATTTCATCTAGAAACTAGGAAACTTGAACATATAAAAGAATTTTAGGTTATTAGATATGTTCTTTATTTAATAAACCCATTAAAATAGCGCCATAATAGTAATAATAAATCATTAAATTTAAAAGGAAAATATATGAAACAAATAATTTATTATTTTAGTTGAAGCGTGATATTGGTTGTGATATATTGATATAGGATATTGTTGAACGCAGTATAGCTTCCAAATAATTTCATGTTTTGTGTTCATCATACCTAGAGGAGTATGAATGATATGGATAGTTTAAGAGAATTATATAAAGTGGGTTTTGGTCCTTCTAGTTCACATACAATGGGGCCACATAAAGCTGCTTTGAAATTTTTAGACAAGACAAAAAATTTGCCTGTTGCTAAATATTTTGTAGAGTTATATGGTAGTTTAGCCTCAACAGGAAAAGGACATTTAACTGACGAGATTATTATAAAAACTTTAGGTGAGGAAAGAACGGAAGTGTCTTTTAAACCTGAGGTTGTTTATGATTTTCATACAAATGGAATGAAGTTTTATGCTCTAGATGAAAATCAAAATGAATTAGATTCATATTTAGTTTTTTCTGTTGGTGGGGGTCAAATTCTTGAGTTAGACGAATTGCGTAAAGGAAGTCATTCTCTTTATGAATTAAATTCGATGAAAGAAATTATTGATTGGTGTGAAACGCATCATAAGAAAATTTATGAATATGTTGAGTATGTTGAGGGAAAAGAAATATATGATTATTTAGCGACTATTTGGCAAGTTATGAAAGAATCTATTATCGAAGGATTAAATAGAGAAGATATTTTGCCAGGGTCTTTAAAGTTTAGAAGAAGAGCAAAGATGTTTTATGATCATTATTTAATAGACAAAGATTTTACTACTTTAATGTTTGCATGTAGTGAGGCTGTATCTGAACAAAATGGATCAGGCAATAAGATAGTAACAGCACCTACTTGTGGTGCTAGTGGTGCATTGCCAGGGCTTTTATATAGTTTGCAAGTTTTTTATGGATATTGCGATGAAGAAATTTTAAAGGCTTTAGCAATTGGTGGAATTGTTGGTAACTTAATTAAAGAAAATGCATCAATTTCTGGAGCTGAGGCTGGGTGTCAAGCCGAAATTGGAACAGCGTGCGCAATGGCAGCGGGAGCTTGTGCTTATTTACTTGGTGGAGATGTTAATCAAATTGAATATGCGTCTGAAATAGGGCTTGAACATCATTTGGGTTTAACTTGTGACCCAGTCGATGGGTTAGTACAAGTGCCATGTATTGAAAGAAACCCAATAGCCGCAAGACGTGCTTTTGATGCTGCTAAATATGCTCTGTTAACAAATGGTAAACATATTATTACACTTGATATGGCAATATCAACTATGGTTGAAACAGGAAAGGATATTAATAGTAAATATCGTGAAACATCAACTGGTGGTTTAGCAAAATGTGTTTTATTGTATAAATAAATGTTAAATGAATATCTGTTTTAGATGTTTAGTATATATAAAACTAAAGACATTTCTCTTAAGTGAAAATGTCTTTTTTTAAATCAAAAAACAATATAAATTATTAGTCTAATTCGTTTATAAAAATGGTGAATATTAATTAATTCCAAGATTTGTAAGATATTTAAGACAAATAGAGCATGAATTTTTATTTTGCTGTTTATCATATGGTAAATTATCTATGATTAATAATTCAATTAATTTTTATTGATGATTTAAAACAAATTCTTTATATTTTTAATGAAATTAGTGATAGTTGTGTTAATATAAAGATGATTTTAAATCTTTTTGGTTAAGTTCAAATATAAGATTATATCATCATTAAAGGAGAGATTAAAATGATAGATATTCTAATAAAAAATGGATTAATAGTAGATGGGACTGGCAGAAAGAGTTATACTGCAGATATTGCTATTAACGAAGGAATAATTGTAAATATTGAAAAGAATTTAATTTGTGAAGCTAAAGAGGTTATTGATGCATCAGAATTAGTAGTATCACCTGGATTTATTGACGTACATAGTCATAATGATCTGGTACCTTTTATGGACCATCAATTTAAGAATTTGAAACTAATGCAAGGTGTTACAACAGAATTAGTAGGTCAATGTGGCTTAGGAGTTGTACCTTGCATAGAAGATGAAAATAATATATGGAAAAATTATATTAGGGGTGTAGTTGGTGATCCTAGTATTAGATGGGAGTTTAGTGATTTAAATAAATATTTTATAGATATAAATTTAAGAGGATTGAAAAATAATTATGCAGCACTTATATCTCATGGTGCAATTAGAACTTATATAATGGGATTTGATAACAGAACACCTAGTAGAGATGAACTTGATGCTATGTGTAAAATTGTTGATTCTGCAATGGGTGCGGGAGCTTTTGGGATGTCTTTAGGACTGCAATATATGCCAGCAATCCTCAGTTCAAGAGAGGAACTTATTGAAATATGCAAGGTTGTTAAAAAATATGATGGAATAGTTATGGTTCATCTTAGAAATCATGACAGTTCTATTGTTGATGCCTTAGAAGAGATAATTTCTATAGCTAAAAGTTCAAAAGTAAGACTTCATATTTCTCATATGCGGTCGTATAATTCTAAAGAACTCGGATGCAGTGCTGATGTATTAATCGAGACTGTAGAAAACGCAATTAAGAGGGGTTTAACTATAACATTTGATGAACATTTATATCTTTCTGGAAGTACATTAATGACTCAACTTCTACCTCCTTGGATTACAGATAAAGGAAGCGATAATTTGATTGCTAACTTAAAGGATAAAGAAATGTTAGAAAAAGTAAAGACGGAACTTTCAAGTAAGGAAACTAATTATAAAGGCTGGGATAATTATAGTGTCATTAATGGCTGGGACGGGATATTAATAACCTCTGTAAAAACAGAAAAAAACAGAATTTATATTAGTAGAACTGTTGGCGAAATTGCTAAAGAATTAGGAATACATTCAGTTGATTTTGTAGCAAATCTTTTAATAGAAGAACAACTTGGAGTAGGAATAGTCACTTTAAATGTATTTTCAGAGGAAGATATGATAAAATTAATAAAACATCCACTACAAATGGTAGGTTCTGATAGTATACCCGCAGGTGTGCCACATCCGCGTTTATATGGTAATTATCCATTATTCTTAGGTAAATTTATAAGAGAAAAAAAAGTTATGAGTTTAGAAAAGGCAATTAGTAAGTGTACATTATTACCAGCCAAAACCTTAGGTATTCAAGATATAGGAGAGCTATCAGTAGGTAAAGTGGCTGATATAACAATATTTAATTTCAATGAAATCTCTGGCTATGAAGATTACTACAATTCGACTTTACCACCAATTGGTATTAAGCATGTTCTATTAAAAGGTAAAATTGCTGTTAGAAATCAAAAACCATGTCAGAAGTGTTATGGAAGAGTGATTAAATACAACAGCAATTAGAGGATGGATAGAGTAACTAAAATAAATTAACATAACTGTTGTTTATATTTATGTAAAGTTAAATTGGAATACAAAGCAATATATTTGTAATAATATAGTATAACAGCAATTTTTACATAAGCACATAAGAAAAGAATATTATAAAAAATAAAAATTACGAAAGGTGTAAATGTAATGTCTTTTAAAAACCCAGATAAATTAAAGAAAAAGAAGAAGAAAGTAAAGAATCAACAACCTAAGAATACTAAAGATAAGAAACCTAATGCATAAATAAAATAATGACATTATTATTTTAATTAAATTAATAATGAGGTTCTTATTTCATCACCATGTAATTTCAAGTATAAAAATTGGGTTAAAGTTACTTGACAAAAAAAGGTGTTAATGATATTCTATACAAAATTAAATAATCTTCAGGGCGGGGTGACATTCCCCACCGGCGGTATAGCCCGCGAGCCATATGGCAGATTCGGTTAAATTCCGAAGCCGACAGTATAGTCTGGATGAAAGAAGATTTACATTTTTTAATTTAATTATTTATTTGTTTGCGTTTTTTTTTCGTAAGCTAGTATTTAAATATGATTAATGTGGGAAGCCCTGATTTTAAATCGGGGCTTTTTTTTATTTAATTTATAAAAAATGGTAATAATAAAGGTTAGGAGTTGACTTTGAATGCATATAAATTTCATGAAACGGGCTTTAGAATTAGCGAAAAAAGGAGAAGGTTTTACAAGACCCAATCCTTTAGTGGGTGCTGTAATAGTAAAAGACGGGAAGATAATTGGTGAAGGTTACCATGAAAAATTTGGTGGTCCGCATGCTGAGGTAAACGCATTCCTAAATGCAAGAGAAGATGTTACAGGCGCAACCATGTATGTAACACTTGAGCCATGCTCTCATTATGGAAAAACACCCCCTTGTGCTAATTTAGTTGTCGAAAAAAAGATTGGAAAAGTAGTTATTGGATTATTAGACCCCAATCCTCTAGTGTCTGGCAAGGGTATTAAAATCCTTCAAGACAATGGGATAGAGGTAGTAGTTGGAGTTTTAGAAGAAGAATGCAGAAAAATCAATGAAATATTTATAAAATATATGACAACTAAAAGACCGTTTGTCATTCTCAAAACTGCAATGACTATTGATGGTAAGACTGCGACGTCTATAGGTGATTCAAAATGGATAACAAATGAAAAATCAAGAGCGCACGTGCATGAAATTAGGAACCTTATGATGGGAATTATGGTGGGTATTAATACGGTTATTGAAGATGATCCACAATTGACAACACGCTTAAAAGGTCGGATAGGAAAAGATCCTATTCGTATTATTGTTGATAGTAAAGCAAGAATTCCATTAAATGCTCAGGTTATTGATAAAAATTCAAATGCCAAAACAATACTTGCGACAACTGAACTTGCTGACGATGATAAAATAATTGAATTAGAAAAATTAGGTGTTGAAATAATTAAAACTCATTCAAAGAATAAAAAAGTTGATTTGCAAATACTAATGGAAGAATTAGGTAAAAGAAATATTGATAGTATTTTATTAGAAGGAGGAAGTACATTAGCTTTTGGAGCGTTACAAGCGGGTATTGTGGATAAAGTTTATCAATTTATTGCGCCTAAGATTATAGGAGGTGTAGATGCAAAAACATCTATAGGTGGTGATGGCATTAAACATATGGCTGATGCGATAAATTTGCATTCAATATCTGTTGAACGGTTTGATGATGACGTCTTAATTATAGGGTATTTACGAAAGGAGTGAAGCACATGTTTACTGGCCTAGTTGAAGAAATAGGAAGAATTGATTCTATCAAGAAAGAAACAAAATCCGCTCAAATTGCGATTTATGCGCAAAAAATATTAGAAAACCTTCAAATTGGCGATAGTATTGCGACAAATGGTGTTTGTTTGACTGTTACTAACATTAGGGCGAATAAATTAACAGTGGATGTCATGGCAGAAACAATGCGACGCACTAATTTAAATATATTAAAAATGGGGGATGAGGTTAATTTAGAACGAGCATTAAGAGTAGGTGACCGTTTAGGTGGTCATATAGTAAGTGGTCATATTGATGGCATAGGAACTATTTCTAATTTTACACCTGAAGAAAATGCAATATGGTGCACTATCAAAACATCAAGTGATATATTAAAGTATATTGTTAACAAGGGATCAATTGCGATTGACGGTGTGAGCTTAACGGTTGCCATGGTAGATGATACTCAATTTAAAGTATCAATCATACCACATACAAGGCAAGTTACAACATTGTTAAGAAAAAAAACAGGTGATATGGTTAATTTAGAATGCGATATGATTGGAAAATATGTGGAAAAACTCATTTTTCATAAAGAAAAACAAGAAAATAGAAAAGATATAAGTATAGGATTTTTAACCCAAACAGGTTTTATGTAATAAGTAAAAGGAGTAGTTAAAAATGATTAAATTTAATACGATTGAAGAAGCTATAAATGATATTAAGTTAGGTAAAATGATTGTCGTGGTTGATGATGAAAATAGAGAAAATGAAGGCGACCTTTTAATGGCAGCTGAAAAAGTAACACCTGAAGCAATTAATTTTATGTCGAAATACGGACGAGGTCTTATATGTACACCAGTTGAAGAATCACGGCTAGATGAACTCGATATCCACCCAATGGTGGATATTAACACAGACCACCATCAAACTGCATTTACAGTATCAATTGATTCAAGTGATGCTAAAACGGGAATATCTGCTTTTGAACGAGCAACGACAATCCAAAAAATATTTGATCCTAATGCATCAGGGTCTGATTTTAAAAGACCTGGTCATATTTTCCCTCTTAAAGCAAGAGCTGGTGGAGTTTTAAAACGTGCTGGTCATACTGAAGCAGCTGTAGACTTAGCGAAACTTAGTGGATTAAAACCTGGTGGAGTCATATGTGAAATCATGAGTGAAGATGGCTCAATGGCTAGGGTTCCTGAGTTAATGGAATATGTAAAAAAACATGATTTAAAGATTATCACAATTGCTGATTTAATCTCTTATAGATGTAAGAAAGAGAAATTAATCGAGAGAGTTGCAGAATCAAAGTTGCCAACGAAATATGGTGAATTTAAGATGATTGGATATATCAATAATTTAAATGGTGAACATCATGTTGCGTTAGTAAAAGGCGAAATTACTGGTGATGCTCCAGTTTTGGTACGAGTTCATTCAGAATGTTTAACTGGTGATGCATTTGGTTCTATACGTTGTGATTGTGGTGAACAACTTGCATCTGCAATGGTGAAAATTGAACAAGAGGGAAGAGGAATTGTCCTTTATATGCGCCAAGAAGGAAGAGGAATTGGTTTAATTAATAAAATCAAAGCCTATGCACTTCAAGATGAAGGAATGGATACTGTTGAAGCTAACTTAGCTTTAGGTTTTCCGGAAGATATGCGCGAGTATGGAATTGGTGCTCAGATATTATCTGATTTAGGTGTTAAAAAAATAAAATTGATGACCAATAATCCAAGAAAAATCAAAGGACTATCGGGATATGGAATTGAAGTTGTTGAACGTATACCAATTCAAATCAATCATAATGAACGAAATGAATATTATTTACGAACAAAAAAACAAAAACTGGGACATATCTTAGATTTTAAGGAGGACAAATAGATGAAACATATAGAAGGAAATTTAATTTCTCAAGGACAAAAATTTGGAATAGTTATTGGACGATTTAACGAATTTATTGGAAGTAAATTATTAGATGGGGCTCTTGATGCATTAAAGAGACATGGTGTAGAAGAAGAAAACATCGAGATTGCTTGGGTACCAGGTGCTTTTGAAATTCCTTTAGTTGCGAAAAAAATGGCGAAAACTAATAAATATAATGCGATTATTTGTTTAGGTGCTGTGATTAGAGGCGCTACATCACATTATGAATATGTATCAAGTGAAGTATCAAAAGGGATTGCTCATGTATCATTAGATACTGAATTGCCAGTTGTTTTTGGTGTATTAACAACTGAGACAATTGAACAAGCTATAGAAAGAGCGGGAACAAAAGCAGGAAATAAAGGTTATGAAGCAGCAGTGACTGCTATTGAAATGGCAAATTTATTAAAAAATTTCTAATTAAAAATGATATAAAAGGATTCGAGTGAATCCTTTTATACTACTAGGAGTTAAAAAATGATTGCGTTTAATAAAATCAAGACTATTTTTTTGGATTACGATGGTACTTCACATAATAGTATAAAAATTTATGCACCTGCATTTAAAAAAGCTTATGAATTTATAGTCAATAATACAGGTGTTTCTAAAAGGGAATGGAGCGATAGTGAGATTTCATATTGGCTTGGTTTTAGTAGTAAAGATATGTGGATAAAGTTTTTACCTGAGGTTTCTTTAGATATAAAAATAGAGGCAAGCGATATAATAAAAAAGGAGATGACAAAACAAATTGAGGATGGAGATGCGGAGTTATACACAGGTGTAATAGAAACATTAAATTATCTGAAAACTAAAGGATACAAATTAGTATTTATTAGTAACTGTGGAAAATATTATATGGACACACACACTAAACTCTTTAATTTAGATCAGTACTTTGATAAAATGTTTTGTTCGGAACAATTTGGTTTTATCCCAAAATACGAAATATTAAAAGAGGTAATGTTACAATTTCCAAAAGAAATGGTGATAATCGGTGATCGTTTTCATGATATAGAATCAGGAATAAAAAATAATATCTATACAATAGGTTGCCTGTATGGATTTGGAAACATTGATGAGTTATCTGAAGCTGATTTAGTCATTGATGACATTAGAGAGCTAACTCATTATTTTTAAAATTTTATATATAATAAGAAAAACTAGTTTGTATTGAATGAATATAGATTGGTTTTTCTCCATTAATCTTTAGTTTTTATTATAGTTTTGGATAAATTTCTACTGTGAAATATAAATAATTTCATACAAATATATTCCAAATATTCTATTAGCACATTTAATTACTCTAAGTTTTTTTTACTTACAAATTTATTTCATCAAATAATAGAGATTAGCTAATATATAGTTAAACATGAAATAAACGTAAATAATACATAAAAATACAAGGTAGAATTATTGGTCTTATGTGTGTTATAATGGTGGATAACTCAAATAATAATTTCAAAATCAAATTATCAGATCTTGGTTATTAGAAATTTTCATTTAATTTTAAAGGCAATTCAAGAACAATAGTTTATCAAGCTGAAGTTTTACAATTTGTAAGCCAAACTAAAAAATCAGTCTGAGTTAAGTAAACAACTTGATTAGGCTTAAACATAAATTGTATTAGAAAAAGAAACAAGGAGTAGAAGAAAATGTTAGATAATATAAAAGATTCACCGGATTACCGCTGGTACATTATCGGAGTCGTCTTTATTGGCACATTTATGGCCACATTAGATAGTAGTATAATCAATGTAGCAATGCCTACATTAAGAGATAAACTGGGTGTGAAATTGCCTATAGCACAATGGACAATCACTGCCTATTTGTTAGCTATATCGAGTTTATTGCCAATTTTTGGTCGTATCTCTGATTTATTCGGTCGTAAAAATATATATTCAATAGGTTTTTTGATTTTTATAATTGGTTCAGCCCTATGTGGTTTTTCAGTAGACATCTGGTTTTTAGTGATTGCTCGAGTTGTACAAGCAATAGGAGCCTCTATGTTAATGTCTAATAGTGCGGCAATCATTACAGCTAATTTCCCACAGAAAGAAAGAGGCAGAGCGCTAGGATTAATAGGAACAGTCGTGGCATTTGGTAGTCTAACTGGTCCTGGATTAGGTGGACTACTTATTGCAGTAGCGGGATGGCGGTGGATTTTCTATATAAATTTACCGATTGGGATTATCGGCTATTTTTTAGCTAGATTGATATTACCTAAAGATAAACCTCTTAAAGTTAATGAAGGCTTTGATTATATAGGAGCTTTATTATTTGCGGTAGGAATGGTTAGTGTTATATTTGCAGTAGATAATGGAGGGAAATGGGGTTGGCTAAGTACGCCAATATTACTTGGCATCATAGTAGGTGTAATATTACTGATTATATTCGTTATCGTAGAACGTATTGTAGCGCACCCTATGATTGACCTATCTCTTTTCAAAAATCGACCATTTTTTATTGGGAATCTTTCAGGTTGGCTATGTTTTGTTGCGATATTTGCCAATAACTTCCTTTTATCTTTTTACTTACAAAATGTTCTGAAATATTCTCCATTGAAAATGGGATTGTTATTTTCAGTTTTTCCACTTGTAATGGCCATAGTAGCACCTATTAGCGGACATTTATCTGATAAATATGGACCAAAGTTACTCACAACAAGCGGTCTTGTTATTTGTGGAATAGGATTGTTTTATTTTTCAATCTTATCAAGCTCCTCACAGTTTTTTCAAATCATTCCAGGTTCCTTACTACTTGGATTAGGGTCTGGTTTGTTTCAATCCCCAAATAATAGTAGTGTTATGAGTTCTGTGCCTAAGAAAAAATTAGGTACTGCTGGTTCAATAAATAGTTTAGTGAGAAATCTAGGGATGGTGACAGGTATTGCTTATTCAGTATCATTATTTGGAGCTTTAGGAGGAGTCGAAGAACCAGAGGCTAATCAAGTAGGTACTTTTATGTCATCCTATCATGTAGTGATGTTAGTTGCCATGGCGATAGCATTTCTCGCAGCTATCATTTCTTTAAATCGGAAAAACTATATTGAACCTGAACATAATCAACCAATATTAAAAACTGAATAGATAAAAAACCGATTTAGGTTATAGAACCTATGTCGGTTTTTTTGTTTTTTTTAACTGATGCTGATATAATGGAATAAAAAAAATATTAAATAATTACTAATATAAGGGCAAATAGTATTTATTTGTTTCGTTAGATTATATGAGGGATAATATTATGGAATTAGATTTATTAAATAAGATTGCTAAACAAGATGCTAAAGCTTTAGAAGATTTTTATGTTAATTACGGGAGAATTTTATATAATACAGCTTATAAAGTTGTTTTTAATGAAATGGATGCTGAAGAAATCGTAAATGATGTTTTAGCAAAAATATGGAATCATGCTAAAATGATTATTAAATTGTCTAATCCAATGGGTTATATTGTTACAATGACTCATAACTTATCAATCGATTATTATCGTAAAAATCTAAAGCATATGGAGAAGATACAGGAATATAATGTTGAGGATTTAAAGAGTGAGCAAGATATATCATTTATAAATACTATTTTATATCAATTAGATGAAGAACAAAGAACCATTTTGATATTGAAATGTGTATATGATTATACATATAAAGAAATAGCACTGCTCACAAAATTAACTCTAAAACAAGTAAGAATTAGATATGAAAAAGCAGTGAATAATTATAAAAAAATATACGAAGAGGAGGAAATTTAATGAATGATGAGAAAAAATCAATTGAAGAATTAAAAAAATATTTTGAAAATAAAAATAGTGAAAAAATGGTTATGACTAAAAGTGTTTCCAATGCGATAAGCAATATAACTAGTAAACCGATAAAAAGCAAATTATCATATAAATTTAAACTTGCATTTACATTTGTATTATTAATATTGATGTCGATACCATTTGTAACTAACAATCTTAATAGCAATCATTCGCCAAAAAATCATACAATACTAACAACAATAAATGGATCGACAACAACACAAGAATCAAATAATAATCAAAGTACATTAAATGATGATGTTAACCAGTCCTACACTTACGCGGTATATAATGCGATTATGAACTCTGCAGATAATCAAGTCATTAATACAGGGTATCACAATGAGAAAAAAACTAATAT
The DNA here is from genome assembly GCA_963824615.1 of uncultured Haloplasmataceae bacterium. GTDB lineage: Bacteria > Bacillota_I > Bacilli_A > Haloplasmatales > Haloplasmataceae > CAWGPU01. Next base: position 580,055 of record CAWGPU010000005.1, on the reverse strand, counting down.
TATTAATATCGATATCTCTACCATAACAGATAATGAAGAACAAACAACAACAACTAATTATTATGATATTATGCCTTATGATAAAATTGAAATATATCAATCATACCGTTTTACAATATCATTAGAAAATAATGAATTTCCATATTTAGAATCGATAACAGGTGATAAAGATATTGAAGTAATTGTCGCATTTTTTGGGTTATCTTCTAATTCATTTTGGTATAGTGAACAAATGATTATCTTTAAGGGAAAAGATGGAATGGTCGGATGTTTAGGTGCAACTAGTTACATGATTACATCAGATAAGGAAAAAATTCCGCGGATGTTAAATAATTTATATTTTGGTACCTATCTTTTTTTAGGTAATAATTCTGTGATAAAATATACAGATTTAGAGATTTATGAATTTAATGTTGATTTATCAAATCCGCAAGATATTTTGTTAACAGCACATGGTAATGGATCATATTTTGACGAGGATTATAAGAGTACAATACGTTATTATCATTCTATAGAAAATTCATTTCAAGATATCCTGGTAATGGAGTCTTATTAATTTCAGATTTATTGTATACTGACAAGGTACCATTTGAAGCAACTATAACAGGCATTGATGCGAATAAATATCTAATATCTATTAATAGTGATGATCTTTCAAACTTAAAGACAATCACAATTAATTCATTTGTGACAATTTATGATAAAGATAATCAGGTCATGAATTTGGAAGATCTTAAAGTTGGAGATAAAATAGAAGCGTACTACTTTAGCCACTATCGGGATTATAATCCATCAAATATTCGGTTATCCACTTTTATAGTGAATGACAATACCTAATTATCTATAATTAGTAAAAAAATGGTATATTATTGGTATTAGGAATGCTTTCTTATAGATAAAATCAATATTAAGGCTTATATTATTACTGAAAAAAAATATCTCAAGTCAAATTCAAATATAATAGATTTAAATAGTTACAATGAAATAGGGATTATTTAATAAATATATTAATAATGGAAATACCATGATAAAGTCGATTTATCATGGTATTTTTTTACTATTGATTTTCAATATTTTGCAAATTTTTAACAGCTACCATTCTAGTGGTGTGAAGTATGGGATAACATAATATAAATGATAAAATAAAACCAAAAGAAATAATGTCTTTATTGTGAAGAGCTAAAATATAGGTATAGATGAGAGCTACAATACCACTTACCAAATTAATGATGAATTTTTTCTTATTTAATTCTCCGTAGATATAAATGATGATTCTATAATTAATTTTGATGATTATGATATATAATAGGATTGATAAGGTAATAAAAAGATTACTTAGTATTTGACTTAATTCAGTTCGAGATGTAATATACATAGACGCTAAGCATAATCCTAATAAAGTATCGCTTTTAACCATTTCTTGTGTTTTTTTTAATCGTGTTTTATCTTGGGCAATTAGAAATAAATGTTCTGTATTTCTAATAGCACTAAGAAATCTCCCTTCTTCATAGTCTTGGTGTTCAAGTAAGAAATACCCACTTTTTTTATATATAAGTATTGAGATAAATAAATCTGACAAAACAAATACGATAAAGATACTCATGCTAAAAGCAAAAATTACTTTATTTTCATCATGTATACCTCCAAGTACAACTAAAACAGATGGAATAGTTAGAATCCTTATTATAAAACCTGTAATTGCTTGTTTCTTAAACATTTTATACTCAGGTCTTACATCTGTAGCTAATAATATAGTCGTGACTAGTACAAAAATAAATGGTGAAAATAGCCATAGTGCTATGAAGCTGTTATCATAGCCATTGTAAAATAATATAATAATTAAAAAATTGTTAAGATTAAATATCGAGTTAATTAATATAGATACTTTTACAATTTTCATAATATTCCCCTTCATAATAAAAATAATAAATCAAGTATATCACAAAAATATGAACATTAATAGAAAGTATACTATTCAAACATTTATTTTTAATGTAAAATATATACAATATGATTAAAATAGTAGGTGATAAAATGCTAAAAGAATTACCTGTGGAAAAAAATAAAATATATGATGTGGAAGTAACGGGAATAACGCATGAAGGATTAGGTGTCGCTAAAGTAGATAATTTCCCGATATTTATCAAAAACGCATTACCCGGGGAATCGATTAATGTCAAAGTAATAGCGATAAAGAAGAATTTTGCGGTTGGTAAAGTACTTGAAATTTATAAAGAGAATGAATTTAGGGTAGAACCAAAATGCCCTATTTATCATGAATGTGGCGGGTGTAATCTGCAGCATTTATCGTATTTCGGACAATTACAAATAAAAACGAATATGGTTAAAGAAACATTAAAAAGAATAGGAAATATAAAGACAACTGTACATGAATGCATTGGGATGGAGAATAGTTGGAAATATCGGAATAAAACACAAGTACCATTTGGGTTAAATAATAATGAGGTAGTCGCTGGATTCTACAAGCAAAATACGCATGATATTATAGATATGGAGAGTTGCGATATTCAAGATAAAACAACAGATGAAATTATTAATTATATAAAAAAACTTTCTAAGAAATATCACCTTATTCCATATGATGAATTAACTCATAGCGGAAATTTACGACATATCATCGTCCGATTTGGTTTTGTCACAAACGAATATATGGTGACATTTGTGATTAAAGAAAACACAATAAATAATGAAAAAGAATTAATCAATGAATTAACAATTAAGTTTCCAATGATTAAATCCATTATACTAAATATAAATAATCAAAAAACAAACACAATAATGGGTGACAAAACTAAAGTTCTTTATGGTGAAGAATATATATATGACTTGATAGGAGATGTCAAATTTGCGATATCCTCAAGCTCATTTTATCAAGTCAATCCAGTACAAACAAAAAAACTATATGATAAAGTGTTAGAATATGCGAAATTAAAAGGAAACGAAACCATTATTGATGCTTATTGTGGGATAGGTACCATAGGACTCTATTTATCAAAGAAAGCAAAAGCTATTTACGGAGTAGAAATAGTAGCAAAAGCAATTGAAGATGCGAAACTAAATGCCCAATTAAATCATTTTACAAATGCACATTATGAAGTAGGGAAAGCTGAAGTTATAATTAAAAAATGGCAAGAAGAAAATATTGAAGCAGATGTCATTATAATAGACCCACCAAGAAAAGGGTGCGATGAAGCTTTATTAAACACGATAATAGAAATGAAAATACCAAAAATTGTTTATGTATCATGTGATCCAGCGACTTTAGCAAGAGATTTAAAAGTATTAACAGAAAATAATTATGAAGTAATTGAAGTACAACCGGTAGATATGTTTCCACAAACAACACACGTCGAGTGTGTCGTGTTGCTAGTACGAAAGTAACCTATATAAGTAGTTTTTTAAATATTAAGGCTATATTTAGGAGTTAAAATATGTTTCCTCATACAAGTAAGTATGGGGAATTTTTTTATAGGGGGGTCCCACTATTACGCGAAAATAAACAAATACGCAATTAAAAATGATTAATGCGTAATAGTATAGTGATTTTAGGGCAAAACGACCCCCCTGTGGATTTCTTAAGAATAACAGTTAAATGTGCCAATATAATACCATACGTCCAATTAATGATTTAATTTGGTATAAAAATACCAAAAATTATTGACATGGAATATAATGGGTGATATATTTGGTATATAAATACCAAAGGAGTGGTTAATTTGGAAAATAAAAAAGTTTGGGAAGTAATTAATATACTTCGTAGTTCGTATAACAATTCTAGTTATGTTGAAGTCTTAAGTGGCCTATTCTTCATTAAATTAGTAAGTGACAAGTATGGTATTGAGTACGATTTCAATGAAATGAGTTTTAAAGACGATAATTTAGTAAATTATAATGATGCTGAAAAAAGTATTATAAAAGATCTCCAAGTTTTATCGTTTGCTTCGATTGAAGATGAAATCGTACAAAAAATAATGCCACTGATTAAAAACTTATCTAGTCAAGAGTTGGCTAACTTATCAGTAAATACATGCAGTAAAATAGATGATAGTATCACACCTAACTCTTTAATTAATCTGGGATTAAAGATACTTGATTTAAAGAATGAGGATAGTGTATTGGACTTATGCTCGGGTTATGGATTGTTTTTGGTAGAGGCATTTAAATCTAATAATGCGATAAGTTTGCATGGAAGAGAGATTAACAAAACTTATTCTCTAGTTAGTAAAATAATATTATATACAATGAATGGAGCTGCTGATATACAAACTAATGATGTTTTATTAAGTTCAGAAGAGAATAGTTATGATAAAGTGTTCAGCCATTTTCCTTTCATCTTACGATTGGATCGTCATAAGATTGAAAAAATCAAAAATGAGAATAATGAGAACTTCAATTATGAGTTCGATACAAGGGTTTCTTCTGATTGGGTATTTGTAACTAAAGTGATAAACTCATTAAAGAAGGATGGTAAAGGAATAGCAGTAATGGCAGATGGCCCATTATATAAAACTCAAGATGTAGATTTTAGAAAAGCATTAATCAACAGTGGTTATGTTGAAGCGATTATACAATTACCTGAAAGACTATTACTAAATACCAGTATTGGCATCACAATGTTAGTTTTATCTAAAAGTGTAAAAAGACAAAACATCAAAATAATTGATGCTTCAGATTTGTACTCTAAAGGTAGACGGATTAATGAACTAACAAGTCAGAATATTGATGATATATTGACGATGTACCAATCAGATGAAAACTTTATTAATATAAAAGAAATTAAAGAAAATAATTATTTACTATTACCCCAACGATATTCTAATCAAATAGAAATTAATAACCCAATAAAAGTGGGCAATTTCTCTAATGAGATATTTAGAGGTGTACAGTTAACAGCCCAAATACAAGATAAAGGATATGTAGACGACCAATCTTATGATTACCAAGTATTAAACTTAAGTGATATATATGAAAATACAATTAATTATAGCAACTTGCAAAAAGTAAAATTGGACGGAAATAAATGGGATAAATACTTGATACAGGATAAAGACTTTGTTATTTCTGCCAAAGGATCAACCATCAAACTATCAGTAGTAGAAATTAATAATAATGAAAAAATTATAGCTAGTGGAAATCTAATGGTTATTCGAATTAATCAAGAAATAATAAACCCATATTACCTCAAAGTATTTTTAGATAGTCCATTAGGTAAAAAAGTTCTGGAGAGCGTTCAAACAGGAAGTGTCGTTATCTCAATTGGCAAGAAAATGCTTGAAGACATGCAAATTCCATTTGTTGATTTAGAAAAGCAAAATGAAATTGCATCTAAGTATCTAGCTTATATTGATGAGATAAAATATTTTAATAAAAAACTTAATAAGTTACAAGAACAAATAGAAAATTTGTTTGAAGATGAATTGGGTGGTGAGTAGTTTGGCATTAGGGGTTGAAGAATTAGAGAAATTAGTTGAGGAGATTACTGATAAGGTAAGAAAAGAGTTGTTCTTAGCGAACAGAACTGGAAAGTTAGATGAAGTAATAGAGAAATATGGAGTGTCAAATAAACAAGAAAGATATGTCGAAAGAAACGCTAAAATATTAATTATAGGTGACTCTCAAGTAAGTGAGGATAACATTAGAAAGCTAGCAAAGGCGTTCAAATTAAATACAAATATTATTGAATGTGAGTTAGACTACAAAAAAATTAAGAATTATAGCTTTGAAAAATTAGAAAATAATCCAAGGTATGAGTGTATACTTGTTGGTCCAATGCCTCATAGTGTGAAAGGGAAGGCAAGCTATGAAAGCATCATATCCAAAATGGAAAGTGAAGAAGACGTATATCCACCTGTTTACAGAATAACAAATGCCAATGAATTAAAGATAACAAAAAGTTCTTTGAAACATGTATTTGAGAATTTAGTAAATAATTTAAACTATCAATTCTTGTAAAGTAGAATAATTATTGTTTTTATTAAAAGATCTTGTGTTATAATTGATATAAAATGGGGAGAAATATAAAATGATTTAGTTGGAAGGGGCTAAAAAATGAGTAAGAGACATCTATCTGAAGAAGATATTAAAGCAAGATATATCACTCCGGCCATTACTGATGCTGGATGGGATATTAAGAAACAGGTTCGATTGGAATATGCTTTTACTGCAGGTCGAATCATCCTACGTGGAAATGTTACTGTTAGAGGAAAGAAGAAACGTTGCGATTATGTTCTTTTTTATAAAAGTAATTTTCCTTTGGCCGTTGTTGAAGCGAAAGATAATAACCATCCAATTGGGGCCGGTTTACAACAAGCTATTAGTTATGCAAAAGCATTAGATATTTATTATGTTTATGCTTCAAATGGTGATGGCTTTGTAGAGCAAAACTTAATTACTGGTGAAGTAAGGGAGTTGAAACTAAATGAATTTCCATCCCCAGATGAATTATATCATCGTTATTTAAGTGACAAGAATATCAATGAAACTGAAGAAAAGGTTATGCTTGAACCTTATTACTATATTCCTAATTATAAAACTCCTAGGTATTATCAAAGGGTCGCAATAAATAGAACGGTTGATGCAGTAGCTAAGGGACAGAACCGAGTCCTCTTAGTCAGTGCTACTGGTACTGGAAAAACATTTATGACTTTTCAGATGATATACAGATTATGGAAATCAGGTATTAAGAAGAAGATTTTATTTTTAGCAGACAGGAATATTTTAATTGATCAGACCATCTCTGGAGATTTTAAACCTTTTAGCGGGAAGATGACTAAAGTTGCTAATAAGACTCTTGATAGTTCATACGAGATATATTTAGCACTTTATCAACAACTTACCGGTGATGAAGGAGAAGAAACCTTCCTTCAATTCCAACCTAATTTCTTTGACCTTGTTGTGATTGATGAGTGTCATAGAGGAAGTGCTAGAGAGGAGTCTGCATGGAGAAAAATTTTAGATTACTTTTCATCTGCAACTCATATTGGCTGTACTGCTACACCTATAGAAACAAAAGAAGTATCAAGTTTGAGTTATTTTGGTGAGCCAATTTATGAATACTCTTTAAAACAAGGAATTGATGATGGATACTTAGCTCCTTATAAAGTGATAAGAATTGGTTTAGATAAAGACTTAGAAGGTTACCGACCAGAATTGGGAAAAGTTGATAAATATGGTCATATTATTGAAGATAGAGAATACAATGTGAAAGATTATGACCGGTCGATAGTAATTGATGATCGAACCAGAGTTGTAGCTAGTAAAATTACCGAGTTTTTAAAGAAAACAAATCGATTTAGTAAAACCATTGTGTTTTGTATTGATATTGAACATGCCGAAAGAATGAGACAAGCGCTTATCAACGAAAATAAAGACTTATATGCAGAGAATGAAAAATACATTATGCGTATTACTGGTGATAATGATGAAGGAAAGGCACAACTCGAACACTTCATCGATGAAGAAAGTACATATCCAGTTATTGCTGTTACAAGTAAATTAATGACTACTGGTGTGGATGCAAAGATGTGCAAGCTCATTGTCTTAGAAAATAATATTAACAGCATGACAGAATTCAAGCAAATTATTGGTCGGGGAACACGACTATTAGAAGAGTATGGAAAAACATATTTCACTATTATGGACTTTCGTAATGCCAGTCGTTTATTTGCAGATCCTGCATTTGATGGTAGACCAGAAGTCGTTATTGATTTAGATGAAAATGATCCAGTCGATGAACCAGAGTCTGTAACTGACGAAGGTAATGAAGGTTTTGGGCCTGGTGATGAGGAAATAAACGAAGTTAATGAAGATTATATAACCGGTGATGATGATTCATTCAATGATGACGACAAGCCAAGAAAATATTATATTCACGATGTAATGGTTAAAGTTCTTTCAGAACGTGTACAGTATGTGGATAAGGATGGAAAGTTAATCACAGAGAGTTTAATTGATTATACGAAGAAAAATATCTTAGAGCAATATGCTAGATTAGATGATTTTTTAAGAACATGGACAAAAGCCGAGAAAAAACAAGCCATCATCGATGAATTACAAGATAACGGTGTACTTTTAGATGCTGTTAAAGAAGAACTTGGCAAAACAGAACTCGATGATTTTGATTTGATTTGCCACTTAGCCTACGATAAATCACCTCTAACTAAAAGAGAACGAGCAGAGAATGTAAAAAAACGTCATTATTTATATAAATATCCTGATGTTGCTCAAAAAGTTATTGAAGCACTACTTGATAAGTATGCGAATGATGGAATTAAAGAAATAGAGGACACAAAGATACTTCAACTTAAAGAATTTGCGAAGATTGGAAGTCCTATGAAAATCGTTAAAGCCTTTGGGGGTAAAAAAGCTTATCTGAAGGCAATACAGGAATTAGAAAATGAAATATATTACGCTTAGTTAAACAAATAAAAAAGGCAGGTAAAGTAAATGGCAACAAGCAATTTTGTAAAAAGAATACAAGATATTATGCGAAATGATTCAGGTGTTAATGGAGATGCCCAGAGAATTGAGCAAATTGTATGGATTCTATTTTTAAAAATATATGATGCAAAGGAAGAAGCATGGGAACTATATGATGATAATTATCTGTCCATTATTCCCGATGGATTAAAATGGAGGGATTGGGCTGTTGATAAAAAAGATGGTAAGGCTTTAACTGGAGATGCTTTACTTGATTTTGTAAATAATAAACTGTTTCCAACTCTTAAAAATTTAGAAATTGATGAAGAAACACCGATGAGCCAAGTAATCGTTAAATATGCATTTGAAGATGCAAATAACTATCAAAAAGACGGCGTATTATTACGACAAGTTGTTAATATTATTGATGAAATTGACTTTACGGAATATAAAGAACGTCATGAGTTTGGTATATCTACGAGTCTTTCTTAAAAGATTTGCAGAGTGCTGGAAACGCCGGTGAGTTTTATACGCCTAGAGCAGTTACTGATTTTATGGTGGAAGTCATAAAACCTGTGTTAGGAGAGAAGATTGGTGATTTTGCCTGTGGCACAGGCGGCTTCTTAGTATCTTCACTAAATGCCCTTGATAAGCAAGTTGGCAACTCTCTTGAAAATAGAAAGATTTATAATAAATCAGTGTATGGTATTGAGAAGAAAGCTCTTCCTCATATGCTTTGTGTCACCAATATGCTTATTCACGATATTGATGATCCGAATATCCTGCATGGCAATGCGCTAGAAATAGATTATAAAGATCTTAGAAAAATGGACCCTTTCGATGTGATTCTTATGAATCCACCTTACGGGGGCAGTGAAAAGGATAGCGTAAAAATAAACTTCCCGATGGAGTTAAGAAGTTCTGAAACTGCAGACTTATTTATGAACGTGATTATGTATCGACTTAAGAAAAATGGAAGATGTGCTGTCATTATTCCAGATGGATTCTTATTTGGTACTGATAATGCTAAAGTTAATATCAAGAAAAAGTTATTAAGTGAGTTTAATCTTCACACAGTTGTTAGATTACCACACAGTGTTTTTGCACCATATACATCCATTAGAACAAATATTCTATTTTTTGATAATGCGGAACCAAACAAAGAAACCTGGTTCTATCGTTTAGATATGCCTGAAGAGTATAAAAACTTCTCAAAAACCCGACCAATGAAATTAGAACACTTTAATGACGTACTTAATTGGTGGAATAATCGTAAAAAATTAGATGTTGATGGTTTTCCTAAAGCAAAGAAATATACATTAAGTGAAATTGAAGAAAACAATTACAATATAGATTTATGCGGTTTCCCGCATGAAGAAGAAATAATCCTTGAACCAATGGATTTAATACAACAATATCAAGAAAAACGAACTTCTCTTAATGATGAAATAGATCATGTTTTAGAAAAAATTACTTCTATGCTTGGAGGTAATTAAGGTGAATGGAAAAGATTTAAAGAATAGTATTCTTCAACTTGCGATACAAGGAAAACTAGTAGAACAGCGGGAAGAAGATGGAGCAGTAGAAGAACTTCTTGAGCAAATTAAAATTGAAAGAGAAAAGCTGGTAAAAGAAAGAAGGATAAAAAAAAGAGAAAATACATCCAGTGATTACAGAAGAAGCATTTCTGTTTGATATTCCTGATAATTGGAAATGGGTTAAGTTGGGTGATTGCTGTACATATGCTTTTTCAGGAAAATCACCAAAATATACCAAAACACCAAATGATAATATTACAATAGGACAAAGAAACAATCAAAATTATGGCATTGATTTTACACATTTAAAATATTGTACTAATGATTTTATGGAAAAGTATAATCAAGACATGTTTTTACAAGAATATGATATACTATTAAATACTTTAGGGGGAGGAACTGTAGGAAGAACCGGATTATATCATAATCCATATGGGTTTAAATGTATAACTGACGGTCACTTATTTGTGTTTAGAACAGGTATTATAACATTTCAAAAGTATCTATACTATGTATTAAAAGCTTATCAGAGAAAAATTGAGAAAGATGCAGAGGGTAGTACAAATCAAAGTTTTCTTAAGTTAGGAAATGTAAAAGCTTATTTGATACCTGTTCCTCCACTTGAAGAACAAAAACGAATTGTAGCAAAGATTGAAGAGTTAATACCTTATGTAGAAAAATACGATAAAGCCTATTCTGAGGTTGAAAAGTTAAATAAAAAATTCCCTGAAGACATGCAAAAGTCTATTTTGCAATATGCTGTCCAAGGTAAGTTGGTAGAACAGCGAAAAGAAGAAGGAAATGTAGAAGACCTTTATAAGCAAATACAAGAAGAAAAGAAAAAGTTGATTAAAGAAGGTAAGATTAAGAAACAGAAAGTATTACCGAAAATTACAGAAGATGAGATCCCATTTGATATTCCAGAGAACTGGAAGTGGGTAAGGTTAGGTAAAGTTGCAATGAAAATTACGGATGGATCACATAATCCTCCTCCTAAAAAAAGTAGTGGATACTATGTAATTAGTGCTAAGAATGTTAAGAATGGTAAGATAGTATTTGATAATGTTGAACGTTATACGGATGAAGAAGGATTTCAGAAAGAAAACTCTAGAACTAATATTCAACGTGGAGATATAATTATGGGCATAATTGGAGGATCTATAGGTAATATTGCAACTTATGATCATGATGAAAAGGTTATCGCTCAGAGAAGCATATCTATAATTGATACTTTGGTGAGTAATGACTATATAAAGACTGTTTTACAAAGTCCTTTTATACAGTATCAGTTGAAAAATACTTCGAGTACAGCACAAGGTGGTGTATATTTAGGAACAATTAATGAATTACTAATTCCATTGCCACCATTAGAAGAACAGAAGCGGATTGTAGAAGGGCTAGACAAAGTACTTCCTTATACACAACAACTAGTCGAATAAATAGACACAATACCCCAGGGTAGACACAGATTAAATGTTCAAAATGAAAAGTTTTTATAAATAACAGTTAAGATTTTACAACAATATAAAAACCTACAGAAGGCATAGATAACATAATGTATTTACACCCCTGTTCAATTATGAGTAGGGGTTGTAATGATAATCATAGAAAATTAAATAAGAATTGACATAAATAAAAGCCCTGTTTATTAGTTTAGAAGATTTTCTAAGCTAATAAGCAGGGCTTTTTTTATGCAACAAATTAATCTATGTTAAGAGTTTAATGCAACCTTTAATGCAAGTTTCATTTTTTCAATATCCTTTTCTGTCAATTCTGTATCGTAGCCAATAACCTGAGCTGCCAAAGTAAAAATCTCTTCATCAGAAAGTGCATCTGGTTCTAAAAAATCTTCTTCAGGTGTGCTTCGATAACTACCTTCATAAAGAGGTGGTTCCTGTTTGGCTAACGCTGTTATTAAAGATTCAGGTTTGATATTTAATGTTTTAGCAATCATCTGAACATGTTTATAATCTTGGGGACCAGGTATAATGTTACTTAAATCTTTCAAATTATACACATCTATTCCTGTCTGTTGAGCGAGTTCATCATATGTAAGGTTTAATTTCTCAAGTTGCTGCTCAATAATGTAATCAACAGACTCACCAATTAAATATCCTACAGATACCTCCAAGGCATCAGCTATTTTTTCTAAAGTGTTTATAGTCGTGCTTTTCACATTATCATTTTCAATATCACTCAATGTACTTTTAGATACATCTGCTTTTTCCGATAATGCTCTTAAACTAATTTTCTTTTCAGAACGTAATTTTTTCAAGTTTTTACTTATCATAGAAAGTCCTCCGGTTGATTAAAGTTATTTTATTATATCACATTGTCCGATATAGTAAACCATTATTTTTAATAAATCGAAATTTGTCCGATAAAAAACACTTTTTCTATTTACACATGTCCGGTATAATGGTACAATATATTTAAGCGAAAGGTGGGTGAGACATTTGAAGAATAAAATAAGAGGTGTAATGGAAGGCAATAACGTAAAAATAGCTGATTTAATAAGAGAGACAGGCTTATCTAAATCTTACATTTATGATATATTGGCCGATAACTCAGTTCCTAGTGTAGTCAACGCTCGAAAAATAGCTAATGCGTTAAATGTTGCTATCGAAGATATTTTCCCGTCAAATTTGGACTATTGAGATGGTTGCTCAAAATTGAGAAACCAATATTAAAATAATAAGCAATATATTCAAGGACTGTGTATAAGGAAGATCAATACCCTTACAGTTTATGAAAGTTAAACAAGAAGAAAAAAGGAGGACGTTATGAAATTTATCATATCAACAGGTAATAGTCGTAAAGATAAATTTTGGAAAGAACAGACGGTGTCCTGGGATGAGTTTACACAAAAACTCTCTCAGACGACTGTCACAAACGAAACTCAAAAAGAGTATCGTAAAATGAAAAAATACCAGCAAGATGATGTAAAAGATGTGGGCGGTTTTGTGGCGGGAGTACTCAAGGAGGGAAGACGTAGAAAAGAAAATGTCCTATCACGTTCCATGATAACCCTAGATATGGATTATGCACTTGAAGTAGATACAGTCGTTTCAACGATTAAATCACTGTATGAGGTTACATGTTGTATCTATTCCACACATAAACATACAAAGGAACAGCCAAGACTAAGACTCATTTTTCCATTAGAAAGACCAGTATCACCTGATGAGTACCAGGCAATCAGTCGAATGCTCGCAAAAGAAATCGGGATTGAATTATTTGATGATACGACCTATGAACCCAACAGACTGATGTATTATCCAAGTACATCAGCAGATGGTGAGTATTTCTTTCACTCTATTGAAGGAAGTTACTTATCCCCTGAGGCAATTTTAAACAAATACAAGGATTGGAAAGATTCATCATCGTGGCCCGTATCTTCAAGACAAAATACAATTATTGAAAGATCGTTAAAAAAGCAAGAGGACCCATTGATAAAAGAAGGAATGATTGGTGCATTCTGCAGAAGTTATAACATAAAAGAGGCGATTGAAACATTTCTCTCAGATATCTATGTTCCGAGCATGATGGATGAGAGGTATGATTATGTGCCGGCAGATTCAGCAGCAGGTGTAATTATCTACGATGATAAATACGTATACTCCCATCATGCAACGGATCCTGCTTGCGGAAAGCTATTAAATGCCTTTGACCTGGTAAGGGTTCATAAGTTTGGTGAACGTGATGAAATGGTGAAAGAGAGAACCTCCTCAACAAACCTCCCATCGTATAAAGCGATGTTAGAGTTTTCAGCAGGAGATAAGGAAGTACGAAAACAACTGGCTAAGGATAGAAACGAACAAGTGGCAGATGATTTTAACGATGAGACGTGGCAGGAAAAACTTGAAGTGAATAAAAAAGGTATCGTTAAAGATACATTGAGTAATATCACAGAAATAATGCGTTACGACCCATTGTTCACCTCAATTTCCTACAATAAACTCTCTCACCGGTTAGATATAAAAGGGGAGACACCATGGGATCAAGTAAAACCGGGATTAAATGATTCTGACCTTTCCAATGCAAAAGTGTTAATGGATAAAAAGTATGGCATCTATTCACCAGCTAAGTTTAAAGATGCGCTTATTACAACTGCATCTGAAAGAGCCTTCCATCCGATTAAAGACTATTTCAATTCACTTCCTGTTTGGGACGGAATCAAAAGGGTGGATACGTTACTTATTGATTATTTTGGAGCAGAGGATAACTGTTACTCAAGAGATATTATGAGAAAGACACTATGTGCTGCGGTGGCTAGAATATTTGAACCTGGCATTAAGTTTGATAGTGTTTTGATTTTAATCGGAGAACAGGGGATTGGTAAATCTACATTCTTCTCAAAGCTCGCGATGAACTGGTTTTCTGATAGTTTAACCTTATCCGATATGCGTGATAAGGCATCAGCTGAAAAGCTTCAGGGTTATTGGATCTTAGAATTGGGTGAGTTAGCAGGACTGCGCAAGATGGACTTAGAACTGGTGAAAGCATTCATTACAAGACTAGATGATAAGTTCCGGCACAGTTACGGTGTTTATGTAGAAAGCCATCCAAGACAATGCATCATTGTAGGAACGACCAATTCAGAAAAAGGTATTTTAAGAGATGTCACTGGTAATAGACGCTATTGGCCCGTTCATGTTCACAAAGTTAAAAAGAATATGTGGGATGAACTAACGCAGGATGAAGTAGACCAGATATGGGCCGAGACTATTGTTAGATATAAACAGGGTGAGGATTTAGTCTTAAAAGGCGAATCAGCAACTCTCGCCTATCAGTACCAGCAGGAGGCGATGGAAGATGATGATCGTGAAGGTCTTGTTAATGATTACCTCGAAACGTTACTGCCAGATAATTGGGAGGATATGAAGTTGTATGAAAGACGTAATTACTTATCCGGTGACACTGATTTTGGTTCAACCCCTTTGGTGGGGACTCACAAAAGAATGAAAGTATGTTTTCAGGAAATCTGGTGTGAATGCTTTGGTAAAGATAAATCAGATTTAAAGCGCAGCATCTCATTTGAGCTCCAAGGTATATTGATGAAGATGGGTGGATGGAAACGTTATGATGGTAATAAATCAGGGAAGATGAAACATCCTCATTACGGGGTGCAAATCACGTATGTGAGAGAGGCTTAACTATGAACCTAAGTCAAAACTTAGGCAACCACAGGGAAACTTAGGAAACCTTAGGCAACCCAGTGTGGTTAACCAAGGTTTCCTAAAAAATCTTAGGCAACCACTTAGGCAACCGGGATAATACTAGATATGTCTATGTTTATCGGACCTGGTTTCCTAAAGCATTAACAATAATATATATATGTATATTTATTATATATTGTAGTATATGGCCTATTATAGTACTAGAAATAGCCTGTAGAGAGGGTTTGCACCCTTTTTAAAAAACTTAGGCAACCGGGAGAATTATGGAAGGTAATTTTTAAAAAAAGAAAGGTGAAAGTGAAATGAAAAAGCAGAAAATCAAACAAGAAATAATTGAAAAGGTATTAAAAGATGATCATGTAAGCTTTGTTGAAGTTGAGAGGATATTTGAAGCGCATCACTTTGATTACGAAGGTAATAAATCAATTCAGCATGATCGGTATACACATCTCCTCTTTTGGGGTGGATGGAATGATGCGGCTTTAGAGATTATGGCAGAGGTTCTAAGTGAGAACAAAATATGCTTTGAGCGATCTGATTATGTAAATTACTTGATTGATGGTTTTATGCCTAATATGGCATTAGCATCTGATATAAAAGATTATAAGATGGACCACTGGATACCGATGTTACTTAGACCTGAAAATTAAACTGTAAATTGGAGGATGAAGATGGAGATTAAAGATTATTTAGCGCAAGCAACAACGATAGATTTAATGATTGATAGTAAACTAGGTCAACTTGCATCGTTAAAAAAACTATCAAAGAATGTTCAAGTAAATTTAAAATCAAGTAAGATTGGGGATGAATTCAACGGTGATCGTATCATCAAGAAAATAATTGATTATGAAGGTAAAATAAAAGAAGAGATTGATAGAATTGTTAACATCAAAAAAAACATTGTAGAAACCATTCATTCCGTTAGTGATATAAATTGTCAACTGGTACTAGAGATGCGGTATGTTGATGGGAGGGGTTGGGATGAAGTAGCAGATGTGATGGGTTATGACAAAAGAACAGTTTACAGAATCCATGTTAAAGCTTTAAAAGAAATTGCAAGTTGTCACTCAATGTCATTGAATTCCAGTATGAAAGTGTAGTATTATTAAGATGTAGAGAATTAAAGAAAACATAGTGCTGTAGAATATGCCGAGGTTATATCGTATCGATTCTTAGGAAACGCAGCACTTTTAATAACACGCTCTTGTGAAGACAGGAGCTTTTTCTATACCTTTAAATAAAATCGAAGGAGATTAGAAGTTGATATGAAGAAGTTTTGAAGCAAAACCAAGCCATATAATAATTCGAAGCTCTCGTAGAAATATTTCCTTTTCTTCACATAGAACCATAATAATAGGTAGAGCGTGCTTTTTAGGTACTAATAAAAGTATACACAAACTCCTACGATCTTCGAAATGCTTCGAAACATAAATATATATTTTTAAATAAGTTCTTCATAACCATAAAAACAACAAAAAAAAGTGCTTCGAAAATTAAGAGCTAGTAGATTATATATTGAGTTGAGGTTAGCACAAAGAGGTAGATAAGAAACAAAAGCAAAATGTTTATGAGTTCAATGATAAATGTAATACAAATTTGAGGTTATTGAAAAATTTAAATAGTGGTTATTATAACACGTATATTGTATAATTAATATATCAAAATTAATTATATTGAAATTGGGTGGGATAAATGCATTAAGTAATAAGGTTATCTCCAGATGACAACCTCAATATACATGAATACAAGCCTAACGAATCAAATACATGGGATCAAGAGCAATGGTCAAAGGAAAATCCAATGGATTACATAAAGGCAGTTAAATTAATCAATAGTTTTCCAAACGAAGATAAGTTAAAAATATTCAATCAGATTTGGGATATAACTAGATTATACCTGCCTAAAATCTTATATAAGTTTTATTCTATTACCGATAATAAAAAATTGAATAAATTAAAGATAGAAACGCTTGAAGATCAGAAGGTTTTGCTATCAGAGTTAAGTAAATTCAATGATCCATATGATGGGAGGGCTATTTTTTATAACACTAATGAATTAAAATGCTTTGAGTTCTTAAAAGAAGGTAAGTTGATTGATGATTTTGGTTCTTATCATATAGGGACTTCATTAACGATGGCAACTACATGAATATGCCTATGTGGGTAAATTATTCGGGAAATCATCGTGATATACGTTCTTATGAAACTTCTAGAATCCTATGATAAAGATATTTACATTTCCGGTACAATATCTTGATGCACGTATTGATATTTCGGATTATATTGTTGAGATTACTAAGTATATTTCGGATGAAAGAACAAACTTTAGGGAATAAAGGTATAATACTAGTTAATAATACTTTAATATACAATGGCGTTACTAAATAATATTAAAGGAATTATTGGGCCTATGAAAAGGAATTCCGATTATCATTACCCAAAACACATCCGAGTAATATGTAGATATGAAACCACATCAGATTTTCATAGGAAAAAATTGGATGTTGATATCGAAAGAAAACTTATAAGTATTGCTAAGAATCAACAAATATCAATATATAAAATGGTACAAGGAACAACTAGTGTTGGCTTTACAATGCAACCAGCTCTTGTGTATTCACCATGAGTAAAAACTTTAATTTGTGTACTAAAAGTGTACTGACATGAAAGAAAATATGTGGTAATATTAAAATTGTAAAGAGTGTATAGAGTAAGGTTTTCAACCGAGCTCATTACCTATGATTCAATAATACAAATAGCCTAGGGAAATTTTTCCTGGGCTTTTATTATGCCTAAAAATAAAAGAAACGGAGTGAAAGAGATGCCAATAAAACCTATGAAACCATGTAACCATCCAGGTTGTCCATTAATAACGCATGATACCTATTGTGAATCTCATGCAAAGCTTCATGTTGATGACAGACCAAATGCAAGGGATCGTGGCTATGATAACAATGGAGACAGATTAGAAAATCATTTCTAAAAAGATATCCTTTGTGTGAAACATGCCTTGAAGATAAACAAATAACTAAAGCAACAGAGGTGCATCACATCATACCACTTCGTGAAGGTGGAACGCATGCTGATAGTAATCTGATGGCACTTTGTCACAGTTGTCATAGCAAGATCACAATAAAATACACTCCTAAATATCATTATTAACGACCCCCTAGGGGCCATAAAATCTCCACATACTTAGACATTTAGACCGTGCCCCCCTCACGCGTGAATTTTCGCGTTATTTAATAAGGGGGGTATCTAGAAAAGCGCAAAAACAATGATTAATCTAGGTATATATTAGTCTTTTATAGGGTTGCTTATTGCGAAATAGTTATAAATAAAATAAGCATAATAAGTAACAAAAAGAATAGATATAGTTAGATAATTACCATAAAATGTTAAAAATTATAAACCACTAAAACACAAAAATAACTAGCGTTTTAGCGGTTTTTTTATGCAATTAAATATATAAACTCACGCAGAAAGGAAAAAGAGCGATGACAGAAGAAGAAAAAGAACAAATTTATGATATGAGATTAAAGGGAATCGGCTATAAAGCGATATCCGCAACCTTAGGAGTGTCCCGAGATAGTGTGAGAGGTTTTTGTAAACGAAATGGCCTTGATGGTGATTCGCAGGTTGTTGCCTTGAACTATGAAGAGAAAGTGAAAAAGCATTTGCTCTGTGCTTGCTGTGGAAAACCCATCAAACAAAAAGACAAAGGAAGAATCCGGAAGTTTTGTAGTGAAGGTTGCCGCAGAGAGTGGTGGAAGAATAACCAACAAGCTCGGAATAAAACAGAAGAAGCAACCTACCATTATAAATGCCCACACTGTGGAAAGACGTTTAGTTGCTATGGAAACAAAAAAAGAAAGTATTGCAGTCACGACTGTTATATAAAATCTAGATTTTGGAGGGAAGAAGATGGAGTTTAAAAAAATACCGATAGATAATTTAATACCTGCAAGTTATAACCCAAGGAAAAAACTACAGCCTGGTGATAGTGAATTTGAGAAAATAAAAAATAGTATAATGGAATTTGGATATGTTGATCCGATCATTGTAAATAAAGATATGACGGTGATTGGTGGACATCAAAGAATTACTGTTTTAAAAACACTCGGATACACAGAAATTGACTGTGTGATTATTGAAATTGATAAGACAAAAGAAAAAGCATTAAATATTGCTCTTAATAAAATCAGTGGTGAGTGGAATAAAGAATAGTTGGTTGATCTAATTAAAGATTTGCAATCGTTAGACTTTGATGTTGAGCTTCACTGGTTTTGAACCACCTGAGATTGATCAGTTGTTTAATGAAGTTCACGACAAGGAAATAAAAGAGGATGACTTTGATGTTGAAAAAGAACTAGCAGAACCGGCAATCACAAAACAAGGTGATGTTTGGTTATTAGGTAGACACCGGTTAGTATGTGGTGATAGCACAAAAGAAGAAGTCTACTACCAAACTCATGAATGGGCATAAAGCTAATTTGGTGGTAACGGACCCGCCGTACAATGTAAACTATTCCGCACAAGCAGGTACCATTCAAAATGATAATATGAAGAACGATGATTTTTATCACTTTTTATTAAGTGCATTTAAGAATATGTATAACGTTATGGAAAAGGATGCATCCATCTATGTTTTCCATGCTGACACTGAAGGTTATAATTTTAGAAGAGCATTTATAGATGCAAACTTTTATTTATCTGGTGTCTGTATTTGGGCCAAGCAGAGTTTGGTATTTGGTCGCAGTCCTTACCAGTGGAAGCATGAACCGATTTTTTTGGTTGGTTAAAAGATGGAAAACATAACTGGTATTCAGATAGAAAACAAAGTACTATATGGAACTTTGATAGACCTTCCAAAAATGATCTTCATCCAACTATGAAACCAGTGGCACTATGTGCATATCCAATTCAAAATAGCAGTATGAGTAATTGTATTGTTTTGGATCCTTTTGGTGGCAGTGGTTCAACACTTATAGCCAGTGATCAAACCAATCGTATTTGTTACACAATTGAACTTGATGAAAAATATGCCGATGTAATAGTTCAAAGATTTCTTCTACATGCTGGAACAGATGCTAATGTCTTTCTTGAAAGAGATGGAGAAAAAATACCGTATAAAGATGTACCAAAACCTTCATAATTAACTTGCTTATTTCTGTGTTTAGAGTGATGTATAAAGTAACAAAATACAGGAGGCAAAGGATATGAAGGAAAAAATGGTAACGACCATCGGTGGTTTGTCTGATACTGCTTTAGAAAAGATCATGTCTTTAGGATATGAAGAAGCTAGAGAAGACCTTGAGAAGATTAGAAACATGATCGATGATCTAGTTTTCTTTTGGGATTTAGACCAAGAGCTATTAGAAGAATTTGATAAAAGGATTGAGGTGTGTAAATAATGGAAGTGTTATTCGGAAGAAAAGTTAGTGATTTGACCGAGTTAAAAGAGTTAACTGCTAAGGCTAGAGAAGATGGACTAGTAGGAACAGCTGTTGAGGTCACGAAAGAAATAACACTAACAGATGCTGAGTTTAAACAATTTTGAATGCGTTCTTAGTAGACCAGCCCTGGATTGAACCAAGAGAAGCTTGCATCAGAGTGATTAATAAAGAAACCAATGAGCGTCTCTTAGTTTTACCAGAAGGTTATCAGTATGGCCGGTACGTTGGGATAGAACAGATTGATTAAGGAAGAGGGTGTTACAACCCTTTTTTAAATTAATCATATTTATCTTGCTTATTTCTGTGTTTAGAGTGATGTATAGACTATCAAATACACAGGAGGTAATCATGGAACGAAAAGTTCTGATTAAAAAGCTGGGTGAATATTTTGGTGTTAAACCTAGCTATCTAGGAACACCGAGCTTCGCTTATGAATTAGTCACAAAAAACGAAGTCTATACCATTTTAAAAGATGGACAGATAACCACATCACTTGGAGATATAGTCACCTTTGATGATCTGACTATCGAAAACGTGGAAGAAATAAACGCAACCAGTTGATGCATTTGAGATTTTCTTTCCGATGAATGGTCATACAGGTGCCACACTACTTAATCTTGTAAACATGCTCTCTAGTAAACAAAACTTATTGATTCCCGCATTAGAATTAAACACGACACTGGTTGATGAGGAATTTGCAAATGCGATGAATGCGGTAAAGATTAACAGTTTAAAAGACTTCAAAGCTGCATACCAACTTGCTGGTCCTGAACTTTGTAAAGGGATAACATTTGATTTTGATACAGGCCTCTTCGCGTTACACATTAAAGGCGATGATCTTAATGATGATAAAACACATGCCTTTGCAGATCTAGCAGTATTCATAAACAAAAACGCAAAAGTCCTAAAGAAAACATCACCAAAACCAGCTCAAGTTGATAATCCAAAATATGCATTAAGAACATGGTTAATTCGATTAGGGATGAATGGTGAAGCCTTTAAGAGGTCGAGAAAAGTGCTGCTAGAAAACTTAGAAGGAAGTAGTGCATTTAGGATTGTTGAGAAGAAGGAGGTTAACAATGGATAAATTTTTTACACAAAAACAATGTGACAGGTGTAAAGGCAGTTTAGAGGGTGGACGCATCATGTCTGCATTTAATACCGAGTGCATTTGCATGGCCTGTAAAGAAGAAGAAATGAAAAGACCTGATTATGAAAAAGCGGTCAAAGCAGAACATGAAGAGATTAAAAAAGGGAATTACAACTATAAAGGTATTGAAGAAGAATAGATATGATCAGGGAGCCTAAGGGCTCTTTTTCTTATAGTTAAAGAAAGGAGGTGATACCTGTGGCAGAGAGAGGAAGAAAACCAAAACCAACTGCACTAAAAATATTAGAAGGTAATCCAGGAAAACGGAATTTAAATAAAAACGAACCAAAACCAAAAAAGAAAGCACCAAGATGTCCTTCATGGCTTGATCCAGAAGCGAAAAAAGAATGGCGAAGATTATCAAAACAACTAGAAGAAATCGGAATTATCACTGAAGTTGATATGGCCGCATTTGCAGGATATTGTCAAGCGTATGCAAGATGGAAAGAGGCAGAAGAGTTTATCACAAAACATGGAACGATTGTTAAAACACCATCGGGGTACTGGCAACAAGTGCCGCAGGTATCAATCGCTCAAACCTATCTTAAGATTATGAATCGCTTTTGTGAGCAGTTTGGATTAACTCCATCCTCTAGAAGTAGAATTGTGGCTGACAAAACCGATGGTGTCGATGATCCACTTGAACAATTATTAAGATCGGCGAAAAACCGATGAAAAGATATATAGATTTGGAGGCGATATGATGGAGGTGAGCCGGAGATGGATCAAAATTTTGAACCGACAGAGTATATGCTCCCCACTTCATATTTCGATGAAGATAAGGCTAATTATGTAATTCAGTTCATTGAAAGTTTAAAACATACAAAAGGTGAATGGTACGGACAACCATTTGTATTACTTCCATGGCAAAGAGAAATTGTACAGAATCTATTCGGAGTCATAAAAGAAAATGGATACAGACAATTTACAACCGGATATGTTGAAGTTCCAAAGAAGCAAGGTAAAACAGAACTTGGTGCAGCGATTGCACTCTATATGCTTTTAGCTGATGGTGAACCTGGTGCTGAAATATATAGCTGTGCTGCTGATAGAGCACAAGCAAGTTTAATCTATCAGGTGGCAGTTGAAATGATCGGACTTTCACCAGCTCTTAGTAAACGACTTAAAATTATCGCTTCACAAAAACGGATCGTATATCCTGCGATGAACTCTTTTTATCAGGTGTTATCAAGTGAGGCATATTCAAAACATGGGATTAATCCACATGCTGTTTTATTCGATGAAGTGCATGTGGCTAATAGAGAAATGTATAATGTTATGACGCATGGTGCATCTGATGCAAGAAGACAACCACTAAATTTTCTCATAACAACAGCTGGAAATGATAGATACACGATTGGATTTGAAGTACATCAAAAAGCAGAAGATATAATTGAAGGCAGAAAGAACGATTCAAGTTTCTATCCGATCATTTATGGTGCTAAAGAAGATGAAGATTGGACATCACCTGATGTGTGGTATAAAGCCAATCCTTCACTTGGTATTACCGTACAGGAAGATAAAATGCACATTGCCTGTGAAAATGCGAGACAGAATCCAGCAGAGGAAAACCTATTCAGACAATTAAGACTGAATCAATGGGTGAAACAATCGGTACGTTGGATGCAAATGGAGCATTGGGATGCCTGTGATGATGAAATAGACATGGAATCTTTAAAAGGAAGAGAATGTTATGCTGGACTAGACTTATCAAGTACAACCGATATCACCGCATTTGTTCTTGTCTTTCCACCAAGAAATGTGGATGAGAAATATATCATACTTCCTTACTTTTGGATTCCAGATGATAATATGTTGTTACGAGTAAGAAGAGATCATGTTCCTTATGACATTTGGGAAAAGCAAGGATTAATTAAAACCACTGAAGGAAACGTGGTCCATTACGGATTCATTGAAGCCTTTATCGAAGAGTTAAGTATGATTTATAATATAAAAGAAATCGCATTTGATAAATGGGGCGCTGTTCAGATGGTTCAAAATCTTGATGGTATGGGATTTACAATAGTGGAATTTGGGCAGAGATATAAAGATATGTCACCTCCAACAAAAGAGTTGATGAAGTTAACGCTTGAAAAGAAAATAGTGCATGGAGGAAATCCTGTCTTAAGATGGATGATGGATAATATATATGTAAAAACAGATCCAGCCGGTAATATAAAACCTGATAAACAAAAAAGCACCGAGAAAATTGACGGTGCTGTTGCCTTAATCATGGCATTAGATCGTGCCATTAGAAATGAAAATAAGGAAAGTGTTTATAATGGCCGAGGTATATTAATTTTGTAAATTTTATCCAGGACAACCATGTAAAAATCACTTTATCTCTCAAAATGATATATCATTCCTCAACATCAAAATCCTTTAATCTATTTTTTGTTAAATTTGTTTTGGTCATATCACGTTTACTATAATAATCCTTTTCATTAAAGTTACTAATTAGTGATGACTCTAACAGAATCGCATAGGTAACAAGCACCTGCATCTAAGAGGGCCTTTAATACGATTAAGTCGCCATCGATATATTTTGTTATTAAGCTATCTTTTTCACAGTCATGTAAGGTAGAAACAACTGACTTAATAAGGTGATAATTTTTTGTAGCAAATAACAAACCAATATCGATTGGGGAAGTGTTATATTTAGGAGATGAATCTCTATTAAATTCTTGATAATTGATATCCCTGGTAGTGTATTTTGAACCAGTATATGATGTGTACAAGTCATATGAATTCCTGATTAGATGAAGGATTAGTTTGTTTAAATTGTTTTTTTAATTCCATTAGTTTGATTCTTTCGTAATTTACTTGCGTAATAATTTTAATTACCGCTTCATATTCGTTGGCTTTAATTAGTTCGTTTATATCAATTTTATGAATATCTACCTTATCTGCTATAAATTTGTAATCGCCATATTGTATAATTAAACCATTATATTTAGTTAAATCATCTATAGAAAATAACGAGTAAAGTTCCTGATAATTTCTTTTGGTTATTGATTTAATTATATCCTCCGATAGACTTGCTTTTCTTAGTTCTATATATTTTTTGGCAAAATCTATGGATAAATTATCAATTATTACAGGTGCATATGCTGATAATAGATTCGCGGGTCTACGACCCAGGAATTTTTTATAATTTTTGGGAATATTATGCCAGTTAGTATAATTTCTATATGTTCTCTCATCAGTATAGAATACATCTCTTCCATCATTATAAATTGAATTGCCTTGATTTTTTATTTCATTAACTTTCTCATCGAAATTATTATTAGCCAATTGAATGATATTAATAAAATCCAGAACCTTTTTTTCATTTTTATTTGTTGCAAGAATAGTTAAATAGATTTCTACAAGCCTTTGACTGTTTGGTATTAATTCAATTACCTTTTCATGTGCATTTTGTAAAAATGTGATTAATTCCTCGTTAGAAAAGGCTTTTAACTCAGAGTCAAAAAAATTAACTTTCTGTAATAGATCAACATCTCCATGCTCGATTAATAAAGGGTAAATCTTGTTTGCATCTTCTCTCATTTGACATCTGAGTATATATATGTCTGTCTGTTGCTGGGTAAGGTTTACGAATTGACTTTAAATCGCGTTGTCCAGGAACATGTAGTCGGGATTAACAAAGATAACATCTTCACCGACTCTAATACTTGATATATTGTTAATAATATCTTATCAACAATCACCTCTAATGTACCAATATAATGACATTCAATAATAATATTTTAATTAATTCATAATCCCCATATTTAAGCGCATAATCAACAAGGTTTTTACCATATTCATCTTTGGTCTTAATCTTGTCAACAGATACATTTATTAAGCTTTCTACAGCTTGCTTACCTCGAATAGTTGCTTTTTCCAGATTTGACATGGAATCATCAAAATCTACATTTACGCTGCCCCTTAATAATTCATCTGCTGTAATTTTAAAAAGGTCAGCAATAGGAATTAATAACTGGGTATCTGGATACCCATCACTATTTTCCCATTTGGATACTGTTTTATCGGATACATTTAGCATGTCAGCCATTTCTTTTTGTGTCCAATCGTTCTTTGCTCTAAGTTGTGCAATTAATATACCTATTTTATTATCACTCATTATTTATTCTCCCTATTCTATTTACTTTATAATATTTTATCATTATTTGGAGAAATATTAAACCTATTATAAATATATATTGCAATAATCGATTTAGTTCTCAATATGAAATCAACTCTACTGATCATAGATAAAAAAAATATTAACACTTAATTTATAGGAGGTGATACAGTGAAAATACCAATTTTATCAAGAATATTTCAGTCTAGAGCGAGTCCTAAAAATAGCCTGGTAGGTAGTGCTTATAGTTTTTTCTTTGGTTCAACGAGTAGTGGCAAAACGGTCAATGAAAGAACTGCGATGCAAACCACTGCTGTTTACGCTTGTGTAAGAATATTATCTGAAACGATCGCGAGTTTACCGCTACATGTCTACCAACATAGCGATAATGGGAAAGAAAAAGCACTCGACCACAACTTATACAACTTACTCCATAATGAACCAAACCCCGAGATGACTTCCTTTGTGTTTAGAGAAACACTGGTGAGTCATCTTTTACTTTGGGGAAATGCTTATGCGCAAATTATCCGAAATCAGAGAGGTAAAGTGATCGCACTTTACCCACTACTTCCTGACAAGATGACAGTTGAAAGAACGGATAAAGGCGAGATTTATTATCTTTACAATAAAGATGGCATAAGCTATCCACTTCGAAATATGGAAGTATTTCATATACCAGGCCTTGGGTTTGATGGCTTAATTGGCTATTCACCGATCGCAATGGCAAAGAATGCAATTGGCATGGCCTTAGCAACAGAAGAATATGGTTCTAAGTTATTCGCTAATGGTGCTAATCCTGGTGGTGTGTTAGAACATCCAGGGGTGGTAAAAGACCCATCAAAGATTCGTGAAAGTTGGAATGCAGTATACCAAGGAAGTGGAAACTCCCACCGGATTGCGGTATTAGAAGAAGGGATGAAGTTTCAAACAATCAGCATACCACCAGAACAAGCGCAGTTTTTAGAAACGCGTAAGTTTCAGATTGAAGAAATCTGCCGGATATTCAGGGTGCCACCACATTTAGTTGCAAGCCTAGATAAAGCAACATTCAGTAATATCGAACATCAATCAATTAGCTTTGTTGATAACACGATTATTCCCTGGGTTTCACGGATAGAACAATCGATGCAAAAGGCCTTATTTTCTGATTCAGAGAAAAAGTTATACTTTGTGAAATTCAACTTGAATGGTAGACTCCGAGGCGATTCAGCATCACGAGCATCGTTTTATCAAATTATGCGACAAAACGGTGTGATGTCGGCAAATGATATCCGAGAATTAGAAGAAATGAATCTGATCCCTGAAGAATCAGGTGGTAATAAATACTTGGTGAACGGAAACTTTGTTGATATGTCAAAGGCCGGTGCATGGACAGAAAAATATGCAAAAGCAGGTAGTAACGATCAAGAACAAACTTAATTATAAAAGGAGGTGAAGGACATGAAAAGAAAGTTCTGGAACTGGGTGAATGAAGAAGACCGGAGGACTCTTTTTCTGGATGGTGAGATTCAGATGAAACCTGGTATGGAGATGAAGTCACACCAAAGGCATTTAAGCAAGAATTAAATAATTCAAAAGGTGATATTACTGTTTGGATTAACTCACCAGGTGGATGTCGTATTTGCAGCAAGTCAAATCTACAACATGTTGATGGACTATAAAGGCAAAGTCACTGTGAAAATTGATGGTATTGCAGCAAGTGCCGCTTCTGTTATTGCGATGGCAGGAGAGGAGATCCATATATCACCCACAGGTCCTATGATGATTCACAATCCCATGACGATTGCTTTTGGTGGGGCTGAGGATATGGAAAAGGCAAAAGCAATGCTTAGTGAAGTGAAAGAAAGTATCATCAATGCTTATGAAATAAAAACGGATTTATCACGAACAAAAATATCCAAATTCATGGATGCTGAAACATGGTTTAATGCGAAAAAGGCAGTTGATCTTGGGTTTGCAGATAAAATTCTGTTCACTGAAGATGAGAATAATCAAACTGAGAGTGCCAGTGCGGCTTTGTTTGCATTTAACGGTCAACATGACAATCACAAATTCACTGTTAAATAAGTAGTAAAAGCAAATTGAAAAACCAGAAAACAAAACACCAATCAGCCAGTTAGATAAACGACTGGACCTATTAAAAAAATAAAAATATGGAGGAATTAAAACATGAATAAAATATTAGAACTACGTGAAAAAAGAGCGCAATTGTGGGAAGACACAAAAGCGTTTCTTGATAGCAAGCGCAATGACAGCGGCATGTTATCAGCAGAAGATACCAAAACATACGACAAGATGGAAGCCGATGTGGTGAACATGGGAAAAGAAATCGAGCGTTTAGAGCGTCAGTCTGTTATGGACTTAGAACTATCTAAACCAATCAACACAGCTATCAAAAATACACCACATGTATTATTTGATGAAACGAAAAAAGGTAGAGCGTCAAATGAATATGGGCAAGCCTTCTGGAAAGCAATGCGAAACAAAAATAGTTATGACGCTCAAAATGCCTTACAAATCGGAACGGATTCTGAAGGTGGGTACTTAGTACCAGATGAGTTTGAAAGAACCCTTATTCAATCTTTACAAGAAGAGAATATCTTCCGTACACTAGCTAATGTGATTACAACATCAAGTGGTGATCGTAAGATTCCGGTTGTCGCAACTAAAGGAACTGCATCTTGGGTGGATGAAGAAGGACAGGCACAAGATTCTGATGATTCGTTTATCCAAGTATCAATTGGGGCTTATAAGTTAGCAACAATGATTAAGATATCTGAAGAATTATTAAATGACAGCGTCTTTAATATTGAAGCGTATATCTCAAAGGAATTTGCGCGACGTATCGGTGCTAAGGAAGAAGAGGCCTTCTTTATTGGGGATGGCATTGGTAAACCTACTGGTATCTTTAACGCCACAGGAGGCGCAGAAACCGGCGTAACGGCCGCATCAGCGACAGCGATTACGGTAGATGAACTAATGGATTTATTCTATAGTTTAAAATCACCTTATCGTAAAAATGCGGTGTTTGTGATGAATGACGCAACCGTAAAAGCCATTCGTAAATTAAAGGATGGACAAGGACAATATCTATGGCAACCATCGATTTCAGCTGGTCAACCTGATACAATCCTTAATCGCCCAGTGAAGACATCGGCTTATGTGCCAACACTTGGGGCAGGGGCTAAGACAATCGCCTTTGGTGACTTTGGTTACTACTGGATTGCTGATAGACAAGGACGTTCATTCCAACGCTTGAATGAATTGTTTGCAGCAACCGGTCAAGTTGGTTTCAAAGGAACGCAACGTGTGGATGGGAAACTTATCTTACCTGAAGCAATTAAAGTGCTTCAACAGAAAGCGTAGGTGCAAAGCATGAGTAATGTTAAAAACTATACCGAACAGGGTGGAGAAAAAACCGTTATTAATGGTCAGTTAGAAGTTTCTAGTGTTGGAAAATTAACGTTTAATGAAGTTGAAGTAAAACCTGCAGCGTCACAAGCAGCTAGTACAGCGGCAGATGTTGCAGGTGTGGTTGCTGATTTTAATGCACTGTTAGAAAAGTTAAAGGCATCAGGTCTTATGGCAATAGAATAATGAAGGGGGGTGAGCAGTGATGGATACTTTATTAGTGAAAGTCAAACAAAACCTAATTCTTAACCATGATGAAGATGATACTTTAATCCTTAGTTACATCGCTGCTGCCACTGCTTATGCTGAAGGATATCAAAGAAAACCAAGCAAGTATTATAGTGAAAACACAATGGATCCAATAACAGAACAAGCCATCATCATGCTATCGTCTCACTTTTACGAAAGTCGGGATGGTAGTACCGGTGGCTTTTTTAATGATAAAGTGGATGCTAGTGAGCAAGTATGGAATGTAGTTAATACACTCCTTCGCATGAATAGAGATGTGATTATATGAGCTTTGGAAAGATGCAAACAAGTATTGAAATCTACTCTACAAAATCGATAAAAGATAGTGAAGGCTTTACCAAAAAAGAAAATCAACTATTAACAACGGCTCGCGCTTATAAAGAAGATCAGAATGGAAGTGAGGCTTGGAAAAACCGGGCCAGCTTTTCTTCTGCCACTTCATTATTTCGTTTTAGAAAAATACCTAAAATAGACATCACAACAGATTTGATTATTATGTGTAACGATGTTAAATACAACATCCTTAGTGTACAAGATATCTTGGAGCGCGGCATGTATGTAGAAATACTAGCTGAACGTATAACAAGTTCAAAGGGGTGATAACATCGCAAGAGTATCATTTAAAATGCCTAATGATTTTTTAGAGAAGTTATCCCGACTTAATAATCGTTTTGATGAAATAGCTCCTAAAGTACTTAAGGCTGGTGCAAAACCAGTTTTAGAACAAGCAAGGAGTAATTTAAAGAGTCGAATTGGTGAAGGCACAACATATCCATCAGAATCTTCAGGAGAATTGCTTAATTCATTAGAAATCACAGAACCAATACTTGATAAAAATGATAACTGGCGTTTACGAGTGGGTGCTGCTGCTACCTTGGATAGTGATGGTGTATCAAACGCAGTAAAAGCCGCTGTTATGGAATATGGGAAATCAGGTCAACCACCGAAGCCATGGTTAAAGCCAACAAAATCAAAAACCCGTAAGGCTTGTATTGAAACTATGGTTCAAGCATTAGATAAGGAGATTGAAAACTTATGAGTTTATTAGCTGATATCATAATGCTTATAACACCACTTGAGATTCCAATTGAAACAGGTGTGTTTTCTGATAGTCCACCGGATGAATATATAGTCATCACTCCCATGTCTGATAACTTAAGTTTATTCGCTGATAACAAAGCGCAAACGGTTATTGAAGAAGCAAGGCTTTCACTATTTACAAAACATAATTATCAATTATTAAAAAGACAAATCACAAATGTCATTATTAATGCTGACATCACGATTACTGATCGTCAATATGTCGGATATGAAAATGATACAAAATATCATCATTACGCAATAGATGTAATGAAAGAATACGAAATGGAGGAAAAGTAAATGGCAACAATAGGATTGGATAGTCTATATTATGCACAAATTACAGAAGCTGAAAATGGAGTTGAAACCTATGGTACCCCAAAGGTGCTCGCAAAAGCGATGACCGCTGAACTCAGTGTTGAGTTAATTGAAGCAATTTTATATGCTGATGATGGGGCATCGGAGGTTGTGAAGGAATTTGGAAGTGGTGCACTTACACTTGGAATTGATGACATCGGGTCAAAAGTCGCTCAAGATTTAACCGGATGTAAAATCGATAGTAACAATGTCGTGATATCAAGAAGTGAGGATGGGGGAAGTCCTGTCGCAGTCGGATTTAGAGCGAAGAAGTCCAATGGAAAGTATCGTTACTTTTGGTTGTACCGGGTAATATTCAGTGTACCAGCGACTAGCTTAGCAACTAAAGGAGACTCGATCACTTTTAGTAGCCCAACGATTGAAGGAACAGTCTTTAGAAGAAACAAATTAGATGGTGAAAATAAACATCCTTGGAAAGCAGAAGTCACAGAAGGCGATTCAGGAGTTGTGTTATCAACCATTACAAGTTGGTTCACATCAGTGTATGAACCCGATTTTACTGTTATCACACCACTGATTACAATTACTACTCAACCGCAAGCAACTGTTGATGTCGTGGAAGGTAGTATCAATGGAAGTTTATCAGTTGTAGCGTCTGGCAATACAAGTGATTCAATGACTTATCAGTGGTATGAAAATACAACAGCAAGTGCAACTGGTGGAACACCGATTAATGGTGAAACATCTGCAAGTTTTAATCTACCAACAGATTTAACCGCTGGTAATTATTATTACTACTGTGTATTAAGTTTAAGTGGAGCAGATGATTTAACAACAGATGTGGCAACAGTGAATGTCACTCTTTAAGGAAGGAGTATTATAAATGAGTACTGAACAATTAAAGTTAGACCTTGGACTTGAAAGTG
Source organism: uncultured Haloplasmataceae bacterium (assembly GCA_963824615.1). Classification (GTDB taxonomy): domain Bacteria; phylum Bacillota_I; class Bacilli_A; order Haloplasmatales; family Haloplasmataceae; genus CAWGPU01. The sequence continues at coordinate 548,183 of CAWGPU010000005.1, read as the reverse complement.
AAGATCGAAGTACCGATTATCATTATTGGTGATGAAGAATACAAATTGATTTTAACCACAAAAGCAACGAAAGAAATCTCGAAGCGTTATGGTGGACTTAGAAAATCTAGGATCTAAATTAATGAATGCAGAGAATTTTGAACTAGCGATTGATGAGGTCGTATGGTTAATTACGCTTCTTGCGAATCAATCAATTCTAATTCATAACCTGCGAAACAAGGAATATAAAAAAGAACTTTTAAAAGAAGAGGATGTTGAGTTATTAACATCGCCTTTTGAATTAGCTGAATATAAAGAAGCGATATCAGCTTGTATGATGAAAGGAACAAAGCGTTACATTGAAAGTGAAGAGTCAAAAAACGTGGAAGTCGGGTAAACGATGAAGAATTGTTTATCCGACTTATTTATTATGGAACAGTTCATTTAAATAGAGTTGATGATGAAGTGTGGTTATTACCGATTGGATACTTACTTGATTTATGGGAGTGCCATAAACAGTTTAATGGATTAGCCAAACCTAAAAAAGAATTATTTATTGATGATGCTATTCCTATCGGAATTTAATAGGAAGGAGGATAACTAAATATATGGGATATGATAATTTTGGACTAAAAATTGGAGTCGATGGGGAAAAGGAATTTAAGAATTCGCTTCGAGATATTAATAGCAGTTTTAAAGTCATCGGTTCTGAATTAAATCTTGTGACAGAAGAGTTTCGTGACAACAATAAATCAATTGAAGCAGTGACAGCGAAGAACAAAGTGTTAAATAAACAAATTGATGAACAAAAAAATAAGATATCAACATTAGATAAAGCATTAAATAATGCGTCAAGTTCATTTGGAGAAACCGATAAAAGAACACAAAACTGGCAAGTTCAATTAAATAAAGCAAAAGCCGATTTAATCAAAATGGAACGTGAAGTGGATAAAAACAATCAGTCATTAGAAGAAGCTGGTAATGAATTGAGTGATGCTAAGAAAGAAACGAAAAAGTTCGGTGATGAATTAGAAGATACGGCTAAGTCAACTGAAGATGCTGGTCATAAGTTTGATAAGTTAAATTCAATCATCAAAGGAGTCACGATAGCAATTGGTGCTTCAATGGCTGTCATTGGAACTGCTGCCATCGCAACAGGGAAGAAGTTATATGATATGGCAAACGATGCAGCAGCAGCCGGTGATGAGATTGATAAAGCCAGTCAGCGCTTAGGGTTATCAAAAGAAGCGTATCAAGAATGGGATTATGTCTTAAGTCAAAATGGAGCAAGTATTGAAACACTAGAAAATGGAATGAAACGACTCAATAATACAGTAGATGATGCACTTGCTGGAAATGAAACTGCTGCAGAGTCTTTTGCTCGTTTAGGAATATCGATGGAAGACCTGCAAGGAAAAAGCCGAGATGAGATATTTGATATGACTGTTAAAGGCCTGCAAGGGATGACTGATGAAGGAGCTAAAGCAGCAGTTGCTAATGACTTGCTTGGAACTTCCTCTGTTAAACTAGCTGCACTTTTAAATCAAACTGCAGAAGGAACAGATGCCCTAAAACAAAAGGCCCATGATTTAGGAATGGTCATGAGTGATGATGCAGTAGGTGCTGCAGTTAACTATACCGATGCCATGGACAATCTATCAAGATCATTTACTGGTATGAAAAATAATATTACAGCACAACTCCTTCCGGGAATAACGATGATTGCCGATGGGTTAACAGGACTCATTAATGGTCAAGAAGGTGCATCTGAACAATTAATGAATGGAGCCAAAGAAACTGTATGCTCAAATTGCGACTGTTCTGCCACAAATACTTGATGTCATCACTGTTTTGATTACCTCTTTAGCTAAAGTGGCTCCAGATTTAGTACAAGCATTAATCGATGGAATTTTATCGAACTTACCTACATTTATTGATGCCGCAACAAGTATCATATTTACATTAGTGAAAGGCATTATCGGAGCACTACCAAAATTAACCGATAGTGCATTAAAACTTGTCTTTACCTTAGTAAAAGGAATTCTTAAGAATTTACCTAAACTAGTAAAAGCAGCTATTGAAGTCGTAACAAAACTTGCTGAAGGCATCGGTAAAGCTTTACCAGAACTGATTCCAGCAGTAATTGATGCGATCATCTTAATTGTTGAAACCTTAATTGATAATATAGATTTGATTTTAAATGCAGCTTTTCTATTATTGAAGGGACTTGCTGAAGGATTAATTAATGCACTTCCTGTTTTAATTGATGCCCTCCCTGAAATCATTAATAGTATTATTCTCTTTATCACCGACAACCTACCAGAGTTTTTAAATATGGGTATCCAATTGTTAATCTTTCTAGCAACAGGAATCATTAGTGCACTCCCACAACTTCTAGCTCAATTACCACAAATCATTGTATCGATAATTATGGGACTTGCTGATTTAATTCCTGGTATGCTTGATGTCGGAATGAATATGGTCAAAGGAATATGGGATGGTATTGCATCGATGATTACCTGGCTTAAAAAGAAAGTCAGTGATTTTGTTGGGGGCATTGTAGATGGTATAAAAGGAGTCCTTGGAATTCATTCTCCTTCAAAAGTATTCTCCGGAATTGGGGAAAACATGGGAGCCGGTATTGGTGTTGGATTTACTGATGCCATGAAAGGTGTAGAAAAGGATATGGAAGGAGCCATACCAACAGACTTTAATTTAGATATGAATGGTGTTGTGGAAGGTGGAAGTCAAACGAGTAAAGGAAATACAGTCGATATCACCATACCACTTACGATTGATGGCACAGTCTTAACACGCATTATCGCACAACTTCAATGGAACCAAAATACTGTAACAGTTCGAAACCTTGGGGTATCAAGTAAGTAGGGAGGAAAGCGAATGATAGAAGTCTATGGTGGAAGTACGCTTATTCAAACAATTAAAAAAGTCATGGCCTCAACCTTACGAGAAACACTCGATGGGGAGTTAACTTTATCCTTTACGGTTTTAGCTAAATCAGCACTCGCCTTAAAAACCATGCAATATGTCATCGCTTAATAATCAACATTATATCATCGTACAAATCTCAAAATCTTTACAAGGAAGCTTACCGATTTGCTCAGTTGTTTGTGAGCACATTACTTATACCTTAAATGATGAGATGTATAATATTGAAAGCTTTGATTTTACGGGTGATCCAACAGAAGGGTTAAATTTACTTCTAGATGGAACACCCTTTTCTGCAGGGTTTGTAGAATTTACAGAACCAATAACAATGAAAATCAATCAGAAGGTTTCAAGGCGAGCTGCTTTGACGCAATATATCGCAATACTCGGTGGTGAAATTGAATACGATGGATATCAAATAAACATACGAACTCATCGTGGCAGTACCGACTATAAACCAGTGATGGACAGTAAGAATGTAACCAATGTATCGGTTTCTCATGATTCAAGAGAAAATGCATCTTCTTATAATATCTCGTTTTTTAAACTACAAAGTTTATCGGTTGGGGATAACGTGAATATTGTATTTAGACCCTTGGGAATTAATGTGAAAACAAGAATTATTTCATTAGAATACAATCCATTTTATCGATATGATATCCGGGTTGAAGTCGGCCGATATAAACCAAGTATTTCTGATACCTTTTACCGCATGGAAACCTCCATCTCAAGTGTAGGAACATCGGTTAATAATCTCCAAACGCAAGTGAATGATTTAGGGGTTTCTTATACCATCGTATCAAATATAACGATTGGTGATGGAACGATTGAAGTATTGTATACGGTTGAAAAAGGTGATACTCAGCAATACCATGCCAATTATACTTATTTAGTCGATACAAATGGTCGTATTACTAGTATTGATTTAGATACTATATTCTCTGAACTCTTATTAAAAGAAGTATCAACCCTTAAAGTCAATACCGATACCTTTGATATCACCTATGAAGATGGAACGAGTGCTGTTTACGCTTATGCGGTAGATGGTGTTGGCCGGGTTACAAGTGTTTCTAAATTATAAAGGAGGATGCCATGAGTTATGATCAAACATTTAATAATACGATAGCGATTTGGACAGCGTTTGGTGGGAGGGGGCGTATCCTCTTTTCACCACCAAAACTAACCTGGCAAAAGAAATATTATAACAACTTTGGTTATACCCAGTATAGTGGAGCAAACACAAATTAATGTCTATGATAATGGAAATGCACAAATCGCGGTTTATAAAGCAAAGACTCCTTATATGTCCTACTACAATAAAAGCACGAAAAGTTGGACTAAGGTGAGTGTCCCCTGGTGGAGTTATGGAGAACCTGAAATCTTATGGGCTGGGGATGGAGTCTTTCTTGCAAGGATTGTAGGAATGGCTAATATTATCTCATCATTTGATGGAATCACGTGGTACAATTCCGGTTATTGTGCTGATGCTTACAATACGATGGTGGCTGGTGCTTATGATTCTAATCGTAATCTGGGAATTATCAGTTGGTGGTATTATAAGACACCGCTATATTATAGCTTTGATTCACTACAAGACAGAACTGCATGGCCATTAGTCGGGGCAGATGGAAGTTCTGTTCCTATCTTTAAATACTTAACCTGTCATAAAGGAACGTTTATCGGAATTATCGATAGTGAGAAATCGATCGCCAGTTGTTACACATCCATTCCAGATACATGGACTACCACAATTTATGAAGATTTAAATGAAACGAAGTATAGTTATATAAGATCCATTCATGGGAAACTGTTTGTGATGAAATGGCGATATATTAATGGTGTTTATCAAGTAACGTTATGTACATTAAATGATAGTGCAACACAAATTTATGAATCAAACCTAACCCATGTCGGTGATCTAGCTGATAATAAAATCCCCAACCCACAAAATGTGATATGGGTTGAGGAGTGGGGACGTTATGCCTTATTTACCGATGGCATGCTTTATGTATCAAAGGATGGCCTAAATTGGGAAGGTGTATCTCAAAACTGGTTTTACAACAGCCTATAGTGAATTATTTGATGGAGCCATTTATATTCCAGGTGATGGCTTTTATGTGAAAGGAAATGGTTATGTCTATTATGCTTCTTATAAATAAAATAGAAAGTGAGGAAGAAGAATGAAAATAAAAGAAATAATTTTAACGATTCAAACAGCGATTGCAGCATTGGGTGGTTGGCTTGGATGGATATTGGGAGGACTTGATGGCTTGTTATATGCGTTAATTGCCTTTGTAGTAGTCGATTATATCACAGGGTTAATGTGTGCCATTTTAGAGAAGAAGCTTTCAAGTGAAGTTGGAGCTAGAGGGATTTTTAAAAAGATAGTGATATTCACACTTGTTGCAGTGGCAAATATAATTGATAGTCGGATTATTGGTGACGGTAGTGCAATACGCAGTGCGGTCATCTTTTTTTATCTATCAAATGAAGGAATTAGTATTATTGAAAATACCAGTATAATTGGTCTCCCAATCCCGCAGAAACTTAAAGGATGTCTTAGCCCAATTAAATGGTATCGATAAAACAAAGAAAAAGCCGTAAGGATAAGGAGCTAGTGTGGATGTCACATTGGCTCTTTTTTAATTTATGTCGGTATTCCTTGCTAATGTATGAGTTTAGAGTGATATATGTAAGTACGGAATTGATAGAAAGGAGGTCATTTATGAAGGTTAATATTATTCAACCAAGAGACAAGTATGAACATCATAAAAAGCAAGTGTGTGCTTATGCTCGGGTGTCAACAGAGAACGTGAAGCAAGGCGAATCATTAGAGAACCAAATCACTTATTATGAAGCACTCATTAATGCTAATCCAGAATACACATTTGTTGGTGTGTTCGCTGATTTTGGGATTTCAGGAACAACAGATAAACGACCAGAGTTTAAAAGGATGATTGAACTTGCAAAGGCGGGTAAAATCGATTTAATTATTACCAAGTCAATATCACGCTTTGCGCGAAATACAACAGTGATGTTAGAAGTTGTCAGAGAGTTAAAGGACATCGGTGTAGAAGTTAAATTTGAAAAAGAAAACATATCAACCTTATCAGGTGATGGCGAGTTAATGCTCACAGTTCTCGCCTCATTTGCCCAAGAAGAAAGTAAGAACATCAGCGACAATGTGAAGTGGCGTATTAGAAATGACTTCAAACAAGGGAAGATCATGTTAAACACAAAAAGGTTTCTAGGTTACGATAAATTAGAGAATGGCGCGCTAGTTATAAACGTAGTGGAGGCGGATATTGTTAGAAGCATCTTCAATTTATATTTAGGTGGTACTAGCACAACTAAGATAGCAAAGCTTCTCACAAGTGAGGGAATCAAAACCCTAACCGGAAAAGAGAAATGGCAACCCAGCAGCATTAACCACATTCTAAAGAATGAGAAATACAAAGGTGATGTCCTTTGTCAAAAGACTTATACACCTAACCACTTATCACCAGGTACCATTATAAACAAAGGAAAGGTCGAGCAATATTACATCAAAGACCACCATGAGCCAATCGTGACGGTTGATGAATGGAACAGGGTTCAAGACATTATGGAAGAGAACCGGCAAAAGAAAAACGTCATTAAAAGCGACAAATATAAAAAAAGGTATCCCTACAGCGGCATACTCTATTGCGGCAAATGTGGTGCAAAACTCAAACGTAGAATTTGGAATGGCAAGTTGCCATCAAGAAAAGTTGTCTGGCAATGCAGTACCTACATTAAAGAAGGAGCGGAGCATTGTTCGGGATTAAGTATAAATGAAGATGTATTAAATAGAGTCACCATAAAAGGTGAAACAATAATCAAGGAGGAGATAAAAGATGGAAAGAAACATTACCGTTATACCAGCAAGAGTAAACCGGATGAACCAAGCACAAGATTTGGAACCAAAGCGGAAAAGGATGGCAGCGTACTGCCGAGTGTCAACGGATCAAGCAGAACAGTTATCAAGTTATGAGGCTCAAGTTAGTTATTACACCAACTTCATTAATGGGCATCCTGATTACGACATGGCTAATATTTATGCGGATGAAGGAATTTCTGGAACCAATACAAAGAAGCGTGAACAATTCTTAAAGATGATAGGGGATTGTAAAAAAGGTAAAATTGACATGATCATCACAAAGTCTATTTCACGATTTGCGCGAAATACACTAGACTGCTTGAACTACGTTAGACAATTAAAAGAATTAGGGATTGGAATCCTCTTTGAAAAAGAGAACATCAACACACTCGATTCAAAAGGCGAGGTTTTGCTCAGTATCCTAAGCTCACTGGCCCAAGATGAAAGCCGATCCATCTCCGAGAACTCACAATGGGGAATTAGAAGACGCTTTGAACAAGGCAAGCTTCATGTGAACCATACTAAATTTTTAGGATATGATAAAGATGAAGATGGCAACCTCATTATAAATAAAGAGCAAGCTAAACTTGTCAGACGCATTTACCAAGATTACTTGGATGGCTATGGGTTCAAGCGAATAGCGGCACAATTTGAAGAAGAAAAGATTCCTAAATGGGATGGTACATTCAAATGGAATTACAGTCACATTAAACGGATTCTAACAAACGAGAAATACAAGGGCGATGCCCTACTTCAAAAAACTTACACAGTTGATTTTCTAAGTAAGAAACGTGCGGTAAATGATGGTGATGTACCACAGTACTATGTGGAAAACAGCCACCCAGCCATTATCGATAGGGAAACCTGGGAAGCAGTTCAAATGGAAATGATAAGACGCCGAGAGTATGCAGATAAGCATGGCTTGGATAAGATGGATCATGCCAACGATAAACGACCATTGTCAGGTCGAGTTATTTGCGGGCATTGTGGCAAGGCTTACTGGCGCAAACTGTGGTCCAACAGCAGCGCCAAAACAAAATGGTATGTTTGGCAGTGTAGTGAAAAATACCGCGTGAAAGGGGTTGTAGGTTGCGACAACACGCATGTAAAAGGTGATGTTTTATACGAAGCAGTTATTAACACCTACAACACAGTGGTTGAAAACAAAGAAGCTTTTATAGAAAAGTGGACCTCGGTGATGACTGATGAAGATGACTGGAAACGGGTCACAGCCAAAAGGTTCATAAACCACTTTAAAGAAGCTGAATGTATAACAGAGTTTGATCCAGCACTTTTCTATAAAACTGTGGAAAAGTTAACAGTGGTTGATTCAACTAAGATAGTGGTGAGCTTGCTGGATGGATCAGATGTTGAGTGTAAAATTGAATAAAAATGTATAATGGTCTAGAGGTTAATAGCTTCTGGGCCGTTTTTCTATTTTAGAAGAAAGATGGATTTAATTTCGATATGACATATTGTGACAATATAGCTCATAGAAATATGAGATAATATGAGAAATTATGTAACTATCAAATGGAAAATGTATTGGGGAGGTAAAAATGTTTAGAAAAAAGTATATTTGCGTGAAACAACACGATATGAAAGATTGTGGTGCTGCATGTTTAAGTACCATTAGTAAAACTTATGGATTAAAATTACAAATAAGTAAAATAAGAGATATTGCGGGTACCGATATGTTTGGTACGAATGCTTATGGATTGGTAAAAGCAGCTGAACAATTAGGGTTTACCGCAAAAGCAATTAAAGGGACAAGAGAAAACTTATTAACTGAATTTCCTAAACCAGCAATTGCGAATGTGATTACAGAAGATAATGTCCAACATTACGTGGTGGTATATAAAATTACTAAGAAAAAAGTCATTATCGCAGACCCAGCTAAAGGAATTAGAAAACTAAAATTTGATGAATTTGCGGGAATGTGGACCGGGGTTCTCATCATACTCGTACCAACTTACCAATTTGAGAAGAAAAATGAAACGAAAGGCACATTTCTTCGATTCTTTAAAATGTTACTTCCACAAAAGTATTTATTATTAAATGTCTATTTAATGTCGTTAGTATTAACCATCATGGGAATTGCGGCATCTTTTTACTTTAAATTCTTAATGGATGAGATCATTCCCTATGGCCTTGTAAAAACATTGAATTTAATCTCATTATTATTTCTAGGATTATATTTATTTCAAATCTTATTAGGAGCATTTAGAAGTCATTTGATGATTTACTTAAGTATGAAATTAGATATTCCCCTTATGATGGGATATTATAAACATGTTGTTAAATTACCTATGCGTTTCTTTTCAACTAGACAAATTGGAGATATTCTAAGTCGTTTCCAAGATGCTGGTCATATAAAAGAGGCTGTTAGTGGAGCGACACTGACTATTATGATGGATACGCTTATGGTGTTTATTGGAGGAGCGATTCTTTATTTAATTAATCCAACATTATTTATGATCACATTTATTATCGCCGTTTTATATGGAATATTAACCTGGTCATTTTATAAACCGTTTAAAAAGATAAATCGAGAGACGATGGAGCAAGGGGCTAGAGTTAGTTCCTATTTAGTTGAAAGTATTCAAGGTGTTGAAACAGTTAAGGCATTTAATGCCGAAGACAATGTCCAACATGAAACTGAGAAAAAATATGTTAAAAGTTTATTGATTGGTAAAAAAGGTGGCATTTTAGGAAATGTTCAAGGATCATTAAAAGGATTTATTAGTTCTGTTGGAGGATTAGTCTTATTATGGGTGGGTGCCTATTTCGTAATTAAAGGTAAGATGACTCTAGGTCAATTATTAACCTTTAATGCATTACTAGCATACTTTTTAAATCCATTAACTAATTTGATTAATTTACAAAGTGGTCTTCAACAAGCGATGGTCGCAGCGGATCGTTTAAGTGAATTTATTGATTTAGAAATAGAAGATGATGAAGATGAAGAACATAAATTTCAACCAAAACAGTTAACAGGAGAAATCAAATTAGAAAATGTTAATTTTAGATATGGAACTAGACGATTAGTATTAGAAGGTATTTCATTGGATATAAAACCTGGTGAGAAGGTCGCAATTGTTGGAGAAAGTGGCAGTGGGAAAACGACATTTGCGAAATTACTATTAAATTTCTATGAACCAGAACAAGGCAATATCATCATGGATGGGATGAATTTAAAGGATATCAATAAACATCAATTAAGAGATAAAATTGCTTATATCCCCCAAAATATCTTTCTATTTAGTGATACGGTTGAAAATAATCTCTTATTAGGTCATGAACATAAAGATGTTGAAGAAATGCTTACAGTTTGTAAAGAATTGAAAATAAATGATTTTGTGGAAAGATTACCTAAACGATATTTATCTAAGTTAGAAGAAGGTGGAGCGAATTTAAGTGGTGGAGAAAGACAAAGAATCGCCATTGCAAGAGCTCTATTAAAGAAACCAGATATTTTGATTTTAGATGAAGCAACAAGTAATTTAGACGCTAAAACTGAGGAAGTTATTACGAAAGTATTGATGAATAAATATAAAGATATGACAATGATTATTATCGCTCACCGTTTATCAACGATTAGAAATTCTGATAAAGTCATCGTGATGGTAGGCGGGAAAATTATTGAAATTGGATCTCATAAAGAACTAATGGATAAACAGGGTTATTATTATGATTTATGGAAGACACAATTTCCTGAAATCGATAATATGGTTAGGGGGAATTAAGATGAAGGGACTAACAATAGAATTTAAAGAATTAACAGACGCAAGAGAAATAATTGAACAAAGACCACCCCGATTTATGTTATATTTTTTATACTTTATTATCATTATGGTGATTAGTTTATTAACATGGTCGTATTTAGCGAATAAAGAAATCGTTGTACAATCTCAAGGGATGATTATCGCCAGTGAAAAACAAAGTATAACGCCACTTGTCAGTGGTCAAATTGAGACAATTAATTATGAGGAAGGTGATCTTGTAAAAAAAGGCGATTTAATCATAGAACTTGCTCATCATGATTTAGATGAAAAACTCGCATACGATCAAAGTATAATCGATATGTATGATGAACAATCAAATATTTATTTAAAATATGAAGATTCAGTCAATCAAATGGTGAATTTATTTGATAAAAATAATCAGGATGAATTAGAAAGTTATTATGATTACGAAAGTTTTAAATTACAATATGATTTAGCAACTACAAGTGATGAAAAAGAACAAGTAAAAGCACAAAAACTAATAACGATTTATAATCAAATAAAACAGCTAGCTAATACTAAAAATCAATATAAGCCGATAAAAAAAGCATAACATTACAAATAAAAAATTATCAGTTATACGCAGATATCGATGGAATCATTCATTATCCGGTGCCAATTGGTGTTGGTGATACGCTACAAGCTGGATATGAAGCAGTAAGAATTAATTCTGATGATGAAAATAAAAAAATCCAGATTTATATAACAAATCAGGATATAGCGAAAATTAAAGTTGGACAAGCCATAAGAGTAGATGTTACAGCTTTATCTAATAGGGAATATGGCTTTGGTAAAGCAATTATTAAAACAATCGCAACTGACGCAACAGTCAATCAACAATCAGGACAAAGCTTTTATATTGTAGAAGCTGAGTTATTAACACCATCATTAAAAAGTAAAACAGATGAGAAAGATTTAAATATAGGAATGGTAGTCAATACAAGAATGATAACAGGAGAACAAAAATACTTATTCTGGCTGATAGAAAAACTAAATTTGTGGGTGTTTAATTAATATGGATTTTGTTAAGGAAAATACAAGTTTGACTTTAAATCACATCATCCGTTATCGTTCCATTATTTTTAGTCATGAAATAGATACCATAATCGCTAAGATGAATGAATATGTGTCTTCATTTGGAGCAAAAACAACAAGAGTATTAACCATCACACAAGGATTGAAGCTTTGAAACAGGTGCTCAAAAAATAGACATGGAATTTATGGTAGAAGCAAATCAACCGATTAAAGGTAACAATATTTATCGGTATATTCCTGAATATAAGTTAGAAAAAACAGTGAGTACAAGCTATAAAGGACATCCACAAAATGCGAATATGGCCACAAAAGAAGTACAGCAGTATATTCAAAAAAAGAATTTAAAACCTATAACTGCGGTAAATCAAGTAATAAATAACATGAAAAACGAGAAAAAGATGAAGAAAAAAAACGAAATAAGCATTGAAGTTCATGTAGGGATCGAGTAAAGAATTTTTATTTGGAGAGGGCAAGGACCACTTTGTCAGGGTTGAGAGGGTAAATTATTAATTAGAAAGTTAGAAAGACGTCACTAATAATTTAATTAGTATTGGAAATAATTTAAATATGTGGTAGAATGGAGATGAAAAATATGTTTAGTATGGCTTTAGACAATTCATGGTTGGTCATGAATGAAGAAGAGATGTATGATGTGAATGGTGGATGGTTTTGGGATAATGGAATATCAACGTATTGGACTGGTGTTGTAATAGATGGGGCAATTTTTGCTGCAGGTATTGGTGCTGCAGGTGTGTCCTTATTTAGAGCAATAAAGTTATTTAAAGCTGGAAGAACATACATTAGAACTAGCATAGCAAAATTTGTTCTTGCAGCAGGTTATTCAATGGCATCAAGTTTGTATGGTGGAATAATGTTTGCTATTGGTCTAATTTCAAAGATTAATTCCTTAGGTTCACTAATCGCTAACGCATTAGATTATGCGGATGGTAATTATAATGGTAGAATTTGTTTCTAGAAAGGAATTAAGTTATATGATATACGATCACAATGACTTTTTGCAAACATTTACTGTACTTGGTTCTATAATATTGCTTGTTCCATTATCTATCCTTTTTTATAAGTTGATGAAAAAAAATATAGATAAACGGTCAGGTAGTAAAATATATGGGTTTATAGCAATAATATTTCTTGGAAATTTTATTGCTAAACTAGTCTTTATTGACTTCCAAATCATTTTCTTTATTGATATCTTTTTGTTTGCTGCTTCAGTACATGGATCTTTCATGTTATGGTTTACTAATGTATTAGAAAATAAAACTGAAGTAAACGAAAAGGGGTAATAATCACCTTTTGAGTGTGACCACATTAAGTTTGTTGAACTAGCTTTATAGTATCTTAAACAATTTGACTTTTTGTCAACTTAGGATGGCGAGAAATTACCTAATAAACTAATCAATTAAGTTCTTACTAGGATTAAGCAGAAATGCTTAATCCTTATTATTTGCAACTAACGATGAAGTAGAAGCAACAAATCTAATTAATGAAGAAAATAAATTTCAACCAAAACAGTTAACAGGAGAAATCAAATTAGAAAATGTTAATTTTAGATATGGAACTAGACGATTAGTATTAGAAGGTATTTCATTGGATATAAAACCTGGTGAGAAGGTCGCAATAGTTGGGGAAAGTGGTAGTGGTAAAACGACATTTGCGAAATTACTATTAAATTTCTATGAACCAGAACAAGGCAATATCATCATGGATGGGATGAATATCAAGGATATCAATAAACATCAATTAAGAGATAAGGTAGCTTACATCCCTCAAAATATCTTTTTATTTAGTGATACGGTTGAAAATAATCTCTTATTAGGTCATGAACATAAAGATGTTGAAGAAATGCTTACACTTTGTAAAGAATTGAAAATAAATGATTTTGTGGAAAGGTTACCTAAACGTTATTTATCTAAATTAGAAGAAGGTGGAGCGAATTTAAGTGGTGGAGAAAGACAAAGGATCGCCATTGCAAAAACCAGATATTTTAATTTTAGATGAAGCAACAAGTAATTTAGATGCTAAAACTGAGGAAGTTATTACGAAAGTATTAATGAATAAATATAAAGAAATGACCATGATTATTATCGCTCACCGTTTATCAACAATTAGAAACTCGGATAAAGTTATCGTAATGGTAGGTGGGAAAATTATTGAGACTGGATCTCATAAAGAACTAATGGATAAACAGGGTTATTATTATGATTTATGGAAGACACAATTTCCTGAAATCGATAATAAGGTTAGGGGGAATTAAGATGAAGGGACTAACAATAGAATTTAAAGAATTAACAGACGCTAGAGAAATAATTGAACAAAGACCACCCCGATTTATGTTGTATTTTTTATACTTTATTATCATTATGGTAATTAGTTTATTAACATGGTCTTATTTAGCGAATAAAGAAATCGTTGTACAATCTCAAGGGATGATTATCGCAAGTGAAAAACAAAGTATCACACCACTAGTAAGTGGTCAAATAGAAACAATTAATTTTAAGGAAGGCGATCTTGTAAAAAAAGGCGAGTTAATCATAGAACTGGCCCATCATGATTTAGATGAAAAACTAGCATACGATCAGAGTATAATCGATATGTATGATGAACAATCAAATATTTATATAAAATATGAAGATTCAGTCAATCAAATGGTCAATTTATTTGATAAATTTAATCAAGATGAATTAGAAAGTTATTATGATTACGAAAGTTTTAAATTACAATATGATTTAGCAACTACAAGTGATGAAAAAGAACAAGTTAAAGCACAAAAATTAATTACAATTTATAATCAAATAAAACAGCTAGCTAATACTAAAAATCAATATGAGGCAGATAAAAAAAGCGTAGAATTACAAATAAAAAATTATCAGTTATACGCGGATATCGATGGAATCATTCATTATCCGGTGCCAATTGGTGTTGGAGATACACTACAAGCTGGCTATGAAGCAGTGAGAATTAATTCAGATGATGAACATAAAAAAATCCAGATTTATATAACAAATCAGGATATAGCGAAAATTAAAGTTGGACAAGTCATAAGAGTGGATGTAGCAGCTTTATCGAATAGGGAATATGGCTTTGGTAAAGCAATTATTAAAACAATCGCAACTGACGCAACGATAAATCAACAATCAGGACAAAGCTTTTATATAGTGGAAGCTGAGTTATTAACACCATCATTAAAAAGTAAAACAGATGAGAAAGATTTAAATATAGGAATGGTAGTTAGTACAAGAATGATAACAGGAGAACAAAAATACTTATTCTGGATGATAGAAAAATTAAATTTATGGGTGTTTAATTGATATGGATTTTGTTAGGGAAAACACAAGTTTAACTTTAAGTCACATCATCCGTTATCGCTGCCTTATCTTCAATCACGAAATAGATACCATAATCGCTAAGATGAATGAATATGTGTCTTCATTTGGAGCAAAAACAACAAGAGTATTAACCATCACACAAGGATTAAGTTTTGAAACAGGTATTCAAAAGATAGATATGGAATTTATGGTAGAAGCAAATCAGCCAATCAAAGGTAACAATATATACAGATATGTTCCAGAATATAAATTAGAAAAAACAGTGAGTACAAGTTATAGAGGACATCCACAAAATGCGAATATGGCAACTAAAGAAGTACAGCAATATATTCAAAAAAAGAATTTAAAACCTATAACTGCGGTAAATCAAATAGTAAATAATATGAAAAATGAGAAAAAGATGAAGAAAAAAAACGAAATAAGCATTGAAGTACATGTAGGAATCGAGTAAAGAAATTTTATTTGGAGAGGGTAAGAACCACAATGTCAGGGGAGAGAGGGTAAGTTATTAATTAAAAAATTAGAAAGACGTCACTAATAGCTTAATTAATAATGGAAATAATTTAAATATGTGGTAGAATAAGGGGTGATATATATGTATAGTTTAGCATTAGATAATTCATGGTTAGTCATGAATGAAGATGAGATGTATGATGTTAATGGTGGTTATTATATAGCAAATAGTGCTATAATTACATTAGTTTCTTTTGCTGGTGGGGCTGCACTTACTACAGCAGGACAGGCAGGATATGTTCAATTAGGATTAGCTTTTGGTAGTATGTTTTCCTTTTTATATGCAATTCCGATTATTGGTCCTTTAACAGCTTATGTACTGGCAAATGTTTTGCATTTAGGCGTAAAAATTGCTGATGTCTTTCTTAGAGGGAAAGGACTGGATATTGGCCTAGCCTGGTACGGGTTAAAATTAACAGTTAAGTAAAAGGAGTAGATTATGAAAAAAACGTGGTTGTTTTCATCAGTAATATTTTATGTTTCTGTACTGTTATATATACTTTTTGTAAAATATTATAATAATATTGGCATAGGTGGGGCAATCATGTTTTCTTGCATAATCTCATCTTTGTTAGTAGCTGCAATTATTTACCATCCAAGATATGAGATATATTTTTTGAGCAAAAGGAAATTACAACATCTTGATTTTTTCTTAAAAATAATCGTATTTATTAGTTTTATGATATCAAATTTTGTCAACTGGCCTATCATTATAATATTTTTCATTATTTTTGTTGCAATTAATATAGAAGTATACATAAAATTTACCTTCATTAGACATTTCCAACAAATCACACAAACTGACATCGAAAGATCTTCTGATGAATTTAGTAAGAAATTAAATAGTCTTGTAGAAAGAAAATTATTTATCTTTCCATTAACGTTTATGTTCATCTTCATAGTTGGAATTATTTATTTTTTAATATTTAACTACAATGATATAGCTGTAGCTGTTAGTTATATTAGTTTTAGTCTTATTAATGTATACATACTAAAAAGACCGCAGTTGAATCAAAGATTAATTGCTTTGGAAAACATGCTTTTATTGGCTGGTATAGCGATATCAATGATTTTATTGACTACATATGGAGGTAATCAATTTAATAAGGATGGGATTATCGAATTAATTACAATTATTATCATTTCGATTTCTCTTACCCCGTTTCATTTAGAAATAAAAAAAATCTTTAAAGGATAAATATTCTACTATTTTTAATAAGCTTTGTTACAGTAATCCTGAATTATTCATGCAGATAAAAATAGCAATGATTATTAACGATATAAAAAGAAAAAACAGGTATTCTATTTTCACCTATTGGGTGATGATAAAATAGCTGTTTTTTACTCCTATATATGGAAAAAAAGCCCTTTATATGATATTACTCAACTTTCGCAGTAATAAATTCCTAAACTACTCTTTATATATTTAGGTAAATTAAGCATAAATGAGTCAAAAATAGCGTTAAATGCTTCTTTTGACAGGGTAATATGCTTACATAATTCTACTTTTAATAAATCTAATATTAGATGTAAAGAATGAATAAATTTTATGTCTCGAAGTTCATCGCAACGTCATCATTAAAATTCGACCTTGTATTAGTCATGAATTACGGAGGTAAAATGAGAGCTACTCAATATTTAAAATTATGTATTATTGGGGCAATGGTCGCGAATGCTATAGGCGATGTTATTAAGAATGGACAAAACTCAGCTACAGTGGTTTATACCATTGCAAAAGGTTGGTGGGTTCCATCTTTTAATATTAATTACACAATGTAGGAAAAATTAAGATGAAAAGAATTTATATTTTAGCAGGTATAACGTTTATTGTAACACTATTAAGCGGAATATTACTTGAGAACCTATTACCTGATATTTCAATTTATGTTTTGATTATTGCTATGGCGATTGTATCTGTATTGACAATACTTTTAGTCTCAATAAAACTTAAGTTAAAGACTTTAAAACACCAAAATTCATTTTTGGTGTTTTATATGCTTCTATGCAAAAGAAACAATAAAAGTGAACATATCATAAAAATATACAAAGGTACTTTGATTAAATTATTTTATTTAACAGAGAAAAGCTGATTAATCAACTTAATTTCATCAACCACACTATTCGTATGAGCCTGACCTTTGCGAATTTTTTATAGGGGGGTCCAACTTTTATGCGAAAATATACAATTACGCAATTAAAAAAGGTTTCTGCTTAATAGTATAGTGATTTTAAGGCAAAACGACCCCCCATAGTTTTCACGAAATAAGGATTCAAGAAATGAATTTGATATGACATAGTCTTGCGGCAGAGCAGATTGGATGTATATGTTTTAAGCAAATATTCAAAGGCATTGTCAAAGTAAAGAGAATAATAGGACCTATGAAACGTCGTGCTGGAAAACCACGTTAAATACATAGGATTAGATCCTATTGATGATATTAATATTTAATGATAAAATAAAGGAAAGATTTCCTGTAATAATTCCAAATATATTTACCCTTAAACTACTATACTAATATTTTAGGAATGCAATAATTAGGTGAAAAAAGTTATATCACTTCAGAGATCAAATTTGAGGTTAAAATAATTATACTTTTAAATTTATTCTGTCTAAAATACTGTTTTAGTTAGTGAATATTGTGTGTATAATAGGAGGAAAAAAATGCAAAGAGGAATAATTATCTTTGGAGCAAATGGTAGCGGAAAGTCTACTCTAGGACGAGAGTTGGCTCGTGTTTTGAATTTTAAGTATATGGATATTGAGGATTATCATTTTGAAAAATCAAATATTCCATATACCATAGAGCGATCTCGCGAGGATTGTTTGAATTTAATGCTTGCTGATATAAAAAAATATAATTCATTTGTCCTTTCTGCCGTAACTGGAGATTTTGGCGAGGAAATATCTTCAATGTATGATCTTGCAGTATTTATGTCAGCACCGATTGAAATTCGCATGGAACGCATAGAAAAACGAGCATATGAAAAACATGGGGAACGCATCCTTAAAGGCGGAGATATGCATGAACAACACTTGAAATTTGTTAATTTCGCTCGCTTACGCAATTTATCAAATATTGATAAATGGGCAGAAACGCTTAATTGTTCTGTCATATGCGTGGATGGCACATGGGATTACAGGCAAACAGCGGTAGATATAGCAAATCAATTTCAGAAAATAGTATAGTTCCTCTAGAGGCAATAAAGAACTCACCGTTTTCTTACTTATACTATATTGCGTAAAAGTTCATTCTCTTTACAAAACACCTCCCCTTAACACTAGTTTCGCGTAAAACTAGCAATACTGAGGTCTAAACACACGAGCGGAGAATAGTTGAGGAATAATTTATTTAAAATATCAAATAAAACTTTGATATAAAGGATAGTTAATTATATATTTCATAATTGTTTGGAGGCAAGAATATGAGTTGGGAATATAACGAGTATACAAAACCATGTCCTTGTGGAAAGGGATTGATTTCAGTTAGGGATGGATCTAATGATTGGGGACAAACATCACATGATGAAACAATTCTTTGTGACGAATGCAGAAAGAAAGATGAGCGAAATAAAGCTCTCAAAACAAGAAAGAAGGAAAATCGCTAATGACAAAATAGCATTAGTGATGAAATATTTCAGAGAAAATTATTACAACTTATTAAAAGATAAATTTTTGCATACTAAAAGCAAAATGGATGCATGGGTTGTCGCATCTATCTTAGGCATCGAGAGTTATAGTCTGACATCATTTTATAAACATTATAAATCAAAAGACTCATATGTAAGCGATCTAATTGGCTGGTATAGAATTGAGTCAATTATTAAAGCCCTAGAAATAGAAATAAAACGCTTGATGAACTTTATGAGGACGCAGCTATTCATATCAAGGAATTTGATGATGAGCAGGCAGCACAAAGTTATTTTTACTATAAGGGTAGATAATTATAAAAAATGATTTTTTAAAGCAAAAATATGTTTCTTTAGTTTTTTTGTTGCTTGTGAGTGTAAACATAAAATGGCTGTTTTTATGCCATTTGAGTACACACAACACCCGTTTTTCGAGCAATATGGTGCACTCATCGCATATCGTTTGTAGCAAGATATTATTTCTTAATTGCGCAAAGTTTCAAACACCTGAAAAAACGCCCTCCCTACGATTTAAGAGGGTCGCACAATAACGTGTATTAAACTTAACGCGTAATACTAGGCTTACGGTATCCCAAACACATGTTGAAAGTGTCGTATTGCTAATAAGGAAATGATTTGATATAATAAAGTAATTTTTATAAAATAAAATAAATTCATGTTCATTTTAACGATTTAGGGATTTTTTCTTTAAGGGGGTCTATTCGCTACGCAAAAGTAAGGATATTTGCGTAATTTTATCCTATTCTGCGTAAAAGTGTGGATAATATATCAAAACGCCCTTTTTTTGAATTTGTATCATATTACACATTTGAATAAACAAAAAATAATAGAGAAATGAATAAATTGAAATCGGCAAAAGTAAATGATATACCTATAAAATAAGTATTAAATTAATGGGAGGAAAAATTAACGAAAGTTTATTAAAATTTATTAAAGATGAAGTCTCTCTTGGTGATGCATATGCATAATTGCAGCTGAGTTTTTACAAAAAGCGTCTGACCAAAGACATATGGAGCACAATATAATTTAGGGATTTGTTATCATTATTGTAATGGGATTAAAGTAGTTTATAAAAAAACATTTGAATCGTATATGCTAGGTGGAGATGATATACCATTGAACGTTCACACGAGGAATGTTTAACTTTAA
Source organism: uncultured Haloplasmataceae bacterium (assembly GCA_963824615.1). Classification (GTDB taxonomy): domain Bacteria; phylum Bacillota_I; class Bacilli_A; order Haloplasmatales; family Haloplasmataceae; genus CAWGPU01. Next base: position 527,886 of record CAWGPU010000005.1, on the reverse strand, counting down.
TGCTTACATACATAGAATAATTCATATTTTTTATGTAAGGACTTTAAAGAAGAAAGGTAGGGCTATATGATAAATAAATATAGTGAAATAGTAAAACACATTTCGAGTTTAGAAGATCATGGTCATCAGTATATGTATTATGGTATTCCGTATGCTGAAGAATGCTATGAATATGGTGATGAAGAAGATGGTAAAAAGCTTATTGTATCTTATGAATGTGATGATTTATGCAGGAGTATTGCGGATGAGTTTCAATATGATTATAAATGGATCGGTGTTTTACATAATAATCAAATTGATCTTGAAAAGATTTTTGATATTGATGTTGGTACACAGAATTTAGATGTAATTGCTTCTCTTCTGCTATACTTAGTTGAAAGTATAACTTTTGAAGATAAATTCATAGATGCATTGAATAATGGTTACTTGGTTCTGCTGTTAAAAAGGCAGGAGAATTGGGGATAATAAAATGATGAAAAAAAGCCAAGACATGTAGGTATTTAGCAGTAATTTCATATTTAATAATCGAATAATATCTGAAGGTCTGCAAGATATTATATTACAATCTAACATCATTAGGTGTTGAAAAAAACAATATATAATATAAGAGAAAATATTGATAAATCAATATTAAAGGAGGGGAATAATATGAGGCTTATATATAGAGACCCAGGATATATATTCCATGGAATCCATTTCAGAGTTTATAAAACTAGATGATTTTTGGAGTTAACCAATCTTTCATTTCTTTCCTGAATTAATTAAATTTACAGGATTATTTGATAAGAGTCAAGAAAATAAACATATTGTCGATGATTTTAAAAAGACCATTATTAAATTGTATAAATTAAAATCGAAAGAAATACAAAGTAAAGTTATTTCATATCAAAAGAATTGGGATCGCTACGAAAAGCTAATTAATGAGCGTTTCTCTACAATATTTGAATTTGATACTAATGTGGTTTTTAATGATCTAGTATGTAATATAACATTGAATCCTATTAGTCCTAGATATTTAGAGCAGCATGTATTTGATGTATTTTATATGAATAGTGATGAAGGCTCGCTGGGTTCTTCATTACATGAGTTAGTTCATTATCTATGGTTTTATTTATACACATGTCGAGTGTGTCGTGTTGCTAGTACGAAAGTAACTTGTATAAGTGGTTTTTTAAATATAATATTCTATTTAAAGGTTAAAATATGTTTCCTCATACAGTTGTGTATGGGGGACTTTTTTATTAGGGGGGTCTAACCTTTACGTGAAAATAAACATTTGTGCAATTAAAAATCATTAATGCGTAATTGTATAGTGATTTTAAGGCAAAACGCCCCCCCTATAGATTTATTTGATATACAATTAGAAAATATTTACATATATAATTGACCAAGTCAATAAATTAAAGTACAATATTAATACTTTAAGTTTAGGATAAGAGGTAATATTATGAAAAAAACAAAGAATTTTATAGACCAAAAAGCACTCATTTATATCATAATAACTAGTGCTATTTTTGGGATAATTTATGGTTTTTCTATGAGTTCAAATAGTAGATTTGGTGAGTTTTTATGCAGAAATTTTGCTATAGTTGCTGTAATTGTTGCAATCACTGGAGGAATAACCTTAACAACATTTTCTTTAATAAAATACACAAAAAATAAAGAGTAGTAGTTTATTTAAAGGAGTATTACAGCATTCATAATGGGAACTGATACTGCAAGAAAAGCCGTAAAGAATCTTATGAAATTTATATTGAACATCTTGATTTAAACACCTTTGTCTGCACAAATTGTGGAGCTAAAGGGGAGCTGCAATTCCTAATTTAATAGTATTAAAGGATGATAGTGATTTTATAAAAATTAAGAAGGCCTTTGCATATTCAATGTTAGCCGCTACTATAGCAAGTATAGTGCTAATTATTATTGGAATAATTTTAATGACCTTAGGCTATACTTTGTTTAACAATGAAACGCTGGGGATATTAGGAAGCTTTTTAATATTTGTTAATTTTATTATTGTATATGGATGTTTTACAAAGACTGAAAATGTACTTGGTGATTTTTTTGCATATAGGTACTTTTTAAAAAATGATGATATTGTAACATCTTTAATATATAATTACTCTAAGCTTTCAATGAATTATCATGAAATTAGAAAAAATAATACTTATTTAAGAGAAAAGCTATTAAACTGTTTTGAAAGGAAAATCAAGGAAAACATAATTGATTTGGATGCATTAGTAATTACAACAGGTTTTATTAATTAATTTCTAATTGATAATAAGTTATTACCAGATCAAGTGAATAGTTATGTTAATCAGTTTTGGGAGAAAAGCGAACTATTTGAAAAATGGTGGAAAACTGAAATATTTAAGAATTTTGCTATTAGAGTAGCTTATTATTTTGAGTATACTGACAATCATGAATTGGCATTAAAAATTTATACAAAATATATTAGTAATTTTACTGATAAAATTGCGGATAAATACAAGAAAATACAAGCTGAGCAAATAATTCTATATAAAGATAATTCAGATTATTTGAATAAAAGAGAAAATATTAAACCAGATTCGTTTTACAGTTTCTTTCGTTTATTTGATGGATACTTAACTGATGAAATAGTACTTAATGGAAGATTTAAAAATGAATATAAATGACCCTTACCCGCTTTGTTAGACACGACGAAGTCGTGCTATAATAAAAGTGAAGGGAATGATTACAAATGAATCAACAGTACAGAATTTAAGTTAGAGGCAGTAAAAAGAATAGAGAGAACCGGAGAGTCAGTTAATAAGGTAGCAGCAGAGTTAGTGGTAAAGCCTACTACTATGCAGGATTGGGTAAAGAAGTACTGACAGTCACCTCAAGCACCCTTTCCAGGCATTAGAAATTTTAAAGAAGAGAATGAAATATTAAAAAAAGCATCTCAGAAACACTTGAAATCAGAACATAAGTTCGTTGTAATTAAATGAACAAGCGTTTGGAGGAATTAGTCATGGAAAAATATAATACTATGACTCTTTATCAATTTCAAAAACAATTTTCATCTGAAATGACAAAATGGTTATATAACTAAAAAAGACAGTTAAACATTTATTAATGTTGGCAATGTCGATATCAGTCTACAGAAACTGTAGGTACAATAATTAAAGAAACTCATATGCCCCTAACTAAATGGTTTTTAACCATTTTTCTCATTGATCATGTGGTAATAGATAACAGGTAGCTTTTTATTTATGATGAATCTTTACCATTATCTACTTTTTTTGAAGATAAAGACAATGAATTAGTTAATTTTAATGTGTAAATATAAAATTTTCACAAGTTGATGAGTTAGATAATTCTTGTCCTACTAAGATTGCTACTTCAAATCCCCGTGATTTTTATTTATTAAAAGGAGTTGAAAAAATGAAAAAATATGCAGTAATTGGTACTTCAGTGTTCATTATATTTTTCAGTATCATTTCATCAGCAATGGCTTATGATAGTGGTGATGTTGTATTGTATGGACTAGCAATGATTGCTACTATTAACGCGACTGTTGGTGCAATGATTGTTGACGAACTAAAAAAATTAAATAAAAAGTAAAGAGGAATTTAAACATTACCAAAAGCATAACAAGGTACCTTTGATTTCAATATTTAATTTAACAGAAAATAACTTAATAATCATCAGATAATACAATTTCCATTATTTTCCAAACTTATCACAGCACAACCCAAGACTTAATTATTTTGGAATTTATATACGGCTTGAAACAAGATTATGTTTTTTTATAATAATGATAAAAAACGAGTATATACATACCAAAAAGTATAGATTATATCGGATTTAATGCATTTAAAATGATTTTGATAATTAAAGCATTTGAAAAGCAGGAGGATTAATAATTCTAATTAGTTATTAAAGGAGAATTAATTTGACTATCAGAAATAATCAATAATTTTATGATTTATTTTGATGTATTCCCTCAAATTTAAGATATAAAATTGATTCAATAGTTGGGAGTGAAAAGTGCAAATGGATAAAGGTATAAAAATTATCAATAAACCAGAAGTATCAGCTATATATTATGCATTACTTCAAAGTGGTTACGAATTTTATTCCCTTGAAAAAGATCCTAATCTAATTGCAAAAATTGAAGAATTTCGTAAGGAAAAATACGATTTGGATACTTCCTTTTTTTATAACGTTAGACAAGATACTTGTGAAGTGTATCCATATTGGCCACGAGCTTTTACTTTAGAAACAGCTACATTCCACTTGCGTAAAAAATCATGTAATTTTTTTGATTTTAATTCATATAAAAAAAGTGTTATGAGTTCCATGAATATAGCCGATAGAGAACGAAATGAGGATTTTTGGGTGTGGGTAAGAGATTTCCCATCAGCATTGAAAAGAGTTACGGAAAGTAATGATTTTAAAGCATATTTAGAATGGGAAGAATTATGGATAAGTCAACAAAATAATTTGTGGGAAAGTAACCTTCAAAATATTCAAAAAGTCTTAGACATTTGTTTGCAACATTACTACTCTCCTGTAAAAAATTTAATCATCATACTAAATCCCATTAAGTGCACTTATTCATCCGATTATTTTAGAAACGGTAATGATTTATACTTCATCTTAGGTTCTTTTCGGATTGAATCTATTATTCATGAGTATCTGCATCAAGTTGTTCATCATTTTATCCCAAAATATAATCAATATGTTTTGAAACATACTTCTATCTATCCAGATATTGACCGTTCATATTATCTTAATGGTGATGGTAATGGTAAACTTAATGCATTTGAGGAATATTTTGTACGCAAGTTAACTTATGATGTCTTAAATATGAACTTTCCATTAGATCTAGATGTGTGTATCAAGGAAACTTTAAATAATTTGAACTAACCTATCTTATTAATAATGTTCAATCCGATATATACCCTCAAACATCATAGTTGGAGGGGATTTTTCTTTAAGGGGGGTCTATTCTATACGCAAAATAAGGATATTTCGTAATTGTATCATACTCTGGGGAAAGTACAGGTTGTCTTATGAAACTGACCCATTTCCAGAGAATAGCTACGGCTTTAATATGGGCTAATTTTAAAATTTAGAAAGGCAAACAATATGCAATTATTTTACAAAAAATTATTTTGGGTCTTGACTGTAAAGTTACTTTATACTATATAATTGGTGAGGGAGGATTAGATTATATGGAAATTAAAGATTTAGTTGATAATTTGGGTATTCCAAGAGCAAATATTCGATTTTATGAAAAAGAGGGATTATTAAATCCGCAACGAAAAGAAAATCAATACCGTGATTATAGTGAGGAAGATATTGACAGATTAAAGAAAATTATCATATTGCGGAAACTTGGAATTACTATCTCCGAAATTAAAGCTATTTTGGATAAAAGATATCGCTTCATGAAATTTTGGAAGGTCATATATCTAAACTAAAAGAAAAAATAGATGAACTAAACGGAGCAATTGACGTTTGTGAACAAATTGAAAAAGAATCTTTAAATATCGATGAATTAGATAGTACATATTATTTAAATCTGATTGAAGGAAAAGAACAAAACGGTTTAAGATTTACTGATATATTGAATGAATGGATAAATTTTGAAAAGGATCAATTTTATCATATGTGGAAATATATTTTCTTTGTTGATATTAAAAAATTTAATTTTTCCAGCATTAGAAATTTTATTATATTACTATTAATAATCTGTATGTTAAGAGGGCTAACTTATCACTTTATATGGAAAATGGGTTCATTTATTGAAGGATTCTTATACCCTTTTATTGTTTTTACAGTTGTTTCCCTTATTCTGCTTCCTTTATACTTATTAAAATATAAACATCCAATGCTAGCCAAATGGTTATCATCAATTCTAGCGGTTATTTTTTCTTTAATATTGACAGGAATCATTTTGGTGATAATAGTATTATTTTTAAATTTGTGGTTGCATTTTTGGTTTTAAATATTAAAATAACAGCTCTGAATAAACTCAATCACATATAAGCTATGGTTTTGACATGCAAATATGGATATTGATGATTAAGAAGATTAGAATTATAATATTTTAGAATGGTTAATTAAATCGTTGAATCAAAGGTTAAGAGAGATTTCAATTATCATGGAATAACAGATAATGGTGGAGAAATACAAAGAATGCGTGAATATGTTGTCAGAACTGTATATAATAGAGGTAAACTAACGTTGGAAAGTTTTAATAATATTTTCAAAACACATCTATTGATTCCAACTAGAATAAGTGTTAATATATATGAAATAATGAACAAATTAAACCTTAGTAAACTGTAAGTGTCATTTATGAAGAACTGGATGAGGGAAAACCTCAGGTCCGGTTCCGTGAGGGGACGATTCAATAATGGTTCTCACGACTAATAATGGGAATATTACACATAAATATGAATATTATACTAATTTATCACCAATGACATTGTTGAAATAGAAACAAAAGTTTAATATAATATTGTTAATACACCAACGGGTGGGAGGACAGGCCATGAACAAAGAAGAACAGGTCATAATGGGTTTCAGGGACTTATTAAACAAGATGGTTTCGCTTAATAAGTTTAAGATGGAAGACAGTCTTAAGGGTTATAAGTCTTCTGAAGTACATTGCATCGAATACATTGGAAGAAATGTAGATTCCAACGTGACAAAACTTGCGGAGTCCTTTTATATGACTAGGGGTGCCATAAGTAAAATAACTAAGAAGCTCATAAAAAAAGGCATTATCGAAAGCTACCAGAAGCCGGATAACAAGAAAGAAATCTATTTTAGGCTTACTGAGCAAGGGAAAGTAATTAACAAAGTCCATGAGGAACTGCACAAAGAGTTTCAAGAGCGGGATAAAGCCGTATTTGAGCAGGTAACCGAGGAACAATTTGATATCATGCTTAGCTTCGTGGAAAAGTATAGTAGGCATTTGGATGCAGAAATAAAGAAGCAAGGTGTAGATATAACAAATCGAAATGATTTTGAATAATGGGGTTGTATCAAAAAGTAGCCTAAAGGGGCTGTATCAAAACGCTGGAACATCAGCGTATGATACAGTCCTATTTTATTGTTGACAAGGAAACAATAAAGTGATAAGATAGTTATGTTGCCAAGGAAACATAACTATACTTTCGAGAGGTGAGAATTTTAAATGCGTAAATTTAAATCAATCAATACACAATCTACAGAACAAACCGTTGATAAGAAGGCTTTAATATTCGGTCTTACTTCCGTACTTCTTTATGGGATAGGTTTCGGTCTCACAATACCTGTTGTCCCATTTTTGGTGCAACCTTATGTAAGGAGTCCGGGAAATCAAGCTATGGTTGTTGCACTGCTGACCTTCGTCTATGCAGTCTGCGTGTTTTTGGCAGCTCCTGGGCTTGGAGCTTTGAGCGATCGGTATGGTCGCCGTCCGGTGCTCATAATATGCCTTTTGGGTTCCGCAGCCGGATACCTGATTTTTGGTATAGGTGGAGCTCTATGGGTACTGTTTCTAGGACGCATAATAGACGGGCTAACAGGCGGAAACATAAGCACCATCTTAGCATATTTTGCAGATATCACTCCTAAGGAGCAGCGAACCAAATACTTCGGATGGGCTGGCGCGGCTTCTGGTATAGGCTTCATCATCGGACCAACTCTAGGCGGATTGCTTGCTAAGTTTGGTTATTCTACTCCCATGTATTTTGGAGTAATAATAACTTTGTTAAATGTTGTCTATGGAGTCATTTACATGCCTGAAAGCCTTAGCAAAGACCACAGATTGGCTAAAATCTCCTTTGTGAGGTTGAATCCATTTACTCAATTCGCAAGTATATTTTCTATCAAAAATCTAAAATGGATTTTTATTGCGATATTTTTACTCGGGATACCCACCGGTTCTCTGCAAACATTTTTTTCGCAATTCGCCAAAGATACCTTTAATTGGGAGCCTGTGATAATCGGACTTGTGTTCTCTATTCTCGGCGCAACGGATATTATTACTCAAAGTCTTATAATGCCAAAGCTTCTGATGAAACTCAAAGATGACACAAATAGCAATTCTTGGCATGGTCTCCGAGATTATAGCTTATGGTCTCATTGCGGCATCCGGTATATTCTCATACTTTCCCTTTTTTATCGCGGGTACAATTATATTTGGTTTTGGAGACGCCATTTTTGGCCCGGCAGTAAATGGGATAGCTTCCAAGTCTGTCAGTTCCGAGGAACAAGGCAGGATTCAAGGAGGCAGTCAATCCATTCAGGCTTTGACGCGAATAATCGGGCCAATCCTTGGCGGTGAGTTGTATGTATCTCTTGGACATTTCGCACCTGCCGTAATGGGCATGATTCTTGTAGCAGCGGCAATAGCAGCTATGTATAAAGGTATACATATACAGTTTTAGGTTCAGTAATAGATTGGAATTTTACCAGAGTATAAAAACGAAAACTGTTTAGCAAAACCATAGGCGAATAGCTACGGGTCTAATGTTTTAAAACGATGACCGCCGAGTTGCAACAAAGAGGTCAGAATCCGTGAAGGTTTCGGACTCTTTTTAAACTTCAGGCTAAATTGGGACAGTGTTACTATATACCTAGTATCTATACTTATAGCATCTTGTGTATCATAGATATCTTCACTGTAAAATCTTCCGTTTTAAGAAAACAAAAACACTTTGTTTTACAATTTTTAACAATATTACTTTGATTAAACCCCTGCGGAGTTTTCCACAGAGTCCATTTATGCAGGGATATATTCCAAAGTCAGGGAATCCCATACAAGAGATATTCAAGGACCAAATCGCCGGCTTCGAAAAAGTCTTTGCTGCGTGCTATTCGGCTGATTATGGAAAGTTCAACTTGGACAGTATTGCTATGTGGTAAATCGTTTGCATAAAGACATAATACAAATTTATAAGTTACCAATCAAGCTGAGAAAAAAGTGCTTATTTTTGTTCCTAATTAGAATAAAGCAAAAAATTGGTTAACTCATATTTCAACGGATATAGATCTTAAACCCGAATAGGTCGTAAGAATCTATGATAAACGGTGGAACAAAGAGGTATTTTTTGAAATATGTAAATCGGAAGTCGAACTTTTACACATAACAAAACGAATATATAAAATTAATGCTGTGAACAAAATGGAAAAATTATAGGGTAGGTTAATTAAATAGTAATGTTTAATTTACTAATACTCTAGATTTTAGTTGACTTTTATTTAATATAGTAATATAATGTTTACTATATTGCGGATGGAGGAAATGAAAATGAACGAAGAAATTGCTAAAGAATACATTGCATTAATCTCGAATTTATTTGGTAGTTTTAGTGATTTGAACAAGGATTCAGAGGAGTTATCGCATATGCAGAATCATGTAATAGAGTTTATGTATATGAAACAAAGGGATTTGAATCTTAAGGAAATCAGCACTGGTTTAGTTATAGCGAAACAACAACTAACAAAGATCACTCAAGATCTAGAACTTGGTGGATATTTAGTTAAAGTTCCTGACAAAAATGATAAACGTGCTGTCTCAGTATCGTTAACGCCTGCAGGTAAGGAAATTGAAGATAAAAAATGGACTGAAATTTATAAAAGATTAAGTAAGAATCTAACTATATTAAATGATGAAGAGCGGCTAGATTTTAACTTTGCACTTCATAAAGTTAATTTATTATTAAAAAGAATGGGGGATAAAAATGAGTAAAAGTCAACGAGTTTCAATAATAGTTTTAGGTGTGATTGGCGGTTCAGTGATGGGTTTAATCTTTAAGGACATTTACAATTGTCTGATTACTGGTATCATCGTTGCTTCAGTAATCACGGTAATGCAAAGCGGACAAGTTAAAAAAATAACTTGTAAGTAAATTAAAGATAAATAGTAAAGCAAGGTTGCTTTATGGTGATTAGAGGCTCAGATGAGATACTCGTAAAAATGGTTATTCATGTTTTAGAGTGTAGGTAAGCAAATAAATTATGTCGAATTTCTTCTCGTAGTGAGATGATCTATAGATCCTATATCGAGCAGAACCATAGGGTATTAAATTCAATCAAATTCGGTAATTATGTTTGAATTAGTATTACAATTATGACTAAAGTAAAAATAAGCGATGGTGTTATTTTGGGTATTAAGAATTTTAACAATGAAATGTATAAAAACTATGTAAAACCACTAAAATAAGCTAAGGAAATAAAGAATTAAAATATATTGTTAGTAATAATTTTCATTGAGAGTTAGTAATTTACTAATATATAAGGAGGAAGAATTATTTTAGAGACAAAAAATTACAGTGCTAAAAAACTGGGTCAAGAAGGAGTGCATATTACTTGTTTAAAATATTAAGAAGGACAAGAGTATGTATCAAAAAATTAAAGTTCTATTTTTAGCACATGGGAATGAGCATCCTTGGACTAAATAGAAAGGAACTGGAATTTTCTCCTGTGCGTAAGAACTTCACCCAGTAATTTATAAAATAGAAAGATTAGAAGAAAATTTATAATAATCTTATAATGATGTATTTGACGAGTAAGAATTATATCTAGGTAGAAAAATGATATTAAGTATAACGAATGTGAGTTCATTATTGAATTAAAGAATGAATTGATTGAATCATTATTTTCAACCTATTGAAAATATAAAAGGAGTGCGAAACAATATGAGTATAAAAGGATTAACATTTGGGATTTATCCATTAAGTGTGGCAGGTACGCCTTTCGGGGTGGCTGTCGGTCCGGAGGATAACTATGAAAAAATTCAACTCGCTCTGAAAGACCTTCGATGTGAGTCTAAAAAGCTATTCCCAAGAAATTATCTCATTTATACAAAGGAATGGGAATCAAAGATGTTTTCAATATGCGGATCGCTTTCTTGATACTGGTTTATTAGGAGATTTAACTATAGGATGTGGGGATTGGACGCAACATCAGGATCTGGGCATAGAACTTGATAATTGGCTTGGTTTTATTCGAAAAGTTATTGACCGATACGGCGCTCATTTGGCTTCTCTTCAAATTACAAACGAACCTAATTTGTCGTTTATGGAAGGTTCGAAACCGTATATAATGCAAGCCCTTGTAGAAGGAGTAATTGCAGCGAAAAAAGAAACACAGGAACGCAATCTACCAATAAAGATTGGATTCGGTTCCGTACCAGAAAGCCCTGCGGCGGTTCCTCATTTTTGGGAAAACCTCGCGAAGGCTGGAGGTAAAACATTTATCGATTCCGTCGATTTTGTCGGACATAATTTTTATGTTGATGTATTTGATGAACAACCACTGGAATTAAAAGAAATACCTGCTTCTGTAGAACGTACACTCCGCAATCTAAGAGAAAAAGATCTTATTACGGCAGGTATACCCGCTTCAGTCCCTATACGAGTTACAGAAAATGGATGGCCAACGGGAAAGAATCCTGTTGCCAATATAGAAAGATCTTACGAACATCAAACGGAAGTTCTTGAAACAGTTATCCGAACAATCTATAATTTGCGACTAGAGCTTAATATTTCCCATTATGAGCTCTTCGGACTCCGGGATGCAGATAGTTCTAAAGAAGATCTCTTCCATCAATATGGGATTATGCGGGATGATTATTCACCGAAGCCAGCTTATGATACTTTTAAGAGATTAATACAAGAGCTTGGTATTTGAGTAGCTCTAAAATAATTATGTGTAATTGAATCACTTATGGATTTTCCTTTGCTAAAGTAGGAGTAAACTGAAATTTAATCAAAATGTTAGTTATATTTGATTTAGTAATTTCTTCAGTTTCCTCATCAACTCCTATTTGTTTTAGGTGTTTTTTTACATTGAATGAATTAGATGCTGGGAAACTCTTTTGAGCAAACATTAAAACGTAAAGCGTTTGACAATACTAGTGAATGAAATTAAAATAAAAAGTGACAAAAAGAAGTTAAAAAATTGAGAATGATTATTCTTGGTTGTCAGCAGATCAAAAATTTAAAGGAGGGTTTTCGTAGATGACAAATAGTAGAATCAATCTTAAGGTTGATGATAAAGGCAAAAAATGGCAGGAAGATAGTAATACACATGAGTTATCATCAGAACAACGAGAAGAATTACTCAGAACCTTGAAAGCCCGTTTTGAGAAAAACATGAACCGACATAAAGGTCTTGAATGGGCTAAAGTACATGCAAAGTTGGAAGCTAATACTGAAAAACTGTGGTCACTCAATGAAATGGAAAGAACTGGTGGTGAACCAGATGTTGTTGGTCATGATAATAAGACGGGCGAATACATTTTTTATGATTGTTCACCAGAAAGTCCTAAAGGCCGCAGAAGTTTTTGTTACGACCGTGAAGCGCTGGAGTCAAGGAAAGAACATAAACCGGAAAATAGCGCTATTGGTATGGCAGATGACATGGGCATTGAGCTTTTAACGGAAGAACAATATCGAGAGCTGCAGAAACTTGGAAATTTCGATATGAAAACATCAAGTTGGGTGAAAACACCATCTGAGATTAGAAAACTCGGTGGTGCTATCTTTGCTGATTTCCGCTATGGCAAGGTCTTCGTGTATCATAATGGTGCGGAGTCTTACTATGGCGGCAGGGGGTTTCGTGGTTCGCTTAGAGTTTAAATTTTACACAGACAACAGAAAAAAGCAAATAATCAATTTAGTTAAATAATCAACGAAATATTATATAAAGACTGGAATTGCGCAAAGGTATATTAATGCGAAAATAGAACCATTCAACATTGGTATGATTCCTATAAAGTAGACAGTTCAAATAACAAATGAACTATCTTAAGGAGGTCTACTATTTTCGCAACTCATTTCTTTTATGTAATACTAGAGAGACTACTACCCCAACACTCTTCGAGGGCGGCGTATAGCTAGTTAAATTAAATCATATTATTTGATTTTTAAAATGTTAAGTCATAATTAAATATAAGTTTATGTCCCCTCGAACTAACAGGTTAGGGGATTTTTTTGTTTAGATAATCGCAATAATACACGAAATTCATTGCTTCGCCAATCAATATATTAATTAGTGTAAAAGGACAGGATATTAGGTAAAGTGATACCATCTAAAAAAGATATTACTAATTTAGTATTTATTTAGAAATAATTTCTAAATGCATTATATATATGATATAATGTAATAAATTATTTTATTTAGTTAATGAAATAAAATTATGAGGGATAATATTTTATTTACATTTTCTAGTATGATTAAAATAGTTAATTTATGGAGGAGTAAAATGAAGAGAAGATTATTATTACTTAGTATTTTTTTCTTGGCTTTAATGCTAGTTGGCTGCCAATCTAATGAAAAAACTTTCTCAGGTGCAGGTGTGACTATCACACTTGATAAGTCTTTTGTTGAAAAAGAGGTAATCCAAGCACCATTTTATCTCGAATCGAGAAATCATCTATTTATGGCTTTAAGAGAGTCAAAGACAGATTTAAGAGCTAATGGAATTGCTACTTTAGAAACCTACATCCGTGCAGTATTAAAAAATGCTAATAAAACGGCAACTATTAAATCATTTGAGGAAGGTGATATATCTTTCAAGTATGCTTACTATTCCTCTACTGTAGATGATCAAACCTTTGGTTATATGTTACTTGTTATGGAAGGTGAAAATCATTACTATACAATGAATTTTGGGTGCTTAGAAAAAAACTTAGAAGGTAACAAAGACCTTTATATTAAGTGGGCAAAAACAATTATAGTAGAATAATAAGTAGTGTTTTTGTCGGGTAAATTAAGAGATACTACCCAAACATATCACAAGAGTGTCGTTTTGCGGGTAATTAAATAACTTAAAGTATTTATTTATAAATACTAAGATGATCCCCCATACCTATGAGTATGAGGGGTCTTTTTTATGAGTGTCTATTTAGAACACAAAACACCCACTATGTACTTATGTTAAAAATAATCCGGTAATAATGGTTGGCCATATTGATATTAATACTTTATTTATTGTTATAGAACAACTTTCCTTATCAACTGAAAAGTTTAATAATTTATCTATGTAAGTATTGATTTCGATATTCTAGGAACTACAGAAAATAGACCGGATCTTCAACGAATGTTAGAACTTTGTAGAGATGGAGATATAGATTAAATCATATGATAATTAAATCCCACTTCATATTGACAAACATATCAAAAAGGTATAGTCTATTTATAAGATAAATTATCCTATGTTAAAATATCTTATAAATAGATAAGCGAAGGTGGTTAAATCATATGTATATTGAAATTCTAATACTAGTACAGCTTAATTCAGGACAAAAACATGGTTATGAGATCAAGAAAGAAGTTGAAAAATTACACGGAAAAGTGTTCTCAATTAATAATAATATGCTTTATCCAACACTTAAGCGTTTTGAGGACATGGGTGCTGTTGAAAAACAAATTGAAAAGCAGGAGGGCAAGCCGAACCGACATATTTATACAATCACTAAAATAGGAGTTGAATTATTGTTTGAACTTTTACGGGATTTTAGTGAAGAAATCGCCTCAAACACTAATGAATTTTTAGTTCGTGTGGGTCTTTTTGACTTATTAGATTTAAAAACACGTAAAGATATTATGCATACAAGAAAAACTGTTATTGAGAAAAAACTTATTCATATTGAGGACTTACAAGCAATTCATAATTTAAATAGACATTCGTTTCCATACAGAGTTATCGAATTTCAGATAGCACAAATTAATCTTGAGTTAAAGTGGATTTCAGAGTTAGAAAAAGAATCCATGGAGGAATCATTATGATATTTATTTATATTGTTGTATATATATTAGTCATATTTTTTTTTATAATTGAAAAATTATTACGAAAAGGAAATGATGCAAAAACTCTTGAAAAATCTAAGTATGATAAAAGAAGTACTGAGTATTTATTTTATCTTTTTATTACATTTATTTTGATACTAACTATTACTCCAATATTGAATAATTATAATATTGGATTTGCTAAATTTAATTTGTCATTTAATATTTTCGGCTTAATTATTATGCTTCTGGGAATTACAATAAGAATAATTTCAGCAATGATACTTGGAAGATTTTATACTAGGACATTGAGAAAAACAGATAATCACGAAATTATATCGAAAGGTCTTTATAAATACATTAGACATCCAGGCTACCTTGGAACTATTTTGCTTTATATTGGAGCAAGTATTTCTATGGGGAATATAATTAGTCTTTTAATAATTGTAGTATTTGTATTGATAGTATATATCTATAGGATAAATGTTGAAGAAGAAATGTTAATTGATACCTTTGGAGATAATTACAAAGCTTATATAAAGCGGACAAAAAGGTTATTACCTTTTATATATTAGTCATAATAATAAACAGATTATTACTCCCTTTATCCTAAAGTCGGTGCAGCTTACGCAAATCATATTTCAAGACGTATCAAGATTTTCTGTAAATTATATGAAGTTTTGAGATATGCTAAATACTATGCCGATGGCACCCTTAATTATAGATAAAAAGATATGGAAGGATGTAAAGTTTGACCAAATAGAAGAAAGGTTTAGAATTCTTCTGATGAATAGTTACTAATATTCATGGAGATGTAATAAGAAGTATGTGACTAAAGGAAATGAAAGCTACGAGAATGAGCATATTGATAAGACACAAATTGAATATTTAGTAGCTATGGAAGATAGTTACTAAATGGTATTGATATTAATAATGGAGAATCTAATATGTTATTCTACTGAATAAATTTTGTTGTTTTTATTTTTTACTAATCTTTAAGAATTTACAAATTCATGATATAATTAAAAATACATAAAATTGATGTACACGAAAGACGTTGATATAGTCACATTGATAGAATGCAAAATAGAAAAAAATTAAGAATAAATGAGAAAGGTGTGAGTAGAATGTCATTTAAAAACCCAGATAAATTAAAGAAAAAGAAGCCCAAGGCTAAGAAGGGTGCTCAGCAGCAGCCTAAAGCAACTACTAAAACAAAATAGTTAAGTAGTTAATTAGATATCATGATATAAATAATATTAGACCTTATTGCTATGATGAATTTAGTAATAGGGTTTTTATATTTGTTTAGATATATTTACAATGTCTTTTATTGATGACAATTGATTCTGCTTTATAAAGAGATGACACTATGTTGTAAATTATAGTTTAAATAAATGATATGTTTATGTATTAAAGTTATCAATCAAAACCACTATTCTGTAATGAAGGTTTAAGACACAATGAATCTTTATTCGTTATTTAGTTTAATTTTAAAATGGAATTTAATAAGCATGGAATTGTTGCGTTATGTGAATATTAGCAATATAATAAACCTATTAAAATGAAGATGTTACCTATAACAATGGAAAACTGTGGTTAATACATACATCAGCCTCTAAAGTGGCAAATATTAGAACAAAAAAAGTAAAAAGGTTGGGAACTATGAATATAAAAAACCTATTTTTTCACATTCATTACTGCAATTGTAGAGAAGCTAATGAGCTTAGAAAATATTCAAGTAAAATCACTAGAACACTTCAGCATCATGAACTTATTTTTATTACTGGGGGTAAGGGACAGTATTATAATTGAGAAAAAAAGATATCAGATTAAAGAAGGAATGCTATTTTATATTTGCTCCTGAATGTACAACATTCTTTAGAGATAGATTCTGAAGAACCCATATGTTTTCTATCCGTACATTTTAGTTATGTACAAGTGAGTTTTAATGATAGTAAATGGGATATTAAAGACGAATCTGAAATGCTCCCACTAAATTTTGCGCAAGAATTAAAGGATTATTATTATATTGAGGATATATTTAAAAAGTTAATTGACAGTTGGAATGCAAAACTACCAGGATATGAGTTTATTACTAAGACTTTGCTTCAACAATTATTAATTGCAATTTATCAAAATATAAGAAAGCAAAGTCAAAATTATTCAACCTCCTTAAAAGTGGAAAAAATCATTGAATACATGCATCAAAATATAAATAATAAACTGACCTTGACCGAATTATCGGAGCTAGTGCAACTATCATCTACTTATCTATCAAGGGTTTTTAAAGAAACTACAGGATATTCTGTAATCGAGTTTTTTAATAAGATAAAAATTGATAAAGCCAAAGAACTTATTATCGAAGGTGATAAAAAAATAAAAGAAGTAGCACAAGACTTGGATTTACTGATGAATTTTATTTTAGTAGGATATTTAAAAGAATTGAAGGTATAAGTCCTTCAAAATTTTACAGCAAAAATGTCCATGGAGTTTGATATAATGCATGGTATAAAGCACAATCTGTAGGTTAAAATAAGTTTATTGCTTTCATTATTCTTATTCAATGATTTGTAGCAGAAGGAAGGTTTATATTCATGCCGATTTGGAAAAGAAATTTAATCGTTTGCTGGTTTGGAATGTTTGTAACAAGTGTAGGAATGAGCCAGATTGCCCCAGTATTGCCGCTTTATATAAAGCATCTTGGAGTTACATAATACAGCTTCAATTGCACAATTTTCAGGAATTGCTTTTGGTGTTACCTATATAATTTCAGCTATTTTTTCACCAATTTGGGGTCATGCTGCTGATAAATTTGGACGAAAACCAATGCTTTTGCGGGCAAGCCTTGGTATGGCAGTAGTTATATTTTGCATGGGTTTTGCACAAAATGTATATGAACTGATAGGATTAAGATTATTGCAGGGAGTTATAACAGGTTATAGTACAGCCTGTACTACATTGATTGCAACTCAGACGGATAAGGAACATGCAGGATGAGGCTTTAGGTACACTTTCAACAGCAAGTATTGCAGGTTCTTTGCTTGGACCAATGATTGGTGGTTATATAGAAGAGAACCTTGGTTTTCAACCTGTATTTTTTATAACAGGTGCACTGCTGTTGGTTGCATTTATTACAACTGCTTTATTTGTAAAGGAATCTTTTATTCGTCAAGATAAAAAGGTGACTTAGTACTCAAGGAAATATGGAGTAGTGTTCCTGAAAAAAGTTTGACTATTATCATGTTTGTGACCTTTTTTGTATTAACTCTGGCATTATATTCTGTAGAACCAATCAGTAACAGTATATGTCACCCAGTTAACCAATAATACCAGTCATGTTGCATTGTTAGCTGGATTGGCATTCTCAGCCTCAGGGCTGGCAAATATAATTGCTGCTCCAAGACTGGGAAAACTTTCTGATAAAATTGGAGCACAGAAAGTTATGTTAGTCGCACTTGTAGTGGCAGGACTCATTTTTATACCACAAGCCTTTGTAAAAAATCCTTGGCAGTTAATGGGCCTTCGCTTTTTATTAGGATTAACAATGGCAGGGTTAATTCCTTCTGTTAATATCTTGGTAAGAAAATTACACCAGATTCTCTTACAGGTAGAGTTTTTGGTTTTAACATGTCGGCAGGGTATTTAGGCGTATTTGGAGGTGCAGTTTTAGGCGGGCAAGTGGCAGCCTAGTTTGGTATTAGATATGTATTTTTTATTACAAGTGCATTGTTATTTATAAATGCTGTATGGGTTTATTTTAAAGTATATAAAAAACTCAACATAAAAGAATTAACATCATAAAAGAATAAAATAATTGGAGAAAAGAAAATGAAAGATTTAAAATCAACAGAAACTGTATTAATTGATGCAGAAAACACGGCTCTAGTAGTGATAGACTTGCAAAATGGAATTGTAAACAGAGAACGTAAGTTAACCCCTTATACGAGTGAGCAGGTTATACAGAATGCAAGTAGATTAATGAATGCATTCACGGATAAGGGTGCATTTATTGTTCTTGTTAAAGTTTCGTCTGTAGATGGAAAAGATATGTTAAATCCAAATATAGATTTGAAAATTAATCCGGCACAATTACCAGAAGGCTGGGATAACATTGTACCTGAATTAACAAGTAATAAAAATACGTATACTATTACCAAACGACAATGGGGAGCATTTTTTGGTACTGACCTTGACTTACAGTTACGGCGCCGTGGAATCGATACTATTGTACTATGCGGTATTTCTACTAGTATCGGTGTAGATACTACAGCAAGAGAAGCTTATCAACATGGTTATAATCAAATTTTTGTTGAAGATGCAATGACGGCATCAACAAAAGAAGAACATGATTATGTTTTAAATACATCTTTCCTAGAATCGGTAAGGTTCGGTCATGTGAAGAAGTTCTAGGTCTTTTTGGTTCATAGACAATTTAACTTCACTAAAAGTGATGATGGAGTATATGAACAAATAATACACATAACGAGGATAAAAAACTTTTATACAATCCTAATATTTTTTGGATTATTATTTCCATTATTTTATATTCTTCTTTATTTCATCAATTAGATAATTTTAAGTAATTGCTGTTACGAAAAAAAGGGAAATACTTACTACATTTATTGTTAATTCATTATCGCATATCAAAAGTTGATTTCAAAATAATCAGTTTAAAATGATGGTAATTGACAATGAGATTGTAAATCAATATACTGTAGTTAGAATATGTTTCGTTTCATTAGGAGTCCTGATATTAATCAATTTAAGGTTTAACAACGTGGAAGTTAGATAAAATAAAAACAAAAAATAGTAAATTGTTTTAAAAAAAATAATTTTAAAGGCATTAAAATGCGCATCGACTCCTACTATTAACATTTGTTATATATAGGAGTTTTTAATTTGAGTGGTGGTTATTAGATTTTGGAAGAAACTTATACAATATATCATTAACTACAGAAAAAAACATAACTTAGTAGTGGTATAGGTTGTAAGGTACAAGCTGGTAAATAATTTGTAAATAAGTAAAGATGACCATATACAATGTGAATATGATTCTCTCATCAGCATTTGAGATGCTTTATAAACAAACTTTTTTTGAAAGGAGTGGTTATTAATGTTATACGAAAAGCTGAAATTATTAAAAATATATGTCAATGAAGATACAAAATATGAAGGCCACAATCTTTATCATTATCTAACATTAAAATTGAGAAATATGGGAATAAAAGGTGTAACAGTAACACGTGGTATTGAAGGATTTGGAGAAGATAAAGAATTTCATACAACAAGTATAGTTGATTTAAGTTTTGATTTGCCTATCATTATTGAAGTGATTGATACTGAAGAAAAAATCACCAAAGTGCTTTTAGAAATCAGTAATCATATGAATAAAGGTTTAATAACAATCACAGACGTTAACAAAATAAAATTAAATAATGAGTAAGATAAGCTATTTTTTATTTGATCATAAAAGAGATAAAATTTTTGTTGTATATACAATTCAAATAGATTATAATGATAGAGTAATAGGCGATGGAGTTCGCCATTAAATGCGTTTGCTAATGACTCCTACTAATAACTGTAAGTTACTAGTAGGAGTTTTTTGTTTTTAAGAACGAATGTATATAGAAAGATTAGGTGAAGTGAAAAATAAATCGTTGAATAGTTCTTAATTATTTAAGTGAATACGGGAATTAAAGTTGAAAAATAGGAGATGAAACAATGAGAAAGTATGTTTTGATAAGTATAGGAGGATTTGTTGGAGCAATATTCAGGTACCTATTCACAGAATCATCATTTCTTTCTATGAATTTCCCTGTAAAAGTGTTTATTATTAATATATTAGGAAGTTTATTACTAGCATTTTTTTTAACACTAACATTTGCACATTGGTCAATTAATCCTAATTTAAGAATAGGTATAGCAACTGGATTCTTTGGTGCTTTTACTACCTTCTCAACATTCTGTAAAGATACTATTATTTTGATTATTCAAAATAATTATATAACAGCATTCTTGAATATATTGTTATCAATCGTTGTTGGTTTAATTTCTGCATATATAGGAATCATCATGGCTCGGGAAATTATCAAAAAGAAAGAAAAACAATATGATTAAATACTTAGTTGTAGAGGTGTATTAGATGGTTTTAATAATAATTGGTGTAGGTGGCGCACTAGGAAGCGTAACAAGGTATAAATTGGGAAGGTTTATTGGTAATAAATCAACAACTACCATTCCAATAGGAACTCTTATCATTAATATTACAGGTGCATTTTTGTTAGGAATTCTAAGTAACTTAAATATGGATAAAAATATCTATATGTTTTTAACTGAAGGTTTCTTAGGAGCGTACACGACATTTTCAACATTCATGTATGAAGGCTTTAATCTCATTCAAGAAAAAGAAAAACTAAATATGTTCATATATATAGTTGGTACCTTGATTTTAGGAATTATTTGTTTCGCATTAGGATATTTTATAATTAAATTTATATAGAAAAGAGTGAACATTTATGTCAGGTGAAAATTTTAAATTATTAAAAATATATGTTAACGAAGATACAAAATACGAAGGACATAATCTTTATCATTATTTGACTTTAAAATTAAGAAAGATGGGAATCAAAGGTGTAACAGTAATACGTGGAATAGAAGGGTTTGGAGAAAATAAAGAACTACACACTACAAGTATAGTTGATTTAAGCTTTGATTTACCAGTTGTTATTGAAGTGATTGATACAGAAGAAAAAATCTCAAAAGCACTTTTGGAAATTAGCAATCATATAAATAAAGGATTAATAACAATCACAGATATTAATATTATAAAATTTACTAATAACTAAATGAAAATTAATACTTCAATTATATTGATATCGAAGTTAGACCACTTGATGAAAGAATGCACAAAATTATGGGAAATTGGGAGTTTGAAAATTGATTATGTAGGAGAAACTATATAAACTTATATTGTTGTATGAAATGCTCTATATTATTTCAAATATATTTATTCATAAAAATATATGTATCTCATCAAATCTGGAAGAAAAGATAAATGAAAAAAGGAATGAAATTAAATGGAACTGGATAATAATTTAAAGATAACTGTAGAAACAACTGTTAATGCGCCAATAGAAAAAGTATGGAAATTTTGGACAGAGTCATATCATATTACAAATTGGAACAAAGCCTCAGATGACTGGCATACACCATATTCCGAAAATGATTTAAGAGTTGGTGGAAAATTTCTCTCAAGAATGGAAGCGAAAGATGGTAGTTTTGGTTTTGATTTTACTGGAGTATATGATGAAGTGGAATTATATGAGACTATTTCTTATACTATAACTGACGGCAGAAAAGTAAATATCATCTTTATGGAACAAGGAATGAACACCAAAATAA
The DNA here is from genome assembly GCA_963824615.1 of uncultured Haloplasmataceae bacterium. GTDB lineage: Bacteria > Bacillota_I > Bacilli_A > Haloplasmatales > Haloplasmataceae > CAWGPU01. The sequence continues at coordinate 505,719 of CAWGPU010000005.1, read as the reverse complement.
TTGAAACTATTGAAATAGAAAAGGCAAATTCTATTGAATTACAACAAAACGGATGGCAAGCGATTATAGATAATTTCAAAAAATATACTGAAGAAAAATAATCTAGTGATATATCAAAATTAATGTGAAAATAGTTTTTTTTAGGGTATACAAAAATCCATAGAATTTAAAAAATATATTTGACTATATTCTAAGCCAAACTTGTTATATCCACATTTTCTTTTTTTTAAAATTTTGAAAAAGCAATAAAGCTTATTCATATAGTTTATAAACAGCCCTAATATTAAAACAACTATAGAACAATAAACAATTTGTTACCTTGTTTAGCGCTACAATCTTCATTTATGAATATTTAAGTAACCTTTTCTATAACATTATACAATTAATAGATGTTTTCTGATTATACTAATATCACTTTTTATAAATACGATTTATCTCTTCGTTTTTAGTAGATTTTTAATGCTAGATAATATAAAATAAATGTAGATGTTTTTTTGGGATAAGCTCTCTTATTCTATCGTTTATAAAGAAAAAATAAATTATCAATTAATAAAATTATAGAAGAAATGTTAGGGAGTAAAAAAACTCTAAAAATAGCTTTTGAAAGGATAAGTAATGGAAGAAAACAAAATTTTGATAGAATCAATTGATGAATATATTTTACAATTTTCTCCAGAAGTTCAGGAAACACTTCAAACTTTAAGAAAAATTATTAAAGAATCGGCACCAAAAGCTGTGGAAAAAATAAGTTATCGAATGCCAACTTTTGTATTACATGGCAATCTAGTTTATTTTGCGGCCCACAAAAATCATATAGGTTTCTACCCAACTTCTAGTGGAATCGCCGCATTTAAAAATGAATTATTAGAATATAAAATATCCAAAGGAACAGTACAATTCCCTATTGAAAAAACACTTCCATATGAATTAATAAGCAAAATAGTTAAATTTAGAGTGACTGAGAATATAAAAAAAGTTGAAGACAAATTAAAAAGGAAAAAATAACAGAGTTCTAAAATTTAGATTTGATGTCAACAGTATGTCATAAAGGATCATCTGAATCGTAGAAAATTAGTTTTTGATATTATATTTAACAAGGAAAAATCTAAATTATGATACAAACCTTGGTTTCAGTAAAATTTGGTGATTGATAATATATTATAAAAAAGGATCATATACAATGGCTTATTTAAGATAGTGCATGCAAATTTGACACTTAATAGGCTCTGGAAGTTCATAAAATATAAAAAAAATGAAAAAAAATGAAAAAAGTATATCTTTTATCAGAAAATGTGATATAATTAGTAATTGGTTAATATATATTGATAGGATTTCTTCTGATTTAACACCTCTTAATTTATTTAGGATAGGAAAGTTAGAAACGATATAATCCAATAAATTTAGGAGGTATATAGATATGCCAGATAAAACTATTACATGCAAAGATTGCGGAAAAGAATTTTCATTCACTGAAAGCGAACAAGCTTTCTACAAAGAAAAAGGTTTCGAAAACGAACCTCAAAGATGCCCTGATTGCAGAAGAGCAAGAAAACAACAAAGAAACAATAATAACAGAGGCGGCGGAAGCAGCTTCGGTAGCAAGTGGTAATTAGAGTTAATCTCTAAACCATAGGATTTCTTTTTTGTTTATTTACATTTAGGAATTCGATAAAATGGGATGAATATTATTATTCATCCTTTTTTTTATATCTGTCCTAATCGAAAAATATTTTAAACTATGTCCTGAAACATTTCGCGTTTTAGAATTTTAATAGGTAATGAGGGATAAAATATTTTTAGAGGTGGTTTAAATGAAATGTAACGTCGGTAAAACTGAGCAGATTGTTAGAATTGTAATTGGTATCATTATAGTTGTTCTAGGCCTATACTATAGTAACTGGTGGGGACTTATCGGTTTAGTCCTTATAATAACAGGTTTAATTCGGTATTGCCCAATTAGTGGTGTCTTAGGCATTTCGACTTGCCGTAATGAAAACAAGAAATAGTTTCCTAACAAACGGTCTTATAATTTAAGACTGTTTCTTTTTGTGAATTTTGAAATTTAGATGAAGATTATAATGTAACTGAAGCATTAAGTGCATATGTGTATTAGTCTTTATGATAAGGTTACAAATGTTTAATGACTTTAAGAATTGTTATATAATAGAATATTAAAAAAAGCACTGATAAATCAGTGCCTTTTAAAACATACATCGATATATTACTAGTTATTTATAACTTCATCGTTCTACTTTTTCTGAACATATGAAATAATCGTAATATTATAAGATATATGTATTAATAATAAAGCCAATAACTTTATTAATAAATGTAGTTAGTTATAATAAAATTAATCATTTACTACAACTACGTTGACAGCTTGAGGACCACGGTCGCTATTTTCTACTTCAAACGCAACTTTTTGTCCCTCTTCAAGAGTTTTGTACCCTTCAGCATTAATTGCTGAGAAATGTACAAATACATCTTCACCATCTTCTCTACTAATAAAACCAAATCCTTTTTCTTTATTAAACCATTTTACAGTACCAGTCATTTTAACCTACACCTCCTTTTGTATCTAGCTTCTAAATAAATTAAGTAAATATCAAGAAACTGTCATTTAATCTTCCTTTTTATTATACCAATAAATACCTTAATAGTAAAATCTTCTTTATATATTAATATATATTTTTTAAACTATTGTGATATATAAAACATTATTGAATGAAAATTTATCTCGTTCTCACTAAATTTTTAATATGAGGAACATAATTTAACTATTTTTAATATACACTTTATTGAAAAAACTATTTCCTATGTTTAAAAATAATTAAAAGAAACAGATAAATTTATCATTTTGTTATAAAAATCATACGCATATTGACAATTAAAATGGTGTTCATATTCAAGAAACCTATCCATGTCTAGATAATACAAAACAGTTTGAAAAAAATTTAAAGAGAAAATCAATTAGCTATTATTTTACTTCGATGTAATAATCTTCGGATTTAACAAGTTTTGTGATTTTAATAAAAATCCAATTGAAGAAAATGGCTAATATGATAGGAATTAGTATAAATATGAAGAATGTCTTGAGTAAATTAAGTGCTGTATATCCGATTAAATTTAAATAAGTGATTGGACCGATAAGGCCTACGATACCAAACCCTGCACTAAGGGTAGTTCCTTCAATTCCCATTATTCCAACTAAAGCACCAAGTATTGCTGCATTCGCGATAACTGGTAGAATAATTTTAGGTTTTTTTAGGAAATTAATGATTTGAAATTTTGGTGATCCTAATATTAATACAGTTGATGTACCAAATCCATTCATTTTATAACTTGAAACAGCTAGGCCAATTCCTGACGCTAATGCGCCTATATTAGCTGCACCTGCGCTGATTCCAGTTAAACCGATTGCGGTTGCAACACCTACAGAAGATATAGGCGATGTTATTAAGATGGCAAAAGAAATAGCAATTAATATTCCCATTAAGACGGGTTGTAAAGTTGTAAAGTAATTAATCATATCTCCAATAGATCCAGTCATTAGTCTAACATAAGGTAATGTCGTTAAACCAATCAGGCTAGAGACTGTGATTACAATTGTAGGTAACAATAATAGTGTGAATTCTTTTAATCTATTACCAATTAATAATACTAATAGCACAGCAATAGTCGCAGTTAAGCCTGCGTTTATGATATCACCCAATCCTGTTATTGTTAAAACCTTGTTACTAAACGCAATTGAACCAGAACCAATTGCAGTTGCAATTGCGATAGAACCTGTTTGAAGTGATGTGAATTTAAATTGGATAGCAACACATACACCGATTATTGCTGAAAGGAAATATTGTGTAATTGATGAAATTTCTACTATGATATCTAAATTAAGTGCTTTAGCTATCTCTCCTAATAATGCTGGTGGTACTAGTGTAATGATAACTCCTGTACTGATTCCTGTTAAAACTTTATTGACAAAATCTTTTGAAGCCATTTTTCCCATGTGACATCCTCCACATTAAATTTCTATAATAAAAATTATATCATGATTCATAATTTGTTTTAATGATTTTACTTCAATATTATTTTACCTTCTAATTAGATTAATATTTATCTAGCCTCTTTTTTGATAATAGGTTGGAAATTATATTTAGTAAATTATTATTCTAAACATTTCTTGACAAATATCTAAACCCTTCCCTGGAGTTTTTGAATTCATATAATTCAAAGGATAAGTGAATATACCAAATTCATTAATTACTTTGTCGTATACTGTTAAGTCTTTTAAATGGTTGTATTTGTCAATGACTTAATTAAGGGAATTTTAATTTTAGGAACTGTACTATTACAAAGAGCTATTAATAGAAGAAGAAAAGATTAAATTTATCTTCCTCTCATTTAAAGAGCTAACTCAATATAAGCAAATTGTTAAGAAAAATTCCAATTTTCATGGTATAATAAAAAAACAAATTTATTATGATTTTTTGTTTGAGTACGTCATCATTTATACAGTATTTTAAAAACGAAAATATCTAAAAATAATATTATAAAAATCATGGAGGTTTTATTATGTTAGTTTATGCGATAATCACAATCTCTTCAGCACTTGTATTCTACACAATTGGCGTTTGGAGTGAAAAAATACAAGGCGATTTAAAGAAATGGCACCTAGCTATGTTTTGGGTAGGATTTATGTTTGATACTATCGGCACAACACTAATGAGTAAAATAGCAAACGATGGATTCGTACTCAATTTTCATGGTGTAACAGGTCTTCTAGCCATTTTACTAATGCTTTTTCATGCCATTTGGGCAACGATTGTTTTAATCAAAAACAATCCAAAAGAAAGAGAGAATTTTCATAAATTTAGTATCATTGTATGGATAATCTGGTTAATCCCATATATTTCAGGGGCCATATTTGGTATGGCTAGTACTAAATAATTTCTTGAATCACATTGTATGAAGGACAATGTGATTTTTTCATGCATTTCTTCTAATGATCATGTTATGATTAGATTATAAACTTTTATAAGAAGGGAGAAGAATATGGATATAAAATTGAGGTTAGAATCCAAACAGGATTATCGAAATGTAGAAAATATAACAAGAGAAGCATTTTGGGATATCTATAAACCAGGTTGTGATGAGCATCTAATCGTGCATCAATTAAGAAAAACTTCAGCGTTTATAAAAGAATTGGATTATATTGCATGTAGTAATGAGTTAATAGTTGGGAATATTATGTATTCAGTAGCTAAAGTAATTAATGAACAAAATCAAGAATTTGAAGTTTTATGTATGGGACCTCTTTGTGTATTACCAGCATACCAAAGGAAGGGAATAGGTGCATTATTAATAAACGAATCTATTGAAAAAGCAAAGCATCTTAACTATAAAGCAGTTTTTATTTATGGAAACCCTCACTATTACCATAGATTTGGCTTTAAAAATGCAGAAAAATTTCATATACAAACAGCAATAGGTACTAATATAGAGGCATTTATGGCATTAGAATTATACGAGGGAAGTTTAAATGGGTCATCCGGTAGATTTTATGAAGATAAAGCATTTGAAGTAAGTGAAAAAGAGCTTCAGGATTTTGATAAAGAATTCCAGTATAAAGAAAAACATATGTTTAAAAAAGAGTTATAGAAGAGGGACAACTGTTATTTCAATATTACATAAATACAAGAATTACACTTTTATCTGATAAGTTTGAAAAATAAGCAGAAATTGTGAATAATTATAATTTAGGTGAGAAACAACAAGGCTTTAAACAAAAGTTTACTAATCATTTTTCTAAAAATATATCTTATTACTTATCGAATCAAATTACTTAATTTGAATTTAAAATCAACGATAATAAATAAAAACACATAAAGATAATAGACTAAGATATAGATTTTATTAAAAAAAAGGAATGATAGTATATGCTTACATTTGAAGAATTGTATAAAAAAGTCGTAGCATCTTCATTATCAAAGAAGTGCGACGAAGACTTAATTAATTTACATTATGATCCCTATCATTTAGAATGTATATTAAAGCCGGAGTATTCACCTGTTGAATGGAAAACTGCTAATGTTTCATGTGATGTCGAAGGTAAATATTTTATTAAATGTCTTTATAGTCATCTGAATAAAGATAAAAATAATGATCATGCAGTTTTTTTGGCAGAAAATAAATGCAAGAATTGCATGGATAAAAGTCAAATTGATAAATTATTTGAATCAAAAGATATTATATCTGTAATAGAAGCGATTCACGAGGGAACTCGACCTGTATTTGCATTAATTGCACCAGCCTTTTTAAGTCAATTTAATATGATTACGGATGGTCAACTTCGTAGTGCTTTTAAACAAATTGGATTTGTTGGGATGGTCGAAGTTTCCTTATTTGCTGATATCTTAACATTAAAAGAAGCTTTAGAATTTGATAAAGAAATAAATAATGAAGAAGATTTCCAATTAACGAGTTGTTGTTGCCCTATTTGGATTAATTTAATAAGAAAAATGTCACCCGATTTATTAACGCATGTTCCGAAGGCGGTATCACCTATGGTAGCAACGGGTAGAGTGATAAAAAAAATGATTCCTAATGCAGTGACGGTCTTTGTTGGACCTTGTTTAGCTAAAAAAGCTGAAGCTAAAGAGAAGGATATCAGTGATGCAATTGACATCGTCTTAACTTTTCAAGAAGTTAAAACTATATTTGAAGCAGCTAATGTTCATACAGAGAACTTACCAAGTGATTTACGAGAACATTCCTCTAGTGCTGGTCGAATATATGCGATAACTAGTGGTGTTAGTGAAGCAGTTTCTTTATCAGTTAAAAGAATCCATCCTGAAAAAGCCATTCAAGTAAAAGCAATACAAGCAAATGGGGTTATTGAGTGTCGAGAACTCCTAAAAAATATTGATGCTGGTAAAATCGATGCTAATTTCTTGGAAGGTATGGGCTGCGTTGGTGGGTGTGTCGGTGGGCCTCGTTCAATTATTGATAAAGAAATAGCGAAAGAAAAGGTACAGAAATATGCTAGTGAATCTCTTTATCAAACACCAATTGATAATCCATACGTAGTTGAACTTCTACATCGTTTAAATATACATACCATAGAAGAACTATTAGAAGAGAATGAGATTTTTTCACGACATTTTTAAAAAGATTAACAAGTATGTTGTAATAATTGGGTTTTAATGAGTTAGATAATGTTTTTGAAACATTATCTTTTTTTGATGGCTTTAAATTTTGATTTAGAAGATTAACATAAATATAATTATTTACTTAACATATTTACCAATTGTTGATATAATTTTGTTGAGACAACTATAAAAATGGATAGAGGTATAAAAATGAATGTGATAAATATATCTTATGATTCTACGAACTATTATCTTATTCAAACAAATTCTTGCTGGATAATGGTAGATACTGGTTGGCCAGGAACATTAAGAAAATACTTGAATTTATTAAAACAAAGACAAATTAATATTAATGAGATTAAATACCTAATTATTACACATTATCATCCTGACCACGCTGGATTAGTTCAAGATTTTAAGGATTTAGGGATTCAATTAATACTACATACTATTCAGATACCTTATGTAGAAGAGTTAAAAGCTTTTTTTAAACGAAAAACTCAATATCCTTTTAAAGATATTTTATTAACAGATAATATTGTTTTATCAAGTAAAGAAAGCAGAATGTTTTTTAATAAATTAGGAATAGAAGCTGAAATAATCCCGACTTCAGGTCATAGTGAGGATAGTATCAGTTTAGTGATTGATAATTGTTGTGCATTTACAGGTGATCTTCCATGGTTATCTTTTGTAGATGTTACCTTAAATCCAAAAGTTAACGAAAGCTGGTCATATTTAAAACAGTATCACATAAAAACGATTTATCCTGGACATGGTAATGCATTTAACCTTAAAAATAACTAATTTTTTTCTAGGTTCTGTTCAAAATAAATATTGGTTAAACAGATATGATAAAAAAGTTGAAGTATATACTTTTTATCTATATCAATTAAGCTAACTTGGAAAAGTTAATGCAGGAGGCGGAGATACGTTTGCCAACGTCTTAGATGCCAGCGTACCAGTGTTAAATATGCATGTTCCAATGGAGGTTGCATCAAAATTCGATATATATGGATCATACTTAGGCTATAAAATACTTTTAACAAAATAAAAAAAGCATCAGTTAACATTAATATGTCATTTCTGGCACTGTTCACCATATTGCATGTTAGAAGAATCGCATTGATTATCAATGCGATTCTTCTTCTTCCAAATATTTATCCAAATCGTTAGCCATTTGATCAACAATTTCAAAAGTATCGACTATAATACCGCTTGCGGTTTCATGTCCACTACCACCGTATTTCTCAGCATACTGGTTTATTCTCAAACCTCTCGAGCGAAGACTGATTCTTATTCTTCCATTTGTGAATTCATCGTAGAACGCTAGAAACCAAATTTTAACTTCATCAATGTTAGACATAGTTCCAACCGTGATATTACAGATGTTTGATTTCACGTTGAACCTTTCACAGATTTCTTTGGTTATCTTCATGTAGCCTAAGCCGTTTTTGGTACAGGTGAAATTTTGGCTGATGTAACCTCTGAAACGGTTTATATTAAGCGGTTCACTATATATGTTCTGATAGATTTCTTGAATATCAAAATTGAATTTCAATAAAGCTGATGCCAAATTGAATGTGCGGCTAGAAACTTCAGTCGTCGTAAAGCGAAGAGTATCTGTAACCATGCCGTAATAAAGTACTCTCGCGGCATCATCTGTCATCTTTAACTTATCCTGATTATGTAACCAAAAGTCAACCAGCATGGCGCAAACTGACGAATAAGACGGGTCTATCCATTCTACATCACAGATATATTCTATCTTTGGGTGATGGTCTATTTTAATTATTTCTTTGGCAAGTGAGAAACGTTGATCGGAGATTCTCACTTTGTTGGCGACATCTACCAAAATTACGAGTGCTTCTTTATATATATCATCATCAATGCGATCAACTCTTCCTAGAAAGTAGAGGGTATTAGTTTCTTCTCCCACCGCATATATTTCTTTATTTGGGAATGATGCTTGAAGGATTTTCTTCAGTCCCATTTGCGAACCCATGCAGTCACCATCAGGGCGCGTATGTCTGTGTAGGATAATAGTATCGTATTCCATAATTTTTCTTAAGATTAGCTCGTTCATATCTTCCTCCTATTTGTAATATTATTTATAGCTTCTTTTAGTATAAGCAACTACATTATTGTAAAAACCGATTAAAACTACGCTCATATTAACTAATCATTATTTAAAATTTAAAACTTAGTTATATCATTTATTATGATACGTTCATCATCTCCCTAAAGATTCTTATCAATAATCTATTTCATTATCTTTGTCTAAAATATTAGTAGCCCGTCTTTTTAATGTTAACAAATCAGCTTCACTAGCCATTATATCATTTAAATATTTTAAAGCTTTATCGTTGTTACCATTATAGTAATAATATTCCTCATATATAAGACTATTAATCAAATTATGATATGGTGAAGAAGTATCTATTCGATAAACTTTTAATATATTGCTATCAGGTTGCCGTTTAATATTCATCTCTATGCGCATTTTATAATTTAATAAACTATTGCTAACCAATTTATTAAGACGTTTATTAAGTAATATGTCATCAATTATTTTAATACATTCCGAATAATTTTCCAACAAAAAACAATAATCTATTAGTGTAAATTGATATGTCAATTGATCAAAAAATCTTTCCTTGATATCACTTTGTTTTAATAATTTCTCGGCTTTATCAAAATCGTGAAATAACATTAAGCAGATTTTTATCAAATTTAGTTTACTTAATGTTTTTGGATGTAGTATTTCTAGTTTTAATTTTTCAAATTTACTAATTAATTCATTAATATCAATGGTAAAAAAATAACTTTTGAGGATATTATTTAAAATGATTTTTTGTTTTAATAATAATATTAAAAATAATATAAGATATCCTGATATTAAAATAACGATATAAAGGATTTTTCTATCAAAAATAAGTAATAACAAGATTGTCACTACTATTAACAAAAATACTATCTTTATGGTTAGAAAATCTTTTTGAGAAAGCCAACCTATTGGCAACCTGCCTCTTGCTAAGTTTGTTTTTCCAAGTTTTGAGATTTTATTTTTGATTACGATATAAACTAAATAATTAATGAAAATAATCAAGGCATATATAGCACTATAAAAAGCTATCGTCGATATTGTAATGGTAATTTCATTTAAGTATATCGTAGTAAATGTAAATCCTGCATAAAACACAAATATAAAATTTGGTAATCGATTATTTATTTTTCGAGGGTATTTCATAAATAAATTAATAAAAAACAGGATAAAATGAACTCCAAATAATATAAAGACAATAATTTCTCCGATTTCCCGATAGGAACTGACAATTCCCTCACTATCATACCTGTTTATTGATAATGTCATTGTTAACACAATGATAATAGAAACAATTATCGGAATAATGAATTTCAGCAACAATTCCTTTTTTTTCATAATCCTCACTTATGTTATTCACATCTTGTGCGAATCCATATTTCCCTTTCATATTTTCTTTATATGTATTAATTATAATATATACAATAGGAAAACAACAGTCTATTTAGCTGATTTTATTCCTATTCTTTAATCGGTTTTAATTTAATCGGCATTTTATTATGTTAATTTTATTTATATTTACTATCAATACTTATCCCGAACTACTAGCTATTAATTATTAAGGCTAAATTATTCTAATTAGAGATAATTTTAATTTCATATGCACCACTTAAATTTAATCCATTTAAAGTGAAATCTGTGATATATTAAAACTAGGATATGCCTATTATCGATTAGATTATTTTGATGGATCTAGGTCATATATAGGAGCATCAAATGACTCTGTGTACTACATTAAAGATAGTTCCTTTAGGTAATCTTAATTGCACATTAGAAGAAAAACTCTTATTATAAACAACATTATAAGCTATAAATTTATCGAAAACTACACTTATACAGTCGTCCCGGTACATCAACACGTGTTTTACGGAAATATGATTTATTTAAAATTTAATCTTTTTCTGCAAATCTTCAAAACGGTATAAGTTGTTTTTTAGTTTGTATAACTTAAATTGTTTTCCTTTCTATTTTTTTTGGCTATTAATACTAATACTTTATTTACAAGGTATATATAAAAAAGTATAATGATAATTAAAGTATATTGTATTATTTGAGGTGATAGTTTGAAAAAAAACATATTTTTAATAGGTGATATAAATGTCGGTAAAACTACAATCATTGATAGATATATAACGGAAAATAAAGATATATATAAAATAATATCGGGTTTTAAAACAAAAGAATCATTAAAAAATGGTTCTTTATTTGGGTATTATTTAGAGAATCAATTATTTCCTAATGAGGATTATACTTTAGTTGGGATTAATCGATTATTCCCTAACGGAATAAAAAATGAAGGAATTACAAGTGCTTTTGAAACACGAGGAGTAGAGATTCTTAGTGATGCGTTAAAAAAAGTTAGTGATTTAGTCATTTTAGATGAACTTGGTTTTTTTGAAGTAGATGCTGAAATCTTTAAAAGTAAAGTATATGAAATTTTAGATTCAGAAAAGAAAGTTCTAGGAGTTCTAAAAAAAAGAACCAATCCATTTTTAGAAAGAATAAAAATACGTAAAGATGTACTAGTAATAGAAGTCACTATTGATAATCGCGAGAACATCATAAGTGAAATCTACAAAATTTGGAGGGACAATCATGAGAAATAAAATAATTGTATTTTTTATTATAAGTATTTTTTTAGTGTACGCGACAGGTTGCGGTACTAATAAAGATACAAATGATTCTGATATTCGAATAGTTACAACTTATATTCCAGCAACTGATTTAGTATTAGCCTTAAATGGAAAAGATAATTTAGTTGGGGTAGATGACAGTAGTGGTAAAGGCGATTTAGTAAAAAGATTACAACCTAAACATGAGTTAGTTAGTATTGGTGGAAAAAAAACGGGTGTTAATATTGAACAAATACTAAGTCTAAATCCAGATGTAGTTGTTCTTTATCCAACGAGTAGCTCTGATACTACAAAAACGCAACTTGAAGCTAGTGGTATTAATGTCATAAGTATTAACCCTGAAACGATGGAGTCTATGCAACATGATTTATTAGCGATTGGCGTAGCAATTGGAAAAGAGGATGAAGCAACTACGTTAATTACATATATGAATGATAAAATAGCTGATGTAGAAAATAGAGTCAAAGATATTACGGATAAGAAGAATGTTTATTTAGCGGGTGCTAATGGCGTTTTGTCTACGGATTCAGGTGAATTTTATCAACACTCAATCATAACGATAGCTGGTGGTAATGATTTAGCTAAAGATTTAGTCGGTGGTTGGAATAATATATCCCTAGAACAATTAATTAGTTGGAATCCAGATATCATTACAACTGTTAATTATAGTTCAGATAATGTTGAGAGTATTTTAAATAATCAAACATTAAGTAGCATTAACGCAATAGAGAATAATCAAGTATATGAAATACCATCTAATATTGAATCTTGGGATATGCCAATCCCATCTAGTATCCTTGCCATTTTATGGATGGGGAAAACTTTATATCCCGAACAGTTCACTGATATTGACTTATTAAGTGAAGCCAATAATTTTTATGAACAATTTTATGGTCAAACCTTCGAAGAATTAGGTGGGAGCTTTTAATGATCATACGTAAATTCAATAATAAGGTAATTCTTTATTCGCTATTTATAATCAGTTTTATCATATCTATTGTATCTGGACGATTTAGTTTAAATCTTAGTGATTTTTCAAATTTTTTTAATCATTTATTTTATTATTTTAAAACTGGTCAATATATAAATCCTGCATTTGCAATTCTTTTTGGTATCAGACTTCCTAGAATTATTTTAGCTATCGCAATAGGAGCTGGTTTATCAATAGCGGGACTTATTTTTCAACAAATATTTAAGAACCCGATTGCTTCTCCTGATATTCTCGGTGTTTCCTCAGGAGCGAGTTTTGGTGCCGCTCTTGCGATGATACTTGCATTTAATATCCCTCATTTAGTCCAAATTCTGAGTTTCCTATTTGGTTTATTAGCGGTTTTGTTAGCATATATAATTAAAAAGGTGTCTAAAAATGAAAATATTCTATATTTAGTCTTATCAGGAATCATTGTTTCCGCCTTCTTTTCAGCACTATTATCAGCAGTTAAATACCTGGCAGACCCTTATGAACAATTACCTTCTATTGTATTTTGGACAATGGGAGGATTATATAAAGCGAATTGGTCGAATGCGATATTTTGTCTTTCGTTAGTTCTCGCTTTAGGATTTATTTTTCAAAAATTAAGCTATAAAATAGGTATTCTATCTATAGATGAAAATTTAGCGAAAACAATGGGGATAAATGTCTCAAGATTAAGAACAAGTGTTCTTATATTAACTTCTTTCATGGTAGCAATTTGTGTGAGTATAGCGGGGATTATTGGCTGGATAGCGCTAATTGCACCTCATATTGCAAGATTAATATTTAAAAATGATAAAAAATTATATATTTATACAGGGTTAATTGGAGCTACTTCTTTAATGTTAATAGATACAATTGCAAGAAGTATTACGACATCAGAATTACCAGTGGGTATATTGACATCACTCATTGGGGCTCCTATCTTGGGATATCTAATCATTGTTAAAAAAACCATCTAGGAGATGTAAGAATGGAAATAGAGATTAAAAATCTTAGTTTTGCTTATAAAGAAAAAAATGTATTAAATAATATTAATTTAAGTTTCAAAACAGGTAAAATTTATGGACTATTAGGTCTTAATGGCTCGGGAAAAACTACGTTATTGAAATTAATATTGGGCCTTTTAAATGAAATGCAGGGAACAATTTTAATTAACGAAAAAAATAAAATGGATTTTAAAGAAGATGAAATCGCAAAATATATTGCTTATGTTCCACAAAGTTTAGATATTACTTATGACATCTCTGTTTTAGATTTTATTTTAATGGGATTTAATCCTTTTTTAAGGTTATTTGAAAAGCCTAATAAAAATCATGAATTACAAGCAATAGAGCAATTATATCAAATGAATTTATCGCATTTAGTGAGTAAAAGTTTAATTTCATTAAGTGGGGGAGAGCTACAAATGATATTAATTGCCCGAGCACTAATTCAAAACACAGAGTTTATTATCATGGATGAACCTGTATCCAATTTAGATCTTAAAAATCAACGATACGTATTAGATAAAATTCAAGAAGTGAGTAGAGTTTATAAGAAAGCAATTATTATAACTTTGCATGATCCTAATCTAATAAAGAAGTATTGTGATGAGGCTATTCTCATAAAAGATGGTGAAGTGATTAGTCATGGAGCATCAACTGATATTATTAATAGAGAAAATCTCAAGAGAATTTTCAATATGCCTTTTGAAAAAATTAGAACTACCGATGGCAGTAGTTATTTTATAGGGGGAAAACTAATGATAGAAAAATATTTTAATATAATAGATAAAGAAATAGAATCAGGGAAAACGATTTGTGAGGCTTTTATAGTAGAAGTAGTAGGGACAACTCCACGGGGAGTTGGGACCTCAATGTTAATAAAAGCAGATGGTTCTATTGAAGGAACAATAGGTGGTGGACAATTAGAATACAAAGTGATCCAAGAAGCTTTAAGTTATATAGAAAAACAAACAGATGGTACAAAAGAAATTATTTCATATAAAGATAATGAAAAAACAATGGAAATCATCAGTAAAGTGAAGGTATTCTTTAAAATTTACTTACCTAAGGCTCAAATTGTTATTTTTGGTGGTGGACATGTAGCTAATAATTTATATGAGCTCGCTTTAAAAATGAACTTTTCTGTGATTTTATTAGACGAACGTGAAGGCTTTTTAGATGATGAAAAATATTTAAAAGCAACAAAGCTCATCAAACGGAACATTTTAGATGCGATAAATGAAAATCTGATTACCTCTAAAACATACGTAGTAGTTGCCAGCAGTAGCCATAAATCAGATGAAGAAATATTAAAAAGAGTAATCAAATATGATTGCAAATATATCGGTATGTTAGGTAGCAAGCAAAAAGTAGCTGGAATCTTTAAAAATCTGACTGATTCTGGAATAATGAATCCCAAACTAGAAAAAGTATATGCCCCGATAGGGCTTGATATCGGTGGTGAAAACCCAGAGGAAGTAGCGTTAAGTATCATATCAGAAATTGTATCGGTAAAAAATGATAAAGTGGATAAATTAAAACACATGAAAGGTTGGAACTAATTTGTATCAATCTTTATATTCTATTTTGGACAAGTCACTGAGGATTCCTTACTTGAAAGCAGCTTACGCTAAAAAGAGTGCTATACTTTGAACTGATATATTAGGTGATGCTAATACATCTACATCAAGTTTAAATGAAAAAACTCTTTATTAATTATTGTGTTTTTCATTTTTTAAAGTAATATTTTGCGCTAGAAAAATCTGCATTATATATACTTGGAGAAAAAAGAAT
This sequence comes from uncultured Haloplasmataceae bacterium, assembly GCA_963824615.1. Lineage (GTDB taxonomy): Bacteria > Bacillota_I > Bacilli_A > Haloplasmatales > Haloplasmataceae > CAWGPU01. The sequence continues at coordinate 490,084 of CAWGPU010000005.1, read as the reverse complement.
CACTTTTTTAATTAGTTTAATCATATACTGTGAATTATGCCGTATTATATTATATCGATGAAATTTGAAGAATCGAGTATCTAGTATTGAATGTTTTGATTGAATATAATACTTATACTTAAGATATTAATAAATCTTATAAGTGCTTCGACATATTTCGACAACTGTATAATCCTAATAATGTTATTATATAGAATGACTTACATAAGGGGGGATTTTTGTTGAAAAAAATAATTTTCAGTGTAATTAGTTTATTAATAATTATATTATGTAGTATAATTATTATAAAATATAATATTAGTGCCTATTCAAAAAATGTAAATAGTAATATAGTATTTACTAATATTGAAAACCAATTACAACCTAATGATACAAAGTTTATTATAACAAATTTCTTTTATAATATTAAAGATACTGACAATATCAAGATATATTTATATGATTACAAAAGTGATGGTGTTAATAACATATTAACTTCTGAAACTCAAATAAAAAATATAGATGATAATGTTATTTTAAATTTGAATAAATTAATAACGAAAGTTAATGGTAGTAAAGGTGAATATGGTATATTGTACGGTCCGCAATATACTATTAAAATTCAAATTATAAGTAATAATTATGAAATGAACGTTTGGCTTTATCAAAAAGGTTATATAAGTATAAAGGTAATTGAAAATGGAAAACAAACATTTTATTTTACAATAAAACAACAACTCTCAGAATGCACAAAAGAATTAATTTCTATTATTGAGGACAATAAGTAAACTCAAAATTTAATATTTTAAATTTAGGTAAGGTTATTTAAAATTTATTTACTTAAAGCTTGATTCCAATCAATCGGAATTGAGCTTTTTTTATTTCATTAAAATTTTTCGACTCCCATTTGTTTTAAATATTTCTTAACACCGAATGAATTTGATGTTTTGTATTTGGATGGATTATTGAGGTAGTTTGGAATTAATTCTTCTATGTCTATGCGGTTATTTGATTCTCGATTAGCTTGTGCTTTATTTCAGAAATAAAGTTCTTTTTCTTTTAAAGTTGCAAATTCATCCTTAACTTCTATTTAGATTTTTACTTGTCGCTCTCTAATAAAATTCTTCATTTTTAAAGTTCTGGTATTATTGTGGATATAGCCTTTTTCATCGAGTACATATTCTGTGAATTCTTATTTACCTCGATGCATTTTTACTAGTAGTAACATCTTGGTGCTCTTAGTTGTCGCATCATCACCATTTGGTCTATTTTTTAGTGATTATAGCTAAATTAAGCGAATGCTTTTAGTATTTTTCAGAAGCTATTTTCAATTGTAAATATCGTCATTTTTGTATCTTTTAATTCAGGCAAAATTTATATATTTTATTGTTTATGTAAGCGCTTATATGATATAATAAAGGTTGGAAGAGGTGAGGAGTTTGCGGATAAAAGAGCATCCAATTCTAAGTTTTTCAGAAGAAAGAAAAGTAATTCATTTCACTTTCGATAACCTCCCTGTAAATGGTTATGAAGGAGATACTATTGCCTCAGCTTTACATGCTTTAGGAATCAAAAAATTAAGTGAAAGTGCACACTTAAAAAGACCAAGAGGATTTTATTGTGCAATTGGTAATTGTTCGTCTTGTAGCATGATTGTTGATGGAGTGCCTAATGTCAGAACTTGTATCACATTATTAAAAGAAGGTATGGATGTCAAAGTACAGACCAATAAAGGTGAAATTTATGATAAATAAAGATTTAGTCATTATTGGTGGGGGGCCAGCTGGTTTATGCGCCGCCAAAATGGCTGCTGAGGCTGGACAAAGTTGTTTATTAATTGATAGAAATCCCAATTTAGGGGGGCAATTGATTAAACAAACGCATATGTTTTTTGGATCTGAAAAACAATATGCGAAAACAAGAGGAATTGATATCGCTAAGAAACTGATTGATGATGTTAAAAAATATCCTGATTTAATTGAGATATGGGAAAATGCTACGGTTGTTGGACTATATCAAGACAAAGTCATTACTGTTTTAAAAAATGAAAAATATTTAAAAATTCAAACTAAGGCAATTATAATTGCTACAGGTGCTAGTGAAAAAGTACTAGCTTTTGAAAATAATGATTTACCTGGAATTTATGGTGCAGGAGCAGTTCAAACTTTAATGAATGTTTACGGTGTAAAGCCAGGAAATAAAATTGTCATGGTCGGAAGTGGAAATATTGGATTAATTGTGAGTTATCAATTAATGCAGGCTGGTGTTGAAGTGATTTCAATAATTGAAGCAGGCCCTAAAATTGGTGGCTATAAAGTCCATGCATCCAAAATTCGCCGTTTAGGTGTTGATATCATGACTTCTTGTACCATTAAAAAAGCTATTGGGAAAGAAGCAATTGAGAAAATAATTACAATTAAACTTGATAGTAATTGGCAGGAGATTCCTGGAACCGAACAAGAATATGAGGTAGATGCTGTTTGTGTTGCTGTAGGACTTACTCCATTAACTAATCTTTTATCGATGGTTGATTGCAACATGAGATATATTAGTGAATTAGGTGGTTTAGTACCTATTATTTATCAAAATCATGAAACAAGTATTGAAAATATCTTTGCATGCGGTGATGCATCGGGAATTGAAGAAGCGAGCAGCGCTATTGTTGAGGGATATTTAGCGGGACTTTTAGCAAGTAAAAAACTAGGGAATCCTCATCCTAAATACGAAGAATTGATGAACGAATTGAATATACAATTAGATAATCTTCGCAATGGGCCATTTGGAGAAAAAATTCTTAATGGACTCAAGAAGCAAGGAGCGTAGAGAAAATGTTAGTTAAAGATGGTGTAGCTACAAGCGAACAAGTTAATTCTCGTTTTCCTAATCATGAAATTTTAATAAGACCAAAAGCAATAATTGAATGTTATGAAAACATTCCTTGTAATCCATGTAGCACAAGTTGTCCATTTGAAGCCATTACAATAGGTACAGACATTAATAACCAACCTAAAGTTGATTTTGATAAATGTACAGGTTGTGGAGTTTGCATTTATAATTGTCCGGGACTTGCCATTATGGTTTGCCAAATAGAAGATAACAAAGTACGTTTTAAAATCTCTTATGAATTTTTACCCTATCCGAATGAGGGTGAAGTGTGGTATGCTATAAATCGTAAGGGAGAAGTGATTGGTGATGCTTTGATTGAAAAAGTAGCTCTAACAAAGCGTCAAGATCGGACCGCATTAGTTCAAGTTTTAGTTGATAATGCTCATTTATATGACTTTGTTACCATTAGGAGAAAATTATGAACGAAAAAGAAGTAATAATATGCCGTTGTGAGGATGTTACCTTACAAGATTTACATAATTTAATGGATCAAGGCTATACCAGTTTTGAAGAATTGAAGCGACTTTTAAGAATTGGTATGGGGCCTTGTCAAAGTAATACTTGCGGTCAGCTAGTCCAAAGAGAAATTGCGAAGTATTTAAATGTAAAATTAGAAGATGTGAAAGTTCAAAAAGTGAGACCTCTTACAACTGGAGTTAAATTAAATTCAATCAATGAAGGAGCTAACCATGAAAGCTAATTATGTAATTATTGGTGCTGGAATCAGTGGATGTAGTATTGCCTATAATTTAGCAATCAAGGGTGTTAAAGATATTGTTGTTTTGGAAAAGCATTATTTAACTAGTGGTTCTACAGGTAGATGTGGTGCTGGTATAAGACAACAATGGGGAACGAAAATGAATTGTTTATTAGCAAAAGGTAGTATTGAGTTTTTTGAAAAAGCACAAGATATTTTAGGGTACGATGGTGACATTGAATTCAAACAAGAAGGATATTTAATTGTTGCCGCTAATGAAGAAGAAGATGAACAATTTAAAAAAAATGTTGAGTTAGAACAAAGTTTAGGAATTCCAGCTAGAAAGATAACTAAAGAACAAGCGAAACAAATTGTTCCACATTTAAATACTGATGTCATATGGGGCGCTACTTTTTGTCCAACAGATGGTCATTTAAATCCCTTTAAAATGACTGATGCCTACTTCCAAGCCGCAAAACATTTAGGCGTTAAATTCTATTTTAATGAAGAAGTTAAAGAAATTATTGTAAAAAACAAAAAAATTGAGAAAGTCATTTCTACAAATATGGAAATAAATACCAATAATGTCGTTAATGCTGCAGGTGGTTATGCCAAAGAAATTGGTGATATGGTAGGTGTTGATATTCCTGTATATGCAGAAAATCATGAAATTCTAGTGACAGAACCCATTGAGAAGATTCAAGGTCCGATGGTCATGTCTTTTGCTAAAAATCTTTACTGCCAACAAGTCCCGCATGGAAGTTTCATTATGGGACGTAGTAATCCTGATGTTTTGCCTAACCATTCCAATCAATCTAGTTGGAAATTTTTAGATGAAATGGCAAAAACCGTCTGTGAAATGTTACCATTAGTTGGTAATCTTCGTGTAATAAGACAATGGGGTGGATCTTACACGATGTCTCCAGATAGACAACCAATCATTGGTGATACTGAAGAATTAGAAGGATTTTATCTTGCATGTGGCTTCAGTGGTCACGGATTTATGTTTTCACCGATGACAGGTCTTTTATTATCGGAAATCATATTAAACCAAAAAACTACGATTGATATCAGTGAGTTACATTTAAACCGTTTCAAAAATAAAAAAGTTTTTGCTTATGAAAAATCTGTAGTTTAGAAAGGAAGAAAAAATGTCAATATACTCATATAAGACTGAACCTCTAGTAGATTTCAGCAAAAAAGAAAATCAAGATCTGTATCTAGCAGCTTTAAAAAAAGTTGAGGGGTATTTAGGGAAGACATATCCTCTAATTATAGGAGGAGAACGTGTTGAAACTAACCGCCTAGTTAATTCAAATAATCCTGCCAATCATAAGGAGCTAATTGGTACAATTCATCAAGCAGGTATCAAAGAAGCTGAGGAAGCGATGCAAGTTGCCCTTAATACATTTAAAACTTGGAGTAAAGTAAATCCTAAAGTGAGAGCAGATGTATTATTTAAAGCTGCAGCTATCTTAAGACGTCGTAAATTTGAATTTAGTGCGTTAATGACTAGAGAAGCTGGAAAGCCATGGGTTGAGGCCGATGCTGACACTGCTGAAGCAATCGATTTCTTAGAATATTATGGTCATCAAATGTTAGAACTTGGCTCAGTTGATAGTAAAGTACTAAGTCGTCGTAATATCGAACGTAATGAATACCGTTATATTCCTTTAGGGGTTGGAGCTATTATTACTCCATGGAATTTCCCTTTGGCAATCTTAACAGGGATGACCACTGCGGCTGTTGTTACTGGAAATACAGTATTAATTAAGCCAGCATCAACGACTCAAGTAATTGCTTATAAATTTGTAGAATTATTAGAAGAAGCTGGTTTACCTGCTGGTGTTGTTAACTTCGTTCCAGGTAAAGGATCAGAAACAGGTGAATACATTGTCAATCATCCTAAAATTCGCTTTATCTCATTCACTGGATCAAAAGATGTTGGAGCATCAATTTATGAAAAAGCTGCCAAAGTTCAAAAAGGACAAATTTGGCTAAAACGAGTAATTGCCGAAATGGGCGGAAAAGATGCCATCGTTGTGGATAATAATATTGATACCGAAATGGCTTCTGATGCGATTGTAAAATCATCTTTTGGCTTTAGTGGTCAAAAATGTAGTGCATGCTCACGGGCTATTATTCATCAAGATGTATATGATGAAGTTGTCAGTAAAGTGATTGAAAAGACAAAGGCATTAACTGTTGGAAATCCTAGTGATTATAATAATTATATGGGACCAGTTATTGATGAAGCAGCGTTTAAACGCTTAAGTGAATATATTGAAATCGGTTCTAAAGAAGGTAAAATTGTTGCTGGTGGAAAAGTTGATTCCTCAAAAGGATGGTTTGTTGAGCCAACAGTAGTTATTGATTGTTCTCCACAAGCTAGAATTATGCAAGAAGAAATATTTGGCCCATTTGTTGCTATCTGTAAAGTTAAAGATTTTGATGAAGCAATTGAAGTTGCTAATAATACAGAATATGGATTAACTGGTGCTTTGATTTCTAATAATAGATTCCATTTGGAGAAAGCTCGTGAAGATTTCCATGTAGGTAATTTATATTTAAATCGTAAATGTACAGGTGCCATTGTTGGTTACCAACCATTTGGTGGATTTAATATGAGTGGAACTGATTCAAAAGCAGGAGGACCTGATTATTTAGTTCTTCATATGCAAGGAAAGAGTATTTCTGAAAGTCTATAAAAATAAAGGTCGTGATATACACGACCTTTTCTATTGTCTATATTAAGATAAAATGATTCAAATAATCAACTATTCCGATATTGTAATAGACAATAAAATTAGTAACAATCAGTAATTATTCATATTAATTTATAAATTATTCTTAATTTTTTTTAAATCATCTATACTTAATCCAGTTACTTCGCAGATAAAGTTTAAGTCTGAATTTGCATTCAACATTTTTAAGGCAATTGATTTGGTTATTTCCACTTTACCCTGCTGTATTCCTTCATTATATGCCCACTTTTTAGTATCATGTATCATTGAAGCCCTATCATGATCCCATTTGTTGAGCATTTCATAATATTCTCTTAATTTTGGGTCTTTATTTAATTCATCTAATACCTCGTATGCTTTTTTAATATCTTCATCTTTTAAACTAAGCATTTCAAATTCCTCCTTTTTTTTAGAATTAAGAAATTGTAACCATAAATTCAAGAGATTTTCATTGTTATTTTTTAATTTACGTAGTTCAAGCAGATGTATCTCTAATTTGTCTGTAAATGGATTATAATCTTCTTTTTCAATAAAATTATAGATGCTATGTACATTATTTCCCTTTAATAAATTATAATCAAGTATGGTTATATTTATACATTTTCTTAATTGATTATAGTTTTCACCTTTTTCAATCTGGCTAACAAACATTCTTGTTAGATAATAAAGGATTCGTTCTTTCATGTTGTTATAAGGAAATATTTGTATCTCAATATTAATTAGCTCACCATTTATTAATTTAAGTTTAAGATCGAGAATACCTTGTTTTTCATTCTGAAAGTCGGGTAATAATTCATTGCTTAAAATCGTTAAATCTAATAATTCAGTTTTTTTGATTCCTAATACCGCATTTAAAAATGAGATTATAATATTTTTATTTCTTTCATCACCAAAAATCCTTTTAAAAATGATATCCATTTTTGGTGTGAATAATAATTCTTCCATGCTAATCCTCCTAAAATATATATTTATATACATATACGTTAGGAAAACATGACTTTAATTTATTATAGCATTCTTTTTAATATATGTTAATATCTTTTGAAAATAGAATAGTAAAAGCGAAGGTATACTTACCATGTTACACATATTTCATAAGAATCCAATTCATCTTCCATTTTTGTTTATAACTCTCTTGATAGATATAAATATGTATTATTAATTAACGAAGAAAAAAAGCAAAACATAATTTCCTATGAAATTATGCTTTGCTTATTTAAAATTATTTTTTTGGAAATTTAACAGTCATTAGCTGATTCATTTATTTGGACCTTTTTACTGATAGCTCTGTTTAAAAAATTAAAATATGTGAACAGTTATATTAAGATTTTAATTTCTAGTGGGTTTAGGACCATAATACTGATAATAACGTACTCTAATCATTCCATTAAATAATTTACGTTCACGATCAGCTTTTTTATCGTATAAAGATTCAAAACCACTGACTGAAGTAATAAAATACTTTGACCATGTTTCAAGTTTATTAAATATTGTTCCCATGTCACGAGTAAGTTTTTGAACCTCTTCTTTATCTTCTAGTCTTTCACCATATGGTGGATTTGAGATAATAACTGCGAAGTTATCAGGATAATTTATCTTTCTAAAATCATTAACTGAGAATGTAATGCAGTCTTCTACTCCTGCTTCTTTAGCGTTTGCCTTTGCACTCTCAATTGCTCTTGGGTCTATATCTGATGCATTTATCTGAATTTTAGTTTCATTATCAATCGCTTCTTTAGCTTTTTTTATCTCATCTTCCCAAATAGTTTCTTCCATTATTGGCCAATGTTTAGATGCAAAATCGCGATTTAAGCCCGGTGCAATGTTTTTCCCAATCAGTGCTGCTTCAATAGGAATCGTACCTGAACCACAAAATACATCATATAAGACGCGTTCCTTATTCCAATAGCTTAAAGCAATTAGGGCAGCAGCGAGTGTTTCTTTCATGGGTGCCTCGACATTTTGTTTTCTATAACCACGTTTATGTAATGCCACACCACTTGTATCAATCGTTAAGGTAGCAATATCTTTTAATAATGATACCTGAATGGTAAATTCTGCACCCGTCTCTTCAAACCATTCAATTTGATATTTACCTTTTAACTTCTCAACGACTGCCTTTTTTACAATTGCCTGACAATCGGAAATGCTAAATAACTGTGATTTGACAGATTTACCATTGACAGTAAACTTACCGTCTATAGGAATAAAGTCTCCCCAAGGAAGCGCCTTTGTTTGTTCAAATAACTCTTCAAATGAGAGTGCTTTAAACTCACCTACTTTTAAAAGTACTCTATCAGCACTTCGTAACCATAAGTTGGTTCTTGCAATTCCTGCTAAATCACTTTCGAAGGTAACCTTTCCATCCGCTACTGATAGTATATCAAGCCCTAAATCTTTTATTTCCCTTTTGACGACAGTTTCAAGTCCGAATGTCGTTGTCGCAATTAATTCTAATTTTTCCATATTTATGAACTCCTTGTCATTTATATATATATTGATTCTAACAGTAGTTTGTTTAAAATGCAATCATACTATGTTTAAGTTTTAATATTAAGTCTTTTTTATAAGCAAAAGTTTGAATTTTTCAGCTTATTTTTCCCATTATTTTAAATATTATTAAGTAATCAATTTTTTTAAAAATAATCATGTTCTAATGTATATAAAAAACTTCCTATAGAGTTTGCCTACTTAAATTAACTCTATAGGAAATATTTATCATAACATTTAAAATTAAAGTTTACCGGATTTGAGTTGTTCCTCTCCAAAAACTCATGCCCCCACGTACATTAATTACATCATACCCTTGTTCTAGCAATTCTTTAGTAGCTCTTGAACTACGTGCTCCTGATTGGCAAATAATATAAGTGGTTCCTTTTGGAGAATAATTTTTAATTTTTCCAAGTGGGACATTTTTGGCTCCAACTATATGACGTGCAAAATATTCATAAGGTTCTCTCACATCGATAATTTGAGGGTTTTCATTTAATTTATTTTCTAAATCTTTTGTTGTTATGGATGGTGTTCTTTTAAAAAACATTTAATTCCTCCTAATTTCTTTAATGTTACAAATATAATTATATACCCTATGGGGTATTATTGTAAACTACAAATTTATGGAATGAATTAGTCATTCATTTGATTAGAATATTTTATAAACTTACTATCCAAATATAATTGAAACTAATATCAAAATGACTAAAAAATAGAATTCAGATGTAAAAGAAAAGATAAAATAACAGAAAAATTTAGATATTGAAATGGTGAAATAAGAAACTAGTTGATATCTAAGAACAATAATTAGGCGTAGTCAATATACTCAGTGAAATAAAAACTGAGTATCCCAAATAAAATTTATATCTAATAATAAATATATATTTAATTTATTTTCTATAATGTTAATTATGAGAATGAATAGTTTATTTTAAGTATTTTATATAAATTAAAATATGATATAATAGGGTACACAATAAATTCATGCAAAAAAGGAGGTAAATTAGTTGAAAAAAATATTATATTTTTTAACCTTATTATTATCGCTGTCCCTTTTTGGTTGTTCATTGGATAATATTTCTAACACAATCAGTCAAGCGACAACAATTCCTGAACAAACTACCACTCAAACTGAAATAACAACAACACAACAAACTACTACTACAACCCAGGTGACTGTCACGACTACTGATGTAATAGCCGAGAATGGGTCATATAGTTCTTCGAGTCAAGTAGCTCTTTACTTACACACATATGGAAAATTGCCAAGCAATTTTATTACTAAAAATGCTGCTGAGGCTCTAGGGTGGGTATCTAGTGAAGGAAATTTGTGGAGTGTAACTGACCATAAGAGTATAGGTGGAGACATTTTTACTAATAGAGAAGGATTACTTCCAACTGCCACAGGTAGAATTTATTATGAGTGTGATATTAATTACAATGGTGGCTATAGAGGGGCAGAGAGGATAGTATTCTCAAGTGATGGATTAATTTATTATACCAATGATCACTACGTATCTTATACAGAACTTTATGGAAGAGATTAATATCATGTTTCTTAAATTAGATGGAAATGAAATGACGACTAAAGAATTGTTTCATGACTATTTTAAAAAAAATCTCAAACTACCTAATTATTATGGTAAGAATTTAGATGCATTATGGGATTCATTATCTACGTATAGTGAAACATTGAATATAACACTTTTTAATAAAGATCAGTTATTAAAGCATTTGGGGGAATATGGTCTTTCAATAATCAAGTTATTAGAAGATGTAGCTAGTGTAAATAAGAATGTTAATTTTGATATAAAATAATAAAAGCGTTGAAGAAAATTCAACGCTTTTATCATTTTATTGATTTATTTTATTGTTAAGCTTGACAAGCTCTTTGATAATATTTTATTCTTATTAAAGAAAGATGTAAATAAATTACATTTAGGAGGGATTTTGTGCATTATAAAGTTGTCTATTTTTCAAGAACGGGAAATAGTAAGAGGGTCGCAATCAAGATAGCAAATAAATTATCTTGTGAGGCAGTCGAAATTTCCGATAACATGAATTGGAAAGGTGTCTTTGGATTTATAAAAGGTGGTTATTATGCTTCAAGAAACAAGGATGTTGTTATTAACATGAAAGGCATTATTGATGAGACCGATGAAATACTTTTAGTTACTCCATTATGGGCAGGAGGTCCTGCACCTGCTATCAGAACTTTTCTAAAAAAAAGGAATTTGTCTGAAATTAATTTGGTTGTAACATCTATTTCAAGTCACATGAAAAACTTATCAGGTTTTAAATCTATTACTGATATTATAAGAAATAAGAAAAATGAGGATTTAGTTATTGATGAGCTATGCACTAAGTTAAAATAGATGTAATTCAAGAGTTAACAAGATGAGTGATACGTAGTTTAAAAAATATTCACAAATGTCATGTGAATATTTTTTATATATAAGGTAATTATAAACTATGAATTCCAATGTTTAACATTTACTTTATACGGTAATGAGTTGGATAATATGTTTATATAATTTTTAGTTTGTTTAATTTTTTTCTCTAAAGAGTCTATATAAATAATTTTTGCTACTAAATTATTTTGAAGTTTCTCTAAATTTTCCAAATCTTTTGACAATTGATTAATAGTTTCTGACAATTTATTTAGACGATTTTCTTCATTATTAATATCATCTTGGATATTTATTGACATGGGTATTATGCTGTTTTCAATATTTTTTTTCGTATACTTTATTTTTATTAACATGAAAATAGTCAGAATTAACAAGGTCAATATGTCAAATATTAAAGTTACGAATTTTTGAACAATTATAATAATAATAATTAAAGTTGAATTTAAGATATATGCTGATAAATTGTTATTAGGAACCTGATTATTCCTTTGTTTCAACTCATTTTTCATTTTTATAATTGTATTTTCTAAAAGTTTGATTTCATTTGATAATGAAGTTTTCTGGTCTTTTAATTTATTGATTTTTTTATTAATGTCATCTAAATTTTCATCCAATCCTTCCTTTTCATTTTCTACTAAAAGAAATTCTGCTTTTAATTCCTCATATAAAATATTCAAATAAAAATGTATTTTCTGAGTGTCTAAATCAGATTCCACAATGCTTTGGGGATCATTAAAATTGATGTTTTGCATATCTATCACCTTCAGTAGGTCATTTCTATAATTATATATTCGTAAATGTCATTTTTTATTCATATGATAAGTAAATGATTAGTTTTTTAAAAAGTGGTGAGTTGTTTTATAATAGACAACAATTTATTTTATATATGATTAATTGATTTATGTTACCGCAAAGGAAAAGTGTAATATTTGACAAAAGTGAATTCATATAGTATATTATAAACTGATGAATATTTGGGAGCTTGTGTGTGCAGGCTGAGAGGAAGCAAAAGCTTCGACCGTACCTGATTTGGATAATGCCAACGTAGGGAATAACATAAAAGTGTAATTTATGGGATATACCACGTTTTTGGTATATCTCATTTTATTTTAAGGAGAATTTTAATGGAGCAAACAGCGAAATCATCTAATTTTAGTCAAAGCCTTCTATGGTTTGGTGCCGCAATTTCAATAGCTGAAATACTTACCGGAGCGCTCATTACACCTCTAGGTCTACAAAAAGGGTTGATTGCCATTATCCTTGGTCATATTATCGGTTGTACGATATTATATTTATCCGGTCTTATTGGTGCTAAAACTAAATTATCAGCTATTGAGTCAACAAGAATATCTTTTGGTAAATATGGCTCATATGTCTTTTCAATTATCAACATTATTCAATTAGTTGGTTGGAGCGCAGTCATGATTATTAATGGCGCAAAAGCTTTCGATGTTGTAACAAAAACTTCACTACATATCACAAATGTAATTCTATGGTGTGTCCTAATAGCGGTATTATTATGTATTTGGATTCTGATAGGATTTAAAAATCTAAATAAAATCAATATTGTTGCGGTGGGTGGACTCTTAATTTTCACATTAATTTTGACAGTTCACGTCTTCCTTTCAGGTTCCACTCATGGGACAGAATTCATTGGAAATATCTCATTTGGAGGAGCAGTAGAGTTGAGTGTTATCATGCCATTATCATGGTTACCGCTTATTTCTGATTATACGAAAAATGTTAAACATGAAAAGATGGGAACATTATCAAGTGCTGGTGGTTATTTTGTGGGGAGCACATTTATGTACAGCATAGGACTAGGTGCAGCAATACTGACCGGAACATCTGACATTTCTGCCATTTTAATTTTAGGGGGGTTATCATTTGTTGCTCTTATAGTAGTACTTTTATCAACTGTTACAACAACATTTTTAGATGTTTATTCAGCAGCTGTAAGTTTTATAAACTTAACTAATAAATGGAATGAAAAACTCATTTCTGTTATTGTTTGTATAGTAGGTCTAATAATAGCGATATTAATTCCATCTTCTCACTATGAAAACTTTTTATACCTAATAGGATCAGCATTTGCCCCTTTATTTGCGATTTTATTAACTGACTTCTTTATATTAAAGAATAATAAGTTAGATGAAAACAACATGATAAATATAAAAAATCTAATCATATGGGTTATTGGTGTTCTTATATACCGACTATTTATGAATTTAGATACACCAATTGGAAGCACACTTCCAACAATGATCATACTTTCAATTTTATATATAATTATAGATGGAGGAATAAAATTATGTTCAAAGAAATTTTAGAGAATATTAAATCAAAAACACCTCTTGTCCACAACATAACAAATTATGTGACTGTTAATGATTGTGCAAATATATTACTAGCGTGTGGAGCATCTCCTATAATGTCCGATGATATTGAAGAAGTTGAAGAAATTACTTCAATTTGCACATCACTTGTTATTAATATTGGAACATTGAATCAAAGAACAATCGTCTCTATGATTAAAGCAGGCAAAAAAGCAAATGAATTACACCATCCAGTTATTTTAGATCCTGTTGGTGCAGGAGCATCTACATTACGAACTGACACAACCTTTAAATTACTAGATGAAGTTAAATTTAGTGTAATTAGGGGAAATATATCAGAGATAAAAACGGTATTTTTAGGGTACGGTAATACTAAGGGTGTTGATGCAGATATATCAGACAAGATTACAAATGATAATATCGGTGAAATAATTACCCTTGCTAAAAAACTGTCAGAAAGAACAGGCGCAGTTATCGCAATAACAGGAGCAATCGATATCGTAGCAAATAGTGAAAAGGCTTATTTAATCAGAAATGGACATCCAATGATGGGTAAAATAACAGGTACGGGATGTATGCTCACTTCTGTTCTTGGTGCTTTTTGTGGAGCAAATAAAAATGATATACTAGATGCTAGTGCAACGGCAGTTTGTGTAATGGGATTATGTGGGGAATTAGCTTATAAAAAAGTTGAAGAAAATGATGGGGGAACATCATCTTTCAAAATGAATTTAATCGATTATATGAGTAAAATGAATGAAAAAATGCTTCGGGAGGGTGCCAAGATTGAAAGTAAGTAAAGATTCGATGTTACTATATGTTGTAACAGATAGAACTTGGCTGGGAAATAATTCTCTTGAAATACAGATTGAGAAAATCATAAATGCAGGTGCAACCTTTATCCAACTACGTGAAAAGAATTTATCTTTTGATGATTTCTTGAAAGAAGCCCAAAAAATTAAGATGATTACCGACAAACATAAGATACCATTTGTGATTAACGATAATGTTTCAGTTTGTATCGCAAGTCATGCAGATGGAATTCATATAGGGCAAAGTGATATGAATGCTAAAGATGTTAGAAAACTTGTAGGTAATGATAAAATTTTAGGAGTTTCAGTTTTAACTGTAGAGCAAGCAATAGAAGCGCAAAAAAATGGTGCTGATTATTTAGGTGTTGGTGCTATGTTTAATACATCAACTAAACAGGATGCAGATGCTGTTACATACAACACTTTATTGGAAATTTGTAAAGCTGTATCTATCCCTGTTGTTGCAATAGGTGGAATTAATGGAGGAAACTTATTAAAACTATCAGGAAGTGGAGTTGACGGAGTCGCTGTTATTTCAGCAATATTTGCACAACCTAATGTGGAAAATGCAACAAAAGAGCTTTTAATGATTTCAAAGAAAATGGTTAATTCATGATTAAATACGCAATATTTGACCTTGATGGGACTTTGTTTGATTCAATGTGGATTTGGGAAAATATTGATGTGGAATTTCTAGCTAAATTTGGGTATACTCCAACTAAAGAATTGCGTGAAAAAATAAAAACTTTAAGTATTCGGCAATCATCAGAGTTCTTAAAAACATCTTTTAACTTACCGCAATCTGTAGAAGAAATCATTACTGAAATTGGTGATATAGCTAAAGATAAATATAAAAATGAAGTGCAGTTTAAACCTTTCGCTTTAGAATATTTGAAGAAACTAAAAGCAAATGGTGCAAAATTATGTATTGTGACAGCTTCTATGCGAGAAAATGTTCTTTCCTCATTAACTCGATTCGGTGCAATTGATATTTTTGATTTTATTATTACAGGTGATGATATGAAAACTGGTAAGGATACTCCAGAAATATTTTTGAAATGTGCTAAAAGATTTCAAGCATTACCTCGGGACATAGTTGTTTTTGAAGATGCACTTTATGCGATTACTACTGCTAAAAATGCAGGATTTAAGGTGATTGGTGTATATGATAATACAGCTAAAGAAGACACTATTAAAATCAAAAATATATGTGATCAATATATAAAGAATTTCAGTGAAATGGAGGATTTATCATGAATAAAATTTTAACGATAGCGGGATCAGATTGTAGTGGTGGAGCTGGCATTCAAGCAGATATTAAAACAATAACAGCACATAAAATGTATGCTATGAGCGTTATTACTGCTTTAACTGCTCAAAACACTACAGGAGTATATGGTGTAGAAGAATCAACTCCTGAATTTGTCGCATGTCAAATAGATGCAGTTTTTAAAGATATTATCCCCGATGCAGTCAAAATTGGAATGGTATCAAATAAAGATATTATTGAAATAATTGCTGAGAAATTAACAGAATTTAAAGTAAATAATATAGTTTTAGACCCAGTGATGATTTCAACAAGTGGGAGTAAATTGTTAAATGATAATGCTATGGAAACTTTAATCACAAAATTAATGCCACTTGCAAGAATTATTACGCCAAATATTCCTGAGGCAGAATGTTTATGTGGTTTTGAGATTAATACAAAAGAGGATATGGAAAAGGCAGCTTTAGAGATTTCTAAAAAATTTCATGGAGATATTCTTATCAAAGGGGGGCATTTAAAGAATCATAGCGATGATTTACTATTTTCAAATAAACAATTCTATTGGTTTATACAGGAAAAAATAAATAATCCTAATACTCATGGAACAGGTTGTACACTTTCATCGGCAATTGCATGCAATTTAGGAAAAGGATTAAATGTTAAGGATAGTATTGAAAACGCTAAAGCCTATATTACTGGCGCATTAAAAGCAAATTTGGATTTAGGTAAAGGTAGTGG
This sequence comes from uncultured Haloplasmataceae bacterium, assembly GCA_963824615.1. Taxonomy (GTDB): domain Bacteria; phylum Bacillota_I; class Bacilli_A; order Haloplasmatales; family Haloplasmataceae; genus CAWGPU01. Next base: position 473,721 of record CAWGPU010000005.1, on the reverse strand, counting down.
TCCACTTAACCACTTTTGGAATTTGTAAATGATTATGATTTATTAATGTGACTTTTATAACGCAATTATTTTGATAGATTAAGTTAATTGCTAGATAATATTTTAATTAAAAGTAGCCGTCAAATGGTTACTTTTTTGTTCTATAATTAAAAAAATCTATAAAGTAATAATTAATTATTACTTTATAGATTAGAAATTTTTATAATTTATTACATTTTTGCATTTAATTCATCAAGTATGGTTTTAAATGAAACGACTGAATGATCAATAGTAACAGATGATAAACCATCAATTGTACCAGAACCATTGGCAATATTAAAACTTAATGATTGGTCAGCAACAAGCTTATCGCCAACTTGTTTAGCCTCACCACCCCAATTCATTCCATACCAATAACCAGATACATCTTTAGTTACGTATTTTTGAACAGGTGTAACTCCGTCAGATTGAACTGCGACAACATATGGAGTTACTGTGCCTATTATATTACCTTTCAACCAATTAGCACTATTTTTTGGATCTGCATCTGATGGTGATAGAACATATTGATAGCTTACTTGTGTAGCATTAAAATCAGCGATAACAATTCGGCTATTTACAATAACAAATGTTCCAAATGTATATGAATCAAATGTTCCTGTAATAGGTGTTCCATCTACAGTTCCTGTGCGATATGTATATGCTGTAGATGTTGCAGGAGTAGTTTCAATATAATAATATCCATCTTTGGCATACTTACCTTTAGCCACAGCTCCATTAGATAAAGCTTGATTGCATAAAGCAAATAGATCTTTTGTTGAAATACTGACACTTGTTATAGCATCTGTTGTACCATCATCATTAAATGTTATGTTGGATATGTTTTGGTTTTGCACAATCCAATCAACAGCTGCTTTTTCCTGAACATCCCAGGTACCTTTAGCTCCATTCAAACCATAATTACCTTTTTCTGAACAAGTAATTTTATCATCACCAAGACATTTACTTGCACCGCCATCAGCATTGTATGCATTCCACACTACAGATTTGATAGCCTTATCTTTAACAGTGACAACTACCCAATATCTGAAACCATTATCAAATGTTGTATCGGCAGCAAAGTATGATCCATCAACATAATCAAAATTACCTTGTTTTTTTTTAGTACATGATTCTAAACTTATTGCTAATATTAAAATCGCAAAAATTACTAATATCTTCTTCATTGTTTATCTCCTTATGTCATTTTTCTTTTTTCTTATTTTATTATTTGCCTTTAAGAAATGCTTATGTATAGAGATAATGTGTAAAATTTACCGTTTTTTGTTAAACGGGAATATAAGAATATATTAGACATAATATTGAGATTATTAGCTTTGAAGAAAGTTAAGTGATACAATGCAAATATAATGATGTTCGTAAATTATTATAGATACTTTTTTATTATAATAAGTTAAATTTTGTCAAATAAAATTTATTTTATTAATTAGATGATCTTGTCATATTAAAAATATTTGGTAATTTAAAAAACAAGAATGTGAATACTCAATTAATATAACTATGTAAAACCCATAGTCTAATAGGTAATGACTGTTACCACATTTCATATTAATGTTGTTTGATATCAGATTACAATAATATTATAGGTTTGTTTAAGATTTGAATAAAAACTAAGACAAAACTTAAGTTTCTTATAAAGGTTCTGAAAGTGAGAAAAAATTTAAAGGATATAATCATATTGTTTAATTCTTAAATAAATTGTTCGGTTGTTTATTCAAAGTATTATTAGTAAAAAAAGTAAAATAATTTGTTAAATATTACTAGTGATATTTCGTATGTGTATCGCAAAATTTTTAGGCAATTCAACATATAAGTAAGGAGAGATTAAAGTGAATGTATTTACTAAAGTTACAAATTCAGTTCTAAATCTTGAGGATATATTACAAAATATCCAGGAACAAATATAAACAAGATTTATGAATTTAAAATGCGGGCTCCTATAGTGCTCACCATTTTAAACGTCAAATCACAAAAAATACTTCATTTTTATCATAATATGTCGAAACATGTCGAAAAAGTACTGAATAATAAGCATTTATTTGGTATAATTAACTAAATGAAGATTTTTTTATAATTATGGGGGTAATATAAAAAATTAGTCACAAATTGTATTATGTTTTTAATGAGTTGAAAGGGGACATTTATTTATTTATATGATTTATAAATGCTTGTCGAAATATTTATCTTCTTATAGAAATGGTATTGTTTGAGAGGAGTACAGTAATGAGAAATAGTGGAGAAATTTTACCAGCAAGACAGAGTCAACAAGTACAACATCAAGAAGAAATATCTAAAACTAAAGTATGTGCTTGCTTTTGTTATAATACAGAGAATGAGGAGCAAATAAATCATTATAATTATCAGATACAATATTTTACAAATTTAATTGAAAGTAACTCTAACTGGGAATTTGTTGGAATATATGCTGATGAAAGAAACAAAAATGTAGAATATAATAGAATGTTAGATGGATGTAAAAAAAGTCAAATTGAATTAGTAGTTACCCAATCAATCGGTAAATTTACTTCCAATATAACAGACTGTTTATATTATTCAAAAGTACTGAAAGAAATTAATATCCCAATTTATTTTATAAAGGAAAATATCACCACGATGGATAGTGGGTGGGATAATATAATAACTCATCTAGAAATTATATCACATGAAAAAATCAATTCTTTAAACACTGATATACCTAATAGATTTGCCAGAGGTTTCTTAAGAATGAAGCGAGTTTTAAGTGATAAAAATGATGAGGATAATAATGAAGAAAAATTAATTAACAGAAATAATAAATTTAAAAAAGTTAACTTGCTAATATTTGCATATTTGTTAACGTTTCTAATCACTATACTTGTATACGTGACTGGTGGTACTAGTAAAGTATATCCTAATTTTATGTACGTCCCTATCGCGATAAGTGCATCGACCAATGGCAAAAAGCAAGGCATGATACATGGTATAATTAGTGGTTTTTTAGTGGGACCTTTTATGCCATTAGATGTAGTTGCTAATATTCCACAGGAGCCATTTAACTGGATAATCAGGGTAGTTATATATCCTACAATCGCATTTGTTGTTGGCTTTTTCGCAGATTATTATAATCAAGAGATTGAAAAAAATAGCACGATAGAAAAAGAGATAGCTGAAGCACAAATGGCTACCATTTATGCTTTGGTAAAACTTTCGGAATCGAGAGATGATGATACAGGAGCTCATATTGAAAGAGTAGCTGAATTTTGTAAACTTCTAACTATTCATCTCCGTAATACATCAAAATATCGTGAACTTATTAATGACAATTATATTGATAATATTTATAAAGCAAGTTCATTACATGATATTGGTAAAGTAGGTATTCCTGATAATATCCTACTTAAACCAGGAAAACTTACACAAGATGAGTTTGAAATTATTAAAAAACACACAACAATTGGTGCTAATAATCTATTAGAGGTTAAGAAGATGTACCCAAATAATAAGTTTCTTGAATTAGGAATAAGTATTGCTCATTTTCATCATGAGAAATGGGATGGCACTGGGTACCCATATGGATTAGCGGAAGAGAATATTCCTCTTTCTGCAAGAATCATGGCGTTAGTTGATGTTTATGAAGCATTGCGTTCAAAAAGAATCTACAAAGAGGCATATTCTCATAAGGAGAGTCTTGAGATTATTAAACAAGGGAAAGGGTCACATTTCGATCCAATAATATTAAATACTTTCATTGAGAATGAAAAGGAATTTAATAATACTTTTGAAAAAATAACAGAGAAAATTGAAAGTATAGGAGAAATTATAAAAGTATAGGAGAATGCTTCATATTTATAAAATTTCCCTCAAACTTACTTAGTTCAAAAATAGTAAATTCTGGTTTTTCTTTCCTACCGGAATGCAACCAATGAAAGCCAAAGTATAAAAATTTATGATAAACTTTAGTCTTCATCTTTCGAATTTAATGGCAGTGATACTTCTTAGACAATACCGATTAATAAAACATAGTAACAGAAATAAGGTATCTAAATGATTTTCACCTAAAGAATTTAATGTATTAATACAAAAAATAAAATTATTATCGATGAATAGAAATTTCATTTAATGTAGTTATTAATGAACTTGTTACATCATCACTCCATCTATAATAAGAATCAAAACAACATATATTTATTATAAACTGCTTAAAATCTTGCATTGTCTAATTTATCTCTTTTTGTATACTTATTCCCTAATAGTATTGATTTAGCTAACAATATCTAGAGATACACGGATTTTTGTAGTATAATATGATAATGAAGATAACATTAATTATTTTGAAATTTAGGTATGACAAAGGGAGATTTTTTATAGCTAATAAGATATTTAAATTTAACTAATTATCTTTTCGTTGAATTTTTAGGGTTTGAAGAAGAAAGTCAGCTTATTTGAAATAAGTATGATTTAAAATAAATAAAGGAGACCAACTATGAATCAATATATTAAAGATGTAAAGCTAGATGAGGTAAAACGAATTATTATAGAGGTCAAACCACAATTTCAATCTTATTTACAAGAAAATCAAAATCGTCAAATGTTGAAAAAATATGTTACGGACTTACTTAAGGAAGAGTTTGTGAAACTCGAAATCGGAAAAAATTTATGCCGAATTACAGTAAAAAAAGGTACAGAAGAGAAAAACTTGCAACGGGTGAATACAGAACTGATTAAAAGTCTTGAGATGGCTATTAAATTTCTAAGTAAAATGGGTAAATAATAACTCTCAGCTTTATATTCACTATTGCCCTATATACTTAAAATAGAAATATTATCATAACTTAAAAATAATGGATAGTTGAAAAACTATTGATAGGATTAAACATTTTTTTAAATAATTAATCTCTATTTATTTTTCATGATTAAATTTATTCTAGTTTGAAACAAATTTAACAAACTACTGAAATTCCTAAGCTTATTTGGTATACTTAATTAAATATAATAAAAAGAGGTGTTAATTATGGACGGTACGAAAAGAAATAATATTAAAATAGGGGCTACTGTTATGGTAGTTCAAAAACAAGACCAACAAAGTGGAAAATTAACAGAAGGTGTAGTAGAAAGAATTTTGACTAATTCACTAGACCACCCAAGAGGTATTAAAGTAATGCTTAAAAACGGAATTGTAGGTCGAGTAAAAGAAGTTAAATAAAAAAAAGTGGAAATAATATTGAAAAAAATGTAATACTGGGGAGTATTTATGGAAAAGAGATATTTTGATTTATGTCATCCGCAAAAACGGATTTGGTATACAGGTCTTGTAATGCCAAATGGTAGTTATGCTAATTTAATTGGCACAACTTTTTTTAAGGAATCAATCAATCTAAAGTTACTTGAAAAAGCAATAAATCTGGTTATAGAAAATACTTTCGCATTAAAGCTTCAAATCAAACTTAAAGACTCTATTCCTATGCAACATATTAAATTATACCACTATCATCATCTAGATATTATAAGTCAGAATATAGATAATTTCATTAAGAATAAAAGCCATATGGCGTTTAATATAAAGGATTCTGATCTTTTTTACTTTGCAATTTTATGTGAAAAGGATCGCACAGGATTCTTTTTTAAATATCACCATATTATTTGTGATGCCATGTCTGTATCCATTCTTAATAAAAACATTTATTCCATATATAAGCAGCTATTAAAAAATGAATCTATTATAATTGAAACTCCTTCTTTTAAGGAATTTTTCATTCGTGAACAAAATTATCTCCAATCATCTATTTACCAATCAGATGAATTGTTTTGGGAAAATGAATTTAAATTACCTCTATCACAAAATTATTTTCAGTTAGCGAATAACGAAATAAATAATCAAACAAAACGGAGCGAATTAAGATTTGAAAGCAAATTAACAGCTGATATTAAACAATTTTGTAATGAGAATGGTTTATCTATTTTTCGTTTCTTTATGGCGATTTTTTATCTCTATTTTAATAAAACAACTCATCTAGAGGATTTAGTCATTGCAACAGGTCATCATAATCGTTTAAATGATCGTGAGAAAGAAATAGTAGGTATGACTGTAAGTACTGTTCCGATTCGCATGATAATAAATGAAAATCAAGATTTTATATCATTTTTAAAAGACGTTAAAGAAAAAGTTTCTTTATGTCTATCACATCATAGATACCCATTTGATCATTTAGCGAATCATTTAAGGAAACAAAATATCGACCCTAATCAATTGATGCAAATCACCTTAAATCATATACCTAGTTTAACAGAAGATTATGAAGTAACACGCTATTCACCAGAGAGTGATTATTCTATATTTAATATAAAAATTAATCCAAATCAATTACCAAGCGATGGATTATTAGAATTAGCTATTGATTATAAAACGCAATTTTTTAAAGAAGAAGAAATCGAATTTTTATTCAAGAGGATTAAACATATCATACAAACAACCATGAAAAACCCGTTTATCAAACTGAACGATTTAGATATTCTTCCTGATGAAGAAAGGGCTTTATTACTTAAACAGGATAATTTTGTTGAATATGACTTAAGTAAATGTATCCCACAATTATTTAAAGAACAGGTAAAACTTAATCCAGATAATATTGCGGTCAAATGTGGTGATTATACACTCACTTACATGGAATTAGATCAAAAAACGGATGCATTAGCACATCTTTTAATACAAAAGAGATGTTAGAAGCGAATCGGTTGTTGCAGTTTGTACAAACCGGTCAATTGACTTTATTATAGCGATATTCTCTATATTAAAAGCAGGAGGAGCATATTTGCCAATTGATCCTTCTTATCCAATTGATAGAATTGACTATATATTAAAAGATGCTAATGCGTGTATTTTGTTAACACAAAGAAAGATTAATATCACGTGTGAAATAGAAAAACTAAATTTGGATGAACTGATTTTTCAACCTAGCTACAAAACATTAGAATTTCAAAATAAACTATCTGATTTAGCATATATCATCTATACATCAGGTACAACAGGTAAACCCAAAGGAGTGATGATAGAAAATAAGCAATTACTTAATTTTTGTTTATGGTATAAAGATGAATACAAGTTATCAATTAGTGATTCAGTTGCATCTTATAGTAACTTCTGTTTTGATGCATCCATTTCGGAAATTATGCCAACTTTAATTTCAGGTGGATGTTTACATATCATTAAAGATGAAATAAGACTAGACATAGAAAAGTTAAATGATTATTTTCTGACACATCATATTACAATAGCATCTATGCCCACTAAATTTGGAGAACTATATACAAGTAATACTGTTAATAATTGCCTCCGCTATTTATTTTTAGCTGGTGAAAAGTTAACTGAATATAACAAACAACGATATCAAATCGTTAATGGATATGGTCCAACAGAAACAACCATTTACGCGACGACATTTAAAGTTGATCAGCCTTATCACAATATCCCCATTGGAAAACCAGTATCTAATGTTTTTGTGTATGTTGTTTTAGAAAATGGTCAACTAGCACCATTTGGTGTTTTCGGAGAGTTATGGATAACGGGTGCACAAGTTGGACGAGGTTATAAGAATTTAAAAATACTCACGGAAAATAAATTTCTTCAAGACCCTTTTAATCCACATTACCGACTTTATAAAACAGGCGATATAGTAAAAATGCATCTTAATGGAGATTTAGAATTTATTGGCAGAAATGATGAGCAGGTAAAAATAAGAGGATATAGAATTGAACTGAAAGAGATTGAGAGTTGTCTAAAATCTCTTACTGATGTCTCTCAAACAGTTGTTATCGATTATAAAACAGATAGTTTAGATGCACAATTATATGCTTTCTTAACGAGTAAATCTCATATAAAAAAAGATGACATTTATAATGAAATAACTAACATACTGCCTCATTATATGATTCCTAGTGATATTTTTATTTTAGATGAATTACCATATTTACATAACGGAAAAGTCAATAAACAATTCCTTAAAGAATTCATAATAAATCAAAAGAATACAAATAAACCATCTGAAACTTTTACACAGACGGAAAAAGAAATCTATAATATATGGAAGAACTTAATTAAAAATGACAATATCAACAAATCAGATAGTTTTTTTCAAGTTGGTGGACATTCGTTACTTGCGATTCGGTTAAATAAACGAATTAATGATTATTTTCATACTAATATTCCTGTATCATTTATTTATACCGAAGATACAATTGAAAAGCAGGCATTACTAATTAAACAAAAACAGCTTAACTTGCAGCAGCTTGTCAAAATCAAAACAGGTGATACAAAAGAATCACCTATCTTTTGTATTCATGATTTATTAGGAGAAATATTATCGTACCGAAATATTGCCTATTATTTAGATAACCGAGATATATATGGGATTCGGTATAGTTACAAAGTTAATGAAGCAATATCAATTGAAAGATTGGCTAAAGATTATCTAAAACTAATAAAAACAATTCAACCTAATGGACCTTATCATTTAGTGGGGTATTCTGCAGGTGGTACAATCGTTTATGAAATGGCACAACAAATTATGAATAATGGTGAAAAGGTCGCATTATTAGTACTTATTGACACCCCTAATTATTGTGTTTATCCAAAATATATTAAATCATTTTATCGGCATTTAATCAAATATGGTTTTAGATGGTTTTTAAGATTGACTTTTAAAAGTAAAGTAGAATTTATAAAATACTCCTTAACTACCTTTTTGATTGATTTAATTAGCTCTCTTCTTACTACAGAAAAATATAAAGTGTTTCCAACACAAATAAAATTACGTGATGCTTTAATCGAGTATCAAACTAAACCATATCGGTCTCAATTAATTTTGATAAAAACTTATCGTAAAATAAAAAATGAAATGAACTTAGGTTGGGATGAAATTAATGATTTAAAAGTTTATCCACTAAAAGGTAATCATATAACAGTAGTCAATAAAAAGAATGCTAAAATAGTTGCTGAATATATTAATGGATTATTAAAGGAGGAAAATGATGAAAACAATCGCATTAACTAATCAGAATAATAAGAATTTAGACATTTATCAAATGAAGGATTTTAATCCATCTATTATAGATGAGGATTATTTAAAAAAACTTAATGTCAATGTAAAACCAAGTAATGAAACTATTGCTAAGCTTGTGAAAGGGTCACAATTATTTATCAAACGATTAGAAAATAGAACTGTGATACCAACTCCAATTCTAGAATTAACAGAAATTGATATTGAGTCAAATCTTGAAATCCATAATTACACGGGGGCTTGTCCTACACTAACTTATGAAATCAGCCCAATTATAGGTTGTAATGTTGGGTGTTTATATTGTTTAGTGACAGATGGGGAGCATGTGAATCATTTAAGAGGGTACACGAATTATCATTTATTAATTCGACGTGTATTAGAAGAAAAATATAATGAAACGCATTATTACTATTTTTCACCTAAAACCGAATGTTTTCAAGAACCTACTTTAGAAACAGGAATAGCCCACAATATTCTCAAAGAATTTATCAAGCATTTTGAAAAACACCCCCATTCTAAAGCAAGACTTTTTATCGCATCTAAAGCGGGAATCAAGCAATTACTATACAAATATGAAGATGAAACAATTATTGATTTACTAACTCAATTAAAAGGAAGAGTTCAATTTAATACGAGTGTATCGATTATGCCTAAAGTATTACAGAACATATTAGAACCAAACGCTGCATCTATAGATGAAAGGTTACAAGCAGTTTCACTATGTCAGTCTCAAGGAATTATGGCAGATTCAGCTCTAGTTCAACCGATTGTTGCACCATTTCTCACAAGTGAGGTTATGGAGGAATTTTTTAAAAAATTAAATGAGGTACATATTATTAATTATAAACCAGAATTTCTAACACTTTGTATGGAAAATTTAGCGATGATTGGACAAATTCAGGGTTATTACAATAAGGGCTTAGAGAAAGAACTATACGAATACTATATTGAACCAGAAAATGAAAGTCATCGTAAACAAAGAGGACGAACAGCCCCATCAAAAGATTTAAGTAAACATTATTTAAATCAATTGATAAAAGAAAGCGATAAATATGGAATATCATCAAGTATTTGTTTCTGGGTAAGAAAACAGTTAAATATTTCAGAAGAAATGATTCCTATTATTAATCGGAATGGCTTTCAATGTTTGGGATATCAAACAAAATTATTTAATGAGTGAGGGGACTAGGATGAATGTGTTTAAAGATTTGCGCGTTCTAGAATTAGGGCGGGTCTATTCGGGGCCTTTATGTGGGATGGTATTTTCTGATTTAGGAGCGGAAGTTATTAAAATAGAACGCCCTGGAGAGGGTGATGAATCTAGAAAATTTGGTACGCAAAATGCTGGTGGTGAATCTTGTTATTTTAATAGTTTAAACCGTAATAAAAAAAGCATCGACCTTGATTTAAAAGATGCTAAAGATAAATTGATATTAATTGAATTAATTAAAACAGCAGATGTCATAGTTCATAATTGGATACAACAATCATTAGATAAATTAGGTTTTTCCTATGATGAAGTCAAAAAAATGAATCCTCGGATTATTTATTGTTCCATTTCTGGATATGGTTATAATAGTCCTTATCGCAATCAAGCATCACAAGATGTTATCGCCCAATCTTTGTCAGGTCTCATGAGCTTAACGGGTGAAAAAGAGGGGACACCATTAAAAACAGGGATACCAATTGTTGATTATGGCAGCGGATTATATGCGGCCTTCTCTATTATGTCCGCTTTATATATGCGTGAAAAAACAGGAGTTGGGCAACTTGTCCATACTTCCTTATTAGAAACAGCACTAGCCATCACTTCATTTGAATCATCTTTATATTTATCAACAGGTATAGTACCTGAAAGAAATGGCAATAGTCATCCATCAATTTGTCCTTATAATGTATATAAAACTAAAAATGGCTTGGTAAGTATTGCTGTTGCTAATAGTGATATGTGGAAAAGATTCTGCGATGCATTAAACTTAAAGGAATTAAAGGATGATATAAATTTTGCTACCAATCAAAAACGACTCATGAATCAAGATAAACTAGAGGAAATTTTAAAAACAAAGATGTTGTCCTATAACGCAGAAGAATTAGTCAAATGTTTAAATGAGGCAAAAGTATCGTGTACTAAAGTTAATGATATAAAAGAAGCTTTTGAAGCACCTGAAGTAAAAGCATTAAATATGAAAGTTACGTGTATTGACAATATTGAAGTTACAATAGTTAATAAACCATTTCATTTAGAGAATATAGAAAATATAGTGGTATCTTCTCCTCCATCATTAGGTGAAGATAAGGTAGATTTGATAAAAGAACTAGAATCACAATCATAATGAACTAAAATAAATTGTGATTTAAAATAATCACAAGAACTGCAAATTGTTAATTTGTATTGGGGATGTAGGTTATATTGTTTAAAATAAGCAACGGATCCATTTTCAAGGATCATATTGTCTTGAATAGAAAATGAATTTAGTTTTCCTTTAAGTCCCACGCCTTTAAATTTTAAATAACTTTCTTTAATTGTCCATAATTCGAAAAATTTATTAATAGGATTGATTTCTTTTAATAATTGCTGATATTCCTCCTTAGTGAAATAGCTTTTTGCAAGATCGAGTACTTCTATTTCTTCTATTTTTTCAAGATCAATTCCTATAGGGTAATCACTTACAGCACAAATAATATAATCACCTGAATGGGTAATATTAAAGTGAATGTCATTATAATCCTTAACAACCGGTTTACCATAGTGGTTATATAAGATTGTAGCATCTATTTTATAAACATCTTTTATAGCGTATTTCGCCAGTAATAGACTTAGATTGTTAGTACTTTTTATTATATAAACTTTTATCACAATATTCACCGCAATCCTTAATTGTTTTCTTAATCTCAATGTTAATTTATAAGTGATTATAATGTCAATAAATAAAGACGTAATTATATATTATTTTAAAGGAGGATGCATATTTTGAATATTTCTACTGAAAGATTACAAATTCGCATACTTATGATGGAAGATAAAAAAGATTTTTTTAGTTATCGGTCATTACCGGAGGTTTACAAATACCAATCATGGCAACCAAAGGATATAAAAGAAAGCGAAGATTTTATAAATAATAATGATGTCAGTAATTTAAATTTTCCTAATAAGTGGCTACAATTAGCTATTTGTCTTAAGACAAAACAACTTATTGGGGATATCGGGATACATTTTTTAGAGGATATCCAACAAGTGGAAATAGGCTATACTCTTTCACCTCTTTATCAAGGAAAGGGTTATGCGATTGAAGCAGTAAAATCAGTGATTAATTATTTGTTTATACAATTACAAAAGCATCGAATTATCGCATCAGTTGACCCAGACAATATAAAGTCAATAAAACTCCTTGAAAAACTGGGATTGAGAAAAGAAGCTCATTTTATAAAAAGTTTTCAAATAGGTGATAAATGGTATGATGATTGTATATACGCTATATTAGAAGAAGAGTGGACTTAAAGCATATATAAAATAGATTTTAAGTTGAACTACTTAGTATTTTCAACGTATAAACTAAAGCTATTCTTATAAAATGAGATGAATTATTTTAATGTTTAAAAATAGTTTGGATCATTAGAATTATCAAAAAGATAATAATTAATCAAAATGTATGAAAAATTAAATATATACCTTGACAGATTAGGTATTAATCCATATAATAAATACATAAACAGATTAGGTATAATTTAGGAGGTTATATGGAAGAAAAAATTAGTCAATATGTCAATTATCAGTTCCGCTTTGATAAACGTGAAGATATTGAAGATTTAAAAGCAGAAATAATCGCTAATTTATTGGATCGATATCATGAAAATTTAAATACCGGAAAAACTTCAGATGAGGCGTATGTGGCGGCAATCAAGTCAATGGGAAATTTTTCAGAAAATAAGGTGAATATGGTATCTGAGGAATATAGTATTAAGCCATCTATTCCTGATATTTTGCTTTTAAGTGGCGCTATATTAAGTATATTTGGTTTATTGATTACTATGTTTAATGCCGTTGTGGGGACAATCATCACCGCAATAAGTATTATTTTATTTAGTGGAGCAGCATATTACCTTTATTCCTATTCTCAATATGTAAGAAAAGAACAAATGGATATTGAAAAACATAATAAGTTACTCAAAAAAATATATAAATACATGAAGACTAGTTTTGCTTTCTGGGCAATCAGTTTATCATTAACAATGGCTATTCTTGTAATGCATTTGATTACAAGCTTAGTTCTAATTGACCCAAAAAGTGTTAGTTTTTCCTCTTTGACTCAATATCTTTCGATTTACTTTTTCTTATTTATATTTTCTTTAATAATATTTTTAATTATTTTCGCCATTATCTATTCTCATTTCAAACGTCATTTATATGTTTTAATTGGTTCAAATTCGCTAACAGATAAAATACGTGAAAGATATGAATTTTTATATGGTGATAATTCTATTTCAAATAAGCATTTAATATTATCAAGGAAATTTTTTCCAATCTTTGGAATTGCCACGATTTTGCCACAACTCTTTTTCTCAGTTATTAAATATTGTGATACCATAATTTCGGGATATAGTTTTACACATATATCTACGTATATTTTAATTATTCAAATTATCTCACTCTGGGATACACAGTATTGGCAACATTCAATAGCACCTAGCATTGCTTTAATAATGGCTATTGTTCTTATTACCTTGGCGTTAATTAAAAAGTTTGAAATGGAGTGGTTGCTAGTAATAGCGTATTATTTTTGGTTTGTAAGTGTTATATTATTTTTAGATGGATTTTCTCAAGTTTATTTTAATGGTGGATATGCAATTATATATTCTTTATTCGTTATTCTAATTTTGACAATTATACTCATCTATAAGAAAATCGTCAAAACAAGAATTTATCGTTCAATTAAGAAAGAATTATAATCTATGGATTTAGTTGGAGACTTTTTAAGAGGGCATACCGATATGATTATTCTCTCTATTATAGAAAACAAGGATTCTTATGGGTATGAAATCAATAGCACAATCGCAAAAGCCACTAATGAACAATTTATCTTAACGGAAGCAACATTATATACGGCTTTTAAACGATTAGAAAAAGCAGGTTATATAACATTCTATTGGCAAAATGGGCGTAATCAAACAAAACGTAAATATTACAGTATTACATTAATGGGAAAGGAATATCTTGTGCAAAAACGGGATAGTTGGCAAAGTGCACAGCGTATCTTAAATCAATTAATAGGAATTAATGAATATAAAAATGAAATAATTGATAAATAATAAAAATATAAATGAAAGAAAATAGGTGTATTAAATGAAAATTGCTGAAGGAATTGAAATGCTTGAAATTTCTGTTAATCTTATGGGAAGCGCAAGTAAAATTCATCCAACATTAATCTGGGATGATGAGCATGTAATATTAGTAGATACGGGATTTCCTGGACAGTTAAGTCCAATTAAGGAAGCAATTGAGAATGTAGGTATCCCTTTTAATAATTTGAATATGATTATCCTTACCCATCAAGATATTGATCATATTGGTAATTTAGCAAGTATTAAAAAAGAGTTATCAAATAATATTGAGGTATTAGCTAGTGAAGAAGAAAAACCTTATATTGAAGGTGTTAAATCACCTATTAAATTAACGCAATTAGAAGAGAGACTAGATTCCTTACCAGAAGAAATGAAAGCTATGTATGGAAAAATGAAATTGGGATTTCAACATAGTTTCGCAAAAGTCGATCGTATTGTGACAGATGGAGAAGATTTACCTTGTGGAATAAAAGTGATTGCAACACCAGGGCATACACCGGGACATATAAGTCTTTATCATCAGTCAAGTAAAACATTAATAACTGGAGATTTACTCAATATAGAAAATGGTATTTTAGAGAAAAGTCGACCATCCATTAATTATGATAATGATTTAGTGATAAAATCAATACAAAAACTTACGCAATATGATATAGATTCAGTTATTTGTTTTCACGGTGGTTTATTTAATACTAATGTCAAAAAGCGAATAAGAGAATTAAGCGAATCTAAGTAATATAAAGTAAAAAAACCGATTAAGGTACTGCCACAATCGGATTTTTATTACTTACTTTATTTTTAGCGATAGGATTCCTTATGAACTTTTAGCGCATTTTTATCTGATAATGGTGTCGGGTCAACGTCAAATAATCCACACATTGTTTCTCTAGCATTTAAAAGATATTTTCCTAAGTTATCTGAGTCTATTCCTTTAAATTAACTACACCGCATGACTCTTGAAGATTGATTAATACATCCACAAAATCCATTGTAAAGAAGGTTTATTACCATTCGTAGATAGAAAATTATCAGGTTTACGTGCATTCAAGGATAGTGATTTTGAATGGTTATCAGTTGTTTGTTCTGATTCAACATTAGAAAAACGAAAAGAGATGTTTATTGAACATAAGAAGCATGTGGAAAAACAAATGATGGAGATAAAGAGCTATCTTGAGAGAATAGATTATAAAGTCTGGTATTATACAACTCATGTGATGCTAGGACTGATGTTGTTCATAAAAAAAGCAAATGTTATGATTAATATATTCGATATAGAATTAACAAATTAGATAAAAAACACTCGATTTAGTGATATTTGGGTGTTTTTTTATAGTCAATTCATCTGATTTTCTCATTTGCTGGATGTATCGTGTGAGCAACTATTTTTTAATTATCATAAGATACCTTAGTACATAATAAAGGAGGAAATATCATGGAATATAATGGTTTAACTGGGAAAATTGTTTGGCCAACCGATCCTGAATATGATAGGGCTCGTCAGGAATTTAATCGAGCAATAGATGAATATCCATTAGTCATTGTTTATTGCGAGAATAATCAAGATGTGGTGAATGCTATTTTATGGGCTAAAAAGAATAAAATTGGGTTACGTATCCGCTCAGGCGGACATAATTATGAAGGATTTTCAATAGGAACAGGGAAAGTTGTTATTGATATGACATTTATGAATGCAGTATCCGTAGATACTTCAAAAGATATTGTCACAGTCCAAGCAGGGACTAGGTTAGGAAAATTATATAAAATAATATCAAAATACGGGTATGCTTTTCCTGGTGGGACTTGTCCTACTGTAGCGATTTCTGGTTTGGTTTTAGGCGGGGGAGTGGGTTTATCCACACGTTATCTTGGACTTACAATTGATAGTTTAATAGAAGCTGAGATGGTGGATGCTAATGGAAATATTCTAATCGCCAATAGTTGCTGCCATAAAGATTTATTTTGGGCACTAAAAGGAGCAGGTGGAGGAAATTTTGGCGTTATAACATCTTTCACTTTCAAATTAAAAAAGAAGGTGGATAAAATTACACTTATTCAACTAGTTTGGAATAATAATAGAAAAGCAAGATTTCAATTCTTAAATACTTGGCAGAAATGGTTAGAGAATTTAGATAGTCGGATTAGCGCTTTTGGTAGAGTATATAAAGAAGGTGCATTGGTTAATGCTTACTTTTATGGGAAACCGGAGGAGGCCAAGAAGATATTAGAACCATTTTTAGATATACAAGGCATCACTTATCATAATATTGAATATGTTAGTTATATTGACGCTATAAATATAATTGGTCAAATGTATCCCAAAAGTGAGAAGTTTAAGGATACCGGAAGGTTTGTATATGAGCATTTTACAGAGGAAAAATTATCTACTTTAATTGATATTTTAGACAATGCACCTAATTCTTACAATTCATTTATTAAAGTATATTCATTAGGTGGTATGGTGAAAGACATCCCTAAGAATGGATCAGCTTATTTTTATCGACAGGCAAAATATATTATTGCGATATCCTCAGATTGGGAAAATAATGATGAAGCCCTAATTAACAAGGCATGGGTTGCTATGGGTTTTAAATATTTAGAAAAGATCACGGTTGGCTCATATGTGAATTTTCCCTATAGTCCATTAAATGATTATGCATTGAAATATTATGGACAACACTTAAACACTTTACAAATAATAAAAGAAAGATATGACCCAGATAATGTCTTTAAATTTCCACAAAGCATTAAGTATTAATTCTTGCAATCATAAACTATATATAAGTTGTTACTCACGATAAGAAAATGTATAATTAAACTATAAAAATCTAACTAAGGAGTTTATGATGAGCATTATAGACAATATAACTATAAAAGTATTAAGCAGTAATGATTTAAATGAGCATTCGTTGTCAAATTTTATTCGCTATCAAGAGACTAGTTTTGTTAGATATGAAAAAAATGGTCAATATTTAATAAAAGAAGATCATTTTATAGACGATTGGAATTTAATTAAAAAAAAACAAATTATTAAACATCTGATAGATAATATTTATGAGGGTGGAATAGTTATAGGTGCTTTCTTTGATGCAGAACTAGTTGGCTTTCTTTGCATTGAAAGCGTTTATTTTGGAGAAAACTTAGAATATTTAGAATTATCTTATCTTCATGTGTCAAATGAATTTAGACATTTAGGAATAGGAAAATCCATGTTTAAAATATCCTGTGAAAATGCAAAACAAAAAGGTGCCAGAAAACTATATATGGGCACTCATCCTGGTGAAGAAACACAACGATTTTATGATTCATTAGGATGTGTGCCTGCATTAATGTTAAATGATGAAATAGTTGAAAAAGAACCATTAGATTTGCAAATAGAATATATTCTAGATTGATTTTCCTATAATGTTAATATTAATAAGTATTGCATTATAGGGATTTTGTTTTATACTTAATATATATGAAATAATTATCATTTTCTGGAGGTAGCAAGTGGACATGCAGCAAAAAATACTGATTGATAAAAATGAAATTGATTGTTTAAGAAGTAAAGACGACCATATAAGGAAATTAATAGATACAATAGGTGAAATCGATAGAGAATGTATTCCTGATCCATTTATCGCATTAGTAAATAGTATAGTTTTTCAACAATTAGCTTATAAAGCGGCTATATGTATATGGAACCGATTTGAGGCATTCATAGTAGAAATTAATCCTGATAATATACTTCAAGCAAATTTTGAATCATTACGAACTTGTGGACTCTCTAGCACGAAGATTAATTATATAAAAAATATTGCTGAAACGGTTAAAAGAAATGAAGTAGATTTTACGCAGTTCAGCAATATGTCTGATGCTGAAATTATCGAAAATCTTGTGAAAATAAAAGGGATAGGGAAATGGACAGCTGAGATGTTTTTAATTTTCTCTTTAAATAGGAAAAATATATTAAGCTACAATGATTTAGCTATCGTAAATGGTTTAAAATGGTTGTATCACATGAAAAAAGAGCCTACAACAAAACAATTAGATAGTTTTCATCATAGATTTTCACCCTATAATACATTAGCATCTTTTTATTTATGGGAAATTACTATAAGAAATTATTTTAAATATGAAGATGTTGATAAAATTAATTTAAAAAATTATGTTACTTACTTTGAATCGCCTATAGGCATAATAGAAATTCAGTCAGATGAAGGTGAGATTATCGTATTGGATTTTATAAAGTCAAGAAGATATCCTGAAAATCTAGAACCTGTATTATTACAAGCTAAAAAAGAGTTAAAGGAATATTTTGAAGGCAAAAGAAAAAACTTTAATTTGCCAATAAAAATGAATGGGACGGATTATCAAAAAAAGGTTTGGGAAGCGCTTATTAATATCCCATATGGAATAACTTCATCTTATAAAGATATCGCAGAAAATACTGGAAATAGTCGTGCAAGTAGAGCGGTTGGAAATGCGAACAATAAAAATAAAATGTCTATTATTATCCCTTGTCACAGAGTAGTAGGGAGTAATGGACGATTAGTAGGATATGCAGGTGGAGTATGGCGGAAAGAGTGGCTATTAAATCACGAAAAGAAATTCATATAAATAAAAAAGTAACAGATTTTATTCTGTTACTTTTACTATTATAAGTTATCTATATACTCGTGATAAGCAATTAATAAATCTGAAACAATTTTAACCATGTTTTCTATTTTTTCTTTCAAGGTTATTACTTCATCTAATGAAACATATTCATTTTTATTATACTCGTCCATTAATTTATAAAATGCTTGTAGGTTTTCAACTATTTTAGATGATGTAGGTCCGCTTTTTAATAAATAAATCAATAACTCTCGGTATTCATTTTCTTTATCTTTAAGTATTTTTGTGATTTCTTCTAAGACTTCTCTGTTATCAGTTTTACACACATTGTGGATACAAGTATCTTCATTAATAACAACTTGTTTGTTATCATCGGTTTTATCCCATAATTCACCATTATAAAAAATACTAATTTTCGCTAAATCATTTTTATTAAAAAATTCAATGATAGATTCAACTTGTTTTAAATTCGATTGAAATTCTTCTTTTAGCGAGTTGACATCATTATATAAATTATCAACTTGCACTTTATTTTGTTTATAACTATTTAATAATTTTGTTTCTTTGTCTAATCTTTCATTTTTTGTTTTTCTAATTTCAGTGGCTAATTGGTCGTAAAACATTTCATATATGCCGTTTATTTTCGCTATTTTTTCGCAAATATTTTTATTACCTTCTAATTTTGGAATACATTTCCAAATTTTGTTTTCAAACTCTTCTAGACTCAAAGCAGAGAATACATCTAAATCTTGTTCAAATTTAGAATATTGTCTTGGGCTACTATAAGAATTCTGTTTCAATACTTGATAGAAACTTATTTGAGATAATAACATTTCATTAATTGCGATAAATTCATCTTTTTTTAGATTCATAACAAATGCTAACTCTACCATTGTTTTACAATGTTTCTAAAGTTAGACTAATATCATTTTTTGTAAGTTTTAATACTAATTCTAATTTAAATTCTAATATACTAATTCTTTCTTCTAAATCTTTAACAATTTCTACAGTCATAGAATCCTCCTATCACACTCTTATACAAATATTATAACATAGACAAAACACAAATAAATACTTTTTTTTAAAAGAAATATACCTAAATTAGTAGAAATTAGTCTCTATTTTAGGAAAAATATGATGATTATAAATGCGCCTATTTCCTGAATATTCATCTATTATTAATAAATATAAATAGTACTGTCGTACTAATATAAAATAAATATGTTATTAAATTTTATAAAAATAATTTTACTAAATTTGTTGAATTTAGTAAATCCTCATTTGTTTTTCTATGTCATTATTTAAGTATATTTGAATCAATTAAAAAAAGATAAACTAGTTCTTCATTTTGAAAATAAATGGATCATTTTCTCTATATCATTTATATGACTGTTACACTTGTTTCATTAATTAGATTAAAGTATAATATGAATAAAATATAAGAATGAGGAAAATAAAAATTAATCATTTTGATATAGTATTATTTCTTAGAAAAAATAAAATAATTTAATTAAAGTGGATTTGGCAAATAGGAAATAGTTTGTGAATCACTTGTCTAAAATAAATATTTATAGGAGTATTTTATGATTGTTATTGATATCCCAGGTAATAAGAATATTATTTTAAAAAATGTGGTGTTTGATTTTAATGGTACTATGGCAAAAGATGGTATTTTACTACCTGAATTAAAAGAACAAATCGAAGCATTGTCTCAAAGTGATGTCAATATATTTGTTTTAACTGCGGATACAAATGGGACAGTCATAAAACAGTGTCAGGATTTACCTGTCACAATCGAAGTATTTAATTATGAGAATGCATCTGTTGATAAAAAGAAAATAGTTGAAAAACTGGGCTTTAATTCAACTGTAACAATTGGTAATGGAAGAAATGATATAGAAATGTTTAAAAACAGTGTTATTTCTATTGCGGTCATTGGCAGTGAAGGATGTTATGTTAAAGCATTAAACGAGGCAGATATTGTTGTTAATCATATTAGTGATGCGATAGATTTGTTATTAATACCTAATAGAATTAAAGCTACATTAAGAACATAATTCATTAGTAAAATTCAAGTATTCGAAATCTTTAAAAAACGGTGGTAAATAATGGATATTATAAATAATTTCTATAGTTCAAGAAATGAAACAAAAGCACTTCAAATGTCTGCTTATATGAAAAATAATTTTCCTTTTTTAGGACTAACAAGTCCAGAAAGAAAAAAATTGAGTAAGGACTTTCTTAAAGAACATAAAAAAGCCGAAGTGATTGATTGGAATTTCATAGATAAACTTTATAATTTACCTGAAAGAGAATTTCAATATTTAGCGATTGATTATTTAACATTACTTAAAAATCAATTAGAAAAAAATGACATTGGAAAAATAAAAATATTAATAGAGACCAAATCATGGTGGGATAGTATCGATAGTCTCGATGCTATAGTCGGTAACATGTGCATAAAGTATCCCGATTTAAAGGATTCTGTCCTTTCACAATGGATGATAAGTGAAAACATTTGGTTAATAAGAATATCTATTGACTTTCAACTACAGTATAAAGAAAAAACTGACACTTCATTTTTAAGTAGAGCAATTTTAAGAAATTGTGAAACACACGAATTTTTTATCAACAAAGCAATTGGCTGGTCTTTAAGGGAATACTCGAAAACAAATAAAGAATGGGTGAGAGAATTTATTTCTTCTCATAATTTATCAAAATTAAGTATAAAAGAAGGTAGTAAATATTTATAGATTTTATGGTGTTATTCAAAATGAATTTGTATCATTGAAATGTTATTTGAATTAATTTGTTTATAATATGGAAGAAAATAAAAAATAACTAAAAATATAAAAGAAAGGATAGGATTTAGATAAAGAGTATCTAAATCCTATCCCTTTTTCAATTCAATTTTATTAATTTAACAGATTATTCTCATTATTACATAAATATTTTGAAAAGTAAGGGTAATTATGGTATCTTTATTTCGTTAAGTATAAAGAGATAGAATGATAGGAGTTTAGTAATTCAATTTTTTTAGTTATCAGGAAAATAACCAGTTAAATATAAAATTCCGTGAGAGGGGAATATTAGCGATGAAAAAGAAAACATTGTTTATGTTAATTTTATTAATTGTTGTGTTAATCAATATTTTTCCATTGAAACCAAGTAACAGGTATCCTCATAGCGATGATATTAAAAACTATACTTTAAAGAATACATATATAGACTTCTTTGGTCAGCCTGTAACAAAATATACTACTGATTATTCATTTAAAACCAAAGATAAAGGTTCAATAGTTGTCGTTAGTGATGATTGGGGGAATGAAATACCGATATTTTCTAATTTTCCTCCATCTTTAATAGCTAAGTATGATAGTAATTTAGAACAAATATGGTCAATAGGTGGAATTGACGGAATATTAATTGATAATTATCATGTTTATATTTATGATGTTGTTGAACTAAATGATAGGAGTATTGTTGGTGTAGGAAAGGCTATATTAACGGATAATTCTAATGAAGGTGATTTAGTTTTATTGAAATTAAATCAAAATGGTGATATCATCTCATTAAAATTATTTAGTCAATTGGAAATACAAGATTATGATAGCATATATAATAATTATCAGGATATTGAAATGGTTGTTACAAAAGATGGTGGTTATACATTAACAATGTATAATAATGTACACGGGAAGAAAATTATCATGCATTTTAATGAAGATGGAATTTTAATGTGGTGTGTAAATAATATTTATGATTATAATTTTACTAATTTAATTAAAGATCAAGATGATAATTATTATTTAAAAGGTAGACTTTTAAATATAAATAAGATAATAAAAATATCTAGTACAGGCGTTCTTTTATGGGAAAATAATTATGATTTCAATATAACTAGCCTATATATTAGTACTAAAAATCAATTAATAGCTTCAGGTTATCAAGACGGTGAGAGAATATTAAATAAAAAAGTAAGTTATTTTCTACTTTTAGAAAATGATTACAATGCAAATTATATCTATAATAATACAACTTGTGCCATTACTGCTCAAATAGATCATAATACTGGCAAAGTAAATTGGAAAAATGACTATAATTTTGATAATAGAGATGTTTATCTTAACAAGTCAACAACAGAAGATAGTGATGGTAATCTTTACAGTTATATACAAGCAGATTACCTTAAATATGATAACCCTGAGATGATAGTCAAGTATAGTTCTAATGGAAAACGATTAGGGGAAATGTTCATTAATACATCTTTTGGAGATACAAGCGCTTATGTTTCTAATGAGATAGCAGTCAGTATTACTGATGATAGACTGAGCTTTTTTAGCATAAAAAACAATGGATATCGTTTTATTAATCTAGATGATGTGACATGGCAAAAAGCAAATTTAATAGATTACTCTAAATTGCAAATTTATCAAAACGCCTTGATTTTTAGATTATGGATAAATAGAATATTCCTCATAGGAGGAATCGGGTATCTAATTTATATTGAATTGAAGTACAAAAAAGCACATAAATACTACCCATTTGAGTAGTAATATCAGCTATCATAATTAGAATAAATAAAAATATTCCATTTTTCTATTTTTCTACTTCTTAATAATAATTAGCAGTAAGCAATGTGGCTAGGCTAAAAAGAATAATTATTATAACTTTTTCTTTAGGGATTTTTCAGGAGTTGATAGCATATATTCAATGTGGTAAAATAAATTTGTTGTAGAATTAAAATTTAAAATACTTTTTTAAGAAAGGAAGAGAAATATGAATGTCATAGAAGTAAAAAATTTAATTAAAAATTATAAATCTATTAAAGCTTTGGATGATATAACATTTGAAATTGAAGAAGGAAGTATTTTTGGAATGTTAGGTCCAAATGGGGCTGGAAAAACGACAACTATTGAATGCGTTATCGGGCTTAAAATGCAGGATAGTGGTATTGTGAAAGTACTAGGAATTGATCCATTAATTGAACCTAAAAAGCTATATGAATTAATCGGTGTACAATTCCAAGAAACATCTTATCAAGATAAAATAAAAGTATTTGAACTTTGTGAGTTATTTATGTCAATGTATAAAAATCCATTAGACTATGAAGCATTATTAGAACGCTTCGATTTATCGAATAAAAAGAATCAATATATACAACAATTATCAGGTGGTCAAAAACAAAAAATTGCGATAATTTTAGCATTAATTGCTAATCCTCAAATTATATTTTTAGATGAACTAACAACGGGTCTAGATCCAAAATCTCGTAGAGAAATGTGGGCTGTTGTTAAAGAACTACAAAATGATGGTAAAACCATTTTTTTAACGACACATTATATGGAAGAAGCAGCATATTTATGTGATAAGATATGCATAGTTGATGAGGGTAAAATTATAGCGCTAGATACTGTTGAAGGTGTTATAGATTTTGCTAACCTTGATAATCTTATTTCTTTTGAAACCGAGGCAAATATCATCCCTATTTTAAATGAGAAGATCAAAGGAATTAGTAAGATAGATAACGATAATCATAGAATCAAAATTTATTCAAAAAGAGAAGATATTCTTACAGATATTATCGTTCTTATGAAAGAAAATAATATAAAATATAAAAAAATGGATATTACTCGTCCAAAATTAGAAGACGCTTTTATTAAATTAACTGGTAAGGCATGGAAGGAGTAAAATGATGAATAGATTTTTTAAATTAACGTTAATTGAATGGAAACTTACAATTCGAAATTTTATGACTATCTTCTTTGCTTTAATTTTCCCTCTTTTGATGCTATTTCTTTTTGGTTCAATATATGGTAATAAACCTTCTGAAATTTTAGGAGGTCATGGGTCTATTGATTACTCAGTACCTGCTTATATTTGCATGATTATCGCCGTTACTGGTTTAATGTCATTACCGTTAACTCTAGCACAATATAGAGAAAGAAAAATTCTTAAACGGTTTATGGTTACACCAATTAAACCAACGGAAATTTTATTGTCGCAATTAGTTGTTAATGCAGTTACTACTATTTTGGGTCTAATTTTATTAATAATATTAGGGAAAATTGTCTATAATCTACATTTTTTTGGTAATTTCTTCGAGATAACTCTTGCTTTTATAATTGTTTTACTCAGTATTTTTGCGGTAGGTTTACTCATTGCAGGAGTTTCTAAAAATGGAAAAACAGCAACAACCATTTCATATATCATCTATTTCCCTATGTTATTTCTATCTGGAGCAACAATACCTCTAGAAATTATGCCTCAAGGTGTAGTAAGCTTTTCTAAAATTCTTCCCCTAACATATGGAGTTAATTTATTACAGGGAATTTGGTTAGGAGACCATTTATTCAATCATGTTACAGATTTAATTGTTTTATTTAGTATTATTCTTATATTTAGTGTTTTATCAATAAAATATTTTAAATGGGAATAATATAACTAATAAGTTGCTATATTCTTTTTATTCTATAATATAACAAATATGAGAACGGAGGATACTTTATGAAAGTTGGTATCATTGTTTATTCATCAACAGGAAATACACTTTCTGTTGCCCAAAGACTTAAGGAATCATTACTGTTGTTAGGACATTCAGTTAATTTAGAACAGTTAAATGTTGTTGATGATAAACCATCATCTAAGGTTATTCAATTAGTAGCATTACCAGATATAAACTTATATGATGTAATAATTTTTGCTTCACCAGTAAGAGGATTTTCACTTGCTCCTGCAATGAAAACTTATTTATCACAAATATCATCATTTCAAGGCAAAAAAGTTGGTGCTTTTGTTACCCAATTCTTTCCTTACCCATGGATGGGTGGAAATAGAACAATCGAACAAATGGAAAAAGCTTGTGAAGCAAAAGGTGCACGATTATTTGGAACTGGTATCGTAAATTGGTCACACAAACGTGAAAGAAAAATTTCCAGCGTCCTTGAAAAATTAAGTAATTTTGATAAAAATTGAAAAAAGTGGCATGTAAAATAAATTAATTTGGCTATGTTAAATAAAATTGTTGATATTTAATGTATTTTTAACAGTTTTAATAGTTATTTACTTACACCCCAAATAATAGTAATATAGAAATATATTAATTATTAAGGGGTGATGTTTTTTGAAAAAGATGATTTTGATTATTTTAAGTTTGTTATTATTAAATATGTTAATCATGAGTATTAATATCTCTACTGATGGCAAGCATGATTGGTTATTAATAGTGCAAATGGTAAGTAGTTTATGTTTAGGTGTATCAGCAGTAATGTATTTAATCAAAATCAAAAAAAGTAAAGCGTAATATTTAACCAATTCTTGAACTATAAAGAGGGAACATATGACGAGAATCATATAAAATTTGGCAATCGGTTGCTTATATTTTCAATCTTAGTTTCCGTATAGAACAAATTAGCATGAAGTAATAAATTCTTCATCTTAATTTGTTCTTTTTCATTTTTAAAGAGTTCTTTGTATTTAAACCAACCTAGATAATTAGATAAATGCTTAGTGGATACCCCATTAAACTTTCGAGTCCAACCTTTTAATCGGGAATGAAAAGAGTAATGAAGTCAAAATTATATGCATTTATCAGCAATATTCTTTAACATAGCCATTAATTTAAATGATATTATTGTAATTTTATTATTAATGACAGAATTCACATTTACAGAAAGCGAACAAGCTTTCTACAAAGAAAAAGGGTTCGAAAATGAACCTCAAAGATGCCCTAGTTGCAGAAAAGCTAGAAAACAACAAAGAAACAACAACAACAGAGGCGGCGGCTTCGGCGGCGGAAACAGATGGTAATTTAAAAGGAGGGCTACGGCTCTCTTTTTAATTTTTGCTAATAATACAGAAAAGAATATTAAAATAAATGTCTATTAATAATATAAATAATATCTTGATATTGGGTGCTCGTTAATGTTAATATCTAGTTATATTGATTTCCTAAATACTGTTAATTGAGTTAAATTCTTTTGTGAAAGAGGGATTTAGTATGAAATCTGCAAACAAGATTTTTTTGTTAGCTTTAATCATTAGTTTATTAATGTGTGTCCTCATCTATATATTGTTAATGAGGCCTATTCCGGTTCTTGTAACAAATGGGTCTGGTTCAGGAAATTATAATTATAAACAGACTATAACAATAGTGGCCACTGTTCCTTCGGGAATGGTATTTGATTATTGGCAAATAGATATACCAGGAACCTTCTTAGAGGGAGGTTCTAAAATGCTCTATTCACTTGATGAAACCATCAGATTACAGGTGATTAGAAAAGTGTCTTATACCGCTCATTTTAGAAATCCTGAGGATAACCCGACCTACCCAGCTTACCTTCCTGGAGATTAAATAAATGAAAAAATACTCAAATAATTTTAGAGTATTTTTTTTATTTTGTACATAGGGTTATTATATAGTATAATAGAAAGTATATAATGAGTAATTTTGATAATAGGAGGAATGTTTAATATGGGATTTGGACTTGAAGTGAAATGTTCTAATTGTGGATACAACGAGAATTTTATACTAGGCATAGGAATGATGCCATTAAATTCATTTGAAGTTATAAAAAATGAAATTATGGATGTAGGCGAAAAAGTAAAAATCGATTTGCTAAAAGCTGAGCATTTTTTAGTATCTGATGCTGATTATAAAATCATGAATTGTGAAAATTGTGATGGTCTTTATAAGCGATTAAGCTTTAACTTAATCAAAAAAGATCAGATAATTAAATTTCAGCATAAATGTCCTACATGTCATAGTTATCTTAAAGTAGCATCAAATATAAAAAACTGCAATTGTCCTCATTGTCATCAATTGGCATTAACCTCTCAATTAAACATGATGTGGGATTAGATAGTAGATAGAAAAATATGAGGTGATTTTATTGAAAACAGTTTTTGCACCAGGTTGTGCACTAATGATTTACAAACCTAATTTAGAAAAGAAAATTTTGCAAGCACTTAATATTGAACTCGGAGATGTCGATAGTCATCTTACTTGTTGTAGACATGAACCAAAATTAGAAAAAGGAACAACAATCATCAATACTTGTCCTGGTTGTGACAGACGTTATCGGCAACTTTATGATGGAATATCAACCATTTCACTTTGGGAAGTGTTAGCTAATAGTTCGAATTTTCCATTTCCTGATTATCAAGGTAGAAAAATGTCCATCCTTGATGCTTGCCCTACACGAAAAGAGGAAAGAGTTCATCAAGCAGTTAGAATGTTATTAAAAAGAATGCATATCGATGTCATAGAACCTGAAAATACACGAACGAAAGGCACTTGCTGTGGGGATAGCTTTTATGGAGTTTTACCCATTGATGAAGTGAAGGAGAGAATGAAAAAACGGGCTAATGAAATGCCTGTTGATGAAGTTGTTGTCTATTGTGTATCATGTTGTAAATCAATGCATATAGGTGGTAA
This sequence comes from uncultured Haloplasmataceae bacterium, assembly GCA_963824615.1. GTDB lineage: Bacteria > Bacillota_I > Bacilli_A > Haloplasmatales > Haloplasmataceae > CAWGPU01. The sequence goes on along the minus strand of CAWGPU010000005.1, from coordinate 445,278 downwards.
GAAACCGAGATATTTGATTGATTTGTTATTTAATGAGGAAACATTTCCTGGCGTTTATGAACCTGATAAATGGCATCAAGCTGTTGATCAATTTATTGCTGAACATTAAAAATTAAATTTATAAGTTAATTGTATTTGAATTATAATAAATTGATATAATGATTAAAAAATCATAGAGTAAATATAAAAAATAAAAACCGGAATGTTTTACAACAGTCCGGTTTTACAATTTTACAATTTATTATATAATATTTCATTAATCAAAGTTAAATAAATATTTGCATTTATATCATTTGATTTCAATGCTATCCTATAAAAATACATACTAAATAATACTAAATAATAATTTAGAGTTTGCCAAGAAAATGAATGAATATCACTATATGATTTTAAAAATATATCTCGTTCTTCTTTAGTTGATAAAAATTTTTGTCCAGGACGTAACACTAATGACCATGCTAAATCATATTCTCTACTACCATAACCCGATAACTCGAAATCTAATAACCCAGTTATTTTTCCATCTTTCCAAAGTATATTTGCATAATGACAATCACCATGAATAAAACAATACGTATCATTTTTTTCTGTATTTAAAAGGTATTGTTCCACATATTCTACATCATTTGACACATAAAAATCATGGTCTAAAGAAAAATTTCGCTTTTTAACAGGCTCACAATTTATATTAAGAGAATGAATTCTTGCTAAAAGTTTACCATAGTTTGACATATAATTTTTTGATTCAAAATTTCTATTCTCTCCAACTATATATGATAATCTTTCTCCATCTATTTCTTCAGTTAAAATAAAATTTGGAGTTTCAAATGAATAATCGATAATTTTAGGAATAATAGGTGAATTTAATTTTTGTATAATAGATATCTCTCTCTTAATATTAGAAGTTATTTGTCTTTCTACTTTAAGGAAACACTTAATTTCTTGATTATTTTTATCGAAACCTTTTACATAAAATACATCATTACCTGCATGAGGATAACCTAATATCTCTTTCAATTGAAAATTTTTAAATTCTATACTGAATGGATCAACTGTTTCTCGTCATTTTTCTGGTTGTTTCATAATTTTATTATCCCTCCGAACTTAAATAATTCTTTAAATAAATTTTGATACCACAATAACATTTTAATTATTATATATAAACCTAGATAAGGATTGGTAATTTATAAATTAAATGAGGCTCCTCGCTACTTTGTATGGGTAACACCAAAAAACATGGTCCTATTAAAACGCGGATAAATCCAATTTTCCGCACACTAAATAAATCATTGTTTTAAAATACTCATCGTTCTTAAAGCCTCGTGCTCTGCGCTTTATATTTTGGATGATACTATTCATTCCCTCAAGAATTGCGTTGGTGTATCGATAGTCAAAATAGTTTAATATCTCATTAAAATGGTTTCTTATTGTATTTGCTAATTTCTTCATATGTTCTAGTCTTGAATGCATCATCCAACTCATCAGCTTCTTTATCGCTCTAGAAGCTTCTGTTCTTGTCATACAGGTTAAATAAATATCTTGTAATGCTACTCTCATTTGGTAAGCACGTCCTGTTTTAAGATGTTTCTGACTTAAGGATTGCTTCTTTTCTAGTTGTTTGGCGGTGAGGTTTATTTCGTTTTTTAACCAAATGTATCTCGTTGATTTCAACATTGCATTTGTCTTAACTTCTTCTTTTCTAACCCTATCTATTGCTTCGTTTGCATGTTTTATAACGTGAAATTTATCGATAATAGTACTACTATTTTTGAAGTTGTTTAAAATCCCTTTTCTAAATCCAAGAGACATATCGCAGGTTACAATTTTAATATTTTCTTTGATGCCATGGTGCAGAATCAAATCTTCTGTAAACTTATCTACTGTTTCATTATCCTTGCCATCTGTCACAAAAATGACTTTCTTCTTATCTAAATCAGCAACCACAGTGATGTAATTATGTCCCTTTTTACTTGTTTCATCAATGCCAATCATTTTTACGTCACTATAGTCTTCCTTTTCTCGTGCTTTGTTTACATAGTGCTGAATAAATCGCCATAGACGAGTGTCATGTTCATCTATCATGTCTGCAATGACACGAACTGGAAGATGCTTTGCCATTTCTACTACATAAGCTTCAAATAGTAAGGTGAAACCTAATCCTGGTCTTGACCATGGTACCTCTACCATGTGAACTCCATGCTTATCACAATTTGTTCTTGGTACTCTAGCGTGTATATAAGTTTTATATTGAAAAAAGTTTAAATGTCTCCATGTTTTAGATATAGTATCATATGCCTTCAATGTCTCATTACATCCATCTGTAGGACATGAAAACAATCCACCTTTATTAAAATCGATTGTGATATGAAGTTCCTTATTAATTTTATCAGCATCAATAAATTTAACATCAGTCACTTTCCAAGGTTCGTTAAGCATTAAAGCAGCTGTAACTCGCATAAGTCTAAATTTTTCATATTTTCGTATCCCTCCGAACTTAAATAATTCTTTAATAAAATTTTTATAACACAATATACATTATAATTATTATATGTTAACACTAGATATAGGATTGGTACACAATTTAGCGAATTAAATGATGATTATTTATAACAATATTTATAAATTTCATGACGGGCCCGGGAATCCTCGTATGCGTCATGAAAATTTAATTCAAGATTTATAAATTTACATACTGTCGGTGATTTATTATTTCTTACTATATTATTTTGTAAAATATTATTGTTAATTTATATTTATTATATATCAAATTTGGAGGAAAATAGACACATATCTAGAAAAAAATATATAAAAAAAGACTAAATTTTTTGATTTTTTTTTGTAAAAATGTCCTATTTTGCCCACGCTTTTTAAACAATTGGTCTTTAAAGCCACCTTTTTTAATATTTCATTACACTTTTATGGTTTGAAATGTATTTCGATGATTCAGAAATCATAAAATGATTATTTGATAAATAATTAAGTAATTCACCTATTAATATAGAATGAATATAATACTATGGCAAATTTTATTAATAGGGGTGATAAAATGGAACATTGGATTAGAGTAGAATCTGATGTGAATATCTATGTAAATGATTTAAATCCACTAGGCAGGAAAACAATTCTCTTTTTACACGGTTGGCCATTAAATCATGAAGCTTACGAATATCAATTCAATCAGCTGGCTAACATGGGTTATAGGTGCATAGGAATGGATACTAGAGGATTTGGTAATTCAGATAAGCCTTTAAAAGGCTATGACTACAATCGGTTAGCAGATGATGTTAGATGTGTTATCGATGCACTCAAATTGCAAGAAATTACACTTGGTGGTCATTCAATGGGTGGTGCTATTGCCATTAGATATATGGCTCGTCATAACGGATATGGAGTATCCAAACTTGCTCTTTTTGGTGCTGCAGCGCCAAGCATCATAAGGCTTCCAGATTTTCCATATGGATTACCAAAGGAAGCAGTAAACAAGTTGATATATGAAACATACAATGACCGTCCTAAAATGTTACGGGATTTTGGAGATATGTTTTTATTTCAATATGTAACTTCGCCACTCTCAGATTGGTTTTTCCAACTTGGTCTTAAAGCAGCAGGGTGGGCAACTGCGGAATCCGCGATAACATTTAGAGATGAGACTTTGTTCGCAGATCTTGGAAAAATAAATGTTCCAACTTTAATTCTTCATGGCATTCATGATAAAGTTTGTTTGTTCTCCTTAGCGATTGCTCAAAATCAAGGAATTAAAAACTCTAAACTGGTGCCGTTTTATTATAGTGGTCATGGATTGTTTTATGAAGAACGAGAAAAATTTAACAAAGAATTGATCCAATTTATCGATTAGTATCAGAATAAATATTTAAGTGTTAACGAAATACTATAATTATTGTATTATAAGGATAATCACATATGATACTAAAAAATATAAAGGAGTCATAATGACATAGTAAAAATAAGCAAAATGTATTATAATAAAATAACCGTTATAATTCTGGAGGTATTGGATGAAAAATGCTTGGATAATTTCTTTTATCAGATTCCCTTTATTGATTATAGGAATGTTATTTATGTTTTTACTGCTTGTGATTCTAGGTTTAGGGTTTCACTTTCCATTTTTACCCGAGCTATCAACTGTATATTTTATGATAGTGAATGTCATTAGCTTTTTTTATTGAAAAGAATTCTTAAAAATGAAGGTCGTTCAATAAAAGAACTTATTGATTATGATAAATCATTGCTTATTAAAGACATTTTTTATGGGTTTTTATGGTTATTCGTTTTATATATTCCTTTTTTATTTACTGTTATAGGTACCATGTATATTATGTTTGGGATGGATTTTTATAATCATTTTGAAACTGTATTTACTGGAAATATGCAAAATTTTAATTTTTTTAGACCAGGATGGCTCATGTGGATAGGTGCATTCATTTCACTTCTGTTCCCATTCATTAATGCACCTATAGAAGAACTGATGTATAAAGGATATAGCCAGAAAAAATTTATTTCTGGATATAAAAAAGTGTGGATTGGTATTTTAATTCCTTCTATAGGATTTAGTTTACAACATATTATGTTAGCTGCATCCTATGAAGGAGCGATTGTCTATGCAGTTGCTTTCTTGTCATGGGGACTAGTTAGTGGAATCATATTCTACAAACACAAAAGATTATTCCCATTAATTATCAGTCATTTCATAGTAAATTTAATTTTTGGAATTTTACCGCTATTTTTCATTATTTCTGGATAGATTAACTTAAAATACCTATTAGGTAGACAATAGTTTACTTAATAGGTATTTTGAATTATTAAGTATTTATAGATAGATATTTGGTAACAGTATAAGTAAATATTATCTTTGTTTAAATTCAGTTTATATAAAGATTGTATATTTAAAGAAGATTAAATGGTCAGTTAGAATGGAGTTGATGTATGAATGAATAAAATACTAATTGTCGATGATGACAAAAATATTAGAGAGCTTATCAGAGTTTTTTTACAAAATGAAGGCTTCGAGATATATGAAGCAAATGATGGTGTCGACGCACTTAAAAAATTAGAAACTTTGAAGGTTGATCTTGTTATTTTAGACATTATGATGCCAAATATGGATGGTTGGCAATTATGTCGTGAGTTGAGGGAATATTACGAATTTCCTTTACTTATGCTTACCGCTAAAGGAGAAACAAGTCAGAAGATTAAAGGCTTCCAGCTAGGAACCGACGATTATTTGGTGAAACCCTTTGAACCTATGGAACTAGTGATGAGAGTAAAAGCGTTGTTGAAACGTTATCAAATTTCAATTGCTCAGACAGTTGAAGTTGGAAATTTAATGATGAATCATAAAACCTACGAAATTAAAGTAGGAAAAGAGTTCTTTACCCTGCCACTTAAAGAATTTGAACTATTGTATAAGTTAGCGAGTTCTTCTGGCCGTACATTTACTCGTGAACAATTGATTGAGGACCTATGGGGCTATGATTTTGAAGGAAATGAAAGAACTTTGGATGTCCATATTAGTCGTTTACGTGAACGATTTCCAGAAGATAAATATGGCTTTAGAATTCGAACAATTCGCGGATTAGGATATCGTCTAGAGGTGATATCATGAGAAAACATAAAATTTATGGATTTATATGGTTCTTATTTGTTGCTATATTGATTACGATTAGCTTTACCGCCGTCTACTACTTCACAAACTATATCTATCAAATTATAAACTGGTCTCCACCAGGTTTACTCAGTGCATTTAATTAACTCAATACTTGGTCTTTTCGCAACAGGATTACTACTTGGTTTAGTGACTAAGATTGCTAGGGCAAAAGGATGGGTGCCTGAAAGACATGTATTTGGACCTATTATTGAAGCATTAGAAAAAATAGCTACCGGTGATTTTGGAATTAGAGTAGAAAATGAATTTGGAGAACATCCGATGATAAATGAACTAACAAATAGTGTTAACAAAATGGTATTGGAATTAGGACAGATGGAAACGATGCGACAAGAGTTTATATCTAATGTGTCACATGAAATTCAATCACCTTTAACCTCTATTCTGGGTTTTGCTGAAGCTTTAGAAAATGATCAGCTTAGTCAGGATAACCGGCATCATTATCTTGATATCATCAAATCGGAAAGCATTCGACTTTCAAAATTGAGTGATGACTTGTTGAAACTTGCATCTCTTGAATCAGAGACTGTAAAACTAGATTGTAAAACTTATCGATTAGATGAACAGTTAAAAAATCTAATCTTAGCTTGTGAACCTCAATGGATAGAAAAAAATATTGATATCGAAGTTTCTCTTGAAGAGATAAAAATAATAGCTGATGAAAATATGTTAAGTCAAGTGTGGATAAATCTCATTTCTAATAGTATTAAATATACGCCAATTGATGGAAACATTCGGATTGAAATGAAAAAACAGACTCATAATATTGAGATAAGTATATCCGACACAGGAATAGGCATTTCAGAAGAAGATCAATTACGAATTTTTGAACGTTTTTATAAAACCGATAAATCTAGAGACCGTTCAAAAAAAGGAAATGGGCTTGGACTTTCTATTGTAAAAAAGATTATTGATATGCATCAAGGTACCATACATTTAAATAGCCAGTTAGGAAAAGGGACTACCTTTACAGTAACATTGCCTATTAATTAATATATAAAAAATAGTGAAGTACAGTTTTCATGAACTGTACTTTTTTTATTAGAATAATTTTCTTAATGAAAATTCAAATAATTTTCTTAATGAAAATTCAAATAATTTTCTTAATGAAAATTGAAGAGAAATTTTCTTAAAATTAATATATGATAATTTTCTTCTTGTGTTTAAATTCAGTTTAAAAATTAGGATTATTATAATGAATGAAAGGAGTCGATTATATGATTGATGTTCAAAACTTTACAAAAAAATATGGTGACTTTGTTGCTGTTGACAACATTTCATTTAACGTTGAAGAAGGTGCTATCTTTGCTTTTCTTGGTCCTAATGGTGCAGGTAAAACAACAACAATTAATACACTTTGTACTATTATTGATAAGACAGAAGGCAGTTTAAAAATTAATGGCAATGATGTAACAGATAATAAATCTAAAGTACGCTCTGATATCGGTATCGTATTTCAAGAAACAACATTGGATGGTAAATTATCAGTTGAGGAAAATTTAAGACTTCACTGTGATTTCTATAATGTTCCTAAAAATGAAGTAAAAGACAGAATCGATTTTGTACTTGATCTCGTTGACCTTAAAGAATGGAAAAAACTTCAGTAAATGGTTTATCAGGAGGTATGAAAAGAAGAGTAGAAATTGCTAGAGGATTGGTACATTACCCTAAAGTTCTATTCTTAGATGAACCAACAGCAGGTCTTGACCCACAAACAAGAGCTAACATATGGGAATATATTTATAAGCTTCAAAAGCAAAAAAATATTACTATCTTCCTTACAACCCATTATATGGATGAAGCTGAAATATGCAATAAGGTTGCAATTATTGATCATGGGAAAATAGTTGCCTTTGATACACCGAATCATCTTAAGCAACAATACACTCACTCAACCATGAAAATAAAAATTAATAAGAAAGAATTATTAGAAAAATATTTAGGAGATCATAGCATTCAATATAAAATAGATGAGGATATGTTCATAGTATTTTTGAAGGAATTAAATGATGCATTAGACATTGTATCAATATTTAAAGATTCTATCTTAGATTTTGAAATTAATAAAGGAACACTTAAATGATGTGTTCTTAGCGATAACAGGAAAGGAGATACGAGGATAATGCGTGCGATAAAAGCGATTTTAATTAGAAATTTAACAAATTTTTCAAGAGATAAAATGAGATTTTTCTTTACCATATTTATGTCAGTTTTCTTTCTGTTCATTTTCTCCTTTGTGATGAAATCAACAACTGCAGGTATATCTCAACCTATGAATTACTTATTGCTGGTATCATTATTATGACTGTATTTCAATCGGCTTTAAATAATACGATGAGTACTCTTGAAGATATAGCAAGTGGGTTCATGAAAGAAATATTAGTTTCTCCAATTACAAGATGGCAAATATCAATTGGATTAATACTCTCATCTTCACTTATTGCTGTACTACAAGGGCTTATAGTCATTATAGTTGGCTTATTTATGGGATTAAATGCTGATTTTATTCATTTAATCGAAATGTTAGGAGTAATGATATTAGTTGGTGTTACTTTTAGTTCATTAGGGTTATATCTAGCAACTCTCGCAAAAAGCTCAACGACTTTTCAACTAATGATTTCTGTAGTCGTTATGCCATTAACGTTTTTATCCGGTGCTTATATTCCAACAACTATAATGCCAAGTTTTCTGCGTCCTATTGTGTATTTGAATCCATTAACTTATACAACCTCCATTTTTAGATATATCTCATTACACATGGAATCAATGTCTTCAACTGAACTTGTTAAAGCAGGTGTTGCTTTTAATATAAATGGATTTATAATTTTACCTTATATGGGATTACTGATTATTTTAATGATGGGTATCATCTTATTCACGCTTTGCGTACTTCAATTTAATAAGGCTGATTTTTCTAGAGTCAAATCTTTTAATCACCATCATTAAAATATAACACAAGACTGTAATGTATTTTATTACTGAACTTAGTAATTATGAATTATAAAAAATTAATATAACACGATGGTTTTATTTTATTAGAACCATTGTGTTTTTTAGTCTATAAGTTTAAATTCAGTTTAAAAAGCTATTGTAATATAATAAATAGTTAGAACAATGAAAATAAATCATTAAAGGAGGGTAAATATAATGGTTTTAGAAGTTAAAGAAATAACCAAAAAGTTTGGGAAAACTTCAGCAATAAATGGTTTGTCCTTTGAATTAGAGCAAGGTACTATTATTGGACTTATAGGTCCTAATGGAGCAGGGAAAACTACGACTTTAAAATGCATTGCCGGTTTATTAAAAGTTAATTCAGGTACAATAGCAATACTAGGGCAAAACATTAAACAATCAGAAGTAAGAGGAAATGTAGCTTATATTCCTGAAACTCCCGATATTTATCCAATGTTAACAGTATGGGAACACCTTAAGTTTATTTCACTAGCATTTAATCTTAAAGCATGGGAATCTTTAGCTGAAGAACTTATAAAGCGATTTGATTTAATAGATAAAAAGAATGAGTTGTGTAAAAACCTCTCAAAAGGAATGAAACAAAAGGTATCTATATGCTGTAATTTGCTTCATAACCCTCAGGTAATATTAGTAGATGAACCGATGATTGGTTTGGATCCAAAAGCAATTAGAGAATTGAAGGAGGCCTTTTTGCAAATGAAGAAAGATGGAAAAACTATTCTAATCAGTACCCATCAATTAGATAATGTGCAAAACTTGTGTGATGGTGTAATAGTCATGAAAAAAGGGCAGGTTATAGTGAAAGGAAGTATAGATGAACTTAGAAAAGCGATGAATGCAGTTGAGAATGCCAGCCTTGAGGAATTGTTTTTAGAGGTGACTAGTGATGATTAATAGTAAATGGTATTAAAGCATTATCTTATTTAAGGTTGATGGAATATAAAAACAAAATAAAGTTAGTAGTGACTCAACCTATTATACTAATAGGAATATTGTTAAAAATAATATTACCTATTGTGGCATTTATAAGGATACCTTATTTATTTAATAGTAAAGGATTAGAGGGAAATATATTAAATTTGTCAAATAATATGATAGGTGCAATAATCATGTTTCTACTATATGCTTTAGTGAGCATTAATCTTATAAAAGTCGTTGAAAATTATTATCCGACACAATACTGTGCTGCAGATGTTAATTTTCTTTTCACATCACCAATTAGTAGTCGCTTAATATATGCTTGGTCCATAATAAAACAAATATTTAATACTTTAATAGGAATTATTTTTATCATTGTCCCACTATTTTTAATGAGTAGAGCATTTAGCATAGAATTCAATAAAGGAATTATTTATGCTATTACGGGGATTATCTTGTTTATAATCATTATTCAAACATTGAAATTCTTTATTTATTCCTTAGTTAAAAGGTTCAACATTAAAATATTATTCAAAATAATCATCTATGTCAGTTTTGGATTGGTTGCCATATATTTGCTTATTTCTATATATAATGCTAAAGATATTTTGCAAGGAGCTATTAATGTTTTTGGTGGTAAAATATTTGAAAATATTCCTGTGATAGGTTGGACAAAGAATTTAATATTTAGTCTAATAATAAATAGTATGCCGCTTAATAATCTCATATTGTTAATTATGTCTGCAGCTATCATACTTATAATAAGTATATATTTGGCCACAGATTATTATGAAGAAGCAATCGTATCTACAGAAAAAATGCAAAAGATAAGAAAAGCTTTTACAGAAAATAATATTGAAGAAGTTCACAAGTTAATCTCTAAAAAGAAAGTAAAAGTAAAAAATGTGCACCTTAATTGGAATCTTAATAATGCCTATGCATTTTTATGGAAAGCAATAGTGGTTAATAAACGTCTAAGTAAAGGTGTGTTATCACAAATAGTGAAATATTTTGCATTTGCTGTAATTGGAACTGTTTTAGGATATGGACTTAGAAATAATTCCTATTTAATGATAATGGTATCTATTGTTATTATAGGTGAGGTGTTTCAAGGTGCTAACTCTACTTTTCGTGAGGGACTAGAATATGAACTTAAAAAAAACTATATTTTTCTTTTACCTGGCAGAATAAGACATAAGATGTTAGCGATAAATATAATCCCAGCTATAAAAACTCTTATAAGAAATTTTGTATTGATATTTTCTATGTTCCTATTTTTAAGAGTTACTATGTTTCAACTTATATCATTATGGGTTGTAGTATGTGCTACAAATCTTATGAATTTATTTATAACAACAGTGATTAAAGAAATAGTTCCGATTGAGGATAAGAAAAACATTTTGTTAATGTATTTAAGAAGAGTTATTGAAATTCTTTTAACTTTACCTGCATTAGCAGTAGGGTTTTTGATTTATTATTTATTTAATAATATTATCGCAGCTTCATTTATATTTGGTTTATGCGGTCTATTCATAATTATAGGATTATTATACCTGAGTGAAGTTTTATTCAGTAGGTTAGAATTAGATAATTAATTAAATTATTTAAAACGTTAAATTGGTAAATATGTGAGCATACACAATTTGTGAAATCAAATCCTGTTATGCTCCTATTTTTATTAAAAATTGCTTAATCAGTTAAAACTTCTAAATTTGTGAAAATATATCCATCAAATTAATTACGTTGAGTAATTTCATTCATAAAAAGAGCCAATTCAGTCCTGCTTTTTAGTTCCAATTTTTCTAATATTCTTGTAACATAATTTTTTACGGTACCTTCTGTTAAAAAAAGTGTTATCACAAATAAACCTATTACTTTTTCCTAGCGGCAATTAGTTTAGCAACATCCATTTCTCGTGGTGTAAGTAAGGTATGAATATCATTGTATTGATTTTTTTTAACCTCATTAGAAAATACATCACGAGCTAATGCTTTTACTACTTTTTTAGCTACTTCAGGATTTAGTAAAATATTACCATTATAAACTGTTTTTATCGCATTGATTATATTATCCGAACCTGAATCCTTCAATATATAACCATCAGCTCCATTTTTGAGACCTTTAAATATATATTCATCTTCATTAAAAGTAGTTAAAATAATCACTTTAATATGGGGATACTTTTCTTTAATAATTCGAGTTGTTTCAACACCGTCCATTATAGGCATCCTAATGTCCATAAGAATGACATCAGGATTTTTTTCAGATACTGCATCAAGCAGTTGTTCCCCATTCTCTGCTTCTCTAGAAATATTTATCTCTTTATCTAGACTTAATATCATTTTAATGCCTTCTCTTACGATTTATTGGTCATCAGCGAGCATCACGTTAATCATTAATTTTACCTCCTCAAATATTGGAATTTCTACTTTTGTTGTGAAACCACTGATTTTCTTCACTATTAAAATAGACTGTTCCACCTAATGCATGTAATCCTTTTTTCTATCCCCTTTAAACCATTTGATTTTTCGATAACTTCACAACCTAATCCATTATCTCTTAATATTGTAATTCTACATGATCTTTTTCATGTATTGTTATTAGCAAGTTGAAAGTAGTAGCTTTTCCATGTTTTATTCCATTAGTAAGACTTTCTCTAATTGTTTTATATATACAGAGTTTAATATCAGGATTTAATGCTTCTATATGTTTATCCATATTAAACTTTATTTTTATATTTCCAAGGATATTCAAACTATCTATCAGTTCATTTATTGCATTTCTTAAATCTTCAATATTTCGTTCCTCCTTCAATGTATTAACAGCCACTCTTAAACTCATTGTGCTATTTTGGGAAATATCTCTTTGCTTTTAAAATAACTTCTTTTGCTTTTTCAGGATCAACATTAAAAATTTTTTCTGCAAATCCAAGATGCATTGTTAATGCCATGAGTGAATGTCCTAATGAATCGTGTAATTCTTGTGCCAACTCTTTCTCTTTCTTTCGCAATAGAAAGTTCCTCGAACTTTAAGTGAATATTCTTGGAGCTTTGTATTAGAAGCTTCTAGTTCCTCATTCAGTTTCTTTGTATCCTCTCTTTCGTTTCTCACGGTATGAGATAAATATAGTATCAGTACGATAACTGAATAAGTTAACAAATTCACTCCAACTGCTGTTAGTCTTTCGGTTAAATGTAATGATCGAGTGCTAAAAACCACTATTGTGAAATACAAAAAGCAATGAAATATTAGGAATAAAAATTTAGTAGTACCCTTTACATAGAATATTTCAATGACATATAGAAGCATAAAAATATTAATTTCGTAAGCATTTATATAATACTTTAATAACGCAGCTCCGATTATCGATAAAATCAATGAAAAAAAGTATTTCAAAGAATGTTTTAGATTGTTTCTAATTAAATCATTAATAATAAGAAATACACATAAAGTAATAAAAATTGGCAATGGGATGGTTAAATTATTTCGAATTATATTGATTATAAATAATAATATAACTAAATACTTTAATATATGTAAATATTTATTCGCATAAATCATTTGATGTTCTCCTCATAATTCTATAATTATATTATATCATTCAGTTGTAAAATAAATATATGACTTTAGTCATAAGAGTTTTAGTAACTAAAGTTACTTTTAAGTAAGGGATTAAAAAGTTATACTAAATAGGGATAAAAAACGAGCAAACCTTAAATTAAATGATTCATAATATAGGATGTGATAAAATGACTCAACATTACAATAAAATACGAAAAAAACTAGCAACAAATCTAGTAGTTGACTGGCTTATTCCTGTATTACTAGTGATGTTACTGCGATTATTTTTTGTTAACGATGCTATTGCTCTAGCCATAGCAAGTATCATTCCGGTAGTAAGGTCGTTAACTCTATGGATTAGATATAAGCGAGTGAATTGGATTGGGGTATTTGGTATTTTTGGTTTTGCTATCGCATTTTCCATTTCACTACTATCTGGTATGAGTAGCTTGCCGCTGAAACTTTATCATCCGATAATCACTGGTATTATAGGATTAATATTGCTTGTATCAGTAATTATTAGAAAGCCATTGTTGTTAATTATCATTCGTACAATTAAGCGTGACGAGTTAGTCCGGATTAATAATCATGATATTGATAAAAAATTAGCCATTTTCACTGGATTTCTTGGAATTATGTTTCTTATTGATTCTTTTATTCATATTATGTTGGCACTTACTTTATCTACAGTAATGTACCTAACTGCTTCAAAAGGGGTAACAATTGTGATTCTTTTATTTATTATAATGGGTAGAAGAATCATGCGAAAAAAAACTTAGGAATTTAAAAGAAATGCTTTGAAAATAGATGCAATAATAGATATTAAATGGAAACTACAAATATTGTTACGCAGGATAAAAAAAGGATTTTTTCATTTTATGAAAAAGTCCTTTTTTGTATAAATGAGTTTTTATTTGTCAAGATAATATTTACCATCTTTTTTAGTAATGTTGGTAGGTTGGTTTTTGTCATTATGCTTTAAGCTGTTCAATTAGTGATGTAATTAATAAAAAGGTAGAATGAATAGTAGAATATGAACGAAACATAGTTGAGGATAGATTTGGTGAAGGTGATGGAACTATTCATAGCTAATACTATAATTTAGAAAGTAATAAGTTTTATTATTTTAGCGATGAACTTAAAGATAAGACCAACTCTTATTTGTCCGTAATTTTTGGTTATCCATTTAATGATTTATAAATAAAATGCGAAAATATTTTTTGACAAGATATTGACTTAAGTGTATTAAGTGATATAATACACTTAAGTCATATTTTATTTAGGAGGGAATTATGATTAAGTATGAGGTCGATAATTTTATATTTGAAATAGACCTTACAAAACCATTATATGAACAAATCCTCAACCAGATTCGTCATTCAATAGCAAGGGGTGAAGTTGAATTAGGTACAAAAATTCCATCTGTAAGAGATTTGGCGCAACAAATTAAAGTAAATCCGAATACAGTGATGAGGGCATATCAGGAGCTTGAACGTGATAAACTATGTGAGACAAGAAGAGGACAAGGTACCTTTATCACATCCTCAATAGAAAAAGTGAATGAAATAAAAAAATCTCTTGCAAAAGATGCATTAGAAGCTTTCCTTATTTCGATGAAAGCTCTTGGTATAGACCGTGAAACAGCTGAAAAGTTATTAAAGGAGGTTGAGTGGTAATGAAAACAGCAATAGAAATAAGTAATTTAAAAAAAAGTTATGAATCAAAAAGTTGTAATAGATAATCTTTCTCTTGAGTTTTGCTGAGGGTAAAGTAACAGGACTATTAGGACCAAATGGTGCAGGTAAATCTACATTATTAAAAATGCTTGTAGGTCTTGTTAAACCTGATTCAGGTAATATTGCAGATTTTTGGACAACAGCCATCCATAAAATTAAATTCGCACATTGCCTATTTACCGGATAGAGCAGGTTGGTATCAATTTCAGACTGTAAAGGAAGCATTAGATTATGCCAATATGATTTTTACAAATTTTAATTTAGAAAAAGCCAATGAATATGTTAGTTCAAATGAAACTAGATCCTTAATGAAGGTTGAAAATTTATCAAAAGGCCAACAAGCTTGCCTATATCTTATATTCTGTTTGGCAAGAAATGTTCGTTTATGTATACTTGATGAGCCTTTTTCAGGTATTGATCTTATATCAAGAGAACGAATTATTCAAGGGATCATTGATTCAATTATGGATAGTAACCAGACCATCATTATTAGTACTCATGAAATTTATGAATCTGAAAGTCTATTTGAAGAAGTCGTATTCTTAGATAATGGGAATGTTAAGTTAATGGGTGATGTTGAAGAATTCAGATCGCAAGGAGAATCTTTAGAAACTATTTATAGGAGGTTATATCAGATGAATTTATTTTTGACATTAGTTAAAAATGATTTTGGTATTGCTAGAAATTATAAAAAACATAATTATTTCTGGAGAAAATTGTATCTTATTTTCGCTTTATTATGTGGTATCGTTATTTATACTATTTTATTACTTATATGAAAATATACTCCAGATTTATAAGTGTTGTTCCTTATGTTCTTATATTTTCTTCCTTTTCAACCGCTCTTGGATTATAAAAAGAGAGTGGCAGGGAAATACTATCGGCTGGTGGCTGCAATTACCTTATTCAAGAAAGTATTGTTAGGAGCTAAATTTACTGCTGGTTTTCGTTCGATTTATGAAAGTTTTATTTTTCGTTTTGGTGATATCTGTATTATTTGGTTTGAAGGATATGATTCTACGACCCGATATTTGGAATCAACAAAGTTTATTGTCAGACAATTGTTGAGTTAATGTAGATGTATATGTCAAATTATTCTCATTTGTCCATTACTTATTGTTTCTGGAATGTTAGGTGTTATTTTGAAAAATTCACATTTTAGTTTTTTCGGTCCGATATTTGGGTAATATATGGTGGATTAATGTCTGTTCTTTATTCAACACTTTTTAATAATGTTATATACAGTTGAGGTCTGGATAACATGGGCTTTGTATGCATTTCCTGGTTTAAGTGCGAGTATAACATATATATTGGGAATTATAACTATATTCATATTTTCTGACTTAATTTTTTTATTTGACATTATTATTAGAAAAATATACTAGAAATATTAAGTAAACTGGAGGAAATACAATGGAAAAAGCAATTAACATTCAAAATCTTATTAAAAATTATGGCGCAAATACAGCATTAGATAATATTTCATTTTCTGTCAATCCTGGGTCTTGCTTTGGATTACTTGGTCCTAATGGAGCAGGGAAATCGACAACCATGAAAATATTAACAGGAATTATTGAATATGATAGTGGTCAAGTCAATGTATTAGGACTTGATTCTAGGGCGTTAAAAGATGAAATTAGAAAGCAAGTTGGGTATGTTCCACAAGAAATTACGTTATATGAGAAATTAACTGCTTATCAAAATCTGATTTTTTTTGGAGAGATATATGGTGTTTCTCGGAAAGAACTTAAAGAACGTATTCCAGAAGTATTAGAACAAGTGGGATTAACAGAACATGCTAATAGCGTAATCAAAACCTTTTCAGGTGGTATGAAACGTCGTATCAATATCGCTGTTGCTTTATTACACAAACCCAAATTACTCATATTAGATGAACCTACAGTCGGAATTGATCCACAATCAAGAAATCATATATTTGATATGATAAAAGATTTAAAAAATCAGGGTGTTACTGTTATTTATTCAACACATTACATGGAAGAAGTGGAAACCCTATGTGATGAGATAGCAATAATAGACCATGGTAAAGTTATTGCTCAAGGAATATTAAATGAAATTCTAGATAAATATGCACCAAATGCTGTTTATGTAGAATCAGATCAAATTATTAAATCACCAGAATTTGCTTATTCCAATAAAGTGTCTATAAAAGACAGAGGATGGATTATTGAGTCTAGTAACGTTCTTGCTACGATACAAGACATCACTAAAAAAGCTTTAGAACAAAATATGATTGTTAAAGAGCTTGAAATTGTACGTCCTACATTGGAAAATGTATTTTTATCCTTAACAGGTAAATCATTAAGAGATTAATTAAATTAATAAATGTAGGAGGCAATATTTATGATAACGATACTTCGTAAGGAGCTACAAATTATTTTAAAAGAAAAAGGAACTTTTTTTTACCTAATTATTCTCCCCATTGCTTTTATTGTATTGTATTCTTCCATATTCGGGAGTACTTCAAATAGCAATATTACGATAAACTATGTAGATGAAGATAATTCACAAATTTCCCAAGCATTTATCGCATCACTAGATAGCATCAAAGGATTTGAAACAAAGACAGATACGAAAACAACTATTGAAGACCAGGAACAAGAAATAAAAAATGGCAAGCTTTCTTCACTTTTAGTGATACCAAAAGGTTTTGGAGATGATCTTCAATCAGGACAACAGTCAAATCTAGAATTTTACCGTACGGCAACATCGGAACAAACAGTAGAATCAATTAATGCACTACTTAATAATATAATTAATAGCTATCGAGACAGCAATATTCAAAGCACTTTAGCTGATTTGGGTAAATCAACAATAGAAATACAGCAAATTATGTCTACCCCTATTGTTGTAAACATGGTGAATGAAGATGTTAGTAATATTAGTGCCGTGACCCAATATGTTCCGGGTATGATGGTCATGTTTGTCTTTTTCATCATCATTACGATGATTCGTGGATTTACTAAAGAACGAGAATCTGGAATGCTTTCACGTTTGCGTAGTACTCCTATGAAACCATATAATTATCTATTTGGAATGTGGAGTTCATTTGTCATATCTGTGATTATCCAATGTAGCGTTATCTTGGTCTTTGGATATGTTGTTTATAAACTAGACATTGGAAATATATACGCTATTATGTTAATTGTCATCGCGCTTGCGATAGCTGCAACAGGTATAGGACTTGCGATATCATTTCTTGTAAAAGGCGAAACACAAGGGATAGCTATTACTCAAATTATTGTTATGGGAGGAGCTGCACTAGGTGGCTTATGGTTCCCATTTGATATTCTTCCTAGTTTTGCACAAAAAATTGGCTATTGCACCCCACAATATTGGGCGCAAACAGGATTGCAAGATGTCATGGTAAGAGGGGCAAATGTAGGAAATATTGCGATTTACATATTGGTATTACTTCTTTTTGGAGTAGTCGGTACAGTTGTAGCTTTATTAAGATTTAAGCATTATATATTGCAAGCGACTAATTAATTGTAAATAATCTACTTAAAAATTATTTTGGATTAATAAAAAATGTTCTCTATTGAGTAAAAAAATATTTGAATAAGATGATTGGTAGTATACTATAATTGTAGTTTAAATATTTAAGGAGTGAGATCAATGCCTATACAAGTGTATTTAAATTTTAATGGAAATTGTCGTGAAGCAATCACATTTTATGCAATTGTTTTTGAAACAGAAAAACCAAAAGTGATGACATTTGGAGATGTACCATCTGACCCTGAACATGTTTTGAAAGAAGAAGCAAAAAATCTAATCATGCATGCAAATCTTAATATAAGTGGAAGCGTTGTTATGTTTTCTGATGTTCTTCCAGATATGCCATTTACCATGGGTAACAACATTAATCTGTCATTTAGTAGTAATAATATAGATGAAATTAAATCTATATTTAATAAACTAAAAACGAATGGAATTGTTGAAATGATCTTCAAGAAACATTTTGGAGTAAATGTTACGGTCAATTAACGGATCAGTTTGGGATTAATTGGCAATTAAACTATTCGGAAGAATAGAGATAATTAATTTTTTCTAAAAAGATATGAAAATTGTGAAAATTTACATATTTTCGTTTGCATAGATAAAAGTTATTGATTATTATCAAGGTTATTTTTCGAAAAACATTTAAATTATATTGTTAATGTCAATCATTTATGAGTCTATAAAAGCATGGTAATATTATAATAATGCACTTAAAAATTCAGTATATATTTGAGATAATAAATGATTTAAATCTTGAGAGAGGAGTTGAATTTTATTGATTATTTTTGAAATATTTCCTTTGATTGAAACCCAAAACTTAATATTAAGAAAAATGGATGATAAGGATATAGAGGATATTTTTAAACATGAGAAGTAATGCAAGAATGAATGAACATATTGATGTCAAAGTGATGAAAATATGAATGATACAAAGATTTATTTGAATAAAATGAATAAAGGAATTGATGAAGGATAAATGGATTATTTGGGCGAATAGAGTATAAAAAATCAAAAAAATTAATTGGGTCTATTTCGATTTGGAATATTGACATTGAACAACAATTGTGCAGAATTAGGATATGGATCTGATATCCTGATTATCAAGGAAAAGGTTTAATGAAAGAAGCATTATTAAGCGTTACTCGAATATGGTTTCAGATAATGGAATTTAAAGGCTCTTAGATGCCTTTACAGAAGAACATAATATTAAGTCAATTCAATCTTTTAAAAAATTGTCATTTTTTTGAAATTAATAGAGTAGATGATGAAGGGTATTTTAGTAATAAAGTATATCATATGATTGTATTTCGATTAAACAATATAAATAGTTACTCATTCAAAACGTTCTTTAAATGCAAGTCATAATACACTGTTAATTTAATAGAGATAGTTAGTAAAAATATGAATAACTATATAAAATTTCTCATAAAGATAATTATGAGGTGATGGTTTTGAAACTTAATCATAAAAGTATGGTTTCATCCTGGGAACTGTGTTTACTATTTTATTAGGTACGTTACTTCATTATGTGTATGAATGGTCAGGAAATAATGCCTTAATTGGTATTATTGGTGCAGTTAATGAAAGCACTTGGGAGCATTTAAAACTATTATTTTGGCCTATATTCTTTTATTCAATTCTTGAATATCAATTGATAGGTAATAAATTTAATAATTATGTGACCGCTAAAGCTGTTTCATTATATGCTGGGATTTTATTAATAATTATCATATTTTATACTTATACAGGCATTGTTGGGGATAACTATTTAATAATAGATATCCTAACATTTGTAGTAAGTGTCATTATCAGTCAATATGTTGGATACAAAATTACAACAGCTAACAAAGGATTTTTGTAAATCAGCTAATATTATTTCACTAATTATGATCTTTTGCCTTGTTTTTGCATTTGTGGTTTTTACATTTAATCCACCACAAATACCGCTTTTTGAAGATCCCATTTCAGGTACTTATGGTTTCTAATTAATAGAAAATTATTTGAAACTAATTCATACTTACAAAATTGTTAGGAATAACTTTTAAAAAATAACCTTGTCATGTATAATTACATTATTAGGTTATTTTTTTATTTAATTATAAAACTTAAAAAAATAAATAATTTGTTTACGTAAACAAATAAATTTAAAAGGGAGATTAATTATGATAAAAAATATTATTTGGGATTTTGATGGTACGTTATTTAATACATATCCAGCAATAATAACCGCGTTTAAAAGAGTATTAGGAGAATTTGGTATAGATGTCGAAGATGAAGAAATATTGGCATATTTAAAGATTTCAGTTACACATGCTATTAAACATTTTATGTCACTTTATTCTTTGAAAAATGATTTTATCGAGAGAATTTCATTTTATGAAAAAAACACAGATTTATCTATGGTACAACCATTTCCCTATGCGAAAGAAAAATGCTTTGATTTTAAACAAAATGGTGGGCGAAATTTTATTTTAACGCATAGAGGTAATTCGACTCTTCTGTTATTAAAACATTATGAAATGCTAGATTATTTTGAAGAAATAGTGACAAAACATCACCATTTTAAACCTAAACCAGACCCAGAAGGGTTTAATTATTTAATAAATAAATATAATTTACCTAATGATTCAATACTTTCTATAGGTGATAGAGAATGTGATATATTAGGTGCTAAACAAGCTAAAATTATAACCTGCCTATATGATACAAATCGAATTGAGTTAACTGACAACCCGGATTTTACAATTAAGTCTTTATCGGAATTAGATAACGTTTTATTATCTTTGAATTAACTAAATAAACTCCAACTAATCTGTTTTAAGCAGTTTTGGTATGGATAAAATTATTTTAGTTTATAAATTATCTTTTTAAAATCTGGTGAAAACCTATTTTTCTATTTTAGAATGTTTATCAAATACCGATATAATCAAGAGTTTTATGTAATTAAAAAAATTTGGTAATTTGGACTATTGTATAAATAGTAGTATGACTAATGATAGACAGGATATTCTTATTTACAGGATATTGCCTCACTTTGGATGCAAATAAAAACGATTAGAACTTCTAATCGTTTTTTATTTTAATAAGGTACAATAATTTTTTAAGACTAGTGGAAACATATGAAGTAAGTAAGTAAGAATTAGAACTAACTTTCAGAAATAATTTTTCCCATTTGACTCACATCGTAATTACCAATACCTAAGACCTCTATTTTAAATTCTGAAGATTTTAAAATAGAAATGAGAGCTTGAATTTGGGGTGAAGCAAGATCTCTTTTGAGAAATACTAAATCATATCGTTCTTTCTTTAAAGGGATGAAATCGACTGTACTAACTTGCAAAGCTGCTTTTTCAATACCTAGCCCGAAATCTGCATCGCCACGGGATACGCAACTCGCTACAGCTAGATGGCTCATTTCTTCATAATGGTAACCATTCAGGGTTTGTTGGTCAATTCCATGTATTTTGAGCTGTTCATCTAATAAAACTCGTGCTCCTGAACCGCGTTCACGATTAATAAAACGTAAATCAGACCGCGATAAATCCTTCCAACCTTGAATATTTTTTGGATTCCCTTTCGCGACAAAAAAGCCTTCCATTCGATACATCAAATTAATAATCACAGTAGCATGTCCAGGTAGTAATCTTCGCACATAGGCAACATTATAATCATCTGCGTCGCTATCCCACAGATGAGTTGCAGTAATATCAACATCACCGCGATATAGCGACATAAGACCGTCAATACTACCAATGTATTGTCTCAGAAAATTAATGTGTGGAAATTGTTTGCTTAAATGTCTAGTTAATATATCTAAAACGATGTCTTGACCACAAATGATTAATCTTTCATCCTTAGTTTTGCTTTTTACGGGTTCTCTTAGGTTTGGCGATGAAGGTAAACCCTTCAAACGATTTTTATAATGTTCAAGATCAGTGTTTTCAACACGTACTTTACGACCGATATGATAAGCTGTTAAGTCACCACGTTTAATCAGTTCATAAACGGTGAATTTAGATATTTTAAGTATTTTAGCAACTTCATCAGGTGTATACGAAATGTTCTCTGTCATAAAATCTCTCCAATTCAAAAAGATTAAATTAAATTCCTTAAACTATTGTCTTCTATTATATCATAGTTTATAATTATTCTAAAGTTAAGTTGAGTTCTGTTATGTTAGTTTATGTTAGTTTGTATTAGATATTGAGGAGGAATATACATGAAAAAAATAAGCTTGTTATTCTTAAGTTTGTTGCTAGTATTTACTTTAGAAAGTTGTGTTAATCAAAAAAATAATAATCAAAAAATTGAATTAACTATTTCTGCCGCTGCGAGTTTACAAAATGCTTTAACTGAAATACAAGAGAATTACCTACAAGTGAAGCCAAATGTGAAATTAACCATGAATTTTGGGGGATCAGGAACTTTAGAACAACAAATTGAACAAGGTGCACCAGCTGATTTATTTATTTCTGCAGGGACATCACAAATGGACGCTTTAGAGCAAAAGAATTTATTAGTTAATGATACGAGAATAGATTTATTAGGAAATGATTTAGTTTTAATTGTTGGCAAAGATAATACAAGTGTTGCTTCGGTTCAGGATATTCTAAATTCAGAGGTAAGTAATGTTAGTATAGGTACACCTGAATCTGTTCCTGCAGGGAAATATGCTAAGGAATCTTTAACCAATTTAGATCTTTGGGAAGCAATACAACCCAAACTTATATTAGCTAAAGATGTCACACAAGTACTGTCATATGTAGAAATAGGTGATGTTGATGCTGGTTTTGTTTATCAATCAGATGCAAATAGCTCAAACAAAGTGAAAATAGTTGCAGTTTTACCTGAAAGTTCTCATCAACCGATTGTTTATCCTGCAGCAGTTATAGCTGATTCAAAGAATATACAGGATGCAAAAGATTTTTTAGCATATTTACAGGACACACAAGCTCAACAGATTTTTGAAAAATATGGTTTTAAAACAAATAATATAGGAGATTAAACAATGCGTATTGATTATATTCCAATAATCTTATCATTAAAAGTTGCTATCGCTGCAGTTATAATAGTTGTTTTAACTTGCGTTCCTATTGCAGGTCTAATGGCTAAACACAAATTTTGGGGTAAAAACGTAATTGAATCCTTGTTAACTTTACCTTTAGTACTACCACCATCTGTAATTGGATTTATGTTGCTTTATCTATTTGGTAAAAATGGTCCATTAGGTAAATTATTAGAATATACCTTTCATTATCAGGTTATATTTACATTAACTGGGGCTGTCATTGCTGCTGCAGTCGTTTCTTTCCCACTTATGTATCAATCTCTTAAAGCAGCAATTGAAAGTGTGGATAAAAATCTAGAGAATGCAGCTAGGACTTTAGGCGCAGGTGAATTCAAAGTATTTCTTACTATTACTTTACCTTTAGCTTGGAATGGATTTATAGCTGGACTTGTTATGGCTTTTGCACGGTCTTTGGGTGAGTTCGGTGCGACTTTGATGATAGCTGGTAATATTCCTGGAAAGACACAAACAATGCCACTAGCTATCTATTTTGATACGTATGCTGGTCAAGTTCATCAAGCTAATTTTCTAGTGATTATTATGACGATATTTAGCTTCATGGTCATATTTGGATTGAATCTGTGGAAAAAATCAAAAGGAACTGGAGATGAAATTCTATGATTGAAGCTAAGTTTTGCAAAGAATTACACCGATTTAAATTAGAAATTGATATTTCTCTAAATAGAGGAATTTTAGTAATAGTAGGACCTTCGGGAGCGGGAAAAACAACTTTATTGCAATGTATCGCAGGCTTACAAAAGCCTTCTAATGGTGTTATCAACATCGGAGATAAGTATGTATTTTCTTCAGATGAAGAAATAGATATTCCTACACGTAATAGACGAATTGGGTATCTGTTTCAGGATTATGCTTTGTTTCCACATATGACAGTTGAAAAAAATGTCACATATGGTGCAAAGAAGAAAAGCAACGTGGGTAAAATGAGCTTATCATTAGATAATGTACTTAATATGCTCAAAATAGAACATCTTAGACAGAGATATCCTACTCATATATCGGGTGGAGAAAAGCAACGAGTTGCACTTGCACGTGCGTTATTGTCTTCACCTGAACTTTTGCTTTTGGACGAACCACTCTCTGCCTTAGATGATGATACTAGAAAAAATCTTCAATTTGAACTTAAAAAATTACAAGTTCAGTGGCAAATTCCATTTATATTAGTGACTCATGATTTAAATGAGGCCAAGTTCTTTGGTGAACAAATCATAAGAATTGAAAATGGAAAACAAGTCATTATAAAAGCTAATAAATAGAGGTAACCTGTAATCTTTGTTGTTCAAATAAAAAAGTATATAATCTAGACAATGTAAGGTATCATTTATTACTATTTCCATATAAAATATTTACAAAATGGACCTAACAAGATAATATTATAGATATATATTTGATATTATAAATATGAAAATTAAAATAATAGAAATTCTTGACAATTGAACTATTTAAAGCGGATTCGTTTTATTATATAGTAGTAATTTTAGAAATGAAAAATGACCAGAAGATAAATTTATAAACTCATATTACGAAATTCTTTAGGTGTAAATTGATTATACTTTTTGAATAAATTTGTATAATAGCTTTGATTACAAAAATTAAACGTGAGTGCAATATCTGAAATAGAGGTATTTGAATACAATAAAAGGTATTTGGATTCCTCTATCTTAGTTTTATTAATATAATCAGCTAAAGAAATTTTGGTTTCTTCTTTAAATTTTGTAGAAAGGTAGTTCGGTGATAAAAAGACATGTGATGCGATATCTTCAAGCTTAATTGGTTTAAGGATATTGTTTTGAATAAAATTAATTGCTTTTATAATCACATCACTATACTTATTTTCATCATTATGGTCGAAGATGTTGATATAGGCTGAAAGAATTGAATATTCTAATTTAGATAATTCCTCTAGATTAGATGTTCTTTCGATTTGTTGAATGCATGCATCGCTTAAAGCAAATGCTTGTTCATAATTTGCCCCTGCTTTAATGACCGCTCTAGTAAACAGTGTGCAATCACAGATTAATGAATTTTTAAAAGATCTAATGATGTTGTCCGATAAATGAGCCCGTTTTGTACTATTGAGTTTGTCTAGTAATTCCTTAGCGTGTTTTTCATTTCTCGATATAATCGAATCTAGTAGTTGCAGTTCTAGATGATAAGATGGGTGGATAAAGGATTGATTTTCATAATAGAGTTTTATATGTTGGTATTGTTTAACGATGTCATTTTTGTTACTTAACATCTTTAACACCCCCTAAAAAAACAATTAATCATAGAATTTTAATAAAAATTACCTAAAAAACGGTTACATACGTAATATCTTATTAATTATCGTAAAATATTAATATAATTATAATTGAAAACGCTGTAAAATACAATTACATATTGGAAAGTAAATTTAAAAAGGGAGGATTTTCTATATGAAAAAAGTATTATCACTTTTACTCATGGTAATGATAGTCGTAGTTTTATCTGCATGTAACAAAGAAGAAAAGACAACAACAACTACTGCTGCTGCTGGGACTACTACAACTACAGCGGGGACTACTACAACGGCTGCACCTAAAGTGGTTAAATTTGCAGTTCAAGCTGATTCAACCGATGCATTACAAACTTTAGTTGATACGTTTAATGGCAAACATAATGGTTATGAGGTTCAAGTTGTTGATATGACGAATAATTCTGGTCAAATGCATGATCAATTAGTTACTTCACTTTCAAGTGGATCTCAAGATTATGATGTTATATCTATGGATGTTGTTTGGGCAGGAGAATTTGCTGGTGCTGGTTATCTTTCACCATTAGATACATTTATTGTTGACAGTGGTTGGACAGTATCTGATTTTAATGCAGGTTCTATGGATTCTGGTAAATTAAACGGAAAACATTATGCATTACCTTACTTCCCAGATTTAGGATTCTTATATTATAGAGCTGATATCGTAGATGCAACTGATACAGCAACATTACAATCCGGTGATTATACGTGGGCTAATTTATTAACAATGGCTGAAAAATATAATGGTGATGATTCTACTACTTCAGGTATTGTATATCAATCAGCTCAATATGAAGGATTAGTATGTAACTTAAATGAATTTACAGCTAATTGGACAGATGTTGAAGGTGGGCTTGCAATGATGAAAGCATTTACAGATTCAAATGCAACACCTGATACTATTTTATCGGCTGATGAAGGCGCAACACACAATGCCTTTCTTCAAGGTCATACAGTATTTGCACGTAACTGGCCATATATGAATGGGATGGTATCAGATCCAGAATCTTCTACATTAACAGCTAGCCAAGTTGGTTATGCACCACTTCCTGATGGTGGATCTGTTGGTGGATGGATTGTCGGTATTAATAAGAATACAGATCAAATGGCTGGCGCTAAAGAATTTATTAAATTCTTAGCAGGTCCTGAAGGTCAAAAAATTAATTCAATTGAAGGTTCTTATTTGCCAGGATTTAATGATTTATTAACAGATACAGATGTTACAGATGCTAATGCATTATTAACTGATCCTGCATTCCAAATTGCATTACAAACGACAATTGCTAGACCTGTTGCTGCAAACTATTCACAAGTTTCAGATCTTATTCAATTAAATGCACATAAGTATTTATCAGGTGATGAAACCTTAGCTGTTGCAACAGCAAATATTGAAGTATTATTAGGCATCGATAGCTAATAGCAACGAAAAGCGTTAGTTAATACTAACGCTTTTTTTTAATTAATTGATTAGAGGTGAACTATGTCAAAAATATTGAAGTTTATAGATAATCATCTTGGTTATTTCATCGTGATTCCTGCACTTCTTTTTATCGTTATCTTTTCTTTAATTCCCATCGTTCAATCAATTAGATATTCATTCTTCGATTATCAATTGAATGATCAGCAAAAAAATAGTATGTATTTAACAAGACATTATAATTTAGATTTAGCAAATGAGGATATATTCTATTTAAATTATTATTTATCTGATGAGATAAATAATGTTACAGAAGATACGACTAAACAAGAAATACAGGATGAAATTACGTCTATTAATGATGGGTACAATCATATAATTGGCCAATTTGATGTAACAGAAGGTGTCGTTGTAATTAGCACGAAACAATATAATGAAATTGGTGATTTTAATGAACAGGTTATTAAAGCTGTAGGGACGATTTATTCTATTGAAGGCGAAAGTTTTGAGATAAAAGATGATACGATTGCGGTATCTAATGATTTAAATAACACAGTTGTTGATAATAATTACATCGGATTACAAAATTACGAAACCGCATTTCATGATTCAAGAATGTATTCAACTCTGAAAATCACTTTGATTTTCACGTTTTTCTCGGTACTCTTAGAATTTATTTTTGGTATGTCACTTGCACTTATCATGAACAAATCGATAAGAGGAAAAGGTCTCATTCGTACGACATCATTAATTCCTTGGGCGATTCCTACATCAGTTGCTGCATTAATGTGGTTATATTTGTTTAATGGTGATAGTGGTATTATTGCCTTAGTTCTAGATAAGTTACATATTATTGGTAAACCAAGTGCTTTACTAGGATCAGGTCAAAATGCCTTGATTTCAGTAATAGCAGCCGATGTTTGGAAAACGACTCCTTATATGGCATTACTTTTATTAGCCGGTTTACAAGTAATTCCAAAAGATTTGTACGAATCATCATCAATAGACGGTGCTAATAAAATTCAACAATTTTATAAAATCACATTACCTTTATTAAAACCATCTATACTAGTCGCTTTATTATTCAGAACATTAGATGCTTTCCGGGTATTCGATTTAATCTATGTTTTGACAGGCGGTGGACCTGGTGGTGAAACAGAATCGATTTCTATTTATAGTTATAAAGTCATGAAATCGCAAACCATATTAGGATATGGTTCAACATTAGTCATTATAATGGCAGTTGTTGTTGGTATTATTTCGTTTATCTATATTAAGGTTCTAGGCGTTAAACTCGCCTCAGATAATTAGGGGGAATCATGATGAAAAATAAAAGATTTAATAGATATTTGATTCTTATAATTTTACTTTATTTATTTATCATTGCATTTCCATTTATATGGGTTTTTGTGACATCTTTTAAGCCAGAAAAAGACATCTGGGGTGCTCAAGCATTTAAGATTATTACTAATAATCCAACCTTAGATCATTATAAAAGTGTATTTCAAAAAGAAATTTTGAATGCATTAAAAAATAGTTTAATCATATCAACACTTACGACAATTTATGTAACGCTTATTGCGGCATTCGCTGCATACGCAATTGCCAGATTAGAGTTTTTCGGGAAAAAAGCATTATTATCATTAGTACTCGCTACTTCAATGTTTCCACAAATGATTATTGTGGGTCCAGTATTTAATGCTTTTGAAAAATTAGGTTTCTTAAATTCATATTTTATTGTTTTACCTTATGCTACTATAACCTTACCTGTTTCTATATACATTTTGGTGACACACTTTGCGAAAATCCCTAAATCATTAGAGGAATCGGCATATATAGATGGTGCTTCAAAATTTAAGACTTTTTATAAAATTATCTTTCCACTTGCCTTGCCAGGTATATTTACTGCAGCGATTATCACATTTATCGCAGCATGGAATGAATTTCTGTTGTCATTGACATTAAATCCAGACCATGCATATAGAACAGCTACAGTTGAGATTACGTTTTTAAGAGGACAGTTTCAAGTATTCTGGGGACAAGTAGCAGCAGCAACGGTTATTGTAACAATTCCATCATTAATTATGGTTTTATTATTCCAAAAACAAATAATTTCTGGTTTAACATCAGGAGCAGTAAAGGAATAAGGAAGTTAGGAGGATACTTGTTATGTGGCATTTAGAAGACCAAGCATTGGACAATACAACGCTACTTAATAATGAAAGCTTATTTACATTAGCTAATGGGTATCTAGGAATTCGTGGTAATTTTGAAGAAGGTTATCCTGATGATTACAAAACTATACGAGGTGCATACATTAATGCTTTTTATGATATCATTAATGTAAAATATGCTGAAAATGCGTATGGTTATCCAAAAATACAACAGAAATTAGTTAATATTATCGATGCACAGGGATTAAAAATCTATTTAGATGGAGAATTAGTCTCAGTGTTTAATCAATCAGTTTCTAATTACAAGCGAAACTTATATTTTGATAAAGGTTATAGTGAACGTGTATTTGAATACATAACAGAAACTAATAAATTAGCTAAAATAATAATTAAACGACTGGTCTCTTTTGAAGTAAAAGAGTTATTCGCTATTGAATTAAATATCGAATATGATGGTATGATTAAAATTATTTCCACAGTAAGTGGAGATGTAGCTAATTATGCTGATCCATTTGATCCGCGAATTAATCATGGTAGTGTTAACTTTTTGGATACAAAAGTAGTTAAATACGAAAATGATTATACAGTCATTGTCTCAAGTACCAAAGAATCGAAACTCGATGTTTGTTGCGTGAGTAAAGATGTTATTTCTAAGAGTGTAGAATCATTTAGTATCAATCAAAATCATAGTTTAGTTGACAAAATTTATGAAATTGAAGGAAATGTCACTTTTACTAAATATAATATTTTCACAGACAGCAGACGACATCCAATTGTAGAAAATTCTGGTATTTCTATAATGAATGAAGTATTAAAGGTAAATTTTAAGCAGCATCTAAGCGCTCAAGAAACCTATCTCAATAATTTTTGGAAATATGGAGATATTGAAATCATTGGTGATGAATATTTACAACAAGGATTACGTTTTAATGTATTTCATTTACTGCAATCTATTGGAAAAGATTCTCACACCAATATTAGTGCCAAAGGCTTAACAGGTGAAGGGTATGAAGGGCATTATTTTTGGGATACTGAAATATATATATTTCCAGTATTTTTAATGATTAATCCAGATTTAGCGCGAAATCTATTAATGTATCGATATAATACATTGGACGAAGCCAAAAAGCGTGCTATAGAAATGGGACATAAAAAAGGGGTGTTATTTCCATGGAGAACCATCACTGGTCCCGAATGTTCTACTTATTTTCCTGCTGGTACTGCGCAATATCATATAAATGCAGATATTGCTTATAGCTTTATAAACTATTATTTAATGACTGAAGATTTTGGGTTTATAGAAGATTATGGAGCTGAGGTACTTTTTGAAACAGCAAGATTGTATGCTGATTTAGGAAATTTTAAAGATGGGAAGTACTATATAAATACGGTGACAGGGCCGGATGAATATACGGCGATTGTCAATAATAATTATTATACAAATGTGATGGCCAAATTTAATTTGAATTGGGCAATTAATATATATACATTATTAAAAAATAAGAAATCTCAGAAATTAGAAGAACTAAAGGATCGTTTACAATTAACAGAAGAAGAAATCCAATCATGGGGAAAAATTAGTAGTGCTATGTATCTCATATATGATGAAGAATTAGAAATTAATCCACAGGATGATAGTTTCTTAAATAAAGCTGTATGGGATTTTAAAAACACGCCTAAAGACAACTACCCATTATTACTACACTATCATCCATTAACTATTTATCGTTTTCAAGTATGTAAACAAGCTGATACGGTACTTGCTCATTTCTTATTAGAAGATGAAGTAAAATTTAATACCATTAAGAATTCTTACCATTATTACGAAAAGGTAACTACGCATGATTCTTCTCTCTCCTCATGTATATTCAGTATAATGGCAAGTAAAATTAATGAGTTAGAAAAAGCATATAATTACTTTATTGAAACTGCCCGACTTGATTTAGATAATACACATGGTAACACTAAAGACGGTTTGCATATGGCTAATATGGGCGGGACTTGGATGGCAATCGTATATGGTTTTGCAGGTTTAAGAATTAAACAAGATGGTATTCATCTGACCCCTAACTTGCCTAAAAAACTGGGTGGTTATTCATTTTATATTCGCTTTAAAAATAATGTCTTAAGAGTTGTAATTAAAGAAGCGCAATTAACATTATTTTTAGTTGAAGGTGAAGAGGTTGAAATTACTTTATACGGGAAACTGATGAAATTAAAGTATAATGAAACATATGAATGTCAGTTAGAGTATTAGAAATGATTGACATCAATCATATATTTCTTTATAATGTATATAATAATGATACATATTAAAGCGATGAAGAGAAAAGTAAATAAATGGGTTCATTTTAGAGAGCTCCGGTTGCTGAAAAGGAGTAAAGAAATATTTATTGAAAACAAGCCTCTAGAGCTTCATACGGATCTTGTAATAAGTGATGCTATGACGTGTGTTCACGTTACAGAACTAGAGTATTATCATGTACTCGAAGAGGTTAATATGGCAACATATTAATAAATAAGGGTGGTACCACGAAGGATAACTCTCGTCCCTAAGAATTAATCTTAGAGATGAGGGTTTTTTTATGATTAAGGATGTGATAACATGGGGCAAATAAAAGGATGTTTCTAAAAAACTATAATTCGCTCCAAATTTACCAGTGCATTATTTAATACTAATATTAAAAATAAAAATGAATTATTGGAGGAAAAATAATGGTCACTGAAAATGGCAATTTAAATTATATAGACAAGTTAGTTAATAAAGATTTAGAAAATAAAACTTATACATTGATCCATACACGCTTCCCACCAGAACCGAATGGGTATCTTCATATTGGGAGTGCCTACGCAATTAACATTAGCTACTCTATTGCGAAGAAACATAAGGGAAAATTTAATTTAAGATTTGATGATACAAATCCACAAAAGGAAGACATTGAGTATGTGGAAGCAATCAAAGAGGACATGAAATGGTTAGGGTTTGATTTTGAAGAACCAGAGTGCTATGGTTCGGATTATAGTGAAGAAATATATCAATATGCTATCTATCTTATAAAAAAAGGTAAAGCTTATGTATGTGATTTAAGTAGTGATGAAATAAGAGTATACAGAGGAACTCTAACAACAAAGGGACAAAATAGTCCCTATAGAGATAGAGGAATTGCGGAAAATTTAACATTATTTAATAACATGAGAGCGGGATATTATCAAGAAGGCGAAAAAGTATTAAGAGCTAAAATTGATATGTCTAATGCTAATATTAATTTAAGAGATCCTGTTATTTATAGATTATCATATACTCCACATTACAAAACAAAAGATAAATGGTGTGTTTATCCCATATATGATTTTGCACACCCTATTCAAGATTATATTGAAGGGATAACACATTCATTATGTTCGATAGAATTTAAAAATCATCGACCATTATATGATTGGGTTTTATCTGAATTGGATTTAAAAGCCCCGTTACCACGACAAATTGAATTTGGTAGAATAAGCGTTAGTGGTGTTGTGACAAGTAAAAGATATTTAAAAATTTTAGTAAATGAGGGTTTAGTAGATAGTTGGGATGACCCAAGGCTCCCAACAATAAAAGGACTAAAAAGAAGAGGATACACCAAAGAGTCTGTTCTTCATTTCTTAGGAGAAATAGGTGTTTCAAGAGGTGAAAGTATCGTCGATGTGTCGATGTTAGAGAATTCTATAAGGAAAGATTTGAAAAATAAAGTTCCTGCCATAATGGCTGTTTTAGACCCTATTAAGGTGACTATAACGAACCTAAATAGTAATTACCTTGAGTATTTATCTGTAGTTAATAATAAAGATAACCCTTCATTAGGTATCCGTGAGGTGCCATTTACATCGGTTTTATATATTGAAAGAGAAGATTTTAGTGAAAATCCAGCAAAAAATTATAATCGATTAGTTTTAGGTGGTGAAGTTCGCTTGATGCATGCCTACTTTATCAAATGTCACGAAGCTATAAAAAACGAAAGTGGTCAAATAATTGAGCTCAAGTGTACATACGACCCTGAAACAAAAAGCGGCAGTGGTTTTAATGGTAGAAAAGTAAAAGGAACTATCCATTGGGTGAGTACTTATGATGCTATCCCATGTGAAGCGAGACTTTTTAATTCTCTATTTACTGAACAACCATCAGAAGACAATTTATATGAAGTATTCAATCCTCTTTCGCAAGAAATAAAAAAGAATGCAATGATTGAATCCTTTGCATTAAATTTTAATGGACAATATCAATTTATCAGACATGGATTCTTTATTTATGATGAAAAACTATCAATAAACAACAAATTAGTATATAATCGCACTGTTTCACTAAAGAGTACTTATAATAAATGATGTGATATAAAACCGCTTTTTCTCATTTGCAATTACTAATTGCAATTATAATGGTATATTCAACTAGCGATTGGTTGCCTATTATATTAATTAATATTATACTTTATTTAACAGTTATAGGAGGGTAAGTATGGATTATCAGAAGATTGGACTATTTTTAACAAATTTAAGAAAACAAAAAGGCATCACACAAACCAAGTTAGCTGAAGTTTTAAATGTCACACATCAAGCTATTTCAAGATGGGAAACTGGTGAAAGTATACCTGATATTCAGACTCTTTCAAATCTATCTAAATTTTATAAGATAACAATAGATGAAATTTTAAATGCTGAGTTACAGAAAAAAGTAGAACCAACTCCTGAAGTAAATGTGAGTGAGTTGGATAATCATTCACTCGTTAAATTTAAAAATATGAATTTAATTTCATTATTGATTGTTGTAGTGGGATTAATATTATTTTTTACTATATTATGGATCACATCTTCTGCGCTAATTGGTTTTGCAGTACAGATAATACTTATTATTTTTGGAATTATTATTTTCTATATTAGTTCTAACGATTTCATGTACAAAACTCAACAAACAAATAATAAAAAATTAACCGAAATTAACATGATGTACTTAAAACGTTCACTTATAATTGGTATTTCATTGCTTTTAACTACAGTTTCCTTGATAATACAATTTGTTTTTTTTGAAAATTATAAGTATGTTGTAGGAATTAACACAAATGGAAATTTTCAGGTGGCTCACTACGCAAAATTCACAGCAGGTATATGTTTATACATAGGTCTATATAATACTGTGCTTGCTTTATTAATTACATTGTGCCTCACATTTAGAATTGACCAATTTTTCTTTGAAAAATATGGGATTAGTATATTAATTCCAACAAACAAAACATTAAAGAGAATTAATTATCTCTACTTTCCGTTTATTTTAATTATTCTAATTTGGGGAGAATTAATAAATCATGTAACCATTGGTCTTTTTATTGGAATGGGATTATTAATTTTAGATGATATATATAGAGTGTGCACCATGAAACCATATAAATTATTAAGAATTGGTAGAATTCTAATAACAATTTGTTATATTTATTTGTTTCAATTCAAATCAAGTACTAATTATTATATAGGACTGCTAATTGATTTATCTGGATATTTCTTGATATTCATGAGTATAATGTCAATCATCCTCTTATATGTTTTATATAGGAAACGAGTTTCATGTTCATTATCTAGTAGTATTCATATCTTCAGTCATATTACATCTCTGACACTTTACTTTCTACTGCTAGTTTCTTTATCACTGACAGTTGATTGGCATAGTAGCTATGAAGTTGCAACTCAAACTGAAACAATATATTACATCTATAAAGACAATTATATATCATTTAGTTATATCTTGCTCTTTTTATTCATAGACTTGATGTGTAGAATCATAATGATTAAAACAAAAGAATGTAAATTCGTTTAATTTAAGCAATTAACATAAATTTATTATGAATTGGGTAGTTTATTATACAGATTTGAAAAAGTACTTAAATAAGTACTTTTTCTGCTATTATAAAAGAAAATGAAAAAATTATTTAAAAGGAGAAGGATATAGAAATGATTATATTTTTTAATGAATAGGAAACTAATGATTTTGTAATTCCTCATCTTTCAGCAATTTTTAGTCAATTAATATATGTCTTATTTTGAAGTGGATACAAAAAGCTTTATGCTAAAATACAGATTGACTAACTAAATAATACTATAATTGAGAAAGTATTTTTTACATACTAAATCAAAAAATCTTAATGAGAATCATTCTATTAGTAATTTTATCTCGATATGTTAAGTTACATTCTAGGCGAAATTAAAGCGTTACTCGAAAATTTAGATGAAATTACTTTTAAAAATATGAAAACAGAGTATTCAACTATTTATTCTGTATTTTGTCAAGTAGCAAATGATTCAGGTTATTTAATCAAAGGCTCATCTAATCCCTACACCTTAGTAATTATTCCCTCAAGGCTTTTTAAAATGAGTAATTATTAAATGTTTATCTATGTTGTAAAAATCGGTTCATTATGCACTGGTTTTTTTTTATTAAACTTGTACAAATTATTTTATTAATATATAATTCATATATAAACTATTTAAATATGAAGGAGTTTGGATTTTATGGAAGATTCACTATATAAAGATGTATATTGGATGTTAAGAAACACAACTCATTATCTTAAAAATGAGTTAAAACAGAAAATTGAAAAAAATGGCATTACTTGGCAGCAATTTCATGCATTATACCATATCGAAGAAAATGGAATTCCCACTAATGAACTTGCGAAAGAATTACAGTGTAATGCTAGTAATATGACAGGATTAATTGACCGAATGACTGAAAATGGCTGGGTGTATAGAGAACATTCGGCAGAAGATCGCCGAGTATGGTTAGTTAATTTGACAGAAGCTGGGAGTGAGTTAAAAACATCTCTTTTACCGCAACATCAAAATAATATTATACAATGCATGAATGTATTAAATAAAGATGAACTTCTTATTTTAAAAAAGCTTTTATCTAAATTAATGAATGAGGAAATAAAGGAGGAATTATTTTGAAAGAATTCAAGGCACTATTCCCTTTTGTAAAACCTTATAAATGGTGGATAATACTGGCAACTAGTAGTATGGTTATAGTCACTTTGATGAGTATGGCAGGACCATGGGCCATTAGTCGGTTAATTTCCACAGTTGAGGAAGGAGTGAAAGGAGAAGGCAGTATAAATGATGTCTCTAAAATTGCCATATTTGTTGTTTGTATTTATATTGTAAGAGCAATAACACGCTTTGGGACAGATTATATTTCGCATTATGCCGCATGGAATATATTAGAGGGTATTAGAAGTTATTTTTATGATCATTTGCAACGCTTATCGTTACGTTTTTTTAAAGATAAGCAAACTGGTGATTTAATGTCTCGGGTGATTAATGATACACGTAATTTTGAGGTGTTATTAGCACATGCTATTCCTACCATTGTTGTTAATGGAATTATGTTTATCGGTGTTTTCATTATTTTATTTTCGATGAATACGACTTTAGCACTTTACACATTAATACCGGTACCATTACTTGCATTTTTGGTATTGCTATTTAGCCATCTTTCAAGACCTCGATTTCGAAAAGTACAAGAAAGAATAGGAGAAGTTAATTCTATACTTCAAGATAATTTCTCAGGTATTAAAGAAATAAAGGCTTTTACACAAGAAGATTATGAAAATAATCGAACATTAACATATATCAAAGCTCATACAAAAGCTATGCTAAGAGCACTTAAACTCAGTAATGCTTATTCACCTGGTTTAGAATTTATATCTAGCCTAGGGACTGTTATTGTTATATACTTTGGCGGCAAATTAGCGTTTAATGGGAATTTACCACTTGATAGCCTTGTCGCATTTATTCTTTACATAGGATTGTTTTATCAACCAATCATGGCATTAGGACAAATTAATGAAGGTTTGCAACAAGCACTTGGTAGTGCTGGGAGAGTCATCGATTTGTTAAATGAAGCACCTGAAGTAGCTGAATTAGAAAATGCATTGGAATTAAATCAAGTTGAGGATGGACTTGAATTTTGCAATGTGGATTTTCACTATATCGACAAAATTGCCGTTCTTAGCCAGATTTCCTTTAAAATAAAGGCTGGCGAAACACTTGCTTTAGTTGGTGCAACAGGTGTAGGTAAAACTACTATTGCTAGTTTAATTCCTAGATTTTATGATCCCACTGCTGGTGATATACTAATCGATAACACTAACATTCGGCAATTTACACTTCGTAGTTTAAGATGTCAGATTAGTTTAGTTTCACAAGATGTATTTTTATTTAATGGGAGTATAAAAGATAATATTTTATATGGTAGACGTGATGCAACAGATGAAGAAGTGTATGAGGCAGCTAAAGCTGCTAATGCTCACGAGTTTATTCTTGAACTCGAAAATGGTTATGAAACCAAGGTGGGGGAGCGGGGTGTTAAACTTTCAGGTGGTCAGAAACAAAGGGTTTCGATTGCTCGTGCAATCCTTAAAAACGCGCCGATATTAATATTAGATGAAGCAACCTCATCAGTTGATACGCATACGGAAAAACTCATACAAGATGCACTAAATAAGTTAATGAAAAATAAAACCTCAATTATTATTGCACATCGATTATCGACTATTAAAGAAGCCGACCAAATAATTGTGCTTAAAGAAGGAAAAATTATTGAAAAGGGCAAACATGAAGAATTACTTAAGCAAAACGGTTTGTATAGTCAATTATGCACAGCACAAAGTACCCAACAAAAAACAATAGAATAAACTAGAAAAAAAATTCAATGAACTAATACCTGTCAAATAGGCAAAAATAAAAAAGTGAAAAATTTTAATTTTCACGGGTGCAAAGGTATTTGACTATGGATAAATAGTATCTGATTCAAATATTAAATACAATACGACGCAAATACGATTTCTGGCTTGATTAAACTATCAAATTTAGAGGATTTTATATGGGAGAATAATTATGATTTTCATATTAGTACTTTGTATTTTGATGTGAATAATCATTTGATTATTTAGGTTATCAATTAACTAGTTCAATTCTATATTAACAAGTAAAATATATATTTACAATTATGAGCACATATAATCCATATGAGAATTTTCTATATGGCTACGAATAATTACTCATTGACCGAACAAATTAGCCTCAGTAATAGATCTGTTAATTGAAATTAAATATGACAATTACAAATAATTACCTAACGTTTGATTTCATGCAGAATCACATTAAAAATTTAGATATTTTACTTCTAAGTTGATAATAAAATACTTATCGTTTTATGAATTAATTTTTCCCTTAAATACATTGTAAAAAAAATTATAAATTGATATCTCGATACTTTATTAATT
Source organism: uncultured Haloplasmataceae bacterium (assembly GCA_963824615.1). Classification (GTDB taxonomy): domain Bacteria; phylum Bacillota_I; class Bacilli_A; order Haloplasmatales; family Haloplasmataceae; genus CAWGPU01. The sequence continues at coordinate 406,622 of CAWGPU010000005.1, read as the reverse complement.
TTAAATTCTGAATATGTATTCCTATATGACCTATACAAAGTATGATAGAAGACACAATCAGCCAAATAACCTTACCATAAATACCTAATAGCAAAAAAGCGGTAACAGGTAAACTCGCAAGAGGGATAGGAATCCCATAAAAACTGCGATAAAAATCTTTTTCTAAACATCCATTAATAAAATATCTAATCCAACAAATTTCGTAAAATAACATTAGTAAAAATGATACTATAAGCCATAAACTCCATGATGAAAATGGAGTAATATTAAAATCGCTAAAAATTAATACGCTTGACGTACAACATATTTGTCCTAATCGTTCAAATAATAATAATATTTTGTTTTCTTTGGTATTATCATAATTTATCGGTTGGTTTTTACTCCAAATTATATTAGGAATAAATAACATCAATAAATATATAAAACCTACATATGAAAATCCTAAATGTCCTAACATTTGATATCACCCTCCAGATTACTATTTATTAATCATTTATTTTATTATACATGTTTTAATGGTAATAAATCCAGATGTTGTTTAGAAATTATTTATCAATACAATTATTGCCTACTTTGAAAACAGAATATAATAAATTTATTACTCTATAGGCGTATTATTTTAAATTAGATAAGATATTGTGTTAAATATTAATTAAATAAAATTTAAATATAAAGGAGCATATCATATATTTTTATAAGATATGCTCCTTTAAATAATTTTTGAGGTATGCACTGTTTTTTCAAACAGTAATAGAGTAATTACATTTTTATCTTTGATATTCTTTATCTATTTAATTTTTGATATGTTTCGACTCAACAGATGAATATAATTATAATTATTAATTGTGATAAATAGATATATAATGTAATGAGCAAGAAATAAATTGTAAAAAGTAAAATCGGTGATTATCTATTTAGAAATTTTCAACTAATAAACATTAACAGATGAGCATTATTAATAAACTAAATAGAAAGGAATAAGATAATGATTTATTTTTTGTTTTTGGTATTAGGTTTTTTAATTGGGTTAATTTCAGATTACACAAAATGGCGTGTAGGTGGTGTGCTATATAAAAAATATGTTCAAATAGCTAAAATATGTCAAACACAGCGAGAGGAAATACTAGAATTAAAAACTGAATTATATGGGAAAAAACTAGTTAATGAGGAGAACAAATAAAACATATAATTTGAATAACCTCTCTTAAAGTGATTATGAAAAGAGTCTATGTTTTTTTCCATGAAGTTTAAATTTGTCTTTAACAAAAAATTAAGCGCAATAGCGCTTTTTTATTTGCATATATATTATGATTTAATTTGACAAAAATGTACCTAATTAACTTGACATTTGTAAACTTCATTTATATTGCATACCATTTATAGACTTGAGTGATAATATATTGTAGACATGAGGCATAATATTTGACTGTCTCTTTTTGATATGTTATATTATTTTAACAACTAATTGTTACTATAGGAGGTAATACTAATGAAGCTATTTGAGACAACCATTCGGGTTAAAAGCCTTGATGAATCTTTAAAATTTTATACTGAAATCGTAGGACTTAATATCGTTAATCGATTTGAAGCAGGACCAGGTTCTGAAATTGCATTTTTAGGAGATGGAGAGACAAAAATTGAACTTTTATACATGGAAACATCTAAAGATGTAAGTTTTGGAGATGGAATATCTCTCGGGTTTGAAGTAGAATCTTTAGATGAAAAAATTACATTAATTAAAGAAAAAGGTTTAACTATTTACAGTGGTCCTTATCGAGTAACGCCTAATTCCCAATTTTTCACTGTATTAGACCCGAATGGATTAATCATCAAATTTATCGAGAATAAATAATAGATTGTATTCAACTGGAGAAATTAATGAGTAGATTCTAAATTGTACATTGTAAATTAGGTTATAATGAAGTTAAAAATAAGATTTCCCTAATAGAGATGGACAAAAAGAGATAGAGGCTGATGAATTTGTCTTATATTATGATTAGCAATAAAACTTAGGAAAGTAAATTAAAAGAATTATATACATATATTAATATAGGAAGAATACAAAGCCCTACCCAGTTTTATTGTAGGTAGATTAGCATATCATAATTTAATTTCTTATCAAAGTAATATATATCGAAAATATAGATATGTTTTCCTCTATTAGGTAAGTTAATAGAGGAAATTTTTTTATTAAAGGATATATCGACTAAATATAAAGAATTGGTTCTTTAATGAAGAATCTAAAGGCATATTATTTTAATATTTACCATTATAAGTCATGAAATTATTGATTAAATAAACAATTAATTGACATATTATAGAAGAAGTCTTATACTCAAAAAGAATGTCTCATTAATAATTAAGGAGGTAACAAATGGAAACAATTAAAGTCAATCAGGTTAGTAAAAGTTTCGGAAATAAAATGGTTCTGAATAATGTTGATTTAGCAATTGAACAAGGACAAATATTTGGTTTAATTGGGCCATCAGGTGCCGGTAAAACGACATTAGTAAAATTAATTGTTGGAATGGAGAAAGTCGATAAAGGAAAAGTTCAAGTTTTAAATACGCAAATACCTAATTTAGAAGTTTTGCAAGAGATTGGTTATATGGCGCAATCAGATGCACTTTATGAAGAGTTAACTGGGAAGGAAAATTTGAAATTCTTTGCTTCACTTTTTAAGTTAAATAAAATAGAACAGAAAGAAAGAATTGCTTATACAGCAAGTTTAGTCAATCTAACTGATGAATTAAATAAAAAAGTTATGAATTATTCTGGTGGAATGAAAAGAAGATTATCTTTGGCAGTCGCTTTAATTCAAAATCCAAAAGTACTGATATTAGATGAACCGACTGTTGGCATTGACCCTGAATTAAGATTTTCGATTTGGAATGAGCTATTACGTTTAAAAAATGAAGAAAATAAAACCATTATAGTGACAACACATGTGATGGATGAAGCAGAAAAGTGTGATTATTTAGCAATGGTGAGAGAAGGAGTCATTTTGACTAGTGGCTCACCAAAAGAATTAAAAGAGCTGTATAAAGTCAACAATTTAGAAGATGTATTTCTTAAAGCAGGAGGAGTTATCAAATGAGAATAAGTGCGTTAATTATAAGAATATGCCAACAAATGTTTCGTGATAAAAGAACACTCGCATTATTATTTATTGCTCCACTCTTTATCCTTACGATGATGTATTTTATCTTCAATGGAAATAATGTCGAACCCAAATTAGGTGTAGTTAATATTGATATTAATAGTAGGTTGGTACAAATATTAAAAGATGAGGATATTTCAGTAATACCTTATCAGAGTGCAAATAATGAAACTGTCGTTAATGACAAATTAGATGGACTATTAGTGATGAATAATGGGACGTATGAATTAACATTGCTAAATAGTGATCCTACCCCAACTAAGGCTTTACAAATGAAAATTAATCAAGCCATGGCAACTTTTATACAAGAAACGAATAGCAATGCCCCTATTAATCAACAAATGCCAACGCTCGTACCTAATTATATATATGGTGACAGTAACACCACTTTTTTTGATGTATTAAGTCCAATTTTAGTTGGTTTCTTTGTTTTCTTCTTTGTCTTCTTGATTTCAGGTATTGGTTTGTTACGTGAGAAAACAACAGGAACATTAGAAAGGTTAATGTCAACTCCAATAAAAAGGAGAGAGGTAGTTTTAGGGTATCTAGTAGGTTATGGTATTTTTGCGATTATTCAAACACTCGTTATCGTCTTGTACGCCATTGCCGTCCTCAATATCACCCTTGCTGGGTCATTGTGGAATGTCATTATAATTAATTTATTGCTTGCGATGGTTGCTTTGTCACTTGGAATTCTACTTTCTACCTTTGCGTCCTCAGAATTTCAAATGATGCAATTCATCCCTATTGTTATCATTCCACAAGTATTCTTCGCAGGGATATTTCCTTTAAGTGGAATGGCTAAATGGTTACAAGTCTTAAGTAAAATCATGCCAATATACTATGGTGCTGATGCTTTAAAAGGGATAATGTATCAAGGATTGGGCTTAAGTCATTTTCTCTTAGATATTCTAATACTATTGATATTTATGATTGTTTTTGTGATATTAAATATCTTTGCTTTAAAAAAATATCGGTCATTATAGGTAATAAATTAATCACATAAATAAAAACAGATGGTTTCATTAGAAACCATCTGTTTAATATTTATCACTATAATATAATTTCAAATAATCAAAAGTCTCTTTAAAACTACCTTGAAACAAAATTTCTTTTGTTGTCTTTTGTAGTTGATATTCATACATTGGGTCATAATATTCTTTCAATAATATTTCTATCCAATGTTGATGTAAATGTTTTTTATCTGTTTTTATTTGTTCTAGATAAGCTGCATCAAATGCATCCATGATACGCTTATAGCATTCACCACCTAAACGTTTGCTTATACGAGTGATACTGTCTTTAATATAATTATTCCAAGAAATAAGACCTTGTTCCACCCCGTAAAAGAGACAGTATTCATGTTGTGATTCTATAACATATTCCTCAACTGTATTTTTAACACGCTCCTCAAGAGAAGCGTTAATAAGCACTAAATTTCCATTGTTAAAATATTCAAATAACGGTTTAGGAAGCATGGATCTCCCAATGTTTCTTCCTTCATCCTCTAAGATAAGATGACGATAACCTTTATCTTTATATTGAATAAGTGCATAAGCCAAATTATTTTCAAAATTGATTTGTGACGGCTGTTGTGATAAATAACGCCCGAATGAAGAACCGCGATGATTCGCTATCTTTTCTAAATCAATTGAATTATCTAGTTTTTTTAATAATTGAGTTTTACCTGCTCCTGTACATCCTCCTAATAAAATGGGGATATTAGTATATTTAATAGGTTCGAGTTCATCCATTAAATAGTTTCTAAATGCTTTGTATCCGCCTTCTAGACGAGTTATTTCTTTGCCTGAAGCATCATATAACCACTCTTGAGCAATACTTGATCGGGTACCCCCTCTGAAACAATACATCATACTATTAGGATATTGATTAATATAATTAATCCAAGCATTAATTCTATCTTGCCGTAAATTTCCTGATACTAATTGATGACCAAGATTAGTTGCTGCTTCATTCCCTAATTCTTTATAACATATTCCCACAAGACGTCTTTCTTCATCATTCATAATAGGAAGATTGAAAGAATTGATAAAAGCACCTTTTTCAAATTCTATAGGTGCGCGGACATCGATTAATGGTATTTCTCCTAAAACAATTTGTTTAAAATCATTTGTTGTATTATTCATAGAACACTTCCAATTATTTTACTTTAATTAATTTTTCGCGTGCTTCGCAAGTTTCTCCGATAGAGTTTAATGATAAACCGAATTTTTTCGTTATTTCTAAAAATTTTGGAACAGCTTCCTTTTTAACAATCGCGAGTAAGCCGCCTGATGTTTGAGCATCACATAAAATAAATTGCTGTTTCTCTGTCATTCCTTCAATGGTATGTCCATAACTTTTTAAATTATTTTTTGTTCCACCAGAGACACAATCCATGTCGAGATATTTTTTAGTATTTGGTAATAATGGAACACGATCAAAATAGACGTTTGCTGAAATTCCACTTCCTTTACAAATTTCACCTAAATGACCTAATAATCCAAAACCAGTGACGTCAGTTAAGGCTACAACTCCCTTTAATTCTGAAATATCTGCACCTATTTTATTCAAAGTACACATCGCTTCGATGGCAACGTCGATATCACCAGGTTCTATTTTTTTCCTTTTTTGAGCGGTTGTTATAATGCCAATTCCTAATGGTTTTGTTAAGAAAATTTCGCAGCCGGGAATTGCTTTATTATTTTGTTTTAAGCGTTCATTATCAACAATACCAGTGACAGCAAGACCGAAAATAGGCTCTGGTGAATCAATTGAATGACCACCTGCAAGAGGAATACCCGCCGCCTCACATACAGCACGTCCTCCTTCAACTACTTCTTTAGCTACCTCAGGTGACAATTTATCAATTGGCCAACCTAAGATAGAGATTGCCATAAGTGGTTTACCACCCATTGCATAGATATCACTGATAGCGTTTGTTGCCGCAATTTTTCCAAAGGTGAATGGGTCATCAACAATTGGCATAAAGAAATCTGTTGTGCTAAGAACTGATGTTCCATTACCTAAATCATATGCAGCGGCATCATCATTGCTGCTATTTCCCACGAGAAGTTGTGGATAACTAATGGTATCTCGTGTTGTTTGTAAAATCACTTCTAAAGTTGCTGGTGAGATTTTGCAACCACAACCAGCACCATGACTATATTCTGTTAATTTAACTTTTTCCATTTTTTCTATCCTCATTTACAATATTTACTAAATAATATTATAACACAATACGAATTGAAAATACATATTTAAGGAATACAACCTAATATGGTATAATATATCAAACAATATAAGATAGTAGAAGGTATTAACGGATGAATAATAGCTATCAATTAATAAAAAAAGATAAACAGATAAAGAAGTTTTGTTTATATGGTTTATTAAAAAATTTAAAATTTTTCGAACCTTATTTACTGATATATTTATTAGGTCTTGGAATGAACTTGTTTTCAATCGGAATCCTTTATTCCATTCGAGAAATCATTATATATATTTTCGAGATACCATCTGGAATATTTGCTGATAATTATGGTAAGAAAAAAGAACTCATGATATGTTTCACTTTCTATATAATTTCCTTTGGTTTATTCTTTTTTGGGAGTCAATTCTACATATTAGTTTTAGCAATGGTATTCTTTGGGTTAGGAGAAGCATTCAGATCAGGAACTCATAAAGCAATGATATATTCGTATTTAGAACAGAAGGATTGGTTTATGCATAAAACTTATGTTTATGGAAGAACGCGTTCATTTTCCTTAATTGGTTCATCTGTTTCAGCTTTTGTATCTATTCTATTCGTTTTAAATTTACCAAGTGTGAAGTGGATATTTCTTCTTTGCATTATTCCATACTTATTAGATTTTTTATTAATTGCATCCTACCCTAATAATTTAAATGAAAAACGGAAGAGCGAAATAAAAATAGCTACATTTTATAAAGATAGTATCATACAAATAAAAAGTATTTTTAGGAAAAGTTCACTAATAATATTATTATTAAGTTCATCATTATATGACAGTATATTTAAAGTGATTAAAGATTATATTCAACCTATTTTACAGGATTCTAAATTAGTTATGGAATACTTTAAAATCCCAGGAATACGGTCAGAAGACCAAGTGGTTATAGCTTTAGGTGTATTATATGGTGTATTTTATATTTTCAGTTCAATGGCTTCGAAAAATGTTTATAGGATAAATCGTTTAATATCATCAGGTAAGTTGATGGGAATATTTTTTGATATAATGGCTATTTTATGCTTAATAATGTTTATCACGATTCATAATCAATTAATTATTCTTACAATCATTACATTCTTTGTTCTTTATATCCTTAAAGATGCTCGTAGACCGATTTTTGTAGATGTATGTGGAGATACGATGGAAAAACATGAAAGAGCAACGGTTTTATCGGTAGATAGCCAATTTAGAGCGTTATTTACGATTATTTTTGCTCCTTTATTTGGTTTAATCGCCGATAGATTTTCGATAAGCTATTTATTTTTAATTATTAGTATTTTCATCTTTATTATCAATCATTTTTTGAAAATAGAGAAAATCGCTAAACAAACTGATATGTCTTTATAGAAGCGAGGTGTTAAAATGGTGAAGCATATAGTCATGTGGAAATTGAAAGAAAATTATTTAGGGCAATCTAAAAATGATATCGCAAAAGAACTGAAATTTTTATTAGAGAATTTAAAAACAAAAATTTCAGAAGCAATCGAAATCGAGGTTGGGATTAATCAAATTTCTTCTGAACAATCATATGATATTGTTCTATACACAGAATTCAAAACTTTTGAAACAATGTCTATCTATCAGAATCATCCCGAGCATTTAAAAGTGGTCGATTACATTCGCCAAGTAACAATTCAAAGAGTTGCTGTTGATTATACCGTTTAATATAAAAGGAAAGTCGCTTGACTTTCCTTTTATTGTACTTAATTATTTAATGCTTCCATCTGTTTTACCCATCCATTATATATTGCTACTAATTTATCCTCAAATATATCTTTTTCACTTAAATTGGTCATTTCTTTCTTTTCATACCAATTGATAATTGATGTTAAACCATCGTGCAAGGAAATCTGAGTTTTAAAATTAGGAACCACACTTTTAATTTTTGTGTTATCAAGGATACCTGCATGCATTTTATCATAATAAAGATTCATAAATAAAGCGGGATTGGCTTTTACAAGCAATTCTGTTGGAATGTGAATAATTTTAGGTTTAATACCTAGAATTTTTCCGAATTCTAAATATAAATCATCCCAGATATGTGCTTCATCTGAAGTGATATGAAAAGCTTCTCCTAATGCTTTTTTATTATCCACTAATCCTGCATATCCTCGTGCTAAATCAGCTGCAAACGTAAAGTTCCATGGTGTAGTCCCATCACCAAACATAACGAGGGGTTTATTATTCCTAATTCTATTGATGATATTTTCATTTTGTCTTAATACTCCAATATTTTGTGAACCTATTCCATAGGTTAAGGAAGGTCGTACAATCGTGATAGGAACATCATTTTCCATTTCTTGTTGTAAATATCGCTCCATTTCAGCTTTATTATACCCATAAGGAAAAATTGGCTCTGTAACCAGTTCAGCCGTATTTTCTATCATAGGTATATGCAGCGGTGATCTTTTATAAGCTGCAACACTAGATGTAAAAATAAATTGTTTCACCTTTCCTTTAAAGGAACGAATGGTATTCATGGCATCTTGTTTATTAAAAGCAATCATATCGATAATGACATCAAAGTGTTTAGCTTGCATTTTCTCTTCAAAATCAGAGATGTTTTTACGATCTCCTATGATTTGATCTACTGTCTTCTTAAAATTTAATGTTTTACTTCCTCTATTAAAAATAGCAACATCATGGTTATCATTCAATAATTCTTCAACTATTGCTCTACTAATGACTCCGGTTCCACCTAATATTAAAACTTTCATTATTACCTCCATTATTAAATATTTCCATTTATATTATACTAATTAAAAAAATTTTATTCAACTATAAACAATGGTTAATATATGATAGACTTATTAAGTGATATATACAAATAAGCTATATTTTGTTATAATTATCTTATTAAATGAAGAAAAGGGTAATAGAAGAAAGTGGCTTGTTAATGTTAAAAGATCTTCTCTTTAAAGCAAAGGAACAAATGTTTGAATTTGTTATTTGTTTTATTGATATTAATGAATTAAAAGAAGTTAATGATAACTTTGGGAATTCAGAGGGCGATTTTTATATTCAAAAGGTTTGTTCATTAATAGAAACAGAGAAAGGTGAAAATGACGTTATTTTCCGAATGGGTGGAGACGAGTTTGTCATTGTTTTTCCAAATAAAACGCAAAAACAAGTAGAAACAATTTAGCAATCAGTTATTATTTAATCGAAAACAAATTAAACCATATCAAATTACTGTTAGCCATGGTCTATTTCAATTTAAGCCTGGAATGAATATTTCTTTAGAGAAAATTGTCGAGATATCTGACTACCAAATGTATAAAGAAAAATCAGTTTATAAAAAATAGTTCGAAAGGAATGAAAATATGAAAATAAATTTAAAAAGTTATTTATTTTTAATTTTACAAATTTTAAATCTTTTGTCTTTTTTTCTTTATTCAATATATAATCAAATGTATGTGGTGTTTTATCATAGTGAAAAAGATTGTATAGGTACATATTATGGAATCTTTTTGTTGATAACTTTTGGTTTATGGTTCTCTTGGATATTAGTCAATAAATATCAAGTATATCAGATTAAAGATTTATTAATAGAAAGAGTCAATTTTTATGCTCCATTTATTATCTTAAATTCTTTATTTACGTTTAATAATATACTTTGCTATTACTATAGACACCTGGATTGGAAATCATTTATTGTACTGATGATTGTTTTCATTAGTTCGCTATTTATCTTCAAACATATGATGACAAAAACAAGTAGTTATAATAATCCTACTAATTTTATCTTAAAAATTTATCGACTCATTCTCCTATCATTTTTGTTTATTATTTTAAATGTTCTATTATTAATAATCACAACAATAGGAGTGTAACTACCTACGTTGATTTAGAATCTATAAAAAATATATATTAATTGATTAGAAGAGGATGGTAATATTCTTTAGATACCATCTTTTTTTGCAATTATCACTATTTACAGATATAATACAAGAATTTTCTCATTAATTAAATTTCATAAATTGACTGAAAGGTAGATAACAAGTATAATAATAGGTACCTATAGATATTAATTGTGATGAAAATAAGGAGACAATATGAAAGATTTGGAATTGGTTATTTTTGATATGGACGGATTAATGTTTGACACTGAAAAAATCGCGTATCGAACATGGGAAACCGTTGTTAGACAATTGGGATATGCCTTTGATTTTGAGTTTTTTCAAACGATGTTAGGGTCTAATCTAACGAGAATTAATGAACTTTGTTTTAAGAAATATGGCAATGATTTTCCAGTTGATCAAATAAAGGAAATGCGATATCAATTAACAAAAGATATTATTTCACAAGAAGGGGTGCCTTTTAAAAAAGGATTAGTTGAATTATTAATCTATTTAAAACAAATACAAATAAAAACAGCAGTAGCGACGTCATCAGGTAAAGATAGAGCAAATATATTTTTAAAACCAAGTGAGATAACACATTATTTTGATTATATTATTTGTGGTGATGAAATTACTAAGTCAAAACCAGACCCAGAAATTTTTTTAACTGTAGCTAAAAAATTAAGTTGTGAACCTGAACATACTATCGTATTAGAAGATTCAGAAGCTGGCATTATCGCTGCGGATGCAGGGAATTTTATACCTATCATGGTTCCAGATTTAAAACAACCTAGTATAGCTGTGCTAGCAAAAACCTTTAAATGTTTTGAATCATTAATAGATGTTAAAAATTTTTTAATGGAATAACATAAAAAAAAACAGCGAAAGGCCAACATCTGTTTTAATAGAATTCTTAATATAGCAGAAATATCTTGTTAGACACTAATAAGAATAAGTTTCCCGAATATTATGATACGGAGAAATATTATTAAATTTACGATGTAAGACCAGATGATGTAACTAAATATCTTAAGAAAATCGCATAAAAATGGGACTAAATTGGCTACATCCCATTTTTTTTATGTAGTGGATGATAGAATTATTAAATTTATTAATCATATAAATTATGAAAAGTGTTGTCTGTGAAAAAATATGATCATTTGCAAAATATAAATTTTAGGGAGGAGATATCAAAAAAAACATTAATTATAGAAATCTCATTACTTGTATTTATCCCTCAACTTTTGTAATAGATGGCACAGTTTTAGGTTCAATCTGTATGCTTATATTTTGTTATTAATTATTTCAATTTTGCTATCTATATTTTATACGATATTCTCACCAACTTTTTTGGTTGGTTATATAAGAAAACAAAATTATCTAATATATTATCAATCAGATTATTAAAAAAAATAGTGATTTTCATATCGCTATTGTTAATTAATTTGCGATTTATTATTCGATGAAAATCTTAGTTTATCAAGAAAAACACTAAAGTATTTAGATAAAGTAATACAAAAGAACACATGCATAATCGTATGTGTTTTTTTGTATTTATTAAATTATCGACTATTATCTGTGCTTTTTGTTTAATCTGATAATAGAGTTAACAATACATTATCAATATATATTTCACCAGTAGGTTGATTATTATTGGTTTCTCCAAACATTAATCTTAATGTCGCATTTGTAGAAGATACTAATGGTGTAATTTCAAATTGAACCACTTGCATCTCACCATCTTGAATGCCAACATTTACAGTTAAAGTATTAACTAAAGTTGACAGTACTTGACCAGTTTGATTTAATTCGACAATATCTATAGAAAAGAAAGTTGTATTAGTACCACTGACTAATAAACTTAATTCGTAAGTATTACTATTTTCTAATGTTAAATTTGTTTGATTTAAATTAGGCGTATATACCATATTAGATGCTGAAACTATAATAACTTGCATACGTTTTAAATCAGGGTCAATAATAAAATTCATACTATCTGGGTAATCAGTATAACGTGCAATTCCCCAATAATTCATCGTATCGCTAAAATCTCCGTTTGATAGTAGATTATTAGATTCCGCATCTCCAAAAGGAGGATACATGACAACGATTCGTCGTTCAACTATGAAAGGTTCATTATTTACATAATGTGTTTGATAGGAAACAAGATGCACTCCTAGAATGGACAGATTAATATCACCTACAGTTTCAACAGTAGTAGTAATATCTCCTTGAGATGATGATGTAAATGTAACTCCAGATAGTAAATTAAACGTTTCTCCCAAAAAAACATGGCCATCTTCTAAACCTTGATAGGTGATAACTTCATCATTTGCTGTAGTTGTATTAGTTGAAGTACATCCAACTAAAAACATAAGCAAAAAAAGTGTTATCCACAAGAATCTTTTTTTCATTTGAATTTATCCCTTCTATTTTTTATATTTTGAATAATCAGATAATGCAATGTAATTATTGGTTAAAATATTGAAAATAATATGCCTTGCATATATAAATTAATTCACATAAGCAAATTATATTTAGAAAATGAAAATGAATTATTTTAAACATTTATGTTACTCATTATGAACGAAAAATATCTTTTTTTTCCATGGATAAATTAATGTAAGTAAACAAATTATAAGGTTAGAATCTTTATTTTTCTAGCTTCAAAAAAAGGAGGAATACCATGAGAGAAGGTTTAATTCCAACACTACTTGGAACGGGAGTTACAGCAACAGGTGTAGCTTTAGGACGTATGAATATGAAAAGATCAAATACAACACATTTCATGCCAATGTTAGCCGCAGGAGTAATAGGATTTGGGTTAGCTCATATCGTATTAGGATCAATTGACTTATTTGAAGGCAGAAGATAATAGATTCTATTTGAAGTAAGGGATATTCCCTTACTTCATTTTATTTCGATTAATTGAAGAAGTTTACAGTATATATTAATATAATAAATAAAGTTGACGAAAGACTCACGAAATGATTAAAATATCTATTAGATGACATAGATTAATTAATATAGTATAAAAATTACAGCCTTGATTCATTTCAAGGCTGTAAATTTATTTAATTTGGCGATTGAAACACGCCAAATTTCAGGGCCATGTTCTAAATGCTCACATTCAAATTGATGAATTTATTTAGGTACATATTGTCATGCATGAAAAGGTAAAAAAAATTCTGTCATATATTTTTTCTTAGATTAAAAGTTAATTATATCTTATGATGATAAATTAAAAAATGATGAAACTCTCATCTTAGGAACAAACCAATAAAAAATGTTTGACAAAATATGGATTTAGACATATACTTAACTACATAAGTAATTAACTAATTAAGGTGGGAAAAATATGCTTTTAAGTTTTATAAGTGATACACCAATATATTTGCAGTTAGCTGAAGCATTAGAGGATGATATCTTAAAAGGAATTTATGAAGAAGAAACACAAATAATTTCAACAACAGAATTATCAATTCATTTAAAAATAAATCCTGCGACTGCTGGTAAAGGTGTTAATTTACTGGTGGATGAGGGGATATTATATAAAAAAAGGGGTGTAGGAATGTTTGTTTCAACTGGAGCAAAGGCAAAAATATTATATAAACGTAAAATTGGTTTCTATGAAAATTTCATTTTATCCTTACTCAGTGAAGCATTAAAGCTAAATATTTCAAAGAAAGAGATTATTGATATGATTAATAGGGGGGAATCTCATGAGTAAAATCATTGTTAGGTCATTGTTTAAAGAATTTGGAAGCACAAGGGCACTTATAGACATTAATCTATCTTTGGAGGCTAATAAAATTTATGGTTTATTAGGTAGAAATGGCGCTGGAAAAACCACGTTGTTAAATCTTATCTCGAATAAAATATTTCCTACACTTGGAAAGGTATTAATAGATGGAGAAAATGTATCCGACAATGATGGTGCATTAAGAAAAATATTATATACACATGAGAAAAATGTATACCCAAAGGAATATAAAATTAAAACTTTTTATAAATGGGCTAAGATTTTTTATCCAACTTTTGATATGGATTATGCCAAATTATTATGTAATAAATTTAAATTAAATATGAATGCTAGAATTATGTCATTATCAACAGGATATTCGACAATTTTTAAAGATATCCTAGGGCTAGCTTCAAATGCCGAAATTATTTTGTTTGATGAACCTGTATTGGGATTAGATGCCAACCATAGAGATCTATTTTATAAAGAATTATTAGCAAATTATATTTCTCATCCAAAAACAATAGTCATTTCAACGCACTTGATAGATGAAATAACTGATGTGATTGAAGAAGTCATTATTTTAAATGAAGGGGAAATTATGTTACAAAAAAACGTTGAAGAACTTTTATCTTCAGCATATGTGATATCAGGAGATGATAAGAAAGTTGAAAAATTTATAGAAGATAAAAAATATGTGGGACTTACAAAAGTCGGTAAATATAAACAGGCGACTATTTTAGAGCATCGTAGTGAAATTAAAGTAGAAGACCTCGATGTTTCTAATGTAAAGCTTCAAAAGTTGTTTATCGATTTGACTAACTAAAAAGGAGGATCATCACATGATTACAATTTTGAAAGTATCTAGATTTCAGATGTCTTTAATAATGAGAATTGGATTTCCTATATACATAATTTACACATTAATATATTTAGGCAATATGTATTATATAAAACGAATGGAATATAGCACATTAGAATTTATCACGATGTTGATTGTATTTTTGATTGGTGTGATATGTTTTAAAGTTAGTTTCAAATTGATGCAATTATTTAATGTTTCCCGCAAGAAATATTTCTTGGGAACCTTAATAACTTTTTTAATTACTTGCTTATTGATTGCCATCTTTAATTTAATTATAGAGATCATAATAGTTTTTTTGATGCAATATGGCGGCTTGTATGAACACATCTATCACAATAGCTTTTTATTTACTAAATTGCTTTGGCTCTTTTCATCGAATATCATGGCAATAACTAGCGGCTTCTTTTTTTCAAGTCTATATTATAGACTTCATCTAGTCGTGAAGATATTGGTGACTTTGGTTATTATCTATACCATTTTTTCTTCTTTAATTATGTTATTTGTTACTTATATTAACATGAGTAGTGGAATTTCCATTAATCCTTATACTGTGTCATTAATTTTTCTTTTTATATTCTCATTATTTGCTTCAATGAGCTATCTAGTTTTACGGAGAACAGCCATACATGATTAATAAAAAGGCTAAATATGAAAGGAATGAGGGTTATGAGCAAAATTGTTTTTGAACAAGTAACAAAAAAATTTGGGAAAACGTTAGCACTAGATGATATTAATTTAAGGATAGAATCGAATAAAATTTATGGTTTATTAGGAAGAAATGGTGCAGGGAAAACGACTTTGTTAAATCTTGTAACAAATAAACTTTTTCCTACAAAAGGTGAAATTTTAATTGATGGAGAGAACGTAATTGAAAATGATTATGTTTTAAATAAAGTCTTTTATATGTTGGAAAAAAATTTATATCCCATGGGTATTTCAGTCGAGCGTTTGATTAATCGAGTAGCATATTTTTATCCTTCATTTGATAAGAATTATGCATTTAGATTATGTAATAAATTTAAATTAAATATCGCGAAAAAATTGAAGTCATTATCCACGGGTTATATCTCAATTTGTAAAGACATAATCGCTTTAGCATCAAATGTTGAAATAATTATATTTGACGAACCTGTTTTAGGTCTTGATGCTAATCACCGAGATATGTTTTATAAGGAATTAATAGGAAATTATATCAAACAGCCTAAAACAATCATTATTTCAAGTCACTTAGTCGAAGAAGTGGCCGATATAATTGAAGAAGTCATTATCATTAAAGAAGGTAGAATAATCGTTCAAGATTCAGTTGAACAGCTTTTAGCACAAACTTACAATATTTCTGGCGAAGGAAATAAAATTGATTGTTATCTTAAAAATAAAAAATATATTGGTATGGATGAAATTGGGAAATTTAAACAAGCAATTGTATTAGAAAATATGAATCATGATGACAAGATTCTAGTAAATGAATTAGATTTAGAGGTAAATAAAATAGAACTACAAAACTTATTTATTAAGTTAACAAATTAAATGGAGGATTATTTATGAAAGGTGTATGGAAAAATACCAAATATCAATTTTTTAGAATTATGAAACCAATTACTATTTATTATCTATTTCTCATCATCATAACTTTAATCGCATTTATAGTTAATCTTTTTTTTAGTAAAGTTGAGAGTCAAGATGGATATATAACACTTACAATATATATACTACTTTTCATCGGTTTTCTAAGCTTTAAAACTAACTTTAAATTAATGCAATCTTTCAATATTTCCCGCAAAAGATTTCTTATGGGGTATATATTCGCATGTTTAATGGCTAGTTTTTTTGCAGGATTTTGCGATGCAATGCTTGATGTGTTAATACCTCTTGTTCTTCCATATACGGGTTATTATCAAGTTGTATATCATAATCCCTACTTCTTCAATGATCTTATATGGACATTCACATTATATTTATTGGTCATGACTGCTGGATTTCTTCTTGCTGCAACATATTATAGATCGAATTCATTTTTTAAACCAATAATCATTCTTTCACCGATTTATTTATTCCTTATCATATCTCTCATTGTTATGATAAGTAATTTGTCGTTTTATACACTTATAAATGAAATTAATCATTTTAAATTAATCTTAGCAACAGACTCTTATAAAGCAGTATCAGTTTTCGTGTCTGGTTTTTTGGTATTATCATTTTGCAATTATCTATTATTAAGACGAATGGTTGTAAAGGATTAACCGTAACTGTATTTTATAAATAAAATTATTTATAGATAATTCATTTATTATCATTAAATTAGGAGTCTTTTCAATAATTTGTTAATTGAGGAGAGAACTCATAAAATCAAAATAAGAGAACATAGTATATTATAAAAAGTATCAACCTAAGAAATTTTAAAAAGTTGATGCTTTTTTATTTAAATATTATTATATTCAAAAGTAAATATTGAAATGAAATGTTTCATTCCAATATTTTTTGCAGTGTTAATACTTGCAATATTGGAATATCCAGTTGTCCATGTTGCTATATCAACTTTTTCTAATGCTAAGTCTATTAAGTAATTGCATAAAATAGAAGCATATCCTTTGTTTCTGTCATCATTTTTAAACGTATGAACAGCAATTATCTCACTTCGTAATTTAGAAACTCTAGAAATTCCAGCACAGCATTTTATTTCACCATTTAAAAAACCACCAAAATAACTTATTCCTTGGTCAATATATTCAGATATATTATCCCACAGTAGATAGGAATTTTCTTTATTAATTTCCTTAATAGTAATAAGATCTAATAATTTATTTCCTTTTATATTTTTATAAAATTTCATGTCAGAATAATCTAATTTGAATGCTGGATCTTTCATTAAATCTAATGCGATAGTTTCATTAATCAAATGGACTTTTTCAATCTTAAATTGTTTCAAAAATGATAATAATTCTTTGAGAGATTCCATAGTTTCTCCAATATAATGAAGTGTCTTTGTATCTTTATCATATGTTGAAATTGCAATGACCTTCGTTTCTTTAACAATTTTATATAATAAAAGTTTCTCAAATAATTCATCTTGAACATTTAAACTCATAAGATTTAATAAATTTCCATAAAAAAATAGTGTGTTATCCCATAACTCTTTAGGAAATTCATAATATATTTTCTTTTCTAGATATTCTTATTTATCAAGGTATAAGTTACTTAACTGCAATTGAATTCTTAAACCTAGTTATTTAGATAGATAATTTTATAAGTTTTTTCGACTGATATCTTGACAGCATATCAGATTTAAATAAATCTAGACATTGAAAGGGTTGATTTAAATGATTTATTATATTATTCCGCTCGTTCTTACTTTAATCATTTTCAATTCTCTTTATTTATGGAATCAATATTTTGACTATCAATGCGATAAGTGTGGTCATTTATTTAGTTTACAATTATTGATTTCGATTGTTTCACCAATTTTTATTTTTAGAAAGCTTGTTAGATGCCCTATATTCGGAGAAATAACTTTTGCAGTTCCTGTACCCAAGGAAAAATGATTAGATGAGATTACAAATACTCAAAGCCGAATATGAAATACATATAAGATATACCAGTCATTTGTTAGTTAGTTTAAAATAATTAATAAATAATTGGAAATAAATTACAAAAAATACTATAATTAATTGAGGTAGTTAGATGTGGACAGCTATTGCCACTGACCATCTCTATTGTTAAAACCTGGAGTTATAGCTCAGTGGGAGAGCACCTGCTTGACGTGCAGGGGGTCGAGGGTTCGAATCCCTCTAACTCCACCAATTTACTTTTTCAAAGTTTTTTCTATTGGATAGTAATTCTAAAAACATAGAATGTTTCAACAAAATAAAAGGTAAGTTTATACATTATGATACAATATCTTAACGTATAAACTTACCTTTTTATATTTAAATTAAAAGCAAAACATTAATATTATGGTTACACGATTTTATTTATCTACAGGTTCTTAGCCTTTTTAACCCATTAATTATTGAAATATAGTGACTATAATATGAGTTTAGACCATATGTACTAATATTCCATATTTCTGTTAACAGTGAGCTAGTCTTTTTAATTATCAATTATTGCTTTTTCTTTTTTATGTTTATCAATAATATTGGGTAAACAAGTACAGATAAGTAAAAGGCATTATTACTTAAAGGTGAAATGACTGATAACGTAGGATTAGATTTAAAATAATCTTTTTCAGTCATTTTATACATCTTATTGAAACTAGTAATATAAATATTATTATCTATATCAAAAACATTTTCATATATTGTCCACAATTCGTCAACAAATAAGCATGAATTTTGTTTATTAAATGATGAATCGAATATGTTGGTATATCGAAAATAAAAAGAATCATCTAAATCATAATATTTCACATAATAACGACTATCATAATCAATTAGTGTTGCTTCTATATTTCTACTATAGTCACCTTGTTTGATTAGATATTGATGTTCTAAATTTAAATCTGTATTATATACATCAAAATATAAATCGATTCCGTTTTGTTCACTCACAAATAATTCACCTTGATTATTCTCTGATATTAACATTGGATTTGGACTTGATAAAAGTTTTTCTACATACTCAAAATCTTTATGATAGACCAATAGTTCATATCCTTGTTGGTTATTTATATAGCGTTCTAATAAATACACATCATTATATTGTTTACCATAAAAAATGCCGTTTGTGACTGTCTTCGCATTTAATAATTCCAGGTCAGAATTAACTTGATAAATAACATCATCTTTAGTGGCATAAACTTGATTGTTTAAATTTAACAGTCTCATAACGTAATCATAACTTACTGATTTTACTGTCTGATAGGTATTTACATCAATCACTGATAATGTCATTCCACTATGATTATTATCCTTTGTGGCATAAATCAATCCTTTATTATAAACGACATCGATTATTGTATCACTGTAATTATCATTTAAATCTCCTGAACCCACTTTAATACTTTGATTCTCTTTTTTATAAAAGTTAAATATATCAATATAATCATTATTAAAACCTATCAGTCCTTTGAAAGAGTCATCATGATAATATATTTCATTCGGTTCTGTTTTAATTGCTGCAAACTCATTCTGTGGTTCTATATATAGAGGATCTTCACAGTATTTAGCTACAGTTGAAGCATATACTTTATAAAGCTTCATCGATAATACCACAATCATAATAAAGCACAAAATACTCAATATAATTTGTATCTTAAATGGAATAAAGCGCTTCAATAAAATTGCCAAAATACTGAATACAATAACTCCCGCCATTTGAAGATAATAAATCTTGTTATACAATAAGTTACTCGCAAGTATAAAGGTCGTTAAAATTAAAATAATTAAATAAACGATTTGATTTTTTCGTTTTTCACTCATTAATTTCACCCTTCCCCCATATTTAACCATGGATAGTCCATCCTATTAATATATGAACTTTCTTCACTAATAATTAAATAATATATTAAAAATTTAATTATGTCTATAAAAAACTAAAGAAAAGCGATTATATATTTAAATACTTTTCTTAAATCTTAGATTTATCCAAAGAACAAGAATGGATTTGCATCTTACGTAAATTAAGAAAAGAATTTGTCTTAATATCTGGAAAGTTGCGAGGAATCACTGTGGCAATTCCTTTCCCAAAAGAAAAATAATACATATACCATGAATAAATACACTTATTTTTTCTAATACTACTTACCTAAAATCGTCAGGATATGCGATTTCCCTAGTCTAAATATTGTCATGTTAAATTCTTAAAAGACCATGATTTATAATCAAATTAAGGTCTTTTTTACTAATTGGAAAGAAGCATTATAATAGGTAAATAAATGCGAATGGTTTAATACATTTCCCTAATTAAAACACAGTCAAGGGAAAAAGTTACTATAAAAGTTGTGCTAACATACTTAAAAGTATTATTCTTGTCTCTAATAACTCAATAGGAGATTTAGTTTTTATAATATCCATTTTTACCTCACTCAATAATATTTTTATTATCTATATAACCTAATTAATACTTTAATACTTATATTATACAATAGATATCTTAACTCTAAAACTAATTTTATAATTTAGTAGGGTCGATGGATAAAAATGAGAAACAGTATTAAAAAACTTTCATTCCATGATCACAATTATTCTTTTTTATTACATCATTTAATATTTTTAACATATATTATAATATTGTATAAAATATTATAATATACTATTTACAATAGTGTATGTGATACAGTATAATAAGCGTAGGAGGTATAGTTGTGAAAAATGAAGAACAATTATTTGAAAGTTTAATACAGGAATTAAGAAGAGGTACGATTGTATTAAGTGTATTGAGTCAATTAGAAAAACCGCAATATGGTTATTCATTAGTAACTCTACTTGATGCAAAAGGCTTAGTTATTGAACCAGGCACGTTATATCCATTGCTTAGAAGATTAGAAAAACAGGAAATTCTCATAAGTAATTGGGATACTGATGGAAATAAACCGAGAAAATATTATGAAATGAGTGAAAGCGGAAAAGATATTTACAAGCGATTATGTCATCACTGGTTTGGTTTAGTAAATACTATGAAAAATTTTATTGATGAAGGAGTTGTATAAAATGGAATTAATTGATCGTTATGTCTATGCAGTAGTAAGTAAGTTACCAGAAAAGCAAAGAGATGATATTGAGAAAGAAATAAGATCGTTAATTGAGGATATGAAAGACGCCTATTCTAATGAAGTATCCGAAGAAGTTTGTGTCAAAAAGGTATTAATTGAATTAGGTAATCCTAATAAACTTGCTGAAAATTATCGCGATAATAAAAGATATCTCATCGGGCCAGAGAATTTTAATCGATACATATTTACTATAAAGATAGTGTTAATGGCTGTGTTCATCGGGACAACCGTATCTTCTGTTATAGAGGGGATATTTATCTCGGAAGCTGGGTTTATATCTATTATAGCGGATTATGTAGCCAGTTTATTTACAGGCTTAGCGTGGGCACTTTTTTGGGTAACAATCGCATTTGCGATTGTAGAATATAAAGGGCTTAATATCAAAATTCCAACTAAAGAATGGGATTTAAGTAAATTACCTCCTGTACCAAATAAAAAGGCAATGTTGTCAAAAAGTGAATCAATTATAGGAATTATTTTTATAACCATATTTACAATTATTTTCTACTTCTTTCCAGAAATAGTTGCTATCTACATACAAAAAACAAATGGTGGATATAATGTGATCCCACTATTTAATATAGATGTATGGGAAAAGATAAAATTTTTAATTTTCGGATTGTTTATTATCAAAATATTAGCTGAAATGATAAAACTAATCTCTGGACATAGGAATTTAAAATTATCGATTTATGATTCAGTGTTGACCTTACTATCAACAATTTTACTAATCATTATTTTCACTACACCAAATATTTGGAATGCTAATTTTGGTACACAATTTAATCTGTATACAGGTGCTGATATTAATTTAATTGTAGATACAAATGCCATAAAAGATGCAGTTATTAAAATAATTTTATTAATTACTGTGATCCATATATTAGTAGTGATGTATAAAGGGTTCAAATATAACGGAATAAAAAAAGTAAACTAAAGGAAATAGAATAGGTTTAATATATAATTAGACAAAGTAAGTTTGAGAAATAGAAACAAGTGGTTTCTAATGCCATCACGTTAGTTCATACGTAATTAAATGGATATTTAGGTCTGGGTTAAAAAACGAGTTTTATCACACGAATATATAAAGGTTGGTTTTGCCATTATAAATTATTTGTTGTAAGACGCAGATGTAATACTTTACACCTTTTATGTGTTGATAGAGGATTTGATGCATTCTATTTAATTAGGTAAGTTTTTAACGAATGGACACAAACGAAATTAGTAAATAAGGTTATTAGCAATCTTTTGTTGCTATATAAATAAAATCCAATGTTAAATTCGGATATATATTGTATAATATTAATATTGCTTCTAGTTTGACTAGAGTTAGTTAATGCGTTTACAAATAAAAAAAATCAAATAAATTAACAGGAAATAACTTCAAGAATTATACAGAGATATAAAAGTTATCAATTTTTTAATATAATATTGAAGGACCTATCCTCATTGTGGCTGTGAAAGATACTATGGTAGAGTTAAAAAAGATTAGTTATAGTGTTCCATTTGGTATTAGTATAACAGCTTAATCACACACTTTTGTTTACTTTGGGAGGTTTTATGAATAAAGAAAATAATCAAAAACGTTGGAGAATGTATGGAAAAATTAATATATTTGCACTTATTAGAGGAATTCCAAAGGTAGATAAAGATAATAAAGCTTATTATAAATGGAGTATCATTGACTCATTGTTGACCTCTTTTGGTTTGTACATTATATTAGTTTTACCTTTAACCGTTTCACCATATACACAATTTTCAGTTTTAAAATCATGTGGTGTTTCTTCTTTAATTATATTTTTATATTCACAAACATCTAATATTATAAGAATAATATATTATAGAGAAAAATGGTATACAAAAATAATCATACGTTATAATATCTTTTGCTTTTCAGGATATTTTATAATGTTTCTCTTAGCACTTACCTTTAGATGGGTATAGTGAGTAAGGTACAACAAAAAAAGATTAAATTTTTGAAATAAAACAGCCTATTGTAGCATGATAAAGCTTTAAAACATATCATGAATTCCCATAGTATTTATAAAATTATAATGTTTTTATGGTATTCTTATTTTTCATTTCTAAGTGAAAATAAGACAACTCTGATAAGCATCAACTGAAATTAAATGTAACTAAATATCGTGTACGATGCTCACTGAATGCATGTTAATATATTTATGTGGGTAAATTTATATTGTAAAATAATGATGAAAAAGCTCGAAAAAAGTTATAGTCTCTTTTAAAACGAAATTTCAATAAAAAAAAGATAATAAACTATTAAAAATACTGTAATATACAAATCTTTTTGATATAATTTACATATATGATGACATAAGGGGAATATCATATAAATTATAAGGAGGAGTTATTGTATGGAAAAAGTGTTGAAATTACGGAAGGAAGTTGACCCAAAACTGACATGGGATCTGTCCACTATTTTTAAAACTGAAAATGAATATCTTAAAGCAATTGATGAAGCGAAAAAATTAGTTGAAAATATTGAAAATGAATTTAAAGGTAAATTAAATTCAACAAAAACAATAAATACTTGTATTAACGAGATGAAGAAATTCTTGCAATTAAAGGTAGTGACTACAACATATTCTCATCTTGCTGTTTCTGTAGATCAAACCAATTTTGAAAATACTTCTAGAATGATGGAACTGATGAATATTATTTCAAACTTAGATAGTAGATTAAGTTTTATCAAAAGTGAAATTATTGCGGCTGATGAAGCTATTATTAATGAGGCAATGGAAGATTCGAAAGAAAATTATTTATTTTTAAAGGAACTTCAAGATTTTAAGAAACATGCACTTACCCCTGAAGTTGAAAAAACATTGAGTGCATTATCGCAAACAATGAGTTCTTTTCAGAATATTTATAATCAAGCAAAACTTGCTGATATGGATTTCAAGAGTTTTCAAGTAGATGGTAAAGAATATCCACTTAGTTTTGTTTTGTTCGAAAATGATTATGAGTTTGAAGATGATGTAAAAGTAAGAAGAGCAGCTTTTGAAGCATTCTCTAATAAATTAAGTGAGTATCAAAATACATTTGCATCTAGTTATCAAGCGCAAGTTCAAACAGAAAAAACATTAGCGACACTTCGTGGTTTTGATTCTGTATTTGATAGTTTATTATTTGCTCAAAAAGTAGACAGTTCTTTATATAATAGACAAATAGATGTGATTATGGAGAAATTAGCACCTCATATGAGAAAATATGCCAAGTTACTTCAAAAAATACATCATTTAGATGAAATGACATTTGCTGATTTAAAAATAGCTGTTGACCCTAATTATGAGCCTGCAATCTCTGTAGAAGAATCTAAAAAATACATTAAGGAAGCTTTATCTGTGATGGGTGAAGATTATTTAGAAATGGTAAATAGGGCTTATGATGAACGATGGGTTGACTTTGTTCAAAATAAAGGAAAATCCACGGGGGCATTTTGTTCAAGTCCATATGGAAAACATCCATTTATCTTAATTTCGTGGTCTGAGCGAATGAGAGAAGCATTTGTTTTAGCACATGAGTTAGGTCACGCAGGACATTTCTATTTGTCTCAACAAAATCAAAATATTCTAAATACGCGACCATCGCTTTATTTTATTGAAGCACCTTCTACTATGAATGAAATGTTGATGGCAAATTATTTAATGAAATCAAATGATGATCTTCGGTTTAAAAGATGGGTATTATCATCTATTATTAGCCGAACTTATTATCATAATTTTGTGACCCATTTGTTAGAAGCCTGTTATCAAAGAGAAGTTTATAAGATTGTTGATGCCGGTGGTAGTGTGCATTCTGCAAAACTAAATACATTAAAAAAAGAAGTGTTGGAAAAATTCTGGGGAGACACGGTTAAAATTAATGAAGGTGCAGAATTAACTTGGATGAGACAACCGCATTATTATATGGGATTATATCCATATACTTATAGTGCCGGTCTTACGATATCAACTCAAGTCAGTCAAAGAATATTAAAAGAAGGTCAACCTGCGATTAATGATTGGAGAGAGGTTTTAAAAGCCGGAGGGACTAAAACTCCAGTCGAACTTGCTAAAATGGCAGGCGTTGATATCACAACCGAAAAACCGTTATTAGATACAATTGAGCATATCGGAAAAATTATTGATGAAATTATTAAAATAACGGACGAATTAGAAAATAACTTATAAATAACTGAAGGAGGTGCATGATTAGATGTATCTCTTTCATACATTTATTTATTAAGATGTTGTTTTTATGGTATTATGTTGCTTTAGAAAGGAATGAGATAATGGCTATAGGATATGATTATTATGAATCACCAATAGGTAAAATTTATGTTGTCGTAGATGAGGTCGGTGTTTGTAAAGTTGATATATTTGAAGATATGTGGGAGGGTTTTATCACACAAAACCAAGACTTGAAGATGAATAAAACATTATGTAAAGAGGCTATTCATCAAATAGATGAATATTTTCATAAAAAAAGGAAAGATTTTGATTTGCCTTTACATATAGTTGGAACTGAATTTAGAAAAAAAGTATGGGATGCACTGCTTTCTATACCATATGGAACAGTATACTCTTATCAAGAACTTGCGATAGCGATAGGAAATCCAAAAGCAATAAGGGCAGTTGGACAAGCTAATAAAGCAAATCAAATACCGCTCATTATTCCTTGCCACCGTGTCATTGGGAAAAATGGTAAACTTGTTGGCTTTTCAGGTCATAGAACCCCTACTCAAAAAATCCTGCTTGAGCATGAGGATTTTATATTAAAATAAGAAATTTATTCTCTAAAGAGATGGTGAGGATTTCATGAATTATTGTGAAGAATACCCATTATTAAAATCAATGATTAATACAAATGAAGTGTTATGGATAAATCCTAAATATCAAAGATTTGATGAGGCCATTAAACAAATTGATTTAGCATATCAAGATGTTATAGATGCAGAATTGAGATTTCAACGTTTTTCTTCTTATATAATGAAAGTATATCCTGAAACTAAAAACATGAATGGAATTATTGAATCTAAAGTAAAACATATTCCTCATATGAAAAAAGCCTTAGAAGAAGTATTTAATCAGGAAATAGAAGGAGATTTGCTTCTTAAGTGTGATAATGAACTTCCTATATCTGGGTCAATAAAGGCAAGAGGTGGGATATATGAGGTGTTAAAACATGCTGAACAATTAGCAATAAATAATGGATTGCTTAGAATGGCTGATGATTATTCAATAATAGCTAGTCCGAAATTTACAGAATTTTATTCTCAATATTCTATAGCGGTTGGTTCAACAGGAAATTTGGGTTTAAGCATTGGTGTAATAAGTGCTAAATTAGGGTTTAAAGTTTTTGTTCATATGTCTAAAGATGCGAAAGAATGGAAAAAACAGCTACTTCGAAGTATAGGGGTTACTGTAATAGAATATGATTCTGATTATAGCCAAGCAGTAGTAGCTGGAAGGAAACAAGCAGAGAATAATCCGTATATGCATTTTATTGATGACGAAAATTCGAAAGATCTATTTTTAGGATATTCTGTTGCTGCTTTACGATTTAAAAAGCAATTAGAGAATTTAAATATAAAAGTTGATAAAGATCATCCACTTTTTGTCTATCTTCCTTGTGGTGTTGGAGGAGGCCCTGGTGGCATTACATTTGGTTTGAAATGGGTCTTTAAAGATAATGTTCATTGTTTTTTTGCTGAACCAACTCATTCTCCTTGTATGCTGATTGGGTTAATGACAGGAAAACATGACTTAGTATGTGTTCAAGACTTTGGAATCGATAATAAAACAGAAGCAGATGGATTAGCTGTAGGAAGACCATCGGCATTTGTAGGGAAAACACTAAAAAATTTAATTAGTGGTGTTTATACGATAACTGATGAGACGTTATATCGTCATTTAAAAATGCTTATGGATACAGAAAATATTTCTTTAGAGCCTTCTGCTTTAGCGGGGATTCCAATTACTATATTTAATCAAGAAGCATTTAATAGTTACCTATTAAGCCATAACCTTGTGGACAAAATGAAATGCAGTACCCATATTTCTTGGGCAACAGGTGGTAGTATGGTACCCAAAGAAATGATGGCGATATATTACAATAAAGGTACTTTAATAAATAAATAAACCATAATAATCGATAGAATAAAAAATAGATGATAAGGAATGTTTAAAGAGGCAATTTTTCTGCCTCTTTTCTGTTTATAATTTACTTTATTTATAGATATGATAAAATGAAATAGAAAAAGGTGATAATAATGAAAGAAATAAAATGCCCGCATGGTGCTACATGTGGTGGATGTGGATTACAACATTTGTCCTATGCTGAACAATTAGCATATAAAAAGAAAAATGTTGAAGATTTAATCAAAAATATTGTAAAAATTAATATTCCAGTGAATTCAGTTTTAGGAATGGATGAACCTTATCATTATCGTAATAAAGTACAAGTGACAGTAACAAGTGGTAATAAAGGTAGCATTATGGGAGGTTTATATCAAGAAAATACACATAAAATCATTCCGATTAATAGTTGTTTAATTCATGATGAAAAAGCAGATGAAATTATCAATTCAATTAAGAGGATTTTAACTAAGATGCATATTCCTGCTTATAATGAAGATAGAAGAGTAGGGCTTGTGAGACATATATTAGTAAAAAGAGGGTTTAAAACGAACCAAACGATGGTTGTAATAGTAGTTAGCGAAGATATGTTTCCAGGACGTAATAATTTTGTGAAAGCTTTAAGAGATGCTCATCCAGAAATTACGACAATCATTCAAAACACTAATAGCCGTAGTACAAGTATTGTTTTAGGGGATAAAGAACGTATCCTTTATGGCAAAGGTTATATTGAAGATTTACTGTGTGGTTTAAAATTTAATATCTCAGCTAAATCATTTTACCAAGTGAATCCAATACAAACTGAAGTTTTATACAATAAAGCCATTGAGTATGCCAATCTAACAGGTAATGAAACAGTTCTAGATGCTTATTGTGGTATCGGAACCATTGGACTAATTGCTAGTTTAAAAGCAAAAGAAGTCATTGGTGTTGAACTTAATAAAGATGCTGTAAATGATGCGATTCATAATGCGAAAAATAATCACATTACAAATGAATTATTCTATTGTGCTGATGCATCTCAATTTATGATTGATTTAGTAGAAAGTAAAAAAAGTATTGATGTTGTATTTATAGACCCACCTAGAAAAGGTTGTGATGAACCATTTATTAATGCACTGATTAAATTAAAACCTAAAAAAGTGATATATATTTCTTGTGATCCCAACACATTAGCTAGAGATTTAGCTGTATTAAAAAATCATTATAAAATATTAGAAATACAACCTGTAGATATGTTTCCACAGACCAGTCACATCGAGTGTGTGGTGTTGCTAGTACGAAAATAATAAGATATAAATATTTTTATTGTTAAAAAATAAGTATGTTCCCTCAAACAGTAAAGTTTGGGGGATTTTTATTTGGGTAGTTGTATAAGATATTGAAAAAATACATTGCGCAAATATTTAGGGAAAATAGAGAAAACGGACCCGCATACAAAAGGCAATAAATAGAAGTACCGTTTATTATTATAAATTCTAAAAACTCATAGAACTTGAATATAAAAACTGCTATAATATAATTTATATAATAATAAATTAACTTTTTTATATAGTTTAAGTTAAAATATGTTTTTCAGCCAGCATAATTAGTTATAAATAAAAGGGGGTTATAAAATGCAAAAGTCTAATATTATTATGTATACAACTGAGGATGGACTTACAAAAATTGAGACCACTTTTGAAAAAGAAACAGTATGGCTTTCACTTGAACAGTTGGCGAAATTGTTTCAACGTGACAAATCGACTATTTCTCGACATATTAAAAATGTACTTGAAGAGGGAGAATTGAGTCAAGAAGCAACTGTTGCAAAATTTGCAACAGTTCAAAATGAGGGTGATAGAAAAGTAGAAAGGCAAATTGAATATTATAATTTAGACGTAATTATTTCTGTCGGATATAGAGTGAAGTCCCACCGAGGTACTCAATTTCGGATTTGGGCGATGAATATCCTAAAAGAGTATATGAAGAAAGGATTTGTTCTTGATGATGATAGACTAAAGAATCTTGGTGGGGGTAATTATTTTGATGAATTACTTTCCAGAATTCGAGATATACGTTCTTCTGAAAAAGTGTTTTGGAGAAAAGTATTAGAAATTTACGCAACAAGTATTGACTACGATCCAAAAATAGAAAGTTCTTTGTTTTTTTTTAAGCAGGTTCAAAATAAAATGCACTGGGCTGCTCATAAACACACTGCTGCTGAAGTAATATACCAACGCGCTGATGCTGAAAAGGAAAATATGGGTTTGACTTCATGGAGTGGTAATGGTATTAAACGAGCGGATGTAGACATTGCGAAAAATTATTTAAATGAAAAAGAAATAGATGCACTAAATAAGATAGTTACAGCTTATCTAGATATTGCAGAGGTTCATGCACTTAATCATGAACCAATGTATATGAAAGACTGGTTGGAAACCATTGATGATTATCTAAAGATGACGCGACGAGAAATACTTGAAACTAAAGGAATCGTAAGTCATAAACAAGCTATAGAAAAGGCTCATACAGAGTATGAAAAATATCAAAAGATGAGAGATGAGATGTTATCGCCTGTTGAACATCATTTTATTGAAAGTATTGAAAAATTAGAATTAATTAAAAATAAAAAATAATATTTAAAAATCCTAGCTTTATTGGATAAATAAAGATTTAATATTGATTCAGAGGGGGAGTGAAAATTATAAATGGATAAAGGGATATCAATCTTTAATAAACCTGAAATATCAGCCATATATTATGCATTACTACAAAGTAGTTATGATTTTTATTTACTCGAAAAGGATTATGATTTAATAGACAAAATAGGAAAGTTTCGAAATGAGGAGCGCGACTTTGATCAATGTCATCAACTTAAGATGACTTGACAAATATCATCTTTTATAGTAAGGAATAATCTTATTATAAAGATAAAATAACTGAATATTGAATATGCTTAAAAAACTCTAGAAATAGAGTTTTTTTCGTTTTATGTAATTAATCTTTAATAAGAATACTTATATGACATGCTACTTTTATTAACTGGATAAATGTCCCTAGAGAAAATTCGATCATCTCGTATTGGAACAATTTGTTTAGCAATATTCTCAATCATCAGTATAAATGCCTTATTACGCTTCCTTCCACTTTTTTCAAATAACATCTTTATGAATGACATTTTTACAATTCCAATCGCAAAATTAACATTAATCTTCATCTTATGTTTATACTTTTCCATTTGAATTGGCTTTACCGTTTCCGCATAGCTAATGAGATCTTGAATCAAATTGAATACAAACACACTAATATAAACATCCTGTTTGATTATTTGAGATTTTAAGCCACTAAATTCTTCTAATTTCATACTTGATTTTAAGGTTCTGTAAGATGTTTCTACGTTCCACCTTAAATGATAGAGTGCTTTTAATGCTTTTATATCAAATTCACTCTCATCAAGATTTGTAAGCAAATATTCATCAATTATCTCACCATCAGAGGTCGTAATTGGTATCCTTACAAATCTTAGCTTAAAGCCATTTAATTTTAGAAGTCTTTCGACTAAATTAAAATCTGTTCTATAGTCGTTTGTTCTTTTTAAATCATACTTTATTTCAATCCAATCATCATCAGATTTAAGTGATTGTTGTTCTCTTTTAAAGTCATTTGATTTAAGTCTAAATAAGAATTTGTCGTTGTGATCATTTAAATCTAAAATTAATCTGATACTTGGGTAACCTCGATCAAAAACAATTACCTTCTTTTTATCCACTAGAATATCTCGTATTGTATTAAGGTGTGCAACAGCTAATTTTTTCTCTGAGTATTTATTTGTATTCAACTGCACATCTAAAATTATTTTATTCAAACAATCATATATTACAGAAGCCTTAGCCATAGCTGGTAAAATTTCTCCTTTACCTCCACAAACCCCAAATGTCTGTTTGTTCTCTTTTGTTGATGGTACGATAATATCACTCCCATCAATCGCGAGTATATAATGATCATTTAACTTAACATCTCTACTACTGTTCTCATAATAATTTTTGACATAATCATAACTAATTGCCTTTATAGCCTCGGGGTTAAATTTAAATCGTTGTTTAGTAAAACCCCACTGAGATATATCTTTTGGTAAAGCCATATCATCATAAAAATTTAAAAGTTCATTTTTCAATGATTTGCCTTTATAGGCAAATATTTGAAGAAATATTAAAACAGGACTTACTTTCCTATTCCTAGTAAAAAAGGTGGAATTCCCACCTCTAATTAAATCAATATATTTAGTATTTATACTATTTAGTAATTCAATAAAAGAATCTTTGATATTATATTTCTTCTTTTTCATCACTTACCTCATCATCATACACAAGCCTAGGTTTCTTTGTAGCATAAACAGCTTTTAGGTAAGGTATTTGTTCCTCAGTAACCTGACCAAAATAAAGAATAACTTTTTGTATGACTTTACCATCAATTCTATTGTTTTCAACGAGACTAGCATAATATTTAGTTCCATCTTTTTGTTCTTTTTTAAGTATTTTAACAAACATAATAATCTACCACCTTCTCACTATATTATATCATATTTATTAATAAATATAAATATATATATTAAAATAATATCACTACAATATAGAAAAAATAAAAAGGTATATCATTCAATTCGTATTGATTGATAATACCTTTTTATACTAATTTTTTACTTATCATAAAACATCTTATAAGTCAATAGTTCTTAAGTTGATGACATTGCGAGTTTGATAATCTCTTTTTTTCTAAAGTTAAACAAAATACATGCAAAGTTTATCCTTATTGGCCTAGAGCATTTACTTTAGAAACGGCTACATTCCATATTTGCAAAAAGTTATGGACTTTTAAAGATTTTGATTCATATAAGCAAAGTATAATGAGTTTAAATAATATAGCCAAGAGAGAACGAAATGAAGATTTTTGGGAATGGGTACAAGAATTTCCATCTGCATTGCAAAAAGTAATGACAAGTAATTATTTTAAAAATTATTTAAAATGGGAAGAATTTTGGATAAAACAACAAAATATTATACTGGAGGATGATCTTAAATATGTTCAAAATATACTAGATATTTGTAAGCAACGTTACAATTCCGCTGTAAATAAAATATCAATAATTCTAAATCCAATAAAGTGTACTTATTCCTCTGATTATATTAAAATAGGAAATAAGCTATACTTTATTTTAGGATTCTTTCAGGATTGAATCAATTATTCATGAATACCTACATCATGTAGTTCATCAATTTATACCAAAACATAATAAACTTATTTTAGATAACACTTCTTCTTATCCAGGTATTGACCATTCGTATTATCTTAATGGTGATTACGTTGGAAAGCTTAATGCATTTGAAGAATATATTGTATGTAAGTTAACAAACGATATTTCTAATATGGAAATCCCATTAGATTTAGATGATTATATTAAGGAATCCATAATTAAATTGAATTAATTGTAATAAGCTATGACATGTTTCTACAAACGCAAAACATTAAAAAAAACGATTGATATGTTCCCACAGACGAGCATGACCAATTACATCAATTCTATTCACTCGAGTCTGAAGTTTGTGGTGCCAGATTAATAAATTTGATACAAGCCACGATTTACTCTTATTTTAAAATTGCGAAAAAGTTCATTAAAGAGTCCATAATATGCAAAAACTCTATTTTAGTAATACTACTGTCTAAAAACATATTGTCTATAGGAACATAGTATTCTTAAATTGCGAAAAGGTTCGAATTACAAAAATTCCTGCCCCCTTATCTTGTGGTATGATTCCCTTAAAGTAGACAGTACAAATAAATACTTACGCGTAAAACTAGCAACACTGAGGTATAAACACATGTTGTTTGGAACATATTATTTCTTAATTGCGCAAATGTTCAAACACCTGAAAAACCGACCCCCCTACAATTTTAGGGGGTCGCACAATAGCGCGAAAACAACTTAACGCGTAATACTAGGCTTACGGTATCCCAAACACACGTTGAGAGTGTCGTATTGCTAGTAAGGAAATAACAAGTTATAACTTAATTATTTATAATATATAACTAATAGATATATTCCCTCAAACAAGTATGTTTCAGGGAATTTTTCTATAAGGGGGTCATATTTGCAATGTCATTTGCGTAATTGTATCATATTTAGTGTAAAAGTTATCAGAAAATAGTTAAAACGACCCCAGTCATAACTCATATATTCCCTTAATCTGTAATTATTAATATTATTGAATCAATAATTATGATAAAATATATAGAAGAAAGATGAGTGATAAATATCTATTAGGATTAATTTCTCTAAATAGTAGAGTTAATTCTATTGCGATTTTTTATTCCTTTTTATATTGTAATTATGAAGGTGATTTAATGACTAAAAACATAGGCTTATTTATAAAAGAATTGAGAAAACAAAAAAGATTCACTCAAAAAGATTTGGCGTCAAAAATCGGAGTCAGTGATAAGGCAATTAGTAAATGGGAAGTAGGAGATAGTTTTCCAGATATTTTCTTGTTATCCAATATAGCTAAAGTGTTTGAAATTAGTACTGATGAATTACTGAATTGCCAAATTAAAGATAATGTTAAAAAGAGTGATAATAAAACTAAAAAAATATTATTAATTAATATTGTTTCAAATACATTATTAATCTTACTAACTTTAGTTTTTATAATTATACTACTATTTACGAATGACAATACATATGGATCATTATCCATTACAAATTATACTGAGTTCAGTATTATTTCATTTTCAATTCTTTTTGTAAATAGTTTAATCATTAGTGTCTATAATCTCCTTCAACTCAATAAAAAAGGAGAAACAAATGAAAAGAATAGTAATATTTAATTTTATTTTATTAGTAACAGGGTGGTTATTTTATCAATTGAATGTAAGTTGGTTTAATGCGATTTTTTTTCATCCTGAATGGTCAGCTTTCACAAGATATGATTACATGAAAATTTCAGTAATTCTTTTTGTGATTGTTGTTATAGGTTTTTATTTAAACCATAGAATTACTAGGGACGAAAAAGAAGTTTGTTTAAGAAAAATAATAAAATTTGAAACTACAGTTTTTTACTTATTCTTAATATTAAGTCTTGTTTTTTATATTTTTATAACTATTTTTCCTAATGATCATTTTATTTCAAAACAGGCAATAATACATGCTAATAAGTGGTTGGTATTTTTTTATGTTTTAGAATTAATCATAATTTTATCAATAATATTTAAAATATTAAATAATAAAAATAAGATTAAATGAGATAAATATCATTTGATTAAAATTTCTTTTACTTGTAATAATTTTGCGTTAAAGTTCATTTATATTATAAAAACAACCCCCTAGCTATTTATGGGGGGCGTACCTTATCGCAAAACTTTTATTTTGCGTAATACTAGGTTTACGGTAACCTCAAACACACATCGAGAGTGTGGTATTGCTAGCAAGGAAATAGCGAGGTATAATTAAATAATTTTTACAATATAATATGAATTATATTCCCTCAAACAAGTATGTTTTAGGGAATTTTTCTTTAACGGGGGTAGCATATGTTATAGAAAAAATACATTTTGCGTAAATGTATTATATTTCGAGTAAAAGTAATCAAAAAATAGTGAAAACGGCCCCCTAGTATAATATCTCATAAAATAATGTATTTACTTTGTTGATACAATGTATTAAAATAGAATTTAAAGGAGTGATTAATAATGTCAAAAACAACTAATATAAATGTGAGACTTGATCCAGATCTTAAAGAACAAGCTGAGTTAGTTCTTGGACAATTAGGAATTCCCTTATCTAATGCTGTAAATATATTTTTAAAGCAAGTTGTAATTCAAAGGGGTATTCCTTTTGAAGTTAAATTACCTCCAGAAAAACCTATTGCATTTTCAGAATTAAATAAACTAGAGATTAATGAAGAATTAGAAAAGGGTTATACCGATTTTACAGAAAGTAAAACAAAATCTGCAAAGCAGGTTTTTTCAGATATACACAAGGATTATAACCTATGATATATCAAATTCAAGTAACTAATTATGCTGAAAGTGATTTAAGAAATATTTATGAATATATAGCATTTACATTACTTGAACCAGTTACAGCTGCTGAACAATTAGATAGAATAGAAAAAGCAATATTAAGCCTTGATGAATTTCCTAAGCGGTTTCAATTGGTTGGATATGAACCGTGGAGTAGCAAAGGCATTAGACAGATGCCAGTAGATAATTTTATTGCGTTTTATGTAATAAATACTGATGAAAATATAGTTTCTATCATCCGTGTAATGTATAGTAGAAGGGAAACCAAAAAGCAACTCCACTATGATCATTAATTTATTAATAAACAAAACATAGAGCATCTACCCATAGATGCTTTTTAATATAAATATCAACTAATGGTAGTAAAATATCAACGATTAGTATGTTTCATTATAAGATAATACTTGATAGAATTAACATAGTATAAGAAAGGTGTGATATATTTGGGAAATAATTATTCGATAATATTAAGTTCAACTATTTCATATTATAGAAAGGTCTATGGACTAACACAAGAACAATTAGCAGAACAACTTGGAATAACATCAAAAGCAATATCGAAGTGGGAAAATAATTTGAATTGCCCAGATGTTTCTTTAATCCCACAGTTAGCAAAAATTTTCAATATTACCATAGATGAATTGTTTGGAAGAAAATATGAAAAAGAAGTGATTTATGATTATGTTGCTAATTTAAATTGGGAAGATGATAATAAATTAAGAATCGCACTGTATAGTGGTAAAAAACTAATTTCTCATGAGGAACATGAAATTAGAGAAGGAGAAAATATATTTAATTATAGATTTTTTGGTACTCCTTATGACATTTCTGGTTTTTGTAAAGTGAAATGTGAAAAGGAAACAAGATCAAAGAAATTCAAATAATTCTTGATGTCATGTTCCTACAGACGAGCATTTCATATGACATCAATTCCATCAACTCTAGACATATTGTCTATAGAAACATATATTATTAAATTGCGTAAAGGTTCGAATAACAAAAATTTCGGCCCTCTTTTTGGATGTACGCACATCAAAAAAACTATATGAATATGTTGAAGGCAGATTGATAAAGGATAAGAAGAATTACGTATTTCTTGACGAAGTACAGCAGGTAGATAATTTTCAAGAGGGTGTAGACTGGCTCTATGCAAAAAAGAATGTGGATTTATATATAACAGGTTCAAATGTATTTCTCTTATCTGGAGAACTTGCAACTCTGCTTTCTGGCAGATATGTTGAAATAAAGATGCAACCACTTTCATTTAAGGAGTATGTATCAGCCTATCCAAACAATACCAATATGTCAGCATTATATATGAACTATTTGCAGAATAGCTCTTTCCCAGGAACACTTGAACTTATGAGAAAAAAGGATATCAGAACATATCTTGAAGGAATTTATAATACAATTTTGCTCAAAGACATTGTTACAAGGAAGAAAATATCAGATCCGTCTATGCTTCAAAGTGTGGTAGAATTTGTATTTGATAATATCGGTAATATGTGTTCTTTTACAAAGATAGCTAATTCGATGACATCATCGGGTAGAAAGATAAGTGTGCCTACTGTTGAGAGTTATCTTTCAGCGCTTGCTGACAGCTTTATTTTATATAAGGTTAGCAGATACGATATAAAGGGGAAACAGTATCTCGCTACCGGCTCAAAATATTATATTGCTGATATTGGACTTCGCTATTTGCTTCTCGGAACCAGACACACAGATATGGGACCCATCCTTGAGAACATCGTATATCTTGAACTTTTAAGAAGAGGATATGAAGTCTATGTAGGAAAAGTAGGTGATGCTGAGGTTGATTTTATCGCCATTAATTCCGATGGTGAAACGTATTACCAGATATCTCAGACGGTGATGGAAGAGCAGACACTAAAGAGGGAACTCTCATCGCTAGATGCCATTAAGGACCATAATCCTAAGTATCTTCTAACAATGGACTATACACCGCTTACTTCCTATAATGGAATAAAACAAATAAATGTATTGGAATGGCTGACGAAAGAATGATGCATTTTGTAGAATGGAAGAAGTTTGAAGAATAATGAAAAGGAAAAGCGCTAATAGATAGAGTGGTATATGGAAGTATCTAGAGTAATATTTTATGGCGTCGAATCTGACGCTTAAGGAATACATGATAATATCAGCTACCTCTCCGCCTAGGAACTAGTAGGTCTTTTTGACATCATTTTTGTCTACTCGAGCCACGTTGACAGTGTGGTATTGCTAGTAAGGAAATAATTAGATATAATTGAGTTAATTTTCATTATATAATATAAAATTAGCTTTTCGCTGAATCGTGTGGGTAAAGCACAATATTAGTTTGTTGAATTTATCTGCGTTCTAATTGGAGCGTGCTTTTTTGTGTTACCCACACAAAGTAGCGAGGAGTCATGTTATATCTCCATAGTTACATGTTTATTCTTTAATTCTTTATCGATATATTCTAAATCTGGTTCAACAATTTCTCTATAAGGATTATTATTTGGATAAAATATATCCTTTAGTTCATTGTCTTTCATTGATTTAGCTATCTCATAGGTTATGTTTTTCGATCTGGCAACTGTAATTATATTGGATGCAGTATTCTTTAAGCATCCGCATATGGTGCCAATTTGCCTCATACTTGTTATTCCTGATTCTGATTGTTTTAAAATATTTCTTACTGCATTCATATTTGAACTCCTTGACATATTTTATTCCCTCCAATTAATCAAGTATAATTTGATTCTAATTGGTAGGTTTTAGAGCTGTCAATAGAAGTGGTCAAATTGACCGAGACGAGTGGTCAGTTTGCTCCGACATGAATGGTCAAATTGGCCGAGATGGGTGGTCAGTTTGACCGAAATATTCAACAGGATTAAATGATAGAAAATTAAAATTCAATAGTATATTAAATACTGAAAAGTTTACTTCTAAGCAGAAGTAAACTTTTTTGTTTGGTTAAAACAAAATATTAACTACTAGACAATGCGATGTAGCAATAATATAATGATAAAAAGAAGAAAAAATGAGGCGGGGATTTATGGATAACTCACAACTACTTAAAGGTATCCTTCAAGCATGTGTATTATCAATTGTTTTTCAAGGTGAAACATACGGATACCAAATCATACAAGAATTGTCAACATATGGATTTGTTCATGTGAAAGATGGTACGTTGTATCCTATTTTAGCTAGACTAGAGAAAAAGAGGTATATTAATAGTCGTATAGGTAAGTCTTCATTAGGTCCAAAAAGAAAATATTTTACTATTACAAAAGAGGGAGAACATTTCCTAAATCATTTTAAAAAAGAGTATATCACAATTAATAATATAGCTACTAAAATATTGTTTAGAGAGGGAGATCAGGATGAAAGAGCATAATAAAACTTATTTGGTAGGTGAATATTTCACTACATATAAAAGGGCTGAAATTTATATGCAATTGTACTCTAACTTCCATAATGTGGAAAATGAATGTTTAATAGAGATAAATGATTTATTGTTGACCGCACAAGAAAACAATCAACCAGTTAGTGAGGTTATAGGGGATAACTTCAGAAAATTCATATCTAATATATATCTTGCATACTATCCGTTTTCTTTTACAAAATATATTTATTTTATACATATTCTAGCAATGCTTGTGTCATTGTTTGTGATTTTGATTTTTAATAATCTACCCATATTAAAGACGGAATCAAGAAGCGTTCACATATCTAAATATATATGTTATCACTATTGTTGTACAAGTGATAGATGGCTTGGTTAAGTGGATAGTCAAATGGATGGCTAATAAGAGTAATCAATTATTTCATATATTCACAAACAAGAAAACCAAATATGCAATTCAAATATTATGGTATTTGTTATTTCTTATTTTTATCAATTTTGTTTTCATAAAAATTCCTGTATCAGATACAGTATATGTTATCGCTTTTTTTGTAAGTTTATTGCCTGGAATAGTATATTATATTTTAAATAGTAAAGGTGAAATAATAAAAAAACAATCAAAATCATTTAGACAAGCGTTCGTAGAATCAATCGAAAGAAAATATAAAAAGAAAAATAAAAAATTAGATAAGAGAAATAAAGTTCCTTATAGCGATGCATCTATGGCAAAACACTTAAGACTGATATATAGAATTTACCATATGTTAAATCCAATTATTTTGATTGGATACGTAATACTATTTGTTTTTATCATAAAAATACAAATTGAAGATTCATTTTCAATAGGAGGAGTATTAATTGGTTTATTTATACTCTTAGTAATGGTTCTAATGACGTCATATTATCATAGTAGGAACACTATTTATGAATATATATCAGAATTAGAGAAAAGAAATTTAGATTTATTCCAAGAAGGTGTAATAACTTTTGATAAAAACATTGATGGGTGGAATAATCTTATACCTAAAGAACAAAAGGAGTGATATCTTTTGGGAGAAATCTATCTAATGATTAGATTTTAACAGGTAACTGGTTATCAATTCCAAAAATACTTAGAGATATTTAATATAGAACCTTGCTCTTATGGCAATTTAGAAAATTTAATTAACTTAAGGAGAATGGTACTATGAAGCAAAGAATATATGGAAAATTTACTACTGAAGGCGATGAACTATT
This sequence comes from uncultured Haloplasmataceae bacterium, assembly GCA_963824615.1. Classification (GTDB taxonomy): domain Bacteria; phylum Bacillota_I; class Bacilli_A; order Haloplasmatales; family Haloplasmataceae; genus CAWGPU01. The sequence continues at coordinate 366,237 of CAWGPU010000005.1, read as the reverse complement.
TACAAATTACTGGAGATGGAATCCCTCTTATACTAATTCCCGGTGGAGGTGGGGATTATTAATAATTTAGACTTTTACATTTTTACAACTGCAAAACTCGGGAATATTTAATCTTGTAAACTAATTTCCAGGTAACTCGATCATTAAACCTGCTCTGTACGCTTCAAAACTGCCGTGTATAAAATAACAATTTAGACTTTTTTGTTTTTATTATTTGTTGTGAACTAAAATATGTTTTCTATAATTCCTTATTTGTTCAATACGAGTATGTTTGAAATCTAATGATACATTGAATAGTTTTTCGATATGATTATAAACCTCATCCCTTCTTGTTAGAATATATATGTCCTTGCTAATTAGTATGCAATTTGCTCCATTTAGGGATTCTTGGATTTTTTGAACCGAATAAATATTGAATTATATTTAAACAGTAATATTCCAAATAAATTAGTTTATTCAATTGTTTATCCATTGATTTATATAAAGAAGCTTGTATATAATCATTTTCTTTTGAGATAACTTCAAGTGCTCGATATATTTGATGTAATTCAAAATTAGGTGGTTTAATAAATTTTGATGAAAATTGATAAGTAGCAAGTTTTGAAGAAGGGAAAATTTTGGTATTAATTGGTTTATTAGTAGAAAAATATTATTTATTCTTGACATTGATATTAGTAGGTTTGATTTTTATAAATTTAATGACAATTTATTTGTTAATTCCGCGTATGAGAAAGTGTTTCTATCAAATGAAGGAATTGAAATGAAACCTAAAAAACAAATAAAATTTGTAAAATGGGAAGAGTTTGAAACAGTATATATTAGCATTATATAAATGATAAGATATATAACTTTTGAGATAAAAAAAATAATAAATTCATAGAAAGAAAAGAAGAAGTTATCAATTATGAAATAGATAAAGAAGGGTTATCAGTATTAAGGGAAGTATGTACAAATCATGATATATTAAGTAAATTGGATAATTTGATGAGTCAAAAATAAAAATCGCCCACCTTAATCTACTATTTCACAAAAGTCTTATTTTCGCGTAATACTAAAAAAAATGATGGCCAAATACACGTCGAGTCTATTACATTACTTTCGCTAAAATTGTAAAATACGTGAGAATCGATCTAATAACGCATAAAATATGTCTTTTTTTAATAAAGTAATATATATTCAAGCTTTGTTTGAAACAATTTTCTTTCATAATGTGTTGTGGCTAATTTTTTATAAAAACATTGTTATATGCTAATAGTATATAGTGTCTTGTATGTAGAAACATCTACATATTAAAATCTTGTAACAAATAGTAAACATAACGTATTTTCAAAAAGTTAGCGAAATCAAAACTAATGAAAATATATTTACATAACTATTGACAATGATGTTATTATGATATATGGTTTACTTGAGGTGATTCGATTATGGTAAATATTATTACTCGTAAAGAGTATTTGGATAAATTAATCAAATGGAAAGACCATCAAGTTATAAAAGTGATTACTGGAATAAGGCGTTCTGGGAAATCAACTTTGTTACGTGAAATATATAAAAACTTTTTATTAGATGAGGGTGTCATAGAAGAGCAAATAATCATTGTCAATTTAGAATCAATTGATAATGAAAATCTCTACCATTATAAGGCTTTATATGATTACATCAATAGCAAGCTTATGCCTAATAAAAGAAATTACGTTATAATTGATGAAGTTCAAAATGCTGTTGATTTTCAAAAAGCTGTTGATAGCCTATATCTTAAGGATAATGTTGATGTTTATATCACAGGATCTAATGCATACATGCTTTCTGGAGAACTAGCAACACTCCTTTCGGGTAGATATATAACAATTGAAATATTGCCACTATCCTTTAAAGAATTTATTAATGCTAATCCTACTAAAGAAAGTATTGATAAATTGTATAGAGATTATGTTAGATGGGGCGGATTTCCATATATCAGTAATTTAAGGTGTGATGATGAACAAATCAATGAATACATTGAAGGAATTTATAACACTATATTAAAAAAAGATATAATAGCTAGAAATAAAATATCAGATATATTCGTGTTAGAAGATGTCATTAAGTTTGTATTTAATAATATAGGAAATATCGTATCATCTAAGAAAATAAGTGACACTTTGACTTCTAATGGCAGGAAAATATCAAGACCCACTGTTGATTCTTATCTATCATATTTAATTAACAGTTACGCAATATATAAGGTTAATAGATATGATATTAAAGGTAAAGAATATTTAAAATCATTAGAGAAATATTATGTGACGGATACGGGACTAAGAAATCATTTATTAGGCTATAGAAATATAGATAGGGGACATATATTTGAGAATGTCATCTATTTGGAATTAAAGAGAAGGGGTTATGATATTTACATAGGTAAATATGATGATAAAGAGATTGATTTTGTAGTTAGAAGTAAGGATGAAATATGCTATATCCAGGTTGCAGAGTCCATCAAAACTAAAGAGACTTTGGAACGAGAGTTAGAAGTATTAAGAACAGTAAAAGACTTTCATCGAAGAGTTATATTGACACTTGATTATGATATGAACATATCTTATGATGGTATTTTAGTTGTTAATGCATTAGAGTGGTTATTGAATAAGATAGATATAATATAAAATACTGCCAGTAATGCTGCGAACTTTTTCTCCTATCAGTTCTACTGAAAGCTTATTTACAACCGTTGTAAATTCGTCCTCAAATTGTATTCATAATCATAGGCGTTCTCTAATAGTTCAATTGAAGTGAAATTTCTTACTGTAATATGAGGTGCATATTCAATATCAGATGCGCCTAGAGAACTTTCATATAGCAAACCATTAAATATCTTAAGGTTTCAGTTTCATCAGTCATATCTAAGAAAAGATAATTTCCATATTTACTAATGCGTTTGCTAAAACCTTTTATATTATAATTTAGGGCTTTATTTCTTTTAGTTTTATTTTTATGAATAGCTCTTTTTCATTAAATCAATCTTGATCATACTATAGTATCTTCGTGATTAATATGTTTCTATGCGATACTTACTCTTGATTATGAGAATCTATAACTTGTCAATATTGGGTTTCTTTTATTTATAATGATTAGAACTAACTTTTTAAATATCAGGCTAGATTTTAATTTAATGATATGTTCCCCATATAAATAATATGGGGAATTTTTTGTTTAGCTTGTTGTATGCCTTAATTACTTTTGTTGTCTTTATTGTGTTAAAGATGTTAAATAACAATTAATAGAATAAACTATTGATTTGATATTATCTACCTATATTTTAATAATTGTACGGTTTAATTATTTAAAACTAATACTTTGAATACAAACGTTTGTTGAGGACTAGAAAAAAAATATCGCATATATATATATTGATTGAAAGGAGATGAGTTTTATTAATGATTTAATTGATTCAAAGATATCAATTCTTACAGAGTGTGTTATAAAAGTAAATAATAATTACTTCTTGCTGCTTGAGATTGATGCGATTGTCTATCAGCCGATAATTGCCGTTTATTTGACAAACAACCAAGCAAAAGAATTATTAAATAGTGGAGTTGAATTTTGTATAAAGAGCGATACGATACCAGAAACTCGACCAGGTATCGATGTCATGTACAAATGTGTACTTAATATCGATAAAAAAGTATTCCTTGTTTACGATATTGCTTATATTACAGAACCTCCACAAATTCATGAAATTATTTTATTTCAAACTCAACTTTGTCCAGTCATACAGGCTTGTGGTACTTAAAATCATAAGTTTAAAAATAAAGGAAAATGATATACCTTTATGCAATAGTGAATTCTTATAATTATGAGTTTTCCAATTTAGCATATCAAATATATAATAAGGAGGTGAAAATGATGCCCTATATAAAAGGACATTTTGGTATAATCGCAGAATATAATAACAACCAAATCAGTATTTTTGATACTGATAACCTAAAAGTAATGCAAACCATAGCGTTAGAAGCAGATGTAATTGATGTTGCATTAACAAGTGACTGTAGACGAGCTGTTGTGTCATCTTTCAACAGTAAAACAATATTTCAAATCGATTTAACTAGGATACCAGCAACTATTGTTGATAGTGCAGCTACGGCAACATTCCTTGAAGATATACAATTAACTCCGAATAATCGATATGCACTTTCAGTAGATGGTTCTGCAGACAATCAAGATATTGTTTCTTACTCACTTAGAAATAATGAGTTTATTTCAACGTTAGAAACGAGTGCCCAAGCTGTTAGTATTTCACCAATATGCGATGGATTAGTTCTAACTGCTGTTAATGAAGCAAATAGTGTTCATAAATTTATGATAGACAATAAGGGTATCCTTACAGATACAGATGAAGAATATCAAGTAGGAGATAGCCCAATTAATATTAATTTTAGCCCTGATGGTCAATTTGCGTTTACCACAAATTACTCAGGATCTGTCAGTGTATTAAGTACTATAAATCCAGATAATATTAGTTTAATCAATACAGTCACAGCCTCTAGTCAACCTCAAAGCATGGCTATATCTAAAAACGGTAAATATTTATTCGTATTAGGTTTGACTAATGTTGATATTTTTACTTTTGATGCAGTTGCGGGAAGTTTAACTTTACTTCGTTCATTTGCGCACGGACTTGAAATCACATCATTCTATGGAGTAGATCAGATAGCACTCGATCCTAGCGAAACGAGATTATTTATATCCGGTCAAAACTTGGTTTCAGTATTTACCACATATGGAACACCTATGGGAACTGTAACTGGTGCTCTTGGACCAGGTGGTATCGCTATTTGTCATTGTGAGTTCAAATAATATAGCTAATTCACTAAAAAGAAGCAATGTAATTAGAAAAGTAAAGGAGGGTAAAAAGTATCCTCTTTTATTCGTTATAGAAATTGATTTTAAAAGAATTAGAAGATGGCGACATAAATTTTCAGCGTACAACTAAATGGTTTATTTATAAAGTATGTGGTAGAATGGAGTTGAAAAATATGAAATATGAAAATTACTTATCAATATAAATATTAAGACTTTATATACAAGTAGATATGGAAAAGAAATTTAATTGTATGTTGGTTCGGAATGTTTGTATCGAGTATTTGAATGATTCAAAGTGCTCAGGTATTGCCGTTTTATATAAAGCATCTTGGAGTTACTAGCTCATCTACAATTGCACAGTTTATGATTAACCAGTACGAGACTGATACCTTCTGTAAATATACTGATTAAGAAAATTAACCCAAGTGAAATTACAGGTAGGGTTTTTGGGTTTAATATGCCAGCAGGTTACTTAGGCGTATTTGAAGGTGCTGTTTTAGGTGGACAAGTAGCAGTCTGGTATGATTTCAGATATGTATTTTTATTACAGGTGCATTATTACTGATAAATGCCACGATAGTTTATTTTAAAGTTTATAAAAGAATGAATACTTTGCTAAATTAAATATTTAAAGGAGGACAATTTTTATGAAGATTAAATGGTTTGGGCAATCATGTTTTATGATAACCTCTAAAAATGGAACTAAAGTATTAACGGATCCATTTCATAATATGTTGGGTTATAAATTGCCTGAAACTGAAGCAAATATAGTAACTACAAGTCATAATCACGGTGATCATAATAATATAAAGGCAGTAAAAGGTAATTTCATGCATATAAATGAGTCTGGTAGCTTTTCAAAAGATGGGATTGTGATAAAGGGTATACAGACATTTCATGATAAAGCCTCAGGAGCTAAGAGAGGTAAAAATACCATATATAACTTTAAAGTCGACGGAATAAATGTTTGTCATTGTGGTGATCTTGGACATACTCTAGATTCTAATCTCTTGAAGGAAATAGGGAATGTAGACATACTGTTACTTCCTGTTGGCGGGATGGCTACAATAGATGCTCTTGATGCAGTTAATGTAATGAAGCAGTTAAACCCTATAGTGGTTATACCTATGCACTACAGAACGAAAGCATTAGGAATATTCGGATTATTGTTTGCTAGGGTTGATAAATTTATATCAGCTTCAGGGATGAAAATAAAGGAGCATGATGTACTGGAATTAAACCAAGAGAATATTAATAATTATTCTGGGATTGTTGTTCTTAAATATGATTAATATTTGGTGCATCTTATTAAAGGGCGTGTAGAGTGATAAAGTTTTAAATCTATGTTTATTAATCAATTTGCTTTCGATTGCAGGATGTTTCATTTACCCTAATTAGGTTGAAATGGTGACAACAATTTTATATAAGACGAAATTAAGTGAAGGAACTCAACTCTTAATAATTCGAATGTAATGGAAAGATTTGAATGCGATGATTATATTTAAAAAAGACTCGAGATTAAATTATTATGATTCATTATATATTGCGCAAACTAAATTTGATTACTTTAATTAGAAAGTGTTTTTCAAAAGTCTGATAATTATCCAAACATATTAATAGAGGTGTTATATTCAAAAATTTTTTTGCATAAAATTATAAGTTACAGTCAAAATAAAAATCTCAGATAAATTACCAATATTTGTAATATATTAACTATTATGGTATAATTATTTGATATTTTGTTCTATTATTAAGTAAAATATAGTTAAAGAAAAGAGTGAAAGATATGTATTCAAAAAACATTTGGAAAAACATTGCTGAAGAAAAATTTAATAGTATCATGAGTTTTTGTGAAGGGTATAAGGAATATTTAACTAAGGGAAAAACAGAAAGACTGTGTGTTCAGGAAAGTGTTGATTTAGCAATAAAGAATGGGTTTGTTAATATTGAAGAAATTAAATCTCTTAAAGTAGGAGATAAAGTTTACGCTATCAATAAGGGAAAAAATATTTCCTTATTTAAGATTGGGCAAAAGCCTTTAACGGAAGGACTACGAATTTTAGGTGCTCATATTGATTCACCTAGATTAGATGTTAAACAAAATCCTTTATATGAAAAAAATGATTTTGCATTATTAGATACTCATTATTACGGGGGTATTAAAAAATATCAATGGGTGACTATTCCCCTTGCAATTCACGGCGTAATGATAAAAAAAGATGGAACTGTAGTTAATGTTCAAATAGGTGAGGACGATAATGACCCAATCGTTGGGATATCTGATCTTTTAGTTCACTTAGCTAGTGATCAATTGGATAAAAAAGCATCGAAGTTTATTGAGGGAGAAGACTTAGATGTCACATTTGGAAGTATCCCATTAAATGGCGAAGAGAAAGATGCTGTAAAAGCAAATATCTTAAAATTATTAAAAGAAAAATATCAAATCGAAGAGGAAGATTTTATCTCATCAGAACTTGAGGTTGTTCCTGCAGGAAAAGCGAGAGATTACGGATTTGATAGAAGCATGGTAGCGGGATATGGACATGATGACCGTGTTTGTGCTTATACATCTTTAAAAGCTATATTAGATATTGACAGTTGTGAATATACGACTTGTTGTATTTTAGTCGACAAAGAGGAAATTGGTAGTGTTGGCGCAACCGGAGCTGAATCATTATTTTTTGAAAATATAATTGCTGAATTATTGTTTTTAGCGGGTAAAACCTCTTATATAGACTTAAAACACACTTTAACAAATTGTAAGATGTTATCAAGCGATGTAAGTGCTGGTTTTGATCCACTATTTCCATCAGTTAATGATGAAAAAAATGCTGCTTATTTCGGTAGAGGAATTGTATTTAATAAATATACAGGTTCTAAAGGAAAAAGTGGAAGTAATGACGCAAACCCTGAATATATCGCATGGATAAGAAATATTTTAGATAATGAAAATATCCATTATCAAACAAGTGAACTTGGTCGTGTTGATCAAGGCGGCGGCGGAACAATTGCTTACATTTTAGGAAAATATAATATGAATGTCTTGGATGCAGGTGTAGCTGTCCTAAATATGCATGCTCCTATGGAGATTGTTTCAAAAGCTGATGTTTATGAAGCGTATTTAGCATATAAATTATTTTTGATTAAATAATAATATCAATTTAGTTATCTAGAAAAAGTATCTAAATACCACACTGTTTAAAATTTCAGTAAGTACATTGATGTTGTTAATTCTAAAGTCGGTATTTCGCTTTAAAGAAATAATTAGATAATTTAAGTATAAAAGTTGATGATAAACATCAACTTTTTGTATATCTTCCTTGCGGAGTTTGTGGATGTCTAGGGGGCTCACTTTTGGTTTAAAAAATATTTAAAGATAATGTACATTTTTAGCTGAACCTACTCATTCCCCGTGTGTATTGACTGGTTTAATGACTGTTGAACATAATGAAATAGGTTTGAAATAAAAACTTACAATAGATTTGATTATCAGAAGATGGCTCACAAATGAATTATCTGGAGAACAGAGCAAAGATTAAAAATCGCAAGAGCCTAATCCCAAATATTATATTAGCTGATGAACCAATTGGAAATTCAGCAAGTAAAAAGGATATGAGAATCATGAAATTCATCGGAAAAATTAATAAAAAAAAGATCATTACTCAATAAATGTATTAACTAGTAGGTACATAGAATGAAAATCAAACTATTAACGTTTTAGATAGTATAATTACCGAAGAAAGTTAATGTTTAAAGATGCAATATATTGAGACATTTTCAGCAGTATCTATTTTTCTTTGCTTACTGATTTTCTCAAGAAATTTTTTTCACTATTCCAGATTATCATAGTGAATATTGTTGAAAAGCCACAGAACACGTATCTATAGCATTTGTGGATATAGAAAGTGAGTTCTCAGATTCAAAAGGAATATATGATTATTCTAAATATTATATCGGCTAAATCGTATTTGCTAAAAAATTGAGCGGAGATTTTGATGTAACATCAGGAATTAGTAAGTCAAGAACGAGTCTTCAGTATGAAGAAGTTAAGAATTATATTGATTCATTAATACTTAGTAAATGATTTGTAGAAGTATATACAAATTCAATAGCAAGAATGCAAGAAGTAAATCATTCCCTAACCACAAGTTATAATAATATAAATTAAGAAAAATAAATTAATTTTATTTCATACGAATTAGTTAAATCAGAAATGGTTGTCATTATTTCACAAAATAATATTTCTGATTTACAGATTTTATTCAAGTACAATTAAATAAGTAAAAAAGGGAACAAATCTAGTTATTGAAGGAATTTGTGTCCTTTATCCTATAAAATGTACTAAATCTGTTGAAATATATGATATAATGTCAATAAATATTATTATTATTTTATTCTAAATTTAAACAAATGAGATTGAAGGAATTTTGTTAAAACATTAAAAGTTGATAATAATTTATTAATGAATACAAGGATTGTGGGGGTAGAGCATGGATTATATAAATTCTAACATCTTTTGTATAATATATATCATCGCATATATGATATTAACCTTAATTATTGGTTTTAATTACAATCGATTTTATGGTTTTTTTAGATTAGAAAAGTTAGTATACAGAATAATATTATATATAGTACAATTTATTTTATACTTTATATTTTTTCATTCCTTTGCGAATTTATTTATATCAATAAACACCAAATGGCAATTTAATTTAGGGTTACAACTATTTATTTTAACTTCAATATTTATTTTCACTGCTTATTTACCTGATATGTTAAATGTAATAATTAAAAGAAATAATAAACTATTTTTTAATAGAACTAATATGAATGTATCAGTTCTAATTGTTTTATTCACCATACTGGTATCAAATATAAATGGAAATACAGAAGGACTTTATCATTTAGGGTTTGAAGGCGATATTGTAAATTACTTTTGGGTTGTATTACTAGTGGACCAAACAATTCATCTATCTAAAAGTGAGACTGAATCTTTTGAAAAAAATATCTATATTAAACAAGTACAAGAATTAGAAAATAAGAGAGTTAGAAAAGGCAACGATAATTTTAAGAAAATCATTGGTATGCTTAAATTTAAATCTAATATTAAAAAAGAAAAATTTCTTAATGGGTACTCTATTACAATCTATATCTTATTAATCATTCTTTGCGGATTTGGAATTAATTTTTTATGGAATAAACTTAATATTCTGCCGATTGATATAACTACTAGTGATAAGCTGACATTATTGAATACCATTTGGCAAATACAAGGAATGACAGTTACATTAATAATTGCTTTGTTAAGCATATTTGTAACAGTTTATGATGTAAAATATTTTGGACTAAAAATTATAGACTTTGTAAGTATTGGCAAAGGGAAAGTAATTAATATCAATTATTGGGATGAAATTATTATTAGTTTATTCCTAATTATAATAATGTATATATTCGTAATAAATATGATGCTTGCTAGCGCTATATTTTTATTTATCTGTAGTATTTTTATGGTAATCTTTATGGTACATTTTAATATAAAATATATAATCTCGCATTTTGAAACAAAACAAGTAATACAAAAACATTTATTAGTTAATTTACTTTCCGAAATTAAAAATGAAAATGATACCTTTAAGAAAGAAGGTAACAAAGATGAATAAATACATAAACAATCTATACAATCATAGTTTAGAATTAATTTATAATAAAAAATTGATGGAATTAAATGAAAATATATTACTATTCAAAGAAATACTAAAAGAAAGTATAATAGCAAGTGAAAAACCTCATCAGTCAAAAACAATTAATGAAATAGTTATAGGTATAGAACAAATAGCGATTTTAATGATGGAAAACGATTATGAAGAAAAAATGTTTGATTATATCGTTCAGATATATAAGATAGTTCATGAAGTAAATAGCAAAAAAAGCATCGGCAATCAATATCATATCAATATTATAAAACCAATTTTAATTTGGATTAGTAAATTCAAAGAGAAAGATTTCATATCAACGGAAATTATAATAAAGTTTAATTCTATTTTATATTTTCTCATAGTAGATATGAGTGAAGAAAATTGGATAGGAAAATCAGATAATATATCCTTAATTTGCACATGGCTATATAGCAGTATTTTTGAAAATGGAAAAATCAGTGAAAAAGAAAAGGAGAACCTGTTAAAAAATTTAATTGATAATATTATTAACTTAAAATTTTATATTTCCAACGAGAATAAGTCGATAAAAATAGATGCATATAAAAAGTCAGTACTACTTTTGATTAAAATACTTATAGACAAAAAAGATAAAAATAATTATAGCAGGATAATATCTATAATAAATTCACAAATAAATAATTACTCTAATAGTATTAATTTTAATTGTGAAATAGTATCAATAGCCGTTTATTTATATTATCTTTCCTTTAAAGAAAATTTAGTTGATGAAGTAGATAGAGGTATATATAGACAATACATCAAACTTACAAATAAAAACATAAACCTAATAGAAATTTACAAGAATGCCTTAAATGATGGATGGAATTGTTATTATAATGTAAAAGAATATTTAGATAATGGATGGGAAATTCACAGTTATGATTTTAAATTGATGACGATGGATAATGTTATAAATGAATTCTTTATCTTTTGTTGTTATTTTCTGCTAGAAGGAAACGATATTTATGATAACACGACTATATTTAATAAAGATAATATTTTCCGTTTCTTACTATTTTTTAATGATGTCGAATTAAAGAACAATTACAAAAAAAATTTGGATATATTTGTTGAATGGTTAGAATTGGACCATGATAGAAGTAATTATGCAATCAATACGTTTATTGAAGAGATACAAGCGATATATATGAAACTTGAATTTGATGAAATAACAAGATATGAAAAAGATGAAAAAAAGATATTGGAGAATAAAAATATTCTAAAAAACTCAATAATAGAATATTGCTTACAAAATCCATATTTTAAGTATGGAGAAAAATTTAAAACTGATACAATGAATATTGAGTATCTATTACATGTGAAAATGCCTATATTTTCTTTATCACTGGATGTAATCAACGATGGGAAGGTATACTCAAGTAATATTTATGAGTTATTACATGAAAGAATACTTAAGAGATTATTAAATTCAAATATTAAAAAAATAACTGTTAATTATAGAGATGATAATTTTGGAACTGCTATTTATGAAGAGGTAGAAAAGATAAATAAAGTAAAAATATAATTATTAACAATTCAATTACCTCGTTGAGAAATAAAAGATATTATAATTATTTAACTAGTACAAATAACAATAAAAATGAAAATCGCAATAAAGATATTACTATATTAGGAGAAGTTAATTCACGCTATTCTTTATATTTTGACAGTAGATATTTTAAAATTTATTATGATGATATTCAAATTGAATTTCGAGATTTAAATAAAGAGGAGCTAGATTCAGAACTTTCTAAAATAAAAGAAAATGAATCATATAAACCAACAATTATTAATGATATTAAAATAGAACTACCTAAAGCAAAAGCTTATGAATATATAAGAAGAAGATAAAAATAATGGAGATAAAAATACCATTAGATATTAAAATAATTAATGACAAAGCTATTTTAATTGTTGAAATTGTATAGTTAATAAACTATATAATAATGGGATACAATGGAAATAGATATTTTACTTTTAATAGCGATTGGAATAAAAATTGCTGAGATTTCTGAATCGGTTAAAGATGTGCTTTTTTACGCAAAACATCCAAAACAGTTTTTAGTAGATATTCCATTTGGTAATTATTATCCTGACGAGAATGGTGTTATTCAACAAATAAAGAAGATAAACTGTATTTTGATACTGAATCGAAAGGTGACGAAAAAGATGAGAAACTTAGAGAGAGTGAATATAATAAAATTTAGTGGGATTGAAAACACTCTGAAGTTTAGAATACTTATGTTAAATTTGAAATGGAAAGCGAATGATTAAACCTGAAAAACTGATTCATTCAAATGAGGGGGTAATTTCATGAGAAAAAAAATAAATCCAAGTGCTATTGTCGCTTTGAAAAATGCATTAACACTAATCTATTGGAGAAAAGCCGATTTAAAGACATTTTTATTAAGGTTCGATTCAAAAAAATACGGAATATGTAATAAAGGATGTTGATTGGTCAAACAAAAAAATAGATAATGTAGCACATGTCATTAGTCGACTTCAAAATAGAGAAGACTTGTTTCAAGAAGATTTGATTAGTTTAATTGTTTCTGTATGCGAGATGACGGATTTCACTCACCTGTTAATCTGGGATGAAGGAAAAAAGAAAGAAAAACAGGCGAAAGAAAGTGTCAGAATACTAAGAGAATCCTTTATCGGTTATTCGAAAATTCTTATGGAAAAGTCGGAAGTTGAAAATAGAAAAATCGAAAGTCGAGATCAACAAGAAAAAGAAAACAGATTTTATATTAAAACTGAAATGAAATGAAACGACAGTATTCAACACTTGCATTGATGCAAGATCATCAAAATAGAGGATATCAGTTCGAGAAGTTTTTGAAAGAGTTATTTAAACTCTTTGACATAGATTTGAAAGGACCATTTAAAATTGAGGGTGAGCAAATTGATGGAGCATTCACTTTGGACTCTGTTGAATACCTGACTCGAAGCAAAATGGCAAAAAGTTCCTGTAAATATGTCAGACATAAATTCATTTGTCGGGAAAGTTCTAAGTAAATTGAAGACTACTTTGGGATTCTATATTTCAATAAATGGATATAGTAGCTCTGAACTAGATACAAAAGATTCGAATGAGATTATTCTTTGTGATTCAATTGATCTGATGATGGTACTTGAAAATAGGGTTTCATTAGTTGACCTCATCAATAGGAAAAAACAAGAAGCCTCTCGAACAGGAAAAATTTTATTTAGGGTTCTTTAGACAGTAAGACTAGAAGAGGATGCTTATATTTAATTGGAAACTAAGTAATATAAAACACTACGATGTGCGTGGTAATAATGTCGAATTTGTAATATATGCTGAAAAAATGATATATATATAAAGGTAACGCTCCATTTAGTAGATAAATCAGTGCATTGAAGGATGTTTTAGCAGATAGTTTTTATTACTCTGGATGAACAGAATAACATATTGGAATTGCTGGATGCATTTAGTTAATCAACATTATATAGTGAGTTAACCCTAAGGTACAAAAGTGTTATTAGGATTTATGCAAGGAATGATAGCTGATAATAATGTTGATAAAGATGAAATTGAATCTCTTCAAAAGTGGTTATATGAAAACAATCATTTAATAGATATACTATCCTTTCAATGAGATTTTTTCAATGTTTAATAAGGATTAGAAGATGGTATATTAACACAAGATGAAGTAAATGAAAATATTTCATTTGTTTGATAGCATAATTTAACAGATTAAAGAAACTAAGGAAAATCTGATTCCGTATGAAAATATTACCTTTTATTCGAGAGGAGAGTTAAAGTATGGATTAAAAAATGTAATTTCCAAAAAAAAATAAAGTCAAAAATAAAATTGACATTCATGTTTCAAATGTAACTTAAAAAGCAGATTTTTTGTTTAAATAAGGAATATAGATGCGAAAAGAAAAAATTATTTTTGATGAAAAAGTTAATGATTTAATCAAAACTTCAAATGATATTGATAATACTCGCTGGTTATGTATAATGAAAATACTTATACTAATTCACGATAAATTAGTATGTCATAAGTATGAAAAAGTATATAAATTGGCTATAAATAATATTTATGAATCCCTCCATGACTGAAAATTTAATTTTTGCGGATAGAGATTATTTATGTTTCCCTTTCATTTTTTTATGCAGACATTCGGTAGAAATTGTGATAAAAAAATGCTGCAAAGATAATAATTATAACATTATGACCATAATAACAAAGAATATGGATTTCATTACATAATTTATTTCATCATAAGAGGCTAACTTGTAAAAAGTATTCCTTTAACCCATTTTATTTCATATTTTTTATCTTCTTCAATTGATACTTTCTTTAGAGTAGAATTAAGTTCAATTACACTACCTATAGGTATAAGTATTGATATTGATTATTTTTATATTTGTTATGAAAAATTTGCGAAACAAATAAATATTTTTAACGTGGAATTAGATAAAGTGAAGGTGTTATCAGTAGATTAAAAATAATCTATTCCGAAACTATAAAATTATATACGACAAAGACGTATATATCAACGAATTATATGATTGAGAACAGACTTATGAGAATCACACAACATCGGATGCGTATGGCAGCAATAAATATGCAATGAATGGGATTTTCTTATCCCCTAAAACTTCTAATATTATTTCATATGGTTTTCGTACCTTTCTTTAAGTCGTTAAATAGTGTGTTTTCAAGTATTTAAGGTGAATTATGGATGCTGAAAACAACTTAATTTGTTACGTTTGTGTTGGTAATATAGATTTAAAACGTTACATTAGAAAAAATGGTAGTCGGCAAGAATGTAACTATTGTGGTCATAATAAATTATCCATCGATATGGAAGAACTTGTTAGTGAAATAGCTAGTGGTATTAGTGTAGAATATGAAGATGCAAATGATGTTTTAGGATATGATAGTTCTGAAGGCGGTTTTTTAGGAGAAACTCTGTTGATTCCAAGTATTTATCCCTGAAATTTATATCAAGACTCGATCTCTTCAAAATTTAAGTTCGAAAAAATTCCTGTATTTAATGTAGAAAAAAGAAAAATGCGAGCCGCATATATCTTTTTAACTTACTTTTCGAATGATATCTCTAGACCAATTTCTGAGTACTATAATATTGAGTATATACCAACACAAATTGTCACTGAATATTTAAGACATGTGTATAAAACAGATAAAGGAGTTAAAATTGATGGTATTTTATATAAAAGTTCTAAAAACAAAGGAGGAGTAAACATCGTTATTTTTACTGATGCTTCAGAGTGTAGCGAAAACGTTAATGAGAATACAATCCTTTTATTTAAGAATCATACTTTTAAAAGATATAGTAAAAAGTATATGTAGCAAAATATTGAATAATTAAATTAACAAATCTAGACTTATAATTTTTTTCAAAAGTCATAATGTCAACTGTAATAATTATTATTGTATTAATATTCAAAAGTCTAAATTTGACATTTCGAATTGTAAAAGATTTGAAACAATAACAATCAAGAAAGGAGGCAACGATGTGAGAAATGTTTTTGATGCAATTGATTATAAGTTCTTTCAAGTATTCGCTGGAGAGAATAGCCGAGTACATGCAGAAATCGTCATGGTTGTTTCACGATTTTTTTAAACGGAACAATGTTTCCTTTGTTGATAAAGAGGATTTATATCAATAACTTAGCTGATTATATTAATAATCGTGATTTTGAGAATATGATTGATGATGAAGGAAATGACATTTCTAGTTCAAGTGCAAGAGAGAAAGCTCTTGATAAAATAAATTTATTTAAGAAAAATAACACATTTGAATTCAAATAGAATTCTAGATTTACTGATGGATTTTGAGAATCTGTTAAGTAAAAAGGACAATGTAAATTTTATATTTAAAATGAAGTGTTTCTTTAAATATAAAATATTAAACTTCAAATTATTTGCAAATAATTCGTTTGATATTATAACATATTTACAAAAAAAATATTATGAGAAGCGCAATGATGAATTAAAAAATGAACAAAATAATTTAAATAGAAAATTAAAAAATTATAGTTTTGAAAGTAAAATTAGCAAATATGCGGATTATTCGAATGGATATATTTAAGGAATACTATAGCTAGTCGTTATAAAATAAATAGAAAGAGAAAAGTATTCGATATCACAACAATTTGGAAAGATTTTGATTCATTTATTGAGGAATATCCTGTCATACTTACTACGACATATTCTCTTAGAAATTGTGTTAAACAGAATTATCAATTTGATTATTTAATAATTGATGAAGCCTCACAAGTTGATTTAGTTACAGGAAATCTTGCTTTATCTTGTGCTAAGAATGCCGTAATAGTAGGAGATATTAAACAATTACCAAATATCATTCCCACAAACTCAATAAATATACTTAATGTAATCTTTAATGAATATAAGTTAGATAATTCATATAACATACTAAAAATAGTTCGCTTTCTCCTATTATGAACCTATTTGTGGATGTTCCTAAGACTCTTAAAGTACATTATCGCTGTCATCCTCAAATTTCGATTTTTGCAATCAAAAGTATTATAATAATGAATTAATTATTTGTCAAAAATTTAAACAGTTGATAATCCTTTTACCTTATATGTGACAGTAGAGGGAAATCATGCAAGAGACAATTATAATCAAAGACAAATTGATGTGATACAAAAAAGAGATTTTACCTACTTTAAACACAAATGAAAAATAGGGATTATATCTCCTTATAGAAACCATCTGAAGAGTTGCAAAAATTAATTAGTCAACATAATGTTGAAGTAGATACAGTGCACAAATTTCAAGGTCGGAGAAAAGGATGTCATCATTTTATCAACTGTTGCTTATGAAGTTAATGATTTATTGATAATCCTAATTTAATCAATGTTGCGGTTTCACGTGCAATCACTAAATTATATGTTGTAGTAGCGAATGGATTTTAGATCAAGTTGGAACTAATATTGGAGACTTAATTAGATATATAAAATATAATAATTTTGAGGTAATAGATAGTCAAATTTATTCCGCATTTGACTTATTATATACTAATTATTCGGAAAAATTAATTTCCGATTTACAAATATAAAAAAAGTTTCAGAATTCCAATCTGAAATTTGATTAATACCATTATTGAAAAAGTATTAAAAACTGATGAATTTATAGTCTTGATAAAATTTCACATCAACCATTAAGGATGTTATTAAATATCCATGTAGATTAAATGATGCTGAATATAAATTTGCTATGAACTCATTAACTCACACTGATTTCCTCATATATAGTAGGGTTGACAAAACTCCATTTTTAGTAATTGAAATGGATGGATATGCATTCCACGAACGTAATGCAGTACAGTTAAAAAGAGATGAAATGAAAAATGGGATATTAGACAAATATAATATCCCTCTAATTAGACTAAAAACAAATGAGAGTGGCGAGGAAGAAAAAAGTAACTATGAGGTTAAGGGAAATAATAACTAAGAAATAGACTGTTGCTTAACTGAAGTAAGGAAAAAATGCTTCTTATGAGGATGAAAAAGCAGAAAGGATAATGGTGAATACGAAAAAAAGGCAAATTAAGAATTGGTCGTAAACTTTTAGTAAAAGATCCTAATAATAATTTTTTTGATGAATATGAATATATTATGAAAATAATGAAAACTAGAAATTCACAAACTAGATATTTTATTGTAGAGAAAAAAATCTTACTTAGATTATAAGCGTAATAAATTTCGTTCAATATTATATATTTTCTAGGTATATTCATCCTCTTAGTTATTTTATTTGTTTTTAAATAATTGCAAAAATTGTGTTATAATTATTATATTATAGGGAAGGCTGGAATTGATATATGGCAAAGTGCAAAAATTGTGGGAAAAAGGGATTGTTTTTAAAATTAAATGAGGGGGATGTTTGTAAAGATTGTACACGATTATATCGAATTGAAAAAATGGAAAAAATAACATCAGAGAATCTAGTCAATTTAGAAAATAAGTTGAAAGATAAACAAAAATTGATTGAAGATACTCAGAAGATAGCGCTAAAGCAAATAGACAATCAAATTCAATATAAAAACGATACTTTAAAACAAATACTTAGCAAAGTCGATGATGAAAATCAGATACTTAATGTATTAATGGAAGAATCAGTAAAAACACAAGATATAATAAAAACCAATCATAAAAAAATCGAAAAAATAAAAAACATGTATAAGAGTATAAAATACTGTGTTAATTGGGATAGCGAAACTTTTATAGATGTAGATGCTGAATTAGCAACTATATTTTCACCTACAGTTGTTTTACATCTACATAATATGGATGTTAAAGATTTAAGAAAACAATTTAATGCGAATAAAAAAGATATAGAAAAAATATTTGAAACAATATAAGGGAAGATATTCAACTAAAGTCAATAATACATTATATCAATTAATGGTTATAGCTTTAAAAGCAGAATTACAAAATATTTTATATGAATTAAAATATGGTAAGTTGGATGATGCTAAAGATAACGTAAAAAAGGTTACATCAAAATATTTCACTATTGCGACAGAGGGAAATCAAAGTATTGCCCCAACAATTAAAAAATTTATTGGGCAAATTGAATATTTATATTTACATGCTGTTGAGATTGAATATGAATATTATGTTAGAAAAGAAAAGATTAAAGAAGAACAAAGAGCTCTAAGAGAGCAGATGAAACAAGAAGCTCAAGAAAGAAAATTATTGGAACAACAACATGAACAAATAGTTAAAGAAGAATCGAAATATAAAAACGAGATAGACTCATTGAAGGGATTAATAGAAAAATCAGAAGATTTAGAAAAACAAAATGCATTGTTCAACAGAATTAAAGAACTGGAAGGATTATTAGAAACAGTAGAGACAAAGAAAGTAGAAATTACTAAATTACAAAACGGGAAAGCAGGATATGTTTATGTTATCAGTAATCTTGGTTCATTTGGGGAAGATGTGTTCAAAATAGGCATGACGAGAAGATTAGAACCACAAGATAGAATAGATGAACTAGGAAGCGCTTCTGTACCATTTCCATTTGATGTTCATAGTATGGTTTTTTCGAATGATGCGGTTAATTTAGAGAATAATATTCATAAAGAATTAAGTGGAAAACGAGTGAATAAGGTAAACTTACGCAAAGAATTTTTTAAGATATCTTTAGATGATTTGGAGAATATTGTTTATAGTTTTGAACCGACCGCAGAATATAAAAGAACTATGCTGGCAGAACAATATAGACAATCCTTAAGTTTAGATGGTTATTCATTTGATTTAGAAAATGATGAGGACGATATTCCAGATGAGGGTGAGGAAGTGGAATAAAAATTGTATTATGTGGATTAAGTTATTTTTTAAATTTTGTTACGTGTTTACTAATCATTTTCAATTATTTCACTTTCATTATTAACTAACTTTAGCGAAGAATGAGGTATAAATAAATTAATCCAACATTAGTAAATATTTTTCATGGCTTAAATGATACATTTCATAATAACTAATGTGAAGTAAATAGTAGCTAAAAGAGTTTAATGATCAGTGGGTGTAATAAATTTGGAGATTGTTCTCGAGTATATTTTGTCAGGCAACCCACTAATTGTAATTGGAGGTTTAGTAGGGTATTTTAAGGGGAAAAAGAAATCTGTGTTATATCTATTGAAAGAAAAAACACAATATATCAACCACTAATAGGTGAAGTGACTCCAATAAGAAACTGTATAGGTAGATTACAAGTATTCTTTAGAATTATATTTTCACGTGTAAAGTATGAAAAGATTTATCTAGATTTGCAACCTTCTTTTATTTATATTTTCCATCTATATATTTATTCATCATCTTCATGAATTGGTTCCAATATGGTGGATATTCATTGCTTCTACCCTTATTAATTTTATTACGAATTTGGATAATTGCTAAATAATTTATGAATGAGTATCATTTAGTAGAAATATCTAGAAAAAGTACTGAAATATCAGTGCTTTTTTGTTATACTTAAGATAATTATATTTTTTATAAATGAGTTTTTATTTTTTCAGTTGACAATTTTGCAATGCACAAATTAGATGTCTCTCTTACTTTACAAATTAATAGAAAGATGTAAGTAAGAAGGATACTTGGAGCTGGAATAATTCGTAATGTAAGAATTAATATTGATTGTGAATAAGAGGATAATGATTATAATTTTGAAACGAGGATTAGCAGAATAGATATAGATTTACATTCTATGCAAGGGGTATATAGACTCAATATGTCGCATGCAGTAGAATTAAAAATTATTAGAAAGAGAACTCATACGATGAAAAAAACGAATAAAAAAACTAATCAATGGAACATCCTTGTATATATAATCATTGGAGTTGTAGGGAGTGGTTTAATATTTGCTTCCTTCTTTGCATGCGGTAATTGGAGTAATATTCTATCAGGGATAGGTATAGGATTGCTTACGTCTTTATTTGTGTCTATTTTAATTGAAGAGCAACTTAAAAGAGATAAGGAAAAGAAAAAAATGATTGATATAAAATTGTTTTTAGCTGATATTTTTTATGTTGCAGAAGATACTTACATTGATATACTTGACAGGATGAATGAGTTCCTTTTTGTTTATTACAAGCATAATAATTGGTTAAGTGGACTATATGATGATGAATCAAAATATGCAGTATTTCTGGAAAAAGTAGCATCTATTGACCATTTGAATGCCACAATGCATGAGAAAATTCAAATAGATACTCTCTTAAATATCAACAATTACAGAATAGATGGTCTTATACAGGATCTTAATAAATTACCTAAATTACAACTTTATCTAAGTGGAATATTGTCTATAAAAGAATATGAAAATATCGGTAAAATTAAAACTGAGTTTTACACGGCTTATATCAAGGATTTACCAAAGTATTGGGATTATGAAGTAATTGATCTTAAAATGTGTGTTAAGTTAACAAAAACAATACTGTATATATGCACAGAAATTATAAAAAGTTTTAATTTGTGTAAAATATCAGTTGCTAATAAAGAGATAAAATTGCTCGATGATTTGAATGAACAGTTTTGTAGTGAAAATATATAAAGTTAGAGATGGCTTTTGATGTCAATAAGTAATAAAGAAGAGAACGCAAGCATGATAACAGACAGTATGATTTTCTTTGGAATAGATATAGATACCAATCGACTAGTTCATATTTCACAAGTAACTAATAGAGAAGCCTGCGATTATTTCTGGATATTATGTGGTAGGTCACTTATAGCAAAAAAAAGAAATGTGAGAATTCATCATCATTGTGCTCATCTTAATTTTTTAGTTGTTCAGGAGGATTAGAATCTTCACTGCATTTAAAAGTCAAACAAATATATATACCTAAAGTTGATATTTCATGTGGAGATATAGGAAAAGCAGAATATAATCCTTATGTTGGATCATCAATTACCTATTATGGAAATAATTTGTTTGAAAAAAAGTAGTAGAAATTGATGAGGTTTTTGTAGAAAAAAGAATAACTTTTGGTGATGGAGAATTCATTATTCCCGATTTACAGATTGTAAGCAAGATTCATATCCTATTGATAAAAATTAAAGTATCACATTCAGTTGATATGAAGAAAAAGAAAGTTTTATAAAAGCATGAACTATATTAAATTGATTTAAATGAAGTAAATCTATATGATTTAGAAAAACTAAAAGAAACACTTACTGGCAAATCATCAAAAAAAGTGTGGATTTATAACGCAAAGGCTGGTAGAAAATTTGACCAAGCAAAAAAAATAAGATTCATGTATAAACATGGTTTTACTAGTAATATTAAATGTCCGTTATCTAATAGCTACTATCATAAAAATTGCTCTGACTGTAAGTATACAATTAAATATGATGGCGAATATGAATGGTGTACTCATCCTGTTAATATTTATGATAAGGCCAAATAAAATCAATTCAATTTGTATAAATAATAATTTATATCGTTAAAATATATAAATAATTTAAAAGGGGGAAAAAATTTTGAATAAAAATTTAACTTTTTTTGATATTGAAATTGCTAACACTAAAAATTCGTCGATATGTCAAATTGGGATAGTTAATATTGATGGATTAAATATTAACAAAATGAATGTCATGGTAAATCCTAATGATGATTTTGATCAAAGATGTATTAGTATACATCATATAACAAAAGAAGATGTTGCGAATGAAAAAAAATTTAATGAAGTGTGGTCATCTATTAGTAAGTATTTCACTAATAGTATTGTTATTGCTCATAATGCATTAGGTGCTGATTTGAGTTACTTAATAAAGAATTTAGTTAGATACAAATTAGATGTTCCTATTTTTTATTATATATGTACAAAAGACTTAGCTAAGAAATATATTCCTGCATTTGTTGTTGATAATAAATATGGTTTGTCTGATTTGTGTAAATTTTACAACATTGCTATGGGTAATCATCATAATGCTTTAGATGACGCTTTCTCATGTTATCAAATATTTCAAGAAATAAGAAATCAATATGATTTTAAAATTACAAACGAAATTAACAAACGGGAAGCAAATGAGCATGATTATGAATATAAAATAAGAATGACAGAGCCACTTTTAAGAAAATCAATCAATACACTTTACGGTTTAATAAGAGGGATCGTTGCTAATAAAAAAGTGGTTGGATTAGAAATAAAAAAACTTAAAGAATGGGTAATAGAAAACGATAAATATAAAGATAGTGATCCATTTAATGAAATAATCAGTACATTAGATGATGTTTTATCTGATAATTTTATTACTCTTGATGAACAGAATATTTTATTAGAATTGATGGATGCATTTAGTTCATCATCATTGTATAGTGAGTCAACCCTAGGAGCACAAGTTTTATTAGGGTTTATGCAAGGGATAATAATTGATAACAATGTTGATAAAGATGAAATTGAATCACTTCAAAAGTGGTTATATGAAAACGATCATTTAAAAGGTTTCTATCCATTCAATGAGATTTTTCCTATGGTTAATAAGGTATTAGAAGATGGTATATTAACACAAGATGAAAAAACTGAAATATTTAATTTGTTTGATAATATAATTAACCCGATTAAAGAAACGAAAGAAAATTTGGTTCGTTTTGAAAATACTATCTTTTGTTTAAGTGGAGAGTTCAAATTTGGATCTAAAAATGAAGTTTCCAAATATATTGAATGTAAGAATGGGATCTGTGCTCCAAATGTAACTAAAAAAACTGATTTTTTGATTGTTGGTGGTGAGGGGTCAAAAGATTGGGCATATGGCAATTATGGTGAAAAAGTTAAAAAAGCAAATGATATGATAAAGAAAGGGTATCATATTCTGATATTAAGAGAAAAAGATTTGTTTTCAAATTAATTTGAAAGAACATAAGCATCATTAGAACTACTGCATTAATTGCAAAATATCTGCTTTCAATTTATAGGCATGTTCTTTTTGGTAAATGCTACCTATTTGTTAGTAGATCTATAGGATTTGATTGGTTTTTCCTAGACTTAGTTGATTTTAAAAATGAGTATGATATAATAATTAAAAATATAATGATTGGAGTTGGAAAGATGAATAGTTTTTCTTGCTAATTTTAGAAAGCATAATAAAATTATTGAGCGGAAAATACCGCTTGTTTTGTTGTGCAAATGCAAGAAAGTTACTATTTTTCTCGCTCAGACAATATATCCTGGTCACACCTAACACAGGTTTGGCTTAAATGTATTTATGAGCTGCATGAATTAACTTTCTTGCAGCTCATAATTTTTTTATATAGGAGGATTTAATTTATGTCTTTAATAAACGTTACAAACCTGACCTTCAGCTATGAAGGAAGTTATGATAATATATTTGAAAATGTTAGTTTTCAAATAAATACCGATTGGAAATTAGGGTTTACAGGAAGAAATGGAAGAGGTAAGTCAACGTTTCTTAATTTATTGCTTGGTAAATATGAATACAGCGGTAATATATCAGCTAGTGTCAGTTTTGAATATTTTCCTTTTAATGTATTAAATAAAGAAAAGAATACTATTGATGTAATTAGTGGGATTTACCCAGATTATCTTCATTGGAAATTGATGTGTGAACTATCATTACTTGAAGTTTCAGAAGATATTTTATACCGTCCTTTTGATTCATTATCTAACGGAGAGCAAACGAAAGTTTTGCTCGCTACTTTATTTCTGAAGGAAAATAGTTTTCTGTTGATTGATGAGCCAACTAATCACCTTGATATGAGCGCCAGAAAACTTGTCACTGATTATCTCAATAAAAAAAGAGGTTTTATTCTAGTATCTCATGATAGGGCATTTCTTGATAACTGTGTTGATCATATTCTTTCAATCAATAAAACAAATATAGAAATACAAAAAGGTAATTTTTCTTGTTGGTGGGAAAATAAAAAAAGAAAGGACAGCTTTGAATTTGCAGAAAACGAAAAGTTAAAAAAAGATATTAATCGCTTGTCAAAATCTGCCAAACGTGCAAGCGGTTGGTCACACCTAGTGGAAAAAACAAAAAATGGAACAACAAATTCCGGTTCTAAACTGGATAAAGGTTATGTTGGACATAAAGCAGCTAAAATGATGAAACGCTCCAAGTCAATTGAAAAAAGACAACAAACTGCTATTGATGAAAAGTCTAAACTTCTCAAAAATATTGAAAGTTCTGACAGCCTGAATATTTCACAACTTGCATATCATAAGAACCTACTTGTTGAATTTGAAAATGTTTCAATTTTTTATGATGATAAGATGGTTTGTAAAGATGTCAATTTCACTATTGAACAAGGTGACCGAATTGCTCTTATAGGTAAAAATGGTTCTGGAAAATCTAGCATAATTAAACTAATTTGTGAATTAGATATAAACTATACAGGCACTATTAAGAAAGGTAGTCAGTTAAAAATATCCTATGTTTCCCAGGACACATCGCATCTTCAGGGGAATCTAACCGATTATTCAACAAATAACGAGATTGATGAAAGCCTTTTTAAATCTATTTTAAGAAAACTTGATTTTTCCAGAGTTCAATTTGAAAAGGATATGGAAACCTTTAGTGACGGTCAAAAGAAAAAAGTGCTGATTGCAAAAAGTCTTTGCGAGAAAGTTCATTTGTATATCTGGGACGAGCCGCTTAACTTTATTGATATTATCTCTCGTATTCAAATAGAAGAGTTGCTACTTGAATACTCTCCAACTTTACTCTTTGTGGAGCATGATAGTGAATTTTGTAAGAATATCGCAACAAAAATTTTAGAACTTTAGATTGAAAATAGTGAAGATATAGGGTACAGGAGCAAAATAGTCGTTTCAATATAGCAGTTCACAAAAACTAACTTCATCTTCACGGAATTTGCTATGATTCCATATCAATATTGCAAAGGAGATGGATGTCGTAGCTAAAATCTCTGGACTAAGAAGTATATAGTAACAACTTTAAAATATGGAATGATAGAGTTTTAACACAAAAGAACTGTTTGTGGGAAAAATAGAATAGAACCTGAATAATTTAATTCGGGTTCTATTCGTCTATTATGACTTAATTTGACTATATTAATTGAATCCTAATGTAAATTTATTGTAGGTCAAATCTTTACTTTTTAAACTTAATTTTTATCTTCCTATTGAAAATTAAGGATTTTTCTAATAAACTAATCTTATAAACATCACGTTTGTAAGTGCTTTCTTGTCAAATAAATATAAAAAATTTAAAACTTTTTTCAATATTTTTCACTTATTATATGAATTTAAGCTTATAGAACTTAGAATTCTAAATATGAGATGCATGGTTTTAAAAAGTATCATGAATAATTTGGGTTAAAATACATGCAAAATAGTAGCTTTAGTTTGAAGGGAGTAATATATGTTTTTAATGATTGATAATTATGATTCTTTTGTATACAACTTAGTAAGGTATTTTGAAGAGTTAAATCAGAAAGTATGTATTTATAGAAATGATAAAATTACAATTGAAGAAATTAAATATCTAAAGCCAGAGGGAATAATAATCTCTCCAGGGCCAAAAAGCCCAAAGGAGGCAGGAATCAGTCTTCAAATTATTGAAGCGTTTAAAGGTGAAATACCAATATTAGGCATTTGTCTTGGGCATCAAGTCATCGCACAATATTTTGGTGGGGATATCGTCAAGGGAATTGCACCTATGCATGGAAAGATAAGTGAAGTGTTTCATAATGGGAAAGGTATTTTTAATGGGCTTAAAAATCCTTTTAATGCGACAAGATATCACTCTTTAGTTGTAGAACCTTATACTTTGCCAAATACCTTAGATGTGACAGCCAAAACTAAAGAGGGAGTTATTATGGGACTAAAACATAAAGAATACTGCATAGAAGGAGTTCAGTTCCACCCAGAGGCAGAATTAACTGAATATGGACATGAAATGCTTGAAAATTTTATAAATGAGGCAAGAATATATAATAACGCTAAGAAAAGAGATGGGAGAAAAATAACTTGAAAGTAATGATGGAAAAAATAGCAACAATGCTTGAACCCTTTGACATATATTCACTTTTTAAAGATGAAATCAATACGATATTTTTAGATAGTGGAAGAGATAATGAAAATAAAGGAAGGTACTCTTTTATTGGGGTCAATCCTTTTCTTACTATTAAAGACGAAAATGGGGTTGTGTATATCAATGAAGTTCAAGTAAAGGGAGATATATTCGATAATTTACAAGCTATATTGAATAAATATAATATTGAAAATAATACTGACATCCCTTTTACTTGTGGTGGCATCGGATATTTATCTTATGATTTGGCTAGAGAAATTGAAGAATTACCTAGAAGTGCTGTAAAGGATGTTTTAATTCCACGGGTGTATTACAATTTTTATGACAATTTGATTATTATTGACAATTTAAAAAAAGAAACATATATATCAGCAATTGGAATATTGCATGACCATATGACAAGCATTCAAGATATAAAAGCTAAAATTAAAAATGGTGTTAAAGTTGAATATAAATCAGTGACAGATGTTGTTAAAATGGATAAATTTAATTCGAATTTCACCAAAGATAAGTATTTAGAAGCAGTGGATAAAGTGATAAACTATATAAAAGCTGGGGACATATATATCATGAATTTAACGCAAAGATTTCAGTGCGATTTTAATGGGGATTCCTATGAGTTGTATAAGGATTTTAGACATATAAATCCAGCTCCATTTTCTGCGTATATGAAGTTAGAAGGCTTTGAAATAGCATGTTCTTCACCAGAAAGATTCTTGAAAATCACAAATAAAATAGTTGAGACAAGACCCATTAAAGGCACAAGACCAAGAGGAATAGATGAGGCACAGGATAATTTATTAATAGAAGAACTTAAAAATAGTGAAAAAGAAAAATCAGAGCTTCTCATGATAGTAGATCTTGAAAGAAATGATTTAAGTAAGGTATGTAAGCCTCATTCTGTTAAAGTCACAGAGCTTTTTAATATAGAAACTTATTCAACCGTCCATCATTTAGTAGCGAATGTAACTGGTGTGATTAAAAATGAGTATAATTCTATTGATTGTATAAAGGCTTGTTTTCCAGGAGGGTCAATCACAGGGTCACCTAAGATTCGTTCCATGGAGATTATTGAAGAATTAGAAGGCATACGAAGAAATCTTTACACGGGATGCATTGGTTATCTTGGATTTGATCAAAGTGTAGATTTAAACATCGTAATAAGAACTATTCATATGCAACAAGGTAAGGCATACTTTGGAGTAGGTGGAGGCATTACTTGTGAATCAGAGCGAGAATTTGAATATGAAGAGACATTACATAAAGGAAAGGCATTAATGAGGGTACTAAGTAATGGAGTGGATTAAATGTTAATTAATTTATTAAATTCCAAAGATGTAAAAATTGAATTTGATAGTGGGTTTTATTTTGGAAAAGGATTATTTGAAACCATTTTAGTTTTGAGGAAACCAGTTTTTTTAGAAGAACATTTAATTAGACTAAACGAAGGGCTAATAAAATTAAATATTAAAACTGTAGTTTCTAAAGAAATGATTTTAAAAGAGCTTGAAGGAATTGAAAATTGTGCTATTAAAATAATGGTATCAGATAAAAATATCGTGTTAACAAAAAGAGATTTGGTGTATACAAAAAATCATTATGATAAGGGCTTTAGAGTTAAATTAAGCCAGCTAAAAAGAGACCCAAACAGTCATATGGTGTATTTAAAAAGTTTTAATTATATGGATAATATCATTGAAAGAGATGCGGCCATAAAAGAAGGTTATGATGAGGTAATATTTCTCAATACTGAAAATTTACTATGTGAAGGTAGTGTTTCTAATATTTTTATCATTATGGAGGATTGTATAATAACTCCACCAGTTGAATGCGGACTTTTAAATGGTATAGTTAGAAGCTTTCTTATTAAAGAATTAGGTACCAAGTATAATATGATTGAAGAGAAGCTTTCATTAGAAACGGTGAAAAAATGCATAGGTATGTTTATAACTAATAGTCTAATAGGTGTAATGTGGATAAATTCTTTTAACGGGCTTAAGTTGAATAAAAACAAAGTTTATGAAGAGATAAGAGTTTGTTATGAAGGATTTATAAGAAAATAATGATTTTTAATAGTCAAAATTTGATAATTAGTTTTTATATAAAATCTAAAATGAAATTCTAATAGGAATTGATTATAAGTTTAGCTCTAAAATATAGATTA
The DNA here is from genome assembly GCA_963824615.1 of uncultured Haloplasmataceae bacterium. Lineage (GTDB taxonomy): Bacteria > Bacillota_I > Bacilli_A > Haloplasmatales > Haloplasmataceae > CAWGPU01. Next base: position 336,965 of record CAWGPU010000005.1, on the reverse strand, counting down.
AAAATTTAGGAGATGAAGAAATGAAGGAAAAAATTATACTTTCTTGGAGTGGCGGTAAGGACAGCGCATTGACACTTTATGAATTAATGAAAAAAGGGAATTATGATATCACCTTATTAACAACGATTACAGATAAGTATGAGAGAGTGAGTATGCATGGTGTTAGGTTAGCTTTACTTGAGAAGCAAGCTGAATCTTTGGGATGCTATCTTGAAAAGGTGTATATAACACCTGAAAGTACCAATGAAGAATATGAAAAAAAGATGAGAGAGATAATTGATAAGCATAAAAAGCTTGGAGTTAGAAAGGTGGCATTTGGGGACATCTTTTTAGAGGATATCAGGAAATATAGGGAGAAAAATTTAGTGAAGGTTGGAATAGAAGCCATCTTCCCATTATGGGGAAGAGATACTTTAGAAATTGCTAATACTTTTATTAATCTCGGCTTTAAATCCATTATTACCTGCGTAGATACACAGGTTCTAGATGGACACTTTGCAGGTAGATTTTATGATAGGAATTTATTAGCTGATTTCCCTAAAAACATTGATCCCTGCGGAGAAAATGGTGAATTCCATTCCTTTGTATTTGATGGACCCAATTTTAAAAAGAAAATTAATTTTTCCATTGGTGAAAAGGTTCTTAGGGAAGAGAGGTTCAACTTCTGCGATTTAGTTTAGAAACCATATTAAAATATTTTGTTTATATTGTTCTTATAATCTGGATTAAGAAATATGTCAAATGGTTTACCTTAGGAGGTAAACCATTTTTATGAATATATATCATGTTCAAGTATTGTTAAAGTTTTATCTCTATTATGTGATAAATATTTCAAATCTAAATCATTACTTGATACTTTTCTTAAAGATACAAATGATGTACCACAGGGTTTATGCTAGTTGATTAGAATAAAACTAATCATGATAAGTACTTCAAAAAGGTGCATTTTATAAGGTGAAACTATTTCAAAAAGGTGTAAATATTCTTAGGAGGATAAATTATGCTTGAATGGAAAAATCGAAAATCAAAAGTGGCACTTTTAAAAGCAGGAGTTAGACAAGTCGGTAAAACAACATCTATTAAATCATTTGCGAAACATCAATATTCAAGTTTTATTGAATTGAATTTTGAAAGAAATCCTTCTTATCGTAAAATATTTGATAGTGATTTAGATGTTAACACCATTATCGAAACTGAGTATTAGTGGATTGGAAAAATTAATCCCTCATAAATTGGCTGTTCTAGCATTAGGACAAGATTGAATTTCATCAAAAATAATGGTCTTATTGACGTGTATATTGCGAAGTAGCATCAGGTTTAAATACCTATATGGGATATGTATTTGAAGACATGTGTAAACAGTATTTATGGAAAATGAATATAGAGGATAAAGTGCCTATTGAATTTAATGAATTAGGTAAATGGTGAGGAAATAACCCTAAAGAGAAACAAGAAGAGGAAATAGATTTTATGGCAATAGGCAAAGATTGTGCTATTTTTGCCGAATGTAAATATACGAATCAATTAGTTGATATAGATATATTGAATCCTCTATTAAGACGTGGTCAATTATTTAATTACAAAGAAAAATATTATTTTCTTTTTTCAAAGAATGGTTTAACTGGAGAGCTAATTAATCATTTCTGTCATCACAATAATTTATCGCTTGTGACTTTAAATGATATATTAGAATAAATAAATATATAAATATAGTAGAGTGTATGATTTATTTCTAACAAGTAAAAATCATTAAAACTATCATGTAAATTCTAAACATACAAGGCAACATAAAAGATAAATGTATGTTGTCTGTTTTTATTATACAAAATAATTATTAAAAGGTGGTTGCAATGACTTATAAACTACTATTTACAATGATAACTAAAATGGTAATTTTAGAAAACAGCATAATGTAAATGCTATTTAATTAATAAAGTATTCTGTGAATAAAATACTCTTCAAATTATAAGAGTAGCGAAAATTGTATTTTGATAGTAAACATTTTGTATCTTGTCTGAGTCAAAGTAAAAAAGCCACCAGTTTAGCTGGTGGATATGTATTTATTATACTTTGATCTTATTTAATAAATTAAGATAATGAGTAGCTTCTCTTAATACATGATCAGAAAGTAGTGGCAAAATAATGGATTTTATTTTGCATTCAATGAGGCCTTGTGTACTTTGAGTTTTATATTCTTTAATTTCTTTGGTTGATTTTATCGTTTCTGTAGTTAACTGGGGTAATAGATGCGGATTTTGTAAAGTTTGAAGGGCTTTATTTTTCAATTCGCTAAATTGATTTCCAAAATTCGATGCAACTAGGATTAATGCTTCTTCAGATGGGTCTAGATAACCTTTAATGAATTTAGCGTGTTCAGACATAATTTGATTCCAAAATATCTGTTGTCTAAGTGTTTCTTCTATCGCATTTGCTTCTACACGATATTGTAATTTAGTTAATAAATCAATGAAGAATAGTGCTTCTCTACGTATATGATCAAGTAACAAAGGATAGTTAGTGGTATATAATTGACAACTTAAAACACCATTAATAACTTTTGTTTTATATTGAGCAATACTTTGTGCTGCTTGAAGCGCTTCGTTATTTAAAGTGCTGACATTTTCAATTAATGAATTAGAAGTCATATATCTATTTTGATTGAAAAGTTTATATTCACTTGAAGTTAAATTAGTATCGATAGGAACTCCCGTCACAAATGAAGTAGCCTTTTCGGCTTCAAGTGTATAGGGAGTAACTGCATCATTATCAACATACATGACTCCATCTGTCATTTGAATAGCCTTAGCTAAAAGATTATTAAATATATAATTAAAGTCTTGTGCTTCTTTAATTAATTCATCGTTTTTAGCTGGAAATGATACATGCATAAACAGGGCATGTTCTTTAAGAATTCTTAAGAAGAATAAATTAATTTCTAATGATTGTTTAACATATAGTTCATTTGATAACATTTTTGAACACCTCTATTATATTAATTAATATAGGATATGATTTAATATAGATTATTGACTAATGTAAATTTAAATTTAGTGAAATAACTAAGTGGTTTTATTATAAACGACCTAAATACCGAAAATTGTAAATAAACAAACATATTATTTAATTCTGATGCCATTAAGGGCAGTCACTTTAGAGAATATGATAAGTATAAGGCCAGAGTTTGAGGATTAGGTGAAATATTAAATGAAGTAGTACAAACAATGAAAGATCTAAGAAAAGTTATTTGTGACTTTCTAACAATTGGTCAATATTTACCACCTAGTAAAGAGCATTACCCATTAAAGGATTGTATTACACTAGAAACATTTAAAAGATACAAGGAAAAAGCACTTGAAATAGATTTTAGTTTTGTAACTGCTAACCTTTAGTTAGAGGTTCACATAAAGCCGCAGATATGCTTTCTAAATAACTTTGTATAAACGGAAATATGTGAGATTTAACACTGAAAAATCAGTGTTTTTTTGGTATAATAATGATAATGAAACAAATAGATTTTCATTACTAAATTCAAGTGAGGGCGATAAAGTGTCATATACAATTGAATTAATTAGAAAAGAACAACTTCAAGTATCAAATTGGTCTGGAGGAACGACAACTCAGCTCGCAATTTTTCCAAAGAGCGCCAAATACAGTGAGCGTAATTTCAAATGGAGATTGAGTTCAGCAATAGTTGAGGTTGAGGAATCTGTATTTACATCACTTCCCAATATGAATAGAATAATTATGATTATTGAAGGAGAGCTTATTTTAAATCATGAAGGTCATCATAGAAGCGTATTGAAATCATTTGAACAAGATTACTTCAGTGGGAACTGGAGAACTAAAAGTTTTGGAAAAGTGACCGATTATAATTTGATGATGAATGAAGATTGTGAAGGTCAATTAGAGTCTATTCATCTTGAGAGTGAACAATATAAGATTGTTTCTTTTGATTATAATAAGGAATATACACAAAACCTCCAAGCTGTATATTGTGTAAATGGACAAGTAAGAATAGAGATTTCTACAGCTGACATCATCATTTTATATGAAGGGGATATTATTTTGGTAACTAAAGATGATAATAGTGAATTGAATTTGAAAATTTATAATGAAAATGAAGATAAGGCTGATTTAATTAGAACTACCATTCGTTATAAATAATATTAAGAGAAGGTAGACAATATTTTTGAATGAAACGATATGTAATTTATAATGAAATAATGAATCTAGAATTGAAATATAAGAATTCATAGAAAACAATAGTACATAACAGCTTTTTATTATTCAAATCAAATAACAATAAATGGAATATATAAAGCGATTCTAAAGACTGTTAAATAATAGATTAAAGTTCATGCATAATAGAATAAGTTTTGATAGAACTGTATTGAATTAAAATATCATTAGTTCATTTATTAAATTGGAGGTAGTAATAGAGAATGAAGAGAATTTTAGCTTTAATAGCTTCACAACGGAAGCTTGCCAATGGAGAAATCATCGCGAAAGAAGTAGCGTCATCTATAGGTGAGGAATATGAATTAGAATTAGTAAAATTAGCAGATTTAAAACTAGAACCTTGCAAAGGGTGTTATGCCTGTTTATCCACAAGTAAAGTATGTAATATTGATGATGACTTAAATTATTTAGTAGAAAAAATAAAGGCAGCGGATGGAATCATAATTGCTTCTCCTTGTTATATATTAGGACCTGCAGCAATAGTTAAATTACTCGGAGATAGAATGATAGCTATAGCCCAGCATATAGATGAATTAAGAAATAAACCTTGTGTAGTTATAGGGACATCTGGCATTGAAGGTTGGGAAGGTTACACATTATCTGCATTAAACTCTATCGCAAGGTTCATGGGTTTTGATCTAAAAGATAGTCATATGTTTATCGGAGCATTACCAGGTGAAGGAATAACAAGAGATGGTGCGATTGAAAGAGCAAAAGAAATGGGTGAGTCTTTATTTGGAGAAATGAGAAAAGCTAAAGCAGGAGAATGCCCAAATTGTTGGTCAGATATATGGAAATTCTCAATACCAAATACTGCAATTTGCACTATTTGCGGTCAAACAGCAACCTTAATATTAGGCGAGAATGGCATTGAATGGAACTATGGAGAAGCGAGTACAAGATTTGATAAGGAGCACCTAAAAGAACATTTTCAAGTTTGGTTAAGCGAACAGGTTCAAGAATTCATTTCTCGTCGTAAAGAATTGGGAGATATTAGGAGAAGGTATAAATAAGGCGAAAATTTATTAACTTGTAAATATATCAATTTTCATCCCGATAGTTAAGATAGGCAGTGATATCCTAATTTCAGGTACAACGAATGATATGAAATATCAAGAATCATTAGTGTCTATGTAGTCTGTTAATCCTCTAAAGAGATTAAAAAATAGTAAATTAAAACAATATAAATAGCATATTAAAAGATAATAATATGTTCCCTCATACTGATTAGTATGGGAGAATATATTATTATCTAGATGTTAAATCATTTCAGGTAATTTTTTTATGTTTTCTTACACATAACAATAATTTTGTATGGCGTAGTTTGAGCTGGAATGCTCTTTGTTGTTACACCATAAACTACAATTAGATTACGATTTTCAAGATTCCCTGTAAAGACCTGGTTATTTTCAAGTGTTATTTGAGTAGATGGAGCAATGTTTAATTTCAAACTAGCATCACTACTTACCAACTGTTCATTAAAATAGTCCACTTTCACATTTTGCCCTTGTAGAAGTTTTGATATGACAAGGGCTCGAAATTGTGGTGGGTAAATAAAAGGAACAGGAGCATTTGCATCATAATATCCGATTACCATATCTCCCACTGTCATCATTATATGGTCTACAAAGTAAGTAGTTGGTTCTATTACGAAGTTTACAACATTTCCCTCTCTGTTTTGCACAGTTACTAATTTATAGCATCCTATTGAATTCCCAGTTCCTATATTAAAGTTATCAATCATGTTGATGATACCGTAGAAAGATCCAAAAGTTGTCATTTTTATTCCTCCATATCAAATAGATTTAAATCTATATAGTATATTCATTCTATAGACTTTTTGTTATTGAGTGTGTAGCCTTATAAGCAATAACTAATAATGAAAAGTTGATACAGTAAAATAGCAATGGTTAGATGAATTACTTTTTAATAACTTTCATTAATGGAAATAAGTCAATTTTTAAATATAGTAATTTGGTGAATATGAGAAAGGAGTAATTGGAGGATTTGTTTGCACAAAACAAGAGAAATAGATTTTTATTTACATAGTTTTTTATACAAATATCATCAATAATTATCACGAAAATTATTTTCTGATTTCACAAATTTAACTAGTAGTTTTATTGTAGTTTCAATCATGTTATAATGAAAAAAAGTAAAGTAGTTGGAGGGAAAATTCTTGGAAAAAACGCTGAATATTATAAAACTAGGAAAATGTAGCTATAAAAAGGCATTAGAAGTTCAGTATGAGATTTTAGAGAAAAGGCAAAATGGTGAAATTGGAGATACCTTGATTTTAGTAGAGCATCCACCGGTAATAACAGCTGGAAAAAATGCATCAAAAGCAAATATATTAGTTTCACAAGAGTATCTTAAACAAAATGGTGTTGAGCTGTTTGAAATTAATAGAGGGGGAGACGTCACTTATCACGGCGATGGACAAATTGTAGGGTATCCTATTATAAGTTTAAATGATAATAAATTAGGGGTAAAAGCATATGTGGAAAAACTAGAACAGGTCTTTATCGATTTATTGAAGGAAAAATATAACATCGAAACGAAAATTTATCCAGATCATATAGGGGTCTTTGTTGGTATTGAAAAAATTACCGCAATTGGGATAGCGGTAAAACGAGGAGTTACGATGCATGGATTTGCATTTAATGTTAATACTTTTTTAGATCATTTTCGTTTAATTATTCCTTGTGGTTTAACTGATATGGGAGTAACTTCGATAGAAAAAATAACTGGGGAAAAAGTAGATTTTGAAGAAACGAATGAATTTGTATTAACGTATTTCTGTAGAGTTTTTGGTTATAATGATTTTAAAATTGTACAAGTAGGAGTGAGATAGTATGGAGTTAAAAAGAAAACCAGAATGGCTTAGAGTAAACTTAGGTGATGTTCACAAAGATAAATATGTAATGGGAATCCTTAAAAAATATTCGTTAAACACAGTTTGTGAAGAAGCAAATTGTCCAAATAGAATTGAGTGTTTTAGTAAAAAAACGGCAACATTTATGATTTTAGGAAGCCAATGTTCCAGAAATTGTCGATTTTGCAATGTTTCACATTCTAAATTAGAAATAGTAAATGAAAAAGAACCAGAAAATATTGCTAATGCTACAATAGAGTTAGGTTTAAAACATGTTGTTATAACTTCTGTTACTAGAGATGACTTAAAAGATGGAGGAGCTGGGCATTTTGCGAATGTGATAAAAGCAATAAGAGCGAAAAATAAAGACATTGCAATTGAAGTACTAATACCAGACCTCAAGGGTAATAAAGATGCATTAAAAATAGTGACTGATGAAAAACCTGAAATAATAAACCATAACATTGAAACAGTACCTAGACTCTATAGCGAAGTTAGACCTCAAGCTATATACGAAAGATCTTTAGTAGTATTACAAGAATTAAAGAATTTAGACAGTTCTATTTATACCAAATCCGGAATGATGGTAGGGTTAGGTGAAACATTTGATGAAGTCGTACAAACAATGAAGGATTTAAGAAAAGTTAATTGTGACTTTTTAACAATTGGTCAATATTTGCCTCCTAGTAAAGAACATTATCCATTAAAGGAATATGTTACGCCAGAAACATTTAAAAGATACAAAGAAAAGGCCATTGAATTAGGTTTTAAATTTGTAGCATCTGACCCGTTAGTCAGAAGTTCATATAAAGCAGCAGATATGCTTTCTAATTAAAAATAAAGTTATTGGAAATAACTTAAAAGTTATACCAAATAACTTTATATAAACATAAATATGTAGAATTAGCACTGAAAAATCAGTGCTTTTTTGGCATAATAATGATAACAGAGCACTTTACGGAAAATCTGACTATACAATTAATGGTGGAAAGAAGAGCATATTATAACTATGAAGGTGTATTTGAAAGTATTAAATAGTTTAGGAAATACTAAAGAGATTTTAGAAAAATTATCAAAAGTCAGTTTTTGCTTTACGCGGAAATCTGTAATATATTTTTGACTCAAATAGAATAAAAGGAGATTAGATTGCAGCATCTAATCTCCTTTTATTCTATTTGAAGAACTATCACTCATTTTTGTTGATAGGATCTTGTATGATTCCTTTATAGATTATTTTTTCTTCTATTTTAATTTTTAGATTTCTTTCATATTGATTTATCCACTTCATCTCATTTTCTGTAATAATTGAAATAGCCGTTCCAGCTTTTCCTATTCTTCCGGTTCTACCAACTCTATGAAGATATTCTTTAGAGTCTTGTGGTAAATCAAGATTAAAGATATGAGTCAGGTTTTCAATATCTAAACCACGTGCCGCTAAATCTGAAGCGACTAAAACTTGAACTTTACCATTACGAAATCCTTGTAATGCTAACTGGCGTTCCTCTTTTGATGCATTACCATAAATTGCACTAGCTAATATGTGATGATATTGAAGTTTATCAGTTGCCTCTTGAATTAATTCATTTTTATTAAGAAATACAATCGCTTTCTCTGGTTTTATTGATGCGATTAATTTTCGTAAAATCTCAATTTTATCTCTTTGTTTAATAGCGACGATATATATATGGGAAATAGTGGGACTAACTGGTTGTTCACTTGAAACTTGAATCACTTCAGGGTTATTCATTAATTCCTGTGCGGTCTTTATTGTGCTCTGATTTAATGTCGCAGTAAAAATCATTAATTGTCTACTTTTCAGGGTCGTTTTAAGGATGTCTTTCACACCCATAATGTTATTTTTATCTAATAGCCTGTCCCCTTCATCAATAACAACCGTTTTAACCGTTTGGGTATTAATTTTTCTTAACTTAATTAATTCTAATATTCTTCCAGGTGTTCCAACGATTATGTGCGGTTTTTCTCGTAGCTTTTCAACTTGTTTTTTAATATTAACCTGCCCGAATACCGCTATTGAGGTGAGGGGAATAAGTGAGTTTGTCGCAAGTAGTTTTATTTGTTTTTCAACTTGGGTGGCTAACTCTATTGTTGGTGTTAAAATAATAGCTTGCATTTCTTTCTTTTCTGTATCTAACTGCTCAAATAATGGAAGTAAGTAAGCAAGTGTTTTTCCACTTCCTGTATGAGAATGACCAATAATATCTTTATTAATTAATGCAAAAGGTAATACCCTGTATTGAATTTCTGTCAGCATGTTAATGTTTTGGTTTTTTAACCCATTAATTAATTTAGGATTCAATTTTATCGTATCAAAAGAGTTATCCATAAAGCAATCTCCTTAACGTTATTTTTGTTTTGAAAATATGAGTTAGCATAATACATCTTTATCATGCCCACTCCTACATTTTAATATTTGACTAATTGACAAATTGTATTTAACGCTTGATTATATCATATTTAATGCGAATTTACCTAATAAATATGAATATATAAAATTATTAATTTAAAAGTTAGAATATTATAAAGTATATTTACGAAAGATAAAATTAATTAAGAGGAGTTAGTTATATCATCTTTTCTTAAAACAGAAATATGGTTTTACTAACCAATCTTGAAGTAAGCGGTAAAAGTATCGTCACATAAAGCGACAGACATTTAACGTAAGATACAATTTTATTGATGTTATCTTCCTTAAAGTAGTCATTTTATTGATGCTTAATTAAATTATATTTTACTTAAAGTGCTATAAATTGTATGAAAGAAATGAAAAATATTTGGTCATATAAACAAAGCACAATAAAATCTTAAATCTATTCCACTATCTAGCGTATAGCTCAGATGATTTCTTGAATAATAGGTTATAGAAGGTATATTGATAGATGGCTTGGTTGTAGGTGTAGATATCACTCTGTATAGATTTGAGATACCTAGTAAAATGAAAATAATGGAGGTAGGGTAACATGCATCGAGAAACAAATGATAATTATTCAAAAACCTCGCTTATTATATTTACTTTGGGTTCTATAGCGTTACTTGGTATCATTACCTATTATGGATGGCCATTTCTTTCTGATTTATATAATCAAGAGAAACTGAAGAAACTAATGATTGAAGTTGGTGCATGGGCACCATTATTATATATATTGCTTCAAATTGCGCAAGTCGTAATTGCTCCTATACCTGGACAGGTAGTGGGAATTATGGGGGGATATTTATTTGGGCCATTCTGGGGAGTTATATATACTTTAATCGGTGCCACTATCGGATTTACGCTGATTTTTATCTTGGCTAGAAAACTAGGGCGTCCGTTCGTTGAACGTTTTGTGAGCAAAAAAGTGATTGATAAGTTTGACCACCTTACTAAGGATAAAGGAGTATGGGTATTTTTTCTCATTTTTCTCTTACCCGCTTTTCCTGATGATATGATTTCTTTCATTGCTGGTCTTTCGCGTATTAGAATTCGTACGCTTATCCTCATCTCAGTAGCAGGACGATTACCAGGATATGTAGTACTAAGTTTAGCTGGCAATGGTTTAGCGTATCATCATATAAAACCCGTCATCATTACTGGAGCAATATTAGGTATATTATTTGTGATTGCATGGTGGAAACGTGCAGTGGTTAAACGAGTTTGTAGAGCACAATAATCGTATATCATTTATTAAAATGCAATGGAATGCATCATGGGAAACTATCCTCTTGTGGGCAATTGGAATATTGATAGTAATTATACTATTGTACAAACTGCTTAGCGTTGTTCCTAACCATATTTATAGTATAATGGGTATGGGATAGTTAGTTGAAAAATGGCTGTCTGCTAATTATACATTTTGGAATCCACAAATGTGGGATTGTATCTTATTAGCGAAACGACCATTATTATATTAAAACTTCAAAAAGCATAAAGAATTATGTAAAAATTAAGACTTCTTAAATAAAGTTAGAAAGGAGGGAATACAATGTCATTTAAAAACCCAGATAAATTAAAGAAAAAAAATAGAAAAGTAAAGAAAAATTCAAAGAAAGACCAAAGTACTACTAAAAATGGTGCAGTAAATAAAAACTCTGAGAAATAATCAGTAGGATAAATTTTCAATAGATAGCTAATGAAAATCGGATTAATAAACCGATTTTTTGTATTAAAGTATATAAAATGCCTATTCAAAAATAACTACACCACATCTTCGTAGCATTTGAAATAAAGCGTTGTAATTTTATTATTTTAGTGACAAAATAAAAGTATAAGTTTATAATTTAGAGGATAGAGTCCTCTGAATGGAAAATTTTATAAAAGAATAGGTCTTAATATTCAATATTTTAGGAGGTTTATAAATGAATAACAATGATATATTAATTAGATTAAGATATGCGTTAGATATAAAGGATATAGATATGGTGACGATATTTAAATTTGGAGGTATTGAAGTCACAACAGAAGAAGTGAAAAAGATGCTCATTAAATCAAAAGATGGTTATCATCATGAAACGGATACCGACTTTGATATTGACGATAATAATGTCGATTTCAAATGTGATAATAATATGTTTGAGTCATTTTTAAATGGTTTTATTATATACAAAAGAGGAAAGCAAGAAAAAAAGGAAGGACAATCTGACAATCCCACATTATCCATAATCGATAATAGAAGTGTCAATAATGTTATGTTAAAGAAGCTAAAAATAGCTTTAGCATTGACAAGCGATGATATGTTACAAATATTTAATCTCGTAGGTGTCAATATCACAAAAGGAGAATTAAGTGCTGTCCTTAGAAAAGAAGGACAAAGAAATTATAAAGAATGTGGAGATAGATATGCTAGGAATTTCTTAAAGGGATTGGCCATTAAATATAGAGGTTAACTAGCTAATTAAACAATTATTTTTACATTTATACGAATAGTGAAGATGATAGATTTATTTAAAATAGTCAACAATCACTAATAATTTGTTAGATAATATTAATTATTTTCACTACTGCTTAATGTCTATACTGAGCTAATTGGATAATCATATATTTTTATATTTGCATAAAAAATTCATATCTAAGTATGATTCGTACTTTGTAAGTATATTTGGTTGTCATATATATTTTAAATGTCATTTAGCGCACAAACTAATTGCTAAATTGAACATATTGAGTATCCTTAAAAGGAAAGATTATTTACAAGAACGGAGTACCCTTATGAATAAAAAAAATAATGAACTAAAAACACCTGCATCGCGTTTTAAGCATACAGATTTATTAGGTAATGAAAAAATCTCTAAATTACTGATTCATTATTCATTACCTGCTGTTGTAGGGATGATGGTTAATGCATTATATAATTTCGTTGATAGTATTTTTATCAGCCGAACAGTTGGTCCTAGTGGGATGGCCAGTGTAACCATCTCTTTTCCAATTGTCATTATCACAATGGCTTTTGCGATGTTAATTGGAATCGGATCAACTTCACTTTTATCGTTACGATTAGGTGAGGGAAAACACGATGAAGCAGAAAAGATCATTGGAAATGGGTTGACATTACTCATCTTAATTGCCTTAGCGTTTACTGGAATTGGTTTAGTGTTTTTAGTTCCTCTATTGGAATTAATAGGTGGAACGCAAGCTACGCTTGCTTATGCTAAAGATTATTTAAGCATTATCTTATTGGGAAATGTCTTTATGTCAATTGGTTTTGGGATGAATAACTATATTAGAGCTGAAGGAAATCCATTAATCGCTATGTTAACTATGATCATCGGAGCGATTCTAAACGTCCTATTAGATTATATATTTATCGTTAAATTAGGCATGGGAATAAAAGGTGCTGCCTTAGCTACAATTATCTCTCAATCGGTTTCTGCAATCTGGGTGTTAAGCTATTTCTTAGGTGGACGTAGTACCTTAAAAATTCATTTATCTAACATGGTACCACAATTTTTGATTGTTAAGAAAATTGTTACATTGGGTTTAGCACCATTTGCCATTCAACTAGCTTCGAGTGTTTTAAACATTACAATCAATATCACAATTAAAAAATATGCAGGGGTAGTAGATGCGAGTGCTTATCAAGGAGCAATGGGTGCTATTTTTAGAATTAATTTGTTACTGTTACTACCAGTAGTAGGAATCAGTCAAGGTGTTCAACCAATTATTGGTTATAATTATGGTGCTAAAAAATATGGCCGGGTGAAACAAACACTGAAACTAGGGATTATCACAGCAACCGTTATCGCAACAAGCGGATATCTTATATCACGAATTTTCCCGCAACAATTAATTGGCATGTTTGTTGATAAAAATGCAAATTATAAAATAGATACTTTTGTTCATTTTGGTAAAATAGCCATTAAATATTTCTATTTTGCGATGCCAATTATAGGTTTTCAAATCATCGGCTCAAATTACTTTCAAGCAGTTGGTAAACCTATTAAAGCTGGATTATTAACTTTATCACGTCAATTATTAATCATTTTACCCTTAATCTTAATATTTCCGATTTTCTTTGGAATCAATGGAATCGTTTATTCAATTCCTGTAGCGGATGTTACATCAGCATTATTGACATTCTTATTTCTTGTGTATGAAATAAGACATTTGAAAATAAGCCAACAATATGAAGATAATAATGTATAGTAGAATTTAAAGATGTTAATTTTTAATAAAATCAGTCCAATAAATTTGAAACAACCTTCTTGAGATTTTGATGTATTTGAATTTCTTTTCGGTGTTAGATTTGTAGCTTTTTTTAAGTAAACTTTCATGAATCTTCACTATTATTGATGGATATCCAATTTAGTCCAAAAAAAAAGCTTCAAAATTAATTGAAGCAATGTTTGATACTATTGAATATTATAAGCACCTTTATTTTTTAGATAATTATATATTTGTTCACCATGTTCTTGTTCTTCTTTTTGAATGTGATTTAAAGCTAATCTTATATTATGATCATTGAATTCAAATATGGCGATGTTATAAGAAGATGAAACAAATTTTTCGGTGGCTAGTAAATCATAACATAGATCAATATCTTTTTGATTATTCATGCCAGTTTGAATACCAGATTGAATCGGCGTATTTTGTTGTGGAGATTGTTGTTGACCTGGAATTGGAAATGGTCCATTTAAAATTTGATTAATTGTATTAAAGTGCTGTTGTTCTTGTTGACCATGTTTGGTGAACATATCTTTTAAAATAGGATCTTGAGCTTGATTTGCATAATTTGCATATTTTTTAATACACAATTCTTCTTGTGATCTTTGATCCTTTAACAAGTAAATTTCTTTTTGAGTTAAATTATTCATATTAAATACCTCCATTAACTATAGCATCTGTCGGGAAATAGAAAAATATTCATTGATGAAAAAATTATCAATCCCACATTAGAGTGGATAGTATTTTCATCCTTTTTGATCTTGGTATATATTTTCGTTTAACAATGATGTAAAATTATTATAAGCTTTCTAGTTATATAGGGTAGACTAAATAAAAAAAACATTGATTTATGTAATATCAATAAATAATAGAATTAACAACTATTCTATGATAGGATGAGGTACTATGAGAATTATTAAGAATATATATATTTATTTAATAAAGTATAAATCACTTATGGTGTTAATATTAGCATTTATCTGTTACATAATGGGAAGATTAATGGAAAATCATGGAACTTTGGTTGATAAATATTATTCAAGTACACTTAATAAATGGTTAATACAAGGTCTAAGTCAATTAACGGGTCTTGTGTCTTTTTCGATAGGGGAGCTATTATTTGTTTGTCATTTAATTGCCATACCAATTGTTTTAGGTATGTTTGTTTATAAATATAAAAAGCATCAGTTCTTTAAATTTTTTAGACAAGTGATATCCTATATTTTGATTGTCTATATCCTTTTTATGTTTCTTTGGGGATTCAATTATAGCCGAATATCGGTGGCTTATATGATGGATTTACAAATAAAACCTACAAATACTCAAGAACTTTATAATCTTACCAAAGCATTAATCCTAAAGTCAAATTCCTTAAGAAATGATGTCAGTGAAGATTCTAACGGGATTATGACAATAGATGGTGGGTATCAAACAGTTTTTGATGAAGTTGACACAGGATATCAAATTATTGGTCAAGAGTATAAAGAATTATCAGGTCATTATGGAAAGCCAAAGTTTATATTACTATCTCATCCTATGCTTTATACAGAAATTGTTGGGATTTATTTTCCATTTACGGCAGAAGCAAATGTAAATATAGATACTCCAGATTTATTTTTACCTATTAATACGCTTCATGAAATGGCACATCAACGGGGAATAGCATTAGAAGATGAAGCGAATTATATCGCATATTTAGCTGCTATGGCAAACCCTGATATTGAATTTCAGTATTCAGGTACTGTATTTGCTATGACAACTTCTATGATGGCTCTTATGAAATATGACCCTGAAAGTGCATCTGAGTTAAAGGCATTATATTCAGATGGACTTAAGCGAGACCTTGAAAATTATCAGACATTTTGGAAAGATTATGAAGGTAAGGTAAGTGGAGTTGCAGATAATATCAATGACACTTATTTAAAAGGGAATGGACAAATTGATGGCGTTCAAAGTTATGGACGGATGGTTGATTTATTATTGGCACAATATCGTAAATTTGGAGAAATATAATTGAAAAAATATCGGTCTACCTTACAATTAAGCATCAGCTCTGTAGTTATATTTGTAGTGCTGTATTCGGTATATATGCTAATAAATAGTTAAATTTAGAGTTGTTATAGATAAATTTGATATATGGATTACATTCAAATCTCATATACACTTTTCTATAGTATAACTATTATTTTTATGAACGGAAATTTAAATGGTAGAAAGATGAGGGATTAAATGAGTAATATTATTTTAACAAAACCGACAATTGAGCTAAAGGAACCATTTTTAGATATGATTAACGATTGGAAAAATCATAATGAAAAACCCAAACCATGGACAATTAACTTAGATAATGATAATTTTCCTCTTTTGATGCAAAAATTAGAAGATTTTAGTAATGGTATCGGTTTAAATGATAAGCAAGTTGAAAATAGTACTTATTGGTTAGTAGAGTCAAATAGAGTAATAGGTGCAGTAAATATTCGTCATAGATTGAATGATTACTTACTAAAATTCGATGGTCATATCGGTTTAGGAATAAGACCTAGCGATAGATGTAAAGGATATGCTACAGTTATGTTGGCATTAGCGCTCGAAAAAACAAAAATCATGGGAATGGATAAGGTTCTTATTACCTGTAATAAAGATAATATAGCTTCAGAGAAAACAATCATTAAAAATGGTGGTGTTTTTGATTCAGAAGAGATAGAAGATAGCGGGAACATTGTCAGAAGATTTTGGATAAAATTTAAATAGATTTATGTAAATATATTATTGTTAATACAACATAAAAATAACACCCACAAGGATAGCAGTATGCCTACCTTGTGGGTGTTTGATTAGAGTATGAAGATTAATGAGGGCGCCATTTTTATGTAAATATAAATAATGCAAAGATTTAGCATTAACAATTTTCAAATTGTTATTATAAGTTTATAACGGCAATCTTTTCTTATTGAAAATAAGTACACTAGCCGTAAATAGAATCGCTATAATCACAATATAGATAAGGTTAACTCCCCAAACTGAGCTACCGCCAACTAATTTTACTGGATCATAAAATCCATAAATTGAAATCTTCTTAAGAATATTTAGGTTAGTGGATGCTCCACCAAGTATGTTCATCAGAATAAACAAAATAGGAATACCTGCTCCAAATCCAAGTGACATTTTTGTTTCATTAAACAAACAAGAGAAGAAGAAACTAATCATCATCACAACCGTATTGACAAGCATTGTTGTAAGATTAAGTCTAAAAAATGCGTTAATATCAAGCAGATTGTGAAACATTGTGCTACATACGACAGTCCCTAAACCAAACAAAGCAGTAAACAAAATTACCATTGTGCTAATAGCATAAACGCCTTGTGTGACAATAATTTTTACTCTTGAATTTGGTGTAGATAAAAGATAAGCAAATGAACCATTATCTACCATTTTCGCTACAAGCTTATTACCAATAATAATACTATAAATTAGTGGGAAAACTAGCATCAAAAGCCCGTATAACCAGCTTGCAAGATACCCTGTCAGATCAGTTACTGGACTTGCAAAGCCCATTGCGTTCATAAGGTCTCCTGGAAGAAGCTGATACATTGTTAATAAAGCATCCATTTGTTTTGGATCATACATAGAAGCCATTATTGTCATATACATTGTTAGTACACCAAAGAAAATAAGAAGTAGTGTCCAATTCTTTTTTAATGTGGTCTTAAATAATGTAAAACTCATAACTATTTAACCTCCTTGCCGTAAAATTGGATAAAAATATCTTCAAGAGTTTGCACTTTAACATCAAAATTCAATACATTAAATTGTGCTATAGTTTTAATAAAATTGTCGATATTTTCTCCAGGTACAAAAACCTCTACAGTATCATTTGTTACGGGTCCAACTTCAAAACTTGCTTTTTTCAAGATAGTAGAAGCAGAAGTGACATCAGCCGTTTTTATAATAAATCCTTTTCTTTGCGAACTTTTTAGTTTTTTAACATCGGACTGAACTACAATTTTTCCATCTTTTATAATTAATACATTATCACATGCCCGTTCTATCTCTTCAAACATGTGGCTTGACATTAAAATCGTCTTCCCTTTCTTCTTTTCTTCAAGTACCAGTTCAATAAAGCGATTTTGCATCAGCGGATCAAGACCACTTGTTGGTTCATCTAATATAAGTACATCGGGATTATGCATAAATGCTGTCACAATTCCGATTTTTTGCTTCATCCCTTTTGAAAACTTTTTTATTTTTCCTTTGGTATCAAGTTCAAACATATCTATTAATTGTTTCTGACGCGTTAAATCACGTGTACCACGCATATCGCACATGAATTTTAGAAATTCATCACCGTTCATGTCATCTATAAAGGCAATTTCCCCAGGTATGTATCCTAATGTTTTCTGAATTTCTGGCGCGTCAAGTGTGCAATCAAGCCCTCCAATCGAACACTTTCCGTTATCTGGTTGCATAAAACCGAGTAATGCCCGAATTGTAGTGGTTTTCCCTGCTCCATTTGGGCCGAGATACCCCATAACTTCTCCTTTATTTACTTTGAAATTTACATCAAAAATGCCTTTGCCGCTCGGATATTTCAAAGTAAGTCTTGTCACATCAATCATATGTATTCCTCCTTATATAAGTTTTTTTTAAGTAAATCGATACATTCATAAAATTCTTGAATTAATATTTCAATATCCATTTCTGCTTGGTTTTGTAATTTACTTACAAATCCATCAGAAAACCACGAAAGCATTTTCAGAACAAGTTTGGGATCTACTCCATCTTTAAATTTTGAAGTATCCATATAATCAAGAGCAATTTTATTTCTAACACCTTCTCCTTGTGCAAGAATGTCTTGTATATCCGTTTTAACTTCTTCATCTTTCTCAAAATACATGCTGTTTAAAAAAAGCATGATCGCAGTATGTTTTTTCATAACTGAAATTTCAATATCAGATGCAAGCTTAATTCTATCAAAAAAATCAGATACACTGTAATCAAATTTTTCATTAATCTCATTTATAAGAATATTTCCGCAAAAATTAATTAAATATAGATATAAAGATTTTTTTGTGCCAAAATAGTGAAATATCATTGCTTTTGAAATTCCGGCGACAGTCGCGATATCACTTATCGATGCTTTTTTATAACCATTATTTCCAAAGGATATAAGGGCTGCATCAATTATTTTTTTTTGTTTCTCTAGAGATAATTTTAAGAATTTTTCCAATAAACTTCACCTCACAAATGAATTGACCGATTCGGTTTAAGTTATTATAACACGATAAACCGATTCGGTCAATAGTTACTTTTTTAAAAAACTAATTATAAAAACTTTATACTTAAATATATATAAAGTTTGGCATGACCTTACAAGCTGCAATGTCGATATTCGTAGTAAATATTAAAAGAATAACTACTTTGTTAGAGATAAATACATGTTTTTTTCTCTAGACATGTCATTAATTACAAAAAATTATTAAAAAAAAGAAAAAGTTAGGTATTCAATTCCTAACTCTTTTCATGTGTGGGAGATATACTTATTCGAACCTTTTCCTAAAAAAGTATAGTTTTTGTGCTCTCCTATATAATTAAGTTTTTTAAAAGGTATATGTGGTATTTTGAATACCACATATACCTATTTTTGCCAAATCATTCTAAGTTGATGACATTGAGCGATTGTTGCCCTCTTTATTAAAATTATTTCTTCTTTAAAGCTTCTATTTCTTCTTCTACTTCTTTTGCACCTTCTAGGTAAAATTTTTCTTCATCTGGAGCTAATACTTTTAGAAGTCTTAGAAATTCTCCAGCATGAACCTTTTCTTCATCGGCTATATCTCTTAAAACTTCAATTGCCAATTTATTATCTGTGGATTCGGCCAATTGCATATATAATTGTATTGCTTCGTATTCTGCAGAAATCATAAATCTAATCGATCTAATTAATTCCTGTTCTGTCAACTTGCGGTCTTTTGCAAGTCCAGAAAATGGATTGCCAAATTCAGGCATAGTGTTCTCCTCCTTTAAATTAATTGTCATGTAGAAAATAAATTAAGTTATTTTTTTAGATATATTAACATGTAACATTGTAATTGTATCGCTATAAGTACAGTTTGTCAAACTACATTGCTTTTTCATATTTAAAAATTAGAAACAGACAATATATTATGTAGAGAAAATGTCAACTGTCAAAAAAACAATACCTAATTAGTGGATAAATGTGAACTGTCCCTAAATAAATGACATATGTCACTTATTTCTGTGACTTTCGTTACTTATAATAAGAAACTGATGATGTTATAATAGAATCATAATAAAAACATGAGGAGTGAATAAGATGATTGTGATGTTTCAAGATGTAGTAAAAAGGTATGGACAGAATTTGGTTTTGGATCATGTAAATATTGACATAAAAAAAGGTGAAATTATAGGTCTTATAGGACCTAATGGAGCAGGAAAGACAACAACTATCAAAGCTCTAATGGGTTTAGTACCAATTGATAGTGGTGAAATTGTATTATTTGATGAAAACATTAAGGGAAAAAAGAACTTTTTAAAAAATAGAATAGGAATGGTACCACAGGATGTCGTTATTTTTAATGATTTGACTGTGAGAGAGAATCTGAATTTTTTTGGTCAGATATATGGAATAAAAGGGAAAGAACTCAAAGAAAATGTCGACGAGGTCTTGGAATTTATTGGTTTAAAAGAATATGAAAAGTCAATGCCTAAGAAGTTTTCTGGAGGTATGAAAAGAAGATTGAACATTGGATGTGCGCTTGTTCACAAACCAGAGCTGTTAATTATGGATGAACCAACGGTGGGTATTGACCCACAATCTCGAAATCATATTCTTGAATCAGTTAGAGAATTGGGAAGGATTGGTAAAACTGTAATTTATACGACACATTACATGGAAGAAGTTCAGAATCTGTGCAGTAGAATACTAATCATGGATGCTGGACACATCATCGCAAATGGTAGTGTATCCGATTTAACAAAGCGGTTAAACGTAGAAGAGAAAACCCATATTGTAGTAAAAAAATCTAGTCCGGAACTAATCCAAAACTTGAGAAATGTAAATGGGATAAGAAATGTATTAGTAACAGGGAATAAAATTACGCTATTTTCTCAAACAGATGCTAATAACTTGGAGGAAATCATTAAAACAACTCAAAATTGTGGTATTATATCCATTCAAAACGAGACTCCAGCCCTTGAAGATATATTCTTAACCTTAACAGGCAAGAGTTTGAGGGATGAGGAGGAATAAGTATGACTGTTTTTTGGATAGCATTTATCAATGCGATTAAGATGCATGTGAGAAATATTACACCTTTTATTATGCAGGTATTAAGTACACTTTTGATTATCATCATTCTAGGCTCAACTTTAGGTGGAAATTTTAATACAGGTACATCTATCAATCCCTTGAGGGTAGCGCTAGTTAACGAGGATAGTGGAGAAACATCCACCGATTTTGTAAATTTCCTCAATAGCAGTAGTTTAGAAAACCTGATAAAGATAAGCCAGGTTTCTGATATTGAAGCAGCTCAACTTTCATTAAAACAGAATAAGTATGATAGCGTTATAGAAATAAATAGTAATTATAGCGAAGATTATGCTGATGGTAATTTTACTGGAATAAAAACATATATACTAAATAATGACAAGATAACATTCCAGATTATAAGTAGCATTATAAACGGATGGGAAAATAACAGTTCAGCCATACAAATAGCCATTAAAAATGGTGTACCAATGAATTCTATTTTAACTACATTACAAAATAATAATCAAATCATCAAAGAAATGCCACTATCAAATAGTGGAGAATTACCAAAAGCAATAGACTATTATGCGATAACAATGGCAATATTGACTCTTATATTTAGCGGAGTCAACACCATAGGAAGGCTTAAAGATGATTTTTTGAGCGAAATGAGAAACAGATTTCAATCATCACCTACACCAATTGGGTATATATTAACAGGGGAATTGCTAGGTGTTACTTTAATGAGTTTTTTACAAATGGTCTTTGTTCTCTTATTTGCACATTTTGTCTATGGTGCTAATTTAGGAAATAATTGGGGAATAGTTTTTGGAACTTTGTTTATAATGACCCTGTTTGGGCAAATGCTCGCTGCAGTTTTGATATTAGGGTTAAAAAATGCCGATGCGCCTCAAGGGTTGATAGGAGTTTTAGCTATTGGATTAACATTCCTTTCAGGTGGTATTTATGCAAGCCCTATTAAAGGGACTATTGGCAAATTTCTTGTGACCTATGGAACTCCTAATTCTTTGGCGCAAACAGCTATCTTCGGAGGTATATACGGAGGAGATATAAAGATTATTTTTTCCTGTATGGGAATACTAGGGTTAATTTCTCTCATTTTAATGGGTCTTTCCATCATCTTTGCTAAAAGGAGGATTCTGTCATGATTATATTTAAAACAGCTTTAAAAAGATGTTTGAAAAAGCCTCTTATTATCACAACGTTGCTTATTATGCCTATTGTGTGCTTGGTGATAGACTATCCATATCAAGGAAATAATGATGTAAAAACATTAAACGATTTTACTCTAGCAGTAAGTGATAATGATAATACTATGGCATCTCATACTTTAATTGATAAAATCGATTCACTTTATAATGTTATTTTAGTAAACTCAAATGAAATAAATACTGTATTAACAAATAAAAGCAGCGATTGGGCAATCGTTATACCAAAGGATTTCCAAGATAATTTGCAAGCAAATAACAATAATTTGATTGAAAGCTATGGTTTTGCACAGGAACAGAAATGGGAACCGGTGAAATTGAATATCGAAAACATGGTTTCCTCAATGAAGCTTATTGTTAATACAAAAGATAGTGATACGTTAAAGGAAAGTCTAACGAATTGGTCTAATGAAACCGAACAGGTCCAAGTAAGTTTTTTAGAAGGACTTAAAGGACCTTTAACACCTGGAACGGGTCTTGCTTTATACGCAATGATAATTTTATATGGATCATTTTTACTAACAAGGATGTTTGTTGAAGATAAGGAAAATGAACTGACAATGAGGATTGCGACATCTCCTATAAAACCATGGAAATATCTTTTTGAGACTCTAGCCTGTTTTTCTGTTATACTTATAGTACAAAACATTTTAATGATTATAGCATACAGTTTTATTAACCCTCAAGGAGTAGTTCATCCGTTATTATTGTTACTCGCGTTTATTGGTTATTCTATTATGTCAGTAGGATTGATGCTTACAATTAGCACTGTGTGCAAAACTTCTTTTGTAATGATGTGCGCATCAACAGGCGCTATTATGCTCCTATCTATGTTGGGTGGATTATTCATTCCATTAAAAATGATGCCTGATGTTATGAAAAAAATAGCAATGATGACACCAACCTACTGGTTTTCAGAAACTATCAATTCAATTTTTGCAAGAAGTTCAGGATACTTATTTCAATTAACGATGTTACTAGGATTTGCAGTGGTATTTTTCTTAGTAGGAAGTTGGAAAAGATATTCAATATTAGATTAGGTGTAAGTTATGATAAAGAAATTTATAATAAATAAAACCAATACAACAACCACTTTAGATAAAGAAAGAATCTTATTAATAATTAGATGGGTCATTTTAACTTCTATTTTTATTTGGTGGTGGGTAACAAGCTCTTCTTCATTTGGGGTAGCACTAATTTTAGTGCTATCCTCAACTACTTTAATTAGAATGCAATTTTCTAATTCTTTTTGGTTAATCATTATAGAAGAGGTAGCCTGCCTTATTTCCACACAATACTTTCCAGGAGCAGTATTTGCAATGCTTCTTCCGGCATTTGAATCTGGAATTAGGGGATATTTATTGACTTTTATACCAGTTTTTTTAATAATATTTTTAAAAAATGAACAGGTAAATTTAGTGTTTATCTTAATATTAAATTTGATGGTTTATTCAATCGGATATATCCTAAAAGCTTGGAGTGAAAGAGAAAATATATATCTAAAAGCCGCAGATAGTGAAAGAAAACAAAGATACGAAATAGAACTATTTAAAAATGAACTTTTGCTTGCTAATAATGAAGTAGCCAAACTTGTTGAAGCGACAGAACGAAACAGAATCGCACAACAACTTCATGATAATGTTGGTCATGAAATAACAGGAGCTCTAATAGCAATTCAGGCTTATAAAAAGTTAGCAGAGAGTAATGATAAGAGAGCAGAAGAAATGTTGGAAAATGTTTTAAAAAGAATAGAGAGCAGTTCTATAAAGCTGAGGGAAACAGTTTATCAATTAAGACCTAGTATTGAAGGAGGCGCTCTAAGGCTTCAAAGGTTGTGTGAGGAATTTACTTTCTGTACTATAAAATATAGATTTCTCGGAGATAAGGATAGAGTCCCCGCAATGGCATGGGTCATATTAGAGCCATGCCTAAAAGAGGCATTCACTAATATATCAAAATACTCTCAAGCAACAGTTGTCGATGTCAGCTTTGATATCACTTCATATATAATAAGAATGTTTATAAAAGACAATGGAGTAGGTGCAAAAAAAATTAATTCTGGACTTGGTTTGTTTGGTATAAAAGAGAGAATAAGAGCTGCGGGTGGGACTGTGTCTATAGATGGTACTAATGGCTTTATGATTACATGTATATTACCTATTAATATTTACTAATATAAAGGAGGATACAATGAAACTAATTATCGCAGATGATGACACTTTGATTAGTGACAGTTTAAAAATTTATATTGAAATGGATAAGGATATAGATGTAATAGGTACAGCTAAAAACGGTGAAGAAGTAATAAAACTGTGTGAAGAAGAAATTCCAGATGTCATATTAATGGATGTAAGAATGCCAGAGATGAATGGAGTTGAAGCCACCAGAATAATAAAACAACGTTGGCAGGGATTACATATTGTTATGCTTACAACATTCAATGATAGTGAACTAATAAAAGAAGCTCTTTCAGTAGGTGCAGACGGTTACTTACTAAAAAGTACACCTGCAGATGGTATAGTAGAAAGAATTAAAGCAATAGGTAAAGGTGCGGTGGTATTTGATACTACGGTATTAAAAAATATTTACCAAACTAATCCTAATATGAGTGCTGATTTAAAAAGAAAAGAATCTTTAACACAAAGAGAGGATGAAATCTTGTATTTAGTTGCGCAAGGTCATTCTAATAAAGAAATTGCTGAAACTCTATATCTAAGTGTAGGTACGATTAGAAATATTATTTCTGAGATTCTAAGTAAATTAGAATTAAGGGATAGAACTCAATTGGCTGTATATTATTGGAAGATGATGAAATGAAATTTATCGTATTAAATGTTTATCTAAAATTGGAAAAATGCTTAATTTGTGGATCTGACTGTTTTCTATGTAAATGATATTGAATGATTTATTAAGAAGAAAATTGAATTATTTTTACTAAATTACTCTAGTTTGATATATAATTGATTTGATAGTCCGATATTTTTAACTTTTATTTTCATGTGCAAAAATGTCGTTATAGTTTAAGTGATTGGTGGTACAAATCACATTACTTTTAACAAAATGAATAGAAGTGTATAGTTCGTTAAAAAGTATTAACGAGGATTAATTTTATTGTGAATGGAGGTAAAAAAATTGTTAAAAAAGAAAATCAATTATTTAAAACAAATATATAAAGTAAATGAAGAAACAAATTCATTTCTAATTGAGGTATCACTAGACTATTATAATGAAGTGTTTAATGGTTGGGACCCATCACCAATTAAAAGAAGAGATATCGACCCAGATTTATTACAATTCATCGAACAATGTGCATTTGATATTCCATTAAAATATCTGGTTGAATTACGTTTTTATTTACCGAAAGATAAATATAATGCGAAAAAAGAGGAATTAACAGAAGCAGGGATTAAGAATAATTTCAAATTTATTATTCATTTTATAAAAAGAAATCTAGCAGAAAATCGGAAAAAAATATTTATCTATATTATAATGTCATTAATATTATTATCAATAGGGTATATTACGAAACAACAAGTCCCGGTTGATGTATTTACAACCACGTTTGAGGAGATATTTTTTATTGGTGGATGGGTATTTTTGTGGGAGGCTTTTTCAATATTTTCATTCTCGAGCCAACAAACACGTGTTAGGTTAAAAAGGTATACCCGCTTTTTAGATACCCCTATTCACTTTTATTATATTTAATTTATATCCCAAAAAGGTTTGATTTAATCAAACCTTTTTTTAATAGTGATTTTTTAAAATGTTATTATAATGAAAAATGAAGTTATTTAAAAAGAAATTATTAAATAAATTTACAATATAACATTATTATGTTACGATAGTCTAAAGGAGTTTGGAGTGATTTATATGAAAAAAGAAAAATCAAGTAATGGTTTGAAATTATTAAAAAAATATGTTTTAAAATACAAAAAATTTCTGATATTAACTAGCATTACATCTATTTTATTTGCTCTTTTTTCCCTTGTGTCATCCGTTTTTGTACAAATTTTGACAGATGTAGCATTGAATAATAAAATGCAAGAATTTAAAATAATATCCTTAATAGCGATTGGTGCGATTCTTTTATTTTCTGTTATCAATTATCTAAAGAATTATTCTGGTGATAGATTAAATATGTTAATCATAAAAGATTTACAAAACAATGCAACAGAGCATATTGAAAAACTGCCATTGTCCTTCATGGAGAAACATCATAGTGGTGATATAGTTTCAAGATTAAATAATGATATGAACGAAATATCTATTTTATTAACTAATTTAACGGAAATTTTATATCAACCGGTGGTATTTATCGGTGCTTTTACTTATCTGTTTATCATTAGCCCTAAACTTTTATTTTCAACTATGATATTAATCCCCATTTCTGGAATTATATTTAATAAATTAGCTAAACCTATTCAAAAAAAAGCAAAAGAATTAATGGAACAAACTGCAATGGTAAACGCTATGACCCAAGATACTATGAATGGCATGCAAGTGATGAAAGTATATCAACTTCAGGATACTTTATATCATAAATATCAAAAGCAAGTTTTCAAAACGGTTCAAACGAGTATGGAAATCCAAAAAATTAGATTAGTGTTAACACCAATATTTCTTATTCTAAGATTTATTCCTCAACTAGTTATCCCTTTATATGGAGGATATTTAGCGATGAAAGGAGAAATTTCAATTGGTGGATTATTAGGTGCTAATATCATCATTTGGTCTTTATTTTTACCAATTGAATCCCTATTAAATTTACTTCAAAAAATAAGAATAGGTATCCCAGCAGTTTACCGAGTGTTTGATATTTTAGATGCCCCAATTGAAAAATATGGCGGAGAAGATTTAGAAATAGTTAAAAAGAATGAACCTATTTGTTTTCAGGACGTATCTTTCAAGTATGAAGAGAATATGGTATTATCACACCTTAATTTCTCTTTACCAGTAGGTAAAGTAACAGCGTTAGTTGGACCTAGTGGTAGTGGTAAAACAACAATATTAAAATTAATCTATGGTTTTTATGAAGCACAAGAAGGAACTGTACGAGTCTATGGAAATGATGTAAAAGAAATGAGTAAAGAATTGCTTCGAGAGAAGTTGTCATTTGTTTCGCAAGAAGCACACCTATTTCCAGCAACGATAGCGGAAAATATCAGTTATGGAAAATTAAATGCAAGTATCGATGAAATCGTTGAAGCTGCTAAAAATGCAAATTGTCATGAATTTATTATGAAATTATCTAATGGCTATGAAACTTTAATAGGTCAAGGAGGAATTAAATTATCTGGTGGGGAAAAACAAAGAATTTCATTAGCGAGAGCGATTTTGAAAAATTCTCCAATCTTGTTATTTGACGAACCTACTTCAAGTCTTGATACTCATTCTGAAGCACTAATTTTAGATGCCTTAAAAACGATAATGATCAATAAAACAGTTCTTATTGTGGCGCACCGGTTAAAAACTATTATGCATGCGAGTTTAGTGATTGTACTTAGTCAAGGTCAAATTGTGGAAACAGGAGGGCACCAAGATTTAATTGAACAAAACGGTCTTTACCGAAAATTATATCAAAAAGAAATAAGTGATGGTGTGAAGGAAGAGGATGTAAATCATGAAAACTAATATTACAAATAATGAATTATTTAATGTATTAAAATTAATGAAAAAAAGAGCACCAATGTATCTTATTTCACTTGTTTTACATGACTTCATTCAAGCGTTATTTCTAAACATTATGCTCGCCTTTATTATGAAAGATGCAGTAAACGCTGTTATGGATGGAAATTGGAAATTAATCCAGAATTCCATTTTTTTGGCTGTTGTTTCGTTATTAATTGGGATAATCTTTACGCCTACTTTATCTTATATAAGTACATATTGTACAAAAAAAACAATGGCAGATCTTAAGCTTAAAGCATATTCTCATCTAGAAAATCTTTCGATTACAAGTTTTGACGCCTACCATACAGGTGATGTGCTATCAAGAATGACAACAGACATTACAACAATTGAAGAGATTTATTCAACTCATATTCCTCGGTTAAGTTTTGCGATTATTTATGGAATACTTGCTATGGTAACAATCTTTTCACTAGAGTATCGGATTGGAATATTAGTACTATTTATCGGATTTATCTCTATAGTCATTAACATATTTTTCAGTAAATCTTTAAAAAAAGCAGCTAATGCAATACAAAAGAATAAAGGCTTATTGATCCAAACTTTAATAGATATATTAGAGGGATTTCAAACTATCAAAATGTTTCATTTAGAGAAAGTTCTATTTGAACGTTATAGAACACAAAATGAAATTCTAATAGATGAAAAAAATAAGCAAACAAAAACGACATCTTTATTAATGATGACTAATACAATTTATGAAAATCTAAGATATATCGGTTTATTAATAATAGGATTAGTACTTTCAATTCACTCTTCATTAGATATAGGTTCTATCGCAGCGATTGTTCACTTGCAAGGGAATGCTAGTTATTTTTTTGATAACATCGGTAGTTTTATTACTGGAATTCGTTCTTCATTAGCTGGGTCAACGCGTCTCAATGAATTCTTTGGTAGACAGAAGGAAGAAGAAACAAATAAAGAAATTCAAATGAAGTGTTTAGATAATCCTATTATAGATATTAGTGATGTTAATTTTCACTACCTTGATAACAAAATAGTGCTCAATCATATAAATATTAAAATCAATCAAGGCGAGGTCTGTTCATTAGTCGGACCAAGTGGTAGTGGAAAAAGTTCTATATTTAAATTACTGTTACGTTTTTATAAACAAATAGAAGGAAATATATCTATTTATGGAAACAACATTAGTGAATATTCATTGAAACAATTAAGAGATATGTTTAGTTATGTACCTCAAGACGCTTATTTATTTACTGGTACGATTGAAGAAAACATTCGTTATGGGAATCTCAATGCTTCAATAGAAGAAATTGAATACGCTGCTAAATTGGCATACGCAAATGATTTTATTTTATCTTTAACAGATGGATATCAAACAATGGTTGGTGAAAAGGGTGCTAAATTATCAGGTGGGGAAAAACAAAGAATCTCTATTGCTCGAGCTTTTTTGAAAAATGCGCCTATTTTGTTACTAGATGAGGCAACATCTGCCCTTGATTCAGAATCAGTTGAAATGGTTCAAAAGGCTTTAGATATACTCGCTGAAGGAAAAACAACAATAGTTATTAGCCATAGATTAATAACCACAAAAGAGGCTGATGTGATTTATGTATTGAATGAAGGAATTATAGAAGAAACAGGCACACATGAAACGCTTCTAAATAACAGAGGCTTATATAATAAACTTTACCGACTACAATTTGAACAAGAGAATTGAAAATATTTAGTTAGCATTTTGTATTAGATATTTGATAAAAAGGACTAAATCTTTAAGTATATTCAAAAAAAGAATTTAAAACCTGTAACTACCGTCAAATTATAGATATTATGAAAAATGAAGTGAAGATGAGGAAGAAAAACTAGCATTGAAGTTCACCTAGGAGTAGAATGAAGAAATTTTTATTTAGAGAGGGAATGAGCCACTTGTAAGTGGTGAGAGGATAAATTATTGTTTAAAAAGTTAGGAAGACTTTACTTATAATTAAATTTGTAATTGACTAGGTTTAAATGTGTGATAGAATAAAGGGTGATATATAAGAACAGTTTTGTTTTAGGTAATTCATGAAACAATACTTTTTATATGTTTTTACACAAATATTATATTCCATGGTACAATATGTAAAATTATGTAATTATATAATGAATATTGTAATGGGGTGGTAAAATTGTTTAGAAAAAAATATATTTGTGTTAAACAACATGATATGAAAGATTGTGGTGCTGCATGTTTAAGTACTATTAGTAAAACCTATAGATTAAAATTACAAATAAGTAAAATAAGAGATATTGCCGGTACTGATATGTTTGGTACGAATGCTTATGGATTAGTAAAGGCGGCAGAACAATTAGGGTTTACCGCGAAAGCAATAAAAGG
The DNA here is from genome assembly GCA_963824615.1 of uncultured Haloplasmataceae bacterium. Lineage (GTDB taxonomy): Bacteria > Bacillota_I > Bacilli_A > Haloplasmatales > Haloplasmataceae > CAWGPU01. Next base: position 306,674 of record CAWGPU010000005.1, on the reverse strand, counting down.
AACAAGAGAAAATTTATTAACTGAATTTCCTAAACCGGCTATTGCGAATGTGATTACAGAAGATAATGTTCAACATTATGTGGTTGTCTATAAAATTACCAAGAAAAAAGTCATTATCGCAGACCCAGCTAAAGGAATTAGAAAATTAGAATTTGATGAATTTGCCGGAATGTGGACAGGAGTTTTAATCATACTCGTACCCACTTATCAATTTGAGAAGAAAAATGAAACAAAAGGGTCATTTATTAGATTTCTTAAGATGCTACTCCCGCAAAAATATTTATTACTAAATGTCTATTTAATGTCTTTGGTATTAACAATCATGGAGATAGCTGCATCTTTTTATTTTAAATTCTTAATGGATGAAATCATTCCTTATGGTCTTGTAAAAACATTAAATTCAATTTCACTATTATTTCTTGGGTCTATACTTATTTCAAATCTTATTAGGAGCATTTAGAAGTCATTTGATGATTTACTTAAGTATGAAATTAGATATTCCCCTTATGATGGGATATTATAAACATGTTGTTAAATTACCTATGCGGTTTTTTTTAACTAGACACCAGGGTGCAGGTCACATAAAAGACGCTGTTAGTGGAGCGAGACTGACTATTATGATGGATACACTTATGGTGTTTATTGGAGGGACAATTCTTTATTTAATTAATCCAACATTATTTATGGTCATTTTATAAACCTTTTAAAAAGCTAATGATACATTCAAGTTTAAATTATGGTAAAATAAACTTATGGAACCTTACTAGGAGGTGATAGCATATGAATAAGAAGTCCCGGAAGATTATTGCAATTGTTGTAGCAATACTAAACCTTGTATTTTTATTTTCGTATGAATTAATGGGACTAAACTTTATTTATCCATTAATTTCTAATTTTATTACAGGTTTTGTTATTATTTACAACACATACTCGAAGTAAATTAGTAGAATTTCTGAAGAAACTTATTAATTTTGGAATAAACTTAAAAAGATGATTCGTTTTCAATTTCATAGAACTAGCCAACCATGATTTAGATGAGAAACTAGCATAAGACCAAAGTGTAATTGATATGTATGATGAAGAGATGGTGTCTGGAGTGATAACACAAGATACTATAATATTTTTGGTACTCTTATAGCCTTAGGGTTGGGAGTTACTGCAATTGGAACTTTGGCATCACTTGGTGAAACAGCTCTATTAAAATTAGGTGTAAAGACTATTCTAGGTTTTATAACGAAATATGTATCTCCAGTTGCTATGACATATCTTATTGCATCTATTGGTGGAATTTTGGGTGGGCTCTTGGCACAGGGATACTGTGTTAATTATTATGGAGGAATAACGGTGTTTGGTGCGCATATTCCTTTATATTCCAATTGGGGATAAATGAATAATTTAGAAAGGGATCAACATGAATGTTATAGTAGATTTAACCTTTTATTTATCATGCCTTTTAGCTCATATTACTTTAATATTTTTGTACGTTAAAAGTTTTGCTTTTATATCTATGAAGAATATGTTTAATAAAGATGGTCAGTCTAAGCTAATAGCAGTCGTATACTTATTATTAATCAGTATACTCAATGGAGTTTATATAGCTACTTTCCTACATTTTATTACTTCTATTAATATTAATACTTTAATTCTAATTATTGCTGTTATACAATTTCTATATTTGTTAAGAGAAACAATTGAACAAAAGGAATATAGGAACAAAAGCATATTTTTAAAAAAGGGTCTTACATTAACTGTTTCAGTAACTGCTTTTTCTGTTGTATTTCTTATAATTGGTATGCTAATTAATGCTTAGTGGAATTAAGGCAATTGAAACTTTCTGTTTATTTAGTATTTTATTTTACTATAAAAAATGAGTTCAAATTTCTGAACTCATTTTTTTAGTGTATTTTCAATATGTGTAAATAATGTAAATGGATAAATACCAATATCATTTTGAATCAAATTAGTACATAATACTTAGTCACCCTTTTCACAAGTTAAAGGTGAAAAGGGGTTTGAAATAGTTATAAAAAATATACCTAAATCTATCTAAATATGAATATAAATGAATAGAATTGGTGAAATTAATATTGAGGTGATTGATATTAAAATATCAATATATAAAGCCCATGAAATAGTTGGTGTGTCAATTAATACATAGAGAAGGTGAAAAAAAGGGAAAATTATATCTAAACGTACATAGTAGAGGATGTATTATCTATTATTACAGTTTTTTCTTCAATAGAAGCCATAAAATAAAAAAAATCGAAGAAGAATTTATAAAACTAATGAAATAAAGAGTTAAATTTATTGGAGATAAAATTATTTTTTAATGTAAGAATTTCATTTTTCCATTTTTCTAAGTGTATAATCTTTATAGTAAAGTATAGGGTACTAATTACCATTTTACAAAATAAAAGCCGAAAAACAGATACAATCTTGCTTTCGACTTTTTTGATTTATTTTATTTGTTTGCTTTATATCGCTTTTTCATGTGCTCATTTTCTTTAATAATTGAGTATTAATTATTAAATTATTTTTGAACATAATTTTTAATAATTAGAAATTTAGTCTTTTAAGCTCTTTCAATTTCTTTTAAGAAAGCTTCTATGGGTTGATTACCAATTAATTCATATTGATCATTAATGACAATTTTAGGAACGCTTGAAACATTAAATTTGTCTGAAATTTCACTGAATGTTTGTGCTTCAATCATTTCGGCTTCAATGTTCTTATTTAGTAAAGCAAGTTTATGTGCTTTTTGAACAGCACCAGCACAATGTGGACAACTTAATGTGATAAAGACTTTAATATTAACTGGTTTAGTAATACTTTCAATCCGTTTTTGTAAATTTTCGGGTACTTCACTAGCGTTTCCTGAGACTTCTAGAATAGCGGGCACAAATGAATTGATTTCATGTCCTGCCGGAATTCCATTAAATTTAATTCCTAAGTATTCTTCTTTGTCGTTTAATAATACGATACTAGGTACCATCTCTACATGGTAACTATCTGCTAAATCTTTGTTTTTATGGATGTCATATTCTTTTAAATGAATCTTTTCATTTAAAGCTGAAACCTCTTGCATATAGCCTCTTGTTTCTTCACATGTGTTACATTCACCCTCTTGAGTAAATAAAGCTATGGTAACATCGTTTACCATGTTTCCAAATACTTCAGTTAGTTGTTTTTCAATTTCATCATTAAACATTGTCATGAATAATTCCTCCTATTTTTAATTTATTCGTTTTAGTTTTATTCAAACACGTTGAATTATGTAATGATTGATTCTTTTGGGGGACGAATCTTGAATTCTATTTTATAATGATGCATGATATGTTTGATATAGCATACTTTTTATTGATTCAAGATTTTACAGATTGAAGACTCCGATAAACCGCCAAATAAGAAACCCAAATCTTTAAGAGAAAGTGTTGAATATTTTCGGAAATCCTTAATTAATTGATTACGACGGTCTTTACTATTGATGAGTCTAGAAATAGTTTGATTTTCTTTAAATGCAATTTCCTGAAGTTTTTCCTTTGCTTCAGTAAGCGAACCTATGCAGTGGATACAAGTCTTATTGAAATAAGTTTCGTCTGTTTGTGTAGAAGATATTAAATTGATATTTAATGGTGTTAGTCCATTAAATGTACAATAGCTATTCCACAACAAATCTACTTGAAATTGCTTTTTAATTTGGTTAACAACTTCAAATATTTCCTCATCAGAGGATAGTAACTTACTTTTATAACGGTCTTTAAATAATTTTCCCTGACATTTTGTGTACATTGCATAGGCAATGTTGATACTTTTCATTATTTTTGAAAGGTCTCCACCGTTGACATCCATCACTAAATAATATTCATCACTTGATAAGATACAATAAGCATATAATTTAAAATGGAATTTAGTTTGTGCGGTAGCTAAAATAGTTAAGAAACGTTCTCGGTCTATATCACATTCAAAAACATGACGACTATCTCCACTTTTTTGAGTAATATAAAATATTCCATAGTCATCTTTAATTCTTGCTTGTCTTGACATAGCTACACCTGTCTTTCTTAATTAATATAACATAATTCAAATTAATATTCAAGTACCGTCCCTAATATTATAAAATATTTTATGAAAAAAGGAAAGTGTTTTACATTCTAATTTCTAGTTATTAAAATTTTGTTGATTATGACAAATATGAATCCGAGAAATGAAAAATGAGGTGCTGAAATATAAAACATTTAATAAAACGTGTAGGTAATTATAATAATGAAGATGAGTAGAAGGATAGGTAAATTTGACTGAAAAGTCTCTTCAAATATTATTCAAACGGTAATGGCTAGAGGTGGTGTTATATCATGTAACATATAAATCGCAATTAATGAAATTACTTTAACATGATAAATTTTGGCAAGGAATATCGCATATATTATGCCAGTAATCGTAATATATCTATTTGCGCCTTTAAATGATTGGGTAAAATAATTGTTTATTCTTAAATGTTTTTATTGTTAATGGAGTAAATAATAAAGCGAGTACAAGATTTTATTAAATGGTGAAATAGCTAAAGTAAATATTTAGGGAACGAAGAATATTTCCACTTTCCATTCCTTCTATAATCATAATAATTCATCGCAGTAAAACTTTGACCAAATATTGATTGTTAATCCTAAGCGATAATATTTTTTGTATCTATCACTAAATCATATTTTATTGAATAAATAAAAACGAACTAGGAAATTATTTGGATATATATAACTTTTTTCCATCTGATATACATAATGTCATAAGTATTTCAAATGCAAAGAGGAATATAAAAATATCAACTACCCTATTATTTCTTTTTTGAAGTAGTTTGCATGTTAGTTAAAAATAAACATAATATATAAAAGGATTATAAAAATGGATTGACAACAAAATGTTTAATGATATAATGAATATTGTGTTCTGACCGACTGGTCGGTCACTATTTGACAATTTTTAGGAGGATTTTATGAAAAATATCGCAAAATATAGTGTTAATAAACCTATATCAGTATTAATGGGGATTATGATTGTTGTTTTATTAGGTGTTATCTCATTAACAAAACTACCATTAGAACTATTCCCAAATATTAATTTACCTTATGCAGTTGTTGTGACGACATATGAGGGAAAAAACCCATATGAAGTTGAAACGGATGTAACAGAACCGATTGAACAAAATATGTTAACTATTAATAATGTTAAATCCATTCAGTCGACTTCAAGTGAGCATTTCTCAATTGTCATTGTTGAGTTTCAACAATCAACGAATATGGACACAGCGTTTCTTGAAATGCGGGAAAGCTTTGAACGGTTATCTTTAAAAGAGGGTGTGGGTAACCCCATGATTATTAAATTCGACCCAAGTATGATGCCTGTCATGGTCGTGTCTATGACAAGAGACTGGGGAGATGTTAGTGATAGCCAATCACTAATAAATACAACAGAGTGGGTCAAGGAAGATGTACTTAGTAAATTAGAGCGAATACCAGGTGTTGCTTCAGTTAGTTTAACCGGAGCTGCTGATACACAAGTGCAAGTAGATTTAGATGCTAATTTACTTAATCAATATCATTTAACACAGGACGATGTTTTAAGAATAATTAAGGATCAGAATATCGAAGGCTTAGCTGGTATTGTTCCCGATGATAGCGCGATACGCATGTTATATATTGGTAGCAAGATAGTTGGGTTAGATAATTTAAAATCAACACCAATTACATTTGACGCCTTAAATAATAAAATAATTACACTTAATGATTTATCAACTAACGTAGGATTTGTCAATGCTGCTACTAATCAATATATGAAAATTGATGGGAAACAAGGAATTTCAATTTCATTCCAAAAACAATCTGATGTTGGAATTACTGAAGTTGTAAAATCTATCCAAAAAACATTGAATGAAATAACAGGTAGTAATGAATATAGTGCACATTATATTGAGTTATTAAACCAAGGTGATTATATAGAGCAATCAGTAGGCTCTGTAACTAGTAATTTAATTATCGGGAGTATATTAGCCATTATTATTTTATTTATGTTCTTATGGGATATAAGACCAACATTGATTGTTGGTTTAGCAATTCCAATCAGTGTCATAGGCGCTTTTGCCCTAATGTATGCCTTCAATATTTCTTTAAATATTGTTTCCATGGGAGGTTTAGCTCTCGGAATTGGAATGCTTGTGGATAACTCGATAGTTGTAATAGAAAATATTTACCGATTATTAAGGGAAGGCAAATCGCCAAAAGAAGCAGCGATTATTGGAGCTTCACAAGTTTCAGGAGCCATAACTGCTTCTACGTTGACTACTGTTGCGGTTTTCTTACCAATTATCTTTATTCAAGGAATGACTGCTGATTTATTTACTGCGATGGCTTTAACCGTTACTTTCTCTTTAATGGCCAGTTTATTAATCGCAATAACAATGGTTCCAAGTTTAAGTGCACGTATATTAAGACAGAATCGGTTAAAAGAGGGTAAAATTCTCAAGAAAATTCAGGCATGGTATGAACGAATAGTTAAATTAGCGCTTCGAAAAAGATTAATTACATTAAGTACTGTAGCATTATTACTAGGGTTATCAGTATTATTAGCTTATTTTAAAGGAACAGAATTATTACCAAAAACTGATGAAGGTACAATTACAGTTAATGTTGAAATGGTTAAAGGAACAGCCTTTGAAAAAACAGCCACTCTTACAGATCAATTAGTATCAAGCATACAGAAACTCGATGATTATAAAACAGTGAGTGCTGAAATTGGTAGTGCTGGTATGAGTGCTATGTTTGGTGGTGTTGGTTCAAGTGATAGTGCTTCAATTACCCTTATATTAAAAGATAATCGTTTTTTATCAACTGATGAAGTAGCTAAGGAAGTAGAGGCTATACGAGACAATTTGGATTATTCAACACTTCCGGATGTCACAACAAGTGATGTTTATAAAATATCAGTAAATGCTCAAAGTACAACGGCTATGTCAGGGTTTGGTGGGTCAGGGATTCAAATCATTGTCAAAGGTGATGACCTTTATGCAATGCGTGATATATCTGATAAGTTAGTTTCAATTATTCAAGATGTAAAAGGAACAAAAGATGCAGACAACGGTATTTCTCAAACTGATGATGTGGTACGCATTACTGTGAATAAAGAAAATGCGATAAAAGTGGGTTTAACTGAAGGTGACATAAAACAAGCGATAACCAATTTTTATCAAGCATTTGGTTTTAGTATGACGACTGTTACAGACTCTAATTTAATAATTCAAGTAAATGGGATTGATTATACAATTAGCGTTCCATCTAGTGGTTTTAATGGATTAGCGATGCCATACGATACATTCTTAAACTACATAAATGTATTTGATAACGATGTGACATCAGCTATTACTAATAAATTAGCTGAAAATGACACAAGTTTTGCCTTATACTATATTAATATACCATTCTTAAATGCTGAACAAACGATTGCTAATCCACTTTTTGATGCTACGAAGACAATAGGAGGGTTATATTTAAACCCATTATTGCGATATGATGATTCTTTAAAAAGAATCTATGTACCAACTGTCGATAAAATGGGTACTGATCCAAATCCATTATTAAGCTCATTAAGAAAAGGGACAGTTTATGAAGATAATTCCGATTCAAGCATCACTAATGTGGTAAAAGATGCTGGGTTTGGTAGTATAACAAGAGATGGTAAATCACGAACAATGACTGTTTCAGCAGCTATTGAAGATGGATATAAAGTAAATAATGTATCAAACGCGGTTGAAAGTAAAGTGAATGATTATTTAAATTCAAGTGAATTTAAAGATACCTATGGTGTTAATGGATATACAGTAGAATTCCAAGGTGAAAATCAAGATATTCAACAAACAACTCATGATATGATCCTTGCAGGGATCGTTGCTATCTTACTTGTTTATATGATTATGGCTATTCAATTCCAATCATTGAAATATCCATTCATCGTCATATTTACAATACCTCTTGCATTCACGGGTGGATTATTAGCGTTAGAAATTCTTAATTTACCAATAAGTATGGTTGCAATGGTTGGTCTTATTATTTTAGCGGGAATCGTTGTTAATAATGGTATTGTCCTTATTGATTATATCAATCAATTGCGGGAACGTGGCATGGAAACAACCGATGCGATTGTTGAAGCTGGGAAAACTAGATTACGCCCGATTTTTATGACCGCATTAACTACTTCACTTGCATTAATCCCTATGGCAATAGGATGGGGTGAAGGTGGAGAATTACTACAACCTTTAGGAATAACAGCAATTGCAGGACTCATGTATGCGACAGTCTTAACTTTAATTGTTGCTCCAATTATATATAGCTTATTAAATCATAATAATAAACCTGAGGTGAAGTTGGATGATAAACAAGAAGAAACAAATATTTGAAGCAGTTATTAACCATATAAAAACCCAAGGATTGTTGCGAAACTTAACCATATCAGAAATAGCTAAAAATGCTGATGTTGGTAAAGGAACTGTATATGAATATTTTACTAGTAAAGATGAAATGATTGCGGAAACGATTATCTATATGTTAGAAGAGGTTAGTCAAACTATCTTTAGTGAAGGTAATTTGGCAGTAAGTTTTGAAGAATCACTAAGAAACCATATTAATACGGTGATGAGTGTACTGTTAGATAATTCGACTGTTCAAACGATCCTAATATCTGAGGATGTAGGGGGATTAATTAATCATGAACTTAAGCAAAAAATTGTCAAACATATTATGATAATAAAGGTTCGTTATCACAAATTCATAAAAGTAATTTTATCTTTAGGTGTAAAAGAAGAATTATTCCAATCTAATGATGATCCCTTTATTCTCTCAGCAATAAGCAATGTGATAGTCTCAAGCATAATGTATTTTATTCATGATTCAGGTCTTCAACTATCTGAAAGAGAAATATTTATTGATAAAATATATCAGTTAATTTTAAAAATAGTTTCCTAAACGTTAAGAGTCTATTGTTTTAAAACAATAGACTCTTATTTTAAGCAAATTAATTGATAATGATTATCAAATGACATATAATGGAAATATAAGAAATAACAAGGAGGAAATTATTATGAAATTTGAATTACCAAAATTACCTTACGCATACGATGCATTAGAACCAAATATTGATGCATTGACAGTAGAAATTCATTACGATAGACATCATAGAGGATACATGAATAAATTAAACGCAGCATTAGATAAATATCCTGAATTTGCTGAAGGAAAAACAGTAGAGGAAATTTTAACAGATGTAAATGCCATTCCAGCGGATATTCGTCAAGCAGTTATTAATACAGGTGGTGGATATTACAACCATAACTTATATTGGTCAATCTTAACACCTAATGGTAAAAAAGAGCCTATGGGTGATTTACTAAAAGCAATCAATGAACAATTTGGATCATTTGATAAATTTAAAGAGCTTGTTAATGATGCATCAAAAACATTATTTGGGTCTGGTTGGGCATTTGTTGTAGTGAATCAAGATAAAAAATTAGAGGTTCTTAAAGTTGCGAATCAAAATTCACCTGTGAGTGATGGGAAAAAACCAATTCTTGCTATCGATGTTTGGGAACATGCTTATTATTTAAATTATCAAAACAAACGTCCTGATTATGTAGATGCTATATGGAATATCTTAAATTGGGAAGAAATTGGTAAATTATATAAAGAAGCTACTAAATAATTATTACAAAAATCTGACTTTCATAGTCAGGTTTTTTTTTACGTGTTATAATTGAGAAAAGAGAAAAAAGAGGAGAAAATAATGATTAGATGTAGTTGGTGTTTAAGTGATGAGTTATATATTAAGTATCATGATGAAGAATGGGGAGTCCCTACGCATAAAGATAAAATTCTTTTTGAATTTTTAGTTTTAGAATCTATGCAATCGGGATTAAGTTGGTTAACAATCCTAAAAAAACGAGAGAATTTTCGAAAAGCTTTTGATAATTTTGATGTATCGAAAGTTAGTAAATATGATGAAGAAAAAATGAGTCAATTACTAAATAATGCTGGTATTATTCGTAATGTATTAAAAATAAAAGCGGCTGTGAATAACGCGAAAAGATTCATAGAAATTCAAAATGAGTTCGGAAGTTTTGATAACTATCTATGGAAGTTTGTTAATAATAAACCAATCATTAATCATTATAAAGATATATCCGAAAATCCGGTATCATCCCCGCTATCTGATTTAATCAGCAAGGATTTAAAAAAACGCGGCTTTAAATTTCTGGGGTCTATTACGATTTATTCATATTTACAAGCTGTGGGTGTTATAAATGACCATATTGATAATTGTTGCATGAAATTTAAGAATCATGATGAAACTAGATAATCAATTATTTATTAACAAAATAAGGTGTCTGTATTTGCAAAATCCTTGTTATATTACAAGCATCGCTTTCTAGGAAACGAAAGATATCTTAAAAAAGCCAAAGACGTTTGATTATCATTAATTTATATAGGTATTAATAATAGTTTTGTAATCAAAAAAGATTTTGTTTAAGAGATCCATTATATTTTGCTAAGTAATAGTGAATATAATGTTTATTCAACCATGGGTTGAGTAAAATAAACGAATGCTTAATTGATTTCCTTCAACTTTTATAATAGAATTAAGTAAATTGGAGGAGATTTTAAAATATGGATTTACAAAAAATAGGATTGAATTTAGCATCATTAAGAAAAGAGAAACAATTGACACAAGTACAACTTTCTAATCAATTAGGAGTATCGCCACAAGCTATCTCTAAATGGGAAAATGGCGATAATTTGCCAGATATTGAATCTCTACTCAATTTAGCTCACATATATGATTTATCAATTGAATAACTATTAGTTGTAGAAGTTAATCAAAAACCAAATGTAAATGAAAATCAGAAGATAATTTTGAAATTAAGCAAATTAATGTTATCCATTGGACTTTTGATGACAGGTATTATCACATTTCTTTACATCATTCATAATCGGGTCCATATACGGTATATATATGAACCTAAAATTGGAGATTCTTTTGATCTTACGGTTATTTTCTTACTATTTATCATCAATCTCATAACTATATATTATCTTAATTATAAGAAATATACACAATGGGTATATGTCTTGTTAATACTAGGCATATTTGAAGTGATTGCTGCTAGCCTAATTATTGGTTTATTATTAATGTTAGCTAGTATCCTAATTATTTTATTTGGTGAAAAAATTAAAATCGAACGAAATTTTATATATTCGCTACTGATTTTAAGTATTGCTTTGGTGGGAATGATTTATAACATCGCCTATTTCGAGGATAGTATTATTCTTATTAATGCTCATACTTCATATCAAAATATTATAATCGGAATATTAATAATCGGAATTCAATTATTTCTTTTAGGTATTATTGTGATAAAGGAACATATTAAGTTAAGGTATCGTCTATTATTATCAATTTTTATTGGTTCTTTCAATTACTAGAATTATATTAAACATGTAACATCTTAGATAAGATGTTATTTTTTTTTGCCTAGATATCTATAAAAATTGTTATAAATGTTGTAAAATGAAGGGAGATAGTTTTATATTAGATGTAACAGTATTATGTAAGTATAGTTCAAATCAAGAAAATCGCGAATTAATTAAAACTTGCACTTTAGAATGTGTGAGTAAAATGTAAATCCTTTTGATAATATATATAAAGGAGGGATAGAATGGGTATTTTTGATATCTTAATTGATTTTGACAACCATTTTACTGAAGAGATGGATAAGATAGGCTTAAAAAAGTTTGTTAATAAGTTATCTCCATATGCAAAAGAAGCAATTCATTTTGATGTTGATAAAATAAATGAAAAAAAGATTCCAATTGGTAAAACTAAAATTGGTGGTCACCCTGATGTCGATGACGATTTTATTTGGCCTAAATCAAATGAGCGTTTTTTAACATTTCTGGCACAAATTAATTTAAATGAGATCAGCCCTTTTGACAAACAAAAAGTATTACCGCAATCAGGTATGTTGTACTTTTTCTATGATTGTGAAGAAATGCTACGGAGTGTTGATATAAAAGATAAATCTTTCTTCAAAGTTATTTTTGCTCAATCTAATCAAAATTTAAAAAGACAAGAATTTCCCGAATCACTACAAACAAATTTTAATACTTGCAATATTAAAATAAGAAATAAATGGTCTTTACCATCTTTAGAAGAAGTTAATTTTTCTTTTAAAACCAAAATTCAGGATAAATATTTAAATTATGTAGCTTTAGAAGATGGAAAAGAAACCTATATGTTGGGTTATTCTAAAAATATCCAAGGCGATGTACGCTATGAATGTCTTAAGGCACAATTAGTCGATGATGACGATAATATCAAATTAGAACAAGAATTACTGATAGAAGCACAAAATGATTGGATACTTCTTTTTCAGCTTGACTCCATTGATGTGCTGAACATGATGTGGGGCGATATGGGAATGCTGTATTTTATGATAAAAAAACAGGATTTGATAAAAAGAAATTTTTCTGATGCATGGGTTGTATTACAATGTTATTAAGCATTAAGGAGCGTGAACGGTTTGGTGAAGACATCTATTTATAGAAAAAAATATCTAATCGAGCTAAGTGATGTTGATTTTAATAAACAATTAAAATTAAGTGCTTTATTTAGTCATTTTCAAGACAGTGCAAGCGAGGCAGTAGATAACTTAGGAATTGGTATCAACACTCTGCAAGAAAAATACGGTGTTGCATGGATATTAATAAAAATGAAGGTTGAAATAATTCGTCATCCGCTTTGGAATGAGGAGATAATTATTGAAACTTGGCCGCAAGAGCCTAAAACATTAGATTTTGACCGAGATTTTTTAGTATATGATCGTGATGGCAATATTATTATAAAAGCTATATCTTCTTGGATAATCTTTGATATAAAAACAAGAAGAATTAGAAAAAGTGAAGTCATTAATGTAAAATATCCAGAAAACATTACGAAACGGGCTATAGGAAGTAAATTTGAAAAATTAAAAGTTTTAGGTGAATTAGAACTTGCTTATACGAGGATGATAGGCTATAGTGATATTGATTTTAATGGACATCTCAATAATTCTAAATATGTTGATTTTATAACAGATTGCTTTAGTTTCATAAATCATCAGGAGTATACAGTAAAGAAATGTGAAGTTAATTTTATTAATGAGGCATTACCAGGTGAAACTATAGAATTATACAAAGATATCTCTGAAATAAATCAACATTTGATTTATATTGAAGGTATTAATACAAAAGATCAAAAAGCGGCGTTTAAAGCAAAAGTTGAGATTCAATCAAGATAATTAAAATAATATCAAAGAATTTACTACAATTAATTACTTTGATATTATTTTTTTTATAAAAAGAACTAAACCCTTGAAATAGCGAACTATTGTTTGGTATAATCAATATAAGAATGATATAAAATTCATTAAAAGAATCTTTCTTATATGGAGGAAATGATGAAATTAATTCCCGCAAAGCATATTTTATCGACATGGTCAAATGGCGATAATTGGTTTGGTACAAATTATAATATGAACATATATAAAGGCTGTAATCATGGATGTATCTATTGTGATTCTAGAAGTGAATGTTATCAAGTGGAGAATTTTGATGAAGTTCGGGGAAAAGAAAATACACTTAACATTCTAGAGAATGAACTAATATCGAAAAGAAAAAAAGGAATCATTGGGACAGGAGCGATGAGTGATCCCTATAATCCTTATGAAAAAAATTATGAATTAACCCGTGGTGCTTTAAAGCTAATAAATAAATATCAATATGGTATCGGACTATTAACAAAATCAGATTTAGTAGTTAGAGATATTGATATTTTAAAACAAATTAAAAAACATTCACCTACTATGGTTAATTTCACCATTACTACCTATAATGATGAGTTAGGACAGAAAATTGAACCTCATGTGGCGTTATCCTCACAACGTTTTAAAGCACTTAAGAAAATGTCAGCATCAGGTATTTATACTGGTGTACTTTTATGGCCAATTTTACCTTTTATAAATGATACAGAAGATAATATAAGGAAATTAGTCAATGAAGCAGCATTTAATGGTGCTCATTTTGTGATTCCTTACTTTGGTGTTACATTAAGGGAGAATCAACGGGACTATTTTTATCAACAACTAGATGGTTTATTCCCTGGATTAAAAGAAAGATATATAAAAAGCTATGGAATAAAATATCAATGCATATCACCAAATGAAAAGAAATTATGGAATGTTTTTCTTGAAGCCTGCAACTATTATAAATTACCTTACCGAATGTCTGATATTATTTTAGGATTGAAACAATCAAATGGGTTAAGACAATTATCTTTGTTTTAAAAAATAAGGAGACCAATTATGGGGAAAATGATCATAGAAACAGCAAAATCATTCTTAACGCAATATTCAAGTAAAAGGAAATTTTCATCTCAAAGAATTCATCCATGGAGAAAAAATAATGAACATTTTATTCTTCATTCCCTGAGAATAAATACCTATGCGAATAAAATAATGCGTATAGAAGCATCTCAATTAAGCGATGAGGGAAAGATTTTAATTAAAGTATCTACTTATCTACATGATATCGGAAAGTTTGATAATGCAGATAATCACGCAGAAATAACAGAAAAGTGGCTTTTAGAAATAACTCATTTGGGTTAAATATGCTTGAAAAAGAAAAATTACTATATATGATAAAAAATAATTCTCGAAAAGAAATTCAAGGCCATGATTTATGCACTTCCATTTTAAAAGTTGCTGATATTTTAGATGAAATGGGTGTTTTATTGATATTTATGACCGCTAATCAAGTGAATAGAAATACTCCTTATTACTTTAATAGCCAACTGAAGAACTGTCTACAAAAAGAAAACCAAGAGTAAAAAAGATAAAAATTTTCGAGGTCTCTTTTTTCTTATATACAATAAAATGGTTTTTTACAATAAATCGTATAGTAACAATACTTTCGTTCATATTTACTTATTATCGAGGTTAACTTAATGAACTTCCTTAAGCATAGATATGATATTATTCTTTGATATATTGTATAAATAATAGAAAGTGCTATACTAAATAATAGATATAAATGTTGAAAGGGAGTGTTGCTTATGCAAAATAATTCACCTGTTATTTTTGTTAATAAAATTACGACTATCGTATTTTTTGTATTTAGTGTTACTGGGTTATTAGGGATCTTTGATATGCTTACTACAAGTAAAGGCATAACTGAGGGAAATATTATTTTAGCTTGTTTATTTACAATAGGTGCTAATGGTCTAATTACACAGTTTTTATTATCTTATAACATGAAGCATTCTATGAAGAAGTAGTGTATAAAAATATATCTTGCAAATTATACAACTATAATTAATGATAGTAATATTTTATAATAAGAGAGGTGTAAATATATATGGATAAAAACTATACAGAAATGAATTCCGATATTATCGACAAATGGGTCGAGGAAGGTTGGGAATGGGGACAGCCTATTAATCACGAAATTTTTGAAAAAGCGAAAAATAATGATTGGTATGTGCTATTAACACCTACCAAACCCGTACCAAAGGAATGGTTTTGTGAAATGAAGGATGCTGAAATACTTGGTTTGGCTTCTGGTGGTGGCCAGCAAATGCCTATATTTGCCGCATTAGGAGCAAAATGTACGGTATTAGATTATTCAGAAAAACAATTGTTAAGTGAAAAAATAGTAGCAAGTAGAGAGAATTATGAGATCAAAACTGTTAAAGCGGACATGACTTATCCTTTGCCATTTGATGATGAATCCTTTGATTTGATTTTTCATCCAGTCTCTAATTGTTATATAGAAGACGTTATTCCTGTTTGGAAAGAATGTTATCGAGTATTGAAAAAAGGAGGAGTTTTATTAGCAGGATTAGATAATGGCATTAATTATATTTTCAATGATGAGGAAACTTTGGTAATCCGTAAACTGCCATTTAACCCTTTAAAGGATGAACAACTGTATGAGGATTCAATAAAAAATGATTGGGGAATTCAATTTTCACATACTGTTGAAGAACAAATAGGCGGACAATTACAAGCAGGCTTTGTGCTCACAGATATATACAGTGATATAAACGGTATAGGAAGACTTCATGAATTCAATGTTCCATCTTTTTATGCAACAAGAGCAATTAAAAAGTGAGATTATTAACATAATTGAAAGTAGTAGAACACCATTTTTGTATATGTAACAATATATGAACCATTAAGTATTTAAAAAGGTATTTTTCTATTTTATAATAGAAAAATACCTTTTAATAATAATAAATTTAGTTTTCGCTTTTCTATAAGATTTTACTTTATAATTTTTGTTATTTTTTCGATGACATCTTCCACATCATGATGAAATTGTGGGTCCTCTTGTTTTAATAATTCATTTGCGATTTCTAAATCATCTTTTGTATATTCGTTTTTTGATTTTAGTCTTTCTAATTCTAGTTTATGAGATCTATTCATATTCATCACCTAAATTTAGTTTATGAGGTCCTAGAAAGAATATACCTTATAGAAATTACCGTTTTTTCAATGAATACCAAACCTTACAGTTATTTTGAATTTTCATTAAAGATGGTTTTAATAAAATTACACAAAAATGAACTGCATCTCTTAATGTCATTTTATTAAATCTTCTTGCTGATGTCACTATTTTTGCTTTGAAAATGTTTTTATATTTGAGCTTATTGTGTTTAGTTGCCTTTTTTAATGTTCTTACAAATAAGATGTCTTCTCCACAATAAAATTGTTCATTGAATCCACCTATTTTTTCAAACTCATCGCGATGTGTGTAAATCATTACACCTGTTAAACCAAGTATTCTTGAACCAATGTTAACTCCAAAAGCAATAAAGTGATAGAAGAAACTATGTTTATCCCAACCAAACTTCATTCCTCCACCAATGTATTTGTCTGATTTCATCGCTTTATAAATTTGTAAAAGTGAGTTTTCCGAAATATAATTATCTGCATCAGAAAAAATGACTATATCGCCATGAGAATGTTTAAAACCAGTATTTCTAACTTTAGAAATATTATGGACAGGTTCGTAAACAACTTTTGCTCCATATTCTAGTGCGACGGATTCTGTTTTATCTGTTGAATTATTATTAACAACAATAATTTCAACAGCCATCCCTGTCTCTATTTTTAAAAGTCTTTCTGCTTTACGAACTGATTTTAAAAGTCTCCCTATAAACTTTTCTTCATTGTAAGCAGGAATGATAATTGACATATATGGGAACATGCTGATACCCCCTCGCGTATCTATGTTTATTACTATTATATGCCAATCCTAAAATAAATTTGTCGAATTTTGTCGAATACTTCACAAGTGATTTTTATCTTAACTTTGTGAAAAATATTCACGAATAAAGTGGCTCGATACATTGAGCTGATTTATTACGAGGATTATTCACGATCGAAGAGACTTCATAAACGTTCATTTGATTGCTTTCATAAGGTATTAATAAGGAGTTTAGTAAATCAAAATCTGCTATATTTGGATTTAGCCAAAGTTTTTCATTTTCTTCTGTTAAAATAACAGGCATCCTATCATGAATTGGTTGCATTATTTCATTAGGAGTTGTAGTAATAATCGTACAAGTATATAATTTTTCCCCATCTTCTCTATTATAAGAACTCCAAAGACCAGCAAAAGGAATAATGGGTTGGTCCTTAATTGTAAAACGGTAGGGAATTTTCGAATGTGGATCTTTTTTCCATTCATAAAATCCATCCGCTAAAATAACGCAACGTTTGTTTTTAAAAGAATCTCTAAACGCTGGTTTAACAGAAACCGTTTCTGCTTTTGCATTGATCATATTATAACCCATTTTTTCATCTTTGGCCCAAAAGGGGACGAAACCCCAACGCAAGGGACCGACTCGGTATTTTTTCCCATCATTAATGACTGTTAATAGGTTTGTAGATGGCGCTACATTGTAATTTGGCAATTGTAAATCTAACGTTTCATCTAAATATTCATATCTTTCTCGTAGGATTTGAATCATACCTTCTGAACTTAAAGCGACACTAATTCTACCACACATCTTAGTCCTCCTTATTATTATTATATGGAAAAGGGTCTAATTCATTATTTGCTTTCAGTATAACATGTATAATAGAATCTATACAATTCTTAATAATAATGTAGGTTATAATTAAGAAGACGTTATTAAAAATGATTAATCCAGAGTATAACATAGGTCTTTAAATTAGCATGATAAAAAAATAATAGGAAGTGATGAATCATTAGGGATACTTTATTGGAGGAAATTAATAGTAGACATCGCAAAATGAAAATTTATTATTGGTTTGATTAGTAAAGCTGGAGAAATAATTATTGATTTACACGAGATTATTCACAAAATCAAGTATAATGAACTGTATAATCAAGTAATATCACTAGAAATTTAAACTAATGAGGTAGAAGTTATTATGGAATCTAGCGTGCACTAATATAGAATTGCCTTATTTTATTTAATTTAAAAAGTTAACAAAAGTTAGAATGTCATAATTTAAATGATGCAAACTATTATTGAAGGTGATATTATGGTTTACATATTTTTTTTAGCAATAATAATCGGTGTTGTGTTATATTCTATTAATGTTCATATGAAAAATAATAGAAGGGAAGATAAGCACCAGTCTTCTTTATATAGTGAGGAATATTCTGAGGAAGATGATTTTTTCAATAAAGATAAAAAAGATGAGTAATTATTTTCTACAATACTGTATATTTTAGTCACAACAACTCCTATAGTTTATCGTTAAACTATAGGAGTTGTTTTTTTAATTTTAATAAGATATGGGAAAATATAACTATTTGACCCTACAAAAGAAGGATATAACTTTAATGAATGGTATAGTGATAGCGAATTAACAACAACTTATGCATTTTCAACTATGCCATCAGAAAATATTACATTATACGCAAAATGGACGATAGATAAAAAGGATTCTCCGCTATATCCATCTATTATTATCCTTGTTGTAGGTGGGTCAATATATGGTTTCTATATAGGTAATAAAAAGAAAAATAGTTAAATATATAAATTTGTGAAAATTTGTTATAATAAAATAAGAAAATATACTAATTAATTCGTATACAGAATAGAAGGTGAATTGTCATGAGGGAAATATATCAGTTAATTATAGAAATAGGTGAGGGGAATAAGGAATTATACAGGGAGATAGTAAAAGAATACTATGACCCTATGTATGGTTATGTTGTTAAACAAATTCATGATGTAGAGGAAGCAAAAGATATGACTCAGGAAATATTTATTAAAATTTATCAAAATTTACATAAATATAATCATACGTTGGCATCTTTTAAAACATGGATATATAAAATTGCTACTAATCACTGTTTAGATTATTATCAGTCAAAAAGTTATCGAATAAGATCTAAAACGCATGTGTTAGAAGAAGATATAATGACAGAAGAAAATATTTTGAAACGGGTTGTTAATAATGAAACGATTGAGCTTTTAATTGATATCATGAATCAAAAGCTCAATAAAAAACATCGGACAATTTTCCACTTATATTATTTTGCGGAAGCCTCAGTATCGGATATTGCTTCAGTTTTAAATATCTCGATAAAAACTGTATATTCTGCCATTAATTTGAGTTCACAAAAAATTCAAAAAGAAATGGAGGCATATCAAAATGAATAAAGATGAAAACCCGAATGAAAAAAGTATCGATGAAATTATGGGTAAAATCTATCATATAGAGAGAAAACCGCGATTAAAGACAAAAGTATTTGTTTTACCAATCTTAGTGATAGTGCTATGTTCTGTCATATATTTCCTTTCACCCAAAAATAATTTACCATCTGCAGTAACGACATCTGCTACTATTACAACATACTACCCAGGTGGCTCTTATTTTGAGGATTATCATAACACAGACCCTGTTAGTAATACAACAGATGGTGGTTTAATTACGATAGGCTTCTTATATGGTAATGAATATTATTCAAACTCTATGAAACAAACGACAGAAACGACAATTCCCCAAACAACAATCACGCATACTACAAATGACTCAGATAGTTATATCATGCATTATCAACTTTTGAAGTTATCACAAGATGGCAACATAGAGTGGTACAAAACCTATGATGCAGATACATTTTCTGTCGATTTCATTTATATTAATGAAACACCAGATGGTAGCTTTATCGCGATAGGTAATAAAACAAAAGAAGTAAATAATAGCTATTATGATGTTCCTTTTATTGTAAAATTTGATAGTAATGGTGAGGTCATGTGGGAAAAAGAAGTAGATATTACCCATATTGCTTTAAGAAAAGTAATAGCTACTACTGATGGAAATTATGTTTTAGCGGGAATGGTTTCAAATGAGGCCACATTAATAAAAATTGATGATAGTGGCAATTTAATATGGAATAAAACTTACGGTCATAAGGAAAGTATTCTTAATAGTGTTGTAGAGACTACTGATGGCAATTTAATGGCAGTCGGATATGATAATAAAAATAACACTGATTCCTGCAATGACCAAAGTGTGGGTTATATTATAAAAGTAAATAATCAAGGTGTTAAGCTATGGGAAAATAGTGGATATTGTAGTGTAGTGTTTGAAACAGTTTCTAATATTGAGAATAATGAATATCAAGTATCTGGTATTAAATATAACATTACGACTCACATCAACCATGTCATATCAATTTCTATTGATAATAATGGTACTATAATGAATAGTGATACAGCACTAGATGAAAATGATATTATTTATCAATTTAATCAAGAAGCTTTTTATAGTATCGAAAATATGAATAATGTAAATCCTATTCTTAAAAAATATGACAGTAACAATCAGTTATTATGGAAGCTTGATTTCAAAAATGAAAATATTATGACACTCAACTCTATTGTTAAAGATGCAGAAGGTAATATCGATATATTTTTTCAAACTGTAAAAACGATTAAAACGGAAACGTATCCGTTAATGTTATCAGTTATTACATTATATCAAGTAGACCCAGATGGAAATATTGTCTTTCAAAAAGAAATTGGGATAAAATAAATAGGTCTTATGACCTATTTTTCTTGTGTGCCAGGCATGGCATATAACTAGGTGGTGGAAGTCCACTGTGGAGGTACTCATCAACTAACCACTAAGGAAGCGCAAGGTATCCATCGTGAGGTGTGAACTGGAGGAAGCGTGGAATGAAATCTTGGCTCGATGAACAAAAACTAGATATCAAGGCATGATGGACGGATAAGACTACAAGACAAGTTAAAGTCCAAAAGGTGAGCGTAACTCTATCATGTAAATCTAGCGAGTATGAGAGGAAAGTTATATGTCTTACCCTGGGAGGTCTTACACATATAGGTTTAAGATAAAATTTAGATAGTCGTATCTAAGTACCCTATAGTCGAAAAAGGTTTAGTGTAAGAAGTCAGCCGAAGTCATATTAGTAGATTATTAAATATCTATGAAGGACTGAACATTTTATAGTGTTTCACCACTATCGTTGGGATAGATAGGAACTAGATTAGTAGAACGAAAGTATGGGAGTACCCAAAGGACAATTTGAAACAGTGCTCTATCTATCAGCATAATAGAAAGGAAAGAAACGAGTATGACACTTTTAGATGAAATATTAAGTAGAAATAATCTTAATGATGCTTATTTACAAGTCTATCGTAATAAAGGTGCAGCAGGAGTTGATGGAGTAACTATCAATCAATTAAAAGAACACCTTAGAAAGAATCGAGAAGTACTGATTCAACAAATACGAGATAGAAAGTACAAACCACAACCAGTTAAAAGAGTAGAAATTCCAAAGGATAACGGTAAAATGCGTCAGTTAGGAATTCCAACAGTTGTAGATAGAGTGATACAACAAGCAATTGCGCAAGTACTAACACCAATCTACGAACAACAATTTAGTGATAATAGTTATGGATTTAGACCGGGACGTTCATGTGAAATGGCGATTATCAAAAGTCTAGAGATAATCAATGATGGTTATGACTGGGTAGTTGATATTGACTTAGAGCGATTCTTTGATACAGTAAATCATGACAGATTAATGAATATCATCTTTAAAACCATCAAAGATGGAGATGTCATGTCACTTATTAGTAAATATCTTAAATCAGGAGTCATGGTTCAAGGCAAATATGAAGAAAGTACAATCGGTACGCCGCAAGGTGGCAACTTGAGTCCGTTACTTTCGAATATTATGTTGAACGAATTAGATAAAGAACTTGAGAAGAGAGGACTAAAATTCGTGCGCTACGCAGATGACTGTAACATCTATGTCGGAAGTGAAAAAGCGGCGAACAGAGTGATGGAATCAATTACTACTTTCATTGAAAAGAAACTAGGTCTTATTGTGAACGCAAGTAAAAGTAAAACTGGAAAACCACAAGATATCAAATATCTTGGTTTTGGGTACTTTTATGACTCAAAAAATGAAAGATATGGCGTTAAACCTCATGAATTATCACTAAAGAAATTTATACGCAAACTCAAACAATTGACAAAACGTAGTTGGAGTATAGATTTAGATTACCGACTTCTAAAGATAAAGCAACTCATTACTGGATGGGTTAATTACTTTAAAATATGTAAAATGAAACACGCTATGAGCAAAATTGACCAAAAATTAAGAGCTAGAATAAGAGTAATTATATGGAAACAGTGGAAAGTAGCGAATAAACAAATCAAATCCCTAGTCAAATTAGGAATTGATGAAGAAGACGCAAAGGGTATAACATACTGTCGTAAAGGTTACCAATTTATCGGTCACTCACACATAATTCATAGAGCCATTAATAACAAAAGATTAAAGAAAAGAGGTCTAACGAGTGCGCTAGACCATTACTTAAAAGTACATACTGTAATATAAAATGAACCGCCGTATACGTGACCCGTATGTACGGTGGTGTGAAAGGGGCAAAAATAATTAATATTTAGCCTCTATTCGATTAGATTAAAGACCTGAAATAATGCTTGTAGTCATTATCTCTTGAATTTTCATTTTGCAATGATAAAATAAAGAGTAGATAGAACTTAATAATTTTATTAAAGGAGACCAAATATGAATCGTGATCAACTTTTACAAATGGACTCTCACATGTTGTTAAGTATTGTTAATATGAAATTGCGCGATGGATTTAACGATTTAAATTCATTTTGTGAGGATATTGATATTGAACCGGAAGTTTTACAGGAAAAGCTAATAAATATAGGGTACATTTATACAAAAGATTTTAATCAATTTATTTTAAATGAAATTGTATGCACAAAATAATTAAAGAAAACAATGAATGTTAAAACTAATTTTACAAATAATATGCTATAATAAGATGTAAATTTAAATGAAGTAAAGGAGTAACTATGGAACATAAAATTAAGCATTTAGTCATTTTTTCATTAAAAGAAGATATAGATAATGAAGAAGCACAACATTTTCTACAAGAGGGTCAACAAATGTTAACTTCAATACCGGTTGTGCAGGATTTCGAAGTTCTAAGGGAAATAAGTCATCAAAATGATTATCAATTTGGGTTTGCGATGGAATTTGCAAATAAATCAGATTTTGACTTTTATTTGACTCATCCGTTCCATGTTCAGTTTCTTCAAACGAGATGGAAAACACAAGTGAGTAAGTTTATGGAAATGAACTTTCGATTAAATTAATTAGATGAATAGAACGCTTTTTTAAATAGAAGCGTTCTATTTTTATTAGGCAATAGCATAAGGAAATAAAAAAACACCAACATATTAATTTACTAGAGGTAACAAGGGAAATCAATTATTGATATTTTTCATATACCGTTGACAATCATAAAGATGATTGTTATAGTACAAGTAACATTATAAACTGAAGGGGCGAATATGAATATTGATTTAATGAAGTTAAATTTCCAATTTCATTCTAAACCATTATTAATAGGCGGGATGGCCATGGAGTATTATGGCTTAAGAAAAGCAGGAAAAGATATTGATTTTGTTGTAACTCAAAGTGATCATGATAGATTAATAGAAAAATATCCAGATAATATCAAGAATTTGTATGGGGATTTAGGTATTTGCGAATATGAATTTGAAATATGGGACACTGTATGCACATTTGGTTATCATTATCTAAGTGAAAATGCGATTGAAGAAGCCACATATTTAGTAATATCATTAGAAAAACTATTATTTTTAAAAGCACTCGCAATGAAAAATCCTAAATACTTAAAGGACTTACAATTAGTCGTTGAAAAAATTATTGATAATGCTTATCGGACACAGTAGGAGATTTGTATGCTAGATAAATCAGTTCCGTATTATAATATCATTATGAAAAGGTGTAAAGGTAATTTAATTCAAGAGGTATTTCTTAAAAAGGGATTTTCTTTTGTAAATTATAAACCAGGAGATGAAAATGCTTGGGCGAAAATTGAGACCTCAGTGGGAGAATTTGATTGTATTGCTGATAGCTTGTCTTATTTTAGATCGCGTTATTTACCTTATCAGGCATTATTAAAAGAACGAATGCTGTTTATTCAAAATGTTAAAGGCGAAAAAATAGCCACATTTACAATTTGGTGGGATGAAGATGATAATAATGAGATTCCATCTGTTAATTGGGTAGGGGTTAAACCAAATTATCAGGGATTAGGCCTTGGGAAAGCTATTATTTTTAAAGGATTACAGGAAAGTGTTCAGTTATTAGGTGATGTGGATATCTATCTTCATACACAGACATGGAGCTATAAAGCTGTTGGTATATATGAAAAAGCGGGGTTTGGCATTTTAAAGGAAGGATCTTTTGGTCGTTATAAAAACGAATACTATCAAGCAAAACCCATTTTAGATAAAATGATGAAAGTAGGAGTAAAGTGATTCCATCAAGAACAAAAGCAATTGAAATTCTTTTAGAAGCAGAAAAATTAAATCCAGGACCATGGGTGAAGCATTCCTTTAATACCGCAAAAGCGGCTGAGGGTATCGCTAAAATTGATTCTTCACTCGATAGTGAAAAAGCGTTTATTTGTGGATTACTTCATGATATAGGAAGAAGGGAAGGAATTCGCGATTTACATCATACGATTTATGGTTACAACTATTTAAAAGCACTTGGTTATGAAGAAATAGGTAGAATTTCCTTAACCCATTCATTCGTGCTAAATAAAATCGAGGATTTTAATGGGGAATTTGATTGTACAGATGAAGAAATTTTATTTTTAAGCAATTATATTAAAGAAGCTGATTATGACATATATGATAAATTGATTCAATTATGTGATTATTTAGCATTGCCTAGTGGTTTTTGTATTTTAGAAAAACGGATGATTGATGTTGCCTTAAGACGAGGTACTAATCATTTAACCGTTGAGAAATGGAAAAAGGTGTTTCAATTAAAAGATGAGTTTGAACAGAAAATCAAGGTTTCTATTTACACTGTTTTACCAAATATATTAGAAAATACGTTGAAATAATGAGGAAGTAGTTATATGAAAAAAACAATTGGTATATTAGCACATGTTGATGCAGGAAAAACTACTTTTTCGGAACAATTACTTTTTCAAACTAATAGCATAAAACAATTAGGAAGAGTTGACCATAAAAATTCATTTTTAGATAGTCATGATATAGAAAAAGAACGAGGAATTACGATTTTTTCTGATGTTGGTGTATTGAAGTATAAGGATTCTACTTATTATCTTATTGATACTCCAGGTCATGTTGATTTCTCTCCAGAAATGGAGCGAGCAATTCAAGTAATGGATTATGCCATTCTATTAATCAGTGCTTCCGAAGGAATTGAAGGACATACTGAAACAGTGTGGCAGTTACTAAGAAAATATCAAATTCCTACTTTTTTCTTTATCAATAAAACAGATAGAAATGGTGCTTTAGTTTCAAAAGTAATTGATGAAATTCGACTCAATTTTTCAGAAAGTATTGTTTATTTACCAACTGCTTTTACAAATCAAAATTTGAGTACTGAATTAATAGAAACAATCGCAGAAAGCAATGAACAATTGTTAGAAATGTATTTAAATTCTGAATATGATGAAAAATTATGGTTAAAACAGTTATATCAGTTGATTAAAGACAATAAACTTTTTTTATGTTCAAGCGGGTCTAGTTTGCATAATATAGGAGTTATGCCTTTTTTTGAACAATTTGATAATTTAACACAAACAAATTATGATAGTTCTTTACCATTTGAAGGACGTGTTTTTAAAATTCGGCATGATGAAAAAGGTGTTAAATGGTCTTATATTAAAGCTATGAGTGGAACTTTAAAAGTGCGTGAAGAAGTTTGTTATCTTAGTAAAGATTTAACTCTATTTGAGAAAATTACTCAAATGAGAATTTATAATGGGCTAAAATATACAGCTGTTAATGAAGTACAGGCTGGTGATGTATTTGCAGTTTCTGGGTTAACCCATTCTATAATTGGAACTGGTATAGGATGTCCTGATTTTACTCAATTTCAAATCACACCTACCTTAACTTCAAAAGTTATCTTTGATGAAAAATATAATACTAAAGATGTTCTAAATTGCTTTCAACTACTAGAAATAGAAGATCCATCACTTCATGTGACTTGGGAAGAAACATTAAAAGAAATACAAATACATGTGATGGGAATCATTCAACTGGAGGTTTTAGAAAAAGTTGTGTTAAATAGGTTTCTATTTCCGGTACATTTTGGTACACCTAAAATATTATATAAAGAGACCATCGATACCCCTGTCAAAGGGTATGGCCATTATGAACCATTAAGACATTATGCAGAGGTTCATTTGCTTATATCTAAAGGAATAAGAGGGAGCGGCATTGTATTAAATAATGAATGTCATCCAAATGATTTAGCGATTGGTATACAAAATAATATTCTCCATTATTTAGTTGAAAGTGAGCACCATGGATTACTCACAGGTTCTCCTTTGACGGATGTCAATATAACTTTACTAACAGGTATTTATCACATTAAACATACTAGTGGAGGAGATTTTAAAGAAGCAACACTTCGTGCATTAAGACATGGATTAGAGAAGGCAAGTAACAAGTTATTAGAACCATTTTATAAGTTCAAAATAAAAATTGAACTTGAATATTTAGGGAGAGTCATTTCAGATATCCAAGCTGCTTTTGGAACTTTTCAACCACCTGAAATAATGGGGAATTTTGCAGTATTAATAGGAAGAGTACCTGTTTCTACATTCATGGATTACCCGCTTATACTTGCTTCCTTTACACAAGGAAAAGGAATTCTTAATTTAACAAATGGAGGCTATGATTAGTGTCATAATGAAAAAGAAGTGATTGAAAAGATTAATTATCATAAAGATGCTGATTTAGCTTATCCTTCTTCATCAATTTTTTGCTCGAAAGGACAGTCTATTGTCATCCCTTGGAATGAGGCTGAGGAGCGTATGCATGGTTTAAAATAGAAAGCGAGATGATTTAAATGTCAGTTATATTTCACATTGATGAATCAGATAAATGGGATTTATTATTACATAATGTTTCAAATTTAATTAAAGTGATAGACCAGCCAACTCAGATAGAGGTGCTTGCTAACTCTGGTGCAGTTACTTATTATTTAACACATCATGATTTATTAGATGAACTAATCGGACAAGGAGTCAATTTTGTAGCATGTCAAAACGCTTTAAATGCACACCATATAAAAAAAGAAGATTTAGTTCCATATATTTCAGTCGTTCCTGTAGGTGTATATGAATTAATGAGTAAACAAATGGAAGGCTTCGCCTATATAAAACCGTAATAAATGGAGGAACTTATGAAAGAATTACAAATCTTTATTGTTGATGCCTTTACAAATCAACAATTTAAAGGAAATCCTGCAGGAGTAGTATTCTATGAAGATGTATTGTCAAAGTCAGAAATGATTAAAATTGCCAAGGAGCTAAACCAAACAGAAACAGCTTTTATATTAAAACCAAACGATAAAACAACGCATGTGAAAGTGCGTTATTTTACTGTGACTCAAGAAATCGATTTTTGCGGTCATGCGACGATTGCTTTAGCATGGATTTTAGGGACAAAGTTTGATTTTGTGAAAGATAAGAAATCACTCATTCTAAATACCAATGTAGGCCTTATACCAATTGATTGGGTAATAGAAGAAGGTGTACTGAAATAAAGTGATGATGACACAAATAGCTCCACAAGTTAAGCCATTTACGGGTTCTTTTGAGGAGATATTAGCAATATTAGGATTACAATTAGATGATTATGATTCGCGTTTTCCAATGAAATTAGCGTATACAGGGAATTGGGATTTGTTAATTCCTATGATGTCTATTGAAAGAATTGATTCATTAAAGCCTGATATGAAACGTTTAAAACAACATAATTTGAAATATGAAATAACGAGTGTTCATTTATTTTGCATGCATAATAAAGATATCTATACACGTAATTTTGCCCCAGCAGTAGGAATTGATGAGGACCCAGTTACAGGGTCAACAAATGGTGCTTTAGTTGGCTATTTAATGTTAGAAAATAAATTATCATGGGCTAATCATCAATTAAAAGTCATCCAAACGAACTCAGAGCAGCGAATGGGTGAATTAATGATTAAAACTAATGTTAATGGTGATGAACTAAAAATTCTAGTGGGAGGAATCGCAGTGCCCTCGTTAGAAGGGAAAATAATGCTCAAGGAGGTAAATGATGAAGAAACTTAAAATTTATACGGTTGATGCATTTACTAATCAACAATTTAATGGGAATCCAGCTGGTGTTGTCGTAGATGCAGATGCATTAACGATAGAAGAAATGAAATTAATCGCGAAAGAGATTAATTTATCTGAAACTGCATTCATTTTATCATCTCTTAATGAAGCCCATTTTAAGATTAAATATTTTACACCTACAGGTGAAATTGATTTTTGTGGACACGCTACTATTGCACTAGCCTGGGTTCTAGGTTCTGTTTATAATTATAAGGATAAAGTGAAAGAGCTTATATTAGATACCAATATTGGACTTATCCCGATTGATTGGGTTATTGAGAATAATATATTAAAGAGAATCGTAATGACACAAGTAACGCCTCAAATTAGAGAATTTAATGAGGAACCCAACATCATTTTTAAATTATTAGGTTTATCATTAGATGATTATGATTCACAGTATCCTATTAAATTGGCATATACAGGAAATTGGCATTTAGTTATACCAATAAAAACGAAATTAGCAATTGATAATGCTCAACCTGATTATGAAGATTTAACAATACATAATCAAAAACTTGGTGTTTCAACCACCCATTTATTTACCTTTGATACAAAAACAGATAGTTACTTGATATATACAAGGGATTTTGCACCGGCTGCTGGTGTAAATGAAGATCCTGTCACAGGCTCAGCTAATGGAGCTTTAGCAGGATATCTAGTAAATGAATTGATACTTAATGAATTCAACACATATTTAATTACGCAAGGGAATTCATTTAATCGATTAGGATTACTCTTTGTATGTACTAAAATGGAGAATAAAGAAATTAAAATTCAAATAGGTGGGAGTGCGGTTGTTGTTATTTCAGGTGAAATAGCCATTATTTAATCAAAAAATCAAGTATGATTCTAAAAAATGATGTTATTTCGGGAGAGTTTATTATATAATAAGATATATATGAAATTGGAGGGATTAGATTGTCATTTTTTCGTTTTACTTTTAGGCAGTCAGAAAAAGGTTTGGGTAGAGCATTTGTTTATTCTATGGTATTAGGTGGGCTTCTGGCTTTATCGATTTTAATCAGTACTATTATTGGCCTGTCATCGTTAAAAACTTCTGATTTGACAAAGTTTGGTGATGATACTGGGATGTAGGATTGTTGATTATCAATTAACATGTAATGAAGATTATTATGCTTATGATGGTTTAATTATTGATTTACAAAATGATGGAAGTAGTCAATCAACTGATAATATTATTTTAACAAAAGATAATGTCATTTTCCAGAATCGTATTTATAGTTATGAACAACTACTAGATACATTTCATCATAATAGTAATTTAAATGTTAATGATGTTGAAAATTTCATAAGCAGTGCTGCTATTATGTTTTATCTTATCTTATTTATCATTACATTTATTGGGGGAACAATCTATTTTGTGCTAGCAAACATTATACTTGCAGCTGTGATGATGTGGTTAATTAATGGAACATTAAAAGTTCGTTATAAATACGATCAAATGTTTAAACTAACTTTATATGTTGTCACACCATATGTCGCATTTAATGGGATTTTTAGGATTCTTATAAATGGATCAATTGCTGGTGCGATTTCTTCTCATATTCCTTTCCTTGGATTTTTTGTTCATATCATCATTGATTATACCGTTATATATCTATTAACGTATCTAGCGGTTAAAGCAGGAAAAAAAATAAAAGCCCAAGAATCTGATTTTGAACCTATCGTAGTTGCTAATGAATAATAAAAACAATACCGGGTGTATTTATACCTGGTATTATTTTTAATTTACAAATAAAAAGAGTTTATTCCTATTTTTTAGATAAAATAAATATGAAGAAGGTGATTTAATGGAATGGCGCATGCATGGAGCGAATCCTGAAAAGTTATATCAACAATTTGGTATTGAAATGCCTAATAAAGTGATTGATTATAGCGACAATGGAAATGTGATTAAACAAAAGAAAGAATTAAATATTCATTATGAAGATTATTTTGATCATTACCCCGATGATGAGGTTACAGAGTTAAGAAAGTTAATATCAGAAAGAGAAAATCTCTCAACTGACCATATCTTATTTACTAATGGAACCAATGAAATGATATATATATTAGCTTCTTATTACCAGAATAAGACGGTAGCTATTTTACACCCAACGTATTCTGAATATGAAAAAGCTTTAAAATCATATCATGTGAATGTTGTGTATATTTATCATTTTTCTGAAATGAATAAAGATTATGCGGCATTAATTGTTTGTAATCCAAATAACCCAACAGGACATTATTATAATGCTGAGACGATGAATCAGGTTGCTGAAAAACTTTTAGACATGGATGTTGATTTGATTATTGATGAGGCTTATATCGATTTCATGAACATCAACCATAAAACACTTGATGTTAAACAATTAAAGAATGTTTACATCTTACGTTCATTAACTAAATTTTACCATTTATCAGGCTTGCGAATAGGATATGTGTTATCGCATCCACAAAATATTGAGAAAATGAAATTAAGACAACCTACATGGAGTGTCAACAGCATTGCTCAAATAGTGACTTATGAATATTTAAATGATTTTGAATTTATTAAAAAAACAAAGAATTACTACGCTGAAGAAAGAACGCGCTTATTTTCTAAATTAAAACAGTTAGGATTTAAAGTAGAGGATAGTTGGGTTAATTTCTTTATCATGGAAATAAAAGATGATGAGTTACTGATTCGTTTTTTACTGGCTAAAGGGATTGTCATTCGTCATACAAGGAATTTCCCCAGTCTTGATGGAAAATATGTGCGCATAACCATCAAAACGACTGATGAAAATAATTTACTAATTGAGGCCTTAAAAGAGTACATTTCTGAATAACATTAATATTTTTAAAAAAGCACTGAATTCATGTGCTTTTTTTGCTATAATATTCTCATTAGAATTAGAATTAGAAAAGAGGAGTCTTATGTTTAAATTAAAAAAAGAGACTTATTTCGCAATAGTTATTATTTTAGCGATGCTTTCATGGGGTGGAAGTTGGACCTCTGGAAAATCGATATCCTCATCGATAGAATTAGTTGTTTTTTGGCGTTTTTTTATTACGTTTATTTCATTTATCCCGATTATCTTGTTTTTAAAACAATCACTTCACTTAAATAGAGTAGGTTTTTTCCAAATTGTGGCAGGGGCTATTTTCTTAGTAATTTATAATTTTTTCTTTTTAAATGGGGAAAAGTCAACATTTGGGCTTGCAGGTAGCGGTGGTGTGTTGGTGACCACTTTAAATCCCTTATTTACATTTATAATTTCACTTCTTATTTTTAAACAACCTATTAAGAAAAAAGAAACATATGGTTTGTTGCTTGGCTTATTAGGTGGTGCCATTCTTTTAAAAGCTTGGAATGTTTTTAACCCAGATTTCATGAATATCGCTGATACTTTATTTTTATTAGCTGCATTTACATGGGCTATGTTATCTGTTGTTAGTCAAAAATCTAAAGAAAATATGACAGCTTTTGTTTTTAGTTTTTATACTTATGGACTTGCAGCACTCATTTCTTTTTTCATTGCGATTCCTAAGGATGTATTCAATATATCACAAATTAATGGTGTTACTTGGTTTAATATTTTCTATTTATCTCTTGCTGCAACTACTTTTGGTACAACGGCCTATTTCTTTGCAGCTAGTAAACTAGGTGCTTCAAAAGCTAGCTCCTATACTTTTCTTGTCCCTGCGAGTGCAGTATTTTTTAGTTGGTTGATTTTACACGAACAGATAAAAATATATACGGTGATAGGAGGAATACTAGCACTTGCAGCTGTTTATATGATAAATTATCGTAAAAAAATAAAATCTTAAAATTAATCATTATTCTCAATACGACATATTAAAAAAAACTACTCATGATTTTTCATGGCTAGTTCTTTTTAACATATTTCCTTTTTAACTAGTTCGGATTCTATATTAGTAAATCCTAATTAAGAATGATCTAATTATTAATATTATTTTATTTTTATTCTTACTTAATATACCTATTTACATAAAATTTACTAATTTCTTTTATTATATTATTACCGGATTATAATTTTTAAGAATAACTGTTGAATTATTATTTAAATTTCAGAATATTTTTAGATAAAAAGTGCTAATTTTTTATATCTCTTGATGATATAATAAATGAAATGAAATGAATGGAGAGGTATTTAATGAAAAAAGCTATTGTGACAGGATTAAATGGGACTTTAGCTCCTTATGTGAAAAATGTATTAGAAGAAATGGGTGTTATTGTTTTTAAGTGGGACCGTAATGCGGTAAGTACTGAGGATGAAGAAGAAATGGAACAATTTTTAGAAGTTTTAGAGCCTGACTATTTCTTTCATCTTGCAATGGGTTCAATTGAGTGGACGAAATTTCTTGCGAAATATTGTTTTGAAAATAAAATCAAATTTATTTTTACAAGTACTGAATCTATATTTCAAGGTAATGGTCCATTCACAATAGATTTTGAACCGAATGCGACATCAGATTATGGATTATATAAAATTAAAAGTGAGAAAGTCATAAAACAAAATAATCAAAATGCCTATATTGTTCGATTAGGATGGCAGATAGGTGATACTTTTAGTAAAAATAATATGTTAAACTATTTAGAATCGACTTTTCAAAAAAAAGGTTATGTGGAAGCAAGCGACAAATGGACATTGTCTACTTGTTATATAAAAGAAACTGCAAAATGGTTAGTTAAAATAGCTTTTGAGATGAAACCAGATATATATCAAATAGAAGGTAATGTTGATTTGTCTTTTTATGAATTAGTGAAATTGCTTGAACAAATTCATCATAAAGACTGGAAAGTACGAAAAGTATTACTTCCTGACCGTTGTAATTGTTTAATAGATGAACGAATTCATGTACAAAAAATAAAGGATATTTTTTCAGTATTGACAATGTCATCAATCAAATGAAAGTTAATTTAGATTGAAATATAAAAATAAGAACCATTAATTAAAAAATAGATAATTTAATATAAGTAATTATAAGTAAAACAAGAGTTAAGATAATAACTTTTAATTATTCTCATTAGTTATACAAATAAAAAAGACTCTATCACTAGGTGTGCTAGAGTTTTTTTCTTAATAAATTACTATTGAACTTTTGTTTTAATCTTTAAACGAACAGAAATCAAAAATACATTTACAATAGATAGAAGAGTCGCAATATAAAAAGCATTAGAAAAAGATTTTGCGTATTCTATGTCAGTTGTATGTGGATAAGCTGAAAGTAAGAGAAACGCTACCGCAACACCAATTACTCGTCCAAAATTTCTGACTGTCGCAATAAGACTACCTGTAATGCCTGATTTTGTGATGGGAACACTCTCTAATACGGAAATATTATTAGGGGATTGAAATAAACCAGAACCAATCCCGTATAGTACTGTGGATAAAACAATAAATAATGGTTTAGTATCAACAGAAACATGAATTAATAGAAATAAACTAATAGTTGAAATTACCATACCTAATATAGATGGGATTTGGTAACCGTATTTGTCTGTTATATGACCTGCAAAAGGAGCTACAATAAACATCGCAAATGCTTGAGCAGCCATTATCCAACCAATTTGAACTATTGGTAAATGTAATACCACTGCCATATATAAAGGAAGGAGTGTTGCTGGAAACATCATTAATATAAAGGAAATAAAACCAGCAATATTACCGATTGTGAATATAGGTATTCTAAAAAAGGATAAATCAATTAATGGATGCTTCACTTTTAATTCCCGCCAAATAAACAATACTTCCAATAATGAGCGCTGTAATTAATAAAAGAATTTCAATGAGTGAGTCAAAACCCCATGTTTTCCCATTTGATAAATAAAGAAGGAGGGAGGTTGTTGATACAAAAAATAAAACAGCTCCCAAATAGTCAAGGGTATGGTCCTCTTTTTCTTTTGTATCATGAGGGAGTAGGATAAGACATCCGATAATCCCTAGTAAACCTATTGGTAGATTAATCCAGAAAATAGAACGCCAACTAAAATATTTAATTAAAAAACTACCTAGTGATGGTCCAACAATCGTTCCGATTGCGACAATGCTACCGATAGCACCAAGCGCTTTTCCTCTAGAGCCTTTAGGAAAGGTGTTGGCAACAATTGACATTACATTTCCTTGCATGATGGCACCACCAATTCCTTGAATAGCACGGAAAATAATAAGTTGTACTATGGATAATGATAGTGCTGAAAGTACTGAACCTAAGACAAAGACACCCAGACCGATTACGAAAATGATTTTTCTACCTAGTAAATCTGACAATTTACCGACAAGGGGTAAAATACCTGTAATGATTAACAAATAAGATAATATAACCCATTGAACTTGTTGATTACCGACATTAAAATGTGCTTCTAGAGTGGGTATGGCAACATTTAAAACACTAGCATCGATATTAGACATAAAAGCAGCTGTACTTACCGATATAAAAATAAGCCAGGGATAGCTAGTATGAGTTGAAATTTTAGTACGTATCGAGTAAAACATTTATTATCACCTACTGCAAACTATATATTTAAAAGAATGATACGACATTATTATGTTAATATTACACGAATTTATGATAAAGGCAAGGATTATGCTTTATTTTTTTGATCATAAATATCTATTATAATAAACGGATATAAAAATATTTGTACTAGGTATATATAACTAGATTAATATTTAATTGCCCTAAGTAAAGTTATTGTTAAATCGTGTTAAGAATAATAATTCGTAATTTTCACAATTTTTATTAAAAATTCCTTTATAAAAAACGAAAGAAATAACTGTAAATGTAATACTCTTTCGCTATCTTCACTTAAATACTAAAGCCTATTTTATTCATATGTAGCAACTAACATTCCAAAATAGGTAGGACATTGATAAGTAATAAAAGAGGTTTTAAGTGGTTTAACTGAAAGAATACCATGTAAAATTAACATTTGCCAAATACTATCTGGTTTACCGTTTTCTATTAATTCATGATTTATGTCATAAAGAGATTGTAATTGATTACGTTTTACTATGTCAATTATTATTTCATCAATGATTTTTGATTCAGGTGCATATCCATAAGGTCCATCAGCTTTGTGACAATGACCCTGATCAGCACTAGCGATAAAAGCAATATTCTTGGCACTCTTTTCCGCTATATTAGCAATAATCTTACCCATATCAACTAAACTATCATAAGATGTTTCTCTTGTTGGTCCTATCACAACAAGCTTCGGTTTATTTTCTTCTTGTGCGCCTGAAAACCATAAAGGTATAAGAGTCCCCCAATCCATTGGAATATTAGATGCCTCCCCTGACATAGCACCAAAATTACACCCAACTATAGGAATATCAGCTTCTTTAACTTCTTTATAAATTTCTTTTGCCATTTCTTGGTCGCATGAATATTCGGTTGATACCGATAATCCATATTGGCTTAGAGTTCCTCGGCACGATGCTGTGGTATAAATTGCATGATGACCTGTGATTCTTAATCCATGTGGTGTAAGTAAAATAATCGTATCAATAGTGTGCTTTTTAATACGTTTACCAAATTCCTCCATTCCCTCTCGGATGGGTCTAAATAATTCATAATCATCACCGGCAATTTCTCCAATCACGGAAAATCCATGAGGCGCAATTCCTCCAAAAACTATTGTCATTTTCTTCCTCCTTGTTTAATTTGCTAAACTAAAGTCAAATAAATAATAAACGCGACTATTATTTTCATCTAATGAAATTTCATTGTGCGTCATTGTATTTCCGTTCATTAAATCTTCTACTCCATAAACAGACTTTTGAAGATAGGGCTTTTCATTTTCATCCATAAAAGTTTTTTCCATTACAAAATAGTTCGTATTTTTATCAAGGGAGATAGCATAGTGAGTATTTGTGGCAGCACTTAAGTCAATTGTTTCTTCTTTCAATTTATTATAATTATCATCATATTGGATAATCTTGTATTGCGTTAAGGGAATAATAGTTATCAAATGAACTGTAAAAGATACGCTTGAGGTTTGTTCATCTACAGTAGAGGTATGGGTGTTTGTGATTGTTGTTTGTGCATATGGAGAAGTAGCGACAGCGATTGAACCTTCATAAGTTAGTGAATTATCTGAATGTTTTATCACAGTCTCTAATTTGTAACAACCTTCAAGAGGTATATAATAATTGACATCATAAACTTCCTCATACGAATTTTTGGTTGTTGTAATTACATGTTGATTAGTTGTGAAAAAAGGACTTGTGATGATAGTATCTGAATCAATATTATAATCACCATCAGATAATTCTTTTGTGAAAACATCACTGTTAACAAGCACAATTCTATATCCTACAATTTGTGGGTTATCTATTTCTGTTGTATTTACTTCATTTTCTTTAACAACTAATTGGCATGAGGTAAGTATCACAATAGTTAATAATAATAAGGCAATAGATATTATTTTTCTCATATAATCCCCCTATATATCTGTATCTAAAGTAAACTCAAATTGGTAAATGGTTAACTCATTTTCGTGATTCAAAGCAAAAATAGGTTCAATTAATTTTTTGTTAGTTGCTTTTTCGAGTTCATCTTTAGTCACTATTTTACGTTTATAGTAGACAGTTTCATCATCATCATCTATATATTTTTCGATAATGACATAATCTGTTGCTGAATTATTTATATTAATTTTGGGATTCTTAGTATAGAGATCAATTGAAAGAGCTTCAATTTTATTGTTAAAGATGTCATATTGCACGACTGTATAATCGACTAATTCATCTATATCTGTGAAGGTGAGGGTGACAGTCACATTATTTTTTGAAGGTGCTTTAAAATGAATGGTTCGCATATCACTCTTGCAGACTGTATTCATTTTTTGAAAAGTAAAATTTCCCTCATTATCTTTTAATATAGCGTCCACTTGATAACAAGCATTTTGATCAACAAAAATACTAGTTTCTATTGATTCATCTTTATCAGTAAAATTATAAGATGAAGCACCAAAATTTTGGCTGATTGGAAAACTTTCACCAAGAAGAGTACGAGCAAAATAATAGGGTTCACCAAGTTGGGGGCCACGCGAAAGCCAACGTATTCAGGCAATTCAGTAATTACCGTTGTTGCCTCGCTTACTACTAATTGACAGGATGTTAACATAACAACCATTAATAATAGACTAAATAGATGAGCTATTTTCATTCCTCTTCATCTCCTTCTAAAACATCACGATATTTTAAGATATCTCCGGGGTTACAGTTTAAGGCTCGACACAATTTATTCAAAGTAGAAAAACGGACTGCTTTAGCTTTGTTACTTCGTAGAATAGATAAATTGGCTTCTGTAATGCCAATGATTTCAGCTAATTCTTTCGAAGTGATGTTATTTTTTCTAATGATATCATCTAAATCTACATATATGCTCATTTTAGATAGTTAAACTATTTTCTTTATAGATTTTATAACTTTGATTTAAAACAAGAGATAATAGATAAAATGCTAAAGCTAAAATAATTTGTGTTGTCGGATAGGAATAACTGATATTGAAGTTTTGGAGTTTTGAACTATTTATTAATGTTGATATATTATAAACAAATTGAAAAATAAGATTAGTTATCAGAAGTAAGATAAATAGATGAGAAATTTTACGTAGATAAAGAATATTTTGTTCATCAAAAAGGAGTTCATTTTTAAAATTTTTGAGCAAGTCATGTAGTTTACGGAAGATTAACAAAAATAGAAATAGAGTCAGATAGGTATATAAATAAGTGAGGAAAACAAGTGTATTGGCGAAAAAAGTGTCACTATCCTTTAAGTTCATTTTAATGATAACAGGGCAGAAGTAAAATGCGACTACAAATAAGGTAACATAGGCGATTTTTAATAAAATAAGTAGACTATTAGATGCTTGAAATAAATTTAATTTATTGGTTTTTGTATACCGATAAAATCCGTATCCTATATATATAAAATATAAAAAGAAAACAGAAGACCCGAGACCATAAAGGAAAACTTTGTGAAAGAGGTTTAAATATTCCTGATAATCCGCTAATTGGGTGTTATCTTGTGTTGTGTTGACTAATGGAATTAGGGAAATTGGGTCATTTGGTACCACCAATTGATATGCACGAATTAGACTCGGATTAATGTTCAGATAGAGTGTAATACCAATTAAAATCGATAAGACAATATAAAAGATTAGATGAAAGATAAACCGAGTTATTCTATCTTTATGTTTTATTACGTAAATTAAATAAATGAGTATAGGTGAACCTGAAATCAAAAGAAGTAAGAGAATACTAATAAAATTGCCTATCACACCAAGTAGTGCAATCCATTTTAATAAGGCTGCGACTAATGTAAATGGGAAAACAATGATATCAAAAAAGATGTAATTGCTCACCATTTTCCACGTGGTTATACTCCCTAAAAGGACGAGAATAATACATATAGCGATAATACCTAAAAGTGTTTTCGTTTTTTTATGACCATCATATAATAAGTAAAATAATTTATTGAGCATACTCATAAACAAAACAACCTCCTAAATTATTGTTTTTCGATAATTGTTTAATTTATTATATGTTAAATATTATCGAAAAACAATGATATTTCCAAAAAATGTTAAATTTCACTAATATTTCTAGTATAATAAACTTAATAATGTTAAAAAAGGAGACCAACTATGAATTCTACAATAGAAATTTTAAAAAATAGAAGCTCTTTAAGAAAATATGATCCCAAACCAATTTTAGATGAGCATTTAGATACTATTCTTGAAGGGGCCATGCGTGCTCCTACCGCAGGGAATATGATGCCATATTCCATAATTGTAATCAAAGATGAAGTGATGAAAGAAAAGTTAAGTCATACTTGTGATGAACAACCTTTTATCGGAAGTGCTCCTGTTGTACTTGTTTTTGTAGCGGATTATCAAAAATGGTTTGATTTTTATCGAATTAATGATGTGGAAAACTTTTGTAAAGAAAATGAAAGAGAATATTTAGGCCCAACAGAAGCCAGTTTATTTTTAGCTTTAGAAGATGCTTTAATAGCTAGTGAAAATGCGGTCATAGCTGCAGAATCGTTAGGAATTGGTTCTTGTTATATTGGGGATATTTTAGAAAAATTTGAAGAACATAAAGCTTTGCTTCAACTTCCACAATATGCATTTCCGGTTGCTATGTTAACATTAGGATATTATCCTCTTGGTCATCATAAAACATTGCGCGGTAGATTTGATAAAAAATATGTTGTGTTTAATGAAACTTATAAACAGTTGCCTGATGATGAGATTAAATTGATGTATTCCCATTTAGAGAAAAATTTCTCAATTGCTAACAATTATCATGCCAAAAATTATGCACAACTGCATTATGCCTATAAAACCAATTCTGACTTTTCTGAAGAAATGACACGCTCCATAAAAGAAGCATTAAAGGTGTGGAATGGAGAAATTAAGTAGGAATATATCTTTAAAACCTACTATAAAGTTGTATAAATCAAATTGAAAATAAAATAAACAAAGGGGGATAATAATGATTAAGCGAAATTTAAAACAATATCTAACTGAACTTAAACCGTACTCGGAATTACGAGTTCAAGAAAATGTCCAATTATCGATGAGCTTTTTAAATGGAAATATGGTTGGAAACTCAAAGTCAAGTCAGAATGGAGTCAGTGCTAGAGTTTACCAAAATGGCTCTTGGGGTTTTGCATCTAACTCTATTGTAGATGAAGAAAGTATCAAAGATGTATTGAAAGCAGCAAGTGAAAATGCCCAATTTTTAAATTCACGGTTAGATTTAAAAAAAGAAACATTACCTAAAACATTTGGGAATATCGAGAAAGATTTCCGATCAAAAAAACCAAGTTTAACACAAACTGAATTAAAGGATTTTCTAAAAGTTTTAGATAATTATTTAACTGAGACTTACCCGGTATTAGCACAACGTTTTGTGGGAATAAGATATTTATCGATTGAAAAATCCTTAATCACATCAGATTCTTCAGAATATTATTCATTTATTCCACGTTCAGCTATTACCGTGCAATTAACATTAATGAAAGATGGAGCTCCTGTAAATATCTATGATATTTTAGCAGGTGGTTTAGGTGATTTGCAAGAATTTGTTTATGAGCCAAACCGTTTATATAAAGACTTAGATAAGCTTTATCACCAATTAGTCGATAAAAGTGAAGGAGTACCTGCGAAAGCTGGATTAAGAGAAGTAATTTTGGATTCTAATATTTCGGGTATTCTAGCACATGAAGCAATTGGGCACACAACAGAAGCTGATTTGGTATTAGGGGGGTCTATTGCTGGAGAATACATGAATCAACAAGTGGCGAGTCCCTTAATCACATTAGTTGACTTTGCGAATACTTACAATAATGAGTTTCTCACCGTCCCTATTTTTATGGATGAAGAAGGAACTGTTGCGGAAGATGTGGTAATAATTGAAAATGGTATTTTAAGAAACTACATGCATAATAAAGAAACAGCACGCCTTTTTAACACGGTACCAAAAGGCAATGCCCGTGCATGGCAATTTAGTGATGAGCCACTAGTAAGAATGCGAAATACAGCGATTCTACCAGGAAACAGTCAATTAGAAGATATGATAGCATCTATTGAAGATGGTTATTATTTAATGAGCACATCAAATGGTCAAGCAGATACAACTAGTGAATTTACATTCGCTGTTACAATGGGATATGAAATTAAGAATGGTAAATTAGGAAAAGCTATTAAAGATACGACGATTTCTGGTATTGCCTTCGATGTATTAAAGAGTGTAACTGCTGTATCTAATGAAATGAAATGGGCTGGTGCTGGAGGAATGTGTGGCAAGAAACAGCCAATTCCTGTTGGCATGGGTGGACCTTCCATTAAATGTAAAGTAAATATAGGGGGGGAATAAAATGATGGATAACGAAATTTTAAAATATTCTTTAGAGAAATTACAACTAATAGTTGATAAATGTCAATGTAGTATTTCTCAAAATAAAAAATATGAACTAAATCTTGATAATGGTGAGATTTCTCTACTAAGAACAACAATTAATCATTCATTTCATGTAACAATTATAAAAGATCATAAAAAAGGAGAATTGACATTAAACAAAATAGATAAAAATTCAATTGATGAAGCAATCAACACAGTATTAGATATTTGTGTAAGTTCAGAAGCGGATGAAGCTTTTGATATTCCTCCTCAATTAGAAAAAAAAGAATTCTCCTACGGCGACAAAGAACCTGATTTAGAGAAAATGTTTAACCTATTAGCACAATATGTGCTAGATATTAAAAAAAATTATCCGACCATTAAATTAATGGATACTGCCGTTAGTTTTAACTTATCTAATAGATATTTGATGAATTCTAATGGAAATGAATTTATAGATATAAAAGGATTTTATGATTTTTCTAGTTTATTTGCGGCGAAAGTTGGCAGTAAAAGTTCCTCATTTAACTATTCAGGATTTACATTGAGACAATTAGAAAATAGTTTGTTGAGTTATGGATCTTTAAAAAGAGTATTAGATGAGACAATTGGCCAAATAGAGACACATGGTATAGAAGGTAAATTTATCGGTGACCTTATTTTAACTCCCGATTGTATGGGAACCTTCATTAGCCAATATGTAGAGACTTATTTAACTGACATGCCTTTAATATCAGGGACAAGTCCATTAAAAGATAAATTAAATGAACAAGTAGCTGCATCTAAATTAACGCTTCATTCGCATCCGAAAAGTAAAAATATTGCGAGTGGTTATCATTTAACACGAGATGGTTTTGAAGCTGAAAATGTGACGATTATTGATAAAGGTATTTTAAAATCCAATTTATTATCTTTATATGGTGCTAATAAAACTGGTTTAGAAAGAGCTAAAACTTCTGGCGAATGCTATATTGTAGAATCAGGTGAAGAATCAATTAAAGAAATGATTCAATCAGTCCAAAAAGGTGTTTTAGTTAATCGTGTTTCAGGAGGAAATCCAAATAATAATGGCGATTTATCGGTTGTTTTAAAGAATAGCTATTATATTGAAAATGGAGAAATAAAATTTCCCTTAAATGAGACGATGATTGTTTTAAACCTAAAAGATGCATTTTATCATATTCAGGAAATATCAAAAGAAACCGTTAATTTCGGTAGCGATATCTTCCCTTATGTGAAGATTAAAGATGTTTTAGTTTCTGGAAAATAATTAAGTAGATGCTATTTAAATGATTAAAAACCAGTTTTATATTATAAAAAACTGGTTTTTTTTATGATATTTAAAAAGGAAATTTACCATGAGGCTTAAATTATTAAGGTATAATGTTAATATGATATATATTTCAGGCATTTAGAGGAAAATTCATGTATTCTAGTGAGAGAATGTGTAAAACAAGAATAAGTTAGTCAATTTGTTAATAATTAATCTTAAATAAGCTAAAAGAATTAGGATATACTTTTGGAGATGTGGTGGAGTTTAGAGAAAATTATTTTATCATTATCAATTTATTAGCTAATTTTTTGGAAATTAG
The DNA here is from genome assembly GCA_963824615.1 of uncultured Haloplasmataceae bacterium. GTDB lineage: Bacteria > Bacillota_I > Bacilli_A > Haloplasmatales > Haloplasmataceae > CAWGPU01. The sequence goes on along the minus strand of CAWGPU010000005.1, from coordinate 263,306 downwards.
ATATTTCATGGTCCCATTAGAAGGAATTGTCGCTAAATAAAATCAATGGAAAGTATTATTTGAAAAAGATAATTTAGTTTATCGGAAGATGTTAGCAAATTGGAATAATAGAGATAAACTGAATATAATTGTTAAATACGTAAAATATTGTAAAAATTTATTTTTTGAAATGATGAAAAAGGTCGAAAAAACCTGAAAATACTATGAATATAGTTATATTCTTGATAAATATGTTACTGAATTATTTAAATGAATATTTTTAACGAAGTTTCTAAATATATAAAGTTAATTTACGAATAATATCGAGGTGGTTTGCCATAATATAGGTAAATCTCTTTTTTTATAAATAATTTCTTATAATGGTAAACAAGCACATTTTTAATAGAAAATGATTGACATTATTTCTCGAATGTGAAATAATATATGTAAATTAGTTTACATTATTGTAAATAATTTAAGGAAAAGACACAAAAAATATATAAAATGTTTAATATATCAATAAGATAACAATTTTTTGTAAATAAATGTAAACTATATGTAAACATGAAGCATATAATTTAATAGATTAATACGAGGAGGATGACCATGATAAATTGTAAGAATGTATCTTTTGCATATGAATCTGAAAAGATGGTATTAAAAAATATTAATTTAACATTACAGACAGGACATGTTGGAGTATTACTAGGATTAAATGGGTGTGGAAAAACAACACTTATGAAATGTATCGGTAATCATGTGAATTCATTTAACGGAATCGTAAAAACAGAAGATAATTGTCGCTATATCAAAGAGTTGCCACCATTTTGTGAAGATTTAACTGGTATTGAATATGTAGAAATGCTGCTTACATTAGGCGGAAATAAATCCAATGATTTGGTGTATTCATTAATTAATAGTATTGGGATTAAAAAAGATTTAGAAAAATTAATTAAAGAAGCTTCTTTATACACAAGAAATGTTTTGGTCTTATTATCTTCTTTATGTCTTGATAGTCAAACACTGTTACTCGATGACCCATTTAGTGGTTTAGATAGAAAATCACAATTATTAGTGATTAAACTGATAAAAATGTTAAAAGAAGAAAATAAAACAATATTAATTGCGACAAATTTGATGTATTTTGGTTTTGATATTGCCGATGACTTATTTATTTTACATCATGGAAAAATAAGACAAATGAAGAATATTTTTAATAATTCAGTACAATATGAAAATCATATTATGCCATTATTATTAAAGTGAGGAGAATATTATGCAAGCAAGATTTAGAGAACCTATTAATGCTTTAACCCACCTAATTGGTGCTTTCTTAGCCATTATTGGGTTAATAGTTTTATTAATTTGTACCATTCAGGGTAATAAAACACCATTAAGTATTATTTCCATTATAATTTTTGGGCTTAGTATGATATCGTTATATACAGCGAGTGGCATTTACCATATGTTTAACGGTAGTGAAAATATCATCTATCATTTAAAGAAGATTGATCACTCGATGATTTATGTTTTAATTGCTGGGTCATATACACCATTTTGTTTGTTAGCATTACAAGGCACTTGGAAATGGACATTTATCACATTAATTTGGTCATTAGCGATTGTGGGTATTATGCTTTCTGTATTTTATATCAATATGCCACGATTTATAAAAACGACTCTTTATATTTTTATGGGTTGGTTAGCCATCATCGCAATTTATCCCCTCTATTTATCTATGACATTTTTAGGAATCTTGTGGTTAATTCTAGGAGGAGTAGCTTATACAATAGGTGGTGTCATTTATGCATTAAAGAAGCCTAATTTTTCTTTAAGATTTGGTTCGCATGAATTGTTTCACATGTTTGTATTACTAGGATCGAGTTTTCATTATTGGGCAATTTTAAAATACATTGTTTTAAAATAAACTAAAAACTCACTTTCAGATGAAAGTGGGTTATTTTTTTAAAAAGCATAATTTCTCGATAGAGTTGTTAAATCACTTAAATATTACTATCTTGCTTTAAGCAATAAATGAAAGATATTTTTATATCACATAAAATATGAACATCCGCATCAAGAGCATCGAACAATATTATTATCAGCATCTATTATTGATTAGTGCATTATATATGATGATGTAAATCGCTATTTGAGTAGGATGAGTTTAATTATTTCATATATCTTGTTTTTTAAAGTTTAGGTGATTGACAGCAATTTTTGTTTGATATATTATAAAATAAGGTAAATAAGGGTGGTGATATTTAAATGAAATTACTATTTTATAGTAAATTAAATCCAGAAATTAATTTGAATGAGTTTGAAAGGATGAATTCTAAATTACTTGAATTAATTGGCACAACTAGATGCAAAGTTGGCTACCTGGCATCTCAAAAAGACCCTTCAAGAACTTACTTTAGCAAAGCATTAGAATTTTACTTAAAAATAGGAATTAAAGACATTACTTATTTTGATTTAGAAAATGAATATGACGATAACTATATCAATAGATTATTTGAATGTGATATTATTCATCTATCTAGTGGTAATACGTATTGTTTTCTAAAAAATCTTAAGAATAGAAATTTATTAGATAAACTAAAAAGTTATGCTAAAAATGATGGGATTATGGTAGGCTTTAGTGCCGGTGGACATATCTTATGTAAAGATATTAGTGCATCTAAGTTTGGAGATAACAATACAGATAATTTACAAGATTTAAATTCATTGGGTTTAGTTGACTTTAAGGTTATTCCACATTGGAATAAAAAGAAAAATAAATTAGAAGATATAAAGTTACTTTCAAGAAAAGAAAAATCCACAATATATTTAATTGAAGATGGTTGTGGCATAGTTATTGATAATAATCAAGTCTATTTTTATGGAGAAATATTGAAAGTTAGTGAAAAATAGGCTATTTATAACTTAACTAAATATATACGTATGTTTTGGATTATCTAATTACAACAAATATAATTGAGTGATAAAAAAAGGTGAAAACAGTAAATTTCACCTTTTAAATTTATATCCAAAAACTGTGGCGTTGAGGAGGTTGTCTATTAGGTTTTTGGGTATGTTCTCTGTTCTGTACTTTTTGATATTGTGGTCTATTACGATAGTGGGGTTTCTCTTTTTGAGTAAAACTTTGATAAGTTTCTTTTACCCCTTTAAATAGTTGGACTATAGAGAATATAGTTCTCATATCAAAATCCATTTATCACGCATCCTTTAATTAAGTTCTTATTATAATTTATGAATGAAAGTATATGGTTGTAAGGGCAAACTAGAATAAGATTCATAAATGAAAAAATAGTACAGTAAAGAATATTATGTTATAATGATAAAAAGGAGATGATTATCATGGAGAAACATTATCCACCATTTGTAGAAGAAGTGAGAAAAAATGATCCAGAGTTATTTGAGGTTGTTTCAAAAAACATGGATTTAGCAAATCAAGAAGGTACTTTAGACGCTAAAACAAAAATATTAATTACAATGGCATTAGATGCTGTATTAGGTGCTGAAGGTGGTGTGAAGACACTAGCGACTCGAGCAAGGGGAGTGGGAGTATCTGAAGAAGAAATTAAAGAAACTTTGCGAATTGCTTATATGGTTTCTAGCAACAGGACTTTAATTGCTAGTTTAAGTGCATTTAAGAAATAAGACTAAGAACACATCACTTTTGATGTGTTTTTTTTAACTTCAGTTGACAAGTTGAAAGTAAAAAAGTACAATGATAGCAAGATATTATGAAAAGGAGATTTATATGGATTCAATAATTACTATTTCAAATTTATCAATTAGTTTTGGTCCAATTAGAGTTTTAAATAACATCAATTTAGAAATTAATAAAGGACAAATAATTGGTTATATAGGACCTAATGGTGCAGGGAAATCAACAACCGTTAAAATTATGTTAGGTCTTGTTACAGGGTACACAGGGATTGTGAAGATATTTGGGGAAGATATCGCGACTTGTGGTGTGGAATATAAACGTAAAATTGGCTATGTTCCGGAAATCGCGGAAATTTATGATAATTTAACCGCTAGAGAATATCTGACTTTTATTGGTGAGTTATATGGATTATCTGAAAATGAAGTGAATGAAAAAGCATTTGCATTAATGAAAGCATTTGATATAAAAAATGCTTACGATTTACGCATTAATTCTTTTTCTAAAGGTATGAAACAAAAGGTACTCATCATCTCTAGTTTACTACATAATCCTGATATTTTATTTTTAGATGAGCCTTTAGCAGGACTTGATGCTAATAGTGTGATGATTGTGAAAGAATTACTAGCACTATTGGCAAGTCGAGGGAAAACTATTTTCTATTCATCTCATATTATGGATGTCGTTGAAAAAATAAGTAATCGGATTATCTTATTAAATAACGGCAAGATTGAAGCGGATGGAAGCTTTGATTCATTAAAAGAACAACTTCATGAAGGTTCATTAGAAGAGATTTTTAATCAAATTACAGGATTTAATCAACATCAAGAAATAGCCGCAAATATGATGTCTGTCATAGAGGGGTGATCATATGAAGGATTTTTTTTCTTTAAAATTATTAGATAGATTACAATTTATTTTTAAAAAAATGAAAATTGATTATCCTCTTCTTCGGAAAATATTACAAGTTAAATTTACGATGGATGGTAGGAGAGTACCAACAATGTTAAAGAACTCTCGAAAAAAAAGTGTTGATTTAGACAAAAACTATTTCTTAACCTCGCTTTGGTTTTATATGTTAATGGGATTATTGATGATTGTTCCTTTCGCATTTTTAGGTAATAGTGTCATCTATCAAATGAGTATTATTTTTGGAATTCTCATGTTTTTAATCACCACTTCTATTATTTCTGATTTTTCTACTGTGTTATTAGATGTTCGAGATAGAACCATTATTTCAACTAAACCAGTCGAATCTAAAGTCCTTAGTATGGCTAAATTCATCCATGTGTTTATATATTTATTTCTAGTTACTTTTGCTCTTACAACACCAGGAATTGTGGCAATCTTTATTAAATATCTTATTTTAGATGGTTTTATAATAAGTGTCTTAATTCTCTTATTATTTATTGTTGAAATGATATTACTTGATTTGTTTCTTATTGTATTAACCACTTTATTATATATTTTTATCTTGAAATTTTTTGATGGTGAAAAGTTAAAGGATATAATTAATTATATGCAAATCATCATGTCTATCACGATTGCTGTAGGATTCCAATTTGTTGGTCGGTTATTTAGTATTACTTCAATTAACATTCAATTTGTCCCAAAATGGTATCAATATTTAATTGTACCGGTGTGGTTTGGGGCCCCTTTTGAGCTATTTTTCAAGCATAATTATACTTTAAATATTATTATCCTATCAAGCTTAGTCCTAATTATTCCTCTTTTTGTATTTATACTTTATTTAAAGCTTCTACCTACATTTGAAGGCAATTTATCTAAATTATTGTTAAATGCAAAACATACTAAATACAAAAAAAGTTGGTTTAGTATAGGGAAATTAATCACTAAAGGCAAAGAAGAATTTAACTATTATCGTTTCAGTTATCAAATGATGAAAACTGAAAGAGATTTTAAATTAAAAGTCTATCCATCATTAGGGTTATCTATGATTTTTCCGTTTATTTTTATTGCGAATATTTTAATTTCAAGTAATCCGGGAAAATTAGCAAATTCAGGAAGTTATTATACAATTTATCTTTGTGCATATTTACTTCCATCAGCAGTTATGATGTTAAAATATTCAAAAAATTTCAAAGGAGCATGGATTTATCAAGTAGCTCCTGTAAAAAGCATCGCGCTGATAGAAAAAGCTGCTTTAAAAGCTTTTATTGTGAAATTATTATTGCCAATTTATTCATTTGAAAGTATCATTTTTCTGATTTTATTTCACAAACGTATTATACCAGACTTAATAGTAGTTTTTTTAACTATGCTAATATTTGTGGTCATTTGTTTTAAAATAATTGGAAACGATTTGCCTTTCTCGCAACCTATTGACAATGCGACCCAAAGTCAAGGGATAATTATTTTAGGATTAATGTTTTTATTAGGTGGATTTGCACTTGTCCATGTATTGATGTCATTATTGCCATATGGTGTCTATATTTATTTAGTTATATTAATTCTCTTAAATTTCTTAATATGGAATATTAGTTTTAAAGACAAGAAAAGTGAATTGGTTTAACTCTATATAGAAGTAAATGGCAGTGGAAAAAAAGAAAAGAGCACTGTTTGAAAAGTGCTTTTTTTGTGATACTATATAAATGCATAATGAGAAAATGAGGTAAAATGATGAAAGATTATATCTTAACAATAGGCACTTCAATGATTGATATTTATGGTTATTCACCAAATTGTGATGCTTTAGTCGGTTGTAATCCAGGAAGTGTTAAAATTTCCTTTGGCGGGGTCGGGAGAAATATCGTGGAGAATTTGTTGAGGATTGATGTTCCCACTAAATTTATTTCGGTATTTGGTAATGACGGCTACGGTAATGAAATGATCGAACAACTAAAATATCTAAATTGTGATTTAAATGATAGTATCATAGTTGATGCTCAAAGTGCCACATTTTTAGGGATTATTGGTCATAAACATGAGGTCTTAAAAGCGATTGCGGATAGTCATATTATGAAAAATTTAACACTTACTTATTTAAAATCAAAAGCTGATATCATAAATAACGCACCTTACATTATCTTTGATTCAAATGATTATGAGTTATTTGACCAATTTGTTCATTTTTATAAGGATACAAAAATAATTATTGACCCAGTATCACCTGTGAAAGCAAAAAAGATTAAACACTTACTGCCTTATTTTCATACCATTAAACCGAATAAATTAGAAGCAGAAGCACTGTGTGGTTTCGAATTAAATACGGATTGTGATTTGCAAAAAGCTGGAAATTACTTTTTATCGATAGGTGTTAAAAAGATATTTATCACATTAGGTGATGCCGGAGTATATTTTACTGATGGAATAGAGGAAGGGGTCATGAAGGTTATTGATGTAGAAGTTAAAAATGAAGTTGGGGCAGGTGATGCTTTTGTTGCTGGAATTGGGTATGGTTATTTACATCAGTTGTCACTTGTAGACACTACAAAGTTTGCTTATAGTATGGCACTTATTTCATTATTAAGTGAACAAACGGTTAGTAGTGAAATGAACTTAAATAAGGTTCTAGTAAAGGCAAACGAAGTAAATTTTACTATTCAATATTTTAAATAGTATTAAAAAAGTTATATTTACTAAACAAATAATGACACATTAAGTGTTTTGATAGAATACAATAATTTAACTGACTATGTTTTAAATTTACTTTACATTAATAAAGTATTCATGGTATAATATCAAGAATATTGCTATATATTTTGACAATTAATATATAAAAAAACCAATATTTATTGGTTTTTTTGTATATAGTGGAGAAAAGGAGGAAAAGAGCGTGGATGTTTTTAGTAAACTAAATCAAATGGAATATGACAGTTGTGGGATTGTATCAGTGATTGAAAAGAAGCGGGTTCCTTCTAAAAAAAACATCGATTCCTGTTTAGAAGCCCTGGTATTAATGAATCATCGTGCTGGTTTTACAAATGGTGAGGGGGATGGGTCTGGTATTCATATGGATATACCCAAAGAAGTTTGGAAAGAAAAATTAAGACAAAGTGGAAAAGATGAGTCACTTGTTGACCGGAGCGATTTTGTAGTTTGTCATTTGTTTATTGAAAATAAAGCTAACATGAAAGTCGTAAAAAGTGAGGCGATATGTCTTTTAACATCACTATTTAATGTTATATATGAAAATGATCACGTAACAGATCCCTCAGTTCTTGGTCTAATTGGAAAAAAACAGGAACCTGTATTTTGGCAATTAGGATTAATACCTAAGCATAGAATAGATGACCTACAATTTTCGAATTTGAATTTAACATTAGATTTAGAAAGAAATGAATCTATTCATGTTGTTTCTTTAAGTCATATTTTTGTTGTCTATAAATTACTAGGAGCTGGAGATCTGTTAGCGAAATATTATCATGACTTGTCAAACCCATTGGTAGCCTCTACGATTACATTAGGTCATAATCGTTATTCAACTAATACCGCGTCTAGCTTTTTTCGTGTGCAGCCATTTAGTATAATCGGCCATAATGGTGAAATAAATACTATTACACAATTAAGAAATGAAGCTAAATTATTGGGCGTATCTTTAATAGAAGGTGCTAGTGACTCCCAAGATTTAAATAGGATTATAGAAACCTTTATTTCTATTTATCATTTAAGTCTATTTGAAACAATGGAGATTCTTTTCCCTCCGATTATAAATGAAATTAAACAATTACCAAATCATTTAAAAGATATGTATACCTATCTTAGAGAAGCATGGGGGCATTTTGCGCAAGGTCCAGCTGCGATAATTTCTAGATTTGGTAACGAAGCTGTTTTTAGTCTAGATTCGCTTGGACTAAGACCGCTTTGGATGTTAGAAACAACAGATGAAATTTATTTTTCATCAGAGCAAGGCATAGTATCAACAAGTGAGTTTGTCGCAGAACCTAAACCTTTAGCACCTGGTGAAAAAGTGGGTTTAAGATATGATAAAGATGAGCTTGATATTTATTTTTATAATGATTATCAAGAAGAAGTTTACAAACATTTAAGTAAAAAATTAACATTTAATAATAGCCGTATTAGGTTAATAAACTCAATTACACAAATTGAGGATAATGAGAAAGATATACAAGTTCATAATGGTATATTAAAAGCTAATGGATGGAACCTCGAGCAGGTCAGGATGATTACTAAAATGGTTGAAAAAGGTATGGAACCTATCGGCTCATTAGGATATGATGTAGCTTTAGCGGCATTAAAACAAGGTAGAAGAAATATACCCGATTTTATTCAAGAAACAGTAGCGGTCGTGACGAATCCTGCGATAGACCGTGAACGGGAAATCGAACATTTTTCTACAAGAGTTGTCTTAGGAAGACGACCTTCATTATTTACTCCTGATATAGCTAATGTTATACAATTGATTTCGCCAATTATAATAGATTTAATTCCTAATACTGAATTATCTAAAAGAGGACATCTTTCATATCAACATGTGTTATCTTATTTTGAAGATAAGAAACAATTATGCCGAATATCAATAACTTATTCAATAGAAGAATCAATTGAGTCGGCTTTAAAACGGTTATTAATAACAGCACAACAAGCTGTTCAAAAAGGTGCTACACTCATTATTTTAGATGATGAGAAAGCAAATTACGATACAGAACATTTATGGATTGATCCTCATTTAGTCACTTCTTATATTGATTTAGGATTGACTAAATTAGGAGTCCGTCGTAGCATGTCTCTTGTGCTTAAATCAGGTGCACTCCGCTCTTTGCATGATATTATCGTTGCCATAGGGTTAGGCGCTGATGCCATTAATCCTTATTTGATGTTTTCTTTAGTTGAGCCTTTATCTAAAAGCAAGTTATTCGATATTCTAAACAAGGGTTTAGAAAAAATAATTTCTACTTTGGGTATTCATGAATTACGAGGTTACAGTCGCTTATTCTCAAGCATTGGGTTAAATGAAGAAATTAGTGAACAGCTAAATATAACTAATTTCTTAGGAAATAATGAGCTTATATATGATTTCAAGGAAATGAAAAAAGACTCACTTAAGCGTGTAAGAGATTTTAATGATGAGAAGAATTCTTTAGAACGCGTTTTTCATCTTTATCCAAGCTTATGGAAATCAATTGGAGCTCTTGCAAAAGGGTTAAGTGATTATTCGGTTTACCGTAAAAAATTAAGAGAAATAGAAATAAATCAACCACTGTCAATCCGTCATTTATTGGATATATTGGATGTAGAAACAGCTATTAAAGTAGAGGATGTCAATATTGGTATAAAAAATCATGACTTACCATTTATAATTAGTTCTATGTCATTTGGTTCGCAAAATGAGACCCCTTTTCGGGCATATGCCGAGGCCGCTAATCAATTGAACATGATAAGCTTAAATGGAGAGGGTGGCGAAATAAAAGACATGATAGGACGTTATCCTAATACTCGAGGACAACAAATTGCATCAGGCCGTTTTGGTGTCAATGTGGAATTATTGAACTCATCTTCGTTAATTGAAATAAAAATTGGGCAAGGTGCAAAACCTGGTGAGGGGGGACACTTACCCGCTGCGAAAGTAACTGATAAGATTGCTGATTCCCGAAATGTGACAAAAGGCTCTGATTTAATTTCACCATCTAATAATCATGATATATATTCGATAGAAGATTTATCGCAAATTATTTCAGAAATTAAAACAGCTTCAAATGAAGCTACCATTTCAGTGAAAGTACCAATTGTACCTAATATAGGGACGATTGCAGTTGGCATTGCCAAAGCAGGGGCTGATGTTATTAATTTGAGTGGATTTGATGGAGGGACAGGAGCAGCACGTCTACATGCCATTGAACATGTGGGGCTTCCAATTGAAATTGGGGTAAAAGCAGTCCATCAAGCATTAGTTGCATCAGGACTTCGTCAACAAGTTGAAATTTGGGCGGAGGGTGGAATACGTAGTTCACTAGATGTAGTTAAATTGATTTTATTAGGCGCTAATCGCGTTGGTTTTGGGACATTAGCGATGATTGCGGTTGGTTGTACGACGTGTCGAGGATGTTATTTAGATACTTGTCATGTTGGGATTGCAACACAAATAGCTACTATAGAAGAGGCTAAAAAACGAGGGATTAATAATTTTATACCTCGGCAGTTTGAAAGTAGTGTGGGAAATATCAAACTTTTATTTCAGACATTTGGTGATGAATTAAAAAGATTGACTGCAGGATTAGGTTTTACTAATACTCAAGATATGGTGGGTCGATCTGATTTATTGATTCAAAAACGAGGGTTTGAATTGTTAGATTTAAATGATCTCCTACAGTTGAGTTTCCTCAATTCTTTTATTAAAACACCATTCTCTAAAAGTAAAACTAATATACAGAATCTAATGGAATCAAAGACATTACACAATGTCAATAATGTACAAAGGAATATAGGTTGTGAAGAATCGTGTTATAATGTAAGGAATAATCAAAAGGACTTAAAAGATGTGCAGTTGAGTTATATAAAAGGATCAACTCCAGGAAATGGACTAGGTGCATACAATAGTTACGGTGTTCACATTAATGTTATCGGCGGAGGCCAAGATGGGGTTTGTAAAACAGCATTAGGTGGGTCTGTAAAAATCTTTAAGTCTAAAGGTAAAGATGGTAATTATTATAATGGGTCCGTGGGTAAAGGATTTGCTTATGGCGCGCAAGCGGGACTATTTATGATACAAGGAAATGCAGATGCCCGGGCAGGTATAAGACTTTCTGGGGCAACAATTATAATAGGTGGTAGAATCACGAAAGTCATTAAACCAAATAATGATGTAAACAAAGGAATAAATGCCAATATTAAGGGATTTGCATTTGAATATATGACTAATGGGCGCGCTGTTGTATTAGGAGACCCTGGTCCTTGGATTTGTTCAGGGATGACAGGAGGAGTTGTTTATTTACGTGTACAAGAGGAAATGGGATTAACAGTTGAAGTTTTAGAATCACGTATCGCAAAAGGGGCAAAAATTGGCTTATATCCATTAAGTGATCAAGGTAAAATTGAATTAAAATCATTACTCAATGTTTATTATCAATCTTTAATACAATTCGAACAAATTGAGGAAGCTGAAATAATTTATAATCTAATTTCAGATAATATAGGAAAACATTTTATACAGGCAATGCCTATTAGGCAAAAAGAGGATGATTTAGTAGTTACTGAGTAGATAATGAGGGCTTTTTTAAAGTCCTTTTTTAGTATGATTATGGATAGTTAATCTTATATATCTTATTTGTTTTTACAAGTAAGCAAATTAAAAAAATTGTTAACTGATTGTTTTTCTCTATTTTAGGTTGACTTTTTGGAAATAAATCATATAATATAATATGATACCCCATAGGGGTATTTAGGAGGACGTATTATATGAGAAAAATTGCTTATATTAACGCTAATCAATGTGACAAGTCGCCATTTTGCCCTGTTAAACACGTATGTCCTGTTGGAGCTATTAGCCAAGAAGGAAAATTCTTTAGCGCATCTGTTCCAACGGTTAATCCAGATAAATGTACAGGTTGCGGGAAATGTACCAATTATTGTCCACATGGTGCCGTTAGTTTAAAATCCATCTAATGAAAAATCTCAGAATTATTTCTGAGATTTTTTATTTCTTTAATCAATATTTTCAAATTAGATGATAGTTTTGTTTCATGTGAGATAAATATTAATTATTGAATAATTTAAAATTATTTTCGTTAGTATGTAAATGCTGGAAATAAATTTAAGAATTAAATTGAGTTTGGACATTATTTTGCTAGTTATATTTAGAAAGAAGATTTGAGTTACGAAGATGGAGTGGAATATTAATGATTTAACAGCAACTATTTCGTAAAAAGTTGTTAAAAAATTCATTGACATTTATTGTTAGAAGATGTAAAATCTAATAGATTTAGGATGCCTTTAAGATAGTCCCGTGAGACTAATAAGGAAACAAATGAAGTATACAAGTTTACCTTAAGCTATCTTTTTGGCTTAAGGTTTTTTTTATTGGTATCCTATAAAAAAATAGGAGGATATATTTATGATAATTAAACCTAAGTCAAATCAATTAGCTAAAAAAATGGCAATTGCCCTCGTGGCAGGAATCTTAGTTGGTATAAGTTTTATCTTTTTAAGACAATACTTAATGAATTCACAACATGAAAAAGTATGGACGAGTATTAATAATCTCTTATTTCAAGATATTAATACGAACAATCATGCAATTGGTTTATTTTACATAACAGGCCAATTATTTATTAATGTTTTGCAATTAGTAATTGTACCGATGGTTTTTACTTCAATTACATTAGCTATGTGCAAAATTGCTGATACTAGAAAATTAGGTAGAATTTCCTTGAAAACCATATTAGGTTTTTCAACAACTTACTTATTTGCTTTACTACTTGCAAGTATATTTGGACTTGTAGCTTATCATCTTGGTTTATTTAATACAAATATTGAAAATATCACAACTCAAACAGGCTCAGAGGGTGGAAATCCATTATTAGTTATTGTTAATGCCATTCCAAATAATCTGTTTTCTTCTTTTATGAATAACGGTAGAATTATCGCTGTAGTCTTTGTCGCAGTCGTTGTTGGTTTATCAATAAATGCCTTAAATGAAAAAATAGTCATCTTAAAAAAATTACTTGAAGAAATTAATCATATAATAACTTTATTATTAAATATTGTTATTTCGAAATTTGGTCCTATCGCAATCTTTGTATTATTAACAAGAACGTTTGCGATTTATGGCGTTGACCATCTTTATCCTGCATTATCTTATGTAATCATTGTTGTTATCTGTTTATTAATATTCTTAATCTTTGGTTATGCTTTATTTATCATGTTCGTAGGTAAATTAAATCCTCTACCATTTGTTAAAAAAATTGGTAAAGTTGCTTTATTTGGTTTTTCCACCTCATCAAGCGCGTCAACTCTACCACTTAATACAAAAACCACTGTTGAAGAATTAGGTGTCGATGATGAAGTGGCATCATTTGTGCTACCACTAGGAATGACGATTAATATGAATGGGACAGCCATCATGCAAGTGATAGCGACGATATTTATTGCCGCATTTGCAGGGTATCATGTCACAATTGGGAGCGTTGTCATTATTTCATTATTAGCACTATTAGCATCAATAGGAACACCTGCAGCACCAGGAGCTGGGGCCATTATTTTGTTTACCTTACTTACAGGAATGGGTTACAATAATGATGCAGCTTTAATGGCATACGCTTTAATCTTAGCGATAAATCGTCCAATTGAAATGCTTGTTACCTCATTAAATGTCGTAGGTGATAGTGCAACAGCAATTGTAGTCGCTAAAAAAGAAAATCTTTTAAATGAAGAAATTTATAATGGATAAAAAAGATGTTATTATCGCACTTGATTTTAAAGACAGACAAGAAACAATGAATTTTATAAATAAATTTAATAGGGATCTTTTTGTTAAAGTAGGGATGGAACTGTTTTATAAAGAAGGTACAGATATTATTAAAGCATTACAAGAAAAAGGCCATAAGATCTTTCTGGATTTAAAGTTGCATGATATTCCAACAACAGTTTATAGGGCAATGAAAAATATTGCTAAACTTGACGTTAGTATGGTTAACGTTCATGCTTTAGGTGGGGAAGAAATGATGGCACAAGCTATATATGGATTAAATGAGGGTTCAGATAAAAAAAGACCATTATGTATCGCTGTAACCATTTTGACTTCGTTAAAACAAGATATAGTAAATAATGAATTATTAATCAATGGAAAAGTAGATGATATCATTAAACAATATGCTTATGCCACAAAAAAAGCCGGTCTTGATGGAGTTGTCTGCTCCCCTTTAGAAGCAAACATCATTCACCAGAGCATTGGAAATGATTTTTTAACTGTGACTCCAGGAATTCGTTTAGAAAATGATTTTTGTCATGATCAGAAAAGAATCGCTACTCCAATAATCGCAAAGGAATTAGGAACTGATTATATCGTAGTCGGAAGAAGCATTACCCAATCTATTGACCCACAAAATACATATCAAACAATAAAAAAACAATTTTTGGAATGAGGTGGTAATATGGAAGAAAAAATTGCGAAATATTTATTAGAAATCAATTCTGTGACATTACGACCTAAAAGACCGTATACATGGGCATCGGGAATGTTAGCGCCAATTTATACAGATAACCGGCTAACTTTATCTTACCCAACTATAAGGAAAGAAATAGCGATTGGTTTAAAAGATTTAATTACGAAATTTTATCCTGATGTAGAAATGATTATGGGGACCGCAACAGCTGGTATTCCTCATGCGGCTCTTGTCGCGGATATCTTAGATTTACCTATGGGTTATGTTAGAGCAAGTGCTAAAACACATGGTAAAAGTAATAGTATTGAAGGGAAAATATTTGAAAACCAAAAAGTAGTAGTGGTTGAAGATTTAATATCTACAGGTCTTTCGTCATTAGAAGTTGTAAAATCCTTAAAAGAAAAAAAGGTAAATGTATTAGGTGTTGTGTCTATATTTACATATCAATTAAAAGAAGCAGAAATAAATTTTAAAAATGAAAACATAAGTTATCATTCATTATCAAATTATAAAACATTAATTGATGTAGCTTTAAAAAAGCATTATATAAGTGTATCTGACTATAATCAATTAACCAACTGGCATAATAACCCAAATAGTAATGATTGGACGAAATAAGATATTATTTTAGATGCCAATAATAATGATCAAAGAAAAGTATCCTAGCAATAAGGATACTTTTCTTGCTTAATAGCTATAGGCTTTTTAATTATTCATTTTCCTTAAATAAGGTATTATCCAAATTTAAATCGTAAACAAAATTTTTAATATCTTGAAGTTGATTCCGATATTCATCTAATATCGATAAATTTAATTCATTAAACATTTTTATATCGAATGTGTCTTTATGTGTGTTAATGGCGATATATAATTGATTATTTAGGAATGAAAAACTAATTTCATCATTGTATTTAGCATCAAGTTCTAATAATTTTTCCATAAAATGCGGAGTTAATATATAAAATGCTTCTAATGCATCTTTTGAAAATACAGTTAATTGTGAATTAAATTCAACAGATTCTGTTTTAACTTTATTCCAACCAAAAAGATTTTTAAAAAAGTTAGGTTGATTTATCACGATGTTAGATATAAAATGCTTATTAAATTGAAATTTATAGACTCTTCCTAAAAAGACCGTTATTATGGTAACCGACTTTCCGGTACTTCTAATTTCTTGTAATTTGACGTCTGCGGCGCTAAATGAAACACCATCAAATGTCCCTTCCATCAGATCTTCAGAATGATAAATGTCTCGCAACTTTAATACATGCGAATCATCGATTTCATCTTCTGAAAACCCAGATGAGGCATCATATTCGCAATCGGGATAGATTTTTTGTATCTCACCTGTCAAATAGATGGTTTTAAATTCTATACTTAGTTTTTTAAATTGTAAACGCACAATTCTTGTTGTGATGACGCTTAATATTATGAACGATATTGCAATTATGAATATTCCAACATTTTTTTTATTTGTAGATATCAATATTAATATTGAGATTCCTAGTACAATATAACAAATAACTGTGAGTACTTCAAAATATTTTTTTCTTTTTGTAAAATATTTTAAATCTTTATCCATAATCCACTCCCTATCTTAATATATCCTTATTATATCACAAATTTTTAATAATAAGGCAAGAAAAATCATCTCATAAAATTATATGAGATGACCCTTTTTATTATTCAGAAACTAACCTTTTTTCACCTGTGATTTCTTGTATGGGTTGAATATTTTGTGTTACTTCAAGCGTCCCTATATAGTCGCCATCGTTATCTCTTACCGCAAAATACCGAATAAAAACATAAAGTCCCTTCATTTTAATCCAAAAGTCTTCGTGGTCCTTTTTCTTATTGCGGAAATCTTCAATCATTTGATTGACAATATGAACGCTTCCTGGTGGATGGCAGTTTTGAACTGTTCTTCCAATAACCGCTTTCGTGCGAGGAAAAATGCGTTCTTTTCCGTGTGAGAAGTAGCGAACCACATCAAATTTGTCAATGAAAGTAATGTCAAATGGTAAATGATTTAGTGCGAGCTCTAATTCTTTAACCTGCAAAAAACCAGTTTCAAAATGAATATTTCCATCAATTATTTGTTTATCACTATTTTCATTTGGTATCTCTTCTGTATATATAGGTGGTGTCCACAGAACAGGAATTTCTATCAAAGTAAAACCAATTTCTGAACTCTCATCTTGAATGAGTAACCATTCATCTTGTGTTAATGTGTCTTCTGCCATTGGAAAGAGAATATTTTCTTCTTTAAAAATCATTTCATTGATTTGAGAAATTAAATTCTCTAATCGCTCGAGTATAAATTCTTTGGTCTCATTTCCATCTTTTAATGAGGATAGGACTTCTTTTATTAAATCACGAATATCATCATCCACTCCCCACATTACTTTAGGAGGGCCAGTTATCCCATACTTTTCTAGATATGGGAATATGAGATTTTCTTTTCGTAAGTAATGTTTATCAATTTCATACAGAATCGTTAAATCATCGATTAGTTTATCGCGATTTTGCTTTAAATCATTCTCTTTTAACATATCCATATGAAAGCGGAATTTTACAGCTAAAAATTGCTTAATTTTTTCATTTTCTCTTTTAAAGGTATTTAAAGGATGACCTAAAACAGCACTTTTAGAAGTATCTTCATGAATTTCGTCGATAGACCCTTTAAAAACAGCTGAATGGACATTGCATAAGCGTTGTACCTCACTTACAGGCATCCCCTCCATAATGATACTTTGTTCTAAATCAGATATTTCCTTTGGAGAAACATTTTCAAAGGATATCGCGAACTCTTTTTTGACTTCTTCAAAATTACGTCCTTCATGTAGTTCCATGATTAACTGTTTCAATTTCTGTTGTCGATGTTCGCGGTTATTGATGAATTCACTCATTAGAAAGCTCCTTTGTTTTATATTATATTTATATTATTTTAATTATTGGTAAAAAAATACATATTTGTTATAATGAAATAAAGAGTTTAAGGAGATTTAACATGATTAAAAGAGATATAAGAGTACAAATTGTGATTATTGAAAATGGACAATATATTTTACTAAAACATCACAACAAAAAAAAGAATGAATATTTCTGGGGATTACCTGGTGGTGGTAGGGAAATTGGAGAAACGATTGAGGATGCTGCGATACGGGAAGCAAAAGAAGAAACAAACCTAGAAATTCAGCTATTACCATTTAAATATGAAGTCTTTTTAGAAAATAGTGAATATTATGACAAAAAAGCAACTTTTATTGGGTTCCCTTTATCAGGAGTTGCTAAGACAGGATATGAACCTGAGGCTGATTTGAGTCTATTATTTGAATTAGTGGATATCAAATGGCATCCATTAAATGATATTTTAAATATAGACGATTTTACAAAAGGTGATATTTTACCTGTCAAAACATTTTTAGAAAACAATCATTTTATCAAGCGAGCTGGTGCTTTGGTTTATAAAATAGAAAATAGCAAGATTAAATTTCTGTTTATTTCTGGTAATTTGGATAGGAATATATTTGTTATCCCACAGGGACATGTAGAAAATAATGAATCATATCAAGATGCTGCGGTAAGAGAAACTATTGAAGAGGCAGGAGTTCATGTTGAAATAAAGAAAGAATTGGGATTTTTCTTCTTTGAGAAAAAGCATCAAATCCATCAAACTTATATTTTCTTAGCAAAGTATTTGAATGAAGAAAAAATGTTGGAAAATCGTATCGTTAAATGGTTATCTTATGATGAGGCAAAATCGCTTTTTCTATATAAAGAAACTAGACGATTTTTTGAGGAGTTAATAAAAGAAGATTTAATTTAAGGAATGAATAATTATGAGTGGATATTAAATTTTTTTTAGCATATAAAAATAAAAAGCTGAAATTCAGCTTTTTATTTATCAGTTATTAGTCTAATAGTTTTTTTATTAATGTATCCATAATTTCAATTTGCGTTTCTTCTTTTTTAGCACTCATTATTTTATTTATTTCTTCTTTCTTTAAATGGTGAGGTAATGCATTAAATGCTTGCAGCAAATCTTTATCTTCCTTTAATTTTTGATTCATCATATCAGGTATCGCTACTGATTTTATATCCATGTTTTTTTCAAGTTTCACATGAACGATATCTCCGAGTTTTTTGTGACAGGTATATTGAATATCCTTGTTAAATAACATGTAATGTCCATTTTTACTAGGTAATAAAATACCTTCAAATGGATAATCATCAAGTAATATTTTCACATAGATTCTCCCATTTGAATCGAAAGCTTCTTTTGCGGAAAATGGAATATAAAAGACAGTCCAAGGCATTTTTCCTTCTAGTCGTTGAAGTTGTGCATCAAATTCATACATAATTTTAACCCCCCTTTACATTTCATTAATTAACAAATTTATACTATATGATAAGGAATGGTGAATATATGTTCATAACGAAAAAACAAGCAAGATTATATTTATTAATGTATCAAGATTTATTAAAGCCACGCACCTTAACCGGAAAGCAAGGCATTTTAACATTTATGAAAAAAGTAGGCTCTATTCAGTTTGACCCTTTAAGCGTGATTGATCTTCATCCGAATCTAGTGCTGCAATCACGTATCAATGATTATCAAGCAAGTGATTTGAATGAATTACTATATAAAGATCGATTATTAATAGATGACTGGGATAAAAATCAATGTATCTACAGGGTAGAAGATTGGCCTTATTTTCAACGTTATCGAAATAAAGATGTGCGCATTTTTTCCAAAGAGGACCTCAGTGAAAATAAAATGTTAGAAGACATCAAAACATTGATTAAAGACAAAGGTCCTGTTTCATCTCTTGATTTAGATTATAATGACAAAGTGAATTGGTTTTGGCAACATACAAAATTATCTAAGGTTGCCTTAGAGAGCATGTATTATTGGGGAGAATTAGTGATTCACCATAAAGTTGGAGTCAGAAAATATTATGATTTAACAACATCTGTTTTACCTCAAGAAATTCATCAAATGGTAGATCCTAATAAAACTAAAGCTGATTTTTATAGTTGGGTCATTAAAAGAAGAATTGGTAGTGTGGGCATTCTATGGAATAAAGCAAGTGACGCTTACCTAGGAATTTTTTCAATGAAAACTAAGGAGCGACAACAAGCATTTCAAACATTAATAGAAAATAAAGAAATAATTGAAGTTGAAGTTGAAGATATTGGTTATCCACTATACATTAGAAAAGACGCCAAACCTATTTTAGACCAGGCTATAAATGGGGTAGAGTTTGAAAATGATGTTCGGTTTATCGCGCCTCTTGATAATTTTTTATGGGATCGTAAATTAATTAAAGCGCTATTTGATTTTGAGTATACATGGGAAGTCTATAAACCAAAAAGTGAAAGAGAGTACGGTTATTACGTTTTACCAGTTTTATATGGGGAGCAGTTTATTGCTCGTTTTGAACCCCGTTTCGAAAAATCGACAAAAACGCTACAAATATTAAATTGGTGGTGGGAAAAAAACGTGAACCCAACCCCTGAACTCTTACAAAAAATCGATAATGCCATTTCTCAATTTGGAGCTTATTTACAGTCGTCTAATATACTATTTATATGTGATTTGAAGAAAAAATATGACTAATTTAGATTTATTTCATTAAATTGTAGACAAATGATAAACAATAAAATATAATGTCTATATAAAATACAAACAAAAGAGGTGTTTGTCTATGAATTTTGATGAAATATTTTGGAAGGCTTCTGTAGAAGAATTAAAAAAAGGTTATGTGTATTTAGATGAAAATTTATATGTATGCTTATGTTGTGAGGAAAAGTTTGAAGAAGGAGTTATTTATCCACAGGGAAAGCTGTTGATGGATGCTAAAAAAGCAATCGAAACTCATATAATTGAAAAACATCAATCCATGTTTCATTTTTTATTCTCAATGGATAAAAAATATACCTCATTAACTGACAATCAAAAACAGTTAGTGGAAATGTTTTATGAGGGATTAAGTGATAAGGAAATAATGCAAAAGGTTGGTGGAAGTGCATCAACTATTCGCAATCAGCGTTTCACATTAAGGGAGAAAGCGAAACAGGCTAAGATTTTCCTTGCTTTCATGGAATTGTTAGAACAGAAAATGAGCAGTTCACAACAACTCATTCCTATTCATCGGTCAGCTACTAATGTAGATGAACGTTATGCTATTACAGAAGAAGAAAGAACTGAATGTTTAAAAAAATATTTTGAAGAATCGGTACTACTACGTTTTCCTAAAAAACAAAAGCGGATTATTATTGTCCTTCAATATATCGTTAGTTTCTTTGAGAGAAAGCATATTTATTCAGAAAAAGAAGTAAATGCAATCTTAAAGGAAATTTATTCTGATTACGTAACTATTCGGAGATATTTAATTGAATATGGCTTTTTAGATCGTAAAGCAGATGGAAGTGAATATTGGATAAAATGATGCATATAGAGAATTATTTAGATAATAATGGAAAAATAAAATTTTATCCGACAAAACTACAAAAAAAATTGTTTGTGTTAAATCATTTGCTCAGTCACTTTGTTTACAATTATATTTATTCTGAAAAAGAAGTGAATGAATTGATAAAGCAAAATATATCATTTGAGGATTACATTCTAATTAGAAGAGAATTAATCGATAATCACTTATTAAAAAGAACAAATAATGGTTCAAATTATTGGAGAGGCGATTTAGTTGATGAAATTGAAACTCCAAATCTATTGATGCGTTCAAGTTGTTTAGAGGATGAATTTTCTCTTGTTGAGGTAAACAGAAGTTGTCAATATATAGAGGCTTATATTGGTGAAGCAATGGAAGATAGTTATATTCATCGCATTTTAGTTGAAGCACCGTTACCACCAAATGGATTTAAAGAATTTTATCATTGTAAATCGATTATTTATAAAGAAACGCAAAAAATAATTGGTTATTTAGAATATTATCAGGGATATCCTAATATAAAGACCTGTTGGATTGGTAATTTTTTAATCCATAAGGATTATCAATATCAACATTTAGGAAGTGAAACCATTCAAGCATTTCTTCATGAACTCTGTAATTGTCATTTTGAAAAAGTGGCTCTTGGTGTTCATTTAAAAAATTGGCAAGGGTTAAGGTTTTGGGTGAAGAATGGGTTTGATAAAATCATAAAAATTACTGGTGATAAGGAATATACAAATCAACATTTTAGTATTGTTAGTTTAGAGAGATTAATAAACTAATAGGACTAAACATATATTGTATTATAGTTTCTAAAGGAGATGAATGATAAATGCAGGCAAATGAAAATGAAAATGAAAATGAAAGAATCATTGACCCTGCGATAAAAAGGTTATTATTATCCATCTCACCTATTGAGTTAGCGACGTTATCTACAATTATTGGCATTATTCTTGCTGCTGAATTAACAACCGATGAACAAAACGTTATTGGGAATGTTTTACAAGCGATTGGGCAAGTTATGTTAGTAATTGCTGCGCATAATAGTTATATTTCCTCTGCGGTTGAAAAAGTGCAAGATGACATGAAAAAAGTTCAAGATGAGGCAAAACAGAAAAGTCAAGATGAGATAATCAAAAAATTACAGCAACAAATTGATGCTTTAGAAAAAAGATTAGATAGCCAATTGAAATTATGACATGTGTTTGAATTATCCTCTTAGTATATAAAAATCAACAGAATAACCATTTCTGTTGATTTTTTTAAAAGTTTTATCTACTACACAGAATCTTTATTGTATAATAGAGGTATGAATATTGATGAGGGAGATATCATGAATAAGATACAAGAAACTGATTTATTTTATCCAGTAAAAGAATTACTTATTAAAAATGATTTCAAAGTTTGTAGCGAAATCGAACATTGTGATATCGCCGCGATGAAAGATGAAGAATTACTTATTGTTGAATTAAAAACCAATTTAACGATGAATTTAATATTACAAGCAGTTAAAAGACAAAAATTAACAGATAATGTATATTTAGGTATCCCACAAATAAAATTGATGTCTACAAAAAAGTGGAAAGATATGAGTTTATTAATTAAGCGATTAGGATTAGGATTAATGGTTATTCACTTAAATGATGAACCTTATGCAGAAATTATCATAGAGCCTTCTTTATATGATATCGTTAAAAGTCAAAATCAAGCGAAAAGGAAACGAAAAAAATTAATTAGAGAGTTTAATGGAAGAAGCTTTGATATGAATGTAGGTGGGTCTACAAGAAAGAAAATTATGACTTCATATAAAGAACAATCGCTTTATATTGCAAGTTGTTTACAACTTCTAGGGCCATTATCCCCTAAAAAACTAACAAGCCTTGGTGCACCTTTAAAGAAAACTTATTCCATATTATCAAAAAATTATAATCATTGGTTTTATCGTGTGAAAACTGGGATATATGATATTAGTGAAGAAGGGATTCATGCCCTTTCGCTTTATTCAGAAATCGCATTATTACAACGTAAAAAAATTGAAAAATTTTGCGAAACATGTTAATAAAAATTGGTAAATATGTTAAAATATAAATAAATAATTAAAATATTTTGATGTTCAAAATATTTTCACTTTATTATTTAAATAAAATATGATATTCTATTTATATAATATTACATAGGAGGAAATACATGAAATATAAGATAGTCGCAGATAGTAGTTGTGACTTAACAGAAGAAATGAGAAAGTCAATGGATATTGAAATTGCTCCTTTAACTTTACAAATAGCGGATAAAATATATATTGATGACGAAGCCTTAAACGTATCAGAATATGTGAAAGCTTTAGATGAATCACCAGAGGCACCAAAAACTGCTTGTCCATCTCCAGATGATTTTTTAAAACGGTATAATGGTGATGAAAGCGTTTTCGTAGTTACGTTATCTAGCGAATTAAGTGGTACATATAATAGCGCGGTACTAGCAAAAAATCTATATTTAGAAGAGAATGATGATAAACATATTCATGTATTTAATTCAAGAAGCGCTTCAGTAGGAGAAACACTAATTGCTTTAAAAGTTGATGAACTTGCCAAAAACGGTTTAACTGAAGTTGAAATCGTAGATAAGGTAGAGGAATTTATTGGTGGAATGAGAACCTATTTCTTAATTGAAAGCCTAGAACATTTAGCTAAGGCAGGTCGTTTGAAATCATATGTTGCTGTTATTGCCTCATTACTGGCAATTAAACCCATTATGGGAGCAACTAGTGAAGGAACTATTCGCTTAGTACATAAAGTAAGAGGTTATAAAAAAGCATTTTTGAAATTTGTGGATACAATTGGTGAAGATTTCACAGATTTTAGTGATCGGATATTAGGTATCTCACATTGTAATTGTTTAGATAGAGCAATTGAATTTAAAGAAAAAGTTTTAGAAAAATATAATTTTAAAGATATTTTTATTGTGGAAATGAAAGGTCTCAGTTCTACTTATGCAGATAGTGGCGGACTTATTATTTCGTTTTAGTTTAATAAAAGACACTTTTAATTAAGTGCCTTTTTATTATAAATATGATACAATAAGAAAAATATACAAAAAGATGGGAGTGAATTCATGAGGTATAGGCTAAAGGGAAAAACCACACAGCAATCAAGTTTAGAAAATAAAAAGAAGTTGTTTGTTTTACTAGTATTTTCGTTATCACTAATTTTATTTGGACTAGCAAAAGATTCGCCTCATAATATTTATTTTGGGCTGAGGAATATTATATTAAGCAGGGATACGTTAGTTACCGATTACATTGCAGTTGGTGGCATTGGTGCTGCTTTTATTAATTCTGGATTGTTAACACTCGTTTTTGTTTTTATGTTATATCGAATGAAAATAAATATAAATGGCATTAGTTATGCTGCCATTTTCTCAATCGCTGGTTTTGCTTTTTTTGGGAAGAATTTATTTAATGTTTGGTTTGTTATTTTAGGTGTTTTTCTTTATGCAAAAGTGCAAAGGGAAAAATTTTCCAAGTATGTATATATCGCATTATTTGGAACAGCTATGGCCCCTATCGCAACTGAATTTATATTTTCTGATTATCTTCCTTGGTATTATGGAATACTCATAGGAGTAAGTATTGGAGTAATAGTAGGATTTATTCTTCCTCCACTATCAACACATCTTGTGAGAATGCACCAAGGATACAGTCTTTATAATATTGGTTTTGCCGCGGGATTAATTTCAACTGTGTTTGTTTCAATATTTAAATTATATGGCTATACATCGGATACACAACAGATTTATTCCGAAGGTAATAATCTCATTTTCAGTTTCTTTTTAATTGGCCTTTTTTCTGTGATGATCTTATTTGGTTATTTAGGGAATAATCGCTCATTTAAAAATTACTTAAAGATTTGGACTTATACCGGTAGATTAGTGACCGACTACATCATTTTAGAAGGCATTAGTTTAACGTTAATAAATATGGGGTTGACAGGAATCATTTCAACTTTTTTTGTATTAATAGTTGGCGGGCAATTAAGTGGACCAACGATTGGTGCTATTTTAGCAGTAGTAGGATTCAGCGCATTCGGAAAACATCCTAAAAATATCATTCCGATATATCTGGGTGTTTATATTGGAGCATTAACGAATATTTGGGATATTCGTGATCCATCTATTTTGTTAGCAGCTTTATTTGGAACATCACTAGCACCTATTGCCGGTGAATTTGGCATAATTATTGGCGCATTAGCGGGATTTATTCATTTAGCAGTCACGTTAAATGTTTTAGCGCTCCACGGTGGGTTGAATTTATACAATAACGGCTTCTCAGCAGGATTAGTCGCTACCTTTTTAGTTCCTATTATTGATGCATTTAGGAAGGAAGAATCAAGTTGAAACATAATAAAAAAAAGATATCAAAAATAATAGATGAATTAATTACCTATTTTTTACATATTGGTTCTAAACATATTCAAATTGATGTGTTAGATGAGGAGCATCAGTATAAAATTGTCTTCAATTGTAATATACATGATGTAGACAATAAATGTATGGATAAGCTTGTTAAAGGTCTTAATTTTGATAAACAAGAAGAAATGGAAGAATATTACTGGGAGCTTGCCGGTGAATGCGATACAGATACAGAATTAAGTATTGTCGGAATGATGATAAATCAATATGATCTTAATATTAAAGATGATGAGTTAGAACTTATTATCTATCGAAATAAAACGGCTAAATAATATATATTAATCTTACTTGGGTGAATTAACTTAAGTGAGATTTTTTTTATTTTGGTAAAGCAAAGTCACAAAGACAATATCTGTAATATTAGATAGAAAGGTAATGCATTCATAAAGAATAAAAAGACTAAACATTTTAAAAAAATGGCTAGTATCCGTTAAAAACTCAGTCATTGACTGTCCTTGTAAAGAACCAAAAATGCTAGTGAGTATGCCGAAAAGAAATAAAAGTGCGATTGAGACGCTTAGATGTCCTGTTAAATATTGAAAAGTCTTTTTAAATAAATCAGAATGAGATTCTGTTAAAATGGCGGTATATGGTACAAATCGGAAATATGCGATAAAAAACAGGAAAAACGCTATACAAAATAAAAATAAAAATGATTTAAAAAAAGGTAGAAATATGACAAGGGACAACAACAAAATAAATCCTAAGTAACTAATTAATAATGTAAGTGACCCAATGAAATAGTATTTGATATTTTTCATTGTATTTTTAATCTGATTATGTAAGGTGTATTCATTATCTAATAAAGTGTCTTTTATTAGAAGTGATAGATATGTATTAACAACAATTGAAATAGGAAGTGAAAGGGCATAAATATAAAATATTTTTTGATTAATTAGCTTTAATAAATAAGCTAAATTCAAGGGAGTATCACTAGGTAACTGAAATGCCCGTTCGCTAATTAAAAAATAAACAAAAAATAATAGAATGGAGTTAATTAAAAATAGTCCAATAAGGTAATGGGGCTTACGGACGATTATTTTTAGTGTTTTTTTCAGCACGAAAATGGTAGTAAAATGATTATCATTCATATAAAATCCTCCCCAAAAGTAGTTCTTATTTTAATACTATTATGAAATAATAAAATTATGATTAAATAGTTCATAAATTTCAAAAACTTATTTTAATGTTTTCCGTATAGGGTTATAAAAGCGCTATCATAAAATTAAAAAAATCACGAAATTAACTATCAATTTTAGGATGTTAGTGTTAAAATAGATGTGTACAAAATTATAAAATTTAAAGGGAGAGATAAAATGAAAATAGGTGTACCTAAAGAAATAAAAAATAATGAAAATCGTGTTGCCGTAACACCTGCTGGAGTTATGCAATTTGTTAGTCATGGTCATCAAGTTCTAGTTGAAAAAAATGCTGGACTTGGTTCAGGGTTCACAAATGAAGAATACATCCAAGCAGGCGCACAAATGGTAAATGAAGCAAGTGAAGCATGGGCTTGCGAGATGGTACTAAAAGTTAAAGAACCAATTGCACCTGAATATAAGTTCTTTAGAGATGATTTATTATTATTTACGTATCTTCATTTAGCCGCTGATGAAGAATTAACGCATGAGTTATTGAAAACAAAAATAACCGCAATTGCGTATGAAACGGTTCAAACTCCTGATCATAAATTACCTTTACTAATGCCTATGAGTGAAGTAGCAGGAAGAATGTCAATTATCATGGGTGCTAATTATTTACTAAAATATAATGGTGGAACAGGTGTTTTATTAAGTGGTGTTCCAGGAACTCCTAATGCTAATGTTGTTGTCGTTGGTGGCGGTGTTGCTGGTGTAAATGCGGCTAAAATGGCGATTGGCTTAGGTGCTAACGTAACTATTTTAGATATTAATATTGACCGTTTACGTTACTTAGATGATATCTTTGGTAGAGATATTCATACATTATACTCAAATAAATTTAATCTTGAGCAAGCAGTTAAAGACGCTGATTTAGTTATTGGGTCAGTATTAATTCCAGGAGCTAAAGCTCCTAAATTAGTAACAGAGAACATGGTTGCACAAATGAGACCAGGGTCTGTGATTGTAGATATCGCGATTGACCAAGGTGGATGTATCGAAACTATTGATCGTGCTACAACTCATGATAATCCTGTATACACTAAACATGGTGTTATTCATTATTCAGTAGCTAATATGCCTGGTGCTGCTAGCAGAACTTCAACTATTGCTTTAACAAATGCGACAATGAAATATGCATTAAACTTAGCAGATAATGGTTTATTAGAAGCATGTGTAAAAGATGAAGGATTATTACAAGGTATTAACGTTTGTAATGGAAAAGTAACTTTTAAAGGTGTAAGTGACTCATTAAACCTAGAATACACTGATATCAAAGACGAATTAAAATTATATTAATTTAATTAAAAGAATTTACTGATATTTTAATCAGTAAGTTCTTTTTTATTTAATTTACAAATAATGGTAGTGTAAATAGTGATTTTATACTATAATAAAATTATATAATGGGAGGTATAAAATGAATGATACACAATTTAAAATTGATTTAAACGTCAAAGATGCTTTTGATTTATTAAGGGGTAGTAACTTTGCTGAACTAATTGATAAAGAATTTAAAGATTTAGGAAATGATAAACAATTAGGAATTTTAATTTATGAAAAATATTTTATACGGGTTTCAAGCCGCGTCTCATTAGTTGTTATAATCGATAATTTAGATGGTTATACTAAAGTGAAGGCAATTGGGTCTGGTGGAGGTCGTGGTGTTGGTTCAGATTTTGATTGGGGCGCAGCGGATAGTTTTGAAATTAGTGTAGAAAAATTGTTTAAGGAACATTTAATAAACAGAAAAAATCAAGATTAGCTAGGTGAGAATAATGAAACATAAATATTTAACGATTGTTTTACTATCTGTTCTCGCATTTATTGTGATTACAAGTAGTTACTACTTATCGCATGGTTATAAAATAACTTTTATAGCGAAAAACAATATTACTAAATCTGCAAATGCTAGTAGTTTACATGATACGCTATTACCAGTTGGTTATTTAGAATATGATCAAAATAAAGAATATTGGGGTTATATTAATACTAGTGGTGATGTCGTGATAGCTCTTACATACGACAAGACTTATGGTTTTGATGAAAATTATTTAGCTGTGGTTAAAAAAAATCAACAATATGGATTAATTAATACAGAAGGTCAATACATATTACCATTACAATATAAAATAATTCAATATATGGGTCAGGGTATTTATTATTATGCTGATGATACTTCGGGTCATTTAGCTAATTTTAATTCAACTTATCAAACTTTAAATGTTTTTAATGATGTTACTTATGATAAAGTGGGGCACTTCACAGATACTTTAGCTTTTGTTGTTAAAGATAACAAGTTAGGGTATATCACTAAAGCAGGTGTTGTAAAAATACCATTACAATATGATTATAAAGATGATTTTGATTTTAACTTTTATAATGGATATGCCTTTATAGATGAAAATAATAAATTTGGTCTAATTAACACAAATGGTCTGTCTATCATAACACCACAATTAGATGAAGTATTAAATTCTTATCAGCTAAAGCTAGATTATAAAGAAGTGGACTATACGGGTTTAGCTATCATTCCATATCGTCAAGGTGATTTATGGGGATATATGAACCAAAATGGCACTATTCTTGTTCAACCACAATTTTTAGAAGCATATCCATTTACTGATAGTAATTTAGCTAGAGTTCAATTATCTGATAAAACATATACTTATATAAATAAAGAAGGTCAACTCGCTACAACTAACACATATACTGATGCTAGTGATTTTTATAATGGCTATGCCGATGTAAGTACCGGTATTAAACAATATGGATTAATTAACGCAACATTTGAAACAATTGTTGCTTTAGAAAATGATTACGTAGGTTCTGTGAATCAAAATAATGTCTTAATTATAAACGATATGCAAAGTAAATACGTAAATGTATTAACTAACGCGAAACTTGATATAAGTTATCACGTAGGTGATGATATAACAGATTGTCATGTAATTCTAGCTTCTGATGACCCAGTATCTGTTGCAAGTAGAACATTTGTGATACTCAATCAAGCAGGCAATCGAATTGTAAATGAAGTTACGCCTAAATCATATAAAGAGATTGAATATATTGGTAAAACCTATATTCAATTAGTTGCTTATGAAAAAGCATCAAATTTAGAATATTATACATATATAGATGACACAGGACACTTACTTTGGAAAGTATATAAATAAAGAAATTAATCTCGTAGAAAATTCTACGAGATTTTTGTTTGGTTTTAAATAATCTTAAGAAAATTGTTACTGATGAGATAACATCAATTGCAAATGTGTGCATGATTTGACAAAAACATTTTAAAAATTCTTTATAACTAAGATGATAAACTAATAATAAAAAATAATTTATTACTTTAAATTATTTTTTATTGTAGGCATCCTTCTAATGATATAAATGATTATGGAGACTATTATTGAAAATATTAGAAAGATAAACCAAGGAGTAAGGCTTTTAATACCATAGAAATTAATGATTTCACCACCAGCAAAGCTTCCTAATGCTGTACCAAGACCATATAGTATATTAGCGATACTGAAATAGGCCCCGATGATACTCTCATCAGCTAGTTCACTTGTGATACTATCGACTGTAGGGGTCATAAACATTTCACCAATAATAAAGATAAATGCGCTCAGAAGTAGGATAAAATAAGAATAGGAAAAGCCAATTAAAAAAATACCCAATCCCATGATGAGTGTTCCATAAAAAACAGAGGTGAATAAATGTATTTTTTTAATTACATGTCTAGCAATTGATGTTTGAAGTAAAACGACAAATAAGCTGGTGATAGTCCAAATACTCCCTACTAATTTAACGTTTTTGAAAATAATGGTTGCTCGAAGTGGAAGTGCTAAACTAAATTGGGCATAGATAGCCCAAACAAAAATTGATATGATACAAAAGATAAGGAATGGTTTGTTTTTAAAAATATTCAGGTACCGTCTAAGTGTTAGATTATTATTTGATTTATTGTCCTTACTGTTTGGGATTAAAAATACAGATAAGAATAATAATCCAACATAGACTGCACTAGAAATAAAAAAGAATGTTGAGAATGTTAATTTAAAAACGAGTAATGGAAGTAGTCCACCAATCGCAATTCCTAAATTAGCAGCCATTCCTCTTAAAGAAAAAGCAGTTGTTCTGGTGTCTGTTGAGTCGCTCGCGAATTCTGCGATTGCTGCTTTTGTAGTTGGGGCAAATACACCACCGCCAATTCCATTGAATATTTCGAATAACACAAATAATGAAAAGGTGTTGCTTAAACCAAATCCAAATAATGCGCCGATTTCAATTGCTGCTCCAATAACAAGGGTAATTTTCCGGCCAATTTTATCTGATACCAAGCCACCAAAAACACTTCCTACTTGAAATGATAAAGAACCAAACCCTATTAAAAATCCTATTTGTGCTGGTTTTAAACCTTTATCAATACTTAAGATTACTGGTAAAATAGGAATAATAATATAATCAGCTAAATGCATCATTAGTACTGCAAGTAACAAGGCAGATAAAGGCTTCCTAAATGCTATTTTTGGTAATCCAAATCTCATCTCATCATTCTCCTTTTGTGGGTTCATATTAATAGTTTCCGCATTTTTAAAATTGTATAACAATGTTTACTTATCCAAAAAAAGGATTTATAAATTGCGAAAAAATTAAAAAAGGTTTAAAATGATATATGTAGTTAAAAATATAATATAATAATGATGGAGGATGAAATGGCAAAATTATTTGAACAAATTAAAATAAAAAATTTAGAACTAAAAAACCGTGTGGTGATGGCACCAATGTGTATGTATCAAGCAACAAGTGATGGTTTCCCAACTTCTTTTCATACGCTACATTATGCAACACGATCAATTGGTGGAGCGGGACTAATTATTTTAGAAGCAACGGCAGTTGAAGCACGTGGTCGTATTTCTGGTAATGATTTAGGTTTATGGGATGACAAACATGTTGAAGGTTTAAAAAATTTAGTGAATGAAATAAAAAAATATGGTGCTAAAGTTGGAGTGCAACTTGCACATGCAGGAAGAAAATGTGGTGTCGGTACAGAAAAAATTATTGCACCGAGTTCAATTGAATTTAGTGATCAATATCAAACACCTAAGGAAATGTCTAAAGATGATATTTTAACAGTTATAGAAGCATTTAAAATAGGTGCTAAAAGAGCTAATGAGGCTCAATTTGATACGATTGAAATCCATGGTGCACATGGTTATTTAATTAATCAATTTTTATCACCACTCACTAATAAAAGAAACGATGAATATGGTGGAAAACTAGAAAATAGAGGTCGATTCTTAAAAGAAATTCTAGAGGCGGTAAAGACCGTATGGCCAGCTGAAAAACCAATTATCGTGAGGATATCAGCTGAAGAATTTGTTTCTGATGGAAATCATGTTGAAGATTTAGTTAAAATTCTTAATTTCGTGAAAAATGAAGGTATTGATATAGTTAATGTTAGTACGGGTGGAGTTGTAAATTATGCAAAAATTAATGCTTTTCCTGGATATCAATTAAATTATTCTGAAACGATTAAAAAAGAGACGGGACTATTAACTATCGGTGGTGGTTTAGTAACAACAGCCGAAATGGCAGAAGAAGTACTACAAAATAACAGAGCTGATTTAATTTTCTTTGGTAGAGAACTATTAAGAAATCCTTATTTTGCTTTACAGGCTGCAGATACATTAAAAGTAGAACTAGAGTGGCCATATTCTTATAAGCGAGGTAAAAAATAAAATTAATCAAAGAGGGGGAATTTTATGCGGGTGTTACGAGTTAAAGGTGTAGGCGAAGTATTAAAAAATCCTGATTTAATTGTGGTTATATTTAAAATAATCAGTAAAAATATCGATTATGATCAAGCAATGAATGATTTAAATAGGAGAACCGTTATTCTTAGAAACGATATTGTGAAGGCTGGCTTTGCTAAAGACGATTTAAAAACTACTAATTTCGCTATTAATACAGAATATATTTATAAAGATGGGAAAAATGTATTTGTAGGGTATATTGCTGAACATGATTTAAAGTTATCATTTGATTATAATCAACTAGTTTTAAATAACTTATTAAGAATAATTACCAAAAGTGAAGCGAATCCTCTATTTAATGTATTTTTTGAAGTGAAGGATAAAGTTTCATTTAAAGCACTAGTGCTGAAGGATGCTGTTTTTAATGCTAAAGCCAATGCATCAGTTATCGCTAGTAGTGCAGGTATTAAATTAGGTAAAATCCTCAATATTAATTATGATTATCAAGAGATTGTTTATCGGTCACAAGCCAAACTAGAAAACACGATGCTCTCAAGTAGCGCAATTGATATTATTCCTGATACGATAAAGGGCACAGATACAGTCCATATTGAATTTGAAATTGAAGATATAATATAAGGTAGGTTTTCCTACCTTCTTTTACTTTACAAGATATTCATAATAAGACCAAAAGTAAAATGGTTTATTGATGAATTTTCATACACCAATCAAACAAAGAGGAGTCGTTGGTTCCCTTTATCAAATATCATGTTAATCATCTTTCTTTATAACGAAGAATCAAACCTATAATAACGTTGTAAATATTCAATTAAAGGGGGAAATATGGTGAATAAAGTTTATACTATTTTTAAACATGTGTATTATATAATTTTTTACTTATCTATGAGTTTATTTTGTATTTATCAATTTTACTTCATCCATAGTAATATAAAATTCTTGTTTCTATTAATTGGGATTTTCTTATCATACCTAACTGTTTATATAATTTATCACTTTCTCAAAATGATATTTAAAAAAGAAATAATTAAAACTGAAAAGACAAACCTAAAAAGATGGTATTGGAATATGAGTTATGCTTTATTTTTGCTTAGCCTAATTTTCTTCAATTATAATTTATCTAAATCATCGTATGAATCTAGAAAACAAATCGCAGAACAATTGCATCAACCTGTCGATAATACCAATTTAGTTATGCAAATTTATTTATTTGAGGGATTACTATTATTCTTTGTAGTGCAATTGTTATTTTTAATTTTAGATAGATTTATAGGTTCTACTCCAAGTGAAAAAGTGACATAAATTTAAAAAAGAACATTTTGTAACTAAAAATGCTCTTTTTAAAATTTATAGTAACTGCATAAAATATTGAACGATTAATGACGTTAATCCTACCGCAAGCCATGTAGAAAACCCAAGTAAGATCGGCTTATAACCTTTATTAATCATATCTTTAAAATGGGTATTAAGTCCAATCGCAACCATAGCCATGACAATAAAAAACTTACCAGCTATGACTAAGTGATTTTGAATGGTATCCGGAAGACCTGTAAAGGTACTGATAATAGATGCTAGTATAAAACCAATTATAAACCAAGGGAAGATTTTTATGATTGAATAATGCTGTTCAGTATTACTTTTTTTAGAAGTATAGATGGCTAAAAATAAGGTAATTGGTATAATCATTAAAGTTCGGGTCAATTTGACTACTACTGCGAAATTACCGGCTGCATTACTATATGTGTAACTTGCCGCAACAACACTTGAGGTATCATTAATCGCCGTCCCACTCCACATCCCAAAACCAGCATCACTCATGTGGAGTATATGTCCTAAAAAGGGAAAGACAAATACAGCGATGATATTAAATAAAAAGATAGTTGAGATACCATAAGCAATTTCCTTATCATCAGCTTTAATGACAGGTGCTGTAGCAGCGATTGCCGATCCACCACAGATAGCTGTTCCTACGCCGATTAAAGTTGTGGTATGGGGATTAATTTTTAATTTCTTCCCTAAAAAATAAGCTGTAATAAAAGCAGCTGATAAAGTGAAGATTATGACAGATAGTGATTGTAAACCGACTTTGAAAATATTATAAAGATTCATATCAAATCCGATTAAAATAATCGAAAACTGTAATATTTTTTTACTTGAAAATTTAATTCCCGGTTTATAAATTGTTTGCTTTAAAAATATCCCCCCAATCATTCCCAATATTATACCAAAGATAGGGGCTCCGATAATAGTGAACTGCTGACCTAATAACCAGGCGATAATTGCGATGATAGTAACTAGAGTTAGTCCAGGTATTAATTTTTTCATGTTTATCCTCCTAATGTAACATCTTAACACTTGAAAGTTAATATGTAAAATACTATAATCTTATTATTATGATAACTAAATACTTATGGAGAGATTAAAATGACAGTAAGACATCTAAAGATATTTATCACGGTATGTGATGAGCTTAATATGACAAAAGCAGCTGAAAAGCTATTTATTAGTCAACCTTCTGTTAGTCAAGCGATTAAAGAATTAGAACATTATTATGAAGTTCGTTTATTTGAACGATTAGGGAAAAAAATATATATTACTCCAAGAGGTGAAAAATTGTTACATTATGCTAGACATATTGTGCATTTATATGATGAAATGGATAATTCAATGAAAACTTTAAAAGATCATGAATCAATTCGCATCGGTGCCACAGTAACAATTGGGACTTATTTACTCTTTGATATTCTCAAAAATTACCATTTTTACAATGATGAGGAAGAGGTGTCATCTATTGTTGGTAATACATCCTTTATTGAAAATAAATTATTATTAGATGAAATAGATTTAGGACTTGTTGAAGGAATCATTCGTTCAAATGATTTAATTATACAACCATTTATGACAGATGAATTAGTGCTTGTTTTTCCTTGTGATCATGAATTAAATAAAAAAGAAAATATCACGATAGAAGAGATAATTAAGTACCCTTTTGTTCTAAGAGAAGTAGGAAGTGGGACAAGGGAAATATTTGAGCAAGAAATTAAAAAGAAAGGTATCAACATCAAAATAACGGGCGAATTTAATAATATTGAATTAATTAAAAACGCAGTGGTGGAACATTTGGGTATTACTGTCATATCAAAACAGGCTATTATAAAAGATGCTAATAATCAATTAAACTGGAAGCCTATTTCTGATTTAAGACTAGGTAGAAATTTTTCACTTGTCTATCATAAGAATAAATATCTGTC
The DNA here is from genome assembly GCA_963824615.1 of uncultured Haloplasmataceae bacterium. Taxonomy (GTDB): domain Bacteria; phylum Bacillota_I; class Bacilli_A; order Haloplasmatales; family Haloplasmataceae; genus CAWGPU01. Next base: position 227,481 of record CAWGPU010000005.1, on the reverse strand, counting down.
TTTATCCATTCAATTAATGCTTAATACAATTAAAAATTTATATATAAAATAAATTGGTAAAAATTAGTAAATATGATATAATTAATTTTTAAATATAAGCATTAGGGTGGTACAATGATTCATACTTTATTTTTAAATACTTTTTTTTATGATATGGTCGATGATTTAATGAGTATTATGGCGTTTTTATTTTTAATAGGATTCATATTCAGAGAACATCAACTTAATAATAAGGCTAATCTATTCACAAAAACTATTTTTGGTTTCATTGGTGGATTGATGGGAATTGCTTTGTTAATTAATAATTTAGAAGTCGCATCTACTAAAACGATAGTAGATTTACGATACTTAGCATTTTTGCTCGTCTTCTATTTTACGGGGTTGTATTCCTCTATTTTGACAATAATAATTCTTACTATTGCACGAATGACTTTGTTTGATGTGAGTATAGGGAGCATTATATATACTGTTAATTTATGTTTATTAGTAATCCTTTTTCTTATTTTTGATAAAATGATAAAAAGAAAACGTCTTAAATTAATAATTTATTTATCAACGTCCTTTTTTTTGACTTTTTTAAGTTATTTTATTTTACTGTTTAATGATTTTGAAACTTATCATATCTTATTTGATTTTGCATTGCTATCGGTGTTATCGTCTATATTAATCTACTATTTAGTAGATTACATTGAAACCTCTAATTTAATGTATCAAAAATACAAAAACGATTCAATTAAAGACTTTCTTACAGGACTATATAATACAAGACAGTATGATATACAAATTAATAAAATTTATCAAAATATAATTAATACGGAAGATAATGTAGCATTATTTATAATAGATATTGATCATTTTAAATCAGTAAATGATAACTTCGGACATGTTGTCGGTGATGAAATTCTGATAGAATTCTCTCGAGTTATTAGTCGCATTGTGGGAAAAGAAGATTTATTGTTTCGTATAGGTGGAGAAGAGTTTTGTTTATTATCGATAAATATCAATAAAAACGAAGCAAGAGACTTAGCTGAAAAAATTCGAGAAACTATTGCTCAATATCCGTTTTATGAAAATGTTAAGGGTAGTATAAATATTACCGTATCAATTGGCGGTACCATTTTTCCAGAATCTGTTCAAAATTTTGAACATCTCAAGGAAAGTGCTGATGCTGCACTATATATTTCAAAATTAAATGGAAGAAATAAAGTGACTATTGAATAAATTAGCTTATAACGGTTGACTATTAACCGTTTTTTTTATATAATTTTTTTGTATATGATTTTCTGGCAAAAGGAGTGATGTATTATGTTTGATAATAATTTAAAGGTGATTTTATTTTAACTGAATACTAGAAATATTTGAGTTTAACCTATTGAGATCCACAAATGGGTTATGCATTTTGTGGTCTTTTTAATTCGAATTTATTTTACGGAGGGAACAATGAATCTAAGCCAATACGGTTATAATATTTTTTTTCAAAACTCATTTAAAGAAAAAGATAAAGAAACTCTTTTGCCAGGAAGAATTATCGAAGAACATGGAAAATATTTTAAAGTAGTTACTGATTTAGGTATTTTACAATCTGAATTATCCGGTAAATACCAAGCTAATTTAGAAAGTGGGTTAATTCCTGCAGTAGGTGATTGGATAAGGGTAGAAAAACTACCTAATGAAGATAAAGGGATTATCCAGGATATCCTACCGAGAATTTCTAAATTTTCTCGTAAAGTTGCTGGAACCGAAACAATTGAACAAGTAATTGTGACTAATTTCGATACTGTTTTTATTTTTAATTCACTCAATAGTGATTTTAACTTGAGACGTATTGAAAGATATTTAGTCTTGGCATGGGAAAGTGGAGCGGTACCTGTCGTTATTTTAAGTAAAAGTGATTTATGTAGCAATGTTGAAACAAAAATATATGAAGTAGAAAATATAGCCCCAGGTGTTGATGTCTTTGCGGTTAGCTCTTTAACTGGCGAAGGAATGGATGCCATTCAAAAATATTTCAAACCAGGTAAGACTATTGCGTTATTAGGCTCATCAGGTGTGGGAAAATCATCCCTTGTTAATTATTTAGCAGGTAAAGAAGTCTTGAGAGTTCAAGAAATCAGAAATCAGGATGATAGAGGTAGACATACAACAACACATAGAGAACTTATTCTTTTGCCAAACGGCAGTATGATTGTCGATACACCAGGAATGCGAGAACTCGCATTATGGCAAGTGAGCGATGGAGTTGATGCGACATTTAGTGATATTGAAAACTTAGCACAAAATTGTCGATTTAAAAATTGCCAACATGATAAAGAACCAGGTTGTGCTGTGCAACAAGCAATAGATGAAGGTCTCTTAGATGAAAAACGCTTTGAAAGTTATCTAAAACTACAAAGAGAAGCTGAATATATTGACTCGAAAGTTAATCAAAAAGCACGCACGGAATTAAAACGTCGTGGAAAAGAATTAGCTAAATTAACAAAATATCATAATGAAGAAATATGGTAAAAATAGATAAAAAATGAAACCTCATTATTGAGGTTTTTATTTTTTATTGGTATATATATTGACAATGCACTTATGATAGTAATAAAATAATAATAACAATGTGATAATAAGGAGAAAAAATTATGGAATTGAATGAACAAGAATTTTTGCGAAACTATGATGCATCGCGCTATGACAGGCCATCTGTGACGGTTGATATGCTAATTTATACGGTCGTTAATGAACAAATTAATAATTATCGAAAACTGCCGAAAAAGGTTTTAAAATTATTAATGATAAATAGAAAAAATCCACCATTTAAAGGATATTGGGCAGTTCCTGGTGGATTTGTTAATATGGATGAAAGCTTAGAAGTTGCTGCTAAACGAGAATTAAAGGAAGAAACTAATATTGAAAATATTTACATGGAACAATTGTATACTTATGGCGATGTGGCACGTGACCCAAGGTCTCGAGTGATTAGTTGTTGCTATATGTCACTTATAGATAGTTCATCATTAAATGTAGTCGCATCTGATGATGCTAAAGAAGCTAAGTTTTTTGAAATACAGTATAAATTGAAAGAAGAACAAAAAAATATAAATAATAATGGATATATTAAAGCTAAGTTTTATCAATTAACACTAACTAGTGATGATATTAAATTAGTTGCATTAATTAAAGTAACGATTCATGCAGAAGGAAAAAACATTTCCGTTACGAGGGAAATTGTGGAATCAAAGCAAATTGCTTTTGACCATGCCTTAGCAATATCTTATGGAATTGAACGTTTACGTAATAAAATTGAATATACCGATATCGCCTTTAACTTGATGCCTGAAGCCTTCACGCTAACGGAGTTACAACAAGTCTATGAAGTGATATTAGATACTGAATTACTTAAAGCTAATTTTAGAAGAAAAATAACGGATATGGTGATTGAAACAAATGCTTATACTAAGGATAAAGGACATAGACCTTCTAAATTATATCACTTTAATCCTGATTGGGTAGATTTACATATTGAAAGGAGAAATTAAATGAAGAACAAATTTGTCTTTTTAAAAACGAGTGAAGCAGTTTTAGAAAAAATTTTTGAAAAACTAAATGCCTTAAAATCAATAAATATTAATAGTTTACAAAAAGATAAAACAGTGTTAATTATTATTGATATGGTAAATGGTTTCACTAAAAAAGGTCCTTTACAAAGCCCACGAATAGCTAGTATAATTCCTGATATTATCAAATTGTCTTATAAATGTGAAGAGTTAAAAATTAAGAAAATTGTTTTTGCGGATAGTCACACAGAGTCATCACCCGAATTTAAATCTTATCCATGTCATTGCTTAAAGGGAACAAATGAATCAAAAGTGATTAGATGAATTAAAAGTGATTGGTGGTTATCAGTTAATTGAGAAAAACTCAACTAATGGCTATCTAGAACCTGTTTTTCAAAATTGGTTGAAAGAAAATAGTGAAATTGATACTTTTATCGTTTCAGGAAATTGTACTGATATATGCGTATTACAATTTGCTTTATCATTAAAGGCCCATTTTAATCGCAAGAATGAAAACAGTAATATTATAGTACCAATAAATGCAGTTAACACTTATGATTTAGATGAGCATGATGGAGATTTAATGCATGCTATCGCGTTGTACCAAATGATGGGAAACGATATTGAAGTTGTAAGTGAATTAATATTATAGGAGTTTAAAAATGGATATAAAAAGAGATTTAACACTATTAACAGATTTTTACGAAATAACGATGGCAAATGGATATTTCGTCGAAGAAAAACAAAATACTATCGCTTATTTTGATATGTTTTTTCGCCAAATTCCTGATCATGGTGGTTATGCAATTATGGCAGGGGTTGAACAACTTGTCAATTATTTAAAAAATTTATCCTTTTGTGAGGATGATATCAGTTTTTTAAGTGAGAAACACATGTTTAATGAAGCTTTTTTAGATTATTTACGCCACTTTAAATTTACTTGTGATGTATGGGCTATTGAAGAAGGTACACCAATATTTCCTAATGAACCGCTAATTACGGTTAAAGGGCCAATTATCCAAGCCCAATTAATTGAGACAATGGTTCTTTTAACCATTAATCATCAAAGTTTAATCGCAACAAAAGCTAGTAGAATTGTTCGCGCTGCTCAAAATAGAGATGTGATGGAATTTGGCAGTCGAAGAGCGCAAGGCTATGATGGAGCATTATATGGAGCAAGAGCTGCATATATAGGAGGATGTATAGGTTCATCGAACACCTTAGCTGAACAGATCTTTAATATTCCAGCAATTGGAACGATGGCACATAGTTTTGTGCAAATGTATGATACTGAATTTGAAGCATTTAAATCCTACGCTCAAATTTATCCTAATAATTGCACACTTTTAGTCGATACTTATAATGTATTAAAATCAGGAGTGCCAAATGCGATAAAAACATTTAATGAAGTACTGCTTCCACTAGGACAAAGACCAAAGGGGATTCGTATTGATAGTGGTGATATCGCATATCTTTCTAAAGAAGCACGGAAAATGTTAGATGATGCTGGTTTCACAGATTGTAAAATAGTCGCTTCTAATTCATTAGATGAATATATTATTAGAGAATTATTGATGCAAGGTGCCCAAATAGATTTATTTGGTGTGGGAGAACGACTCATCACAGCTAAGTCAGATCCTGTTTTTGGGGGTGTGTACAAATTAGTAGCGATTGAAAACGATGGGGAAATGGTTCCTAAAATTAAGATTAGTGAAAATGTTTCTAAAATTACCAACCCAGGATTTAAGCAAATTTATCGATTTTTTGATAATAAAACAAATAAAGCCATAGTAGATGTCATAACATTAAATGATGAGCAAATTAATGAGCAAAAAGAGTATGAAATCTTTGATCCTAAAAATCCATGGAAAAGAAAAAAATTAACCCAATTTCATGCTAAAAAAGCTATTAGTCCCTCTATTTCAAAATGGGAAATGTGTTTATGAGCTTCCTTCATTAAAAGAAATTAAAAATCATTGTCAAAGTCAAATCAGTACACTTTGGGATGCTACTCTTCGTTTTGAAAATCCACATGAATATTATATTGATCTGTCACAAAAATTATGGGATTTAAGAAATAAAATGATTTATGAATATTCATTAAAATAGTTACTTCTGACATTGTTATTTTACAGCTAAGTTTTTTTTCTTAGGAGGGATTATTATGAAACATAAAATTTGGTTTAATTTTATTAAAATTTTACTTGTTGTAGAGTTAGCAAGTTTAATAACTCAACGAGAATTTCTTACATTAAGAGCTCAAAGTATAAATTCACTCTTTATTTTGTTTTTTTTCTCATTTATTCTAATAGAAAAGAAACTTAAAAGTGAAAAAAACAAAATATTAATAGGAAATATATATTCCTCTTTAATTCTTTTTACTTTACTAGGAATATCTATTTTTGCGGTTGTTAATCTCTACCCATTAGTAAACAAACCCTTTACCGATTCAATGGGAATAATAATATTGATGATAATTATTGGAGCGATTTCTTTAATCAATTTATTTAATATTTGGATTAGATATTTTAGAAAAGATATAATAAAAAAATCTTATAATTAGTTTAGAATGCCTAATGCTACCAGTAATATCGAATATTTTCTCTTTCTTATGTAGTCGGAAAAGTTATGTGTAAAACAACATTAAAATAAAGTAAAGGTGGATATAACATGCGTGTTAAAATACCTGAATTTTCTTTAGTGGTCCTTATTGGTCCATCAAGCAGTGGAAAAACAATTTTTGCGAAAAACCACTTTAAAGAAAGTGAAGTTATCTCAACCGATTATTGCTGTTATCTGATTTCAGATGATGAGAATAATCAGTCAGTTAGTAACGACGCATTGCGTTTAATGCACTTTTTAACGGATTTAAGATTAAATTTACGAAAATTAACTGTCATTGATGCTGAAAATATATCTGAAAATACACGTTATAACTTATTAGAAATAGCTTCAAAACACCATTGCCTGAAAGTAGCAATTGTTTTTAATTTATCTGAAAATATCTTATATCAACGTAATAAATATAGGCATGATCGAATGTTAGAAGAAAAAATTATTAAATATCAATACAATCAAATGCAGTATTCACTTATGAATTTAAAAAAGGAAGGATTTAATTATATATATATTATGAATTCAATAGATGATGTAATGAGAACAAAAATTTATCAAGATACACTATATTGTGATAAAAACTTTGAAAGTGGACCAATTGATATTATTGGTGATGTACATGGATGTTATGACGAATTAATAATTCTCCTTAAAAAGTTAGGCTATAAACTAGAATCACCTGATAAACTTTACCATCCTGAAAATCGAAAATTAGTTTTTCTAGGTGATTTAGTTGATAGAGGTCCTAAAATTGTTGAGGTTTTAAAATTAGTCATGCATCTTGTAAAAGAAGAGCAAGCCTACTGTGTGCAAGGAAACCATGATAATAAATTATATCGGAAATTAATTGGCCGAAATGTTCAAGTTAAAAACGGACTAGAAGATTCGATGAGACAATTAGATAAAGAACCGAAATCTTTCATTGAAGAGGTTTTAAATTTTCTGAAGCATTTAGAGAGTCATTTAATATTTGATCAAAATAGATTAGTTGTTGCACATGCCGGAATTAAAGAAGAATTTATTGGTAGGACTTCAAAAGAAGTTCATAGTTTTACACTTTTTGGGGAAACAACGAATGAGACGGATGAATTCGGTTTACCTATTCGTTTACTTTGGGCTAAGGATTATAAAGGGAAACCACTTATTGTCTATGGACATACGCCTAATCTTGAGGCTTTTCAATTGAATAATACCATAAATATTGATACTGGATGTGTTTTTGGTAATAAATTGACTTGTTACCGATATCCTGAAGGAGAACTTGTTTCTGTTCATGCATTAGAAACTTATTCTATACCCGCGCGTCCGATGAAGTAAAGGTCTAAATAATGAATTTAGTCCTTTTTTTATCCAGGAAATATTGTTGATTATAAGTAATAGTGATACAATTTAAATAAGATATATTTAGAGGTGTTAAATGAAGTTAAGAATGGTAAAACAATTAACAGATAAATATTCAGAAGAAAATCATTATAAGGTTGAAGAGATTCGTTTAAATAATGAAGCTTTAATTGCTTTTTTATATCCACATTTAATAAAAGTGATGGATGATTCACATGATCCTGATTTAATAGGAAAAACACCAGACATCTATATAGAGAATTTATGTAAAAATAAATTAGGTGATTTTAACAGACGGTATATCCTGGCAACTTATATAGATAATACACTAATAGGCTTACTAATTGCTTTACCAAATGAAGATAATTGTTTTCATATTTCATCTTTAGGTGTACAACCGATATACAGAAATAAAAATGTGGGTACAACATTATTAAAACGATGTATAAATGATATGGTTGATTGGGGATATCTTTCATTAATAATTGATGTTCATGTTACTAATGAACCTGCTCTTCATTTATATAAAAAATTAGGCTTTAAAGAAAGCTACCGATATTAAAAGAAAGGGATGACAGTATGGATGCCATTGATGTTATTTTATCCCGACGAAGTACTCGGAAATTCACAGGAAAATTAGTTAACGATGAAAATTTGACAAAGATTTTAAAAGCAGGTTTTTCTGCGCCATCAGCTCATAACAGACAACCTTGGGAATTTATTGTACTAAAAGATGAAATCATGATTAATGAATTTTCTAGCAAGCACTCTTATGCAAAAATGTTACCACAAGCTAAATGTGCTATTGTTGTATGTGGTGATAATGAAAATCAAAAAGCTACTGGCTTTTTAGTGGCAGATTGCGCTGCAGCAATTGAAAATATGTTACTTGCTGCACATGCGCTTAATTTAGGAGCGGTTTGGTGTGGAATATACCCTGTACCCGATTTATTAGACATGACAAAAAAACTATTAGGTTTACCTGAAACTATTATTCCGATTGGATTAGTGGCTATTGGTTATAAGGCGGAAGAAAAAGAACCGAGAAATAATTTTGATCCCAAGAAAATTCATTATAATAAGTGGTAATAAAGCAGATTAGGTGTATCTGCTTTTTTATATCTAGTAATAATGATAAGAAAGGTTATTCAGGTAAATAATAAAAGATATAGGAGGAATAGATTAATATGAATCAAGTTAAACGTGAAGAAATAGAACGTATATATGGTGACATTAGTCCTTTTCAATTAAAAGATACATTGATACAATTAGCAAATGAAGAGGGAGAAAAAAGTGCGCGGACACTATTAGATGCAGGTAGAGGGAATCCTAATTGGACAGCTGTTACACCTAGAGAAGCTTTTTTTACATTAGGACAATTTGCCGCTTTAGAAACACGTCGTACCTGGAATGAAGGCGATTTAGCAGGAATGCCAATTAGAAATGGGATAAGTGAGCGCTTATTTGCTTATTGTGAACATCATCAAAATGAGCAAGGTATAGAACTTTTAAAAGGGATAATAGATTATGGAATTTCAGAGAAAGGGTTTAATCCGGATAGTTGGGTATATGAACTTACAGATGGGATTATTGGGGATAATTACCCATCACCTGATCGCATGCTTAAACATATTGAGAGCGTTGTTCATGATTATCTGATTCAAGAAATGTGTTATAATAAACCACCAGTTGGTAAATTTTCCTTATTTGCGGTTGAAGGAGCAACAGCAGCTATGTGTTATATATTTGATTCTTTAATCGCTAATGAATTGTTATATAGAGGAGATAAAATCGCGTTAATGGTTCCAATTTTTACGCCTTACTTAGAAATACCTGTACTTCCTCGTTATGATTTTGATGTGGTTAAAATATTAGCTAGCGAGGTCAAAGAAGATGGAACTCATACTTGGCAATATCCACAAGAAGAGTTAGAAAAACTATGTGATCCTAATATAAAAGCATTGTTCGTTGTAAATCCCAGTAACCCTCCTTCAGTAGCGATTAAACCAGAATCTGCAAAACAATTAGTAGATATTGTAAAAAATCATCACCCAGATTTAATGATTATATCTGATGATGTCTATGGTACATTTGTAGATCATTTTAGATCTCTAGTTGCTGATTTAGCTTTTAATACCATTGGTGTTTATTCATTCTCGAAATATTTTGGTGTTACAGGATGGCGTTTAGGGACGATTGCTATCCATGAAAATAATGTTTTCGATAAAAGATTAAAGGAATTACCCAAAGATAAAAAAGAGCTTGTTAATAAACGATATGAATCTTTATCAATAACACCTGAATCAATACCCTTTATTGACAGGATTGTCGCTGATAGCCGTCAAGTTGCACTCAATCATACAGCTGGGCTATCCACTCCTCAGCAGGTGCAAATGGCATTTTTTTCTGTGTTTGCTCTACTTGATAAAGATAATAACTATAAAAATCTGACTAAAAAAATATGTCATCGTCGTCAACAATTATTGTTTGATGGTTTGGGACTAGATTTAACAAAGGACCCATACGATGCAGCTTATTATACAGAATTTAATTTACTTGAATGGGCATTTTATCACTATGGCGATGAATTTGCTAACTACCTACAAAATAAATATAAGCCAATTGATGTTTTATTAAGATTAGCCGAGGAAGCTTCTATCGTATTATTAAATGGAGGAGCGTTTTATGGCCCTAAATGGTCTATCCGTATCTCACTAGCAAACTTAAATGATGAAGCTTATAGTCAAATAGGGCAGTATCTTCATAAAATTTTACAAGCATATGTGGCTGAATGGCAGAATTTAGCTAATGAGAAAAAAAACCTTAGTTAATGATTAACTAAGGTTTTTTTTTATGTATTATTAATTACTAGGAGTTCCCCAAATAAGATCAGCCCATTCTGGGTGGTCAATAAATGGATTTCTGTTATGTTGATATTGATCATATATTACATTATTTCTATTTATTTCAAAACTACTAACTGGGTCTTCATCATTCCATTCTAGTAAAACAGATAATTTACCAAGAAATGGATTAGAACCATTGTTGACTAAATTGTTTAATTCTAAATCGATTCCATTATCTGCTTCATAGCAAACTGCCATGTAGAGCATAGAACGTGCTATATCTCCTCTTGAATCTGGATTTGGATCGAATGAATCACTATCCATCTTACATGTAGGACAATTGATAACGGCTTGAGTTCCACCATCATCAAAATCTAAATTACCTCTTGCGGAATTGGTTTTTACATCCGATGGATGTAGGTTGAAAAGGTCAGTTCCTGGTCCAGGATTTGTATTAATACCTCCATGAGATTGTGGCCATACATGTTCTCTATTCCATTCCCCTGCATCACCACCATGACTCTGAGCTGAAATAGAGTCACCTGTGTAAATTTCAATTACATTATTGGGGTTATTGGGGTCTTTATCTGTTACGGCAAGAATAGACCATAATTGTGTTGTATATGAGTACTCAGTATGTGTTTCTATAATGCTATGAAGTGCATTTTTTAATTGATCCCCTGTTAATGTTAGTGCACTTGCATAATAGGTACTATCATATGGTGATGTAGTTGTGGTGTTAATCGTTGTTGTAGTTGTCGGTACAGTAGTTGTAGTAGTGGCTGCAGTTGTTATTGTTTCAGTAGTGCTTAATGCCGTGGTAGTTGTATTAATCGAAACATTACAGCCGAATAAGCTTACAGAAACTAATAATAAAAACATTAATCCTATCTTTCTCATAAATTGTCTCATCCTTTCAAACTTTTACTACTTTATAATAACATAAAATCGGTAAAAATTAAATCCAAATCAATCTAATATAAAAATATCTAATTAATGAATATAGGACTAATTTTTCAATTTGAGCGGTCGTTTCTTACTATTATAGCGATATTATGTAGCAATTCCGAAGATAAATAAGTAAAAACCAATTAATATAGATAAATAGCTAAATACTAATAATTACCACTGAAATTAATAGATAATCCAATTTATATATATATATATATATTTAGAATCAGTGTTTCTAAATAATACATCAGCAACAAGTGTTACCCATAATATTAATAGCCCAAATTATACGTGTACATATACAAACGTGTCTTTAATTTCTTCCAATTAGTAATAAAAGTCAAGATAGCACATAGGTGAGGCCATGGTAAATTTTTTTTAGAACCAATAATACCCTAAGCGATTTGATTCATTAACATTATAGAAAAAATCACAATATAAAGGACTAAAACAATTTTTATTCCTGCTTTCTGTGCTTAATAAATAGTTTATAGAAAAGCATAACTAATTAAAGTGTCTCCAATCTGCAAAAGAGCTTTTACCTAATCCATCCTTATATGGTTCAAATAATTATATTACTAATTTTTTCTCGACTACGTAAAATATCTACCATATTTTGTAGCTTTCCTTTTATTTTCTAGTTGTTTGATTATTAAGAAAAAACGTATCCTTCTTATCTAAAATAGATAATGATGGATACGATTGTTAAGTTAATTACGAACTCATTGAATGATTTTATTAAATTAAAAAATAAGATTTTGGTGAGGAAACTAAAATATATCAATTTCAACAGGGCAGTGGTCACTACCCTGTACATCCGTTAATATAACACTGTCATTTAGTTTATCTCTTAAGCTATTGGAGATTACAAAGTAATCAATCCGCCATCCTGCATTATTTTGACGAGAATTAAATAGATAACTCCACCAAGAATATTGCACTTTATCTGGATATAAAAATCTAAATGAATCTGTATAACCTATATCTAATAATGCTTGAAATTTAGTTCTTTCTTCTATTGTATATCCAGCATTTTTTTCATTGGGTTTTGCATTTTTTAAATCAATGGCCTGGTGAGCAACATTTAAGTCACCACACATAATGACTGGTTTAATTGAATCTAATTTTTTCAAGTAAGCTTTAAAATCATCTTCAAACTCCATACGATAATCTAATCGCATTAAACCTCTTTGTGAATTGGGTACATAAACAGTGACGAAATAAAAATTTGTAAACTCGAGGGTAATTAGTCGACCTTCATCATTGTATTTACCATCTATACCATAAGATACATTTTGTGGTTTTTCCTTTGTATAAATCAATGTACCTGAATATCCCAATTTGTCTGCACAATTCCAATATTCATGATATCCTTTAAAATCGAATTCTTTTTGTTCTTCCTGCATCTTAGTTTCTTGTATGGCGAAGATATCAGCATCAATATTTTCAAAAAAATCTTTAAATCCTTTTTTCATACAAGCTCTTAATCCATTAACGTTCCATGATACTAATTTCATGTGGACCCTTCTTTCTTTGTATAGTATAACATTAGGCTTCAACTAATCCAAAATTTTTAAATATTCTTGCTCTTTTGACAGCGATATAGCCTTTCCAGTTTTCAGTAACTTTATTTGAAATATCATTATCTATGCCCCATGAAAAATTCGGTGTCCATATATCATTATCATTTATTTGTTTTAACCAATAGGTAAAATTCATTTCAACACCAATACTCACTAAGTTATACCATATAGATTGCGGATTATCAATTATATCTAGAGGTTGAGACACATATTCCATCCACTGGCTCCTATCAAATGAAACATTGTCCAAAACCCTTCTTTTCATCGCATCGATGACTAATTGATTAATTAATGGTGATTCTATCCTTTGAAGTGCATCTATTAATCTTAATAAGTTATAGTTATCATGATCACCACATGCATCATCACTACATAAGAAATCAAGACATTTTTTTGCGACTGTGTAACCCATTTCTTTTTGTTTATCTGTGCCGTATAAAATTAAGGCTGAAGCAATAATTGCACATGGATTAGGAGAGAATTTGGTATCAGGACTATAGACCCACCAAGGTGCATGAGGATGGTCTTCGAATCCTCTAGGTACATTTTCCCAAAAAGAAGGGGAGTTCTGAAAAGTATTTTCAAAATATTTTAATAAATTCTGAAACCAATTTTCTTGACAATTAAGTTCATAATCATAAGCCATAAATATTGCTTCAGCTGAAGGGATAGAGCCTGATAATGGAGATAAAATATCTGCTTCAAATCCATGGCCAAATCCACCATCGTCATTTTGATATTTCAACATTTCTAATACAATTTTATCTTTACTTCCGTTATTAAAAAGGTAATCCCATTTCGCCTCATCAACTGAGCGAGCAAATTTATGGATCCAAAGATCAATATGTTGTAATTGGGTTTTTGTTAGACAATTCATCATTTAACCTCCGTATTATTCCAATAATTTAATTATAAATTAATATTCTAATAATTTAATTATAAACTATTATTCTAATTATTTCTATCTTTATGATTATTAAGTAGTGTGAATATACATTGAGAAATTAATATATCTATTAGTATAAAATAGATAGTTAAATAAATTATAGTTATTTCCTTATCCTCATAAATTGAAATAAAAAATTAACTCAATTGTAACATAAGAGGGTGAAATATTGTGATATAATTTATTTAAACAATTAGATTCGGAGGTTTATAGTATGATATTCTATTTTTCTGGCACTGGCAATTCGCTTTATGTTGCTAAGTGTATTGCTCAACATAATAAAGAGGAATTAGTTTCCATATCGGGTATCATCAATAATGGTGATAAGGTTTATGAATACAAACTAAAAGACAATGAAATTATTGGATTTGTTTCCCCTGTATATGCATGGGGACCTCCACAAATAGTGCTTGAATTTATTAAAAAACTTAAATTGAGTAATTATCAAGATAATTATGTTTTTTCAGTGATTACTTGCGGAGGAATTATTGGAAACACCATGAAAGTAATGACTAATAGTTTGAAACAAAAAGGAATAAATTTAAAAAGTGGTTTTTCAGTACCAATGCCAAAAAATTATATTTTGATGGGAAATGTAGATTCTAAAGAATCAATTAAAGAGAAATTGTCTAAAGCAGATGAAAGTATAAAAAATATCAATCGTATAATTGAAAGTAGATTAACAGGAGTATTTCAGTTAAGTAAAGGGATTCTCCCTTGGTTATTAACTGGACTTATAAATCCTATGTTTAATAAAAAAGCCATTGATCCTAAAAAATTTTATGTAAATGATAATTGCACTGGATGTCGAATTTGCGAGAAGGTTTGTAATTGTAAGAACATTACAGTGAAAGAGAAACCACAGTGGGGAAACAATTGCACACAATGTCTTGCATGCATTCATTATTGTCCTGCAAAAGCAATTCAATATGGGAAAAATACCGAGAAAAAGGGAAGATATTCTAATCCTAATATAACGATAGATGAAATGTTTTAGATTTAGATAACAGTTTTGGTTAATGAGGGTAAAGACTTAAAATTTAGCAATATCTGAAGTTAATAAGGGGAGTTAAGTTTAATGCACAAAAAATTATTTTATTTAAAACTAATCCATACCATCATATGGTTTTTTTATGTTTTAGTTTTTGGTTACATATTGTATGCAAGTATCAATGATAAAATAGATATATATCTATGGGGAGCTATTGGTTTAGAAGTGATTGAAGTAGTTATTTTGCTTATTTTTAAAGGTAAATGCCCATTAACAATTCTTGGGTATAAATATGTTGATAACCCTGAAGATGGGTTTGATATATTTCTACCACGCATATTTGCGAAATACAATAAATTAGTTTATGGCTCATGTTTAATCATTATGGCCATTTTCATTGTATATAAAATCATAATAAAGTAAAGGACACACAGTTTTTTAATAAAAGGCAGAATAATATTTTCAAGTCATCTATTTAAGATTGGACAGAAGAGTTAGAAGAAAAATTATTAATAGAAATATTAAAATAAAGAAAAAAAGTTTATGAATAAGTTTAACTAAAACACCATGAAAGATGGTCTAGAAAAATAAGAAATGGGACATTGAAAGAAGTTGTTTGGTTTAATCCAGAAAAAGAAACTGCAATATCAAAAAAAGATGATGAACTATCATCTTAAATATTAATTTATTTACAACAACTATTTTGACAAATATTGCACTTCATTTAAAAATTAATAGGTATAAGATAAATTTTACACCTATTAATTTTTATATATTCATATTAGATGTTTAATCTAAATGTCAATATCTCTCTAGTTGAATGCATTGAAATTATACTACATCAATTAAATATATTTTTGTTATTAAAAAAATAATCGTAATGAACATTAATAGTAGTATCAATATTATTTTTAATATAACTTTCCGTATTAAAATCATTTCTAAAAACACTAAGTGTTGCATGGTTAGTGTTCAAAGAATAACAATATAGTCCTGAGTTCACTTTAATATTTATCGTAATTATTGTCGTTAATCGTCTCCATAGCTAAATACACTGTCATTAGTTGTAAAATAAAGACAAATATACTAAATAAGATTAACAAAATTACCAGTAAAGGGAAGAAAAGAATGAAAATAAGATATGTTCCTATACTGTTGATAAATACTAATATCCAGGTTAGATTAGCTCTATTTGCCAATATATTGTTGTTACGTTCCATTGCAACATCTCTTATGCCGGTAAATAAGTAATACATGAAAAATAAATATAAAATTGTATATACTATACCAAATAAGAAAAGAAGCGGATTTACATTAGCTAATGCTTCTTGTGCTGATGTATATGTGGTTGGTGAATTATAAATATCCGGTATAGAAATAAATATTAATACTAATGATAATGTTTTAGCGGTATTAAATTTTTCATGCAGCTTACAGATTTCTGATAAACCAAGAAAAATTAATATAAAGCCAATAAAATCTGGAATAATATCAATACCATTAAATCTAAAGTCGAAAAGAAAAATTATTCCAAGAAAAATCTTTTTAAAACCCATATAAACCCTCCTAATATTATTTCACTTTCATTATACTATAAATTCTTAAAAAATATAAGTTATAGCGTTATTATTATGAAGAAGTATTGTAAATCAGATTTAGATGATTAAATTTTTTAAATGATAGGAAGGTTTCGACGAGTTTATTTACATTTTATCGCTTTTGTTAAAAATGGTTATTTACAATTTTTCAATGTTTGAATGCAGTTTTTTCGATATGATTCAATTTAAAATTTCGAGTTTTGTTTTTTTAAATCTAATGACTATTACCCTCATTACTAAATTGTGCAAAGATTAGTCAGTGTTTTTAATTGGTTTAATTACCATAATTTAGTGATTTAATAAATGATGTTTTTCTTGCATAAATCTTCATATTTGCTATAATAAAGCGTAAACCTTTTAGTAAAAGAACACTAAAAGTTGTCTGAATGTGATTAGTTATGTTCATTCTTTTTTTTATCATATTAATTAAATAAATTTAATATAAATTGTTGTGGGTATTGGAGAGATTAAATCTATGAATGATGCTAATGTCATAAATCAAGTCATTTCACTATTTCTAATTATTGGTGTAGGTGTTGTAGCTAGTAAAAGAAAAATTATTACTGAGAATATTAATAAAGGTTTAACAGCTATACTGCTTAAAATCACCTTACCGTTATATATTGTCTATTCATTTAATTTTCCTTTTAGTAAGGAAATGGCTACAAACGTATCAAAGGCATTTATTTATGGTTTGGTTATTTTTTTACTGACGATTATCCTCTCTTATATATTTCTCTTTTTTATAAAAGGAGAAAAAAAGAAAATATTACAATTTGGTAATGTATTTTCAAATTGCGGATTTATGGGATTTGCAGTCATGGGTAGTATTTATGGAAATGAAGGTATTGTTTATACATCGGTATTTAATATGTATTTTACCATATTTGTCTGGACATATGGTGTAATGCTGTTTTCTGATAAAATATCCTTAAAGGAAATGAAAAAGTTAGTTTTTAATCCGGGACTTGTTGCTGTTTATGTTGGTATTTTTTTGATGGTTTTTCATATCCAACTACATCCTATCTTACAAAATAGCTTTTATTTGGTTGGGTCTATGACTACGCCTATATCAATGCTCATTATTGGATTTCTTTTGTCAAGAATCAATTTAAAATCTATTTTTAATAATGCAACCATTTTCTATGGAACCCTGTTGAAACTGATTGTAATTCCTTTAAGTCTTTATGGCTTTTCTTTGATTATCGGTGATCACTCTAAAGTGATTCTTACATTGATTTTACTACAAGCAATGCCTGCTGGTGCTATGACATCAATATTTGCAGAGAATTTTGATAAAGAGCAAGAATATGCGACCATATTAGTTTTTATAACAACTCTATTATCAATTGCTACATTCCCACTTATCTTAGGTATACTTAATATTTAAAAACATAAAATTAGAAAAGAAGGAGATACTTTGTATTTCCTTCTTTTTTAATATGCATATATAGCTAAAAAGAGTCTTGTAAATTCCATTTTTTTCTCACTTCATCCATTATCTTCATAACATCAATTGAAAGGTTTAATCCGTTATAACTTTTACTTAATACATAGTTATTCATATCGGTTACTTCATAAAAAAGCGCTTTGGTGGATTCACCATCTTTTATGATTTCAACTTTTCCATCTGGATAAGTTATTGTCGCCTTATCTGCTCTTGGGAAATTTTCAACAGTAATATATCCGAGCTCACCAGCTACAATGCCTCTCTTTGGTTGTTTTGCTCTCATTGTTAGAGAAATGACTGCCAACTCATCATCAATATTTTTTAGTAATATACCAGATTGTTCATCAACACCCGTCTCAAATTTTTTGACAGTGGTTAAAATCTCCCCTGGTTGGCTTGAAAGAAAATATCGAGCAAATGATAGAGCATAGGTCCCAATATCAAGAAGAGCACCACCTGCTAAATCTTTGCTAAAGAATCTATTATTAACATCGTATGCTTTTAAACTTCCGAAAGATACTTGAATCATTTTTATCTTTCCGATTTTTCCTGAATTTATTATTTCTCGTAAATGTTTATATAAAGGCATATGGTAAATAGTCATCGCCTCAGCAACTACCAATTGCCTTTTCCTTGCTAAATCGTCAATATCTTTTAATTGTTCTCCATTTACTGTTATTGCTTTTTCACATAAGACATGTTTATTATTTTTTAAACAAGCTATGATATATTCATAATGATTACAATTCGGTGTTGAGATATAGACAATGTCTATATCTTTATCAATTAACATTTCTTCATAGTTACCATAGATTTTTTCAACTTGAAAGTTGCTAGCAAACATTTGTGCTTTTTCAATTGTGCGTGATGCAACCGCATATATACTCCCATTCACTTCAATTATTGCTTTAGCAAATTCATTTGCCATCGTACCAAGTCCTAAAATAGCCCATTTTAAATTATTCATATGATTACCTTTCTTGTAATTACCTGAATCATAATTACTCCTCAGGTTGGATAAATCGTCGCATCAGTACTTCGTATTTACTCACTTTTTGTATTTTTCGAAAACCAAGTGCTTCGTAAAATGAAACTGAACCGTTGTGTTGAAATTTGTTCATGGACTCATCTTCAAATTCAAAGGGAAACACTTCTATTAAACCTCCACCATGCATTTTTATGTAAGAGATCGCTTCTTTAATTGCAATAGAAGCATATCCAAGATTGCGATAATCTTTATCAACAAAAATACATGAGATTCTCCAACTTGGTTTTTGCTGTTTCTCTAGTTGTAATTTTTCGTATATTCGGTTTCTGTTATATCTCTTCAAGATATCAGGTTTTCCAAATTGGCACCATGCAACAGGAATTTCATTTTCATAAACCAGCAATCCTGTATGCAGATCATTTTTGATCAAATTTAGATGGGTCGCTTTTCTTCCACATCGGTCTAATTTATTGTATTCTCCGGCATAAGTGATATAAAAACTACACCAACAACCTCCTCTTACACCATGATGTTTTTCAAACAGGTTTTCAAAGTCGTGCCAATTATCTTTTGTTAAAATATTTGAATAGACGTTTTTCAATAGATTCACTCCTATTAACAATTATTAAATTAATATCATTATACTACAGTTTTTTCATATGCCCAAATTTTTCCGTTGGATTAATATACTAAGATAAACTATTAGTAGGAAGGGAGAAGTGCTAATAAAAGTAGATACGTTTATGAGAAGAAATCAATCGTTTACTAAGGTAGAATAAAATTTTGATATTTTTTAAAATAATAAAAGGGATGCTTTATTTAGCACCTCTAAATCTATATTTATTTGATTTTTTCTCAGGATAAATGAGGAAGTGTATTATTTGCCTTTTTCTGTTTCGATTTTTTCAGATAATTCATTTAAATAAATCCATCTTTCCATCTTTTCCTCAAGTCGTTTTTGCAAATTTTCTTTTTCTAGTAGAAGTTTTTGAAGAAGTAGGTAATCTGTAGATATTTTATTAATTTTCTCTTCAATTTCTTCTATCTTTCCCTCAAGGAGTGCTACATCTGTATCTATTTCTTCATATTCCTTTTGTTCCTTAAAAGAGAACTTGAGAGGTTTTTCTTTCCTTTTGTTATCAAGGTTTAAGTTATCCTTGTTTTTGTCAATTAATCTACTATTAACTTCTTCTTCAGAATCACGTCTTTCCTTAAAATCTGAATAATTTCCTGTATATTGTTTAATCTTACCATCACCAATAAAGAGGAAAATTTTTTCCGCGATTCTATCTAAAAAATATCTATCATGAGATACAGAAATGACTGCACCTGGAAAATATTCTAAATAGTCCTCTAATATAGTTAGAGTTTCGATATCTAAATCATTTGTTGGTTCGTCTAAGAGTAGGACATTTGGTGCTTCCATTAGTACTCGTAAAAGATATAATCTTCTTCTTTCTCCACCTGAAAGTTTAGCAATTGGTGTCCACTGCATGGTTCCTGAAAATAAAAATCTTTCCATCATCTGTGAGGCTGTGATTTTATTACCATCGGCATTTTCAATATATTCTGCAGCTTCTTTGATATATTCAATAGCCCTCATGCTCTCACTCATATGATAAGTTTCTTGTTGATAGTAACCAATTTTAACTGTTTCGCCAATATCTACTTTGCCACTATCAATTTTGACTATCCCGGCAATTATGTTCATAAGTGTTGATTTCCCACTACCATTTGGTCCAACTACACCAACTCTATCATGTCTTGAAACTATGTAGTTAAAATCATCTAAAATCAACTTACTTCCAAAAGATATATCGATATTTTCAAGTATAACTACTTTTTTACCTAATCTACTACTTCCAACTGAAATTTCAAATTTCTCAGAAGAATCACCAACTAGCTGTTCACTTATTGCTTCAAAGCGATCAATTCTTGCTTTTTGTTTTGTGCTTCTTGCTAGTGCACCTCTTCTTATCCAAGCTAGTTCTTTTTTAAACAAGCTTAGTCTCTTTTTATCACTAGCTGCTTCGATTTCTTCTCTTTCAGCTTTTTTCTCAAGAAAATAGCTGTAGTTTCCTTTATATAGATATAGGTTTCCTTTGTCTAATTCAATTATTTCATTTACGATTCTGTCTAAAAAATATCTGTCATGGGTTACCATGAGAACAGATCCTGTTTTCTTATTTAGGTACTGTTCAAGCCAATCGATGGTGTCATTATCAAGGTGGTTTGTAGGTTCATCGAGTATAAGCAAATCAGCTGGAGTAATGAGAGTCGCTGCCAGAGATACTCTTTTTCTTTGCCCACCAGACAAACTTCCTACCTTAGCATTAAACTCTGTAATTCCCAACTTGGTTAAAATAGTTTTGGCTTCACTTTCTATATTCCATGCATTCATAATATCCATACTATGCATTAATTTTATCATTTTGTCACTGTCTTTGGGGTTAACAAGTGCTGCTTCATACTCCCTAATAAGCTTCATAATAGGCGAATCACCTTTAAATACCTGTTCTAAAACGGTAGCCTCCATATCGAAGTTTGGATTTTGAGAAAGGTATTCTATTTTTACAGAATTACCTGATGTGACACTCCCTTGATCGGCTTTTTCTACGCCAGCAAGTATTTTTAAAAAAGTTGACTTACCTGTACCATTTACCCCAATAAGACCAATTTTTTCTCCTTCATTAATACCAAGACTTATATTATTTAAAAGCTGTTTGTCACTATAACTTTTTGATATATTTTCTGCACTTAAAAGATTCATATTGTACTCCTTGTAGTAGTCTTGTCACTATTTCTTTATAGCATACCTATTAGAAAAAGGCAATGAATTTCCAAACATATTTACTTTCTTTATATGTTTATTCTATGTCTTTTTCAGTATTTTTTACCAACAATTGATATGAAAAAATACTCTATGAAATAGACTTTTTTAATTGTTTGTTTTCATAGGGTATATTTTAGATATATTGAAACTATTTATTCAGAGAAACTATCCCAATCAGTAAATAAAATTAAATCACTTATGAGGTGTTGAATGTAAATCCAGTCGTAAATGTTCAGTCACTATACCAACACTGAAAGTGTATCAGTCTTTTGTTGGGTCAACTGGCTCAGTAATTGTTGAATTTGAAGATTGTGTAAAATGGATGGATGAGACGATAGGATTTTTATTTAAGCTATACTCGTTGGATTATTTTTCATTTTTTTACCCCATTTTGCTAATAATTCTAATGCTGGTATCAAATCCTTACCTGCATCAGTCAAGGAGTATTCTACTCTTGGTGGAATCTCTAAAAACTGTTTGCGATTAATGAGTCCATAATTTTCCATCTCTTTTAAAGATTGAGATAACATCATATTTGTGATACCATTAACTTTTTTTTTCAATTCATTGTAGCGTAAAATATTGTTTTTATTCAAAGCCCAAATAATAGGGAGACGCCATTTACCACCAATTATGTCTAAAGCATATGTTAGTGGACAAATAATATTTTTATTTTCGGTTACTATAGCATTCATTAAATAACTCCTTTAATCAGTTTTTACTTACTTAGTCAATAAAAACTGCATACTTGCACTTATTTTATTATCTATTATAATTATATCATAATAGAATAATTATAATAAATACTAGGAGTGAAATAGATGAATATTAAATATGAGATTTTACCTAATGAACAAATTGAATTCTGTAGAGATTTATGCAATGAGCTTATGGCCTTTCAAAAGTCAAAGGCACACATTAAACCGGAATTATTTGATAGTATGAATTTTGATACAAGGATGGTCCCTTCTTTGAATCAGGCAATACACAATTATATTGTTATTGTTAAAGATGAGGATAAAATAGTTGGTTATGTATATTCTAACATTTCTCCGAAAGAAACTTATGCAAATGGTTTTGCTACTTTTTTTGATATGTCATCTGTTAGTAGAAAGAATGTAGGTTGTCTATCTCAGTTTTATATTAAAGAAGGCTACAGACAAATTGGAATTGGATCAGCACTTTTTGATATGTCAATGAAATGGTTAAATCAATTTAATGATGTCAAAGATTATTTTATCTTTGTTTCAAATGGCAATAATGACGCTTTGGAGTTTTATAAACGAAAAGGTTTTGTTTATAGTCATGAAATATTGGATGGTTTCATCTCAGTTTTACAAAACAAGCCCAGTGAATTATAAAAAAATCATATTTCCAAGCTTTTACAACAATTAAGCCGTACAATGAAAAATATTTGTGTTATACAGGTAAGTATCGTTTTTTTTCTGTGTTGGTGTGATTAATAATGTCAATTAAATATACAATAATAAAAGAGATGCATAATGCATCTCTTTTATTAATTCTCGATTATTTTAATGTCTCTATTATCTAAAACTAAATAGTGATTGTTTTGTTTCATCAAAAGCAAAAGTTTTAGTTGATAAATTTTTTTAAAAATTATTTGATTTTCCTATTGACATACCTCGTACTTCTAGGTATAATTCTTATACATAGTAGTTCTAGGTATTGGGAGGATTTTATGAATATATCAAAAGATTTAATAGCAGCCTCAGCTACACCTCTCATCTTAGCCATTTTAAAAGAACAAGATAGTTATGGTTATGAGATTATAAAAAAAGTAAAAGAAGTGTCTAAAAACGAACTAATTTGGACTGAAGGAATGTTATATCCAGTATTGCATCGTCTTGAAGAACAATTATTAATTGAATCATACTGGAAAGTTTCTGAAACAGGTCGAAAGCGTAAATATTACAGTTTGAATGAGGTGGGATTGAGTGAATTAGACAAACAAAAAAAACAATGGGAAATGGTTCATTCGGCTTTAGCAAAAACATGGAAAAATCAAAACGACGAATAAGGAGGAAAAACATGTTTGACTTAGAATTAAATATTCTTTCCTGGTCTGATCATTTAAGAGCAAGTGGAAATTTTAATGAAACTGATATCCTGGAGTTAGAAAATCATTTACGTGATGAAATAGATGATTTAATAAAAACAGGACTCACTTTAGATGAGGCATTTCTAATCAGTGTGAAACGGTTAGGAAATGTAAATAAAATTTCTCAAGAGTACTCTAAAATAAATTCGGAAAATTTGTGGAAACATCTATTATTAGATTCAATAGATCCAATAGTTAAAGGGCAAAACTATCGTAATATTACATTAGTTATCATTTTTTCCTTATTAGCTGGAACATTGGCGAAAATTCCAGAAATGTTTGGTATATCTCTTAATAATCCTAATTACAATTTATTTTATTTCAAAAATATAAGTTTTTTTATTTTACCGTTTATTGCTTTGTTTTTCGCAATTAAAAAGAAATTAAGTTGGAAAATGATTGGTATAATAATTGGAATTTTCTGCTTAGCAGCTTTAGTAATTAATATTTATCCATCAAAGGTTCCTAACAACACTGAATTATTAACAGGTATCCATCTTCCTATTTTATTATGGTTGGTTACAGGAATAGCATATATTGGTTTGGAATGGAAAAACAATAAAGGAAGAATGAACTATATACGTTTTACAGGTGAAACAGTTATTTATGGTAGTTTAATTTTCTGTGGAATCATGGTTCTAGGAATGTTTACTCTCCTTATATTTAGTGCAATTCAATTGAACCTAAATAATTTCATTTTTGGATATTTCACTGTATACGGCGGTTGTGCAGCAGCAATGATAACAGTATATTTAGTCGAAACTAAAAAAAGTGTGGTAGAGAATTTTGCACCTATTTTGGCTAAAATATTCAGTCCGCTGTTTTTAATCACCTTGATTGCTTTTTTAGTGGTTATGATTATATCAGGAAAGAGTCCATTCGTTGATAGAAACTATTTAATTGGTTTCGATCTAATGTTGGTGTTAGTACTAGGACTAGTTTTATACGTCATATCTGCAAGAAATATTCATGAAAAAACAAATATATTTGATTATTTAAATTTAGCTTTAATTTTTACCGCTCTTATTATTGATGGAGTAGCATTATCGGCAATCCTAATCAGATTACAGACATTTGGAATAACTCCTAATAAAATCGCTGCTTTAGGTGAAAATTTAGTTCTATTAGTTAATCTTTCTGGATTATTTTATTTATATGTACGTTACTTTTTAAAAAAGATTGAATTCATTAAAATAGAAATTTGGCAAACATTTTATCTAAATATCTATGCAATATGGGTGGCAATTGTCGTATTTATATTCCCAATCATTTTTGGATTTAATTAAAATTATAATGGTTTTTAAAAGAAGAAATTTGAAAAAGTAATACCTTTATAAAGATATTACTTTTTATTTTACATATTAATTGTTAAGAGTAGTTAATTATAAGCAATACATTAAGTTCATGGCACACTCATAAACGTTTGCCTAATAAGTTCTATTTATTTCACTTATTGGCTTTACTCACTTTACGAATTTTTCCTCTAATTGGGGTATTTTGTAGTTCTTGTAAAACCATTTCACCTTTATTATTTAATATTTCTACAAAAGTCGCTATATCAAGAACATTAATAATCCCTATATCTTCTGCACTCATATTTTTGAGATTAGAAAATATACCTACAATATCTGCTGGTCTGATTTTTGCCTTCTTACCTGCATTAATGTGTAATTTCAAAATTTCTTTATTAAGTATTGCGCCTTTTGTCTCCTTGATTTCGGGTATAGTATTATTTTTCTCTACAAATTCTTCTTTTTTATCTCTAACTGTCTCTTTCTCTGGTCTTACCTTTAAAGGGATTTCTTGATTGATATATTGTTGTATTTCATTTAAAAATTTACTTTCATATTTTGTCACAAATGTGATTGCTTTTCCTTCTTTGTTCTGGCGACCTGTTCTTCCTATCCTATGGACATAAATCTCTTTGTCTAATGGTATATCAAAATTAAAGACAAGTGATATATTATCAATATCTATACCTCTAGCTGCAACATCTGTAGCTACTAAATATCTAAAATAACCAAGTTTAAAATCACTCATAACTTTTAATCTGTCACGCTGTTCCATTCCACCATGAATCTTCTTACATAAATAATTAAAATTTGTTAATTCGTTATAAATATTATCTACTTTTTGCTTGGTATTACAAAATATAATACAGCTATCGGGGTTTTCCACAACAGTTATATCTTTTAATAATTTTATCTTGTCTATTTCTTCAACATTGTATCTTTGTTGTTCTATTTTATTTGCTGTTGAATCTTTTTCTTCTATTTCAATAGAAATTGGATTTTTCATGTAGGTATCACATAAGGATACGATATCTTGAGGCATAGTTGCTGATAACAAAAGCGTAACACGGTCTTTTGACAAACTATTTATTATTTTCTCAATTTGCTCAATAAAACCCATATTAAGCATTTCATCAGCCTCATCTATTACCAGGTATTTAATATTTGATATATCAAGTGTATCTCTTTGTAAATGATCGATGATGCGACCTGGTGTGCCGACTACGATATGTACTTTTTGCTTTAGCTCCTTTTCTTGATTTACAAATGGGGACTTACCATAAATAGCGAGTGCTTTTAATCTCTTAAACCGTCCTAAATTAAAAAAATCCTCTTTTACCTGTATAGCAAGCTCTCTTGTTGGTACAATCACTAATGCTTGAGGTTTATTATCAAGCCAATCTATTAATTCACAAATAGGGATAGCGAATGCGGCAGTCTTTCCACTCCCTGTTTGTGATTTTACTATTACATCCTTTTTCATCAATACTTCTGGTATAACTTGTTCTTGCACCTTTGTAGGTTGAGTAAAATTTAACATACTAATAGACTTTAATAGTTCACTACTTAATTGGTAATTGTTAAAATTTGATTTTACCATCTAATCCACTCTTTCTATATATCTCTCATAAATTTATTATTTGAAATATCTTTTTTTTTATGTTACAGATTATGAAACAATAATCATACTGTTGGAATTAATAATTACTTATATAAAAATAAAGATAAATTGTTCCCTATAAGTGAAACAAGAGACTCGTGGTCTCCTGCATACAGTGGCTAAAATATCTATTCCTGGCAATTTATTTATTTTTAATAGCGTCAATCGGCTTCATATGTGATATCTTACTTGATGGAATATAAGATGACACATAAGTAAGGATTAAACCATATACAATTACACATAAGATACTAATAAAACTAAAATATAAATAAGCTATATTCGTTTTATATAATTGATTTAACTTAATATCCATTAGGTTTATTAGATATATAGATGATAAGATAGCAATAATGGTTACCGCTAAATCAATTATTAATCCTTCTAAAATAAATATTTTACTACAATCTTTACCTTTTAATCCAAGTGATCTTAAAATACCGATATCTTTTTTCTTATGCTCAATAGAGTTTGAGATGAACGAGTAAATTAATAAACTTGTGAATAAACTTATAAAAATAGTAATTCCTAAAGTAATATTTTTAAATTCATTAATATATTGGCTATATGAATATAACTTGTCACTAACAGAAGTATTATGAATATAATTTAACCTATTTACATCGCTCAATATTTTTACGTTGATAAAAGCATTTGTTGATAAATCAATTTTTCCTTCATGTGTAAAACTGTTATAGTATTGATCATATGCATCATTAAAATAATTGTTTTCAAAAAATAGACTATAATATTGATAACTATTATAAACATCTGTCATGTTGTCAATTACACCAACAATCGTATATGCATTTGTTATGGGTTGAAAACCAATTTTATCACTAGGAGCAGTTTTTAAATGAATTGATTTATTGAGATAATTCTCTAAATAAAACTCTTTATTGTTAGTGAAAGTGTCATAAGAAATATTCAGATTCTTTAAAATATAACCTAGCGTCACAGCAACTTCAGTATCTTTAGATGGTACATTTCCATAATATAAATCCGAATTATTTGCTAAATTACTAGGGAGTCTATTAATAATTCCAAAGCTACTATTGATATTATTTCCACTTAGTAAATGAGTATTAAAAGCATTGGTATTGGTTTTAATGTAAGATAAATTATTGTTATTTAAATAGACAAATAAAGAAAGATTATTATTTTCTGTATTTATAAGACCGCTAATTTTTAAAGGAATATCTGAATTTATAGTGTAATAATGTATATCTTGACCAACAACTTCTTGAATGTTATTAACATTTATTATTCCTTGGGCAATTAATGCCTGAGCAATATCATCAGTAACTATTATTTCATTATCAGTTTGTGGCATGTCACCAAAAAGTAACGAAAATTGAATGTTATTATCATTATAAATAACAACATTTTGTATATAAGCACTATAGTTAGTATTTACAGGGATAAAGTTCTGTTTCAGCTGTGCAAAACTAATTTCTTGATCAATCATTTCATATATGCCAATATTAGGATATTTTTTTTGTAAAGAAGAGATGTTTTGGCTAATCTGTATATTCTGACTTACACAATTATACAAACAGCTATTTGGATAATTGAAATCATAATTGCTAAGATTATTTATTTTAAATGTTTTATACGTAGTTTCTGAAAAATTAAAGTTGGTAAATATTAAAGCAAATGACATCATGATAAGTGACATAATAAATAAAACGTATATAAAAAACAATTTCAATTTTTTCGATAATAAACTTTTTAAAGCTAATATTAATGCATATTTAAAAGGCAATTGTAAGGTATTTTCATTATCATCAAAACTTATTGGCCTATTATCTATTTCATTATTGGTAATATCATTTACGATATTCCCATCTTGAAGTTTTATGATTCTATCAGCAAACTTATTGGCAAACTCTTCATCATGTGTCACCATAATTACGAGTTTTTCTTTAGATATGTCTTTTAACAAATTAAGTATTATTAAACTGGTTTCACTATCTAGATTTCCTGTGGGCTCATCTGCTAAAATTAAATAGGGATTTTTAATTAAAGCTCTAGCAATCGCTACTCTTTGCTTTTGACCACCACTTAATTCATTAACCCTACGGTCACCAAAGTCCGTTAAATCAACTTTATTTAATATGTCTTCAACTCTTTGAAGAATCTCCACACTATTATATTCAAGAATCTCTAGAGTTAAGGCGATGTTCTCTTTAACAGTTAAATCTTCTAATAAATTAAATTCCTGAAAAATAAAGCCAACATATTTACCTCGGTAATTATCCCAATCTTTTTGTTTGTAATTTTCGGTATTAAATTCATTAATAAAGAGTTGTCCTTCATCAAACTTATCTAATGCACCTAAAACATTTAGAATTGTAGATTTTCCGCTACCGCTTTTCCCTAAAATACAAACAAATCCCTTGTCTTTAAATTCAATATTAATATTATATAATGCATTAATTTCCTTTTTCTTTTTCGAATAATAATTCTTTGAAACATTATTTAGTCTTATCATTTTGTCCCCCTTGTTAAAAACGATTATAAATTGACATTTTTTGTAATAAACCCTTGATTTTATTATAAACGAAAGACAAAAAAAATTCTATACTAATAACGCAATAGTTTGGAACAAAAGAAATTTAATATAATGGTCGTGTTAAAAAATAATGTTGATAATAATTGTAGGTAGGGGTTAGAAACAGTTCTAAAAAATATAGCTATATCATTTTACAGATGAATATAAATGAATAGAATTTGCAAAATTAGATTTTAAGGTGACTGATTTTTAAATATCAATAAATAAAGTAAGTGAACAAGTAGGAGTGCATTATAATAAAAAAGAATTGTAAGAACTAATAGAAAAATGTGTTATAAATTTCTTTTATGATTAATTGACATTTTTTTAGTATTGTAAAAAGGTTTATTAATATAAAGACATTAGTAAATTGAAGACTTGATTTATCATACTAACAGTTATTTTTCAGCAGTTTTGATTATAACAATGTTAAATATAACAATTCCTATAGTTCTCATTACAAACTATAGGAATTGCTGTTTATATTAACTTTTTTATCCACATTGAATTATGATAGAGATAAGTGCCTCAGATGGACAAGATTATGGTATAAATAAAATTATATTAGATTTACAATATAAGGTTGAGGTGTTTTTATGACTTCACTTGTGGTGAATTTGAAGTCAAACGGTAAGAACTGATAATCATAGGCTTGATTTTTTATGATTTCTGTATATCTCCATTTTGGAGCTAAATTACAGCCACTGAAATCATCTTTATGAGATTGTTTATTTAAAAGATCATATGTTTCTACTTTTTTTATAAAACCGTCCGTATATAGAACATGTCTAATAATCGGCATATCGCCACAAGAAACATCCATATATTGGAGTGTCCCATTCTGTTTAAATGAGATATAAGTATTATATTGAATATAACCATAATAATTCGTATAAAGTATTCCATTATTGTACCAATTATTATCATTGTTTTGGTTACCATTGTTGTCTCTTACTTTGTATGTTGTGAAATAATATTCTTGATAGTAATAAATAATTGAAGTTACTTGATCTGCTTGATCATCTTCATCATTGGCAATATATATGGAGTGAGAACCATTCGATTTGATTGTTTGAAAATAGGTTGTAGCGTCCGTATTACTAATGAATGATTGGATGTAGGTAATATATGTAGATGGTGAATACGACGTAAATGCATACTCTATCAAATAATCGTTATTAAATAGACTTGTTAATATATCATCCGATACCAATAATGTGTAGGTAGATAATGATTTAATGACATTATCTATATGAGGTTTACTATCTAAATAAGTCGATGAATAATGGCCCGTTTGTGATAATATGGCTTGTTCATTAAAGTAATAAGTTAGATATCTATCTTGTGTAAATTGGTTTTCCTCATAGTTATAATCCGATTGAAAAAAACATTCAAATTCTCAATTGTGGTATTTTTTATATTGAATTCAATTGTTTTTATTATTTTTTAATTCTCGTAATAGCGTTCATAATGATTCCCATCAACCTCAGATGCGATATATTCTAAATCATTTTCTTGATTGGTTTTTTATTTTAATACTTTTAATTCAGGGCAACTATTGCTATCCGAATAATAAATTTTGTAGTT
This sequence comes from uncultured Haloplasmataceae bacterium, assembly GCA_963824615.1. Taxonomy (GTDB): domain Bacteria; phylum Bacillota_I; class Bacilli_A; order Haloplasmatales; family Haloplasmataceae; genus CAWGPU01. The sequence goes on along the minus strand of CAWGPU010000005.1, from coordinate 196,584 downwards.
GTATTCATCATAATAATTACAGTATAACGAATCAGGAATGACGAAATGGTGTAAATACATTAAATGAAGTTGTCCTATAGCGACTATTAAAATTATTGAAAAGACTAATAATAATGGCTTAAAATATCTTCCTATAGGTAAATACTTATCAGCCATTTTTTTCAAAAAGATAAATAATAAAAGACTATTTAAGATAATAACAACAAAGATTATTTTTAAAATAAAATAATATGAACTACCATATAGTTTATAAAATGGTAAACTAAATAATAATATGATAAGTAAAAGATCTAATAATAAAATGAAATTTAAACTTTTAATAACTTTCACTTCTTTGCCCCCTTTAATTTAACTGATAATAAATTAATTAAAAGGTAAACAACGTAAAATACTGTGCCTTGTATAAATATCTCTAATGAAAAAAATAATTTGATAGATCCTCGTTTTGAGGATTGATATGATTGTTTTGCTTGAATACCATATTTTATAACGAATTATTAGGGAAAAACAGTAGTGAATGATAAGAATAATTTTTAAAGATAAAATCAGAATAGAAGTGAAAAGAAAACTAAATAGGGTAATAAAATTGATATAACCTGTGATGAGGTTGTATCTCGTAATTCATGTGTGTATAATTGGTCACCTCTATTAAGATAAAAATTAATGAGGAAGAGGGCTATTAAAAAATATAAAACATAAAACACATTATTTTTAAATATTTTACCCGTAATTCCCCTCCTAAGTGCAATGTTTCTAAATTAATATAATTATAGCATCTATTATTTAATTTTAGAATCATTTATGAAAAATAGGGAGACAAATTAAATAATTAAAACAGTTTTATTAATTATTGGTATTTGTGGGAATGCGGTAAAATGTCTTGCTGTCATATTGATGCCCAAAAAAACTCCTTTAGTATGATAAACTAAAGGAGTAACTAATATATTTATAGGTGGATATTATGTTATCCACATTCTTCTATCTTATTAATAAGGGCTGTTCTATGAAGATTATAGTAATTATAATTGCACTAAATTAGGAATTTCAATATTTGGATTAACATCAGCATCATAGTCAACTGTTGAAAAACCAAAACCAAATAATTTAAAAAATTCATTTTTAAATCTATTAATATCTGTTAACTCTGTTACATTCTCACTAGAAAGCTTATCCCAAAGTAAGGTAACTTCGTCTTGCACATCTTTTCTCAATTCCAAATCATCTATTCTAATTCTACCTACATTATCAACAGTTAGGTTATCAGAATATAATTTGTCAGAAAATAAGCGATAAATTTGTTCAATACAACCTTCATCAATATTTTTGGCCTTCATAACTTTAAATAATGATGATATATATAGTGTTACTACTGGTATTGCAGCACTAGATTGAGTTACTAATGCCTTATTCGAAGAAATAAATGCTTTACCATTTACTTTTTCTAAATGTTTATTTAGTACCGTGGCTGTTTTTTCTAAATGTTCCTTAGCCTTACCAATTGTTCCGTTTTTATAAATAGGATGAGTAATTTCTGAACCTATATATGTATAAGCTATTGTTTTAGCACCAGTTGCTAAAACATCTGCTTCTAATAAATACTTTATCCACAGTTCCCAATCTTCTCCACCCATAACTTTAATAGTTTGTTCTAACTCCTCTTTTGTCGCAGGCTCCAGTTCAATTTTAGAAACTATATTATTATGAAAATCTAAAGTTTTATCGGAATAAGTATTGCCAAGTGGTTTTAATGTTGAATGATACACCTCACCTGTTACCGGGTCCTCTCTTCTAGGAGAAGCTAGGCTATAGATAATTAAATCTACCTTACCTAAATCTTTTCTAATTAGATCAATGGTTTTTTCCTTCACAGCAGTGGAAAAAGCATCTCCATTTATACTTTTAGCATAATAGCCAGCTTTAGTAGCTAATGATTCAAATGCAGCGGTATTATACCAACCAGCTGATGCTGTTTTATTATTTGCGGCGGATTTATCAAAAATGATTCCTATAGTACTAGCACCAGAACCAAATGATGAAACTATTCTAGATGCTAATCCAAAACCAGCTGAAGCGCCAATAATTAAAACATTTTTAGGTCCTTTTATTGGAGCATTATTTTTCACATAGTTAATTTGTTCAGTTACATTAGCTCTACAGCCATCAGGATGTGCTGTTGTACATATATAACCTCTAAATTTTGGTTCGATAATCATAAAGTCCCTCCAAGTTATTGTTTAATATTTAATTTCTTTTTTATTTGACAAAATACAATAAGAAATTATCCATACTAAATAATAAATATTATAAATTTTTTGTCAAATAAAAAAGCCTTTTGTTCTATTATAAACTAAAGGTCCTCTCTTTTCTATAATTATATTTAATTACTTTGTCAGATTATATGTGGATAATAGTGTGCAGAACGAGAAAAATGCTATTATCCACATCAGATTTAGGATTATTAATCTTATTTATTGGCAGTAATTGCTATCTATAATTGATATTCTTCCAAAGGCAATTATCGTTTAAAATATTCTGATTGTATCACATTATAATTTTTTCAAAAGCATTTGCTTTATTTGTTTCCACAAATTGTCTTTTTTCAAATGACTTAAAAGGGAAAAAGACTTTAGTTCTATTTATCAATACCTTTAGGGCAAGCATTAGGCTTAAATTATAAGCAAATGTTTTTTTATTATGGGATTTATACATTTGTTGAAGAGTGGGTATCATTTCGATAGTCATAAATTCATCAATCATTACTATAACTTCTTTTTCATTAAGCAAAAATGAAATTGAAATTTGATATAGAGCTTCTTCTAGTATAGTCATCATTGTGTCTTTATCATCGATTATAAATTTATCTAGTAAAATCTTGAAAATAATTCCTAAGATACATCCACCTAGGATGCCTCCTATTAATATTCCTATTTCTTTCTCATAAGGTAGGTTAAGTCTAGAAGAGTAAATGGAAGCTGTTGAAACACCAATTGCTGCACCGATTAAGGTAATCACTTTTTTTGAAATATTTTTAACCGCTTGTTTAGGTGAAATTAGTTTAACAAACAATTTATAAAGATCAGATGTTGATATTAAAACTGCGGTAATCATATTGATTAATAAATTGGCTCTGAGTAAGCTTGATAATTGATTTCGCGTGATTAAACGGTAAAAATCAGCGCTGTTTAATTTTTTTGATACATATGAAGCACTTTCTTTACCAGACATTCTTTTAAAGAAATTAAATATCGATTTTCGTATTTTTTTTATTATTATGTCTTTTTTATCAATCAATTGATAAACATTAACTTTATCACCTATCATTTTAAATTTTGTTTCCAATGCTTTTTCTAGTGATTCATTATCAGTTTTATCTTGCCAATTACAAAGTGTGTATTCTACCACAGCACTTATACTTTCTTCACAAATAATTGTTTCTTTACCATTAATTTTCAAATGAGCTATCCTATCAAAATCAACTAAATTTTTCACTTGTTCATAAGTAAATGTTCCTCGTTTAATAATCTGTTTAAAGCATGGTTCAAAATTTCTTTCAGTTGATAAACTCTCAATTTCACCCATTACATCAGAATAAGTATCAAAAGGCACTTCGATCACTTTTATATTTTTATATTTAAATTGTCCAGATTCATCAAAACATTCCTCTATAAAGGACTTACCTGTTTTACAGTAAAGCGAGATAACATTAATTAGGTGTTGTGTTTCATCTATAATTTCATCCATTTTATTGTTTGGAATAAATCCTTCTTTAATTAATAGTAGAAGTGTTTTGCCGATATCATCGCTATTTTCTATAAAATAAAGAAATTTATACTCCATGTGATTAATCTTAAAAGACGCAATATTTGAATAAAAAATGTTTGCTTTTGGTTTTTCTTTGAAATTATATTTTATCTCTTTATATATTTTTCCGTTATAAAAGAATTTCCGTTTTTTTAATTCGTGATATTTTTCAGGGATGATACTATATTCTTCCTCAATTAATAACTGTTCTTCATAATAATATTTAATAATGAAAATATTATTAAAATCATGATCAAAATAAAATAGGTGAAATAGTAGCCTTCCTTGATTAAATACCTCAACAGTAGCACCATATCGCTTGAAATTAACATCAATCATTTTCAATCCATTCAACAATGCTGTTTTTTTAGAAGGTTTCTTCGATTTATTTACAGATTCGTATTGATTGATAGTGATACAATAATCTAAATTCATTTCAATACTTTTTAATAAGTGAGCAAAAAATTTTACATCATCTAATAAATCTTCATGTCTAATTCTGTTTATCTTACTGTTAATATAACCCATATAATCATCCAATCTACCTACATTACTTGTATGTCGTTCTTAATTAATTAGGTGTATTTTTATATTTTTAATATAAACATTTGTTATGTAAAACTTCTATTGATTTTATTCTAAAAAGATATGTGTTTAGAGTACATGGACTTTGTAGGAAACCAAATATAATGATGATTTATCTCTAGAAAAGACGTTACTTGTATAAAAAAGTCCTTGATTCCATTATAAATCAAAGACTTTCCATTTTCTATCAATATATTGAATTATTATCATAATTAGCTAAATCATTAGTTGTTAATAAAAAAGAGGAGGTGATTCATATTCTTAAACATAGAACATAGCTAAAGCGTCCTCAATTAACTTTTATCTAGCTAGTGAGCCCATAGGGTCCCAAGGTTTTAGTTCAATAGGTTCTAAATCCCAAGCTTTAGCTTGTTCGACTGTTAAATATTTCTTATGAACAACAGCTTGATATACATATTTATCAAACCATGTGTCAGAGCATAGGAAATATCCTTTTAATCCTGATTTATCTCCCCATGAATTTTCAATCTTCCAACGATTTGGATTTCCATCGTCTATATTAACTCCAGTAATAACCATTGCATGATTCATCGCACTTTGAGAATAATCCAAACCATCTTCTTTACTAAGTTGAAGATTCATTTCAAGCATCTCATCATAATCAAATGATTCATCATCCCAGAAACCAATTTGACGATCACCAAAGCGAGAAACATCTGATCCAAACCAAACTACCTCATTATTTAATAGTTGTTTTAGAACTAAATCTTTAAAATTCTTCATTTCAAGGTTTAAATATTTAATTTGTTTTCCACCAACAACATTACCTAAATACTGAACAGTATATGTTTTATGAAATGGTTTATCTTTGGTAGGAGCATTAATAATTGATACATAATCTTTTAAGATTCCTCCAATTTGTTCCTCGTAGAAACTTTGTGGAGTTAAATCTTTAATAATATGATATTCATCATTACTAACATATTCAAAATCAAATTTTTTAGGTGGAACACCGAAGCTAGTTGTAAGAAAAGTATATAACTCATCAAGTGTTTGTTCTTTTAGTGCTGGAATTTCATCCTTTTTACCAGCTGCAAATAAGCCTCTTGCTCTTGCAGTATATTGTCTTAACTTAACATTAATAATTTGATTCATTAATTTTGTATTAGAACTTGATGTCGTTTCTACCATAGCCTCTTGTGGAAGCACACCATATTTTTCAATAAGTGATACAAACATATCCCATTGGCCACCATCTTGAATACCTGCTTTTAAAATATGTTGTAATGTACGGTTATCCAAGTCAACATCTAAAAAATCATCAATGGATTCAATAAAATAGTTGATCTTTTCGAATTTATCCCAAAATGCAGTGTAATTTTGAGAAAATTCAAATTCCTTAACATCATACTTTTTAGCAATTACTTCTCTTAATACATTAAGTCCTGCAAAAATCCAACAACGACCACTTTTCTTTTGATTTGGTACAGGTAAGGTTTTAATTTCATTTGAAAATTTAAATTGTGTCATTGACTTTTGTTCTTGTTTTTCAAATAAACCTTCTAATTCATTTTTAAATAAAATATGTCTTAGCGCTTTCTGCACTGGTTTCGTTTCATACGAAACGTTTAATTTTTGTAGATATTCCATGGTTATTTCTTTCATAGTTGGTCTCCTTTCTATAGTACAAGTGATTAGTTTGACCAATTTTTACTATATTAAAATTTTGTAGTGATAGTGATACATAAGAGTACCTTAAAACTTTCAAGAAGCATGACTTCAGAATAAATTTCCCCAAAGGTACCGCTTTTAGTAGTTTATTTAATTATATCACGTATTTCTAATTGTGTGGGGAATGGTGTGTTATATTCGATAACTTTTAATGATTTTCTCATTAATAATATTACAATAAGGTAATTAAGTTAACTAAATTAACATTCTTCCTATTATTGTCCTTTTTATAACAAGTAAATTCATCATAAACTGTAGTAAGTTATAGTAGAATCAAGCACCATATTTTTACCCATTTTAATTAACTACCTATATTATCATCATCCTTTTTAATATTTACACATGACAATAGATAAATAAGTAAAAACAAATAAAAGATAGGGTCTTAAAAAGGAGATGTTGATGAATCATATTTTGAATCCAAATTAATTATTAGTTTAATGGTTATAAAGAATTATATAGATTAGGGATGGATGAAGAATGAATAATTTAGGCTTATTTACAGCGGCATTAATGCTTAACGAACCTTGGAAAGTGATTGATGTTAAATTTATTGATATTAAGATAGACTTTAATAAAAGTGGACAATTTTTATGTCCATCAGATGGGTGCACTGAGACTTTGAAGGCATATGACACTATATCTAAAACATGGAGACATTTAAACTTTTTTAAATATAAAACTTATATACAGGCTAGAGTACCAAGAACAAATTGTGACAAACATGGAGTTCACATTACTATCATGATAGATGAATATGACATTCTTCTATGGCGATTTATTTAGCACTATGTAATTACATATTAAAAATTCTGGAAAAGAATTTTCTTTTGTGAAATACAAAATAAAGAAACAGAGAATTTAATATTTTATGTCTATTCTAAAGACGATAATTTAGCTAATATAAAATTAGATTAAAAATAAAGAGACTTTCTATTATGACAATAGAAAGTCTCCTATTTTTTTATAATTAATATCTAATAGATAAAAATTTAATATAATAATCTGGTGGAGTTAGAGGGATTCGAACCCTCGACCCCCTGCACGTCAAGCAGGTGCTCTCCCACTGAGCTATAACTCCGAGTTTAATTATTCGAGATAATATTGTTAATGATCTCATCTAATTATACTATTAAATATCACTTACTTTCAATCATTTATTAATTATTTTATAATTTTTGTGTATGAAAATCGAAACTATGTAGTCATTTTGAAAAATAAGCGTTATTTTCATAAATTAATTGAAAATAGCTTAATTTTTGAAATATCAATAGAGAAATACAGATTGAAAAACCTGATAGATAATCCATAATTGAATAAATCTATCAGGTTAAATTTATATTTTAATTAGTTGTTAATTCCAAGCTGCATACAAAATTAAATCACTTGTGATTGGGGTGATAAAATCGAATTCTGTTGTTAAATCAGTATCTGTATACCAACCACTGAATAGGTACCCATCTTTAGTTGGAATAATTGTTTCTGATATGGGCGCAATAGAATAGAGTGTTAATGAATTAATAGTGATTCCACCATTTGTATCAAATGTGACTGTATAAAATGGCTTGATAGCCGTTTCATAGGCTGAAAATGTCGTTTTATACAAATCAAGTGAGGTAAATGGCACATATATAGTTATATCTGTAATATCATCAAACAATACATAACAATGAGGAGGTGTTGTGCCATTAAATGTAACTGTTGTTAATTCAGTATTAGAGAATGCGCCTCCAGTAATTTGTATCACAGAACTTGGTATAGTAATACTTGTTAATTGAGTATACTCGAATGAATATTGGCCGATATATTGAAGCTCACTTCCATTTTCAAAACTTATTTCTTGAATTTCCGAATGACTGAATGCGCGCCAGTCAATACTTGTAGTACTACTAGGAATAGTAATGCTTATAATTTGTGAGTATTCAAATGCAAAATCCATAATCTCAGTTAAATTTTCGGGTAGAGTTATACTTGTTAACTGAGAATGTGAAAATGCATAAGTACCAATCGTTAAAACACTTTCAGGTACAATATATGAGCCAGTTATTGCTTCAGGACATTTTACTAAATTAGAGAAACCATCATTAAATAAGACACCATTTTCAGAAGTAAAATAATAATTAGTTTCATCAACTGTAATACTTCTTAAATTTGGAGTATCATAAAAAGTAAAATCACCTATTGATATTACACTACTAGGAATATTGATGGTTGTTAATGGTGTGAACTCAAATACGTATTCTCCTAGAGTTTTAAGTTGACTGTTATCTTCGTAAGAAATAGATTCTAATTGAGAATATCCAAATGCATCATCACCAATTGTTGTTACACTACTTGGAAGTGTTATGGTTGTTATTAGTGAAGTATTAAAAGCAAAGCTATCAATTAAGGTAAGTTGACTGTTATCTTCAAATAGTATTGATGTTAAGTTCGAATTACCAAATGCCCAAATATAAATAGTTCTAACTGTATTAGGAACTGTATAAGTACCAGTTCTACCTAATGGGAACATGATTAAAGTTGACAAATCTTTAGAAAATACGATACCATTATCTGATAAGTAATATGGATTATTATCATCTACATTGATGTTCATTAAATTAGAATTGTTAAATGACATGATGCCAATTGATGACACACTACTAGGTATAGTTACGCTACTTATTAAAGTATTAATAAATGTAAAATCACCTATAGTTGTCACTTGGCTATTATCATCAAATAAAACAGATTCTATTGGTAAACTAATAAATGCAAAATTAGCAATAGCTGAAACAGGAAGTCCATCATAATAACTAGGTATACAAATGACTGTAGCAGAACCGGTATATTTAGAAATTATATAGGACTCTCCATCACTTGATAAAGTATAAGATAAATCATTTGTTGCTATAATGCTCCATTTAGCATATATAGTTGTATTAAGCCTAATAGGTAAACTGAAATCATATTCTATAGAATAATCTCTATCAGTATACCAGCCATCAAATTGATAATAATCTCTAGTTGGGTCAAGAGGTATAGCGATTATTGTTTGATAATTGACTGTTAGTGTATCAATGTCACTTCCACCATGTGTATCAAATGTGACTGTATATTGATTAATCGTCCATTCTGCATATAATGTTAAATCATTTGTAATTGGTGTACTGAAGTCAAATTCTAGTGTTAAACCACTATCTAAGTACCATTTATTAAAGGTATAACCATCTTTCGTAGGTGTAATTGGAATAGTAGCGGTTCCATTTTCTTCTACAATGTTGCTATCAGTAATACTGCCACCATTATTTTCAAATGTGATTGTGTACAAAGGATTGATAGAAGATGCATAATCACTTAATGCTGTTTTATAAATATCAATTGATGCCATTAAAGCATAAATTGAGATATTTGATAGACCTGTAAATATTGTATTAGTGCAAATAGGTGGTGTTGTACTTAAAAATTTAATAGTTCTTAATTGAGAATTACTAAATGCATAATCACCAATTACAGTAACATTATTAGGAATAGTAATATCTGTTAATGCACTTTCTGCAAAAGCATAATCGCCAATTAATGTAACTGTTGTTGGAATAAAGATATTCGTTAATAAGGTATTAAAAAATGCATAATTTCCAATTGCCGAAAGTTGACTATCCGGTTCAAATGTAATGGTTTGTAAAGTGCTATTAGAGAAAGCTTCATTGTCTATAACTGTAACACTAGATGGTAAAGTAATATTAGTTAATGTGCTTCCATAAAAAGCACTATCACCAATTGTATTTAGTTGACTTGTATTTTCAAATATGATTGATGTAATAGAAGTATCATAAAAAGCACTATCACCAATTTCTAATATAGGAAGATTATCATAGTAACTTGAAATGTAAATAACAGTGTCTGTACCGCTATATCCCGAAATTATATAATATGTATGATCATCTGATAATTGATACTCTAATCCATCAGATGATATGTATGACCATTTAGCGTATAATGTGATATAATCTGTTATTAACGTATCAAAGTCAAACGCTATTGTTAAGTCGCTATCAGTATACCAACCCGCAAATCTATAAAGACTCTTAATCGGGTCAGATGGAATAGTTAATTGCTTATTATTATCTACTATAATTGGATCAATTGTATTTCCACCATTGGTATTAAATGTTACATTAAAGAATGGCTCGATACTATAAAATAAACCATCATAAGTACTTTGATAGATATCTAAGGCATCATATTGAACATACGCTGTTACATTTTCATAAGAATCAAATGCATAATCTTCATATATAGGTGGTGTCATACCAGTAAATCTTAACTCAGATAATTCTGATTCCTCAAATGCTCCTTCGCGTATGGTATTAACACTATTAGGTATTATAACGCTTGTTAATTGAGAAATATAAAAAGCATATTCGCTAATTTCATTAACAGTATTAGGAACTATATAAGTTCCTGTTACTCCAGCAGGAAATTCAATTAAGATAGTTAAGTTTTTATTAAATAATACACCATTAACTGATTTGTAGATTGGATTATTTTCATCTACATTTATACTAAGAATACTACTAGCATCAAATGGAGTAGAACCTATTGATGTGACACTGCTAGGTATTGTAATGTTTGTTAATAAAGTATCATAAAATGCCTCTTCCCCAATTGTTTTAACACTATTAGGTATAGTGATGTTTGTTATATAAGTATTCCTAAATGCATACATATCAATCAATATAAGATGACTACCTTCTTCAAAATTAATTGTTTCTAAATTACTATCCTCGAATGCGTACTTGCCAATTTTTGTTACACTTGCAGGAATGGTGATATCGGTCAATGAAGAAGAATAGAAGGCGTCATCACTTATTGTTGTGAGTTGACTATTATCTTCAAAAATGATTGAGGCTATATCTAAATATTCAAACGCTCCATTATCAATAATTAATACAGGAAGATTATTATAAAAATTAGGTATATAGATAACACTATCTGAACCACAATAACCTGTAATTGAATAATAATTACCACCAATAGATATTTGGTATTCCAAATCTTCAGATGGTACAAAATTCCATTTGGCATATAAAGTGATGTTTTGAGCTGGTATTGTATTGAAAGTATAGGCATTATTTAATTCAATATCGCTGTACCAACCTTCAAAAGTATAACCAGTTCTAGTTGGATTACTTGGTACCGTTACAGTTGAATTATAATTATCAGTAATAGAAGTAACAACAGTTCCACTATTACTTTCAAATGTAATTGTATATTGATTTACTGTCCATTTGGCATATAAAGTGATGTTTTGAGCTGGCATTTTATTGAAAGTATAAGGGTTAACTAAATTATTATCGCTATACCAACCCCCAAAAGTATAACATGTTCTAGTTGGATTACTTGGTTGAGCTACAGTTGAATTATAATTATCAGTAATAGAAGAAACAACAGTTCCACTATTACTTTCAAATGTAATTGTATATTGATTTACTGTCCATTTGGCATATAAAGTGATGTTTTGAGCTGGCATTGTGTTGAAAGTATAAGGATTATTTAAGTTAATATCGCTGTACCAACCATCAAAAGTATAACCAGCCCTAGTTGGATTACTTGGTTGCGTTACAGTTGAATTATAATTATCAGTAATAGAAGAAACAACAGTTCCACTATTACTTTCAAATGTGATTGTATATGGATTGACTGTCCATTTGGCATATAAAGTGATGTTTTGAGCTGGCATTGTGTTGAAAGTATAAGCATTATTTAAGTCAATATCGCTGTACCAACCATCAAAAGTATAACCAGCCCTAGTTGGATTACTTGGTTGCGTTACAGTTGAATTATAATTATCAGTAATAGAAGAAACAACAGTTCCACTATTACTTTCAAATGTAATTGTATATTGATTTACTGTCCATTTGGCATATAAAGTGATGTTTTGAGCTGGCATTGTGTTGAAAGTATAAGGATTATTTAAGTCAATATCGCTGTACCAACCATCAAAAGTATAACCATCCCTAGTTGGATTACTTGGTTGCGTTACAGTTGAATTATAATTATCAGTAATAGAAGAAACAACAGTTCCACTATTACTTTCAAATGTAATTGTATATTGATTTACTGTCCATTTGGCATATAAAGTAATATTTTGAGCCGCCATTGTATTGAAAGTATAAGAATTAGTTAGATTATTATCACTATACCAGCCATCAAAAGTATAACCAGCTCTAGTTGGATCACTTGGCTGTGATACAGTGGAATTATAATTATCAGTGATAGAAGAAACTGCACTTCCACCATTACTTTCAAATGTGATTGTATATTGATTTACTGTCCATTTAGCAAATAAAGTGATGTTTTGTGCTGGCATTTGAGAAAAAGAATAAGAATTTGTTAATTCACTATCACTATACCATCCTCCAAAATTATAACCCAATTTTGTAGGATTATCTGGCATAGTAATGGTTGTCTTAGAATTTTGTGTAATAGAAGAAACAACAGTACCACCATTACTGTTAAAGGTAATGGTAAATTGTTTACTTTTCCCACATCCGAAAGTGGCTATTAATAAAAATAAAACTATTAAAATAAATGATAATTTTTTAATCTTAGATCACCCCAGTTATTTAAATTAATCTAATTATATCATTAACATACAGAAAAAATTAAAATTGCTATATTTTTCGTACTTCAAAATTCGACAATACGTTGCTAAAATTTAATATATTCATTTTAAATATTCCATAGACATACTAAAAGACTCACTCAGAAACGCATTTCGAGTAAGGATATACAAGATTATTCAATTTACTCACTCTATGAACATAAAGAAAGATATGAGTACATACCGTTCTGATGTTTCTATTCATAAATAATTAAAAAGGCTTTTGAAGTATCTCTTGATAAATACAGTGTCACATTAGAAATAATGCGTTGTAGGATTAGTTCATGCACTCCAGAACCTTTCCAATTAGGATTATTCTTTTGTATAACAATCCTTGAAAGGATTACTACAATAGGTGCGTAATTATACACTGCCTTTAATTATCTTATTTATCTCAGTGTCAAGTTATTTATTCATTTTATTAAAAAGACTATTGCTTTAGTATTGCTGAATTTAGTTATTAGCATTTTAAATGAGTTAACTACTACGAATATTAAAAAGATGGATTTATAAAATCATAAAGCCATCTTTTAGTATGATAAATATCCTCTATTCCAATTTATAACCCATATTTGTCTGCGCTTAATGAATATGAATGCATCACTATACTTTTTTACTAGTAAATGTGATGTTCACTACCTTATCAGATACTCTTGTTACATCAATATTATAATCTAAATTATCTTCTGTATATGAATGTGTCACATCATTTGCTTCAACTATAAAAGACTTTTCAATATCAATGGTTTGAACTTGATTATCAATATGTAATTTAACATTTAAATTATTAGTGACTTCATCATAATCTCATATTCTATATCATAAATCATCCCATTAATAGTATGGTCTTCACAATAGGCTGTTAGATTGTATAAATTTAGAAACGTAGTACTATAACCAGAGATTATATCAACTAGATATACGAAATATTTTGTGGTATTAGTCTTACTTTGATTTGGATCTAAAGAATCGATGATATCAACACGAAAATCCAAATTATCTTTCCATACTGTCGCAAATGGAATATTATTAAAATAATAGGTTTGTCGATCTGTATATTTTGTATAGTAGCGAATATCAGTGTCGTGATTACCATATATTGCAAGTAAGTAATAATCATTATCAAAAGTTTCAAAATCAATTCTATAGTCATCTGTATAATCATTGTTTTCATCTTTTTCAATTTGTGAGAAGTGAAATTGCTCAGGTAATATGTTTGATAATGTTCCATCAATATTTTTTATGACATCAATATACATAATAGATATTTCTTTTGTGATGACTGGATCTATTCCATCATCGTATTTTAATATTAAATTACTTGTTTTATCATTTTCTAATTCAATGTCTTTATCATCAAATGTTAAATCATAATTATGATAATAATCCGCTATTGAGTGTAATAATTGTTGATTTTAATCTAATATTTTAAACCAATTAATTTTACCATCATCTTTATAATAATCTTCATTATAATAACTTTTATAATAATAAATGGTTTGATTTGATAAATCTAATGCATTAAATGTTTCATAATCAATTCTTTTATTAGGGTAATAGTCATTCCCAGTCGTTGTAGGATTAGTATTTAATGTTTGAGAATGATATATAAAATGACCACCTAATTCAATAACAATTATACTAATAATAATATAAAATAAAATAGTTACCATTTTCGTATTTTTGTTGATTTATCATTTTTAATGAAGTTTATTAATTGAAAGAAGATATATAGAAAAATCAATAAAGGTGGAATAAAAAGAAAAATACCATCTGTTGTTTTATAGTTTTTATTTAATACATAATCAAATAATATACCTTGAGTAAAATATCCTACCCATATAATCCATATTAAATCGATCATTTTTGTTGTTAGTTTAAAATTAGCTAATCTAATTATCATCGCAATTAATAGAATAATAATATTCAAATGAAAGAATTTACCGACTCTAGTCGTTGTGATAAATACAATATCATCTGTATTTATCGAGAAAAATATATCACCTGGATTTACATAATAAAATAAATAGATAACTAAGGATATAATTTCTAAATATAGAAAATTACTTAATAGTTTAATTTTTTGTAAATTGTTACTGAACCTTTTTTGCTTATAGAATGGTACTGCTAAGAATAATAAATAAATAAGCTGCATAAATGAACAAATCAGTAATCCATCATTAAATATATTCACTAAACTACTAAATATTAAAGAAATTCCTAAAATTAGATAGAATAATGTTGCGAAAAATTTTGAACCTTGAATTGTTTCATAAATCATGATACAGGGGGCAACTAACATAAAGAATAACATTACATGTTCTGATGTTCTGAAATAATAATATCCATGATCATAATAATTAAATGGTAATGCGATCGTTATTAAAATTAATATGATAGAACTGATAAATTCCCTTTTATGATTATTAATCAACCGATAAATGTCTATTTTTAAATAAGACAGTGTAATGATGGTTGACAATATCATCAATAAAGTATAGATAATATGAAGCATGAGACCAATGTCAACATTAATAAATCCCGGTGAAGTAATAACCGGTACTAAAAATGTAATTAATAATAGGATTGAAAGTACGTCTATAAACAAAAGAATTTGTTTTCTTTTATCTAATACATGAAGTGTAGCAAGTAATACTGGCAAAAAGATAGTGAGAATTAAAACTGGCCAATTTCCTAATTTAACTGATATCGGGATTTGATCACTGTATTCCTGTACTAGAAAATTAAGTGGACCCATTTCTATTGACCTAGAATCTACTACTAAATAATTAACAAAACAAAGCAAAATACCAATCGTAAATAATAATAAATAAAGAAGAAAAGAGAGTGAGTTTTTGGAATCAAATTTTGATTTATTTTTACCATTTATATCATCCAATTTACAATTAATAATTTCATCTACTGTAACATGAAAGACCTGACTTAATGCTTGTAGCATATCAATACTCGGCAAACTGGTTCCTAATTCCCATTTGGATATAGTTTGGGGAGTTACAACTAAAATTTCTGCGACTTCTTTTTGTGTTAACTTATTTTCAATTCTTAGTTCTTTTAGAAATTCTCCAATTTTAAAATAATCCATAATATTCCTCCTTGATGTCATTATATTATAATTGATAATTTATTCAATCACTACTTCGTTGAATGACTCAACAATCCGTTGAGTCCTCCAAATATATACGTTTTTTTATTGAATTTTTTTATATAAAATAATTTCTACCTCGACTTTTGTAAAATTAAACACATATTTAATATAAAGATGTTTAGCAAATGAGAGGTGCAAATGAAAAAAATTCAAGATCATTGGGACTAGAATAACCCGAATAAGTGCTGAAATTTATTTACAAAAAAAAGAATAGAAACGCAAATTTTTGATTTAGCGAATTGACCTAGGATGCTACTTCATGGGTAAGATTTGATGGGTATATCTATTGGATGTTGGTACAAAAGAAGGGAATTATTCTAATCAATTATATCACCAAGTCGGTGTGCTAACTGATAATACAGTATTTATAATGCTGAATTTTTAGAATATGAAATGGATGGTGGGATTTATAAGATTCCTGTGAAATTATCAGATTTCGAAATTTTTCCCATCCATTATCTTAAATTAATAAAATTGATTATTAACAATAATGCTTTCCTTCACGTCATGAGTAAAAATATGAAATTGATAGTAAAAAATGATGTAAATTTTGAATGAGACCAAATATGCTTAAAGTATCCACTCTAAAAATTGGTCTTTCAAATTTTTTTGATAAAAAATTCTCTGATTGATTTTATAGCGTTAATTTTTAATATGTTACTATTAGTTTTAATTATGGACGGATGTCTTTTATTGTCAAGGTGTTTTTTAAGAGTCATCATGCCAAAATAAGCGGTAATGAGTTTAAGGACATTGCAACGTTGGAGAAGTGTTTTACCACCAGATGAAGACCAACGTACTTTAGTAAAACGCAACGAACTTAAATGAAAATTAAGTATAGAAGAAAAAAAGATAATAATTGAAATAGTTAATCAACCGGATTCTTAAGTTTAACTCCTAGTCAAATTGTTCAAAGACTTGCTAATTAAGGTATATATTTAGCTTCAAATCAATTTTTTATAAAGTATTAAAAGAACATAGGTAAAATCCTATGTTTAGATTTAGGTGAATTATTCAGGGAAAACTTACTTATTTCTTGAAATAATTTTTATATAAGATCAATCCTTGGGCTGGTGCTAAATAACCAGCCTCAGCTCTTATACCACTTGAAAGGATTTCATTTATCGAATTTATGTCTCTTTGATTTAGTCCAATTTCAATTAGAGTTCCTACAATTATCCGCACCATGTTATATAAAAAACCATCTGCGGTAAAAAATATTTGTAATTCGGTATTTGTTGGTACAAATTCAATGTTGTAGACATTTCTTACTGAACTCTTCTTCATATTCTTTTTACAAAAACCTTGAAAATCTTTTTCACCAATTAATAATTTAGCGCCTTCTTTCATTTTATTTATATCTAATTGTTTTCCTAAATAATAAACGAAATTTCTTTCAAATAAGGGTGGGATAATGTCAGTATAAATTCGGTAAAGGTAGGTCTTGTTATTAATCCAATAGCGACTATGAAAGTTTAACTGAACTTCTTCGATATCTCTAATAATGATATCTTCAGGTAAAAATTTATTTAAGTTTAACTGTATTTCAGTCATACTCATCTCATTTTGGGTTTGAAAGTTAACAATTTGGTCTAATGCATGTACTCCTGCATCAGTTCTTGAGGCTCCTATAACTTTGATATCTTCATCTAATAAGCGTGATATACATTTTTCTATTTTTTCTTGAATAGTATTATCCTCATCACCTAATCTTTGAAATCCTTTATATCTAGTGCCTTCATAAGCGATAGTTAGTTTAATATTTCTTTTCATATTATCATCCTTTATAATAATTTATCGGTTTTTCAATTTTGCATAAAGATTAATCAAATCAATAATCCGGTTAATGTATCAAAAAACTCTTTAAGTTCTATTATAGACTACAAGAGTTACTATATCTATATTTATATTTTTTTAAATAATCAAATTTAATGTGTTAAGTAAAAATTGCCCTTGTTGGCTGCAACCCTTAACAGAACCGATGCGCTATTAATGCATACAACTCTTCACATTATACTAGCTATGTATTAGAAGGATCATATAGAGAAATATCATTAGATATAGAAATAGAAAATGAAAGTTAGATATGAGGCAGTTATTATATGATTTCTCATTTAAAATACGATCTTAGAAATAATGCTAACATTTGAATAATTAATATCAAAAAAATTATTATATTAATTATAATTAATAAATGGAAAAGTGTTAATAATATTACTAAGAAAGATAGGAGCTGATATTTTGAAACTTTATTACACAATTCATTTTTTCATAGCATCCGTAATTCAATTATTAATCATTCTATTTGCGGAGTGGTTAGCTTTTACCCAATTAAAATATGATCTCTCTTTTTTAAAAATCCTCGTATTTTTATTCATGGGACAAGTTTGCGGTTACATACTTTTATGGGCATATAAAAATTTGAAATTAGACAAAATTGGTATATTTATCATTATACTAATATTTACACTTATTAATTGGAGTTTATTTACTTCTATTAATATATTTATAAAACAATTTAAGAACCCTTTTGCGGCAAATTTTCTTACTGTCATAATTCCTTTTATCGCATTTTTAATTTATGGAATTTATATTGTCATTTTAATTAAAAATAAAGAATCTAAAACAAATTAAACCTATAAGTATCTATTTATATAATGAATTCTATATATTTCCTTATCAAAGAAACTCTTTAGTCTATATACGCTAAAGAGTTTTTTTGATATTCCCCAAATCAAGTTTATGATTAAGATTATTATTTCATAAAAAAAGAGGCAAGGTGCTTAATGAAAAAAAATAACTTATAAAAAAGTACTACTAATATTAATTAATTCTTCTAATGATTTGTCTGTTATCTTTCCAATATCTATCTGTGAATATCCATTATGTTTAAAAATCAACTTTTAAGTTTTTCTGAAATTTATCTATTTTTGAATCATATTTTAAATTTTACTGTTTTATATTGTAAGTTTATGTAATTATATATATAATTATATATAGAATTAATAAATAAAAATTTGGGAGGATAGTTTTATGAAAAAAAGAGGTTTAGCAATTTTTGATGGAAGTGAAGAGTTAGATAAAGTAACTCTAGTACAATCAGAGTTAAAATTATTAGCATCAGACGGGGGCTTTGAAGTCATGTTACAAGAATTAAACGCCCAGGCTTCATTTGACATTTATCCAAATGAAGATGAATTAGCATTATTAGAATTCTTTTACGTTTTAGAGGGGCAACTAGAATATTTTTCAGATAATGACGAGTCCATTATTATAAAATCGGGAGACTATTTTTATACAAAAAAACTTAACAAGCCTTGTATTTTTAAAGCCATCACAAAAGTGAAGTTATTGTTTGTTTCACCACAACCCATTTTTCATTATTTAAGCGAAACATTAAAATTACATAAAATAAACGAGGAAATTGATAAAAAGGATAAATATACTTGCGAACATTGTGGTAGAGTACAAAATATATCCGTGAAAATTGCGGTAGAAATGCATTTAGACCGGGATAGAATCACAGGATTAGCTGTTGCGGCGATATTTCATGATTTAGGGAAGATTAATATTGATGATGATATTTTAAAGAAAACCGAAAAGTTAACACTTGATGAATTTCGTGATATTAGAAAACATCCCGTTAATAGTGCAAAGTATGTCAAGAAAATCAAATATGTTGATGTTAGTGGTATGGTAATGCAGCATCACGAGAAGATTAATGGTTCAGGATATCCTAAAGGACTAAAAGGCGATGAAATTTATCTTGAGGCTAGGATTATCGCTGTTGCTGATGCATATGATGCAATGATTACAGAGCGTCCTTATAGAAAGGCATTTACAATTCAAGAAGCAGTAGATGAAATTATTAGTTATTCAGGTGTTTGGTATGATGCTGATGTTGTAAACGCATTTGTACAAATAATAAAAAAAGATGGATTGATTTAATATAAAATACTTTCTTTTATATAATCACTTTTTAGTAGAGGATTATTAATGATTAAAAAAAATAATCTAATGAGTGATGGACCAAAAATTATATGTAAAAAAATTGAAAAATGAAATGCATCTAATATTTTAGAAAAAGTGTAAAGCACAAAAAAGAAAATTTCAGATGCCAGAATTAAATTTAGGGTCTCGAAAAAAACCTAAAGTAAATTGAAATTTTACGACCACTAGGTTAGGTTACAGTCAACCTCGATACCCATGATTATTTTATTAGCATCACGTATACTAAAAAAATCTCGATTTAGTCGAGATTTTTTTATTAAAGTTGTTTATTAAAACGGTAACTTCTTATTGACACAATCAAATTAAAAAATTAGATTACTAGTACAGAATCATATCCTAATTCCTCTAAAATGACTAATCTTTATCCCTACAATTACTTTAAAAAATAGAATACATTAGTTTCTATAATAGGGTTCATTATTATATTTACATCGTGTATTAGATTTAGGGTATGGAAGTATATTAAAATCAAAGTATAAAAGTGAATGATAGCAATGTAGCGTGTTTTCCTTCATTAGCAAAAGAATAGATTATTCTAAAGGATAAAATGTAATTACTTGTAATTGGATAATTAAAAAAAATTTGAATTTTATAAATTACATATTTGTTTTAAAGATAAAATGCACTTTAGTTATTTTTAGATGTATTTTAAGTCTACTCTTGACAAAAATTAACCAAAGCGTTATATTGTACATATACGATATACACAATTTTTAAGGAGGTACACAGATGGAGATTTTATCTGTTCAAAATTTAAATAAAAAGTATGAGAAATTTGAATTGAAAAACGTATCTTTTACACTTGAGAAAGGATACATCATGGGTTTCATTGGTCGCAATGGAGCGGGAAAAACCACAACAATTAAGGCTATACTGAACATGGTGAATTTTGATAGTGGTGTTGTATCTGTTTTTGGTGATGACTTTTTAAATGATGAATTATTCAATAAACAAAAAATCGGTTTTATGTTAGAGGGGGTAAGTTATTATCCCAAACATAAGCTTAAGACAGTGACAAGTGTAATCAAACGATTTTACGATAAATGGGACGATGAAGTATATGAAAGTTATCTTAAAAGGTTTGATTTGGATTCTAATAAACGAATAGATGAATTATCGAGTGGGATGAAATCTAAGTATGCACTTGCTTTAGCTTTGTCTCATCATGCACAGCTATTGATATTAGATGAACCTACGAGCGGGCTTGATCCTATTTCGCGGGATGAATTGCTGGAATTATTTCAGGAACTTATAGAAGGCGGGGAAATGAGCATTTTATTTTCCACTCAGATTACCTCTGATCTTGAGAAATGCGCTGATTTTATAACATATATAAAAAATGGAGAAATTATCGCAAGTACTGAAAAAGATGAATTTTTAGATTCTTACAAAATTGTTAAAGGAACTAACGAGCAACTTTCGGAAGAACTGCAGCATAAACTAATCGGATGTAAGAAAAATTCGTTCGGATTTTCAGGGCTTATCAAAACGGAAGACTTGAATGCTGGTAAAAACTTGGAAATATCTCCCGCAAATATTGAATCTATCATGATTTATTTTGAAAAGGAGCAATTATGATGAAAAATTTATTATATAAGGAATTCAAACTAGCACTTCATCCAATTATATTTGTTATTCCTTTTTTAGACATTATAATGATGATTGCCTCTTACCCATGGTTAATAGTTTTAGTGTATGCAGTCTCTTCGATTGTTGTTATATTTGCACAAGGCAAAGGAAATCAAGATGTCTTATTCACTGTCTCTTTACCCAATCGGAAAAGAGATGTTGTACGAGCAAGGGTTTATACTGTTGTTGCACTCGAGCTTTTGCAGGTTGTGGCGGCAATACCTTGTGCATTCATAAGAAACATATCAATCTATAAAGATAACATAGGCTCAATGTATGCAAACGTTGCTTTTTTTGGATTCGGATTTATTATGTATGCGATATTAAATATTATTTTTCTGCCGATGTTTTATAAAACAGCCTATAAAACAACCAAGCCTATTCTTTATATCACTGTAGCAGCAGTAATGTATGTTATCGTCATTGAATTTGCTGTTTCTTATATTCCATTTTTTAAGAACGATTTAAATACATTAGGGACACAGCATATATTAAGCCAGTTAATTGTACTATTTGTCGGAATAGTGATCTTTATCCTGATGAGTGCAATCTCCTATAAAAAAGCGGCAAAAAATTTTGAAAAGGTAGACTTGTAGCCAATGAATATAGTAATTTCAAACACATCAGAGAAACCGATATACCAACAGATGTTTGCGCAAATTTCTGCACAAATTATCAAAGGCGAGCTAGAAAGGGATTTTTGCTTGCCGCCAATTCGGACAGTTGCTAAAGAACTTAGAATTAGCGTGATTACCGTAAAAAAAGCCTGGGAAGAATTAGAACGTAAAGGCTTTATTTACACGATGGTTGGAAAAGGGTGCTTTGTGGCATCATTTCTACCTGGTGAGCGGGATAGGAAGCGGGATGAAATGGTAATTGAAAAACTGAAAAAAGATATCGCGTATTATAAAGAACTTGGTCTTTCACTTTCAGAGCTTATTAATCTTATAAGTTGTCATTACGATTTGTAAAAAAATTCTCATGCTAAATAGGAAGATATACTATCAGTATGTGGAAAATGTTTTTTAAATGCACACAAAAATATTCATGGATTTATTAAATGATTTTCTTACTAAACTGTTGAAGTAAAACGTTAGTATAAGATGGAATATTGTCTTATAGATATCAATTAATTACTTGTTAACTAAACGAATTGGAGGAAAATGAAATGGAGAAGGTAAAGGAAAGGTTATTTTACATCGATAATTTAAGATTATTGATGATTGTATTTGTTGTCATGCATCACCTAGCAGTGACATACAGTGGTTTTGGTAGTTGGTATTACAATGAAGTTAAGAATTTGGACACATTATCGACTATTTGGTTCGCATTCTACCTATCATTTCAACAAGGGTATTTCATGGGGTTATTATTTTTAGTAGCCGGATATTTCACGGCAATCAGTTATGACAGGAAAGGCTTCGGTCAGTTTATTAAAGATAGATTTTATCGTCTAATCATTCCTGCACTTATTTATATGGTGATCATAAATCCGTTCATTGGCATTGTAGAACTTAACCAGAAATTGACGAGTTTTAACATTTCTGATTTTCTTTCAGGTACAGGAGTAATGTGGTTTGTGGTGGCGTTATTTTTCTTTTCACTAATCTACGGATTAGTGCGTCTATTTGTTCATAAATTTTTTCTAAATTCTAATAGCTTGCGAATTACGCCATCATTTGTTAACGCAGTCATCTTGATTCTGATTATTTCTGTCTGTGCTTTTCTAATCAGAATTATTCAACCAATTGGAACAAGTATCTTGAATATGCAATTCTCTTTTTTCGCATCATACATCGCTCTTTTTATCGTAGGTATTATCGCATACAGGAATAACCTCTTCTCAAGCATTAGTTATAAAACCGGGAAACGGTGGCTAATTTGGGCAATTGTCTTGGGCTTTTTCAGTTGGTTTGTGTTAGTTGTATTTACTAGCGCTGTTTCAGGAGGAGTGACTACCTCCCTTAACGGAGGGTTTACCTGGGAAAGCGCAGGATATTCTATTTGGGAATCGTTTGTAGCTGTTGCTATGTGTATAGGATTGATAACTGTCTTTAGAGAAAAATTCAACCACCAGAGTAAGTTTATCAAAACATTGTCGGATAATTCATTTACCGTTTACATGTTTCATCCTCTAATAATTGTCGCCATCACACTATTTTTCAAGTCACTTGATTTCCCACCAATCGTAAAATGGCTCATTCTTTCTGTTATTTGTGTTCCCTTATGCTTTGCTATTGCCCACTTTATCTTCCGTAAAATTCCTTTATTGAAAAATGTTTTATAAAAGTATCCTTAATATTTAGAAACGAAACTGAATAATTAACGATAAAAGCATATCGATTGAAAGACAGCATAAAATTAGAAATCTCATTTTTTAAAACTTTGAAAGACAGATTGTAATAATTTATTAGCATTTTCCAGTTACTATAAATATTCATATTCAAAATCAAACTATTATTTTAACTAATTAATATTAAACCCTTAGTTTATAAGAAATAAACTAAGGGTTTTGTATAATTATCTTTTAGATTTGACTAAATTGATATCTGCACCAGTTTCAATCAGTAACTTAATTGTTTGCTCTTGTTTCCTGATAACTGCTTCATTTAGTGCTTTTTTGACATTAGCTCCTTTTTTGATTAACAGTTCACTGATTTCCTCTAATCCAGATAAAATTGCTAATATTAAGGGAGAATTTCCTTTTTCAGTTACCGCATTGATGTCTGCGCCATGTTCAATTAGTAATTTTGCGATATTAACCTGTTTCCTAATAATTGCCTCATGCAGTGCAGTTTTAGATTGTACATATACTTTGTTCAAATCAGCTCCTTTTTTGATTAACAATTCACTGATTTCTTCACACCCTTTAGTAATAGAATGAAAGAGGGGAGTGTACTCTAATATCGTCACAGCATCTAAATCTGCACCATGTTCAATTAATAATTTTGCGATAGGAATCTCTTTTTTAATAATTGCTTCAAATAGTGCATTGCGCATTTCTCGAGTTATTTTATTTACATCAGCTTCTTTTTTAATTAACAGTTCACAGATTTCTTCTAATCCAAATAAAACTGCTAATATTAAGGGAGTATTTCCTTTTTCAGTTACCGCATTGATGTCTGCACCGTTTTCAATTAGTAATTTTGCGATATTAACTTGTTTCCTAATAATTGCCTCATGCAGTGCTGTTTTAGATTGTACATATACTTTGTTCAAATCAGCTCCTCTTTTGATTAACAATTCACTGATTTCTTCACACTCTTTAGTAATAGAATGAAAGAGCGGAGTATACCCTAATATCGTCACGACATCAATATCTGCACCATGTTCAATTAATAATTTGGTGATAGGAATCTCTTTTTTAATAACGGCCTCAGATAGTGCATTGCGCATTTCTCCAGTTATTTTATTTACATCAACCTCTTTTTCAATTAACAGTTCACAGATTTCTTCTAATCCAGATAAAACCGCTAGTATTAAGGTGGTATTCCCTTTTTCGGTGACCGCATTGATGTCTGCTCCGTGTTCAATTAATAATTTTGTGATATTAACCTGTTTCCTAATAATTGCCTCATGCAAAGCTGTTTTAGATTGTGCATATACTTTGTTCAAATCAGCTCCTTTTTTAATTAACAATTCACTGATTTCTTCAAGCTCTTGCATTATTGATACAAATAATGGTGTATAACCCTTCTTGGTTGTAGTTTCGATATCCGCTTTATTTTCTATTAAAAATTTAATAATATCCTTATTCTTAACATGAAGTGCATTATATAAAGGTGATATAGACATTCTTGTCTTTAAATTAACATCAGCTCCCATTTTTATTAAAAATTTAGTCAATTCCAACTTATCATTTGCTGTAGCATAATGTAGGGCGGTGTAACCGTCACTGTATTGTGTATTGGGATTTACGCCAGATTCAATTAACAATTGAATCATCTCATCATCTCTTTTTTGAATTGCATAATGTAATGGTGTATATCCATTATTATCTTGTAAATTGACATTCGCGTGATTATCTATAAGAAGCTTGGCAAATTTTATTGAGCGATTGAGTGAAGCTATATGTAAAGGAGTTAGACCTGATTTTGATAATGCATCAACTGTTAATCCTTTATTAATCAGAAACTCACCTATTTTAACACTGTTATTTCTGGCTGCGATATGTAAAAGCGTAACTTGATACTTGTCTTTTATATTTATATCAGGATGATATTGTAGTAAATATTGAAAAGGATCAAGCTGATCATACATCGCTCCATAAAATAGTATATTATCACTTACTTTTGTTTTCTTTTCAAGCAAGTATTTGAGGGTATCCATCTGATTAAACCGAATGGAGAGTTTTATTGGTGATTCTTTAAACTTATTCTCAACTTTAATTTTTGCTCTTTTTTCAATCAGTAATTTAAACATCTCAAAATTGCTGGTTGATGCGATGATTAAAGGCGTATTTCCAATACCATCCTTCTTGTTAATTCCTATTTTTAAATCAATGATAAATTTGGCAACATCATAAGACTTATTATAAAGGGCTTTATGAAGAATAGTTTCCATATGACAGTTACGTGAGTTAATATCTATACCGTATTCATATAGTGTCCGAAATACTTTGATCGCGTTAACTTGAGCAGCAAAAAATAAAAAATTTTCTTTGAAATAATTATAATAATTTAAATTCAATTCCCTATTAGTGATAAAGGCTTTTACAATTTTGTCATTATCAGTTTCTATAGCTTCGTATAAAATAGATGTATTATCCTTTATTGTAAAATGACCAATTCTTTTAACGGTAATCAATTCCTTAAGCAAGTCATACAAATTCACTCTGATGTCCAATTTAATTTCTTTATTGATTTCATTTTCCTCTTCTATTCCCAAAGACTGAAAGAGCGCCTTTATATAGATATTGGTATTTTCGATATTTAACATGTTTTTAAACATAGTTACTTTATTTTGATCTATTGTTTTAACTTGTTTCAAAAGTTCATTAAAAGCCAGTTCTTTTTTTCTGTCATTGAATTTTAGGTAAGACTTATAAATCAATTTTTCATCATCATAAGTATGCAAATCCATAACATCAACATCATAAACTATCTCTAATAGGTTTGCCATATCATTTTCATCTTGATAATTTTTATTTACAAACTTTTTAATTAAATCTTTTAATTTCATACATCCCACATCCTATTCAAATATAACTAAATTATATCAGACATTTTTTGATAATTAAATAAAAAAGTATAACATTAAGACGAATAATCCAAGCAAAAACATCTTTAAAGATGTTCTTGATAAACTCGAAATTGGACATTGAAAGAAGTTGTTTGGTCTAATCTAGAAAAAGAGGGCGCAATTTTAAAAAAAAGACGATGAATAATCATCTTAGATATTTATTAATTTACGAAAAGTATCTTGACATTCATTTTCTAATAAAAAAAAATTTAAATCTATTAAAAGATCTCCTATCTTTATATTGTTTTGTTATATATCAAGATAATGTTGCTTATAAATGTTCTTTATATCGAAAATCTCGCTTAAGTACACCAAATTTACCTCCAAAAAGGCTTTTATTACTTTTTATGGTGCCATTTTTTTAAATATTATGATAAAACTAAATATAAAGCCATTTCAATTAGAATGAAGAAAATGTGAATTTGCTTAATACAAATACACGAGAGTAATTATGAAGATGTAAAGTTAAAGAAATCAATGAAATACAATAGGGTTAATATTTTTAAATCTCTTCAACTTTAAGTTATGATTTTTCTGACAGATTTTCTTCTTTGCAAGTTTGCTTTTATGAATTGAATTTGGTATCATATGACTTGTAATAACATTAAAAAAGGTGGGAGAAAGACAATGGATAAAGAAGAGCAAAAACACAAGCGACGTGTTCGGTATAAAGGCACTCATCCTAAAACCTTTAAAGAAAAATATAAGGAACAGCAACCAGAGAAATATGCTGATACTGTGACAAAAGTTATTCAAAAGGGGAGTACTCCTGCAGGTATGCATCTTTCGATTTGCGTTAAAGAAATATTAGAATTCTTACAAATTACTCCAGGACAAACTGGATTAGATGCAACACTAGGATATGGTGGCCATACTTTAGAGATGCTTAAATGTTTAAATTCAAAAGGTCACTTGTATGCAGTTGATGTTGATTCTATTGAATTGCCACGCACTCAAGAGCGTTTAGAGAAATTAGGTTATGGCTCTGAAATTTTAACTATTAAGCAAATGAACTTTTCCAATATAGATCAAATTGTTTTGGAATCGGGGCCACTCGATTTTGTTTTAGCTGATTTAGGTGTCTCTTCTATGCAAATAGACAATCCTGAAAGAGGATTTTCATATAAGAATGAAGGACCATTAGACTTACGTCTGAATCCTAAAAGAGGTAGATCTGCTTCAGAAAGATTAAAAAATATTTCCCAATATGAATTACAAGGTATGCTAATAGAGAATTCAGATGAGCCTCACTCAAAAGAAATCGCTTTAGCTATTATTTCCGAAATTAGAAAAGGAATAGACATACAAACAACAACACAGCTTCAACAAATTATTAAAGATGCTCTGAAATTTATTCCGAAAAATAATCGGAACGATGAAGTTAAAAAATCATGTCAACGATGCTTTCAAGCCTTGCGAATAGATGTTAATAAAGAATTAGAAGTGTTAGATGAATTTTTGGAAAAACTTCCTGCTACCCTTGCTCCTGGTGGGCGAGTTGCTATACTTTCTTTTCATTCAGGTGAAGATCGTCTCGTTAAAAAATCTTTTCAACACTTTTTTCGTGAAGGTATCTATCGTGAAATAGCTCCCGGTCCTATTCGACCATCAGTAGAAGAATGTAACATTAATCCTCGTGCTCGTTCTGCTAAATTGCGTTGGGCTATAAAAGCATGATTTGTAATTTTTGAATCTTTATTTACGCCTTTTTTTAAGTAATAGTTTTAATTTTATTAGTTCACTAAAAATTTAATTCAATTGAAGGATAATTGAAATTATTGTAATTATGTCTCAATACCATTGTATTATAAATGTCACAAGTATTAAAACTAAAAATATAGATCAATTTAATCAAATCAAAATGATTTATTTTTTGATTTACTCAAATAATTCTGATAACAATGGTAATTTGCAATATTATATTTATTTTTTTATTTGATATAAAAATATGAAGACAATACTTACAAACTTTTTTAATAATTTTATTATCTTTTTTTTATGTGTTTATTTATATCAAAATAAATTATATTAAAAATTAAACTTAGGGAATGGAATTAACATTTTATTGAACGAAAAGTAATTTGAAGCATTAATATATTCCTTTAAATAAATACTTAAAAAACTATCATTTATCTAAAAACAGTAAATAATATATTAAACCCTAATTTCTAGGTTCAATCTTAATCCAAAATCAATGAAAAAAAGAAAAGAAACCGTTATATTTGGAACTGTTCTTAATACAATTACAAAGTTTTTCATTTTTACTAATAAGAAATACATATTTAAAAACTTATATTTCATAATAGTCAATCTGTGAAATTGATAGTCAAAATGGCGATAAGACTTGTACTATAAATATCCGATAATAATTTTAATACAGAGGTGGTAAAGTGGATCGATTATTAAAGTTTTTTAAATCTGAAAGAAAACTGTATATTACATCAATTCTTATTATTCTAGTTTGGGTATCTCCATACTTTATCCTAGGTCAGAATGCTCATTTATTAGTACTAGATAATTTAGACTCGAATCTAGCTTGGTATAAAATCTTGAATAATAGTGGCCAAATGTTTGGTTCAGTAAATGCTAATATTCCACAAATTATTAATGGGGAATTATCGAGAAACGCTCTATACTCTCAATTTTATGGGATTGTTATACTGTTTTCATTGCTTCCACCTATGGTTGCTTATGGTATTAATCAACTAATTGTAAGACTATTTGCTTTTATAGGTATGCATTTGTTATTAAAACAGCATGTTTTAAAGACTAACGATCTCGGATCTTCTTTTATTAAAATTGGAGTAGCCTTAACTTTTGCCTTGACCCCGTTTTGGCCATCAGGGATGCTAAGTATTTTGGGTATGCCTCTTGCTTTATGGGCATTTTTAAACATAAGGAATGGAGATCGTTCCTGGAAAAATATTATTACCATTACATTGCTGCCTTTATATTCTACGTTTATGCTTGGATTTTTCTTCTTTCTAAGTGCACTGGGGATTCTTTGGCTTGTCGATTTTATTCGTACCAAGAAGTGGCAGCCTAGATTTTTCTTTTCAATATTATATATGACTATTATATATGGTTTAATTGAGTACAGACTCTTTGTATCATTATTACAGCCTCATGAACTGACAAATCGCTCTGAATTTTTGGAGTCAACATTAAACTTAGTTCAAACATTAAAATTGGTAATAACAAACTATGTTGTTGGAAGTAATCAGGATCAGGTTTTGTTTGGGATAGTGATTATGCCTTTATCTTTACTTGCATTAATGATTATTCTTAAACGAGGAGAGGCAAGGAATTATAAACTTTTTCTCGGACTTCAGCTCTTTAATTTTTTACTTTCAGTTTGGTTTGCCTTTTGGTTTTATAAAGGCTGGGAACCGTTAAAAGAACATATTAGCATTTTGACTACTTTTAATTTTTCTAGATATCATTACCTCCGACCGATAATGATATATGTTCTATTTGCGTTAACTTTAAAATATTTTTGGGAACATGGACCAAAATGGAGAAAGGTTGCTATTATTGGGGTAGTTCTCCAATTCATAGTCCTTATTCCATCTAATGAACAAATTCTCTATTATAATCAACCGACCTATAAACAATTTTTTTCTGTACAACAATTTCAAGATATTAAAGATTATATCGGGGAGCCGGTTTCTCAATATCGTGTGGTAAGTATTGGAATTCATCCGGATATCGCACAATATAATGGGTTTTACACTTTGGATACTTATAATAATTTTTATCCATTAACTTACAAACATCAATTTCGAGAAATCATCGCTGCTGAATTGGACAAGAATCAGCAATTAGAAAAATACTTTGATCAATGGGGAGGACGATGTTATATATTTTCCGATGAACTAGGGAAGAATTATATGTATTCGAAGTACTCAGATAAGACTATCAAGAACCTTGATTTAAATACACAAGCATTAAAAGATATGGGTGGAGATTATGTCTTATCAGCTGTTCCAATTTTAAATGCAGATCAAAATCATTTAAAATTGGAAAAAGTTTTCAATGAAAAATTTGCTTATTGGGAAATCTATCTATATAAAGTGATGTGAAAAAAGCTCTGAATATGCGAGGAAAAGCCTCACGTATTTAGAGCTTTATATTTATTTAATTTATAGTTCTTAAGTTATGTTATTATGAATATGGTAAATGGCTCTAAAATAGAATCTTATTGTGCTTGATAAGAGATAATATATTCTTTGTCTTCACATAAAATGTTTGGTTCTTGTTTGACCCATTTTCCCAAAGAATGACATCCGTATTCATAATGAGACATCGCAATTCCCATATCTAATAATTGCATATCATACTTAAGTCCTTTACCGTAGTTTTCAGTTCTCTTGATATAAAAATGTGTTATATTTTGATCAACTACTATCCTCCAGGGTTGTTTATTAGAAGCGGATGGTCCTAATTGGACTAATTCTAAAGCTTCAATATTTTCTTCTAGTGGACTTTGAAAATCTTTATTATAGAATAATTGTTTATAAGGTAAACGATTATTTGAACCAGCCACTTTCCTAATTAATTTATCCTTTAATCTTCTTTTATCATGTGGATATCCAACGGGTGTAATCGCTGGAATGATATCATTTTCTTTCATTTCAATGAGTGTTTTTAATCTATCACGTGTAAATGTTCCACCAAGCCAACAAGTTCCGATTCCTTCTTTAGTAAGAAACAAAATTAGTTTTTCAAAGACATAACCATAATCTAAAATTGCTTCTTCTGTATTTTGGCAAACACCAACAATAAAACCAGCATGTCCTTTTATAAATCCATATGTACCAATCTTAACAGGGGCTTGTGAACCATTATAATCAATATATTCTAATATAATCTGATTTCCAAAAGGACCAATTAAATTCTCCTGCTTATCAATATATTCCTTTATTTTTGATAAATCAGAGTTCGATAATTTTTCACCAGTATAGGTTCTAATAGATGTTCTTTCTTTTATCGCATTAATCATTTTTTTGCTCCTTTAAATTTCTCTTAATTGTTAATATAGGAATTTCTAAATACCTCTTGAATAGTTATTTAATATAAATTATATAATCATTTAATTTACCGGATAATTTAACTTTATTTTAATATTTTTTGTAATAATTATTTTTTAATTCTTGTTGAATATATCTCTGCTCCTTTTAATAATGTTTAATTTAAATTGAAATGTCATATTGTTTTTGGAGTTTTGAAATTAGATCATTCGATTAATTTATTTGTAATTCATTTTGAATAGGAATCATATACTCACTTACATTTGAACTTAACCCATTTAAGTCATTATCCATTTCATGATATAGTGAATTTAAATCCTGATAAGCATATATCAATGTTCCATTTATCAATCCAATCGCGAAGATATCCTGATAACTATCATATGTTGTTTTCCATTCATTAATAAATTGCTGCCATTGGTATTCATTATAAGCTATTTTCTCCTGTTGATATTCTGTTAATAGTTGATTGTATAATGATATAAGATTATCTCTTTGTTTAGCTGATTGCGTTAAAAAATAATTTCTATCAATTCCATCATTAATCGTTATCGTAACTTCAGATTCTATCGTATATTCTTGGTTAATTTTAGTCACATTCTTACCAGTTAGATTGTCACCATATTTACCAATTATCTTTTGTACAGAAAGAGGTTGAGTTTCTGAATCATCCATAACAACGATTAAATCATAACTTCCATTAACTAGAGGGCCATTGCCAATATCAAATATATCTGTTTTCGCAAGCCCATTTTCTATTTGGAAATGTTTTTTACTTACATAACCATATTCATCATTTATTAATTCTAGTGTAAATTGGGTGTCATTAGGAAGATTAGTATTTATAACGAAATATATCTTAGCATCTGATGTTTCTATTTGATCAATATTAAAATAAACTTCTATAGACCTTGTATTATTACTTTGAGTTGTAATATTGTTTATTTTCTGATTTTGCTTATTAAAAGGGATTACCACAAAAATTGCAGTTAATATAATACCAAGAAAAATTAAAATTACTATTAAGGTAGAGTAATCTCGTTTTACTTTAAGATTATTTTTAGGTTTTATTTTATTTTGATTGATTGTTTTTACATTGCCAAATAATTCTGCTTTTTTCTTTCGATATTCTTCCTTAGTGATGTCACCATAACGCACTTTAGATTTTAACCGTTGTAATTCTTCTTTCTTCTTCATAATATCCTCCTCTTTATGAATTGTGTAACTAATGTACACAACTCTTCACACTGTATTCAAATTAGTAAAAAGATGTTGGATTAAACCGAATTAACGCCTATTTTAACCTATTTTACCAACTTATAAAGGGAAATGGTTATTTTTACATAAACAATAACTCCTTTGGTTATATTATAACCCATAGAATAATCAATTTCTATAATTATAATTACTTCATTTGGAAATTGAATTATTTTAAAAACAAAGAATTTAAAAAAACATAGAAAACATTTAAGTTTGCAACCACAGTAAGAAAGAACGGGTATGAGTTAAAGTAATGGGAGAAGCATAAAAAATATCAATAATTGAAAATTTTAGGGAGACTCTAGCTTGTTACACTTGTCTAAAACCAAGACAACTAGATGAAACTGTGACATTTTGAAAAAGCAAGATTAAATTTATAATCTTGCTTTTTCCTTAAGTAATAATTTAAAACAAATTTCCTATTACTTCATACGTATTTTTTTCGAAAATCATTAAGTGAATCAAATAAAGTTAGTAACCTAATAATATAAGAAATCCTTATTATTATAAAAACCTAATCATATTTAATCAAATCAATAGGTTTTTTTCTAGCAATTTGTGCTATTGGGACATAAGAAGATATAAAGGCAATAAATAAGCTTAATAATAGAAGGTAGATAGCTTGCCGAGCACCATAATATAAAAGAGTAATTAAATATTGGCTTTTTATTCGAATATAGTGATTTAAATAAAGTATCGAAGCATACGTTCCAATAGATGAAATAATAAAATTTATAATTCCAATAATTAAACTTTCTAGTAAAAATATAATAAATAAATCTTTACTTTTAGTACCTAAAGCACGTAATATTCCAATCTCGTTCCTTTTAGCATTAATGTTTGTACTAATAAAATTGAACATTAATAATGAAGCAAAAATCGCTAAACCTAAACCAACATATAAAAAGATATGTGAAGCTTTATCTATTAAATATCCATTCTTATTTAAATCAACTGTGATATTGTTATAAATTTTATAGCGAATATCATGGTCTAATTTAAAACTAAAATTTACAAGTTTTATATCTTCATTATATTGGTGTTTCAAAGATGTTAAAACAAATCTATAATTAATATTATCAGAACTTATAGGATGATCGTCATAATAACCTTCTCTTACATAAATCAAATTTGATAAACCATGATCAATATTTGAGTAAAATTCTTCTTGAGTTGTAGCGCTGAATCCCTCAAAATTGCTGTTTTCCGAAGAATTTAGATAGCGATCCATATCTAAATGTGTATCAATAATACCAGAAATAAGATAATTCTGATCATTAATCTTTATTGTTCTTCCGATTAAATCATTTGGTTTTTGTATATCTATCACTGTTCCATCTCCATTTAAAAAACCAAAAAATTTAAATTGTTCAAAAAGATATTCACTTATGTTTATTTCATTATCATCTGTATTTTCATTAGGGAAATTTCCTGCGATAAGATCAGGTTGCATGGCTTTTACAAATTGGCTTGTTAATTCTACACTTCCTTTAATTGTGCTTACATATTCTGCGTAAGTAATATTTTGATCATTAAGTGAATAAACGTGAACATCATTCAAGTTTATGACTGGGAAAAAATTATATGTAGAAAATTGATTTTCAATGAAATTAAGATCGCTTTGATTCATTGGCTGATCTTGAAAATACGAATTCCCAGGACTATCAAGATACTTTTGTGTTTTTGTTAATGAAATGTAATTTATGTTTGAATCATACATTGATTTTAAAGTAACTTTACTTTGCTGATAATGAGAGAATGAATCTGACACACCAAATAAAATAAATGCTATGGATGATAATAGGATCATAAGAAACAATCTAAACGGATTCCGTGTCAAATTTGCTGATGCCATCTTTAAAGATGTAGAAAACGGTAATTTTCCCTTTTTTAATATGAAATTAACATTTTCATCTTTAGTAATAACTTGTTTTGTATCTCCAAAAACACTATTTTCATTTTTTTCAACATCATGGATTATTTTGCCGTCACTGATTTCAATGATCCTGTCTCCATATAATTCAGCAAATTCTCGATCATGTGTAATTACAACAATCAGTTTTTCTTTTGATAATTTCTTTAAAATTGTTAATATTTCATTTCCTGTTTTATAATCTAAAGCACTCGTAGGTTCATCAGCTAAGATGATTTTAGATGATTTTATGAGTGCTCTTGCGATTGTAATTCTTTGTTTTTGTCCTGTCGAAAGTTCATCAGGCATTCTATCACCATAATTTTTTAAATCTACTTGTTTTAAAATATCATTTATTTGTTCCTGTGTTGCTGTGCCGTTTTGTAATTTTAGAGCTAATTCTAAATTTTTTTCAACAAACATATTTTCAATTAAATTATATTCTTGAAAAATGAATCCAACACAAGTATTTCGATATGCATCAAAATCAGATTTAGAAAACTTTTTAGTAGATTTGCCAAAAACAACAATTTCTCCCTCATTATATGAATCTAGACCACCGAGCATATTTAGTAATGTTGTTTTACCACTACCAGATTTACCTAAGATGAATACAAGACCAGTATCAGGTAAAGTAAAAGAAATATTATCTAAGGCTAAAACTGGTTGATTTGATTTATCATTGTATCGCTTAACTAAATTTTTAACTTCAATCAATTTTATCCTCCTAATGTAATTTAATAATATTAATCAATTTCTGGTGCGAAAGTTTATAAATTGGAATAAAAGCTGAGAAAAAGGCTATCAGCAAACTTATAATAAATACTATTGTAAGATGTGTTATTCCTAAAGGTAATATTCTAATGATAAACTTATAGTAATGCTTTAAAATAAAATTAATAATGAAACATAAAATTGACGTCAAAATTGCGGAGCTTATAAAACTCATCAATGTAATAATTAAACTTTCCGTCATGAAAATTTTGAATACATCACTTTGTTTAGCTCCTAAAGCACGTAAAACACCAATGTCTTTTCGTTTTCTCTCTATGCTCATATTTATAAATTTGAACAATAATAAGGATGAAAAAAAAGCCAATACCACTCCTACTATAAAAAATATTTTTGATAACATAATATATATTGGATTGATATCATTAATTATTTCTGTGACATCAGCATGGATATCATATAAAACATTACCATGATTTTTATCACTATAATTAATCATTGAAATATTTTGATTTCTATTACTACTTAATTCATCAATAATATAAGGATATCCATATTGATAGTTTAATAATTGTGAAAACATTTGATTTGAAACAATAATTGAGTTAGAATTACCAACATAAAATCCAACCACTTCGATTGGCTTATTGAATTCTAGATTGTTAATGTTTAGATTTAAGGGTAAATCTTGAAAATTAGAAAAGAAATCTATTAATGCCTTTTTAATTGCTAAATCATTAAAATAATAATAATCTTTTCCATTCTGAAATTGATTTACGGTATCGTATTTTATATAATTTGCATAATCATCTGCAGTAGATGGTCCGTAGACAGCTTCAAAATCTTCTTTAATTAAAGGATAATTTTCATCAGCAAAAGTATTTAATAGTTCGTCAAAATATTCATATGAATTAAAATTGATTGGATTTCCATTAATTCTGTAAGTATTATATAAAGGTAATAATACTTCATCACCAGTCAATTCTGTTTTCTCAATACCATCTTTCCAATAAATTGTGCCAATGTTATCACTATAATTTTCATATCCCGTAAATATATTAGAGTTATCTATATAAATTAAATCTTTATTACTTACTCCAGTTGATGAAATTAATTGGAGAAATTTCTCATGATAACCTTTTTGTACAAATACTAAACAATGTAAACCATATTTTAAGTTAGTTTCCAATTCTTCTTTAAGCATTTCTTCTACATTATTAACACTAATTTCCTCTTCTGTTTTATTAATAAGATCTTGATATCTAGTGTCACTGAAATTAGTATCTATGATACCTGTAATAATAAAATCTTTATTATTTAACTTGATACTCTTTCCGATTATATCTTTTGGTGATTGGATATCACATGTTATATCATCATTAATATTTTTATATCCAAATTTTTGATACTCTTCATAAATATATAAGCTTATAGCGATTTCATTATCTGATGTAGGAAGTGTTCCAGCAATCAATTTTAGATTGTTATCAGCTAGAAATTTTGGTGTAATCTCTATTCCTCCATTTATGGAAGTATCATAATATAAGCTATTCCCCATTTCAAAGTTAGGGTTACTTAATGAATCATAAATTGACCCTTGTAACTCTGATAAAACTGGATGGAAATCATTATCTGGAAATTTATCATTTAATAATGTTAAATCATCATTATTCATCATACTACTCGAAGAATCTATTTCTTTATTTAATGATATATAATTTATATTCAAATTTTTTAATGAATCATATATAAATTGACTTCTATTATAGCTAGCAATAGTGATAGTAAGTGTTAATAATGTAAAAGCAATAGTAGCTAGAAATACTGTGAAGAATAAATGTTTCTTCTTTGTCCTAATAGTTCTATAACCCAATTTTAAAATCGATTGAATTGGAAGCTTAGATTGATGCATTTTATAAGCGGATATTTGTTTTTCAAAAGGTACTATTGACTCATTTTTTTCAGAATCTTTGATTATTTCACCATCTAAAATTTCTATGATTCTGTCACCATATTCTTGGGCAAATTCTATATCGTGAGTTATAACAACGACAAGGTGATCCTTTGATAAATTCTTTAAGATATCTAATATTTGTTTACTTGTTACTGAATCTAACGAACCTGTTGGCTCATCGGCCAATATGACTTTCGGTGATTTAATAAGTGCTCTTGCAATTGCAACTCGCTGTTTTTGTCCTGTTGATAATTCCATCGGTTTACGATTTTCGAAGTTTTCTAAATCAACAAGTTTTAATATTTCACTCACTTCTTGATGATTACTTTTTCTATTTTGAAGTTCTAAAGCGATAGAAATATTCTCTTCAATCGTCAAATCATTTAAAACATTGTATTCTTGAAAAATAAAACCTACATGTGAATTTCTAAAGCTATCCATTTCTTTCTGAGAAAAATCCCTAGTCGATGTACCATTAATGATAATATCTCCTTCGTCATAACTATCAAGCCCACCTAATAAGTTAAGTAACGTGGATTTACCACTACCAGACCTTCCAACTATAAATACCAATCCTTGATCAGGTAAATTAAAACTAACGTTATTTAATGCTTGAACTGTTTTACGTTTTCTTGTATGATAAACTTTAGTCAAATTTTTAACTTCTATCATTTTCCATCCCCTATGTCTCAATTTAAATTGAAATTATACTCACTTTTTTCAGTATTTAGATTATTTTTCATATTAAGTATATATTAAAATTTTTATAAACAAGTGTCAATAAATTCCGAAAACAAATTAATTAATATTCTTAAAACTCAACACATGGTAATAACGAAAATAAATAGCCTACCAACCAAATGAACCAGTTTTAGGTGGAAATTAATCAGTTGAACCATCGATACCATTATCAATACTGTTTACTTTCTGATTTATAGTAAGATGATAAGGTTTTGAAGTTGATGTTTGAATCCAAATTTCACCTGAATCAATTGGTTCATAAGCTTTAAATGTAAATAAATTAAACTAAAAGGAATCTTTTTCATTACATATTTTAATTATAAAAGAAAACAAGAAATAAAATGTCGTAAAATGTCGAATAATGACGATAAATATAAAAATCTATAATTTGATAATCGTTAGACGTTCGGTATAACAGGAAAATTTGATTTTTATGTTAAATTAAAATACATGATCTTTGCCATAGTCATGCATCCATATTAATAAACAATGGAGCTACAATATTAATCGTTTCTTTGCCTTAGGTCATAAAGATGCTAATGAAACTTTCTTATTCCCATATGTTTCCAAACAAAGAAAAAAGGTTATCGATGTAATCGACAACCTCGCAAGTTAGAATCTATAATTTGTATGTTAATTATATTTTATGAAATAATCTAGTTATTACCAGGTTATTTTTTATTGTTGTAGATGGCAGGTGCCAGATGAGATTCATGACCATTTTTATTTTAAACATAATTTAATAATGAAGAGAGTAATTATTAGATTTTCTCTTAAACGCATAACTAATCAAGATTAAAGAACTTGTTAATTATAAGACTATTATTTTAATTGGTGATATAGATTAGAATTCTATACCTGCATGGACATACTGCTTTTTGAACCAAGATTCCAAGTTTTCGTTACCTTTAAGAATTTCATTCTTATCACCCTCAGCCAGAATTTTCGCGAAATAAATCGCGATAATTTCATCGAGTAGGCCCTGAATCTCATTTAAAAGATGCGATGTAATGAGTATCGTTTTTTCAGGAAATTCTTGATGGAATTGTTTAAGCCGGGCAATGAAGCTTTCCCGGAAAACCGGATCAAGCCCACTCAGAGGTTCATCGAATATATAGTATTTTACTTTGCGGCCGACTGTCAAGGCGAAACGAATGATTGTGATCTGCCCTTTGGACAGACCCAAGACATTCATGTCAAGGTCGATATTAATGCTTTTAATGATACTCATCGTCAAATCGATGTCATAATCATCAAACAGTTCGGTAAAATATATGATATTGTCACGGACTGTAGGCATGTATAGTTCATTGATATCGGACATGTAAGAAATCACCTTACTGATTCTACGGTTTACCGGGATTTCATCCACTAAAATCCCTCCCGATGTTGGCTTTAATATTCCCATGATGGAGCGGATGATGGTCGATTTCCCGGAACCGTTCGGTCCGATAAGGCCTATAATCCGGCCGTTGTCAATATTCAAATTCACATCCTCGACAGCAATCTTTGTCCCGAACTGCTGATACAAATTTTTTATTTTAATCATGATTATACCTCCTTAGTACTCTATTTTATATTCGAAGAGAAAATATGCGATGAAAAGATATAAGAGACCTAAAGCATTTTTAATTAAGAATGGGATTATAATTTCCATTCCAGTCGCGTTTCCAACGAACAGCGTAATTTGAATGGATGTATTATGAATTTGACTAATGACCGGGTACAATATATAACTGATGAAATAAAGAAAAACGGTAACAATCTGTAATATAACGCGTAATCCATTTTTTCTGAATGAATAATAAAGTGCAAAGCATAAAGTCATCATGGCGAAGAAGCCGAATGAGAAGGTGGTAGTGAGGAAGGTCAGGATATGATCCGCCATCGTGAAGGTTATTATCTCGATGCTCTTCGTTGCAAAATGATTGGTCAAGTCCACAGTAAAATAATTGGCACAGAGGTTAATCAGTGCGAATAAGCCTTGAATTATAAAAATATAAAGTAATTTTGGCAGATACCATGACAATAACGATTGTGGCGTGAATATGGTATACTGTATGCGGTTTTTACCCAAGTCATCTTTTAGCACAAAATACATCAGGCTAATGGGTATTATTAGGGCTGCTAGGAATACAATCGTCATGAGCATTCCTAATACTCCCATGAATATTGCATTGGTATTGCGTGGCAAGTTACCGTAGCGCGTAATAAAGTAAATGATAGATACCACTAGTAACAACAGAACAGATACTGTAACTGACACAACCAAAAGAGATTTGTGCATTTTCCAGTCTTTCTTAAAATTTAATATAAACATTATTCTAAACCTCCAATATTAATTAATATAAAATTTATTATCGTTAAAAAGCGGAAGGAATATTTAATTGGAATATCATCATTCCATTATTTTGCTTTGTAACGCTTTTGCGATATATAAAAAAATCATAATTTCACCTCCTAATTTAGTCGGTAATATTATGATAATAGATTCAAGGTTAAATTACGGTTAAATTTTCGGTAGTACGACTGTTATTTTTGTAAATATACTAACTTCGCTTTCTACAATAATTCTTCCCGAATGCTTTTCTATGATGGATTTAACAATAGAGAGACCAAGTCCGCTGCCGCCGGTTTCCCTTGAGCGGGAGTCATCCACACGATAAAAGGGTTCAAAGATACTATCCAATTCATTCCTAGGAATGCCGATACCGGTATCAAGGATATTTACAGTTACTCCATCTTCATTCTGATAATGCTGATATTTCAACTTTTCCATCAAATTTATTGTATTTAACAGCATTTTGTACAATGTTAAAAAATGCTCTTTGCAATAGTGGCTTTTCACCTATAAGCGTGAGGGCGTCGATGTTGTTCTCAATAAGGACGTTTTTAGCCAGGCAACTATCTTTAAGGGACAGAATAATGCCGTCAAACATCTCTTTTGCATTGAAACTTTCACAATTATCGATATTTAACGTGCTGTTCATCTTTAATAGATCTTGTACCAAAGTGCTAAGCCGCTGAGCATTTGCCAGCGTATCGGTGATAACTTCATTATATTCTTGTATGGTCGGATTTTCGTCAAGCTGCAATACCTCGATATTCGCAATAATGCCGGCAAGCGGTGTTTTTAATTCATGGGCGGCATTAGCCGCAAACTGTTTCTGTTGATTGAACGATTTCTCCAGTTTCGTTATCATATGGTTAAAGGATGTGGCGAGCCGGGCAACCTCATCATTCGTATCAAAACCTTCAAGCTGCTTGAATAGCTTGTTTTCATCAATATTTTCAATGCTTTTGCTTAAGTTGGCAACCGGTTTTAAAGCCTTTCCCGCTATGTAGTAAGAGGCTCCTGTGCCAAATATAATCATAATCAGCATAAAGGTGATACTCGTACTAGTGATGATGCTGTTTGCTTTTTCTGTCATGGAATTTGTCGGCAATGAATTAATGGGGTAATTTACCTGTGGATTAATTCTTACAGTAAAATTTATTGTAACAAAGATAGAAGTGAGGAAAATACAGATTACTGTAAGTGTAAGTGCAGTCAGAATTGTAAGCCTCAACCGCAGAGTGATCTTATGAAATCGTTTCATCTGCATACTCCTTTGCGATATAATATCCGAATCCTCTTGTATTCCTGATTAATTCTTTTTCCCCGATATATTCTGAAAGTTTCTTTTTCAGGGAGTTCATATGTACTTTAAATGTGTTGGAAAATAAATCACTCTCACTGTCCCAAACATGTTCAATCAGTTCTTCGGCACTTACAATCCGGTCTTTGTTCATAAATAGGTATTCTAGTATTGCATATTCTTTCTTTGTTAAGTTAACCTTTTGGTCTTTTACAAGGACGCATTTTTGGGCAGTATCGACCTTTATATCGCTAAAAGTCAGTACTGTATCATTTTGAATATAATTTCGGCGGAGTAAGGCACGGATGCGGGCCTCCAACTCCTTAAAATGAAACGGTTTTGAAAGATAATCATTTGCCCCGGTATCAAGACCGATAATTTTATCCTCGACTTCCGCTTTAGCGGATAGTATTAAAACACGCAGTTCCTGATTAGTTTTTCGAATTGTTCTGAGGACCTCAATCCCGCCGATTTTGGGTAAATTCAAATCAAGCACAATTAGATCATAAATATTTATTTCAATGAGTTCTAAAGCCTGTTCACCGTCAAAAGCGGCATCTACGGCATATCCAAACTTTTTTAATCCATTACATAAGGCTTTCCGCATGGATGTCTCGTCTTCAACAACCAGAATTTTCATGAATTTCATCTCCCATATATGTTTTCTAAAGAATTATATAACATGAATGGTTAAATGACGGTTAAATTTAGAGTCACGATGGGAATTATATCTGGTAATATTTATCTTCTGATAAAGTTAGCCAATATACTTGTATTCCAATCTATATTTTGTTTTATGCAAATATTAAAGATTCAATAAATTTTTCTTTATAACCATTATACATTATATGAGTAGATTCAACAAACTAAGATTAGCTTTATATTATTAATTTGTTACAATGTTATCTTTTAATTCCTGTGAAGCATTAATTAAATCAGTAATATAATTAGTATTTTAACAGGAGTTTTTTTCAATGCCATTGTAACTGAAAACTTTCAGGCCTGCATTTTGAATTAAAACTTGCCATTTATATACAAACAAAAACTCCTGTAATTCTATTATAGATACAGGAGTTAGCATTTCTATGCTTATATTTAAATATTAAAATTCTAACAATCTCTACTTTTTCTATCGTGATTGTTTTTATGACTAATTTATGGTGGAGATGGGGTGTGTCGTATGATATCCACGTCCTATTTCATACATCTAAAGTCACTTCGTCTATAAATTCTCTCTATAATAACGTTTGATTGGAATATGTATCAATAAAGAGGCTAATATAGTATTACCGATGGAATACCATCTTCCCCTTATACTAATTTAATAACACATATGTTATAAATTAAAAAAGATCAAGTCACTTTTTTTGTCAATGCTCAATAATAATAATATTAATTCTTATAATACTTCATAGCGTATTTACCAACTACTTGAGTTGAAGACCAATCAAAAACAAAACCTACTGGAGCTCCTGCTAACGGTACCATTTTCATGAAACTTGTAATAGATTTTTCTCCTGCTTTTGTGATGACCTTCTGACCGACTACCTTCCAGATTTTTTTCATAGTTTCTCTTGTAATATACTTTTGAATTGCATTCTTTGTTATTCCCTTAGACGCTTCAATCCCAATACGTTTTAACGCTTCTTTCGCTGAATTACCCGCTAAAATTAAATAGATATCTGTTTTTAAATCTGTTGTATGAATCGTGTGACCATAAATGTAAGCAATCGCTAAAGCTGTACTAATTTGTATTTTCCATGACGTTACTAAATCAGCTGGAACTGATACTGGTAATGTTATAAGACCCCCAACACCAGCAACTGCACCAACCAAACCATTTTTAAATGCTTTTCTATTTAAGATTTTTTTAGCTAGTTCTTCGTTGCTTAATTCAGGATTTTGCTCCTTAAGCTTATCCATATATAAATGAATTTTTTCCCCACTTGTTCTAACTACATTATCCATTACATTATCAAGAGCTTGCTGCATATCTTCTTTATTAATTCTCTTTAAATTAAGCTTCC
The DNA here is from genome assembly GCA_963824615.1 of uncultured Haloplasmataceae bacterium. GTDB lineage: Bacteria > Bacillota_I > Bacilli_A > Haloplasmatales > Haloplasmataceae > CAWGPU01. Next base: position 152,519 of record CAWGPU010000005.1, on the reverse strand, counting down.
CCATGTTATCCTCCACTATTAATATAGATTATTAGCTTTATATTCTTGTACCTTGTACTATCTAATTTTTTAAATGGCTTTTAATTTTGTCAATCAAATAACGAGCGTCTTTTTCACTTAGGTATGCGAAGCCAATCGCAATTTTACCTGTAGGAAAATCAATATTATTTTTTTCTTCATGCATATTAAGAAGATTTTTTTTACGGGACCTATCGCTAAAAGTATGGCTTAAATTTATAACATCGATATAGTTTACAAACTCTTTGAGATTCCCATTTACACCAACACCTCTAATGCACCCTTGTTTGAACCCGCTTGTAGATTGATATACTCCCAAAATACGCCCCGCCTTATCCACCTTTTGGCTTAAAGGCACATATTGAATTAATATATCACCGATAGAATAATCCGCGGGCAATTTTTCCCCAAAATAAATCTTGCTGTTGAGAAAATAATATGATGCTCCATCTAACTTGCCCATTTCGTCAAAATCGACGGAACTTATTGTACTTTTGGCAGAACCGTAAACTTTAAGAAAGTATCTCATGTGTTTTCTCCTCTTATTTATTTATTATGCTCTCTAAGCATACTTACAATATACCCATCTAATCCACCTTTTATTTCATACTCTCACTTAAAACTTTAATGGTGGAGCCCCTCTCCACCATACATACGTCCATTTGACTAATTTTGACTTTTTTTTTATCTAAATTTATTGCCAAATAAAAAAGTCCTTGATTTAATTATAAACCAAAGGCTTTGTGATTTCTATACTTATATTTAAATTATTTAATTAATTTGGACGTGAATATTATGGTGGAGATGGCGGGAGTCGAGCCCGCGTCCGAAAATAGCTAAATGTCTACTTTCCTTGAGGTTACATTGTCTTTATCTATTTGTGTATAATAATAGATTTAACATGGCAAAGAAATGGAGAATAGTTCCAGCTAAGACAAATAAATGCCATAGACCATGGTGAAATTTAAACCAGGTAAAGATATAAAATAAAGTACCTACGCTGTAGCAAATACCACCCATTAATAAGAAAAGAAATCCAAGAAGTGACATGCCGCTTAATAATGGACCTACAAATAGTATAACTGACCAGCCCATTAAGAGAAATATGATGACATGGATAAGGACAAAACGATTAACCCAAATAGATTTTAAGGTAACACCTAATGCGGCGAGTCCCCATAAGGACACCGAATAAAACCCATCCTGGTGCACCAGGGAATACTATAAAACATAATGGGGTATACGTTCCTGCGATTAGTATATAAATTGATGAGTGGTCAAAGCGTTCAAAAACATTTTTTGTAGTGCCTTGTGGAAAAGCATGATAGATGGTACTCATGGTATACATTAAGATAGCGGAAGATGCAAAAATGGTCATTCCTAATACTTCTATCGCTGTTTTTGAAAAAACAATAAGAAGAACTAGGGCGGCAATCGCGATAAGCGCTCCTACACAGTGTGTGATAGAATTAAATAATTCTTCACCTAATGTAAATTCTTTTTGTATTTCTAAAAGTTTCTTTTTTTCTTTTTCTTCTTTATGATGTTTTAAATGTTCTGCAAAATAATTGACAAGATCTTTTGATAATTTTTGTTTTTCTTCCATGTCTTCACCTCTATCAATGTTACTCATATTATAACACTTAAAATATAAAAATGTAAATTAATAGTTTGTTAAATAATAGACATACAGAACCTTAATGAGTAAAATAATATATATAGAAAGTGGTGATGACATGTTTTATGATACGCATGCACATTTAAATGCAGATGTATATACAGAAAAACTAGAAGAGATAATTGCACAGGCGAAGGAATCCCAAGTCACTCATATGAATGTCGTAGGTTTTGATCCTTTGACAAATAAGCGAGCAAATGAGATTTGTTTATCACATAGTAATCTTTACGCTACATGTGGACTTCATCCATCGGATGTTATGAATTTTACAGAAAAAGATTTACAGGATTTAGAATTTTATTTGAAACAAGATATAACAGTTGCAGTAGGGGAGTGCGGTCTTGATTATTATTGGCATAAAGAAACAAAAGAGAAACAAATCGATTATTTTAAAAAACAAATTGAATTATCAAAAAAATATCATAAACCACTCATCATTCATGTTCGTGATGCGATTTTAGATAGCTATGAGGTTTTAAAAGAAGCTTCTACTGATGGATTATTACAAGGTGTCATGCATTGTTTTAGTGGTAGTGTGGAAATGGCACGCCAATTTTTAGATTTAGGGTTATATATATCTTTAGCTGGACCTGTCACATTTAAAAATGCGAAAACCCCTAAAGAAGTGGCTAAAATTGTTCCATTAGATAAATTATTAATTGAAACTGATTGTCCTTATTTAGCTCCACATCCTTATCGTGGAAAAGAAAATAAACCATCTTATGTTACTTTAGTAGCTGAAGAAATTGCTAGATTAAGAGAAATTGAGTTAACAGAACTAGGAAGAATAACAACAGAGAATGCTTTTCGACTTTTTAAGACACATTAACTAAAATAATGATAAAAAACATCAAAGCTTACATACTATTATTGTATAGAAAATAAAGGAAGTGTGTTTTTATGAATGAACGAAAACAGATTTTTCTAATTGGAACAATAATTGGTGGATTTGTTGGTGTTTTTTTATTTGTACTCGTGTATGTTGTTTATCATTTTGATGGTCATGTGAATAGTGTACCTGTTAATAAAATAGCATACCAAGTGAATGTAGATAGTATTATTAATCAAGCCATCAAAAAAGCTAGTCCAGATGTAGTCGGGGTTGTCCGTTATAAGAATGGACGAGAGTCTGGGACAGGGTCTGGTGTCATCTACAAATTAACAGATGATAAAGCCTACATTATTACAAACCATCATGTTATTGATGGTGGTGAAAAAATAGAAGTAGCTTTTCAAAATGAAAATAGAGTAGAGGCAGAAGTTCTAGGAGACGATGTGATCACTGATTTAGCACTTATTTCAATTCCTAAAGGGAATATAACCGAGCACATTGAGTTTTCTGACTCAAACGAACTGCAAATAGGCGAATTTGTTTTTGCGATTGGGAATCCATTAGGATTAAGCTTTTATGGAAGTGCCACATTAGGTATCATTTCTTCAACTGAACGGTTAATTCCGATTGATATTGATAAAGATGGTGAAAATGATTGGTTTGCAAACGTCATTCAAACTGATGCTGCGATTAACCCAGGTAATAGTGGGGGAGCGCTCATTAATGTCGATGGAAAGTTAATTGGGATAAACTCAATGAAAATTGCCAGTACTCAAGTTGAAGGATTAGGATTTTCCATTCCCTCTAATATTGTTTATCAAGTTATGTGCGATTTAGAAAAATATGGAGAAGTTAAACGACCGTTTATCGGTATTCAACCTGTCAGTCTCAGTAAATTAACGACAATTGAAAAAAAGGGACTAGGTGTAGATTATTTAACTAAAGGAATTTATGTGAATGATATCGTTCCTGATTCAACCGCGATAAAATCAGGCATCAAAATAGATGATATTATTGTTAAGGTCAATAATGAAGAGGTCAAAGATGTCACAGATTTTCGTTATAAAATTTACCAACATGCATTAGGTGATACGATAACTTTATCTATCATAAGAGATAATAAGGCACTTGATGTTCCTATCACGCTAGAATCAAAAAATTAGTAGATAAAATAATAGAAGCTATTAATCAAAATAATAAAAACTATTTAAAAAAACATATATGAATTATATATGTTTTTTTTGAAAAATTGCTTTTATAAGAGAAGGTCACGTATATATTTTTTTATCAAAAAGGATGGTTGTTCCATCCCTTTATTTACTTAGGTTCTGTTCCTTTTATATAATACATGATTTTAACATAATCTTTTGTTTTTCTTGTCGCAACCTCACCTGTTATCGGATTGACTATAATCGCTTTTATTTTTTTTGAAGGTTTATACCAACCAGTCTTTTGATTTTGAAAATAATCTTCCATAACTTGAGCCCATACTCGTTTAGAGTAAGATTTTTCCTCATATTTTGTGATAGGAATTTCTTTATCATACCCTGTCCAAGTACCTACGACTAAATTTGGATTATAGCCGATCATTGTATTATCAAAATCAGTAGACCCACTTTTACCTGCAAAGGTGTGAGTTAAACGGTAGGCGATTGATAAACCTGTCACAGAAGCATGATAACTCATTTGGGTATCAAATATGCCATGTAACATATTATTCATAATAAAACATAAATCAGGGTTTAATATTTGTTTTTTTATTGGTTTATATTCATAAAGAATATTATCATTTAAATCAGTAATTTTAGTAATATAAACAGGTCTAACTTGTTTTCCTAAATTCGCAAAATGGGCATAAGCATTTGTCATTTCACTTAACTTTACTTCTGTTGAACCTAACGCTAAAGATGGGAGAGGTAACATATTTGCGGTTATCCCAAAGCGATGTGCTGTTCTCACTAACGTATTTTCTCCTAAAAAGATATGCGTTTTAACCGCATAGATATTATCAGAGACAGCTAATGCATAAGCCATTGTGACATCTCTATCGGCATAAATGTTCGCAAAATTATGGGGTGAATACTTTTCTTTGCCATGATTAAGATAGAATGTTGTCGGTTCACTTTTAAAAGTAGTAGTTGGAGTAAAACCATATTCTAATGCTGAGTAATAAAGCATTGGTTTAATAGTTGACCCAGGGTGTCGTTGTCCGGCAAGCGCTCTGTTATATTGTGATTTGTGATAGTTTCTCCCACCGACAATAGTTTTCACAAATCCTGTATTAGGGTCCATCGCAAATACAGCAGTCTCAATTGTAGAAGTAGGGGAATAAACATCGTTTATGGCTTTTTCTACAATCGCATTTAAACGCGTATCTAAAGTTGTATAAACTTTCATCCCTCTAAAAAATTGATCTTGCACTAAATCATATTTTTCTAATTCTTGCATCACTACATCCTGAAAGTAAGGCGCTATTTCCTGATTCTCATTAGGATGTTTTCCGATGATGATTATTTTCTCACTAAGAGCATCATTATATTCAGCATCACTTATTATATTTTGTTTAAGCATTTGTTTTAAAACTAGCTCTTTTCGTATTTTATTTTTTTCAAAATGAGTAATTGGTGAATAATAAGTAGGGGCTTTCGGAATAGAAGCTAATGTTGCTGATTCAGCTAAAGTTAAATCCTTTGCTTTTTTAGCGAAATAAAAGTGAGAAGCATCAGAAATACCATAAACACCATGACCAAAGTAGATTGTATTTAAATAACCTTCTAATATTTCATCTTTACTATAGTTATTTTCGAGTAACACGGTATAATATGCTTCTTTTATTTTTCTTTCATAAGATTTCTCATTGTTGAGGTATAAATTACGTGCATATTGTTGTGTTATAGTTGAACCACCAAATCTTTTACTCATAGATGAGATATTATCTATAACAGATTTAACGATTCTTTTATAGTCAAACCCATGGTGTTTATAAAAATGTTGATCTTCAATACTAATAATCGCTTTTTGCATATTAGTAGATATTTGATCTAGTGGAATATAGGTTTGATTTTTTTCATTATTTAATTCGAATATTTTTTCATTATCTTGACTGTAAAATTCAATTGTAGCTAAATCACTAATAGCGGGAAGTGTTTGTTTTTTTATATAAAAAAATGAAGATGTGATGGATATTAAAATAAAACAAACAATACATAATGCGATGATTAATTTTTTACTCTTTATAACGGAAATATTTCGTTTAAATATTCTCATATTTTACACCTTCTTATCTATTTCCATTTTTAGTGTTTTATCTTTTGACAAAAATATGATATATTAATAGAGTAAAAATTTGTATATATGATTTTCTTAAGAAATAGGAAAATCTTTAAGATTTGGAGGAATTTACATGCCATTAACAGCTGGAATTGTTGGTTTACCAAATGTCGGTAAATCTACACTTTTTAATGCGATAACAAAATCTAATGTAGAAGCAGCTAATTATCCGTTTGCGACTATTAATCCAAATGTCGGTGTTGTTGAAGTCCCTGATTCCCGCATCGATGAAATCGTAAAACTAGTTAACCCACTTAAAATTATTCCCACAACTTTTGAATTTACTGATATTGCTGGTTTAGTAAGAGGAGCAAGTAAAGGAGAAGGGTTAGGTAATCAATTTTTAGCTAATATTAGAGAAGTGGATGCTATTTGTCAAGTTGTTCGTTGTTTTGAAGATTCAAATATTGTGCATGTTGATGAAATAGTAGACCCGATACGTGATATTGATACTATTAACTTAGAATTAATTTTTGCTGATTTAGATCAAGTCGAAAAAAGATTAGGCAGAATAGAACGCCAAGCCAAAATGCGTGACAAAGAATATGTTGATGAATTTAATACGCTTGAAAAAATTAAAGCAGGGTTTTTACAAGGTATACCAGCGCGTTTATTAGAATTAACAGCTGATGAAAAACAATCTGTCAAACATCTTCAATTATTAACTTTAAAAACAATGCTTTATGTAGCTAATATTTCAGAGGATGATGTTACTAGTTATGAAACAAATCAAAAATATCAAGACGTGAAACAATTAGCCGATAAAGAGGGAGCAGATGTCATCGCCTTATGTGCTAAAATAGAAGCAGAACTAGCAGAACTAGATGATGAATCAAGAATAATGTTTTTAGAGGAATTAGGTATAACAGAAAGTGGATTAGATAAACTGATTAGAGCTGCTTATCATTTATTGGGATTACTTACTTTCTTTACCGCAGGACCGAAAGAAGTGCGAGCATGGACTTTTATAAAAGGGATGAATGCTCCTATGTGTGCAGGTGTCATTCACACTGATTTTCAAAAAGGATTTATCAGGGCTGAAACAATGAGTTATACTGATTTCATCACATATAAAAGTGAACTCGCTGTTAAAGAAGCTGGAAAAATGCGTCTTGAAGGTAAAGACTATATTGTTAAAGATGGAGATATTATGCATTTCCGTTTTAATGTATAAAAGAAATCCACTAGTTCTTGAAGAATTAGTGGATTTCTTTTGATTTATATATTAATTATTGATTGTGCCAATTTGTAGAGAATTTATATAAATAGGGATATTTGGTGAAGTTGGATCTACTATTAATTCTTGAATGCATTCTGTGTTGTACAATAATGAAAGAGTGGTATCAGAATAATGTAAAGAGAAATCATTATTTGAATGGTTGAAATAGTATAAATAATAATGATTATCTATTTCATATAATCTTAAATCTAAAGTATCATTTTGAAAGTTTATCATTTCTGGGTTTTTCACATTGTTTAAACCATGCTCAACTAGAAAACGAAATAAATATAGGGTTATCGGATGATTGATGGCATCTTTTATATTTACGATAGATTGATTAATGGATTCATTTTGGTCCAAAGAATCTTTAGTTATATCATAGTTATCTAATAATCTCATATCCATAAAAGTACTGATTGGGAAATACCCAACCTTTTTACGATAATCATGTGCTTCTTTAATAGGGCTAGATAAAAATAAATAAACAGCGCCAACTGTTGGTTGTTTAGGAGAATCTTCACGGTTAATGGGGATTCCAAATAGGTTTCTACCGCCATAATAAATGATATGGCTTTCACTATTTGTATTCCCTTTTAAATTATCGATGACTTTGACTTCATAATAAGTATAAGGGATTGGGGTCCCAATTCCAAAATATTGAGCTGTTCCTTCATATTTTTCTATTTGCCCAATAAATACATTAGTTGATTCATAGGTAATCACATAATCATTTTTCCAAATGATTTGTTGTTTACTAGATAGCTGTATTAAGCTAAAACTTTCTAATATAAACAACAAACTAATTAATAAAATGAATAAATAGATTATTCTTTTATATTTAAATGAATGATAATGAATTTTCTGTTGAATCATTTCTTGGTACATTTGGTGAATACTCGTGTTTACCTCATTTTCATTAGGGTAGTCAATTTCAATATTATTTATTGATTTCATTAAAATCACCTTCTTCTAACCATTTCTTTAATTGAAAGATACCCTGATAAAGATAATATTTTACAGTTGAAATTTTGGTATTTAAAATCTCACTAATTTCTTTCAATGTGCAGGATGCATAAAAACGTAAATTCAAAACTTCTTGATAAGTTTCAGGAAGTTTTTTTATACAGTAATTCAATTCTTTAATATCCTCATTTAAAATAATGTTTTCAAGTATATCAAAAGAATCTTTGTAATCAGGTTTTATCATCACGAGCAAGCGGTTATTTTTATATGCTTTAGACCTAAATTGATCGATTAAATAATGATTTGCGATTTTGTACAAAAAGGTACGGAAACTACTCTTTTTAGGATTATATTTTTTAATGCCCACAATGACTTTAATAAAGATTTCTTGGGTTATATCTAATGCTTGATCTTTATTTAAAACTTGTTTATAAATAAAAACATAAATTTCGTGATAGTAAGTTTGGATTAAATCATTAAAAGCTTTTTCATCATTTGTTTCATTTATTTGTTCAATTAATTTTTTTATATCCCTCATCATATCCTCCTTTAATTATATATACGAAATAATGTCAAATAGGTTAGTAAGAAGTTTATCTATATCTTATGATAATAAAAATAATTAGTCAATGAAGGAATAAAAAAAAGCGAGATATTCTCGCTTTATTCACCTATATTTTGAACTACTTCTTTTAATAAATCTGGTATTTGTAATTGCTGTGGACATTTTGATAAACATTCACCACATTCAATACAATTGAGTGCCTTTTCTTCTTCTTTAAGATTTTTATAACTACGTTTTCCTATACCCATATCATTATACATATAGGCATCATTATAAATTTTAAAGTTTCTTGGTATTTCAACACCATTAGGACATGGCATACAATAATTACAGCCTGTACAAGCCACTTTAACACGACTATTAATCATCTCACGTGCTATATCTATAGCTTTCATTTCTACTTCATTTAAAGGCTCAATATCCTTAAAGATTTCAACATTATCTTTCACTTGATCAAGAGTTGACATACCACTTAAAATCAATTTGACTCCAGGTAATGTATGAACCCATCTAAATGCCCATTTTGCACTATTATCATTAGGGTTTATGGCTTTAAAGTTATCCACAATATCATCGGCAAGTGTTGTTAAACGTCCACCTTTTAAAGGTTCCATTACCCAAACAGGAATATTGCGATCTGCCATTAATTGATAACCTTCAACACCTTGTTGATTTTTATAATCAAGGTAATTGATTTGTTGCAAGCAGAAATCCCATGGATAAGCGTTACCAATTTCTTGATATGTTTCTTTACCATCATGATAAGAAAAACCAATATATTTAACTTTTCCTTTCGCTTTTGCTTCATCCATAAATTTAAGAACATTTAAATTATAGATAATATCCCATCTCTCTTTGCCTAAAGCATGAAGCAAATAGAAATCTAAATATTCAACTTGAAGCTTTTTTAATTGTTCATCTAACAAATTTTCAAAGTCTTCATATTTTTCAACTTTCCACACTGGTGATTTTGTTGATAATGTGAAACTTTTGCGATCAAGAGTTTTTAAAAATTCACCTAATAATAATTCACTTTCACCATCATGATAAGGATAAGCTGTATCAAAATGTGTTACGCCATGTGTATAAGCATAATCAAGCATTTCAAATGCTTTTTCACGATCAATTTTACCGTTTATTGTCGGGAAGCGCATGCACCCAAACCCTAGTAGTGAATTAGTGACATCACTTTTCATATTTACTGTTTTCATTAATACCTCCCAGTTTAATTTAATATAATTTTTATTTTAGCACAAAGATAAAAAAATGTACATGTTTAGAAAGTTGATTATTAATTGTTTTTTATGAATTGATTAAACAGTTAAAATAAACACATAAGAATGAATATAGTTAATTATAATGTTAACTGATAGCTTTATTGAAGTTCTATTAGTTTTTTGATTTTTACTTTAAGGACATTGTATTTTTGGAACTTGTCTATATTTTGTTCCATTAAGAAGGAATATCAAGAAGGTTTAAATGGATTGATCTATGTAAAAATGAAAAAGAACAGAATAAGCTGAAGTATTTACTTCTTCATGATAATCTGTTCTATACAAAAACAAAAATTGATAATATAAATAATCAAAAATCAAACTTTATTTAATCTTCTAAAAATAATTCTTTATAAATATCATTGCATCTTTCCAAATATTCATCCGTAGTTTCAATACCATGTAAATATCTATCAAAAGAATCAACATCTTTTATTAATTCAATATATTTATTCTCAGTTTTAACATTTTTCTCGCTATGATGAATAACAGCCTCAATAATCAATTCTTTTTCTTCTTTAGTAATTTCAGGCAAATTCTTCCTACTCTTGTTATTATATAAATCAATTAATTCGTTTATGAAATTTTCGGCTGCTATTGCGTGATTTTTTGTTCTTTTTGTTTTTACTACAGCAATATCATGCATCGCTGCTATTAACCCAGCCAATTCTGGATTTAAACCTCGTTTAATCGCGATTATCTTCGCAATTTGAGATGTAGTATACATATGCATTGCACTCCATCTTAAAGGCAAATCTCTATCAATATCGTCTAATTCCTTTATTTCACTAAAAAGAATAGCTAAAATACGATTTAAACGTTTAACACTAATATCTTTCATAATATCACCCTTTCTTTTGTTTACATATATCATATTAACAGCAAATTTAAAATATGTAAATAACGATAAAGTGGATAAAATACTATTAATAAAAATATTTATCTTAAATAGAGCTAGTAAAATAAAACAATCAACACCAATAGATGTTGATTGCTTTATTTTATCATTATTTAATAACTTTTTGAAACATTATTCTATAGTCCTAAAGTTCACAAATACCAAAGATAATCTTGGGTATATTAATTTCTCTTGAATTATGGAACGTCTTTGATTCTTCTTCACTTCGTGCTACTAAGGAAATTTTAGTAGCTGAATTATCAGATACACAGAGTAAGGCTATTCCTTGTTTATTAATTAATTCCATACATCTATAAAATGAGGCCGTTTCCATTTCAATAAGTTCGCAGCCAAGTGATTTAATTCTATCAAGATGAATATATTCACAGATAATTGAATCTGTACAATAAACCACTTTTTCTTTTAATGAAATATTATTTTTTATACAAATATCAGTAACTTTCGATATAAATTCAAAATTATTTGGATAAATCTTCTTTCCAAAATTATCAACACTAATTTCATCGTATGTGTATAAAGATCCACCTTCATAAGCTAATGAATATTTTGGTGTAACAATATCACCAAGATTAATATCTTCTTTTAAAGCTCCTACTGCTCCGATAAAGACAATTTTATCACATATACATTTACCTAATGTTAAAACAGTATCAATTAAATTTCCTGCACCTTTAGCACATTGAATCCATGCTATTTTAAATCCCTTATATTTGACAATATATGATCCAATATAGACCTGTCTTGTTATACATGATATCTCACAATCATAATTTTTTAGAATCTTTTCCGGTAACCATGATGGGGCAACAACAATACAATCATATTTTTCATCTGAATCTAATCCATATATGGTTTTAAGCATATCATTTGTGTTATTGTGCGCTTGAGCCTCACTAATGATTCTCAGATATAAATCATTCATAATAACCACCTCTAAGCATTATTAATTATTAAGAGTTTTATCTTTTTTGTTTTTGTTTAGTCCTTTTAACGCAAACCTAATAGTAATGAAATTAATCGGAATTGCCAGGAAATAACCTGGAATTGGTGCATAGGCTTCTGGGATTTTAATGACTTCATGGAAAAAGAGTAATAATAATTGTTGAACTAAGTAATTAAAGATATTAGCGAATATAAAACGTGTCCCACGTTTAACATTCGGGTCTGTTTTAAAAGTAAATAAATTCGATGCGATAAAGTTAAAACAAAATGCGATAGCATAACCAATGGTGTTAGCGATAAATAAATTAATATTAACTTTTACTAATAAGTAATAAATTACATAATTAATACCGGTTGAAATGACTCCGACAATGACGAACTTGATAAATTCCTGTAGTTTATATTTTTTGATTATATTTAATATTGACTGATACATGCCTTACCTCTTTTATATTTCTTATAAGTGAATGTGCCATAAGCGATACCTGAAAAGATTGCTACGGACCCTATTGTAATATAAAAACCATCTCTTAAACCAGGTGTATGATATTGTAAAACAATATTGTGTGTGCCTGTTGAAGTTAACATAAAACTTAATTGTCCATTATAAGATGAGAAAGTATCTACTTTTTGGTTATCCACATAGACATCCCAACCTTTTGCGTAACCAATTTTATAAGTCATCAATAATGGTACATCATTATCCATTTTAGATGTAATAGTATTTCCATTTATAGATACATCGTAAGTTGAATATTTTTCCATTTGATCGGTTTTTTCTTGAAGAACTGTTTTATCAATAGTATACATACCAGGATACATGTTATCAGAAATGATACTTTTAATTCCTGAATCAGGAACAAAACAGAACCGGTTGAAACAACGATTTATATTGCCATCATTATCGAGTGAGAAAATAGCTTTGGCAGTTGAACTAAAAATAATTACATTCGCATCATCCTTTGATACATTGACAGGAATTTCATGATAAACAGTTGCATCATTTGTGAATGAAAAGTTAGTTATATCGTTATAAGTGTATGATACTTGATGAATGAGTGGTGCTCTTGAAATGTTTTCTTCTTGGAATCCATTATCATTAAATAAACTAATGAGAGCATCATTGGCATTATTATTGCCACTATTATTTTGAATATAAAGTGAATCTAACCATAAATAATCAAAATTATAAATTTCATCTATTGTATAGTAGGTTGTATATCCATTCCCAATTGAGAATTGTGGTGTCTTTTGATATATGGAAACTGATGAGTTGTATGGAGCCCCTAAACTAGTTGTATCTACTAACTCACTGCTCGGGTCATACATACCATTTTTCGCTTCATTATTATCGAAATCAGAAATGATAAATATCGAAGGGTCATAATAATAGTAATATAAATAAGGAATATCCATTTCATGGAAATATCTTGCATGACCTGATGATGGTAAACTAAATGTAAAAGTTGGATTTGGGAGTGAATGATAAACATTAAAGTTATCATATACTGGGAAATCAAATAAATAGGCCATATCAGGAAGATTTTCTGGACCATAACCACTATTATTAAATAAGACTTCAATGTCTGTTCGGTAACCAGAAGTATCTACTTCCTTTATCATCCTATTAATCGCATTTCCATATAGGTCAATCATGTCTACACTTTTTGAAAAATCAGCGGATGTACAAATCGCAAAGATGAAACCAATTCCGGCAATTTTTTCGGCTATTAAAACGAATTCATACCGCAGATATTTATCGAAAATAATAATCATAAATAAAATGATAATATAAACGATGATCATTGTATACGCAACATTTTCATCAATAGCTGTAAAGATATTTGGTCTATTTCCGGAATGATTTTTCATGTAGACATCAATATAATGCCTATTGTATTGAATACTAAAGATTAAATAAGCAATCGATGCTACTATATATACCGCAAATAAGTTTTTATTAATTAATTTATATTCTAATATAAAAGCAAAATCAATAATCAATAAAACTCCATAAAAGATTAGCCACCGTAAATATTCACCAGAATTAAGTGAAAAAAGATAAGCGGTAAGTGGTAAAACCATTAGGACAGTCGCAAATATCGTCACTATTTTTAAGGTGACAAATACTTTAACTTGTTCCTTAGTTAATTTTTTCTTAGCCATAAAAGTAGGATATACTACAAGGAAAAATAAACTAAAGGATGCGAGAATACTTGAGTAAATGATTATTTGATTAGTCATTGGCCAATAGCTTGCTTTTTCATCATAGAAGAAACCACTATACATATAAAGGTTAGGTACAAGCATTTTAAAGAATTCTTTAAAATAAACCATGTGGCCAAAATTATCATGAAGATGGTTAAAAATTTCCGAAAAAATCTGTATGAAAATCTTAGGAATGGAAGCATTAATTTGGCTTATTTCCATACGAGGTTCATTTTGCATGATTTTAAATGTTGGATAGAAAATAACAGCCGACATGCCAAGTCCAATGAGATAGGATATCATACTTAAGAATAAATAGACTAGGGATTTAAAATAAGTTTGTATTTTTCCGATATTTTCAAAAGTAAAAAATTCAAAAATGGTACGAATAAATAATGTTATTGCCATAAAAACAGATAATCCCCATGCCCAATAGGAATTAAATAAAAAGATTTGAAAGAAAACGAGGGCAAAGACAAAGAAATTTTTTCTTTGAAAAATAAGTTCAATCGCAATTAACACTAAAGGAATATAGAAGATTAATCCTGTATAGGAAGCAAAAACATTTTGCGAAAAAAACAAATCAGCAGTTCCATATAAAACAGAGACTAATAAAATCGTTTTGTTACTCATTTTATAAAGTTTTAATAAATAGCTCATGGTAACTGTTCCTAATAAAATTTTAAATAAGAAAGATAACCACATTAATTTACTAGCTGCTAGAAATGGAAAGATAAAAAACGGTAGTAAGGTTATATCTAGAGGAATATAATAAAAGTTTGCAAAGTAATCATAACCAATTCCATTTTTAAAATCCCATGTAGAAAAATTAAGATGAAATAAGCGATCACGGAAATCCATAATAATCGTAGAGAATTGATATAAATAATCACCTTGGAAGAAAACTACTTTGTTTAAAAATAGGAAATTAAACGTAAATGGCAGATAAAATAAAAAAACATAAAACAAAGACAGCCATAATGTTTTTTTGAAAGTTGATGTATCTGTTAAAAAATCAGCAGTTTCTCTTAAATCCTTATTATTTATTATTTTAGTACCGATATTTTTTATTTTTTTATAGGTTTCGGATAATTCATTTTTCATGCGGTTCCTCCAAGTTCAAACGTACTTTTATTATATCATTGGTAAAAAAAGTAGTAAAGATATAAAGATGAATAATTATATTATCTAAAATAAACCATAATATGGTATAATGAGATGAATTAAAAAGTGTGGTGATTTATATGCAAGAAAAAATTTCATTAGTCGTTCCTTGTTATAACGAGGAAAAAATGGTTTCTTTATTTTATCCTGAAATTACTAAATATATGAATCAATTAACAGACTCATATGAGATTATTTTTATTAATGATGGATCTAAAGATCAAACTTTATTAGAACTTCAAAAATTAACCGACATTGATAATCATGTTAAAGTCATTAATTTCTCAAGGAACTTTGGGAAAGAAGCGGCTATGTTAGCAGGATTACAAAATGCGACAGGTGAGTATATAACCGTTATGGATGCTGATTTACAGCACCCCCCTTATCTATTAAAGGAAATGTTGCGCTTAATCATAGAAGATGGCTATGATTCTGTAGGAGCCTACCGTTTAGGTAGAAATAGTAGCCATAAAAATGAATCCTTTATTAGAGTCTTATATTCAAAATTGTTTTATCGTTTTATAAATAAGATGAGTGATGTAAAAATCAAAGAAAATGCGACTGATTACCGAATGATGAGACGAAAGGTTGTTAACGCTTTATTAAAATTACAAGAATACAATCGTTTTTCTAAAGGTTTATTTGAATGGGTTGGTTTTAAAACCACTTATGTGGGATATGAAAATGTTGAACGTGTAGCCGGTCGAAGTTCATGGAATTTCTTTAAACTATTTAATTATGCACTTGAAGGAATTACCTCATTTTCTGCGATTCCTTTAAAACTTTCGGGATTATTAGGTCTATTTAGTGCTTTCGTTTCTTTTGTTTATATGGTCTATGTTATTGTGGACCGAATTATTAATGGTACTGCAGTCTCAGGCTGGGCAACAACTGTATCGCTTATCCTTTTTCTAGGTGGCATAACATTAATTTCTTTAGGTCTACTAGGAGAATATATTGGTAGAATTTATGGAGAGGTTAAACATCGTCCTATCTATATTATTGATGAAATTTATGAAAAGAAAGAGGAAGAGGTCCATGAATAAACCTATTGATATAGAATTATCTCATGGAACAAAATTAATTGCCCATAGAGGTTTAAGTGGATTAGCACCTGAAAATACTGTTGAAGCTTTTAAACTAGCAGGAGAATATAGCTATTATGGGATAGAATGTGATATTCATGTCACTAAAGATCAAGAATTTGTTGTCTTTCATGATTTTTCTTTAGAAAGAATGACAAATTCGAAGGGTCTAATTAAAAATTTAACATTAGAAGAAATAAAAAAACTTAGAATAACAGCGGGAAATGGCATCAATCAATTTGAAGAAGTGAAAATTCCCTTACTAAAAGAATACCTTGATATTTGTTTCACTTATCAAGTTATACCTATCATTGAAATAAAAGACATAACAGATTTTAATGATTTAGATCGTTTAATATTAATATTAAAGGAGGCTAATTTATTTGCTGTTGTAAATTTTATTTCCTTCCATTTAGATTATTTAATTTATTTACGCGAAAAAGAACCCACAGTATCTATCCAGTATTTAGTAGAAGAAATTAATTTAGACGTGATTGCAATTTGTCGTAAGTATCATATGAATATAGATAGTAATGCCCAGTTTATAACAAGTGATTTAATTAAAACTTGTCATGAAAATAAAATATTAGTCAATGTCTACACAGTTGATAACCCTTTAACTGCTCTTGATTTAAACAAACATCAAATAGATTTCATAACAACAAATATCCTTCATCAAAATTAAGATATTTGGATTCTATTGTTAATTTAGGAAAAATATCAATAACATAATCATATAATGATTACATAAAGAATAAAGTGGTGATTATATGATGGTTGTAAAAGATGTTTTTCTGTATATGCTTTATGGTTTAATCATTCTATGGATTTTTATGAGTTTCATGTTGCTGACTACTACATTTTTCATGTTAATTGAAAAAGACAATCAAAGAGATTGATTGTCATCATCTAATGAAAACACGTAAATCCTTTGATTGTCTTTTGAGAATAGTTTTAATAAATAATATTCGCCTATTTCATAGGTAAGCGGATTTATAGTTAACTTTTCTACTAATCCATAGCGGAATAAGAAATCATAATTAAAATTCATTTTTAGTTTTTCTATCACGAATTTAAATAGGATATGTTTATCTTTTTTAGAAATATTTGAAAGATACCATATTTTTGGACGTGTTTTGGCTAATTTTAAATAATCATAAATGAGTAGAGAAGTCATATATACGGTATCAATTGCTTCACTCTCTAAGAATGCCAAAAGTCGTAAACACAAATCATATTTCTGGTAGGAAATCATTGGATAATGTATTTCATAAAATAAACCAAAAATTTCATAGAATTTATAGTTGTTATTTTTGTAATTGGATTTTATAATATAAGTAATACTACAATTGAAGAAATGACTATTGTAATATTTTTCCAACATTTCCTCAGCTGAGTGAATTTTATTAATCTCACTTGCTGTTAAATCAGTATGGGCTGTTATTTCATATGGCGCAATATCAAGATATTGATATTGGTAAATATTGGCCTCGTTTCTTAATTTGGTTCCTCTTAATAATTTAAGGAACCCAAGTTGTAATTCATGAGGTTGTAAAGCGTATACATCGTTAAAAGTTTTCATAAATGAGGTATAATCTTCTTTAGGAAGACCAGCGATTAAATCAAGATGTAAATCAATCTTATGACCTGCTTGTATTAATTCAATATTATGTTTTAATTTATGAAAGTTTTGTTTTCTCAAAACTAGTTGATTAGTATAATCATTAGTAGATTGAATTCCAATTTCAAAACGAATTAGATGCTTAGGAGCTTGTTCATTTAAATAATTAATGACCTCTTCATCTAACAGTTCACCTGTAATTTCAAATTGGAATACACAACCTTCTAGGTGATTAGAAATTATAAAGCGAAATAATTCTAAAGCATAATCCTTACGGGCATTAAATGTGCGATCTAAGAATTTAAAAACTTTTGCTCCATTCTTCATTAAATAAAGGATTTCTTGTTTAATGAAATCCGAATCAAAAAATCGGACATTCTTTTCTAGGGAAGCAAGGCAATAGCTACAATGGTATGGACAACCCCTACTAGATTCGATGTATTGTATTCGATATGGAAGTTCTTTCTCATCTCTTTTTAATCTATAAGGTGATGGTAAGGAATCTAATTGAATGAAATATTCCTCGTTATTTGTATAAATTATGTGATTATGTCGATAATGAAGTTGAGGTACATTTTTCAATGATTCATTATTTGTTAATGTGTCTAGTAATTTTTTAAAAGGGTATTCGCCTTCACCTGAGATAATGAAATCAATTGGTAATTGGTTAAACCAAAAATTGATGTCATAACTCGCCTCAGGTCCACCTAACAATATTTTTACATTTGATATTGATTTTATTTTATTTATGATTGTTTTTATGAATTCGATATTCCAAATATAACAACTAAAGCCGATTAAATCAGGCTTAGTAGCTAAAAGTTGGGATATGATAGCATCATGTGAATCCTTTATTGTAAACTCGATAAAATCAACATCATGTGTATCTTTTGTATAACTATATAAATAGCGTACTGCTAAATTAGTATGTATGTATTTTGCGTTTACCGCAACTAGTATCGTTTTCATTTATACCATCCTTAAAGATTTAAAATCATTTATTTTCATTTTATATTGATTTTATATTAATGTAAATAAAATACCAGAATATTTAATTTAGAAAAGGTGAAGAACATGAAACAAATTGCTACTAAAATCAATAAATTTATTACCTTTTTAATGTTTGTCATTGAAAGTTGTGTTTCAACTATTGGTGAAGATTTTTTATTACTAGCGTTTTTAATAGTGACTATTATACCAAATATAATTATAAAAGCAACAAGTGATATGTCGATTTTTAATTTACGTTCCTTATTCTTTAATTTTGCATGGTATAGTCTTATTGTAGCGTTAAGTTTTAATTATAAAACAAAAAAATCGAGAATTATCTATTTTAGTCTATTTACAACACTTGTATATGTATTAACTTATTCTAATCTACTTTATTATCGATATTATACAAGTTTTTTATCATTATCATTAGTAAAGCAATTGTCCTTATTTTCTCAAGTTGCTGATGCAACAGCAGTTGTAGTTTCAAAATTTGACCAATTTTATTGGAGTGGTTTTGTTTTAGCACTTGTCGCGATTGTTGTTGCGACAATGACTAAACATAATAAATTTAACTTTAATAACACTGAAGTTAGAATGTTTAATCGGTTAAACTTTCTAAGATTAGCACTTATTTCTTTTGCTGTTGGTATTTTGACATTAGCACCTGCGAATTATTCTGAGGCTGAAAAAATGTGGAATAGACCTATAGTTGTCGAAAACTTAGGATTGTATGATTACCATATTATCGATATTTTTAAATCAATTGGTATTTTCTTTAATCATAAACCAACTGAAACCGAATACGTTGATTTTCTAAATTATTTTGATGAAAAGAATAGTACTGATGAAGCTAATCCGAATACAACTAATCAATATACAGATATTCTTAAAGGTCAAAACCTTATCATTATCCATGCTGAAAGTTTAGAAAACTTTTTAATTAATGCGACGATGCCTAATGTTAATGGTGATGAAGTAGAAATCACTCCTAACTTTAATAAATTAGCGAGTGAAAGTCTATATTTTAGTAATTTTTATTCTCAACAAAGTATCGGTACGAGTGCCGATAGTGAATTTGTCTTTAATTCTTCATTATTACCAATAAATAACGGGACAGTTTATTTAACCGATTTTGATAATACATACGTGACAACTCAAAATCTGCTTCAGCAACAAGGTTATCTAACGATGTACATGCATGGTAATAATGCCTCATTTTGGAACCGCGACAACATGTATAAAGTAATGGGATATGATGTTTTTTATAGTAAAAATTATTATGCTTTTACTGATAATCAAGTAGTGGGATTAGGAATTGGAGATTATGATTTTTTCCAACAATCGATTGATTATATCGCTAATGCTCCATCCCCTTATTTAGCACTTTTAATCACATTATCAAACCATACACCATGGAATGATGTTGATAAATATATTACAAAAGATGCTTATGGAAATGTCGAACCAGCATTAGATTGTGCTGCAATCAATTTGGATAATACGACAACATGCCGTTATTTAGAATCTGTTCATTATGCAGATTGGGCCTTTGGGCAATTTATGGATTCATTAAAAGAAAAAGGTTTATTAGATAATACAGCAGTGGTAATTTATGGTGACCATCCTGCAAGTTTACCAATCACTGATATGGATACTTTTTACGGTACAGATATGACACGAGTTGAATATAAAGCGAAAGCTCATGTACCATTTATGATTTATGATTCTAAACTAGCACCCCAAGATATCACAAAAATTATGGGCGAATATGATGTAGGACCTACTTTGCAAAATATGTTGGGTATTAAAAACCAATTTGCCTTAGGACATGATATCTTTTCAATTGACAGCAATATTGTTCCGTTTGTGAATGGGGATTGGACGGATGGTATTATTTATTATGATCCATTCCGTAGTAATGACTACTATATTATGGACCCTAATTATACACCTGAAATGATTGACCAGATGGTAGCAAATGATGATTATATCACAAAACAAACGAATTTATCCGATAGTATCATTGCTATGTCAAATATGATTAATAAATATGATTTAATTGGGTATTACGAATCCAAACAGGCAACAAATTCAAATCCTTAATAAAGGGAGGAATTATGACTGATTTAAAACTTATCATTGATGAAATAACAATTTCAAGAACATTAAAGAGAATTGCACATGAAATATTAGAAACAAATAAAGGAACTACAGATTTAGTTCTAATTGGGATTAAAAATAAAGGAACTTATATCGCTAAAAGAATACAAGAAAATATTAAACATATTGAAGGTGTTGAACTTCCTTTAGGAGAATTAGACATTACTGCATACCGTGATGATGTAGCGAAGAAAAATGTGAATACATCGCGTATTGATTTTAGTATTGAAAATAAAAAAGTGATATTAGTAGATGATGTAATATACACAGGTCGCTCGGTGCGAGCAGCACTTGATGCCTTGATGAATTACGGAAGACCTCAAGAGATTCAACTGGCAACATTAATTGATAGAGGCCATCGAGAATTACCAATTAGAAGTGATTATGTAGGTAAAAACATTCCTACATCGCGAAATGAATTAGTCATCGTCTCCTTGATAGAAAAGGATCAAGTTGATGGTGTGTATATTAAGAAATTAGAAAACTAGTGATATTCACTAGTTTTTTTAATATATCGTTACTTTTTATTAAGCGCTTTCATAATTCGAAATTATTTATCGTTTTAATTTGAAATATTATGATAGATGATATATAATTGAAATACTATAGAGGTGATTGATGAGAATTATTGAATTAAATGAAACATATCTTCAGGATTTTATTAGCTTCTGTCAATTACATCGTCATAAAGTGGATGAATCGTATTTATCAGACGTTGATTTAAATACTTATTCATTTGTAGATAATCTTACTTATTTAGTTATTGAAAATGAATCTGTTATAGGTGTTTGTTCTTTGATGAAGGATTCCTATTATCTAAAAGGTAAAAAATTACGATTTCGTATATTTTATGGAAAAGAGGCGTGTGTTTATCCTTTGTTGTGGACAAAAATTCTTGAAGTAGTACATGATGTGAACCAAGTTTTTCTATTTTTAAGTGAAGAGAATAAAGAAGAGCGTGAGATAATCACCAATCTTGGTTTTTCAATTGAGCGTTATTCATTTTTATTCAAAAGAGATACTTCTAAATTAACGCCAGATTTTAATGAGGATTACCAAATTAAACCTTTTCAATTTAATCGTGATGAAATATTTTGGTGCGATGTTATAAACAAAAGTTTTAATTTCTTAACTAGTCATATAAGTGATGTGACAGAAGATATGGTTAATCAATTGCAACATCAAGATGGATTTCTTGATACGGGTTTAATGATGTTATATCATCGTGACTTTGTGATTGGTGTACTTTCAGTCTCTAAAGATGAATATAATGGAGAAAGTGTTGCTTATGTAGGACCAATTGCGATTATTCCAACATATCAAAGACAAGGATTAGGAACTAAACTATTAGAAACAGCTATTGCTTATGCATGGAATCATAAATATAAGAAAATTATTCTATCAGTAAATGCAGAAAATGATCATGCGTTAGGATTATACATCCGAGAAGGATTTGAAAAAATACATGTTGCTATCAGTTATTGTTATAATATTAATAGAGGTGAATTAAATGGAATTTAATAAAAATTATTTTTTAAATTTAGCGAAAGAGTTGTTAACAACTCCAAGCCCAACAGGATTTAGTCATCATATAATGACTAAAATTGAATATTATGCAAATGAATTAAAACTTCCTTTAGAACGAACTAATAAAGGAAATGCGATCATCACATTTGAAGGCGAGAACAAAGATTATGTGATAGGATTATCAGCTCATGTTGATACTTTAGGTTTAATGGTTCGTTCAATTAATAGTGATGGGACTTTAAAAATCGTCACAATAGGTGGAAATCAACCAAATTCCTTGATTGGCGAATATTGTACTGTTTTTACACGGTGCAATAAGACCTATTCCGGGACTATTTTAACAACTTCTTATTCATCACATGTTTATGATGATGCTAGTAAATTAGGATCTAAATTTGAGGATTTAATGATTCGTTTAGATGAAGTAGTAAAATCAGAAAAAGATGTTTTAGATTTGGGAATAAGAAATGGAGATTTTATCGCTATTGACCCTAAAACAACGATTACAGATAACGGATTTATTAAATCAAGACATATAGATGATAAAATATCAGTCGCGATTATTTTTACCTTATTTAAAACTTTTTTAGAAAATAATATCAAACCGAAGAATACAGTAAAATTTATGGTATCAACATACGAGGAAGTGGGTCATGGCGCAAGCTATATTCCATGTCAAATTCAAGAATTAATCGCTGTTGATATGGGATGTATTGGTAAAGATTTAGCTTGTACTGAATATGATGTTTCTATTTGTGCTAAGGATTCAAGCGGTCCGTATGATTATTTCATGACAAATCGATTAATTGAAATTGCGAAAGAGGAAAAATTAAATTACGCAGTGGATATTTATCCTTATTATGGAAGCGATGCTTCGGCAGCTTTAAGAGGGGGAAATAATATTAAAGCAGCCTTAATTGGTCCGGGTGTTCATGCATCACATGGAATGGAACGTACTCATTATGACGCATGTCTTGCCTCTTTAAACTTATTAGCACATTACTTAACGAAATAATTTGCTTATTTTGATATTTGTGTTATAATAAAAAACTAAAGAAAAACGGTCATTTATGTATTAATTCATAAAAACTGGCATAAAAGGGGGAAATAATTATGCGAGATGTTTTGAAGGATGAGAAACTGAAAAAATTGTTGAAAGAAAAGCAACGATTAGAGATGTTTTCATGGATTATCCCACTAGTGTCTATACTTTTGCTCATCTTGATCTTAGTTTTAACATCATCTGAATCTTTAAAAGGATTAACTATTATCGTATTAATTTTACTAATTTTGTTAATTATTGGTGGTTATATATTTGATAATAAAATCACCATTAAAATACATCATTCCTATTCACTATTAAACGAATATTTTCAAGATAACATAGTACCCAGATTACTTGAGAAAGATAATCCAAGTATTACTTATCACGAAGATGTTAAAGTTGATCCAAATTTAATTGATAAGGTAATGATATTTAATAATTTTACAGATTATCAATCTTATTTCAATTACACAGGTTTATTAGAAAATCATCAATTTTCATTTAATGAAGTGATGTTTGATATGCAGGTTGACTATGATACAACAGAGCAAAAGGTATTCAATAAAAACATAAAAAATGAAATCAATTATCATTGGTTTACATTTGAATTAAACAAAGAATATCCAGGTGAGGCATTGTATCTTATTTCTAAATTTGATAGTTATGACGGGAGATTAATTAAAGGTTTTCAAAGAGTGGACTTAACGAATAGCCGTATCAACTTAAATTATAATTATGATTTAGATATCTATGTTAAAGCTCAAGATGACAGTCATGTATATACTACAAATAAAATATTAAAGACATTAAACATGGATATATTTGTGTATAATTCAATTTTAGCAATTTATGTAACTAAAAATCAACTACATATTATTATCGAGGAAGTAGAAGATTTAATTGATTTAACCCACAGTAATAAAATAGCACTTGAAGGTCTTTTAAAGGGCTATTATGATGAACAAAAATTAATTAAATTATTAGTAAAAGCATTCGATTAGAATACTGTTAATAAATTGAGAAATTAATACAATATTTATATTATACAAAAAGGACTTCAAGCGCTTGAGGTCCTTTTTGTATTAATTTTCGTTATTCATAAACTTCAAACTAAATCTTTACTACCTGACTTTATATTTTTTAATGTTAAATCAGCTTATTTACCATCTTTTTAATTACTTTATCTTTAACATATTGTAACTGGGTAGAATATAAAATAAGATATTTTATATATTCATTATTTAGGTAAACCTTAAGTATTAAAATGATTTATGGTCTATTTTCTTAATTGAAACTATTCAATAGATTCTTTTTATAGGAAATGTATAGATTTTTATTTATTAACCGTTTATAATAATTTATATAACAATTAATGGAGGACAACATGAACAAGAAGTGGCTATTTTTAATAGGATTAATATTTTTTATCGTTTCAACTCAATTGATTAATGTAAAGGCAGAAGACACGACAATAGAAACGATACCATCAACAGGGATTATTTATTTTTATTCTCCATCTTGTGAATTTTGTATTGCAACTGAACCATATATAATGGATTTAAAAGATAAAGATGGGATAGAAGTTTATTTCTATGATGTTGAAACTTATGGAACTCTTCTTCAAAGTCTTAGTGATATATATGGCATACCAGCTGAGAAAAGAACGGTTCCGATGGTGTTTTCTGGAAGTAATTGGTATCGTACCCAAAATTATATAATTAATAATTTAGATAAAATTAAGAAAGACTCCTCTAAGCCACTATTAAAAGAAAAAATAAACGATAATGATGCATTAGCACAATATCGGGGAATTGCGGGTTTTTTTCTTGTATTATTTGGAGGGTTAATAGATGGAGTTAATCCTTGCGCTATGGCAATGCTAATTCTTTTTATTTCATTATTAGTAGGACTATCTTCTAAGAAATCCACGTTAATCAGTGTGAGTATTGCTTATATTTTAGGTTTATTCATAACGTATTTTTCATTAGGCGTATTTTTAGTAAATATTTATCGATATATTGGACCATATATTAAAGGATTAACTTTGTACCTTAATATTTTTCTTTTCTCATTATCCATTTTTTTATGTATATTTAATTTGTATGATTACTTTATGGCTAAAAATGAAAAGTATGGTCAAATTAAAAATCAATTACCAAAAGGAATTCAAAAGTTTAATAAAAAATTAATAAAAATATTTACGAATAGTTTAAATAATAAAAATATCTTCATTGTTTATCTAATCGCATTTGCACTTGGAATATTGATATCTCTAACAGAATTTTTATGTACAGGGCAAATTTATTTACCTATTGCTTTAGCTATTGCGACTAAAATGGGTAACATAAGTTCAATTCTCTTGTTATTTTTATATAATGTTATGTTTATTGTACCACTTATTATATTAGCAATTATTGCGATAAAAACACAATCGGTAATATCTACATCTGATAAAATAAGAGAGAAAATGCATCTTATTAAACTCATTACTGGTTTATTATTCTTATGTATAGCGATTTATTACATCTTAAAGATTTTAGGAGTGATGTAGGGTGAGCAAAATAAAAATTTTAAGAAATGATGAAATCATTTTCTCAGGGAATATTTTAGATATTCCTATTAAAGAAGACTATATTATTAAAAAAAGTATTGATATATTTGCCGATTGTGACCCTTGTATTATTCATAAATCCTATGTGATAAAAAAAATTGTTGAGGACATTATCAAAAAAACAGACGTGGATAAAATTAAAACAGTGAACTTAACAAAATATAAAGATCAATTATTTTACTTAAATTTTGATTTAGAGGGTTGTCAGTTATATTTTGAAGGGTAGTGATTATTTGATTTATTCTGATCATGCATCAACAACTCAAGTTCGTCAAGAAGTCTATCACGCAATGTTACCTTATTTGTTTCAGGAATATGGGAACCCATCGTCCTTATATGAAATAGGAACGGCTAACAAAAAAGTTATCAACAAATGTCGTATGCAAATAGCTACTTTGTTAAACGCTAAAGCGAGTGAAATCTACTTTTGTTCAGGTGGCAGTGAAGCAAATAATTGGGCTTTAAAAGGAATTGCGTTTCGCGCAAAAGATAAAAAAGAAATCATCACGACTAAAATTGAACATCATTCTATAATACATACTTGCGAGTTTTTAGAAAAATTAGGCTTTATCATCCATTATTTAGCTGTAAATGATGAAGGGTTTATCAATTTGAAAGATTTAGAAAAAACCATGAATGAAAACACATTGATGGTTTCTATCATATTAGCTAATAATGAAATTGGTACGATTCAAAATATAAAAGCGATTGGTGCTTTATGTAAAAAGAAGGATATTATCTTTCATACAGATGCAGTTCAAGCAGTCTCTCATATCCCTCTAGATTTAGCTAGCTTAAATGTAGATTTAATGTCAATATCTGCACATAAGTTTTATGGGCCTAAGGGTGTTGGCTGTTTATATATTAGAAATGGAATAGAATTAGAGAATTTAATACATGGTGGTGGACAAGAAAAAGGCAAAAGAGCAGGAACAGAGAATGTAGCTAATATTGTGGGAATGTCTAAAGCTTTTGAACTCATTCAAAAAGAAATGTCGCAACAAAATAAAATGGAAAGCGAACTTTCTGAAGTCTTATATAAAAAATTAAAAACATCCATACCTGATATGAAATTAAATGGTCCCAAATTAGGAGGAAAACGACTCCCAGGAAACTTAAATATATCATTTAAAGGAATAGATGGAAATGATTTAAGCTTCCAATTAAATCAAGATGAAATTTATGTTTCAACAGGTAGCGCCTGTGATTCTAATTCGATAGAGCCAAGTCATGTACTAAAAGCTATTCATGTAGAAGAAAGTTATATTCATGGATCTATTCGCATCTCATTAGGAAAAGAATCTACACTTGATGATATTACAAAAATAAGTCAAGCAATTATTAAATATGTTTTGAAGAATAGTTAAGAAATAGTATAAAAAAATAACCACTAAGAAATTAGTGGTTATTTTGACAATTTTGGCAATTTTTTTTCTTACGTGGACAACTTTCTTGAAATTTTTCCGTTTGGTAAATTTCCCCACATTTTTGACATTTGTGAGCACAATTTGACATGATGTAATGACCACCTTCAATTTTTAGTGGTTTTCCTTCAATTAAGGATGTGGCGACTTTTTTTCGTGCCGAATCAATAATTAATTGAAATGTCTGCCGTGACACATCCATTATAAGGGCGCATTCGCTTTGGTCTAAATTTTCTATATCTTTTAAACGCATGGCTTCTAATTCATCAAATAATAATAAAATACTATCATTTAGATTTTCTTTATTATTATAAGGTACAAAGAGTTTATTTTGGGGAATATAGCCAATTCTTCGTGGCTTAATAGGTCTAGGCATCCTAATCACCTAACTTTTTTATAAAATTATAACATAATTAAATCAAAAAAGATAGATTGAAGAAATGATTTAGTGGTAACGATGAGAAAGTCCTTTTCCGTAATGATGATTACCTTCACTATGTCTATTAGAAGTGACATCATTTAATTGCAGCGTATCATGACTAAAATTATTGATGACATCAGTTACTTTTCCATGAACACCGAAAATTAAGTTAATATTTTCTTCTTCAAGATGTTTTTTGGCATTTTCGCCAATTCCACCAACTATTACGGTATCAACTTGATAAGTTGTCAATAAATTGGCCATTTCACAACCTGTTATTCCACCATTTCCTATTTCTTTTGAGGAGATGACTTTTTTATTTTCATCTAATTCATAAATAACAATCCATTCACTTTGACCAAAATGTTGATATACTTGATCTCCTTTTTTAAAAATAGCAACTTTCATTTTCTTCCTCCTTAGTTATTGGCATATGCCATTAATATTATAATATTATTATATATAATTGTCAATATTTTATGTGATTTTATCATAATATATTGACAATCTTTATATAACAGAATATTATATATATAACAATGTTATATATAGGAGGTTGTTACATGACTATCATATCACCCAATTTCTTTCGTGGACACATAGAGACAATTATTTTATCGATATTAAATAAACAAGATAGTTATGGATATGAAATCGGTAAATTAATATCTGAGGCCAGTAATCAAGTACTCACAGTAACAGAAACAGCTTTATATAATGCATTTAGGAGATTAGAAGCGGAGGAGTTAATCTGTACTTACTGGCAAGATGGCTCAAATGGGACAAGAAGAAGGTATTATTCGATATCAAATAAAGGGAAAGAAATTCTTAATTTAAGAAGAGAAGAATGGTTAATAGGTAAAAATTGTTTAGATAAATTGATAGGAGGAGATTTTTTTGGTTAAAAGATTAAAAGCATATATTGAAAATGAGTTTATTAATATTAGTGAGACAAGAGAAATCAAAGACTTAAAAGATGAATTACTAGCTAATCTTGTGGATAAGTATGAATTCTATAAAGAAAATGGTTTTACAGAAGAAAAGGCCTTTGTAGAGTCAATAAAAAGCATTGGTGAAATAGATGCATTATTAGCGCCTTATA
The DNA here is from genome assembly GCA_963824615.1 of uncultured Haloplasmataceae bacterium. Classification (GTDB taxonomy): domain Bacteria; phylum Bacillota_I; class Bacilli_A; order Haloplasmatales; family Haloplasmataceae; genus CAWGPU01. The sequence goes on along the minus strand of CAWGPU010000005.1, from coordinate 123,415 downwards.
GGAAAGTGCATACTAATAATACCGATAGTAATATATTAAATGCTTATGAAAGAACTTCTTTAAAGTTAAAAAAACAAAATATAATCGCTATTTCTCTGGTATTTATTAGTGTTTTCATATGGATTGGATTAACTTTACTAGTCAATTTCTACATAGGGTTAATTGTTCAATTTATAATCATCATCATTGCGATAATTATTTTCTTTTTAAGTTTTATTGATTTTAATCAAGTTTTAAATAAATTAAAACAAGATTTTAATCAAGAATATTATCTACAAGGAAATAAATATCTAGCGAAAACATTAGTTAGCTTCATCACTATTTCTATTAGTGTAGTAAGTTTACCATACTTATTGTTTAGTAGCCGTATACAGTTAATAATGATTTCATTTGTTTTTGATTTATGTTTTTTCCTACAGATATTAATTAGAGAGCATTATCAAAATAAACTAAAATTAACTGCAGAATTATCATTAAAAAAGGATTATAAATATTTATTAGTAGCAGTTAATTTATTTCTTTTGACATTATTACCTTATATTATCCTTAACTATTTTATTATGCTGATTTTTATCATCCAAGTTTTTATAGAGTTTAATCAATTTAGGTTTAATAGACAAATAAAATTACTTGTAATAAATAAAATTTGCATCGTCCTATTTTTTATATATGGAATGATATTTGGTATTTTAAATGATTATTATCAAATTTCTCTAGATTATGTGATTAAATTTAAAGGCTTTGAAATTCATCTTTATATATTGCTGGCAATATTTATTTTAATACTTACTATTGTTAGTTCAATTGTTGTTTTATTAAGAATAAATATAAGTGAAAATAAAGAAATAGAAAAATTCAGGTTATTTGCCTTAATTCTTTTCTTTTTAGGATTTGTCCTAGTTACATTATTAATGGTTGTTAGTGTAGAATATCTCGCCTTATTTACATCCATTTTCATTTTAGATTACTATTTACGTAATAAATTAAAAGAAAAACTATCATAAGAAATAAACGCTGATATCAACTGATATCAGCGTTTATTTTATCTTTTATGCTTCTTATACTTATTCTGATTTGAATGCTTCTGTCCTTTTTCTAATTGAAAAAGTGCTTTTGCATAAAGTCCATCAGTTAATGAAATATTAGGTCTTAAAAATGAACGTTGCATAACTCGTAATTGTTTCCTGTTTTCAATTTTTCTTTGGAGATAATGAATAACGGGAATTGGTTTTGACTTATAAGTTATTAACATCCAAATTAAATGTTTTGTTTCTCCAAACCATATTAAAATGAACACAATAAATATGATAAACGCTAATAAAAAAATGAAGTAATTGTTTGTCACATGAACATCCCAACCACTAGACTTTAAATAAAAGCCGATTCCAATAAAACCCATAAAAATGGCTACAATCATAAGATTTTTAATCAGTAAGAACCAGATTATTCTTGTAAATTTCTTATTCATCTATATAGCACCTCTCTACCCTAATTATATAATATTTTAAGCAATTAAGGTAGATATTAGCTAATTATCTCTATTAAATGTTTACTTCTTTTAATTTTTAGTTTATACTAAGAAAAAAGGAGGGGTATTGTGCAAACATTTATTACTATTGCAATTATAGTTGGTATTTTTGTATTTGTTATGTTAGTAGCTGGTATCAGAATTGATAACGAATATGAGCGAGGTGTCATTTTTCGTTTAGGGCGGTTAAAATGGGTAAAAGGTCCAGGAATTTATTGGATTATTCCTTTCATTGATCAAAAACAAAAAGTAGATTTGAGAATAAGAACACTTGATATTGAGTCACAAGAAACAGTCACGAGAGATTCAGTCACGATTAGAGTGAATGCTGTGTTGTACTATCAAGTAAATAAACCAGATACTGCAATCGTCACGGTTAAAAATTATGAACAAGCAGCGATTCAAACTGCTTTAACTTCACTTAGAAATGTGATTGGGCAACATAATTTAGATGAAGTATTAAATAATAGAACATCGATTAATCTTGCTATTAAGAATATTGTTGATGATGTCGTTGAAATGTGGGGTCTTCGAATCAGTTCTATTGAAATGAAAGATGTTGAGATTCCTCAAACTATGCAAAGAGCAATGGCAAAAGAGGCAGAGGCGACTCGTGAAAAACGTGCCCGTATTATTAAAGCATCGGGTGAGTTTGAAGCATCGATGAAATTAAAAGAGGCTGCAATAGGTATTTCTGAAAATCCGATAGCATTAGAACTTCGAAGAATGCAGATGATTACAGAAGTAGGTGCAGAACAAAATACTACTACCCTAATTATGTTGCCATCTGATTTTGTCAGTTTAGCACATAGTTTAACTAAAAAAATTGAGGACAGTCTTATTAAAGATAAAATAGTTGAAGAACATGAAAGACCTGATTAAATCAGGTCTTTTCTTATAATTTATTGGTATTATTGATTGAACTTTCACTAGAAACTTCTACTGATTCAAGATATTCTAATAAGTCAATTTGACAATGGGGACCAACTTTAACTTGGTTTCCTCTTACTACTTTGGCATTAACATATTCTAATTCAATACTATCACCTTCAATTAAATCTACTTGCACAGGTATAATCCTATGAATTAATGAGTTATTATTGGGTTTGATGATAATATTTGTACCTACCATTTCCTTGATTTTTGATCCAGAATTAGTGGAAACTTCTATGGATTCTCCATTCATTTGTTCAGAACAGTCAATATAGCCTTTAATGATGATTTTATCTGCCTCTAATAATTGTACTTTTACATCACCATAAATAATTACATCATTTGCACGGGAAATATTCTTATTGAAATTAACAGAACCATAGACTTTTAAAGATTCAACCTTCACCTCACTATCAAAAACACAAGATCCTTTTATGTCTAACTGTTTTACTGCGACATAAGACTTAAAATCACAAGATCCAAATATGTTTAAAGTTTGAATTTCAGATTTCCCTTTAAATATACATGAGCCATAAACATCCATATTTGATACTACGATATCATCACTAATATCAGCGCTACCAAATATTCGGATGTTATCATAGGTACCGCCTGTGATTTTTGCGTCTGCAAAGACATTTAAATTATTCATTGCTTCCTCCTAAAATTTTATTGTAACAATGTTATGTTACAATCATTATACCACTAATTTATTCAAATACAAACGTTTTTATTTGAAAATTACTGCTTAATGTTAAATTAAGTATCAAAAATGTTAGAAATTTGCTATAATGATAATAATTGGTTAATAAAAGACAGAAAGGAATTTATTAAAGAGGTAAATTACTTAAATTTTCTTAAAAGGAGGATAAAATGAAACAATTATATGGTAAAATAGCACTAGTAGTTGGAGCTTCATCTGGTGTCGGCAATGCTTGCGCTAAACATCTATTAAGTAAAGGGTATACTGTGTACGGAACTTCTCGTAAAGCTTCATTTGATTCTGCTAATGGTGATATTAAAATGATTCCATTAGATGTAACAAAAGAAGATACGATAATAGAAGCAGTGAATTTTGTATACAACAAAGAAGGTGCCATTCATATTTTAATTAACTGTCCTGGTTATGGTTTAGCAGGCAGTGTTGAAGATATTACTACTGAGGAAGCACAAGCTATTTTTAATACGAACTTCTTTGGAATCATGTCTTGTTGTAGATACGTATTACCGATAATGAGAAAACAACAAAATGGACTGATTGTGAATATTAGCTCTGTAGCTGGGTTTATTTCAATCCCTTATCAATCAATGTATAGTGCGACAAAATACGCATTAGAAGCAATGACAGAAGCATTAAGACTTGAGGTTAAACCTTTTAAAGTAAACGTTTCAATGATTGCTCCTGGTGATATGAAAACTAATTTTGAAAGAGTATATGCGAAAAATTATCACACATCAGATTATAAAGAAAGATGTGATAAAGCTGTCAATCAAATGATTGCTGATGAACATAAAGGGCCAAGTGCAAAAGTAGTAGTAAAAGAACTAAAAAAGATCTTAAAACAAAAGAGACCATCTATTAGAAGAGTTGTTGGTTGGCAATATAAATTAATCGGATTCTTAAAAAGAATATTGCCATCAAAATTAGTTGAATTTGTTTTATCTAAAATTTATTAGAAGAAGAGGAGCATAAACATGGATATCTTTCAAAAATGTTATGACTTTACAGCTGCTAAAGAAGCAATAAAAGCAGGCGTTTATCCATATTTTCATGAATTAAATTCAGGGCAAGATACAGAAGTTTTAATTAATGGTAAAAGAACTATAATGATTGGTTCAAATAATTATTTAGGACTAACAAGCGATGAACGAGTTAAACAAGCATCTATAGAAGCAGTAGAAAAATATGGTACTGGGTGTTCAGGATCTCGTTTCTTAAATGGAACATTAGATTTACATGTTGCATTGGAAAAAAATCTAGCCAATTTCTTAAATAAAGATGACGTTATTGCCTTTAGTACAGGATTTCAAGCCAATTTAGGATTGATTTCAGCTATTGCAGGACGTGGAGATTATATCTTAAGTGATAGAGGCAATCATGCGAGTATCGTGGATGGCTGTCGTTTAAGTTTTGGGAAAATGATTAAATATGAACATAATGATATGGAAGACTTAGAAAGAGCTCTAAAAGCAGTTCCTGAAGGTCATGGAAAGTTAATTGTATCTGACGGTGTATTTAGCATGGAAGGTGACATTTGTAAACTTCCTGTTATGGTGGAATTAGCTGAAAAATATGGTGCTCGTATTATGATTGATGATGCTCATGGCGTTGGTGTTATGGGAGCTCATGGTCGTGGAACAGCTGAGTATTTTGGTCTTGAGGATAAAGTAGATTTAGTTATGGGAACATTTAGTAAATCACTTGCTAGTTTAGGTGGATTTGTCGCCGGAAGTAGTGATGTCATTCACTACATTAGACATCAATCACGTCCATTTATTTTTAGTGCCTCTATACCACCAGCAAGTGCTGCGGCAGCAATCGCTGCATTAAAAATATTAGAAGAAGAACCTGAACGTGTACAACGCTTATGGGATAATGGTAATTACATGAAAGAGGGATTTAAGAGATTGGGAATTAAAATTGGAAATTCTGAAACTCCGATAATTCCAGTAATGACATATGGTGATTATGATACTTTTGTTATCGCAAGAGAATTATTAGATGAAGGTGTTTATGTAAATCCCGTTATTTCTCCAGCTGTTAATCCAGGTGAAGCTCTATTACGGACAAGTTATACGGCAACTCATACAACGGAACAATTAGATTATGCACTTGAAAAATTCAAAATTGTTTTATCAAGACATCAATCCAAATAATATAAATCATCAAGCACTATAATTTGAAGTTATGGTGCTTTTTTTTATGATGTTTATTTCCTAAAATATAAATCTTTTTATGATAAAAATTTAAGGGATTTAAAAAAAGATAATTTAGCTAAGTCATAACTCCATAAATATGAAATTATTCAATTAGGAAGAAAATCGTTAATATTGATGTTATTTAAAGAAATTACAAAAAAAAGATTTCTGGAAATGTATTGAACTATCAGTTGCAATAGAACAATTTGATTTTGTGACACCTGTTTTATAAAGGCTTATAATTAAAATATATCAATTTTCTAATGCTAGCGACTTGTTTAGATATTGTTGATTACAATGTAAGTCCATCGCATCCATTAATCTCCGTCTTATATAGTGGTTTAAACAATTCTTCTTTCTTAAGTATAAGGATTGTATGATTAGGTACAATAATCATAAAAGGAGGAATTTGATGAATGATGTTGCGATTACTCATCACGATAATGAAAGTCAAGCAGTTATAGATGGGTTACAATTAATTCAAGCTGAAAGTTTATTTACTAATGAAGATACGATTGTTATTATTCCTAATTGGGTAAATAATGATAAGCCTCATCCATCTAGTGGAATTACGGTAGGGCCGCAGACTTTAAAAACTATTATTAAGTGGGCTAAATCAAGAAACCCTAAGCGATTAATCATCGCAACCGGGTCTGGTGGTGGTAATACATTAGATGTGATGAAGGAAGTTTTATATGAACAAATAATTAAGGAAGAAGAAGTGGAATTCGTTGATTTTAATACTGGTCCATATGATGAATTAATAATCGATCATCCGATTATTCATGGACTTAAAATTAATAAGATTATAAATGCGAATATTAAAATAATCTCATTTACACAGCTTAAACAACATGAAGAGGCAACAATGTCGGCTTCTATTAAAAACGTGATGATGTCCATTCCATCAACTGAAGAACATGGCGCACCTAAAAAAAATTTAGGTATTCACGAAGATTTGCATGGTTTTATCGCGAAGATGGCGCAAAAAATTCCTATTCAGCTTGCCATTATTAGTTGTAATCCGGCGATGGTAGGGACAGGTCCTTCTAAAGGAGCACCATATCACACAGGACTTGTGATATGCGGAAATAATCCCATAAGTTGTGATACAATAGGTGCTCGATTATTAGGTTATAAGCCTCAAGCCATTTCTTATTTATATCAATTAACAAAAGGTGCAGATTTAAATCAAATCAATTTAAAGGGGATTCCTTTAAGGGATGCTGAAATTATTTTTAGTCAAAAGGTATATCAAAATAATATAGCAATCGATGAATAAAATGGATGATATCATAATACTATCAAAACTGTTAAGGAAGTCACTTAAAGATAATTTGATAATATTATTAAAATTATAATAAGGAAAAAAGTACTTACAAAAAAAAGAGACAATCAAATGTCTCTTTATTAAATGTTTTTTAAGCTAATGAACATCTTCCAAACAATAAAAGCAATAACTACTAAAATTAAAAACCATGTAATTGGATTTGCCCAATTAACAGTAAATCCATATCCATATGCCTTAGGAACTAATATATTAGAATCTTCTTTATTAAAATAGAACACTCTTCGGTTAATTTTTTTTCTATATTCTTCAATTTCATCTTTTGTATATTTTTTTCTTCCCATAGTCAAAACCTCCATATTGCAATTTTAATATATTTCAATTCTATCCTATTCATTAATATTTTACAATAGACAACCTAAGTACTGTAAAAAAAGTATCTATAATAATATTCGATTTCTTAAATATGTGCGCGGATATTTGAGTCGTTTTATATTATAATATTTCTTTCGAATTTAGGAGATTTAAACAGGATGATTTTAAATATCATCTTTTTTTATTAGATAATTTTCGTTGTGTAGTCTTCAATATTCCAAATATCTGTCACAAAACTTTCATAAAAAGCCGGTTCATGACTGACTAATACGATTGTTCCATTAAATTCCCGTAATGCTTTTTCTAATTCTTCTTTGGCATCAACATCTAAATGATTTGTTGGTTCATCAAGAATTAATAAGTTGTGTGCCTTTAAAAGTATTTTACAAAGACGCACTTTGGCATTTTCTCCGCCTGACAATACTTTCATTGGGCTCATTATATTATCTGTAGTTAAACCACATTTTGCTAATTCTGTACGTATTTCGTGGTTTGAGTAAGCAGGGTATTCATTCCATAATTCTTGTAAGGCAGTATTATTATTGCCTAAAGAATCTTCTTGGGCAAAATAACCATAAAGAACATTTTCACCTAATCTAATTGACCCTTGAAGGGGTTCTATTAATCCTAATAAAGTTTTCAGTAAAGTTGATTTTCCGATGCCATTGACTCCCTTGATAGCGATCTTTTTCCCTTTTTCCACCACAAAAGAAATTGGCTTTGTAAGTGGCTCATCATAACCAAGGATTAAATCTTTTGCCTCAATCAAGACTCTACTTGGAGTTTTTCCTTCTTTAAAATGAAAAGTAGGTTTTGTTTTCTCACGTGGTCTATCAATGATATCCATTTTATCTAATTTTTTAGCACGGCTATTAGCCATTCCCCGAGTAGCTACTCTTGCTTTATTTCTGGCAATAAAGTCTTCTAAACGATCAATCTCTTTTTGTTGACGTTCATAGTCTTTTCCCAATTGTTTTTGTTTTTGTTCATAAATACGCATAAATTCATCGTAGTTGCCAACATATCGAGTTAGTATACAATCCTTTACATGATAAATGAGATTACATACTGCATTTACAAAAGGTACCTCATGTGAAACTAAAATAAAGGCATTTTCATAATTTACTAAATAGTTTCGTAACCATTCAATATGGTTAGTATCTAAATAATTAGTTGGTTCATCCAAAATTAAAATAGTAGGGTTTTGTAGAAGTAATTTTGTTAACAATACTTTTGTTCGTTGTCCTCCACTTAGTTCATCAACTAAGGTGTCTAATCCAATTTCTCTTAAACCTAATCCATTTGCGATAGTATCTATCTTAGTATCAATGTTGTAAAATCCACTACTATCCAAAATACCTTGTATTTCAGCACAGTCATCTAACATTTTATCCATGTCAATTGAAGAGACATCACTCATGCTTTCATACATTGTAATCATTTCTTGTTCTAATTTATATAAATAATCAAATGCTTTACGTAAATTATCTCGAATGGTTGTTCCTTTACCCAAAACAGAGTGTTGATCTAAATAACCTACACTCACGCGATTAGACCATTCAACACTACCTTCATCAGGAGCGAGTTGGCCTGTAATAATATTTAAAAAAGTTGATTTTCCTTCACCATTAGCACCCACTAAAGCAACATGTTCTCCTTTTAATAAACGAAAAGAAGCATCAGTCAGAATTGCTCTAGCGCCATAACCATGGGTAAGATTTTTAACTGTCAATACACTCATATAAACTCCTTAAAAAAATACATCTTTTTTATCATAATAAAAAAAAGGCGAAAAGTAAAGAAATATTTATATAAAAGTAAATATTACCAACCTAATATTGTAAACTCACGTTATAATAGCGTTAGATTTTTATATGAAGGAATTATGAAGAATATTTTTAAACTAACGATATATCTTATTATTATCTTAAATGTAAGCTATTCTATTCCTGATTTATCCTATAATTCACCTTTTGCACCATTTTTAAGATCAACAATATTTAAATATGTGATTGATATTATTTTTTTTACTACCCATAAAGAATCCTTTATTCAATTATTCAAACCTAAAGTTTTGAAGATTTAAGAATTTTCATTATCAATGAAATAAAATATAAGTGACTTAGGTTATATAATTTATTTAGATAAGCACAATAAAAATCATAAGAAATATCTTTATGCCATCAACTTAAGATGACTTGGTAAAAAAATATTATGTGCTTAAAAATAAGCAGGATTTAATGTTAAATAAATTTTTTAAGCAATAAATTTATTTATTTTCAGATGCAACAATAATTTAAATGTACAGCGATTACGTAAGTGCCAGTTATTCATATATACATTATACAAGTAATATCTACCCAATCGCCACTATAGAAAATATGGTAATCATACAAAGTATTAAAAAAAGGATTATGCATGACTGCTTAATCCTTTATGTTTTAGTTTATTGGATATTTTTCTCCTTACGACTCTTAAAAAGTAATTGTAATAAACGCATATATAAACAATGAAGGTCATAAATAATGCAGAAAGAATTTCGAGTAATATTCTACGGGATTTGTTTTTACATCTATTTATAATAAGATTATCAAGAATTGCAAGTATTCCAATATATGCTCTAGCTATAAAAGGTGTTTTAGTTACTTTCCTATATGTGTACATGGAAATATCAAAAAATAATACAGAAAACAGTAATGAATGTTTTTCCATCCTTAGATGATATTAAAAGCTAATGTTAAGGATTAGCATAGATTTTACTGCTTTTTTCAAGTATTAATTCTTATTTTTATTATCATAAGGTAAAATAATGAGTTTATATAAACACCATCCACAGTATTATGATATAGGCTTTTTCCATCCTAGTTTTATGCGGTTTATTTATTTGTCTTTAAGTAATTTAAGGCTAACATTAAAGCGTAAACACAAAATAAATGGTTAAATGCATTATTTTTTAATCTTTCTTGTACTTCATCTAATGAAAAGATGACGACTTCAATATCTTCTGTGGGATCTAAGTTTTGTGTAGAAACTAGTTCAGCATCTAACATTAGGTAGGTAGTAATATGATTATTTTGATTGGCGGGATTTACATTAAAATGACCAAGTAAAATGGGCTCTAATAAAGATCCATAACCAGTTTCTTCTTGTACTTCGCGTTTAAATGCTTCTAATAAATCTTCTTCTTTCTCTACAGTCCCTGCCGGAACTTCAATAAAGAAATCACCACCACCATGTCGGTATTGTTTCACAAAAATAACTTTTTGATCTTTTGTGATGACAACACCATTTACCCAATCAGAAAATTCATTAATATGGTAATTGGGAATAATAAAACCATTTGGTAGTAGACAAGAATCCTCTCTTAAATTCCCATAAGGAGTTTCATAAAGATATTTGCTTGCTAAAGTTTTCCATTTCTCCATTGGTTTGCCTCAATTTCCTTTACATTTTTTTATTCAACTTGCCTCAATTTCTTTCACAAATTTTTCTAACTCTTTTTCAAATAGCTTATCACTATTATCTAATACTTTTTTACTATAAAGTCTAGAAGCTTCCTCACCGACAATATTTAAGGTCATGACGGCAACACTCCTTAAGGTAGTTTCTAAAGTAGAAGTAAACACAAATCGTCTTAACCAATAGCCAGGATTTGCCATATTTAAGGCCGTATAACCATATCGTATAACTTTATCTAAACGATATTTTTTAGAAAATTGATAAAGTGAATTATTTTCCATATTCTTTTTTGTTTCTAAGATATATATAATTTGCGAAATCCGCACATTTTTTAATAATCCGACGACTTTGACATCGAGAATTTGTCTTAAACGTGCTAAGATACGCTCGTTCATATCAATAGCTTCTGTGAAGCTTATTTCTAAATGGGGATTTTTACTATTAGGATAATAGTAACTAGCTATTTCTAGAACTAAGTCTTTTGTCAAATCTTGCATTAATTTTATATTACGGTTAAGACCAATTTTAGGTGACCTAATGATTTGTTTTTGTTTACTTGAAATTAAATTTTGTATCACTTGATTTTTTATTTCAGTTGCTTGTAGGCTTTTCTTTAAGAAATGTTTGTTAGTGATATAAATAGTCAAAGCAAAAAGACAAAATACAAACAATATACCTAGAAGAAAACCTAGTAATAAACTTTTAATGTCCATTCTACCCCCCGGTGATATTTTTATTTATTATAACATGAATTTATCGGAACAGACATAGGGAAATATGTAATTTTATGAATAAATCGTGAAGTTCCTATTGATTTACTAGAATTCGACAAGTAAAATGATAAGTAAGTATAAAACAGTGAACTTACATGGGAGGGCTAAAATGTTTAAAAATGCTAAAGTCAAAAAAATGTTTAACGATGATGACCCTAAAATCGTTTTTTATCTTGAATCAAAAAAAATAGATTTATTAGAATTATTTAAAGATGGCGAAGATTTAATTGAAAAAAGCATTAAAAATCACAAAAATGTCATTGCAGAAACTGCCATTATGTATTGTGAAAACATGAATCGTGTCAATCTAAATAATCAAAGTTATTTAATGACGGCGATTTTATATGATAATTTTCCAATGTTTCAAAAATTATTAGAGACCAGCCTTAAATTAGATATGGTTGATAATAATCGGGAGTCCGCTTTGTTTTATACGATTAATCAAGAAAATCAAGCTTATTTTGATTTATTAAAAACAAAAGAAATTGATTTAAAAGGCTATAATATTAAAGGCGAAAATACATTAATTTATTCATATATCCATAACAGAAAAGAAATAAGTAGCTATTTATTAAGAAATAATGTCTTTGTCAATCATATCGATAAAGATGGAAATACTGTCTTACATTATGCGGTTAACAAACATGATTTATCTTTTACGTTAAATTTAATAGACCATGGTGCAGATGCATTCATTAAAAATTATAATCATGAAACAGTATTAGATATTGCGAAAAGATTAGATATGGATACATCTATTATGAACAAAATTGTTGAAGTGGTTAATCATATTTTTGAAGAAGAAAATGATAGTAAATTATTAGAATTATTACTTGAGTATGAAGATACAAAAGATTATAGTAAATTTAATATTCCTTTTTTAATTGCGGTTTTTTCAGTGAAGTTTAATAATAAATTCATTTTCGAAAAGATTATCCGTAAAACTGAAATACTGAATCATGTTGATTATCGAGGGAAATCCTTATTAATGTACTGTATAGAATTTGGTATGATAATTAATGCCCGGAAAATTATTTATTTAGATAGCGAACTTAATTTAAAGGATAAAGAAAACAAAACTATTTTATTTACAGTATTGGAAAAGCTAAATGAATTCGATAGTGGAATATCATCTCAAGAGGAGTATAAATTAATATTTAATGAATTACTTGAAAGAAAAGTTGATGTAAATTGCCAAGATATTGATGGTAATACAGTATTAATGATTGCGATCATTAATAAGCAAGCAACAATTGTGGAACGCTTAATCGCCTATCCTTTTATTAATTTAAACTTAATGAATAATGATCGAAAAACGGCTTTAATGATTGCTTATGAAAATAAAGATATGCTTACTTTACAAACATTGATTCAATCAGGAAAAGCAGAAATAAATACCGTAGATAATAACCAAAACTCAATTATATTAAATAGTTTATTAGATGACAATATTGAACTTTTTGATATTTTGTTAAAGAGTGGTGCTGATTTAGATATTCCTTATCAAGATGGTTTAACATTATTAATGATTGCGGTAGGTATGCAAAAGAAACGGTTTATCGCTAAAATCTTTGAATATCCAATGTTTAACGTGAATTTGCAAGATAATTCTGGACTAACAGCATTAATGCACGCGATTAAAAATCGTAATATGAAGGTAGTTGAAGCTTTATTAAAATGTGGTGCTGATGTGGGTATTAAAGATAATAAAGAAGATGCGGCAATTTTTTATGCTTTAGAGATTGAAGACTTTGAAATTGCGAAATTGATAAGAAACCATGAAGAACAAAATCAACAACAGGAGCTGATTTGATGATTCCAGTAGAAATCCTAATTATTGGTGGTGGAGCCTCAGGATTAATCGCAGCGCTCACCGCATCCGACAATGGAGCAAAAGTTGCTATCGTTGAAGGAGGAAACCGGATTGCTAAAAAAATACTAACGACAGGAAACGGTCGTTGTAATATAACTAATAAAGAAATAAAACCACCCTATAAGATGTTCCATAGTTATAATGCATCATTTTATCAAACGGTTTTAAATCAATTCACTGTTTTAAAAACAATTGATTTATTTAATTATTTGGGCTTACCGATAACAACCCTTGATAAGGGTAAAATGTATCCACAGTCGCTTCAAGCATCAAGTGTTGTGGATATTTTGTTAATGAATTTAGATGAACGTCATATTCCCGTTTATTTAGAAAGTAAAGTGACTAATATTACTAAACAAGGTAATAATTTTTTAGTGGAAACAACTAATGTAGAGAACCCTAATTTTCTAGCATCAAAAGTATTAATTGCAACAGGTGGATGTGCAGCTCCCAACACGGGATCTGATGGAAACATATACAAGATAATTAAGAACTTGGGACATACGATTATTAATCCATTACCTTCTATTGTTCAATTAAAATTAGATTATAAAAATTTAAAAGCCATTTCAGGAGTGAGGATAGATGCTTTAGCATCTGTAATCATTAATAATCATGTTGAGAGAATAGAGTTTGATGAGGTATTATTCACAGATTATGGGATATCGGGACCTGCGATATTACAAATTAGTCGACATGCATCACTTGGTTTAAGTGAAGGAAAAGAAGTTAAAGTCGCGCTCGATTTGTTTCCTAATTTAAAAGAAGAAGAAATCATGGATTATTTTGAAAAACGATTTATCCTACATGAAGATAGAACTGTCTATCAATCATTAATAGGAGTTGTCCATAAAAAATTAATCTCAGCAATATTAAAAGATAGTGGGATAAAAGATATTCATCAAACTTGCCTGAATTTCGCTTATAATGATCGATATAGACTTTATAAAACGATGAAGCATTGGGAATTTAAATGTGTAGGAACAAATGGTTTTAATAATGCCCAAACAACAATTGGTGGAGTTAATACAAAAGAAGTGGATGAAAAAACATTGCAATCTAAACTAGTCGAAGGACTTTATTTTTCTGGTGAAGTACTTGATGTTGATGGCGATTGTGGTGGATTCAATCTACAGTGGGCCTGGAGTAGCGGGGTCATTGCTGGACAAAATATGTTATTAACTAAAAATAGATGAAAATCTATTTGAAATAATTAAAAATAGGTTTGAATTATTAATGTAAAATATTATTCCTTCATTAAAAATAATGTATAATGTAAAAGAATCTTATCAGTTGATAAGATTCTAAAAATAGTCGACATAAATTTAGATAGAAACAAGTATACTGCTCCGACTTATAAAAAAGGGAATTTCTATCTTTCATCTAAGTTAGACTAAATATTAATAATTATAGAAATAGGAACTACTATTTATCGTGATTTTAAAGAGAGGTGAGGATAAAATACGATAATGAATAAGATTTTCTAGTAGCTCCAGGTAATACTGATAATATTATTTCAGTATTATATATGAATCCACAACAAATCTCCCTTCCTTTCTTCACTTTCATTATGTAAAGATGATGGTTTATTTATTTAAATGAAACTAATTTTAATAAATTTAAGGAAGGTATGAAGCAAAATTTAGTAATAAATATAAGAATTTACTCATAAAATATCCAAATTTATCCAAAATAATAGAAATTATAATAATAAGGGTGATAGAATGATTCCATATTTTAGTTTATATATTGATAGTAATTTTACCGATGTGTTATCAAAAATTCCGATATTTGTTTATTTAATCGTATTTTTACTATTCTTTTTTCTAGCTGTCAAGTTTATCGTAAGACATGTGTTTAGTTTTTTAATGTTTATTGTGGTTTCCATATTATTAATAATAGGTTTATTAACATTTATTAGAATATTATAAAAGCATAATGAAAACAACTAATTATCAATTAATTAGTTGTTTTTTTAAATAACTTGATACGATAAATAAAATTGATTATAATGAGTTTATAGAAAGGGTGGGAAAAATATGTATAGATATATTTATGAAGAAGCAATAGCAAATGGAATTTTTAGAGTCGCAAATCATAGAGAAATTATAGAAAAATATAGTCAAAAAGGTTACCGATTTGTAACGGCTATTCCTAGTAGAATGAGTTCCTATGGCATCATCAAAGCCTTTGATTTAGTATTTGAAAAACTGGACGAGGACATAGATTAATATAATGAAAAAGGAGCGTATAACGCAAGTCTACAATATAGGGAGAAAGAGATATATTACAGGTAAGTAATTAAAGTTAATGTAAGTAATAATTATTGAATTAGAAAATCTATTATTGATAATATTTTAATACTAAATAAAACAAAATTTTATTCACTACAGATTGAAATAAAAAAAGAATATTTGATTACAATGCCATCAACTTAAGATGATTTGACAAAAAAAGGATTATATGATAATTGGAAAATAAAATTTAATCTAAAAATTTTAAAAAATCACGAACACGAAAAAACTTCAGTAATGGAGTTTTTTGATTTTATAGACTGAAATTAATAAGAATATTTATAACTCATTCTACTTTTAGTAATTGAAGCTAGCTTTTTGGATTAACTTCTTTCATATTGTTTTTTTTTTCTAATTTGTTTTAATTAATTAATTACCAGAGCATTCCTTTATTCTAAAATAAAAAAAAGTTACAAATTATTTTAATCTTGTAACTAATTTATTTATTAATAAAATATTTTTTAAAAAGATATTAATGGTGCCAGCGACGGGACTCGAACCCGTAAGGATTTGACTCCGGTGGATTTTGAGTCCACTGCGTCTACCAATTTCGCCACGCTGGCATGCTTTTATATTATACACGCTCACTATAAAATTGTAAATAATTTTTTAGAAAATTTGTTGTGAATATAATGGAAATATACGTTAATAATAAAAGAAGAAAATAGTGAAGGTGATAAAATGAGTACTAATTCTACTGATCACGTTTTTGAAGCCTTATTAAGTACTACCGCATCATTTATAGTATTATTATTATTAACAAGGTTATTAGGAAAAAAACAAATGTCTCAGCTGACTTTTTTTAATTATATAACAGGTATAACGATTGGGTCTATTGCGGCTAATATTGTCACGTTAGAAGGGAAGGATTTTGCAGAAACCATTTCTTCTTTAATATGGTGGTGTTTACTAACTTATATAGTTGATTTCGTAGTGATTAAGGTTCCAAAAGCTCGGGTCTTGTTAGATGGTGAGCCATCGATTGTAATCAAAAAAGGTGAAATTCAATATGAAACGTTAAAGAATTTAAGATTAGATATTGATAATTTACTAACATTAATGCGTGAAAAAGATGTATTCACTATTACAGATATTGATTATGGAATTATCGAACCTAATGGTGAATTAACTATCATGAAAAAACCTGATAAGCAGACTGTGACCAAGAAGGATTTAAATATTATTCCAAATCCGCAATTATTCATGCCAACACAAATTATTATTTCAGGATTAATTGTGAAGACTAATATGAAAGAATTAAATTTATCATATGATTGGTTATATGAACAACTACATAATAATGGAGTTGATAAGGTTAGCGATGTGCTATATGCTGAATTACAACCTAATGGAAGTTTATATATAGATAAAAAAGGTAAAATAGTTTAGAATAAAATGTACCATTTTTAGGATATTAAAAAAAGAGTCAAGTAAGATTCTTTTTTTTACATATGCATATGTATTGAACTCATTATCAAAATGACCTATGATTAAATTATTAAAGTATAATTAATTAAATAATTTAATGGAGGTCATATAAATGAAAGTAATTATTATCGGTTGTACACATGCAGGTACAGCCTCAGCAATTAATATTCTGAAATTATATCCTGATAGTGAAGTTACTATCTATGAAAAAAATGATAACGTATCTTTTTTATCATGTGGCATTGCACTATATGTAAGTGGTGTAATTAAAGATGTGAATGGATTATTTTATTCATCACCTAAAGAGTTAGAATCATTAGGCGCAAAGATATTTATCCGTCATGAAGTTTTAAAGGTTGATTCATCACTTAAGACAGTTCAAGTAAAGAATATAGAAAATAATGAAATATTTACTGATTCTTATGACAAATTAGTAATGACGACAGGCTCATGGCCAATTGTTCCTAAATTTTCTGGGATTGAGTTAGAAAATATCTTATTATCAAAGAATTTTAATCATGCCAATAAAGTAATTGAAAAAGCAAAAGATGCAAAAAACATTGTAGTAATTGGTGGAGGGTATATTGGAGTTGAACTAGTTGAAGCATTTGAATCTAGTGGGAAGAAAGTCACTTTAATTGATGCTCAAGACCGAATCTTAAGTAAATATTTAGATAAAGAATATACAGATATCGCAGAAGACTCATTTAGAGACCATCATATCACACTAGCATTAGGTGAAATGGTTGAGAAATTTGAAGGTATAAACGGAAAAGTTCAAAAAGTTATAACTAACAAGGGAGAATATGTCGCTGATTTAGTTATATTATGTATTGGATTTAAACCTAATACAATATTGTTAAAAGATAAGGTTGAAATGTTACCAAATGGTGCTATATTAGTCGATGAATATATGCGAACAAGTAATCACGATATATTTGCGGCTGGTGATAGTTGTGCAGTAGACTACAATCCAACGGAAGAAAAGCGCTATATCCCTCTTGCGACAAATGCGGTACGAATGGGGACTTTAATTGGTAGAAATTTAATAAAACCTACAACGAAATATAAAGGCACACAAGGAACTTCAGGAATAAAGATATATGATTATAATATTGCCTCAACTGGTTTAACTGAAGTAACGGCAAGCGAAGCGGGAATCAATTGTCAAAGTGTGACTGTTAAGGATAGTTATAGACCTGAATTTATGCCAACCCATGAAGAAGCGATATTAAAGGTAATTTACGAAAAAGATACCAAACGTATTTTGGGTGCGCAAATATTATCACTCATTGATTTAACTCAGATTATGAATACAGTATCTGTCATGATTCAAAATCAAATGACGACAGATGATTTAGCGTTTATGGATTTTTTCTTTCAACCACATTATAATAAAACTTGGAATCTGCTTAATTTAGCTGGTTTAAAGGCTTGATAAGATAATTAGAGTATTTAAAGAAAAAGTTGTTTAAAAAGGGATTTATCTATATAATAGAGGTAATAGATATTTATGTGAGTGAGGTTTTAACATGAAAAACATCCCTATATATCAAGTCATAGAAAATGATATCAAATCTAAGATTAAAAGTGGGTTATTATCACAAGGCGAAATGATTCCTAGTGAAAATGAACTTAAAGAAAAATATTCGGTTTCAAGAATGACAGTTAGACAAGCTCTAACCAATTTAGTAAACGATGGATATTTATATAAACATAAGGGTAAGGGGACTTTTGTTAACACAATGAAAATTGAAAAAAAGATTCAAGGATTAGTTAGTTTTACTGAAGAAATGACTAAAATGAATCGCAAAGTCACGAATAAAATTGTTTCAATAGAGTTAATTCCTGCTGATGAAGAAGTAAGTGCTAAATTATTTTTAAACAAAGATGATTTGGTTTATTTAATTGAAAGAATTCGTTATGGTGATAACATTCCTGTTTTATTTGAGCAATTATACGTACCTAATCAATTATTTAAAGAAATCGATAAAGAAATGTTGAAAGGATCATTTTATCATTATGTAGAAGATATCCTTCATTTAAATATAAATTACAGTATACAAACAATTGAAGCTAGATTAGCAACTCCAGAAATTGCTGATTATCTAGAAATTTCACGTCCAACTTCTGTTTTACACATCTCATTAAATTCATTTTTAGATAATGGTCGTCCATTTGAATATGTAAAATCCTATTATAGAGCCGATCAATATCGTTTTATTCAACATGCTGTTAGATAAATTATCAAGGGATAGTTGTATTTTAAACTATCGAAGGATAGTTTATTTATTATTGTATTAAACTATCGAAGGGATAGTTTATCTGGTGATTGTATTAAACTATCGAAGGGATAGTTTATCTGGTGATTGTATTAAACTATCGAAGGGATAGTTTAATTGATTATTGTTATAAACTATCCTTGGGATAGTTTTTTATTTTAGCTTGTCTAATCACTTGTATAGATAAGTGATGTGATGTATAATATAAATATAAAAAGGTGATGATTTTATGATTAAAGGACTAAATAATATTAAAATAGTAACCCCTGATGGAATTATTCAAGGCAATATTGAAGTGGACTCTGGGAAAATAAAGGGGATAAGTCAAGATAATATTGCTGGAGGAATTACATTTAATGAAGATGTAATTGTCGTTCCAGGATTTATTGATGAACATATTCATGGTGTGAATGGTTCAGACGTTATGGATGGAACATTAGATAGTTTAGAGAATATTGCAGTGTCTTTAGCTAAAGAAGGGACGACAAGTTTTTTGGCGACTACTTTGACACAAGATGAATCTGTAATTATTAAAGCACTTCAAACTATTAATCATTATATGAAAATAGATAATAAGAAGGGTTCTGAACTATTAGGTGTACATTTAGAAGGTCCCTTCATTGATTCAAGTAAAAAAGGTGCACAACCACAACAATTTATTGTATTACCTGACATTAATGTGTTTAAGAAATATCAATCTGAAAGTGGTAATCACATTAAATTTGTCACATTAGCTCCTGAAGAGCCTGGTGGGTATGAATTAATTCATTATTGTAAAGAAAATCATATTGTTGCATCACTAGGTCATACTAATGCGAAATATGATGAGGTTGTAAAAGCTATAGAAACTGGTGCAACATCTGTGACGCATTGTTTTAATGCGATGAGTGGATTTTTACATCGTGAAGTAGGTCTAGTGGGTGCCACATTACTACATAATGAACTGAATGCAGAAATTATTGCTGATGGTATACATGTGAGTCCGAAGGCTATCGAAATTCTATTTAAGAACAAAGGCAAAGAAAATATGACATTAGTCACTGATTCAATGCGTGCTAAAGGTTTAAAAGATGGTGAATATGATTTAGGTGGTCAGATGGTGACTGTTTCTAATAATGAAGCAAGATTAAGTGATAAAACACTCGCAGGCAGTGTTTTGAGTATGCTTAATGCTGTAAAAAATATTATGCAATTTGTAAATATTAGTTTACAAGATGCCATCATAATGGCATCTGTTAACCCTGCAAAAAAATTAGGAATTTATGACCGAAAAGGCAGTATTGAAGTCAATAAAGATTGTGATTTAGTTGTTTTAGATAAAGAATATAATCTATTAATGACGATTGTGAAAGGCAAGATTGTTTATCAAAAGGAGTAAAAAAATGGAAGTAAAAGTTTTTCATAACTATGAAGAATTAAGCGCGAATGCCGCAAATGAAGTGATTAAGCAAGTAAAAAAGGATCCCTTTTCAGTGATTGGTTTCGCAACAGGAGCATCACCTATAGGTATCTATCAAGACTTAATAAAAAATTATCAAACAGTTGGGACATCATATAAGAACATCAAAACATTTAACTTAGATGAATATTATGGAATTAGTCGAAATCATGAGCAAAGTTATTATCATTTCATGATGGAACATTTATTTCAATATCTTGATATTAACCAAAATAATATTAACATTCCTAGTGGAGTTTCGGAAAACTTAACTACAGAGTGTGATGCTTATAATGAAAAGTTAAAAGAAAATCCCTTAGACATCCAAATCCTAGGAATAGGTAGTAATGGTCATATTGGGTTTAACGAACCAGGTACATCTTTTGAATCGACAACGCATTATGTAACATTAAATGAAAAAACTAGGGTAGATAATTCGCGATTTTTTAATTCAATTGATGAAGTACCTAAACATGCTGTCACAATGGGAATTCAAAATATATTAGCTTCTAAAAAAATTATTTTAGTGGCATCTGGGGAGAACAAAGCATTAGCCATTAGTCAAATGGTGAAAGGGCCAATTGACCCTAATTGCCCAGCATCTGCTTTACAGATGCATAATAATGTTCTAATTTTTGTAGATGAGGCAGCTGCGTCAAAATTATAGAAAGGATTAAAGTATTTTCTTAATCCTTTCTTTTTTTATTTCACTAAATAAAAGCAAAATGACACTAGCCAATAGACATAAATTATTTAAATAAATATAAAAAATGAACAGATGAACCTAATAAATGGCCAATTATAGAACTTGCTCTGTTTTTAGAGACCAATCCAATAAGGTGTGATAAACAAGTTATAGAATATGGTAAGCTATTTATAGATTATTTACTTTGCATTGATAGTGATTCCTAGAAGTAAAAAAGGTGTGGATAAATAAAATATAAAGGCCATTAAATTGAATAAGGAAAATAAATTCATAATATCTCAATCACTAGTTTTCCTTAGACTTTCAACTTTTCTATAAATATCATTCTTTATATAGACAATTCGTTATAAATACCATTTGATATGTCGAAATAAAAAAAGAGGATGACAATTCATCTTCTACTCATATATATTAAATGGCGCGCCTGATAGGACTCGAACCTACAACCCTCAGAACCGGAATCTGATGCTCTATCCTTTGAGCTACAGGCGCATGATATTATTATATACTAAAATGGAAAATAAATAAACATTATTTTGCCTGTTGTCAGAATATTCATTTTGATATATAATGTTTAAGAAATGAGTGATAATATGCGCCAAATATTGGGTGATATAATAGATGCCAACAAAAAGTTTAATTTAATTGAAGAAGGAGACCGTATCGCTATTGGTGTTAGTGGTGGAAAAGATAGCATGGCCTTGCTTTATGCCTTAAGTTTATTTCAAAAATTTTCAACTACTCATTTTGAAATAGTTGGAGTTACTTTGAAATTGGGTTTTCCTGAAATGGATTTTAGTCAAATAGAAGCTTTTTGTAAGGAAAAAGATATTGAATACCATATAATTCCTACTATGGTATATGAGATTTTAAAGAAAAATCGTGATAAAAATGATAAAATAAAATGTTCATTATGTTCAAAATTTAAAAAATCAATTCTTATCAGTGAAGCTAAAAAACTAGGCTGTAATAAAGTATCGATGGCTCATCATTATGATGACGGAATAGAAACCTTACTGATGAACGCTATTTTTAATGGCTATCTAGCGACTTTTAAACCGAAGATGTATTTAGATGAATCAGAAATGATGTTTATTAGACCGCTTATTTTATCTACAGAAAAGGCTATTAAAAAAGCAGTTGCGAAACATCATATTCCTGTTGTAGTTAGTACTTGCCCAAATGATAAACATACCGCACGTGAGGATGTTAAAACTTGGTTAAAAGAAGATGTGTATAAAAAATTCCCTTATGCAGAATTAAATTTTAGAAATATGCTTCTCCATCCTGAACGCGTAATTTTATGGGAAGAAGATAAAAAAGAGACCTAATAAAAATTAGTGATTAAATCACTAATTTTTTTTAGTCTCTTTTTTTATATAAATAAACGTGGGGTATACACCTCGTTTTGTTATGAATTTGATGAAAATATGAATAATAATCCTCTTGCTAGTTGTCCTAACACCACATCTTATAATAGTGTTACTACAATATTTGGGAGGATTAAGAAATGAGAAAAATTGAATTTGTACCTCATGAATTAAAAAACATTATTTTGTTTTCTACAGGAAAATTAATTTCGGTGTTCGGTTCTTTGATTTTTTCGTTTGCGATGAGTTTATATATTTTGCGGCAAACAGGTGATGGGTTATCATTTGCGACAAATATGATTATATCTATTATACCAATCATTATAATAAGTCCATTTGCAGGTGTTTTAGCGGATCATTTTAATCGCAAATTACTTGTTGTAATCATGGATTTATTGAGTGGATTGTTGCTTATTAGTCTATTTATCTACATTGAAATATATTCATTGAGTATTTTGATTATTTACCTGACAACCTTCATTTTATCAATGTTTGGGATTATTTATGGCATTAGCTTAGAATCTGCTAAACCACATATTGTAAGTGATGAGAAATTAATGAATATTAATTCATTTAGTCAAATTATTGATTCTACATCATCTATTCTTGCACCTATTCTTGGCGGTGTCATTTATGCTTTTGTTGAAAAAGGTCAGGTTTCTATGGGGATATTTATCGTTATAAATGGAGTATCATTTATACTCTCAGCGATTTTAGGAATTTTTATTAATTTTAAACTTAATAAAGAAGAAGAGACATCTATGAAAGAAGGTAGAGATGAAAAAATCCATGTCATGAAAAATATTAAAGAAGGTTTCGTCTATTTAAAAAGTAATAAACGATTAAAATCATTAATCAGCTATTTTATTATCCTTAATTTTTGTCTAGGGTTTGGATTATCTGTGCCACTTCCCTACATAATTAATCAAGTTTTAAAGTTGGGTGCTACTTATTTTGGTATCGTTGAAGGAGCATTATCAGTTGGGCTAATTATTGGTGCTCTTTTCATTAAAAAAATATACGAAAAAATTACCTATGAAACATTATTAACACGTACTGTATTAGCAAATGCATTTATTTTAGGTATGTTAGGTTTACCATTAATATTCAAAAATATATTTATATTCAATTATTATTATTTGATTTATTTTAGCTTTATGATGGTAGGATTAGGTGTTACAATCGCGTTTATTGACATACCACTTTTATATTTACTGCAAAAATTAGTAGAAGAAAAATATCGTGGACGAGTAATGAGTTTATCAATGGGTATGTTTAAACTCGTATCACCTATTGCATTACTAATTTCCGGATTATTGATTAATCAGATAAAACCTTGGCTATTGCCACTAATAGGCGGTGTCATAGCGTTTTTAGCTACCATTTACCGAATCTTAAAAAAGAAAATTGTTTGAAGGTAGTAACTTAGCTACTAAAGAATAACCATAGGCCTTGTCTCCCTCTTGTAAATATGTTTCGTATTTTCCACCATATGTCCTAATATCAGATTTATTTTCATTTAATATATTAAAATTCAATTTTTGTATGGCATTTCTTATTAGCGATTCATTAAAATATTGACGAAATTCTTTAGCAATTGTATTATGCTGATTAAATGTTTTAAAAACTATATAGTTTCCTAATAAATATGAATTTTCTTTATATAAGTGAGTCAATTTATTTAATAAAAACTCATCATGTTCAAAAAAATAATTACTACTACCTGTCACATCATAGGTAATATCAACACAATGGTCTTTAATGGGAATATCTAAGAAATCACAGCAAATAAAAATGATATTTTTCATAATACAAGATTGTTCTAAAAGATGTTTGAGTAATTTCAATTTATTTATATCATAATCAACAGCGAAGTATAGTGTGGTGTTAGATAAATCTTGATATATGTGCCGAAGTGAGAAACCAAGTCCTACTCCTAAATCTAAAACAACTTTATTTTGAAAAAACGCATTATCTTGAAATTGGTCAAACCAAATGATATTTTTATATAAACTATCTAAGAATTCTGCAGGTGTCTCTTTTACATAATCCACTAAAAAATCATCATCAATTTTTGTATCATGTTTTATAGAATCACCCATAAAAATTCCATCTACTATAGGGTAGTTACACCCACATCTACAATGAAGATTTCCATCAACAATTTGACTATCGACAATATTTCCACTTGATAGAGTTAAAGGACTTTTACAAATAGGGCAAACAAATAAATTCAGGGCAGATAAATTGATACCTATTTTCATAGGCATCTCTTCTTTTTGATATAGCACTTTAATATGACTTGTTAATTGTTTCTTTGTATAGTTTAATTTATCGATTTGTTGTGTGATATCCTTATGTTTATTAACGAAAAATTGTTTATAGTATTCAGCGGCTTGATAATTTGTTAATTTACCAAAGCGTTTAAATGTGAAAATTGACTTAATTTCATTTAATGTGAAACCCATTTCTTTAAATACAAGAATATCCTCTAATTCAATACTAGCTGCTTCGTCAAATTCATAATGTGCTCCATTTTTTAAAGGCAATAATAAACCAAGGTCAATATAATGACGTATGGTATCGATACTAATATTATGTTTTTTCGCAAATTGTCCTATTTTCATTTTTATCACCTCGATTAAAGAAATTATATCATATTATTTTAAATATCTACATATTTACCACATTATTAAATGTAAAAAAGGGACTTAATTCCTAATGGAATAATCCCTTTTTCTATATGTTAATTATTGTATTTGTTGTTTTTTAGTTGATTCTTTTTGAACTGTTTGCATAATTTTTTGTTGTGGTTCGGCTTCAATTGAATACCAACCTTTTCTAAACATTAAATTATACAATCTTCTTTGTGATTGCGAGGTTTCTTGAAAAATCTTGAATAAGCTATTGTAATAAGTTTCATTTGAACATTCATTTAAGGCAATCGCATAAGAATCCACCATCTTTTTACAAGTGTTTAACATCATATCACAATAATCTCTATCATTTAATTGTGCTGTGTTAGGAACTTCAGTTTTAGGGTTTGTAATTTTTTGTGTTTGATTTTGCATAATTTGCACCTCCTAGCTATTTGTATTTGTCGAACCTTGATTTTGTAAGTATGAAAGTAATTGCTCATAATGTGTTTTGTGCATTTGAAATGCTGTGTTTAATTCTGCCTGGATTTCTTGGTCAGTGACCTTTCCTGAAAAGTCCCGAGCACTTTTTGCAGCAGTTAAATTCCACGCAAGCATATCTTCAATATAACTTAAATCTTTATTAGATATGACATTTGGTGGTTGTTTCATAGAAACATTTTGCATTAATTATTCCTCCTTTAAATTGTTTTCAGGTTATTTTTTGCAAATTTTGACTTTTTATTACAAGAACTTGTTATAATATAATGAAAAGCAAGAATTTTGAGGTGTTAAAAAATGAATCAATTTTATTGTTATAAAAAATGTAATACATGTAAAAAAGCACAAAAATTTTTAGATGAAAAAAAGTTTCCTTATGAGTATTTTGCCATAAAAGAAGTGCAATTTACGAGCAGTATGATCAAGCAATTTCATTTAAAAAGCGGAAAAGATATTAAAAAGTTATTTAATACAAGTGGAAATTTATATAAAGAACTAAAATTAAAAGATAAAATAAAGGATATGTCTTTAGATGATTGTTATGAGCTACTCGCTACAGATGGTATGTTAATTAAACGTCCTGTTTTAGTAACCGCTAATAAAGTATATATAGGATTTAATGAAAATGAATATGAATGGTTAACTCATGAATGAAATCAATCGTGATGAGCTAAAGCAATTGCGTAATGATCGTAGCCAATTAATTGTGTTGGTTTACACAAATATGTGTGGAACTTGTAAAAATGCTATTCTCATGTTAAATATTGTGAGTAAAACGCTAAACACATTTTCTTATTATCAAATAAATGCGAATTTACATCAAAAAATAATAGAAGACTATCAAATTACTGGTATACCGTGTTTCCTTGTTTTTAAAAATGGTCAATTAATCGAAAAATTTTATGCATTTCATTCTGTGACATTTTTATTTCAAAAATTACAAGGATATGAATTATAGATTAATTAACATAATGTTATAAACACTATTTAAATTTCCTTGAAAAGATTATATAATAAACACATGACTTGTATAAAACTTATCAAGAAAGAAGTGATATGATGAATACCCCAAAGGTTGGCGATGTAGTTGAAATACATAGCTATAAACACAATGGAAAAATTCATCGAGCTTGGAAAGAAGCTATTATTGTCGATTATACTGAGGATTATTTAATTGCGGCTAATAATCGTACAAAGGTCACTGAGTCCGATGGAAGGAATTGGTTTACTAGAGAACCTGCCATATGTTACTTCTTCAAAGATCATTGGTTTAATATCATAGGGATGTTAAGAAATGATGGCATTTATTATTACTGTAATATTTGCTCACCGTATTTATTTGAAGAAGGGGCTATTAAATATGTTGATTATGATTTAGATGTCAAAGTGTTTCCAAATTACAATTATCGGATACTCGATAAAGATGAATATGACAAACATCGTAAAAAGATGAAATATCCTGAAAAAATCGAGAAGATAATTGAAAGTGAAATGATAACTTTATTAGATTTTATTCGCAATCATGAAGGGCCTTTTACACCAGGGTTTATTGAACATTGGTATGGATTTTATAAAAATGAATTAAGCGGAGGGATTAAATTATGAGAGATCCAAGATTAGAGAAATTAGCTAAAAACTTGTTAGAGTACTCTGTAAGAATTAAAAAAGGCGAACATGTATTAATCAAAGCTCATCTTGTTACGAAGCCACTCATCAAAGAATTGATTAAACATGCGTACTCTTTAGGTGCGTATCCACATCTTGAATTATTAGATGATGAATTAAACAGAGCTTTAATGATGCATAATAGTGAAGAAAGAGCACAAAAAATTGTGGATTGGGAATTACCTAAAACGAAGGATATGGATGCCTTTATTAGTATTTATGGCGAATATAATGATTCAGAAACAACGGATGTTCCTATGGATATTAAAATGATGAACGCTAAAATAAAAAAACAATTATCAAACATTATTGTTAAAGAGAAAAAATGGGTTCTGTTAAATTACCCCACAGAAAGTCTTGCTCAAAAAGCAAAAATGAGTTCAGAAGCATTTGAAGATTTTCTCTTAGATGTTTGCACAGTAGATTATGTTAAAATGAACAAAGCAATGGAAGTACTTAAGGCTTATATGGAAAAAACAGATAAAGTCCATATAATAGCTCCAGGAACGGATTTATCCTTCTCAATCAAAGGAATACCGGCAATTCCTTGTGCAGGAGAATATAACATTCCCGATGGTGAAGTCTTCACAGCACCGCTAAAAACAAGTGTTAATGGAACAATTACATATAATACACCATCTCCTTATCAAGGAACGGTATATAATAATGTATCTTTAACTTTTAAAGATGGACAAATAATTAAAGCTGAAGCTGATAACAATACCGAAAGTTTGAATACCATTTTTAATACTGATGAGGGAGCACGTTATGTTGGCGAATTTGCAATCGGTGTTAATCCATTAATCAAAGACCCAATGGGAGACACATTATTTGATGAAAAAATTGACGGAAGTCTTCATTTTACCCCAGGTGCTTGTTATGAGGGAGAAGCAGATAATGGAAATGTTTCTGCTATTCATTGGGATTTAGTACTCATACAACGACCTGAATATGGTGGTGGAGAAATCTACTTCGATGATGTCTTAATTCGTAAGGATGGACGATTTGTTATTCAAGAGTTAATGTGTTTAAATCCTGAAAATTTAAAATAAAATATAGTATTAAATAAATAAAAAAACTCACATAGTATTGTGAGTTTTTAGTTATATCTAAGTTTAAATCATAATAAAAATAATAAAATTTAGTAAATTATAAATAAGAGGTGGAATGGATGCAAATTTATCAAGAATTAAAATTGAATAATGGAATTTTACGAGGTTACCTTCACCAACCTGATGTAAGTGAAAAAGTACCACTAGTTGTTATGTATCATGGATTTACAGGGTGTAAAGAGGAGAATAATTTCTTGTTTACACAATTTTCACGCTATCTTTGTGCGCATAATGTTGCCTCATTGCGTTTTGATTTTTTAGGTAGTGGTGAAAGTGATCAAGAATTTAGTTATATGACATTCTCTAAAGAAGTTTTTGAGGCAAATGCCATCTTAGATTATGCTAAAAAGCTCCCTTTTGTTAGTAAACTGATTGTAATGGGATTAAGTATGGGTGGAGCGATAGCAACACAGGTAGCTAAAACGCGATTTTCTGAAATTGATCAATTAATTTTGTGGGCTCCTGCAGGCATTATGAGTAAATTAGTTGAATCAAATGAACGCTACCCGATGATTGAAAATGGTAATTATGATCTAGGCGGACTTGAATTAAGTCAGGACTTTGTTCAAGATATCATTCAACAAGACCTCTGGAAAGATATTGCGCTATTTAATAAAAAAGTATCAATTCATCATGGAGCAGATGATCAAGCAATTCCTCTTTCAGTGAGTGAAAAATATAAATTAATTTACCCAAATGCCACATTACATACATATAAAAATGCCAATCATACTTTTACGAATATTGAAAGTCGCAAAGCCTTGTTTTTAAATAACTTAAAGTTTATTTCAGAATAATGAAACCCTTTACAAAAATATAATATCTGTGTATAATAAAATTATCTTCACAATTTAAAAAAATGGTGCTGAAATGGGGTAATATTCATGGAAGATATCTCAAAAAGTAATCTAGAAACAATATGTAAAATATTTCATATTTTTGAAAATGAAGAAGATTTGGAACAGCTATTGCTAGATGTTTGTACACGTAAAGAATTAGAGGCTATTTTTCAACGTTTTACCGTAGCACAAATGCTTAAAAATGGCTTATCATTTACACAAATTGAAGAGAAAACTGGAATGAGTTCAACGACAATCACCCGTGTGAGTAAATGTCTAAAACATGGTCAAGGTTATAATAAAATGTTCGAGAAATATAACTGTGAAATTAATATGAATGAATAGCGACCATTTTGGGTCGTTTTTTCTTTTCAATTTTTTTCACTAGTGTTACAATAGAATCAGGTGAAAAAAATGAAAAATCTTTACATAAAAGAATTAATTGAAAGTAAGTATCCATGCCAAGTAGGGTTTCTCAAAGCTCGTTTGTTTACAGAACTGAAAGATCATTTACAAAAATATCATGAAATTAATAATGATTTACAGATATTGGAAAATAATATAGATAGACGCATAAATCCATATTTAATATTTCCGGAAGTGAAATCAATTATTGTCGTCTTATTTCCGTACTTATCCCATCATGAAACTTTAGAAAATACACATCATGTGGTATCGAGAAGTTCATGGGGTGTGGATTATCATCTTGTGATTAAGGATAAATTAAAGGATATTGAAACATTATTAAAAAATCAATATCAAAGTGAATCAGTTGTTTTATGTGATAATCATCCTTTACATGAAAGACATTTAGCTTATTTAGCTGGCCTTGGTCAATATGGGAAAAATACCCTATTAATTAATCCGCGTTATGGCTCATATTTCTTCATTGGGCTCATTTTAACAGATTTAGAATTAAGTGAAGAAAATAATGAAATTCGTATAGATGAGGATATTTGCCAAAACTGTAATCGATGTTTGAAAGCTTGCCCAACCGGAGCAATTAGTGAGAAAAGGATTCTCAATGCTTCACAATGTATGTCCTATCTCACACAAAGTAAGGCTGAAATACCCGAAGAATTTTTAAGTAAATTTACGAAGTTTTCTTTCGGATGTGATTTTTGTCAAACGGCTTGCGTATATAATAGTAATGTGAATATCCCGGTCTTAGATGAATTCAAACCAAAAGGGATTGAAGTTATTACAGTTAAAAACCTTGAAGATTTATCAAATCGTACATTTAATGAAAAATATCGAACTTTAGCTGCTAGCTTTCGGGGGAAAAATGTTTTGTTAAGAAATGCGATATTAGTTTCAGCTAATACAAAGAACTTTGAAGATTTAGAAAATATTGATAAAATTAACATAGATACAATAGGATATTTAAAGCAAGCAATAGAATATGCTAAAAAGAAAAAGATCAAAGAGGAGACATAATATGCCATTACATGTAGTACTATATAGTCCAGAAATACCACAAAATACAGGTAATATAATGAGAACATGTGCAGCTACGAATGCGAAATTACATTTAATTGAGCCCCTGGGCTTTAAAATGGATGAAAAATATATTAAGCGTTCATCAGCTAATAACATTGAAAATGTTATATATACCATATATGAAGATTGGGATGATTTTTCAAAAAAAAATCCAGGTGAATATGTTTTCTTAACTAGATATGGAAAAAACCCACCTAGTCATCATGATTTTAGTGATATTAATAAAGAAATATATTTAATCTTTGGTCGTGAATCGACGGGGATTCCCAAATCAATATTAAAAGATCATTTAGATACATGTTACCGTCTGCCTATGGCAGAGAATATTCGTTCACTAAATTTATCGAACGTGGTCGCTATCATGGCCTATGAGGCCATGCGACAACAAGACTATCATGGTCTATCGAATGTTGAAGTCATTAAAGGAGAAAACTTTATTTATGACTAAGAGATAAGACATGAGAAATCATGTTTTATATAAATACTATTTATAGGGAGGTATTAGCCATGCACACATTGGAAAACGATGTTTTGAAAATTCAAATTTCAGAACACGGCGCAGAAGTACAAAGTATTTATCACAAGAAAAACAAAAAGGAATATTTGTGGCAAGGAGATGAAACCTGCTGGAATCGTCGAAGTCCTATTTTATTTCCGATTGTTGGAAAATTAGCCAATAATACCTATTATGTTAAAGGCAAAGATTATCATCTGACTCGTCATGGTTTTGCACGAGATTTAGATTTTCAAACTATTGAACAAAGAAAAAATTACGTTAAGTTTATGCTTAAAGCGAATGAAAAGACGATGTTAATTTATCCGTACAATTTTAAACTTACAGTTTCTTATCGATTAGAAGAAAATAAATTAACGGTAAAATATAAAATTTACAATAATTCAAGTGAACTCATGCATTTTTCAATTGGAGCTCATCCGGCATTTAATACAAACTTATCAGATAAAGGTATCGAAGATTACTATTTAGATTTTCATGAAATGAAAACATTAAATACAAAGGTCATGGACAGTGAAGTTGGTTTACTGACTAGAGATGAAAAAATTGTTATGGAAAACCAAGACAAACTCCAATTAAGATACGCGGCATTTGATAATGATGCACTTATTTTTGAAAATATTGAAAAAGTCACATTAAGAAACCATATAAATGAAGAGGAAATTAATATGACCTGTTATGGTTTCCCATTACTTGGTATATGGACTTCTCAAAACGCATCAAAATGTCCATTTATTTGTTTAGAACCATGGTATGGTCAAGCGGATTATGTGGGTTCTCCACAAGAAA
Organism: uncultured Haloplasmataceae bacterium; assembly: GCA_963824615.1. Taxonomy (GTDB): domain Bacteria; phylum Bacillota_I; class Bacilli_A; order Haloplasmatales; family Haloplasmataceae; genus CAWGPU01. Next base: position 91,193 of record CAWGPU010000005.1, on the reverse strand, counting down.
TTAGTGATAAAGAGTACATTCAATCTGTATATCCAGACGATAAATTTGTCGCAAAGTATTCCCTAGAGATTAAATAGAAAATGAAGATGTAATAGGAAATTCTATTACATCTTTTTTTGTAATTTTCTAGCTAAAATTCATCACTTATTGTGATATAAATTTATCTTCTTTGTTAAATGAAAAAAAATTTATAAAAAGAAAGACTGTTATCGTAATTTAAATAAGGTTATTTTGGAGTTAGAAAATATGATATACTATGATTATAGAATATTTTAGATGGAGGTTATTAAATATATAACTTTATGAAAATCGATAGATTATTAAGTATAACAATATTTTTATTGAACAGAGAAAGGGTTAGTGCACATATATTAGCAGATAAATTTGAAGTGTCAAAAAGAACAATACAAAGAGATATTGAGACTTTAAACATGTCAGGGATTCCTATTGTTTCGACTTATGGTGCAGATGGTGGTTATGAAATTTTAGATAGTTTTAAGATTGAACGGCAAGTTGCGAGCGATAGTGATTATAGCTTTATTTTGACTCCCTAAAAGGGCTATCTACCGCTTTTAACAATCCTAGAATTGATCGAACCCTTGAAAAAATCCTTTCAGTATCAAGACAAAAATCATCTACAAGCAATATCATATTGGATTTTAGTGTTTTACGTGAAGGTAAGGAAGCAAGTAAACAGATACATATTTTAGAAAATGCGATAAAAGAAAAAAAGTTGGTTATGTTTGATTATATCAATGCAGAAAATATAGTGAGTCATCGAGAAATTGAACCGATTGTTTTAACTTACAAATGGTATAAATGGTATTTGTTTGGTTTTTGTATTGCAAGAGAAGATTATAGACTTTTTAAATTGATTCGTATGAATAACATTAATGTTACTAATACACCTTTTTCAAAGGTCCATTTAAGTGCTGATATTTTGATGATGCAGAATGAAAAAGAGGATAAAAGAAAATATTTTGATATCAAACTATTATGTAAAGCTGAAATTAAAATGTTTACTGCTGAGTATTTAAATGGTGTCATTGAAAAAGAGTATGCCGACGGCGACTTTATTTTGAACCTGCATATGCCCTATGGCGAGCATTTATGGTTTGGTACTCTTTTGTCACTTGGAAATAAAGCAGTTGTATTGGAGCCAGAAGCCTTAAAAGAAAAACTTTATAAAAAAGCAAAAGAAATTTTAGATATTTACCAATAAATGCGACATACAGTTGTCCACATTCTTCCTGTAAAATGAAGATATAAACTATAAAGGAGGAATAACAATGACAAACATAAATCCATACGAAAAATGTCCAATTTATGAAACCAAGAGCTTTATTTTAAGATTAGTGGAGAAAACTGATGCTTTAGACTTATTAAAATGTTACTCGGATGTAGAAGCCGTAAAATTAATGAACAGCGACAATTGTATTAATAATTTCCATTACGTAACAATAGAGGAAATGATAGATTGTATATTATTTTGGATTAAAGATTATGAAAACAAAGTTTATGTTCGATTTAGTATTGTTGATAAAAGTACCAAGACGGCTATTGGGACAATAGAAGTTTTTAAACGGAGACAAATGGATGAAAAAGCTTTGGTATGTGGCGTTCTCCGCATTGATTTACGTTCAGAATATGAAAGAAAGAATTACCTCATGGAATTACTCAAATTATCAAATATACATTTCTATGATATTTTTAAGGTAAATCGCATCATTATAAAGTCAATTCCCTATGCCAAAGAAAGAATATCGGCATTAATTGAAAGCGGATTTTCAGAACTTAAAAATAATACTGTTGTTGAATATAGTAATTATTTTATCAGATAATGAGTTGTAAAAAATCAATGTTAGTTACTAATAAAATATAAAAAGCGATAATTGTTGGGTAATATTGTTTTACAGAAGTTATGACATAAGTCATCATTAGATAAAGAAGTACTTCAATTAACAAATGAGAAACAGAAGCTACTAATTTACCAAGTAAAGAAGTTTAAATCATAAAAAATTACTATTAACTCAAGTATGAATATAAAATAAGATAATGGATATGCTAATATTGAACAAATACAATATCTAACGATTGTTCATAAAGAAGAATTCACCATAAAGTGAATTTTTCTTTTTTTATTATAATTGATGAATTTATTACTTTACTACAAATTTAAAGGAAAAACAACAATATAGTTAGTATAAAATGAAGAGACTTTAAAAGAAAGTGTGATTATATGAAAGACAAAAAAGTATTAGGTAAAACATTAGATGAATTGATTAAGGAAAATACCTATGAGAAAATCAGAGGTTTAAAATTTTCTGACCCTATTGTGGTATTGAAAATAAAACTTAATGATGAAAAAAAACTGAAAGAGCATGTTCATTAACAATATTTGCCTATTAACATGATTCACTTCTATTTATCAAACAATAAAAGTGAGGTGATTAATATGGGCGTTAGTTGGAAAGGTTCTATATCTTTTGGATTAATTTATATCCCTATCAGTTTACACATCGCAACACGTGAAGAAAGTATTGGGTTTAATCTACTTCATAAAGACAATCATGAACGAATTCATTATAAAAAAGTTTGTGAAGGCTGCGATGAAGATGTTAAAACTAGTGATATTGTTAAAGGCTATAATTACGAAGATGATAAATATGTAATTTTTTCAGATGATGATTTTGAAAAGTTAAAAACACCGAAGGATAAAAGTATCAATATTTTACAATTTGTAGACCTCGCTGAAATTGATCCTGTGTTTTATGAAAAAGCATATTATGTTGTACCAAACGGGGGAGAAAAGGCCTTTGAACTGTTAAAACAAGCTTTATTAGAAACAAATAAAGTAGGTATCGCGAAAGTTGTTTTTGGAACAAAAGAAACGCTTGTCGCCTTACGTGTTGCACATGACAAGATGCTACTAAATACTTTATATTTTATTAATGAAATTAAAAGTGTTCAAGTACCTTATTTAAATGTGGAATTAAATGAAGCGGAAGTGAATTTAGCGAAACAGTTGATAATGCAAATGAGTGCTAAATTTAATGTAGAACAGTTTCATGATGAATATCAAGAAAGATTGAAAATGGCAATCGAACAAAAAATCCAAGGTGAAGAAATCGCAATACCAAAAGAAAAAGAGGCACACAATATTATTAATTTAATGGATGCTCTTCAAGAAAGTTTGAAAAAAACTATTCATCCTAGAATATGACAGAGGATGTTTTTCTTTTAAGAAATGCTAGTCCTATGCTCCTTGTAGAAGGGGACGCTTTTGATTCAAGCGATTTTATATACGAATTAAAGTTAGATGGAATTCGTTGTTTGGCCTATATTGATATCAATAAAACAGAATTGCGTAATAAACGCAATAAAGATGTAACAGCTATTTATCCTGAATTAAGTAGGATGTATGAACAAGTTTCAGGAAAATGCATTTTAGATGGAGAATTAATTGTCGCGATAGATGGAGTACCAGATTTTTATGAAGTGCAACGTAGAAGCCTCATGACAAATACATTTAAAATTGAACGGAGTAGTCAAGTAAAACCCGTTAGTTTTGTTTGTTATGACATTATTTATCTTAATAATGAATTATTAATTGATAAACCACTTTTAGAAAGAAAAAAAATATTAACTGATACAATTATGAAGGAAAATAAAACTCTTGCCATATCGCGTTATATTGAAGAAAAAGGTATTGATTTCTTTAATTTAGCGGTTCAAAAAAAATTGGAAGGTGTTGTAGCTAAGAAAAAAAATAGTTATTATTATTTCGGGAAAAGATCTAAGGATTGGATAAAATTTAAAAGTATGTTAGATGATGATTTTGTTATTTGCGGGTATGTACTAGATGAATTAGGAAATGTAAAAAGTCTTGTCATCGGCGCTTATCAAAATACATTGCTAATTTATCAAGGCCATGTTTCCTTAGGAATTTCGAAAGATGATTTAAAGTATATTCTAGAGTTTGCATCAACTCATGAAATAGATAACCCATTTGATGCTGTGGATAAAAAGACAATTTGGATAAAACCACAATTAGTATGTACAGTGAAATATATGATGAGAACTCATACATTTGGCTTACGACAGCCAGTTTTTAAGGGTTTAAGAGATGATAAGGAACCGATTTTGTGTCAAATAAGACTTTAAGGTAAAAAATAACTTAAAGTCTTTTTACTTTATTGTATAAATAAGATATAATTGATTTAATTATATATTGGAGGTTATTATGTTAATACTTAAAGATTTAAACAAATTTTATCGAAGTAAACATGCCGAAAAAGTACAAGCATTAAAAGATATTAATTTAGAATTTGGAAGTAAAGGATTTATTGTTTTACTAGGAAAAAGTGGAAGTGGTAAATCGACTTTACTGAATATACTCGGTGGTTTAGATAACTTTGATAGTGGGGAAATCATTGTTAAAAACACGAGTACAGCGAATTTTCATAGTAATGATTGGGATTCTTATCGTAACACTTATGTAGGATTTGTGTTTCAAGAATTTTATATCATTGAAGAATTTTCTGTAGGTAAGAATATTTCCCTTGCTTTAGAATTACAAGGTTTTCCAAAAGAAAAAATTGCTGAACGTGTCGTTGAAATATTAGAACAAGTTGATTTAGCAGGCTATAAGGATAGAAGACCTAATGAGATAAGTGGTGGACAAAAGCAAAGAATCGCGATTGCAAGAGCATTAGTTAAAGACCCACAAATCATTTTAGCTGATGAACCGACAGGAAATTTAGATAGTGAAACCGGTCGTTTAATATTAGAAACACTGAAAAAATTATCAGAAACTAAACTAGTCATTATGGTAACCCATGATGCTGATTTTGCCAGTGAATTTGGTGATCGTATAATAGAATTAAAAGATGGCGAAGTGATTAATGATAAAGTTAATTATAACCATCATATTTCTAAAGAAGAAGTTTATACGGATGTAAGTGAAGAAATCGAATCAATTATTAAACTACCTAAAGGAAGACAATTAACGCAAAATATGATTAATTATATTAATCAAAGGTTAGTAGATGAAGATAAAAATCTTTATATCTCACTAACTCACGACACTGAATATATGAAGACATTTGCTCCGAATATTGATAAAGAAAAAGATCAACAAACTAACGAATTAGAATTAGACAATTTCTTAAAAGATGAAGCAAACGATGCATTTGCTTTGAAAAAGAGTTCACTACCTTTTAGTTATGCCTTGAAGTTAGCAGTTAGTAGTTTATTTACTAAAAAGTTAAGATTAATTTTTATGACATTTTTATTTATTTTATCACTTATATTTGTTGGGATGGCGACTAATTTTTCTTTTTATAATGCGGATACATCAGCCGCTTTGACATTTAAAAAATCTAATATTACGATAATCCCAATCAATAAACAAACTAAATTTTGTGATGATAATTATTGTTATATGCAAGATACCAGCGCAACAGATGAAGATATTACGGGTTTAAAATCTAAATATCCAGATATTCAATTTTTGAAAACGATTGATTCCCAAATTCAACTAAACGATTTAGTGAATATCACAAGTAATTATGATGGTAATCAGTATTATTCGTATGGATTTAGTAAAATTACAATTTTAGATAATAATCAGACCCCATTTGAAGTTACAGGGAATTATCCAACACAAGCTAATGAAATTATGATAACGGATTATATGGCAGAAATGTTAGTTCATTTTCAAGCATTTTCTGATGCGACAAAAATAGAGGATGTTTTAAATCAACATTTAAATTTTAAAAATCAAGATCTAATTATTTCAGGAATCGTAAAAACAAATTATGAACAGTTTAGCGATATAAAAGATTGGAATAACGTAGGTAGAATGCCTCAAGACTTTTCAACTTTTTATCAACTTCAAACTACTATTTTTCAACAAATGTTTATGAAACAAGATACCTATGATGCATTATTTTCTACCAATTACTTTTCATTTGATGTGACTAATAATAACGAAAACAATAACTATGGTTATAGAATTGTAGGGAGTCCTGTAAATGATCAATTATCAGATAATTTAATAGGTGATCTACCTCAACAAAAAAATGAAATTGTTGTCACTTTAAATATACTCGCTAATTTGTATCAGACGGATTTCTTTAGCATGACAAATGATGAGTTAATTAGCTTTATATCTGATAAAACGATTTCGTTTACGTTTAATACCTATAATAAATATCCAAATCAAACAAGTAATAGAGATTATAAAATTGTGGGTATCATAAATAATACTGAAAGTAAAAATATAGATTTTGATGTGATGTTTAATAATTCCGAATTAGCTGATTTACAAACATACGCCTTAGATAATACGGCGACTGTTTCAGTGACTTCTATATTAGGGAATAATCAAAGTGAGAATACCAAATTTATAAATGATTTACCACAATTAAATTATATACATAATACGCAATATTCTCCTATGTTAAATGAATTAAAAAGTTTAACTACTGGTGCTAGAACAACACTTTATATCATTGGAGCTGTTTTTTCAGTCTTTACATCGTTTTTAATCTTTACTTTTATATCATCAAGTGTTAGTAATAAGCAAAAAGAAATCGGTACTTTACGAGCAATAGGGGCCAGAGGAATTGATGTTTCGAAAATATTTATTATTGAAGGGTTAATCATAGGATTATTTGCGAGTATCATTTCAAATATCGCTACAGGATTTTTAATTAGTTGGGCTAATCATTCCATAACATCGGAATTTAAAGTTAATTTAGTTTTACTATACATTAATCCATTAAGTATTCTTTGTGTTTTTGTTCTTGCTATTATTGTTATTATCATTTCAACATTTATTCCGCTTAAACGGATCACGTTAATGAAACCAATAAAAGCAATTAAAAACATTAAATAATTTTATGCTGAAATTTACCTAGTTTAAGTTATAATAGTTGATTAATAAGATTTGAAGGTGATAGTATGATATACCAAAATATTGAATTTTTAAATGTAAGTGAATTAGAAGAAGTAGCGGGAATGAGTGGGTTAAGATTACAACGTTTCCCTAAAGATGTGCGTAATCAACTAGGGATAGATACATTTGAAAAAGGAAGAATTGTTTCTGAACGGTCAAATGGTTGTGAAATTCGTTTTGTTACGGATGCCAATTTTATACGTATTAATTTATCGTCCTTAGAACCTGATGGGAAAATAATGGTATATAAAGGAGATTTTCTCCATTCCACTCATGAAATTAAAATGGGTGTAGTGACCGCTATTCATTTAGAGGAACCAGAGCGTTTTAACTTGGTGAATAACGATTGTTTAAATGGTCATTATTCTCATTTAGTTTGGCGTATTATTTGTAGTAATAATTCTTGCATACTCTTCCATAATCTCGATACCTTTGGTCATATGGTAAGGGTGCCATTTCCAAATGAAGTGCCTAGGCTAAAATGGCTGGCATATGGCTCATCTATTACTGCTGGTAGTAGTGCTAGATGTTATACGAATACATATGTAGCTCATACCGCAAAACGATTAGGAATTGATGTTTTAAATAAAGGCTTATCAGGAGCGTGTTTCTTAGAAAAAGCAACAGCTGATTATTTAGCTACTGAGGATTGGGATTTTATTACTTTAGAGCTAGGAGTCAATGTTCGGGAACGTTATTCAAATAAAGAATTTTTAGCTCGTGTCGAATATTTACTTGATACATTATTAAGTAAAAACAAACCGGTTATTGTTATGAGTATCTTTCCTAATTATGCTAACTATTCAAATGATCAGCTGAGTACTAGAGTTCTACATAATCAAAGTTTTTGTCGAATACTTCAAGAAATAATTGAAAAGAAGAATCAAAAAAATTTACATTTCATTGATGGTGCATCTATTTTAACTGAATTTACCGGATTAACTGTTGATCTTTTACATCCATCTGATTATGGTCATCTGTTAATGGGAGAAAATTTGAGCCGAATATTAAAATTATTAATTAGAATTTGAGTTTGATTTTCAAACTCATTTTCTTTTAAATTCTAAGTGTTTAGCACGAATAATTGTGTAATATTGTGATAAATGTAAGAAATTGTGTAAAATCATGTGATTTACTATTCGATTTTATATGAGAGTGATATAATCATATTAAATTACAAGTGAGTAAAAAGGAGGATAAATATGAAAAAAATATTATTTGTATTCTCGTTAGCTTTTATTTTAACGGGATGCTCACTTCCATTTCAATCTGGACTATCAGCTGATACTACGACAACTAACAAAATTACTAGTTTGTCACAATTAGATCAAGCGAGTCTAGATAACATTACCCAACAAGTAATGAATCAAGTGAAACAAGAAATTGAAGACCAGTATGCACAAAACTTAACTGATACAGAAAACATGATCATCAATGTGGTAAACACAGATGCTTCTGCTGTATTAGGTGTATCAAATTTCCAAACTTATATGGGAAGTTTACGTGAGGTGTCTAGCGGGTCTGGTGTTATATATAAACACGATTTAGATAATGGTGTCTATTATATGATTACAAATAATCATGTTGTAGATGGTGCTGAAAAATTAAGTGTAGTATTACCAGATCAAACATACGTGGATGCAACATTAGTAGGAACAGACCCAGTAACAGACATAGCTGTTATCACATTTAATTCTACTCTTAGTTTACCTACTGTAGAATTTGCGGATTCTGACAAACTTCAAGTCGGACAATTTGCGATTGCGATAGGAAATCCATTAGGTTATGATTATTATGGCTCTGTGACATCAGGTATTGTTTCAGGACTTGCAAGAGATTTGCCAATCGATTACAATAATGATGGTATAATTGACTGGGATGCTACTTTAATTCAACATGACGCAGCAATAAGCCCTGGTAATAGTGGTGGTGGATTATTTGATATTCACGGTAAACTAATTGGTATCAATAATATGAAAATAGTGGATAGTGATGTCAGTAATATTGGTTTTGCGATTCCATCTAATACCGTAAGTTATATCGCTAGTCAACTAGAAGAATTTGGACAAGTTGTGAGACCTTCTCTTGGAATTACAGGACTAGCTGTTTCTGACATTATTCAAAATAATGCATATTTAGGAAAAAGTGATTCAAATTATATCCCGCTTCCTGATGGTGTAACGAGTGGTGTTTATGTAAATACAATTGTTGATAACTCAAGTTCTACAAATAGTGGTTTACAATCAGGAGATATCATTACCAAATATAATGATGTTAATATCGATTCATTTACTGATTTAAAATTACAAATTGATAACGCTAAGGTTGGGGACCAAGTTACATTGACTGTTAACCGTGATGGAACAATTGTAAACATTTCGTTGATATTAATTCAACGACCAAGTTCATAAAAATAGAGATTAAAAATAAGGAAGCATGAAATCATGCTTCCTTATTAAATATTGATGCACAAAATGTGATGTGTTCTACATGATAAGAAAGATAGAGGGGATCGTTTTTTAATAGACTATGAATAGTGACCCCTGATGTTTTTGAAGAAGAATTGATGTATTGATTGTTACCTATATACATCATCATATGGTTAGGCATATAGATTAAGTCACCAGCTTTTATTTCCTCAATTGAAATCTGCTTTAAATGATAAAATTGCATCAAATCATCATTTAAATTGGTATCTCGATATATGAATAGGTCTTCTAATAAATAACTCATATGACAAAGACCACTGCAGTCCATGCCTAAGATAGTTTTCCCACCCCAACGGTATTGTGAGCCTAAATAAGTGAGGGCGTTTTTTACTAAATTTTCTCTTAATATCATCTCATTCTGTGCTAAATCAGGAGTTTTACGATATTTGAAACAATCATCTTTAATATACCCACGTTTTTCATTAATTAATTCAATGGCTTGATAACCATTAATTAGTTTTTCTGGGAGGATTTTGACATAAGAGCCTCTAGGAAGACTCAAAATCGGGTTACTTTTATCACTAGGCATTATTAAGATATCAACAAAATGCTTTGTCAAAATCCCGTTGTACTCTTTCAAATGATTTGGTATTTTTTTAAGTACATAAACATCATCTTTATTTACGTATCCAATGTAATGATAAAAGGTTTTGATTAGATAAAAATGATTTTGTTCATTTAATACTTCAATGGGAGTTCCGTATAAGACTTCATCTAGTAACTCACTCATTTTATGGGGGTCTTTCATTAATTTTGCGATCGGTAAACAAATTAAACCATACATAAAATCACCTCTTATCACATTATATTAAGTAAATTGTACAATAATTATATAAATTATTTGCATATTTTAAAAATTAGTTTATAATAAAGAATGAAACATTTATATTGGAGGAAAAATTATGATTTTTGAACAAATACAAACTATTGTGGCTGAAAAACTAAGTTTAGATGTAGAAAAAGTAAAATTAGAATCAAGTCTACAAGAGGATTTTGGGGCAGATTCCCTTGACGCTGTTGAAATTATCATGGCTGTAGAGGACGCTTTTGATATCGAAATGGCTGATGATGTTTTAATGAATATTAAAACTGTTAAAGACATTGTAGATTATGTAGAAAAAGAAAAAGCATAAAAATTTAATAAAAAGTGACTATTAGTTATCTACTAATAGTCACTTTTTTATTTAAGAAAAAATATAATGACATCATAAGTCATATTGTGCTTTTTTACTTGTTTTTATAATTATTTTGAAGTCATTATGTAAAAATATCCAAGATATGGTATACTAATTATATATTATTTTTTGGAGGTAGCTATGAACTGGAAAAAGCAATATAATTATTGGATTGATTATCCCAATCTAGAAAATAATTTGCGAGAAGAACTGTCAAAAATGACAGGTCAAGAGCTTATTGACGCATTTTATACTGATTTACAATTTGGAACAGGAGGAATGCGTGGTGAGGTCGGACCTGGTATTAATAGAATGAACATTTATACTATTCGTAAAGCTAATGTTGGCTTTGCACAATATCTAGTAAAACATTTTCCGGATTCATTAGACCGGGGGATTGTGATTGCCTTCGACAACAGACATTTTTCAAATGAGTTCGCGATAGAAAGTGCACGGGTCATGGCAACTTATGGTATTAAAGCATTTATATTTGATGCATTAAGACCGACACCTGAATTATCATTTGCGGTTCGCTATTTAAACGCAATTGGTGGCATTGTTGTGACTGCAAGTCATAACCCGCCACAATATAATGGCTATAAGATATATGATGAAAACGGCTGTCAAATGGTCCCTAATTTAGCGGATGAAGTTATTAAATATGTAAATCAAGTAAAAGATATCTTTTCTGTTGAAATTGAAGAAGAGGTCGTTTTACGTAACAAAGGATTAATTGAAACTATTGGGCAAACTATTGATGATGCTTATATCAATCGGGTAAAAGAAATTCAATTAAATAAAGAAATGGATAAATCCAATATTAATATTGTTTTTACGCCATTACATGGTACCGCAAAAGTACCTGCTTTACGTATTTTAGAAGAATGTGGCTTTAATAATGTACATCCTGTTAAAAGTCAATGTATTCCAGACCCTAACTTTTCAACTGTTAAATCACCGAACCCAGAGGATGGTGATGCTTTTCAATTAGCGATAAAGTTAGGTGATACAGTAAATGCTGATATATTAATCGCAACAGACCCTGATGCCGACCGAGTTGGTTTAGCAGTGAAAAATAAACAAAATGAATATATTTTGTTAACAGGTAATCAAACAGGCGCAATTTTATTAAAATATATTTTATCACAGCGTCAAGCTCAAGGCACTTTACCTGAACAAGGTGTCGTGTTTAACACTGTTGTCACCTCTACTTTTGGTGAGGCTATTGCGAAAAAATATGGTTTAACAGTAGAATCTACGTTAACTGGCTTTAAATTTATCGGACAAAAAGCTGAAGAAATCAAAAAGACGGATAAGAAGTTTGTTTTTGGATATGAAGAATCTTATGGTTACTTAATTAGTGATTTTGTTCGGGACAAAGATTCTATTCAATCTGTTTTAATGTGTGCGGAAGCTGCATCATTTTATAAACATCAAAATAAAACATTATACGATGTTTTGTATGAACTATATGATGAATATGGTTATTATATAGAATCTCTTATCAATATTTCCTTAAAAGGTATTGAGGGACAAGAACATATTCACCAAATACTTACTGATTTTAGGAAAAATCAACCTAAAAATGTCGCGGGTGAAGACGTAATTGTCGTTGAAGATTATTTAACGGGAAAACGCTATGACAAAGATGGCGTCACAAAATTAACATTACCTGAATCAAATGTGATTAAATTTATTTTAGCAGATAAATCTTGGTTTGTTTTACGTCCATCAGGAACAGAACCGAAATTAAAAATATATGTTGGAGTAGTGAGTCTTAGTCACAAAGAGAGTGAAAATAAAAATGATTTAATTAAACAATATGTTTTAAATAGAATTGAAAAATTAAGTTAAGGAGGACACTATGAATAAAAATTTAGTTATTAAAAATCGTCAAAAATTCTTATCACAAATGCAGGAGGATTCAATATTAGTTTTATTTGCAGGGAAAGCTAGCCATCGCTCTGCAGACCAAGCTTATCAATTTACCCCTAATCGTAATTTTTATTATTTAACGGGTATTGAGCGTGAAGAATTTGTACTTCTCATGTGGAAATACCAAGGGAAGGCTTTTGAACAATTATTCATCACAAAACCAGACCCTAATATTGAAAAATGGACAGGTATTAGAATGCGATTAGAAGAAGTTAAAGAGGTATCTGGAATTGAGCAAATTTCATTTACAGAATCATTTTCTAATTTATTTAACCAAATTTTATACCAAGGTCATTTTAAAACGATTTATTTGGACACTGAATTCCATGAGGGTACAATCTCTAGAGGTTTAGAGTTCTCGGAGGAAGTCATAAAGCAATTTCCTTATCTAAACATTTTAAGTGCTAGTCAAATTCTGTCCGATTTAAGAGTTGTTAAAGAAAAAGACGAAATAGAATTTATGAAAAAAGCGATCGCAATCACTAAATTAGGAATAGAGTCGTTAATGAAAAACGCTCATGCAGGTATATATGAAAAACAATTAGAGGCTTATTATGATTTTACTATTAAATATAATATGGCTGATAGCCCATCATTTAAAACGATTGCTGCTAGTGGAAAAAATGCGGTCATTCTGCATTATGAGGAAAACAATCATCTTTTAGAAGATGGGAACTTAATTTTGTTTGATTTAGGTGTTGAATATCACCATTACTGTTCCGATATTTCAAGAACAATCCCTGTTAATGGTAAGTTCACTCCTCGCCAAAAGGCTGTTTATGAAAGTGTTTTAAAGGTTAATGAAGCGATAATCAAAATGATTAAACCAGGTTTAGCATTTAAAGAGTTTTTAGATATAGCGAAAGATATGTTAGCTGATGAATGCATCAAATTAGGTTTAATTACTGATAAAAATGATGTTGGAAAATATTATTATCATGGTGTTGGTCACTTCTTAGGACTCGATGTTCATGATGTAGGTAGAAGAGATTTTCTAGAACGTAAATTTGAACCAGGAATGGTATTAACAGTTGAACCAGGCCTCTATATCGAAGAAGAGGGCATTGGCGTTAGAATTGAAGATGATGTGCTAGTAACAGAAAATGGTTACGAAAACTTATCAAAAGATATTATTAAATCGGTTGATGATATTGAAACGTTCATGAGCCATTAATGTTACAGTACAAGAGGTGATACAATGCTTGAGGTTCGATATATTTATGAAGTAGCTGGAGAACCAGTTAATGAATATACCATAAGTAATGGTAGATATCAATTAAGCGCTATTAATATAGGCGCTGCCATTACAAAAATGATTGTACCCAATCAAGATGACAAGTTAGAAAATATCACCTTACGGTATTATGATTATAAAGATTATAAAATTAATCGATATAATTTAGGAAATTTAATTGATCTTAATCAATTTATAAAAAATGAACCGTGTTCTTTAAATTATTATTTTCATTGCACCTTTGAATCGAATACATTGAAATTCACATATGAGGAAGATGATCATTATATTTTTGTCAAATATTCATTATTAGATAATTTAGTTATAATAGAATATGATACTAATTTGGATATTCATTTAGCAAATGTCTTGTTTTTTAATCTATCTGGGAATCTTAAAGACAATGTCTTAGCACATGATATAAAGATTAATTCACTATCTGTTGATTTAAAAGAAGACATTCCTTTTTTCAAATGTTACACAAGTTATCAAGCGTATGAATTATTACAACTTCATTTGAAAGATAATGGAATTCATTTAAATATTGATTCATCAAACCGTGATATTTATGTAAGTTTCGGGAAATACTTTAATGAAGAGTTCTTTATTAATAAGAAGAACTTAGCACAAACTTATTCCGGAGTTGGAATTGTTGTTTGTGGTAAAGAACAGAATCAATATGTCAGTTATGAATTTTCTGAAAAGTATAATACTTTATAGCTTTTTTAAGATTATTAAGAGGTGAATTGAATGAAAATATATGAATACGCCAAAGATAGAAATATTAAAAGCAAAGACATTGTTAAAAAGTTACATGAATTAGGCTTTGCCCATATTAAAAACCATTTATCGCTAATACCAGAAAAAGTCATCACACAATTAGATGCGATTGATTTTTCAAAGGCGGTTAAAGAAAAACATAAAGATACAAAATCAATTGCTTTTATTTCTATGGAATGTGCACCTTTTATTTCTAAAGGTTTAGGAGATATGGTGCGTAATAAAATTCAATACAGTCAATTAAGTGGAAATCAAACAATTGTGATTATCCCTAAATATAATATGGACATTAAAATTTCAAATTATGTGATGGATGTTAATGTGAGCGTCTGCCACCAAAATAGAACAGGGAAAGTTTATAAAACCATTTATGACAATGTGGATTACTATTTAGTAGAAAGTGACTATTATTGTCGTAACCAGCTTTATGGATATCCAGATGATGCTGAACGCTTTGCTTTTTTAGCGAAAGCCTCAATTGAAATTATAAAAAATATAGGTGTAGACTTTGATACCATTAATGTTCACGACTGGCCACTAGGACTTTTTCCGATTTTATTTACTGAAACACTTAAATCTGAATTTCCAGATACAAAAATTGAGTTTTCGGTATATGGCTCAACTTACCAAGGAATTTATGGTGTTAATGTTTTAACAGATGTTTTTGAAATTAATCAAAAATATTATGATAATCACATCGTAGAATATGCGATGAGTGTAAATTTCTTAAAATCAGGGTTAATTACAGCCGATATGGTTGATATCAATAAAGTGGCTTTAAATGATTTAAAAAATAGTTACTTGAAAGAATTTGTTTATGATAATATGTAAGAAAAGAACTCAATTGAGTTCTTTTCTTACATATATTGATTTACAAATATATACCGATATATATACATGAAATATAGTTGAGATATGTTACTACATCAGAAAATATTAATTAAATAAAATGATATTATCAATAAACTTTATTTAAAAAGAGAGATACAAATGCCAATTATTTTAACTTCAAATGGATTAACAAGTGAAGCTATAATTAGTAAATTTAATAGTCTTTTGAAAGATGGACTTAAAAAAAGTTGCTCTAGTAGTGACATCAGACCCTGTATATAGAGAAAATATTTGGAAATTGTAAGTACAAAAAAAGAATTTGAAAAAATTGGTTTTGTTACTGATTTTTTTGATATAGATTATACTTCTCCTAGATTGTTAGTACACTATGATATTATACACTTTAATGGAGGCAATCCTTTTTATTTATTAAATCAAATAAGGAAAACTAATGCCTTGGAAATAATCAAAGAATTATTATTCCAAGGAAAAGTGATATCTGGGTCAAGTGCAGGAAGTATTGTGTTAGGAGAAAATATTTCTTTAATTTTAGAGTTTGATCCACAAATGAATGAAATTGTTAATTTAACTAATTTTAAAGGTGTTAATATAACAAATATCAATTTGTGTCCCCATTATTCAAAATATATTAATCGGTAGATATTGAAAATAGAATGAATTACTTTGAAAAGAAAACAAATATCCATGTAACTAAAATAAATGATAGCAAAGCAATTGTGATAGATAAAGATCAAAAAAATTGAAATCTAAATATATAATTAAAGGAACCTTAAATTAAGGTTCCTTTAATTATATATATTAATATTTATTTTCTGTAAGTTCTAGGAATAAATCAATATCTTTTTTAATGAGTTCTAAGGAACTTCTCCAAAAATTAATGTCTGTGACATCAATATTTGCTTCCTTCGCTACATCTTCAACATTCATTGTTCCTGTTGCTTTGAGCAATAGATCATAATTTTCAACAAAACTTTCTTTATCTTTTAAATATTGTGCATATAACCCTTTCGCAAATAACAAGCCAAAGGCATAGGGCCAATTATAAAAAGATAATCCAGGTCTATAATAATGAGGTTTATTTAACCAAGCAAATGGATTACTATAATCATGATTTAATCCATCTCCATATGCTTCTTTAATAGAACTAGTCATGATTTCTTGAAGTTCTTTGGAATTTAATGAATGATCTAATCTTCTTTCGAAAACTTCTTTTTCAAAAAGATAACGAGATAATATATCACAAATAATCGCTGTATGACCTTGTAGTACACTATCAACAAGTGACAGTTTTTCCTCATCCGTACTACTATTAATGACAGAATTCATTACTAGTGTTTCATTAAATGTAGATGCCGTTTCAGCAAGTGGCATTGGGTATGATGTATTTAGAATATTATTTTCAAAAATACATTCTCCATGATAAGCATGGCCTAGTTCATGTGATAATGTAATCACATCTTTTAAATTGCCATTAAAATTAGTTAAGACACGGCTTTGTTTAATTGATGGTATATTTGAACAAAAAGCGCCACCTCGTTTACCTTTACGTGGGTAAACATCGATCCAATTTTGTTCGAAGGCTTTTTTCCCTAAATTAGCAAGTTTGTCACTAAATGTTGCGAAGTTTTTAAGAACGAATGCTTTAGCTTCTTCAATAGTAAATTTTTGATTTACTTCACCTAATGGAGCATTTAAATCATAACTTGGTAATCCACCCTCATGACCTAATAATTGCGCTTTTCTTCTTAAATATTGGTGAAAGTAAGGTAGATATTCATACATAGCTTGAAGCATGAGGTCTAAAGTTTCTTTTTTGGTGCGTGATTTGTCTAAAGACTCTAATAGGGCCTTATCATAACCTCTTAATTTAGATGTAAAATTGACTTCTCCTTTAATACTGCTTAAACACATGGCAACACTATCATCAATTTTTGTGTAGGCAATTTGTGTTGCCTCATAAGCACTTTTTCTTGTTTCTTTATCATTACTACGTGTTAAATTAACCACTTCTGATAATGTCATTATCTTTCTTTCACCTTTAAGTGAAACTTCTACTTCTAATTTAGAAGTAAGTAAGGATTGTAAATGATTCCAAGCGGTTGAACCAGTTTGCTGCATTTTACTAATGATTTCTTCTTCTTCATCACTTAATAAATGTTTGCTTTCTTCCCTTATTTCCGTTAAATAGAAACTGTATTGAACAAATGGATCTTTTTTTATGCACTCATCTAAATCAGGGTAATTTCCGATATATTTTTTTATTTTAGTGAAAGGAATTGTCGCATCAGCTAACATCATTTGAACTTTAGACATATATTTATTTCCGATTTCATTACCTGTGTCACCACTAACGGTTAAAGAAATGAAAGTACTAATTCGTCCCGTCAATTTTCTAAATGATTCCTGAAATTTAAGTAAATAGATTAATTTTTCTTCAAATTTTTCATAATTTGATAAATTTACTGTTGCGTATTTTGTGATTTCTGTAATACTACTTGTAAGACTCTGTAAATCACCAAGAAACTCTTGGCTTTCAAAACTTGAATACAAAGGGTTTAAATCATATTTAATTTCTTCCATACTTATCCTCCTATGTAATTTTATTATAATTATAGCTCTTGAAACTAACTTAAGGGAAAAAATATTCTGTAAAGATATTACAGAATATTTTTATTTAAATTAAATTATTTTATCTTATCTTCTGTTAATTTTAAGAATAAATCGATATTTTGTTTAACAATATCTAATGATCCTCTCCAGAAAGTAACGTCTGTTACATCAATATTTGCTTGTTTAGCAACTTCTTCAACATTCATTTTTCCAGTAGCTTTTAATAATTGATCATACCGTGAAACAAAATCAGGTTTATCTTTTAAGTACTGGGCATATAATCCTTTAGCGAATAATAATCCAAAAGCATATGGCCAGTTATAAAAAGATAAGTCAGCACTATAATAATGGGGTTTATTTAACCAAGCAAAAGGATTGACAAATTCATGATTTAATCCATCGCCATAAGCTTCTTTAATTGCTTTTCTCATGATTTCTTGAAATTCTTTTGAGTTAATTGGGTGATCACGTCTTTGTTCAAAAACTTCCTTTTCAAAGATAAAACGCGAGAGAATGTCACATATAATTGCTGTATGGTCTTGTAAAACACTTTCAATAAGAGGTAATTTTTCATTTTCAGGGCTCTCATCAATTACTGCGTTCATAACAATTGTTTCACAGAAAGTTGATGCAGTTTCTGCAAGTGGCATAGGGTATGAAGTATTTAAAATATTGTTTTCAAAAATGCATTCTCCATGATAAGCGTGACCTAATTCATGAGCTAATGTTACAACATCATTTAAATTACCGTTAAAGTTCGTAAGAACACGACTTTGCTTAATAGAACGAATATTAGAACAGAATGCTCCACCAACTTTACCTTTACGAGGATATACATCAATCCAATTATTCTCAAAGGCTTTTTTGGCTAAATCTGCTAGACTTTCACTAAATGTTCCATAATTTTTAATGATAAACGCTTTTGCTTCTTCTATCGTAAAATTTTTATGCACCTCGCCAAGTGGCGCATACAAATCATAACTAGGCAATCCATTATTATGTCCTAATAGTTGTGCTTTTCTTGTTAAATATTGATGGAAATAAGGTAAATATTCATACATGGCTGAAATCATTGCATCAAGTGTTTCTTTTTTAGTGCGAGAGGCATTTAGTGATTCTTCTAATGCTGACTCATATCCTCGTAATTTAGAAACATAATTAACTTCTCCTTTAATACTACTTAAACTCATAGCGACGCTATCGTCTATTTTAGCATAGGCAAGTTGCATCCCATCATAAGCTGCCTTACGAGTAGAGGCATCGGGATTATGGAGTAAGTTAATAGCTTCTGGCATCGTCATCGATTTCGTTTCATCTTTTAGTTTTACATCAACATCTAATTTTGATGTTAATAAAGATTGTAAATGACTCCAGGTGTTAGAACCAGTTTGACGCATTTTACTGATAATCGCCTCTTGTTCATCACTTAATAAATGTTTCGTTTCTTTTTTCATTTCTGTTAAATAAAATTTGTATTCAACAAATTGAGGTTTATCCATGAGTTCTTCTAGATATTCATATTTACCAATAAATTTACTCGCTTTTGTAAATGGTAAAGTAGCCTCAGCTAACATCATTTGGACTTTATCCAAATATTTGTTGGCTTCATCATTTGTTGTATCAGCATTTCTTGTTAAAGAGATAAAAGGATAAATACGACCAATTAATTTAGAAAATTCCTCATTAGAATGAATTAGAGCTTCGAGTTTTTTTTCAAAATCATCATAACTATAAAGATTGTCTTCAACATATTGTTTGTAAGTATTGAGGTAATCTTCTAATTTCTTGATGTCATTTTGAAATTCACTACTTAAGAAACTGGGATATAAAGGGTTTAAATCATATTTTATGGCTTCCATAATTTACCTCCAATTATAAGTTAATTAATTATAGCATATTTTAATTTTCAGATAAAGTCAATATTAATTGAAATGACTTCTTTAATAGTATGAAACAAATTGTGAAGAAAAATCATAAAATCTATGACTAGAAAGATATAAAATAATTATTGATGTGGCTTAATTCTTGTAAAAATATTCATATAAATGATGATTTTTGAGAAAACTAAATGAAGATTGGAGGAATCATTTATGGCTGTTGATACACCACTTTGTTATCGTCATTTATTTTTTTATCAAATATATTTACGAAGCCACAATGAAAGTGGTACTTTTAATGAATTAATTAGCGATTTGGACCGCATTGAATCACTTGGTGTTGATTATCTTTATCTACTCCCGATACATCCTGTAGGGCAAAAAAACAAAAAAGGGGAATTGGGATGCATTTATTCTATCTCTGATTATCGAGCTATTAATCCGGAATATGGCACATTAGATGACTTCAAATTATTAATCTTTGAAGCACATCGTCATCATATGAAGACTCATGATTGATGTTGTATTTAATCATACCGCATTTGATGCTGTATTATTACAAGAACATCCTGAGTGGTACCATTATCAAGGTGGTAAAAATGTCAATAGGACAGGTGAATGGGAAGATATTATTGATTTAGATTTTACGAAAAAGGACTTATGGAGTGAATTAATTGATATATTAAAATTTTATGCTATGCTTGGGGTAGATGGATATCGTTGCGATGTCGCGCCGCTTATTCCACTTCTTTTTTGGTCGGAGGCGCGCTGTGCAATCAAAGAAATTAATCCGGATTTTATTTGGTTAGCTGAAAGTGTACATCCGAAATTTATTAAAACAAATAGAGATCTTGGGTTAACGGCTTTAAGTGATGGTGAATTGTACCAAGTATTTGATATTCTATACGATTATGATACTCATGATGAATTTATGAATTATTTAACTCATACAAAAGGTTTAAAAGGTTATTTAGAAGCAATTAAAAGACAAGAGGTTATGTACCCAGTTAATTATTGTAAACTTAGAAATTTGGAAAATCATGATCAACCGCGGATTGCTAGTTTAGTTACCCGCGAAGAACAATTAAAACAATGGACTGCGTTTATTTTCTTTGTAAAAGGGGCTACGATGATTTATGCTGGTGAGGAAGCCATGAATAAAAACCGGCCAAGTTTATTCGCTAAAGAGATAGTAGATTGGTCGAATAATAATTTGACTCCATTAATCACGGTTTTAGTGAATATGAAAAAAGATCCAATTATGTCATGTGGAATATTTAATGTAGTAGATGTGAGTCAAGATGACATTGTGGTCATGACTTATGAAAATAATGAAAAAAAACGTTATGGAATCTTTAACTTAGGACTTGTTGATACCTTTTTAACAATTGATATAAGGGATGGAGAATATCTAAATTTTGTAAATGGGAATCGTGTTTATGTTAAACATAATAAAATTATCTTAGGGGAAAATCCATTTATTTTTGATGTTTATAAATAAAATCTCTAGAAAATATAGTTTTTTTATCTAAATATGTATTTTCATAAACTTCGACAGACAATGACATTTGTAAACAAATATAATGAATTACCGTCATTTAAATGACGATATTCTACAAATTAATAGATAAATTAGGGGGGGATATTATGATTAACAAGAATATGAAAAGTTTAATAATGGATATGAACGTATTAATTTACATCTATGATATCATTTCTATCAGAGAAAACAATGAGGATTTCATTTATTCGAATACATATAAAGAGTTGCACGAAAATGATTTCATAACGATGGTTAAATATTTAAAAAGGACTCGATTTATAGTGCTATCATTTATCGCAGTCATTTATTTTTTGAAGAAAATAATTTTTCAATCTAGTATCATACAATATGGAGTCATTTCCATTATTTCTATTATCTTTGGGATTTTATTTATCAAATGTAACCAGGAATTCAAATTATTACACTATCAATTAAAGGCAAAAAAAGCCGTTCAATATGCTTTAGTTCATTACAATTACCGAGAATTTGTCTTTTTTATCGATAATTACTTAAGCGAAGAATCAACAAAGAATCATTTTCTTAAAAAGAACTATCCTTTATAAAAACTTGAGAAAAACCTTGAAATAACTTCAAGGTTTTTATAATTATTACATTAAAATAATTAATTTATTTAGAAAAAAATGCTATAATAAAAGAAAAATCAATCAGGAGTAAAAAAATGGAAAATATAGAACAACGAATTACGGATTTAAAAAAAACACTCGATAATTATAATTACGAGTATTATGTACTAGATAACCCATCCGTATCAGATAAAGAATTTGATCGTTTAATGCAGGAATTACAGAAATTAGAAACAGAATACCCGGAATATAAAACTGACGATTCACCTACACAAAGAGTAGGTGGAAAAGTGTTAGATCAATTTACTAAAGTCATTCATGAGAAACCGATGTTGTCATTAGGAAATGCTTTTAATGAAGAAGAGATAATGGCGTTTCATCGTAAAGTTTTAGAAGAGATTAATAATCCTGAATATATGTGTGAACTTAAAATCGATGGCTTAGCGGTTGCCATTCATTATGAAAATGGATTATTTACAAAAGCAGCAACAAGAGGCGATGGCTTAATCGGAGAAGACATTTCTCATAATGTTAGAACTATTAAATCAGTTCCCCTCAAATTAACAGAAAATGTGGATATTGAGGTCCGTGGCGAAATTTATATGCCTAAAAAATCATTTGAGAAATTAAACGAAACAAGAGTGGAAGATAATTTACCGTTATTTGCCAATCCTCGCAATGCTGCTGCCGGAAGTGTGCGAAATTTAGATTCTAAAATTGCTTCTAAGAGAAATTTAAGTGCTTTTTTATATAGCGTACCCGATGCTTTAATGATGGGATTTATTCGTCATAGTGAAGCACTTGAATATTTAGATACATTAGGTTTTAAGACAAATAAAGAACGTAAATTATGCCAAAACATAAAAGAGGTATTAGATTTTGTTACCTATTGGAGTGAACATTTAAATCATCTTCCTTATGAGATTGATGGACTTGTAATAAAAGTAAATGATTTAGAAAAACAAGAAATACTTGGGTATACTGCTAAAACTCCTAAATGGGCAATTGCTTATAAATTTCCAGCAGTAGAGGTTACAACCATTTTAAAGGATATTACTTTTAGTGTCGGTAGAACAGGTAGTATAACACCTAATGCTGTTTTAGAGCCTGTATTAATTTCAGGGTCAATGGTTCAAAGAGCAACACTACACAATGAGGATTTTGTTACTTCTAGAGACATTCGTATTGGGGACCGGGTGATTGTTAGGAAAGCAGGTTATGTCATTCCTGAAGTCGTTAAACCAGTTCTTGAGGCACGTGATGGCACTGAAATTCCTTTTGAGATGATCAAAGCATGTCCTGTATGTCATTCTATTTTAATCAGAAAAGAAAATGAGGCTGATCATTATTGTTTAAATAAAGATTGTAAAGCACGAAATATTGAATCACTTATTCATTTTTCTAGTCGTGATGCGATGAATATTGAAGGTTTAGGGGAAAAAATCGTTGAATTATTTTTCAATTTGGAATTAATTACATCAATTCCTGATATTTACTCTTTAAAAAAAGAAAAGATAGTGGAATTAGAAGGCTTTAGGGAAAAATCAACGGATAATCTTTTAAATGCGATTGATAATTCTAAAGGAAATAGTTTAGAGAAATTACTTTTTGGATTAGGAATTCGTTTTGTGGGAAATAAAGTAGCTAAAACCTTAGCGAAATATTATAAATCAATGGATAATTTAATGATGGCAACAAAAGAAGAATTAGTTCAAATACCTGAAATTGGCGATGTGATTGCTAATAGTTTAGTGACATATTTTCAACAAGAAAACAATTTAGCGATTTTAAAAGAGTTAAAACAATTAGGGCTTAATATGACTTATTTAGGGAATCAAGAAATAATTGAAGCTGAGGAATTCAAAAATAAAACATTTGTATTGACAGGGACATTAGAGGCGATGAAAAGAGAAGAAATCAAAGAATTATTAGAAAATCTAGGTGCTAAAGTCTCAGGGAGTGTAAGTCGTAAAACGGATGTTGTTATATACGGGAGTGAAGCTGGGTCTAAGCTAACTAAAGCACAAGAATTAAATGTTGTGACATGGGATGAAGAAACCTTTATGGATAAAATAAAACAATATTTATAGAATTAATTTAAGGGGTGAGTTTTTATGAAAAAGAAAAAAATATTATTTCTCTTTATGCTTTTAGGTTCATTGTGTCTTTTTAAATTTTCGCAAGTTAATGGTGAAATGCCATTAAATTTTGCAGGAGGTTCCTTTGGAAATATTCGCGAAGAGGTAAATATTAATCATACTGATTATGTGGCTATTTCGACACAAACAAATTTATATTTATTGAAAGATGACTCCATTCAAGCCATTTACACCTTAAATGCTAAAGCGCAATATATAGAAGTAATATCCGATAATAATAATAATGGTTATGATGAATTGCTAATCATTACTAGCGCAACAGATAAAGACAATATTTTATTGTATGACACAAAAAATCAATCATTAATTTTTAGTTATTCGCCTATTATGTCGGCTTATGATGCTAATTTAGGCTATTTTGATCAAGAAATTACGGTTGAAGATTATTTAATTAATGATAATCATCTTGTCTTTGTAGCGGGATATTGTGTTTTTTCACTAAATTTACAAACAGGAAAAATTGAATGGAAAAATGAAGTTAATAATAATTTATGGACAATTGAAAAAATAAATGATATTAATAAAGACAATATAGATGATTATGTCGTCTCTTTACAACCATATGATATAATCACTATTTCAGGTAAAGATGGAAAAATTATTTATCAAAAAACAGTTTCAGTAGCTATCATTAATCCAAGAAATGACGAAATAGAAATGAATATCTGGAGCATGAAGTATGATCAAGATAGAAATATTCTCTATGCGTCTGGCGAGGATGGTTATCTGTATGAAATCAATACTTCAAATGGTACTATTATCACTAAAAAAAATGTCGCTCAATTAAATAATATAAATTTTAATGAGAATGGTGTTGCAGTTACTAGGCCGGAATTTAAAAAATTAAATATTGAGTTAGTGAATGATTTTACAGGAGATAATAAAAAAGATATTATTTATTACCAAACGACAAGACCCTATCATTATAATTTACCCGATACAAATAGTACCTCACCTCAAGCAATAAAATTGATTGATGGAAACAATTTAAATGTAGTTAATTCAGACATTCATTTAATAAATGAATATTATGGTCTCGACTATGTCAAGGGCTATTATGACGGACAAGAAGTATTTTATGTTTTAGATGACACTAGTTCATTAGAGAAAGATTTTAAAATCTATTCAATTAAAGAACACCAATTTTTGAATCAGACATTAACTGTGACAGATGTTAACACTAATAGTTTTCTTAATAATGATTATGCAATTTTGGTATTGAAAAATGGTGAAGTCCTCATCCTTACCGATAGTTATCTAGGGTTTCAAAAAAATGATGTGATTGTTAAAAAAATTCAACTAGGGGATAGCCAGTTAATGGGAAAATCAGATTATATATTAAATGACCCCTATTTATTATTGATAAATAAATCTAGCATTTCATTTTCTGACAGTTTACAAATGATTAATCAAAAGACAAATGAGATAATGTGGACATATGATTTGAATGATGTGTATACAACATTCGGATTACAATTAGAATATTCACATGACTTTACAGGAGATGGTATTAACGATATTGTATACATTAATGAACGATTAGGAGGTCCCCCAGTTGTCTTTCTTATTGATGGGAAAACAGGCGAAGAAAGGTGTCATTTCTCAATCGCATTGCCAGAAACTGATATTTCATATACTGGTTTTGATAGTTATAATGACTTTATTTATAAAACGGGATACGCTATGAGTAGCGTTTTAAATTATGGTATTTATAGTGATGTCAATCAGGATGGTATAAATGAGTATTATGTCACTACAAATAAAGGTGAACTGTATATATTAAATTTTAAAACACAACAAATAGAATCCTATTACTCTCCTGACCCCGCTATTATTTACACCAATGAAAACCATTATAGTAATATTGATTTCAATAATGCTTATGAGATTAATGATCAAAATGGAGATTCCATAAATGATTTTATTAGTTTAGTGACGAATAATCAATCTTATAAGATGGACTTAATAGAAGTAAGTCATGACTCAGTTCAACAAGTCGCACTAAAAGACATGGATTCTACCTCAATCAATCGAATAAATTCAAATTTTGGAGATATGGATGGTGACGGAATTAGCGAAATCAGCTATGTAACTAAAATAGATGGAATGTATTCGTTTCACATCATCTCTTCTAAAACAGGTACAGAATTGACCAGTATTCCTTGTGATATTAGCGATGTTTTTTACTTAAGTGATGTAGATAGTAATGGTGATTCTCTTAAAGATGTTTTTCGGATTAATAATAAAATGAATAGTTCTTGTGTGATGTTATATAACGTTTCTTATCAATCTTATAATTTAGTATTTACCTCTGAAACCTATTCAGGAAATATTATTTATAATCATGCTTATGATTCGTTATTAGGTACCTATTCAGGGAATATTAGTTCTAATCAACCAGCTATTTGTTTTTATGATGGTAATCAATATATGATAGCTCTTTTTACCCAATCCTCAAGTGGGAATGGACAAATTCTTCGATTCTATGATTTAAATCAAACATTAAAGAAAACAGTTCAACTTGACCCAATTGATAAACAAGAAGTATTAGGTGACATCGGGTCTAGTATGCATGGTGATGATATTTATTTTTATCAACAAGATAATAGCTATATGTCTGCGACGACGAAAATTAGCCCGTTTGTGTATGATTATAAAACTGGAAGTGTTGTTGCAAAAAGCACCTTAAATTTGATTTATCATTTAGATATCATAAACAATCAAGTCATTATGAAACCTATGAGTGACGCTATAAACATTATTGATTTCGATAATCATCTATCGATTGCTAATGTGAAAGATGAACAAACGATTTACAATCAGTTTAACTTAAAATTTCAAGGTAAAATGCCTGGTTATCTCTATATTTATGTAGATAATGTCTTAGTGGGGAGAACAAATGAAAATAATTACCTATTAAACTTATATAACGGTGACCATACAATACTTGTGGGACAATTAGTTAATGATGGAATGGCGATTACTGAATCAGTTCAAGTTCACGTTAAAAATAACAATTTATATGAAATAGTTATTTTATCATTTTCAGCCGTATTGGCGGTAATTGCTATTGTTATTTCGTATAATAAAAGAAATTATCCTCTTCCAAAAGGAAGTGAAGAATAATGAACGACTTTATGATTCAAACGAAACAATTAACAAAACAGTTTGGCCATAATAAAGCTGTTGATCAAATTGATTTAAATATCTCAAATGGTTCGATTCATGGGTTTGTTGGGCCGAATGGTTCTGGAAAAACAACTACCATGAAAATGTTGATTGGAGCTATTTCACCTACATCAGGAATGGGTGAAATCAAAGGATTTCCGCTGGGGTCTAAGGAATCTAGAACATTAATTGGTTATACACCTGAGAAATCTTCATTTTATAAAAATATGAATGCGATGGAGTATTTAATTTATATGGGAAAACTTTCGGGACTCACACACGAAAAAGCTATAAGCCGGGCCTATGAATTACTTGAAATGCTTCAACTTCTTCCTTTTCGTAATGAATGTCCTTATTATTTTTCCCAAGGTATGAAGAAAAAAATAATGATAGGACAATCATTAATCCATCATCCAGAGATTCTAATTCTAGATGAACCAACTGCCAATTTAGACCCAGATACACGGATGACTATAATTGATATTTTAAGATCATTAGTCGAAACAGAAAAAATAACTGTTTTTATCAGTTCTCATATATTAACCGAGCTAGAATTATTAGTGAATGAAGTAACATTAATTAATAAAGGGAAAATAATTTTGACAGGAAAGATAGAAGAGATTAAAAAGCGGTTTAAACAAGGTGTAATTGAAATCAATTCAGATGATAATATAAAGTTCAAAATACTTTTAGAGGAATTACCTTTTGTTGATGAAGTCCAAATCGTCAATCAAAAACTAAAAATATACACAACAGAACCAGAACTGCTTAAAAAACAGTTAGGAAGAATCCTTTATGAAAATCAACTAATGATTCATTACTTAAATGAAGAAAATATCACCTTAAATCAAATTTATCAAAATGTTTTTGGTAAAAATAATAGTGAAGGTGGTATCTTAAAATGATCATCTTTAAACAAACAATTAAAAATTATTTTAATTTGAAATTTTTAATAATTTATTTTTCTATTTTTATACCAGTATATTTAGCTTTAATTTTTATTTTCACAAAAATAAAGCTGCCGTTTATAGAGAGTTATTATCTCCAAATGGATAAGCATTTAGCGGGTTTTTTCATTGTTAGCTTTATGTGGACCTTAGGACTTCCCTTTTTAATTATGACCGCAAATAGAGGTTGTTCAATCTATCATCAAGAAATAGAGGAAGATACGATGATTGTCCTCATTTCAAAGCCTATCACACGCTACCATATATTTATAGAAAAATGGTTGGCAACTATGTTAATCTCTATTTCTGTTGGAGTATTGAGTCTTTTTCTAAGTTTATCCTTATATGTTGTCTATTACCGCTTACCATCAAATACCATTATCCTCTTACTTTCATTAATACCTAGTCTATGCATATATATGCTTTTTATTGTTTTTGTTATCATTGCCCTATCGATATTTGTTACTATGGTATTAAATAAACGTATGTGGTCAATGGTTATAATGGTTGTTTTTATTATGTTGTTTGAATTTATGATTCCGTTATTTAAATTATTATTAACATCTTCTGGAGTTTATGAAAAATTCAATTTATATTTGGTGGATATTAATTATCAATTTGGCTATATTCAATTTTATATCATCGATAAATTGACTAATGTACCATTTTCACCATATGCAAAGGCTACAATTGATCAATTTATTGGTATATTTAATTTATCAAATAATGGAGAAGTAGACCTAGATTTAGGGTTTATACCTAACCACTTTCAGCCATTAAACTACATAAATCCTGTTATTATAATAATATTTTGGTTAAGTATATCAATTATCATGATGTACTTGTCATATATATTTCTCAAAAGAAAAGATATTACTTAAATAATATTTATTATAAAACTGCACGATAATATGCCCTTATAAATAAAAAAAGTGATACATCATTATGTTATGATTTATCACTTTTTTATAAAAAGTAGTTTATTTTAGTGTACTTTTTTATAGGGATTACTTTTCTCCATTTTTTTCATCGTTTTCTTATTTTCTTTTATCATATGCTCACTTAATAAGTTAGCTAATACATTTCCATTCCTAATATTTTTTAGGATAAAGGTATGTTCATAATTTAAAGTAATTTTGAATGATGTCATGTTTTTTGCGCGATCAAATATATTAGAACGGAAATATACACCAGTAATATCTTTTCTATCATAAGTTTTAATACGTTTCAAATAGTAACCTTTAACATATATGACACGTAGATTTGTGACATAAACACGATGAAAAAAGATACGATAGAAATCAAAACTAGTTTTAATTAATAAAGGGATCATAATAATAAATAAGATAAGTGAGATTGGTGATTCTCTTCCTATCTGCTCTACTCCAGTAAGAATTGCGAGAATAAAAATAATATCGATTAAAAAGATTCGAATCGAAAACTTTACTTTGAGAATGATTTTTTCATTGCTCATTAAATTCACTTTTTTCATGTTAAACACCTACTTTAATATCATGTCTATTATATCACACCATTATATTTAACTCAATTTTAAAAAAATGAGAATATGCCCATGTGCTTTTTGTCTATGAGTCATATAATATACTAGATGTTTATAGGAGGGAAAAATGTAATGAATTATAATCCAACTGAGCAACCTGCAAGAATTCGTATTATTCATGCGGCTGCAATGGGTCAACCAGTTGATGTTTATATAAATGATCGTCCTATTATAAGAGGATTGAATTATAGACAACAAACACAATATATTCTCATACCAAAGGGTATGTATAATGTGAAAATTTATTCAACAACTGGTAATAAATTAATGTTAAGCCAAAATATAAAAATTGAGGGAAATCAATTAATTACTATATCAACAAGAGATGATCAATTAATCTTAAAAGTAACAATCGAGAGTCAACCAAATATGCCAGGAGAAATGATGCCAGGCATGATGGGACAACAAATGAATCCAATGATGCCAGGTATGGCGGGACAACAAATGAATCCAATGATGCCAGGCATGATGGAACAACAAATGAATCCAATGATGCCAGGCATGATGGAACAACAAATGAATCCAATGATGCCAGGCATGATGGGACAACAAATGAATCCAATGATGCCAGGGATGATGGGGCCACAAATGAATCCAATGATGCCAGGGATGATGGGGCAACAAATGAATCCAATGATGCCAGGTATGATGGGAGCAAAAATGAATCCAATGATGCCAGGGATGATGGGACAACAAATGAATCCAATGATGCCAGGCATGATGGGTAGACAAATGGATTCAATGATGCCAGACATGATGGGTGGAGATATGGATCCGATGATGCCAGGCATGATGGGACAACAAATGAATCCAATGATGTCATGTATGGGCGGAGAAATGAATCCGATGATGCAAGATATGATGGGTGGAGAAATGAATCCGATGATGCATGGAATGATGGGACAACAAATGAATCCAATGATGCCAGGCATGATGGATGGAGAAATGAATCCAATGATGCCAGGGATGATGGGACAACAGATGAATCCAACGATGCCATGTATGATGGGACAACAGATGAATCCAATGATGCACGGAATGATGGATGAACAAATGATGGGTCATGAAGATATGATGGATAAAGATGGTCTTTTCTCACAACAAAGTTGTGGATGTGGAATGAATAAGCAATGTAATCCTTATCCACAAATGACTCCTTATGAGATGCCAGAACAAATACATCCTACTCATCCTCGTGATGCTAAAATGC
Source organism: uncultured Haloplasmataceae bacterium (assembly GCA_963824615.1). Taxonomy (GTDB): domain Bacteria; phylum Bacillota_I; class Bacilli_A; order Haloplasmatales; family Haloplasmataceae; genus CAWGPU01. Next base: position 60,108 of record CAWGPU010000005.1, on the reverse strand, counting down.
CACAAAAGGCAAAAGTGAGATTTATTCATTTTTCACCAAATGCGCCAGCGGTAGATATTACATTACCAAATGGAACGGTTTTATTCAAAAATGTTCCTTACAAAGGTGTTACAGATTATATTGAGATTGCCCCAGGAACCTACACACTACAAGTAAGACCTACAGGTACTGAACGAGTAGTCTTAACTATCCCAAATTTTGTAATTCGCCCAAATGAAGAAAAATCTATCTATGCGATTGGTTTAGTAAATGGAACTCCAGGGCTTGAAGCGGTTGTACTAAATGATCGTATTGTAAGAAATTAATAAATGATAACAGTAACAACAGCATAATTTATGCTAACGTTGCTGTTTTTTATATATTAAGCATAAAAAAAAGCAGCTAAAGGCTGCTTTTTTTGGGGGGAGATAAATGTTTGAAAAAAAAGAGTTTAAGGGGATAAGTATGAGTTTGTTTAAGGGATTTTTTATGAGGGGATATAGGGGGGGTAAATATAAGTTTGTTTGAGGGATTTTTTATGAGATTTTAAAAGGGGGTAAATTAGAGAAACGACATTTTAAAATTGGTGTTCTCTATCACCAAAATAAATTCTATCACTTTGAATTTATGAAGTCAATACGAGCTATTTATGAAAACGTTTTACTAAAAATGATAGTGTTTTCATTGTCGAATAATATGAGATTCAGATAAAAAAATTAAAAATTGTTAAAGAAAAGCGAAAACTTGTTTGTTTTTATGTTATAATAAAAAAGTGAATTTATAAATGAAATGGTGATAAAATGTCTCAAGAACAAGAATATATTATCGTAAAAGGTGCCAGAGAAAACAATTTAAAGAATATAGATATTAAAATACCCAGAGGAAAATTAGTTGTGATGACAGGATTGTCTGGAAGTGGTAAATCGAGTTTAGCTTTTGATACCATTTATGCTGAGGGACAGCGACGTTATGTTGAGAGTTTATCGGCTTATGCTAGACAATTTTTAGGGAATATGGATAAACCAGATGTGGATGGGATTGAAGGATTATCGCCAGCCATATCGATTGATCAAAAATCAACTAGTCGAAATCCCCGTTCAACTGTAGGAACAGTGACAGAAATCTATGATTATATGCGACTTTTGTATGCAAGAATTGGTCATCCTATTTGTCCTACCCACCATGTAGAAATTAAGTCACAAACCATTGATCAAATGGTTGATCGTTTATTAGAATTTGAGGAACGCACTAGAATGCAAATTCTTTCACCTTTTGCTTCTGGGAAAAAAGGAACTTTTAAAAAAGAACTAGAACAGTTAAAAAAAGATGGTTATGTGCGAGTGAGAGTTGATGGGTCATTACGTGATTTAGATGAAGACATTGAGTTGGATAAAAATAAAAAACATAGTATCGAAGTTATTGTCGATAGAATTGTGATGAAAGAAGGCATCTCATCGCGTTTATTTGACTCTGTAGAGACTGCCCTTAAATTAGGAAATGGGAAAATTATAGTAGATGTATCAGGTCATGAAGAAATCATTTTTAGTGAAAAATTTTCATGCCCATTTTGTGATTTCACAGTAGGAGAATTAGAACCAAGATTATTTTCTTTTAATTCTCCATTTGGTGCATGTGATGAATGTAGTGGATTAGGCTTTAAACGTAAAATTAGTAATGATTTATTGGTGCCTGATTCTGAAAAATCTATTTCTGAAGGAGCAATTCGAGGTCTTGAAAACACTGACACTTACTTTTTTAAACAACTCGAGATTACCTGCGATTATTATGGAATTGATATTAACAAACCATTTAAAGATTTAAGTGATAAAGATATTAATCTTATAATGTATGGCGCAAATGATTCTATTAAATATAAGTTTGTTAGTGAAGGCAATATCCGTCATGAAAAGAAAAGTGTTTTCGAAGGCGTGATTAATAATTACGAAAGAAGATATAAAAGCACTTCTTCAAGTTATATACGGGATTGGTTTGAAAGTATGATGGCGGATGAAACGTGTCCGAAATGTCATGGAGAGCGTTTATCAAAGGAAGCATTATCAGTTTATATAGGTGATAAAAATATCTTTCAGTTCACTGAAATGTCAATAGAAGTCGCTTTAGCACATATAGATTCGTTAATACTAACAGAAAAAGAAAAAGTGATATCTGACATGGTTTTAAAAGAAATCAAGGAAAGATTAAAATTTCTTGTTAATGTCGGACTTAATTATTTAACCTTGAGTCGAAAGGCGGGTACTTTATCAGGTGGTGAAGCGCAGCGGATAAGGCTTGCGACTCAAATTGGTTCTCGACTTACTGGTGTTTTGTACGTATTAGATGAGCCTTCAATCGGTTTACATCAAAGAGATAATTATCGTCTTATTGAAACTTTAAAATCGATGCGAGATTTAGGAAACACCTTAATTGTAGTAGAGCATGATGAAGAGACTATGTTAGAAGCAGATTATATCATTGATATCGGGCCAGGGGCGGGAATTCATGGTGGTGAGGTTGTCGCAACGGGAACCCCCGAACAACTCATGAAAAATGGAAATTCATTGACTAGTCAATATTTATCAGGTCAAAAATATATTCCATTACCCAATAAAAGAAGAAAAGGCAAAGGCTTGTTCCTTGAAATTGTGAGAGCAAGAGAAAACAATTTGAAAGATATTACTGTAAAATTTCCTTTAGGAAAATTAATTGTTGTGACAGGTGTTTCAGGTAGTGGAAAATCAACCTTAGTCAATGATATTTTATATAAAGGAATTTCGCAAGCACTTTACAAATCAAGAAGTAAACCTGGTTTACATCAAGAAATTAAAGGATTAGAGAATATTGAAAAGATAATTGATGTTGATCAATCACCAATAGGAAGAACTCCGCGTTCTAATCCTGCGACTTATACAGGAGTATTTGATCATATACGAGATTTGTTTTCAGAAACAAATGAAGCTAAAATTCGTGGTTATCAGAAAGGTCGATTTTCATTTAATGTTAAAGGTGGACGATGTGAGGCGTGTCAAGGTGATGGTGTCATAAAAATTGAAATGCACTTTTTACCAGATGTTTATGTACCATGTGAAATCTGTCATGGAAAACGCTATAATCGTGAAACCCTAGAGGTAAAATATAAAGGGAAGACTATCTCTGATATTTTAGCGATGACAGTAGAGGATGCTTTAAAGTTTTTTGAAAATATACCTGCAATTCAAAGACGTCTACAAACTATTTTTGATGTAGGATTAGGTTATATAAAATTAGGACAACCAGCAACAACATTATCGGGTGGAGAAGCACAAAGAGTAAAACTTGCCTCTGAATTACATAAACGAATTACCGAAAAAACCTTATTTATTTTAGATGAGCCAACTACTGGTTTACACATAGATGATGTTAAAAGATTACTAGAAGTTTTACAAAATATAGTCGACCAAAACGGAACGGTAATTATTATTGAACATAATTTAGATGTTATTAAATGCGCAGATTATATAATTGATTTAGGACCTGAGGGTGGAGATAAAGGTGGAGAGATTATCACGATGGGTACGCCTGAAGAAATTGCAAAGGTAAGTCAATCATATACTGGTCAATATCTTAAAAAAGTATTAGAAAAAGAAAAAAAACGTAATATAAATTGAATAAATGTAATAAAATAAGGATAGTTTTTATTAACTATTCTTATTTTTAGGGAGAAGATATGAAAAAAATGGCCTTCCGAATATTGATTTTGATTTTATCTATTATAATATCAAATATGGTTAATACAATAGTAATTGATTCATTACTGGATATATTTAAAATCATGTCACTTGTTCCTTTATTGTTAAATCGTGTAGCTTTAGCACTTTTTATTTATTTTTTATTAGAAATGATTTTTCTTACGAAAAAATTTCAATTGAAAGATATTATCAATAAATTATTTCTCATTTATTTAATTTGGCTTATTGGTATTTTATTCGGTCGTTTTGCGAATAAATCTAATTATAATGTTGCAACTCATTTCAATTTTCATTCGTATTTACCGGAATGGATGCATAGTTTGAATCATCCACTGGTCCGATATTATATTTTAGGTAATGTATTAGTCTATATCCCATTTGGATTATTTCTAAGATACTATAAAAAAATTGTTCATAGTTTTTTCTATTGTATAGGAATTATTTTTATTTTTGAAACACTACAAGGTGTAACAAATTTAGGGTATTTTGATATTGACGACCTTTTCTTAAATATTATTGGTGGGTTTCTCGGGATTTTATTGATGCATTTATATAAAAAAATTTTTATTGGTAAACATGAATGAATCTATTTTGATTTTTGACAAATTGTGATAAAATGAAACTAGCGCTTTAAGAAGGTGATACAATGGATGACAAAAATGAAATAAAAAAGTTGCTTGATAAAGAAAAAGAATACGAGGATTTATTTGAAAAATTTTTAAATAGTGCTGAAGAAAAAACCTTTTCAAAAAGTGAAGTTGAAAAGATCATTGAAGCTCATATTTTTAAAGAAGTTTTAGGAAATTATCAACAAAGTGATCGTAAAACTAAGAAAAAAAATCTGCTCGTTACCTCGAAAGAGATAAGTGCTAAATTATTTAACTTTAACTATCTATTTAATTTTTTAATCACTTATTTATTTTATATAGGATTTTTACTGTTGATTAATGAGTTTCTTTATCCCAATCTCTTTATTAATAAACCAACAGTTTTTATAATAGGAGTGGGATTTACTTTAATAGATAAACTAGTAAAACCGTTTATTTTTATCGCTGATTTAGTCTCGTTTACATTTCATAAGGTGGGTTTAATTACCTTAACTATTTACACACTCATCTTTTATTTTGTTTCTTCTTATTTAGGTGAACAAATTACGTTTGGTCAATCGATTATTATTGCTGTCCTAGTCTTAGTAGGAATTGCGTTAATTGAATATTTAAAGCGTGACTCCTTATTTAGAACAAAGTACATTGATGATGATTTTGATTTAAACGGACGTGATGAAGATGAATAAAATTACGGTCAGTGATTTAATAAAAGAATTACCGCTCGAAGTAATAGCAGGGAAAGATGGATTGAAAAAACCTATTTTCTCTAAAATGCTCACAAGACCGGGTTTAGAACTCGCAGGTTTATTTGATTTTTATGAAGAAGAACGTATACAAATTATTGGTAGTAAAGAAGTAACATTCTTTTATTGGTTAAATGAAGAAGATCAAAACTCTAGAACTGAAATACTGTTTAAAGACAAAACACCAGCATTTATCTTTTCTAATAATTTTGACATTCCTGAAGCTTTTATTAGAAATGCTGAGAAATATAAAATTCCTATTTTACGAAGTAAAAAACACACAACACCACTTATGACCGATGTTACTAGCTATCTCGCAGAAGAATTAGCAGAAATGACCAATATGCATGGAGTATTAGTGGATGTTCATGGTGTGGGTGTTTTAATTAGAGGTAAAAGCGGAATTGGTAAAAGTGAGGCAGCTTTGGAATTAGTTAAGCGTGGACATAAGTTAATTGCTGATGATAATGTCTTGATTTATGAAAAAGAAATTGGCACTTTAGTGGGGAAACCTCCTAAAATATTAGAAAAATATATGGAAATAAGGGGAATTGGCATCGTAAATGTGGTTCAAATGTTTGGAGCAAGTGCTTATAGGCATAAAAAAGCCATAACCTTAGTCGTTGATTTAGAGTTAGCTGAGGAAGACAAAGAATATGACAGACTTGGGGTAGAAGAAGCCAGAATTAAAATTTTGAACACAGAAATCCCTTATATTAAAATTCCAATTAGACCAGGACGAAATATGGCCTCATTAATAGAGGTTGCAGCAATCAATAGAAGGCTACGTTATATGGGTTATAACGCTGCTCAAGAATTTATGGATAATTTAACACAAGTAATTCAAAATCCAGAAGAAGAATAATAATAGAATGGTGGAATTGAAATGTTTTTAGAAAGTTATAATCATCTTGGAATCGAACCCCTTAATAGAATTTTTTTCAGATTAGGTCAATTAAAAATAGGTCCGTTTAATATAGGTCCGTTTAATATAGGTCCGTTTAATATAGGTCCGATTGAAATTATGTGGTATGCTGTTTTAATATTAACAGGTGCGATGATTGCCCTTTATTTAGGGATAAGAGAAGGTAAGAAGATTGGTATCCAAAGAGAGTTTTTAGAAGACCTAGTTTTATTTGGTTTGCCAATTGCTGTTGTAGGAGCTCGTATTTATTATGTCGTTTTTGCTTGGGATGAATATGCCGGGCATCCACTTGATGCACTAAAAGTTTGGCAAGGTGGACTAGCTATTCATGGTGCTATTATTTTTGCTGTAATATGGGGTTATTTCTTTTGTAAATCAAGAGGAGTTAATTTCTTAAAAGCAGTTGATTTAGGCGCAGTAGGATTTTTATTTGCTCAAGCTATGGGACGTTGGGGAAATTTTATGAATCAAGAAGCCCATGGTGGAGTTGTTGCTGGAAATTGGGACCAACAAAGAGCTTTCTTAGAACACACCGGAATTCCACAATTTATTGTGAATCAAATGTTTATTGTGAATGATATGAGTGCTGGTACAAATTATTATTATCCAACGTTCTTTTATGAATCAATTTGGGACATTTTAGGCGTTATATTTTTATTATTACTTAGAAGAACTAAATACCTTTTTATTGGTGATTTAGGACTAATTTATCTAATATGGTATTCATTAGGTAGAGGTATTATTGAAGGTTTAAGAACGGATAGTTTATATCTTTGGCATACGAATATTAGAATGGCACAATTAGATGGAATTATTTTAATTATTTTGAGTGGAGTTGTCCTCATTTTAAGACATTATAAAAAATGGGTTCCTACGTATTATTATAAAGTTCTTGAAGAAAATAAATAGGAATCAATATGATAAAAGCAGTATTATTTGATTTAGATGGAACATTAATCAATACTAATCCTTTAATTATGAAAACTTTTGAATTAACTTTGAAATATTTTCTTCCTAAACAGGTTTATACAAAAGAACGATTAATGGATTTTATTGGTCCAACACTTAAACAAACTTTTTCTTCCATATGGGAAGAAAAAACAGATGAAATGATTGAGTATTACAGAGATATAAATCGGAAGCTTCATGATGAAATGGTAGAAATCTATCCTACAGTAAAAGATGGATTATTAGCTTTAGCAAGTCAAAATATTTTATTAGGAATCGTGTCATCAAAAAAGAAAGATATGGTTTTGCATGGTTTAAAGCATTTCCAAATTGATCAGTATTTTAAATGCATTGTGTGTGCTGATGATGTAAAGGAACCTAAACCAAATAAAGAACCTATTTTAATGGGGATGAATAAATTAAATTGTAGTCGAGATGAAGTGATTTTTGTAGGAGATAATTCTCATGATATGGAGGGTGGCAAAAATGCACAGGTTGTGACTTGTGGCGTTAGTTGGGCTCTTCGAGGAGCAGAATACTTGAAACAATATCATCCGGATTATATACTAGAAGATATGAAAGATTTGTTAACTATAATTCAAGAGGTGAATGAAAAAAATGGATAATCAAAAATATGATATTATTATTATTGGTGCTGGCCCTGCAGGGATGACCGCAGCGGTTTATGGTGCTCGTGCAGGATTAAAAGTATTGATGTTAGAAAAAGGTGCTCCTGGTGGGCAAATGATTAATACTTACGAAGTGGAAAATTATACTGGCTTTGAAAAAATAAGTGGTCCAGATTTATCTACTAAAATGTTTGATCATACACAAAAATTAGGTGTGACTTATGCCTATGGTTTTGTGACAGGTATTAAAGATAATGGGAGTACAAAATCTGTATTAACAGAAGATGCAACTTATGAAACAAAAGTCGTTGTTATTGCAACCGGAACAATTAATAGACGTTTAGGAGCTGATGGCGAAGAAAAATTAGCTGGAAGAGGAATCTCTTGGTGTGCTATATGTGATGGAGCTTTCTTCCGTAATAAAGATGTTGTTGTCGTTGGTGGCGGTAATTCAGCGGTTGAAGAAGCTTTATATTTAGCTGGTATTTGTAATAAAGTAACTATCATTCATCGTAGAAATGAATTTAGAGCTGAAAAAATTGCCCAAGAACGGGTTAGTAAAAATGAAAAAATCGCTTTTGAATTAGAAGCAGTTGTTACCTCATTTAATGAGAAAAATGGAAAACTTGGCAGTGTAACTGTTAAGGATGTTAAAACAAATGAGTTAAAAGAAATAGCCACTGATGGAGCATTTATTTATGTTGGTCAAGACCCAGTGACAGATATGATTAAAGATGTCATTGACTTGAATAAACAAGGATATATTATAACTAATGAGAAAATGGAAACAAACTTAAAAGGCATTTATGCTATCGGAGATGTACGAGACAAAGAGTTGCGTCAAATTATTACCGCAACAAATGATGGTGCAATTGCAGCACAAAACGCTTTAAAATATATTGAATCTATGAATTAAAAAAAACCACATTTTGTGGTTTTTTTTTACATCTTATTCATTTGGAGAAATATGTAAATTAGACCAATAGGTAGTTTTTTGATAACTATCGAGTGAATCAACAGGGACATATATTTTATAATCATCTGGTAAATTATCAAATGAGTTGTAAAGAATAAGCGCAGGTGATGTTGAAGAAATAATAATGTTTCTCAATTGAGAATGATCAAATGCGCTGTCTCCTATGAATGTCACAAGAGTTGGTATCAATATATTGGATAAATTTGAATATGCAAACGCACGGCTTCCGATTTCTGTTAATTGGCTCTCATTTTCAAATTCAATTGAAGTGAGTTGTGACTTATAAAATGCTTCATTTTTAATTTGTTGAACTGATTGAGGAATGACGATGTTTGTTAAGTTAGAAGAAATAAATATATCGTCATTTATTGTGGTTAATTGACTTCCTTCTTCAAAGAGTAAAGTCGTTAAGTTGGCAGTATCACCAAATGCATAATCGCCAATTTCTGTGACACTGTTGGGAATTGTTATATTTGAAATATTTGATTGACTAAATGCATATTCACCAATTTTTGTTAATTGACTGTCTGTATTAAAGTTAATTGTTGTAAGTGCACTAGTCTTTGCAAAAGCATTCGTTCCGATTTCTGTTACGCTACTAGGAATTGTTAGACTAGTAAGAAGTGTATTCTCAAATGCACCATATTCAATATTTGTAATGGAATTAGGAATATTGATATTTGTTAACAAAGAATTGATAAAAGAAGAAGTTCCAATATTAGTTAAACCAACTGGTAATGTGACATTTTTGACAAATGCATTTTCAAACGCATTATTATCTATCGTAGTCACATTTTCAGGTACTGTATAACTATCTAATATCTTATTTGCTGGGTATTTTATTAAAGTAGTTTGATCTTTATTAAATAAAACACCATCAAGTGAACTATAATTGGAATTATCACCATCAACATATATATCAGCTAAAATGTTAAAAGTAAAATTATTATCCCCAATACTTGCTACATTTTCTGGAATTGTTAATGAATGTATTTGGGTGTTACTTAAAGCATTATTTTCTATTGTTGTTACTGTATTGGGAATAATATAAGTATCTAATATTTTATTTGCAGGAAATTTAATTAAAGTGCTTTGATTATGATTAAATAATATACCATCAAGTGAAAGGTAATTTTGATTAGATGTGTCTACTATTAAATTCACCAATTGATTCATGCCATTAAAAGTTAATTCTCCGATATTTGAAACATTTTTAGGTATGTTTACATTTTCTACTGCAGTAGATGAAAATGCAAGATCACCAATATATTCAAGCTGACTATTAGCATCAAATAAAACAGTCGCAAGCTTTGTATCATCATAAAAAGAATAATTACCAAGGCTTTTCAAACTAGTTGGTAATGTGATACTTGTCAAATTACTATTATTAGAAAAAGCATAATCGCCAATATTTTCAAGTAGGCTATCGGCTTCAAATGTAATTGAAGCAAGATTGTTATCATTTAAAAAAGCATAATTACCAATTGTTTTTACACTGTTTGGTATAGACAAACTAGTTAACATATCATCATTAGAAAAAGCATAGTCCCCAATACTATCGAGTTGACTACCATTTTCAAATGAAATATTTTTGATACTATCATTATAGGCAAAAGCCCCCTCACCAATAGTTATCACACTGTTTGGTATAGTAATTTCAGTCAAATTACTAGTATTCATAAATGCATGTCGGCCAATACAAGTAATACTATGAGGGATGACAACACTTTTAACACTCGTATAGGCAAAGGCATTATTCCTGATTTCTGTGACAGGAAACCCTCCATATGTGCTTGGTATAGTGACTTCATCCTTTGTTCCATTATATTCATCGACTATATATGTATCTCCTGATTTAATAAAAGTGAAATCTTCTGTTTTTACTTTACACCCAACTAAATTGATTAATATAATGAAAAAACCTACCCCATATAATATTTTCTTTAGATAATTCAATTTTAAACCCCCTTCATTTTCACTAACAATATTATATAATAACTGCTCGTATATTTCCAGTATTTATCAATATTTCTTTTTATTCATGGTTGTTTTTATTTAGTATATAATGATAAAATACTAAAATAAGATATAACTATTTAATTAATCTAATAATAATTTATATCTTTATGTGATATAATGATAGTGAATATTCTAAAAGTGGTGATGAAATGACAAAGTTAATTAAAAATTTACTTTTGGTTACAGGAATGAGTGGTGCGGGCAAGTCAGTTGCATTGAATTGTTTGGAAGATATTGGGTATTATTGTATCGATAATATGCCTGTTGTGCTCTTAAATCATATAACTTCATTGACTAGTGAAAATAATTTAAACTACAACAACATTGAAAACTTTGCTGTTGTAGTTGATAGTAGAAGTCAAGATTTCTCAGCATTAATACAAGTAATTGACGAGTTAAGAAATATCCAACATTTAAATTTACAAATTTTGTTTTTAGATTCTAATGATGATGTACTCGTAAAAAGATTTAAGGAAACAAGACGATTACATCCTTTATCAAAGCAAGGGTCAATTATAGAGGGAATTATTTTAGAAAGACAGATTTTAGAGACTCTTCGTGAGCAAGCTGATTATATTATTGATTCATCATATTTAAGTTCAAATAAATTAAAACAAGAAATCACATCGCGCTTCACTTTTAAAAAAAATCATTTTGATATAAATATCATGTCATTCGGTTTTAAACATGGAGCACCTATCGACAGTGATTTTGTATTTGATGTTCGATTTTTACCAAATCCGTTTTATATTGAAGAAATGAAAGATTTAACAGGATTAGATCAATCTGTTTCAGATTATGTGATTAATCGCGAAGACACTACTATTTTTTTAGAAAAATTAGTTTCTTTGCTTAATTTTATCATACCAAAGTTTGGAGATATCGCAAAAAATCAGGTTTTAATAGGTATTGGATGCTCTGGTGGACAACATCGGTCTGTTGCGATAGCAGAAAAATTATCAACATCTTTATCAAAAGAATATAATTGTTATGTGTGGCATCGAGATATTGACAAGAATCGAAAGGAGACCTAATATGGAAAGAGATCCTAATATTGTTGTTATTGGTGGGGGAACTGGATTATCTTATGTATTAAAAGGCTTAAAAAAATATCCCCTAAATATTACAGCAATCGTTACTGTTGGTGATGATGGCGGTAGTAGTGGGGATATTCGTCATTCTATTAATGTTGTACCTCCTGGAGATATTAGAAAAGTAATGATTGCAATGAGTGAAACAGAACCGCTTTTGAATACACTTTTAACATATCGTTTTACAAGTGAGTCAATATTCGCAAATCATACTGTTGGAAATATTTTATTAACCGCATTGTTTCAAATTACAGGAGATTATGTGAAAGCTATTCAACAATTAAGTAAAGTTTTAAATGTAAAAGGGACAATTTTACCAGTTGCCCAAAAACCGATTACTTTATGTGCTTTAATGGATGATAATTCCACAGTCTATGGAGAAACAAATATTACTTCAGCAAAAAAAGTTATTAAAAAAATTTTTTTAGAAGAAGAAGATGTCGTAGTGACACCAGATGTCATTAAATCGATTAAAGAAGCAGATATGATAGTATTTGGACCGGGAAGTTTATACACAAGCATTATTCCTAACTTATTAGTTCCTAATGTGAAGGAAGCAATAAATGACTCGAACGCTAAAAAGGTTTATATTTGTAATGTGATGACAGAACCAGGTGAAACAGACCATTTTTCTGTGTCAAAACATGTTGATGTCTTAGAAAGTTATTTAGGTAAAAATTCAATTGATAGTATTCTTGCTAATGATGATAAAAATGTGAATTCTGATGTTTTACAAACTTATCAAAATCAAGCTGCAGAATTCGTTGAAGTTGATTATGAGGCAATCATTAAATTGAATAAAGAACTTATTACTGATAAATTTATTTATATAAATGAAAAAAATCATATACGTCATAAAAGTAATAAAATTGCTGCGTATATTTTAATGATGTTAATAGAAACAATTGAGTAAGAAAGTGAGGTAGAGATTAAGTGTCTTTTGCTTCAGAAACAAAAAATGAACTTGTATCTTTGGTCGTTTCAGATTGCTGTGCGAAAGCGGAATTATCTGCTTTAACGAGAATGAATGGTGTGATGAACATTTCCCGTGAAGGGTTGAGGATTGAATTTCAAACACAAAACGCGACGATAGCTCGAAGATATGTTAAACTGTTAAGACAATTATATGAGGTACATATTGATGTTTTAACTAGAAAACAAATGCGTTTAAATAAAGCAAATGTTTATATAATAAGAGTGACTAATTTTGCGGAAATGATTATTAATGATTTAATGTTAATGAATGATAATAGTTTTTTAGTAGGAATTCCTCAGGAACTCGTTCAGCAAACTTGTTGCAAAAGGGCTTACTTAAGAGGAACGTTTTTAGCTAGTGGGTCGGTTAATAATCCTGAAAGGTCTGCTTATCATTTAGAAATTTTTGTTTTAGATGAAGAACTTGCTAAAGAGATAAAAAGTTTAGCTAATGTATTTGATTTAAATGCTCGTACATTGCAACGTAAAAAGGGTTATATTGTCTACATTAAAGAGTCGGAAAAGATTTCTGATTTTTTAAGAGTCATTAACGCTACAAACTCGGTTTTAGATTTTGAAGATATTCGTATTGTTAGAGATCTTAATAATTCCGTGAATCGAATTAGAAATTGTGAACTTGCTAATTTGAATAAATCATGGGATGCATCAAATCAACAAATAGATAATATTAATTTAATAGCCGATAATATAGGTTTAGATATCTTACCTGAAAAATTATTAGAAGCTGTGATGATTAGAATGAAGAATCCTGATGCGACTTATGCAGAACTAAGTGACTTATATGAAAAGGAATATGGAAAGCCAATTAGTAAATCGGGTCTTAATCATCGAATTAGAAAAATTAATTTAATCGCAAACCGAATCAGAAATAGCGAATCTTTGGAAGATTTAGGAATTGAAAAGAAAAGTCTGTAGCGCTCTACAGACTTTTGTCATTAATTAAAACATATATATGTTTTTTCCTTATTTTTACATAAATGATAAATTAATATGCATTAGTAATAGGAGAAAATTCATATCCCTCATAGCATAATATTGTAAATCAATTAAGGAGGTGCTTTAATGTACGGGTCTTGCGGATATGGCTGTGAGTATGAAAATACAGGAAATTCTGGGTATAGTAATACTTACGCACTCATCTTAGTATTATTTATTTTATTAGTTTTAATCGGATGCACTTGTTACGGTGGAGTAACAAAAGGCTGTTAATTTTATAGATTCTTTCCTATAACTATTTTCTACTCAATAATCATCCCTCAAAATAAAAGATGTATGGTTTCATACATCTTTTTTATGTTATAATAAAGACATCACAAAGGGGAGGAAAACAATGGAAAAAGAAGTTATTTTTACTAATCAAGCACCAAAGGCAATTGGTCCATATTCACAGGCGATTAAAGTGAATAACATGTTATTTGTTTCTGGACAGATAGCATTAGACCCAGAGACAATGCAACTCGTTTCAGATGATGTAGAGAAACAAACTCATCAAGTGTTAAAAAATCTGCAAGCTATTTTAAGTGAGGCAGGTTATACATTAAAGGATGTCGTTAAAACAACGATTTACTTAACTGATATGAACGATTTTGCTCGGGTAAATGAAGTTTATAGTCGTTATTTTTCGGAAAATAAACCAGCAAGAGCAACAGTTGAAGTATCAAGATTACCTAAAGACGTACGTGTTGAAATAGAACTTATAGCGTTTTAATCAACTAATACCTACAAAGAAGACAATTGAGTAAAATAGTCTCTTTGTAGGTATTTTATTAATATCCTAATAAATATGGTAGAATTAGTACAAAGTACTAATCGGTTATGAAGAAGATTTCCACTTAATTCTTAAAATGCGAAAATCGTTTGTGTACAAAAAGATTATTCAAATTTTATGATTTTTTGTAAAATAAAATTATAAAAATCATTAGTATTTTTATGTATTTTTATTGACATGAAAATTTAAAAGTGGTATATTATTAACGTTTTGGTCATAAAACAAATAAATTCATTCTCTTCTCTTCAAAAAACTATGGATAAATTCTATGGTTTTTTGTTTTATTATCCATAAATGTTTTATAATAAGTGTAGGATTGAATGTTGATATAAATTTATAATTATTATATAATAATGGATAGATAAGAAATAATGGGGGTGGCTACAGTTAGCCACTTATCCTTAGTCTCATCGTGAAAACGCTTACTTTAGGAGGATAAAGTTATGACAGTCATATTAGACGGCAACCATTTAACTTTAAATGATTTTATACAAGTAGTAAGATATGGACAAAAAGTTGATCTTAGTCTTGAAGCAAAAAGTAGGATTAATGAAAGTCGATGCATTATCGATAAAATTGTCACTTTAGAAAAAACAGTTTATGGTGTAAACACTGGCTTTGGTAAATTAGCCAATGTAATGATTAATAAGGAAGAAGTAAGTGAATTACAAGAAAATCTTCTTAAAAGTCATGCTTGCGGAGTAGGAGATCATTTTGATCAAGAGGTAACTCGAGGGATTATGTTACTCCGCATCAATGCATTAGCCAAAGGATATTCAGGTATTCGTTTAGAAACATTAGAACGGCTAAAATTCTATTTAAATGAAGATATTCTTCCCTTAATTCCTGAGAAAGGTTCTTTAGGAGCAAGTGGCGATTTAGCACCTTTATCCCATATGGCATTAACATTAATAGGCTATGGACAAGTAATGTATCAAGGTGATATTTTAGACATTAAAGAAGTACTCAAAAAATATGGAATTGAGCCGATTAAACATTTAATGGCAAAGGAAGGTTTATCCTTAATAAACGGAACTCAAGTAATGACTTCTGTTGGTGCTATTACAACATACGATGCGATAGCTCTTTCGAAATTAGCTGATGTTGCTGGAAGTATGAGCATGGAGGCACTTTGTGGTATTAAGGATGCGATGGATATGCGCATTCATTCAATAAGAGGTCAAGTAGGACAAATTCATAGTGCTGAAAACATAATGAGGATAACTGATTCAAGCTGTTATTTGACTTCACAAGGTGAAATTCGCGTTCAAGATGCTTATTCTATTCGTTGTATGCCACAAGTCCATGGAGCAACTAAGGATGCGCTAGCGTATATAAAAGATAAAGTAGAAATTGAAATGAACGCCGCAACAGATAACCCCTTAATTTTTGATGAGGATACAGTCATATCTGGTGGTAATTTCCATGGACAACCAATGGCCATTAGTTTTGACTTTTTGAAAATCGCTATCGCAGAACTAGCAAATATTTCCGAACGACGTATTGAGCGATTGGTTAATCCTAGTTTAAGTGAAGGATTACCAGCATTTTTAATACAAAAAAGCGGACTCAATTCTGGTTATATGATAATGCAGTATTCGGCTGCATCATTAGTGAGTGAAAATAAAGTCTTAGCACACCCGGCAAGTGTGGATTCAATCCCATCAAGTGCGAATCAAGAGGATCATGTATCAATGGGGACAATTGCCGCTCGTGGCGCACGTGATATATTATTTAATGTACGAAATGTATTAGCGATAGAATTTCTTGCGAGTTGTCAAGCGCTAGATTTACGAGATAAAAAACAAATGGGAAAAGGAACTGCAGTATGTTATAGTGAGATTCGTAAGTACATTCCCTTTATTTCTGAGGATACCATTATGCATCCGTTAATAAAGCAGATGGAAAAATTAATTAAAGAGGGAACTATTTTACAGAAAATCGAAGAAGAAATAGGTTCTTTAATATAAATAAGGGAGGATTTTATGATTAATAATCAAGATGTTTCAAAAGCAATGACTATTACGTTAGAAACAATATTTGATGAATTACCAAAGTATCCTGAATTTGAAAAAGAGATACGGCGAGCACCTAAAAGAGAATTTACATTAACAGAAAAAGAAACCGAATTGGCTTTAAAGAATGCTTTACGTTATGTACCTGAAAAATGGCATGATGTCTTAGCGAAAGAGTTTTTAGAAGAACTTCTGACAAAAGGAAGAATTTATGGATATCGATTTAGACCAGTTGGGAGAATTTATGGAAAACCGATAGAAGAATATTCTGGTAAAACGGTTGAGGGGAAAGCTTTTCAAGTGATGATTGATAACAATCTTGATTTTGAAACAGCGTTATATCCTTATGAATTAGTCACTTATGGTGAAACTGGTCGCGTTATGCAAAATTGGATGCAATACCATCTTGTAAAAAAATATTTACAAGAAATGGAAGCTACACAAACTTTAGTAATGGCATCAGGACATCCACTAGGTTTATTTTTATCACGAATAGAAGCTCCTAGAGTCATTATTACTAATGGACTTATGGTGGGTCTTTATGATGATTTAGATAATTGGAATCGTGGAGCAGCCTTAGGTGTAGCCTCATATGGACAAATGACGGCAGGAGGCTGGATGTATATTGGTCCACAAGGAATTGTCCACGGAACTTATTCAACAATATTAAATGCAGGCCGTGATAAATTAGGTATTCCTGAAAATGAAAATTTAGCAGGCATTTTATATGTGACAAGTGGACTAGGAGGAATGAGTGGTGCACAAGGAAAAGCTTGTGAAATCGCTGGTGGAGTTTCTATTATCGCTGAAGTTGATAAGTCAAGAATCACAACACGACATAATCAAGGTTGGGTTCAATATGTAACAAGTAGTGCCGAAGAAGCATTTAAGAAAGCTAAAGAATTTATTCAAACAAAAAAACCAATTTCAATTGCTTATCATGGAAATATTGTTGACTTGTTAGAATATGCAGATAAATATCAGATGCATATTGATTTATTAAGTGATCAAACCTCTTGTCATAATGCTTATGATGGTGGTTATACACCAGTAGGTGTTACTTATGAAGAAAGAACTGAGTTGTTAAACACTAATAAAAGTCGATTTAAAGAATTGGTTAATGAAGGTTTAAGAAGACATTTTAAAGTGATTCAATCCTTAACTGAAAAAGGAACTTACTTTTTTGATTATGGAAATAGTTTTTTGAAAGCAATTTTTGATGCTGGAGTAAAAGAAATCTGTTCAAATGGTGTGAACCCACTAGATGGTTTTATTTGGCCAAGTTATGTGGAAGATATTATGGGGCCAATACTTTTTGATTATGGTTATGGTCCATTCCGTTGGGTTTGTTTAAGTGGTAAAGATAGTGATTTAGATAAAACAGATCAAGCAGCAATGGATTGTATTGATAAAAATCGTCGTTTCCAAGATTTGGATAATTATAATTGGATAAAAGATGCGAAGAAAAATAAATTAGTAGTCGGCACAAAAGCTCGTATTTTATATCAAGATGCGCAAGGACGCCTAAAAATCGCATTAAAATTTAATGAATTAGTGAGAAATGGTGAAGTAGGTCCTATTATGTTAGGGCGAGACCATCATGATACAGGTGGAACTGATTCACCATTTAGAGAAACATCTAACATTAAGGATGGGTCTAATATCATGGCTGATATGGCAACACATATATTTGCGGGGAATGTAGCGCGAGGAATGAGTTTAGTGGCACTTCATAATGGTGGAGGAGTTGGTATTGGAAAAGCAATTAATGGTGGTTTTGGAATGGTGTTAGATGGTAGCAAACGGGTAGATGCTATTTTAAAAAGTGCCGTACCATGGGATGTTATGGGTGGAGTTTCTAGACGCTCTTGGGCAAGAAATGAGCATGCATTAGAAACGGCTATTCATTATAATGAAACAACTGATAATCATATTACTATTCCCTATCTCACTAATGATTCATATATTGAAGAATTAGTAAGTAAAACATATGTTAAAGGAGGAAAATAAGTGAAAATTGTTCAATGTGTGCCTAACTTTTCAGAGGGTAGAGATAAAGAAAAGATTGAGGCAATTGTAAGTGTATTAAAGGATAAAAAAAATGTAAAACTAGTTAGTTATGAAGCTGATGCTAATTATAATAGAACGGTTGTTACCTTATTAGGTGATCCATATGCGATTAAAGATGCTGTAATTGAAATGGTGGGAATGACCACTAAATTGATAGATTTAAATTTCCATACCGGTGAACATTCGAGAATGGGCGCAACAGATGTCCTACCATATATCCCTATTAAAAATATGACAATGGAAGAATGTGTGGAAATTGCCAAATTGACCGCTCAGGAAATCTATGAATTGTATCATATTCCTATCTTTTTATATGAGGAAGCAGCAACTTGTGAAGAAAGAATTAATTTAGCAACGATAAGAAAAGGTCAATTTGAGGGAATGAAAGAAAAAATAAAATTAGCTGAATGGTATCCTGATTATGGTATGCCAGAAATCCATCCAACAGCGGGAGTCATTGCTGTAGGAGCTCGTTTGCCACTTATCGCATTTAACATTAATTTAGATACGACAAATGTAGAAATTGCCTCAAATATTGCTAAATGTATCCGTCAATCTAGTGGTGGTTTTCGTTTTATCAAAGCAGGCCCTGCAGAAATTAAAGACAGAGGAATTGTTCAAGTCACAATGAATATCACAAATTATAAAAAAACAAGTATTTATCGAGTTTTTGAAACTGTTAAAATGGAAGCAAAACGCTATGGTGTTCAAGTTTTAGGAAGTGAAATTATTGGTTTAGTTCCTATGGAAGCATTAGTAGAATCTATGGAATATTATTTAGGACTAGAAGGATTTAATATGGAGAAGGTTCTTGAAACGAATCTTTTGGATTAGGTGATTTTATGAAAAGTGACTTAATTATATACAATATAGATACGCTCATTCCGATGAATGGTCTAAATGAGTTGAGATGTGGGTCTGAAATGATAGCTGTCGATATTATTTCAAATGGATATGTGGTTGTAAAAGATGGATTGATTATCGATGTATCACAAGGAAATGGTTATGAAAAATATGTTGACCATGATACAAAGCTTGTTAGTGGAAAAGGATTATTGATGACACCTGGATTAATTGATTCACACACACATCTTGTCCACGGCGGGTCACGAGAGTATGAATTAGAGATGAAATTACAAGGATTGGGTTACCTAGAAATATTAAAATCTGGGGGTGGTATTCTAAGTACTGTTAAAAATACACGAGCCCTTTCATTTTATGAATTATATGAAAAAGCAAAAAAAAGTTTAGATGTCATGTTATGCCATGGTGTTACTAGTGTTGAAGCTAAAAGTGGATATGGTTTAAATCTAGAAACGGAAATAAAACAATTAGAAGTGGCTAAAAAATTAAATGAAACACATCCTATAGACATTAAAAGCACCTTTTTAGGTGCTCATGCGATTCCTTCAGAATTTTCTGATAATAAAGCTGGATATATTAAAG
Source organism: uncultured Haloplasmataceae bacterium (assembly GCA_963824615.1). Taxonomy (GTDB): domain Bacteria; phylum Bacillota_I; class Bacilli_A; order Haloplasmatales; family Haloplasmataceae; genus CAWGPU01. The sequence continues at coordinate 40,170 of CAWGPU010000005.1, read as the reverse complement.
AAGTGATTAGGATGCTACCAATTATTAAAGAGTTGGGATTAGCTGAATATTGTGATGTGTTTTGTGAGGATGAGGTATTTTCTCTAGAAGAAAGTAGAATGATTTTAGAAGCCGCTAAAAATAATGGATTTTTATTAAAAATACATGCAGATGAAATAATTCCATTAGGAGGAGCGACGCTTGCATGTCAAATAGGATGTGTATCAGCAGATCATTTGATGGCTTCTACAAATAAAGATTTTGAAAATCTCGCGAAAGCTAAAATAGTTGCCAATTTACTACCTGCTACCGCATTTAATCTAAATAAGGAATATGCAAAAGCAAGAAAAATGATAGATATGGGATGTGGGGTTAGTTTATCATCAGATTATAATCCAGGAAGTTGTCCTTCAGAGAACTTGCAATTTGTGATGCAACTCGCATCTTTAAAAATGAAGATGCTACCAAAGGAAGTCTTAACAGCTGTGACTTTAAATGGAGCATGTAGTATTAATGAGGAAAAAACGAAAGGCTCAATAGAAATAGGTAAAGTTGCTGATTTTGTTTTATTTGATGTTCCTAATTTAGATTATTTAATTTATCATTTTGGGATTAATCACGTTAAAGATGTTTATAAAAATGGTCGGTTGGTTGTTCAAGAACAGAAAATTTGTTACTAGGAGGAAATATGCGTTTAGTTGACTTAAAAGTGAAGGAATTTATTAATGAAGTTGATTCAAGTAGCCCTGCCCCAGGTGGTGGAAGTGTTAGTGCACTTAGCGCTTCACTAGGGGTTGGTCTATCACGTATGGTGTGTCATTTATCGATTAGTCGTAAAAAATTTTTAGAACTAGATGAAATAATCCGTGTTGAATATGAAGATAATTTTATCACCCTAAATAATATTAAAGAAGAATTACTGCCCTTAATCGATAAAGATACAGAAGCATTTAATCAAATAATGTCTGCTTTTAAAATGCCTAAAGAAAATGAAGAAGAAAAAAAAGCAAGAAATGAAGCAATTGAAAAGGCAACCATTGCTGCGATAAAGGTTCCTTATGAAGTGGCTAGATTATCACATAAGGCATTAGAAGTAATCAGAAAAATGATGGCCTATGGAAATAGGAATGCTGCAAGTGATGTAGGAGTCGGCGCTTTATTGTTGTATGCAGGATTAGAGGGTGCACTTTTAAATGTAAGAATTAATATAAGCGGACTACAAAATAAAGAAATCGCCGAAGCTTATCAAAAAAGTAGCTTAGATTTATTAAATCAAGGTAAAATTATTAAAGAAGAAATTTTAGAATTTGTATACAGCTTACTATAAATAAACTTCATAAAATTAAAGATACTTCCCAAAGTTATGATTAAAATAATCAACAATGGGAAGTATTTTTTAATATTCAATTTAAAAAACTTTCTTATCATTTTTTTAAATAAATGGTTTATATAAAACTTAATAAATTTCTGACAACACATTTTTAAATATGTTTCAAACAATAAGTTAATCACAAATATCATAAGTAACATTTGCAGATAAATATACTGAAGTTTAAGAAGATTTCTAAAATGATTATTATAAGCATTAATATCATTACTGAATTATATTAATACTACTTTTTATCCTGTTGTTAAACAGGCTGAATCGTAAATCCCTGATAGATTAAATTTTATTTTTATTTTCATTAAAAAAAGACTGAAATTTCAGTCTTCTAAACGATTTTATGTTTATTCATGTATCTTTTTATCTCATCTAATAAAAAGATTAATAATCCTCCAATTAAGAAGAAAAATACATTGAATGAATGAATGTCCATCGCTTGTTTAGGAATATCTAATGTTGTAGGTCCCATAACAATCGCATATAAAGACCCAAGCATAAGTCCTATGATTAAATAAACCATTTGTGGTCTGTGATGGGTCAATAAATATCTTAATAATGGAATAATCGTCACAACTCCAGCTACAACTCCTAAGCCAAATAAAATCACCATTGGAAGTTGCTGAAAATCAAAGGATATTACTGATTTAACGGCAGGAACCATTGTTGTATAAAGCCCTAGTATTACTAAAAGTGTAGACCCCGATATTCCTGGCAAAACCATTGCGGATATTGCAATCATCCCCGCTATGAAAATGAACAATCCATAACTAAACGTTATCGAGGTAGTATTGTGGGCAGGTACAGGGTTCAGATATGTGATTAAAGAGACAAGTAGAATTCCAAATAACATATAAAATAAATGAAAGTAGTTTTTCTTTAAATTCTTTTTTTCTTCATATATAATGAGCGGAATAGAAAATAAAATAAAACCTAAAAATAAAGAACTAATGGGATAGATATCTTTATCCAAAATAGATCCTAAGATTTTCATAGCGATTACAAAACCGCAAATCCAACCAATTCCTAGTTTTCCTAAGAAGAATAAGGCTTCTTTTTTATCTTTCATTTTAATTGATTTAGATACGAGTGTATTTAATGAATTAATGAAATCGTCATAAAATCCCATTATAAATGCGATAGTTCCTCCTGAAACACCAGGAACACTATCGGCTAAAGCCATGAAAAAACCGCGAATGAAGTTAATAACTATCATGAAATCACCTCTGTATTATTATTATCTTCTCATAAAATACCATAAATCTGGTTCTTTGTCCATTCTTATTATATTGATATGAAAAGTCTATAAATATTTATATAATAAAATTTAATCATGAATTCTAAATTTAGTTCGACATTATTTTACAATTTTATCCAAAACATCTTTTAATGTTACTAAAATAATTATATAATTAGATATATAACTTTATGGGGAGGATCTTTATGAGTAATATTAAGGAGGATATGGAACAAAAAAGGGCAGTGTCTAATAAGTTCATAATCTGGTTTTTTTTACTGATATTAATTGTAGTAGAAATCTTGCAAATTATAAATCTTAAAAACATGCAAACAATTATTGTAATTTCAAATATACAAATTGTTTTGTTATTAATAGCTACTTATAAATTTCTAAAAAAGGGTTTATTAATTTCGATTTTTTTTAATATCATTAGTGGTAGCAATTTACTAATTGAGTATTTATCAGCAAATAATCCATTATATTTTCAAATGTTTTTTTATTGTATAATTTCGATATTTTTAAGTACATTAATTTGTTGTTTAGCGACAAGACAAGTTAGATATGTTTCTATGTTGAAACAAAACACTAATTATGATTCATTAACTGAAACATTTAATCATCACTATTTTCAAGAGCGTATAGAAATTGAATTTAATTCCATAAAACGGTCTAATAGTAATTTAGGATTAATCATGATTGATATAGATAATTTTAAACACTTTAATGAAATTTGTGGACATTTAGCAGGTGATGATCTTTTAATAACAACTGCTAATATCATTTCCTCATCTGCCGGAGTAAAAAATTTGGTTTGTCGGTATGGCGGTGATGAATTTGCGATAATAATGCCCTATACACAAATGGTGGAAATACAAACCGTGACAAATGATATCATTAAAAATTATAGTGAATTTATTGATGCACACGATAATCTAAATCAATTAAACATGTCACTTTCATTAGGTTATTCCTTATATCCTAATTTAGCGATTAATACGGATGAATTAATATCGCAAGCAGATAATGCTTTATACCATGCTATTCAAAGTGGTAGGAAAAATGTTAAAATATATAAAGATATATTTACAGATATTATGCATTCGTTTAGTAGTACAGAGAATCAACTGTTAACCAGTTTAAAAACACTCTTAGGAACAGTTTCAGCAAAAGATAGATATACTTTAGGACATTCAGAACGAGTACTAGAATATTCAATGTATATCGGTCAAGAATTAGGGATGTCAGAGGAACAGTTAAAAATACTTAAACTTGCAGCTTTACTTCATGATGTGGGAAAAGTTGAAATACCTCAAGAAATATTAAATAAAAAAGGTAAATTGACAGAAGAGGAATTTGCGATAGTTCGTCTACATCCTCAATATAGCGAAGAAATTATTCGTCCTTTATCTAAAGATGACAATATTTCTTTAATTGTTAGACATCATCATGAAAGATATGATGGATTTGGTTACCCAGATGGTTTACAAGGAGAGCAAATCCCTTTTGAATCAAGAATTTTAACAGTAGCTGATTCATTTGATGCTATGTTATCAAATAGACCATATAGACAACATTTACTATTTAATGAAGCAATATCGGAATTAGAAGATTGTTCTGAGAAACAGTTTGATAAGAATATAGTAGAAATATTTATTAAAATCTTAAAAAATAAAAAATTAGGAGGATTAGCATGAGTGATTTTTTTAAATTTGATGACCCAATTAGTAATAATCATTTTCATAGTCTAGGTTTTCTCGAGTGGATTATACCAATTACTATTGTATATACGATCATTATGGTATTCTTTATTTATAAAAATAAAATACGTAATGATGAAAAGGTAGAACATCAAATTAGGTATTCTTTAGGCTTTATTCTTGTTATTAATCTATTACTTTATTATTTTTTTCTTTGGAAAAGTGAAGGTATCCATTTATCCAACCTACCACTTCAATTATTTGGTATTTCTATGATTCTAAATATAGTATTAGCATTTAAAAAAGTGAAACCATTGTATTTTATTTTAGTTTATATTACCTTAATAATTGGATTAATGAATATGTTATTCAATCAAGTAGGTTATTCATTTGAGTATCTTCGTTATTATTTGTTCATGCTTGGTAATGGTTTAATGATTATCATTCCATTATTTTATTTAATCATTTACGAATATATACCTACATTACGTAATACTATTATATCTTTCATATGCACCCAGGTGTTTATATTTTTTATGTTTTTATTTAATGTAGTGTTTAATACACGTTATTTATATCTTGTAATAGATAATGGCCCATTATTAAAAGGACATCTCATCTCTTTTTTAGGCTCATGGCCGCAGAATTATATTTATTTAGAATTAATCATCATCGCAATATATATTTTAGAACACTTACTTTTTAAATATTTAACTTTAAAAAATATTAAAAGCAATCAATCGGTAGTAAGCTCTTCTTATATTACAAAAAAACAATCAGGCTTTTATGGCAAAAAAAAATAGGTATTTTTTTAAAAACTACATATTATTTTGTTTATTAATCACTTAAAAATAAATCAAAATCAAATATAAAAGCGCATAATAATTTACCAGGAAATATTATGCGCTTTTGCTATATAAATAAAAAAAGTTATTTGTAATAAAAAGAAACATTTTTATTCGTAATATTCATCTTCAAACATATTCTTTATATAATCATAATCGTTTTTATATCCTAGTGCTAACATTAATTTAATGCGTGCTTTAGGGCCACTAAGATTTGTTCCTAAAATAATACCTAACTCACGCAATTTCTTACCGCCTCCATCATACCCATAAGTTACTGCAACTCGACCTTTTGGACATCTTGAAACTAATACGACTTTAATCCCTTCATCGATTGCCTTTTTGATGCTAGGAACCATCATAGGGGGAACATTTCCTCGTCCTAATGCTTCAATTACGATGCCCTTAGCTTTTTTTGTAATATAATAATCAATGATATCCCCATCCATACCTGAAACAACTTTAACTAAATGAACGTTATTTTCAATATGATTAGTTGGGATATAAGTGCTCGTATGTGTTGATTTTCTATAGAAAAGGACTTTTTCATCATCAACTATACCTAATGGTCCAAATTCTAACGATTTAAAAGTATCTAAGGCCATAGTATGAGTTTTCATTACTTCATTACTGGCATTAATATCACCATTCATCACCACCATTACTCCCTTATTCGAAGCCTCTTTAGATGTTGCTGTACGTATTGCTGCAACTAAATTTGAAGGACCATCGTAACCTAACTCTGAAACACTTCGCATAGAACCTACTAAAATAATGGGTTTAGATGTTTTAATATTTAAATCTAAGAAATAAGCAGTTTCTTCTAATGTATCCGTTCCGTGTGTCACAATCACACCACTAATATCCTCTCGATTAAGGTAAGATTGAATTTTTTTAGATAATTCTAGCATAATGTTTGGTGTAATAAATGGAGAGGGGATAGAAAGATAATTATCAATTTCTACATCTGCTAGTGTATCTAAATCATTGACATAAGAAATCACTTCGCTAGCGTCTAATGAAGGTATAGCTGCTTTCATACTTTCATCAATCCTCATCGAGATGGTTCCACCTGTAAAAATAATCGCGATTTTCTTGTTCATATAGTTCACCTCAAGTAAATTTTTATCAATTTTGTTTTTTTTAAAAATATTATTATCTATCACAGTCCTATCACACTTTGGCGATAAAATAAAGTAGAAAACATAGGAAGGAGATTTTTAAATGAAAAAAATTGTTATGATTTTAATTTTGGGTTTATTATTAACATTAGCAGGATGTAAAGCTAGTGAAATTACATCGACTACGAATAGTGCATCTACAACAACGTTAGATTCATTCTCAAATGAATCTAACGAAACTACATTAACCTTAAATGATAATGAATCTTTTATTTTTTCAACCTATTTATCAAGTGGTTTACTATCAAGCCTTACTAGTGATTCTACAATGAATAATAGATTAAATGATGATATTTTTAGTGCACAATACTTATCAAATACGACAACCACTGCAACAAATAGTGGATTAAATGTTGAACCTGAATTAGATAATGTAAATATCTATTTTGACAAATTAAAATCCTTTATGGATAATGGTGCTGATTCAGTCTTATCAATTCAAGAAGAACCATCAACTAATTCTAATTATGAACAACAAGTGACTTATACACTTGAGGGAATTACCTACATAGTTTATTATACATTAACTAATGTTAGTGGACAAGACATGGCAGACACAACAACAGATACAGTTACAACAACTGAATCAAGTGAAACAACAACAGATACAAAAGATAATTTTAGCCAATATTTTCAATTGGAAGGTTTAATGATTATTGATGGGGTTGAATATAATCTAACTGGATTTAGTACAGTCGGTGATAATGGTGGCCAAAACATGTGGTTTGAAACTGAGGATAGTAACCATACAAGTAATCATGTTAAGGTGACAATTAAAGATGAAGCTGGAAATCAAAAATTTTCGATAAATTCTATGATTGATGGAGTTGAAAAAAGTTCAGATTTAAAATTCGTTCAAGAAGGTGGTAATACAAATATTTTATTAAATTTATATGATGGTAATGAAACAAGCTTTTATCACTTTAAAAAAATAAATGAAGATAATAAAACTATTTATATGTTAAATTATATTGTTGGTGGTATAAATGGAAGAATACAAATATTTGTTTCAATAGATGAAAACGGAAATCCAATTTATACTTATCACATTAATGAAGGCAATAAATCTAAGGTAATAGAAAAACATCATCATGTAAAAAATGAAGGTACAGATGATGGAAGTTTATAACTTTTTTGTGGTATAAAGGCATCCTTGTATGCAAAGGCATCTTTGGATGCCTTTTTTTTATTATGTGCTAAATAGATAAAATGATAATGTTATATAAAATTTGTTTTTAGTTAATTTGACACGATTTTGACATGATTTCAATAATTTTTTTATCAGTTTCATTCATGGCTTTAAAACCTATTTCACCGATATTTTTAATAGTTTCTTCGATGCTATTGTTAATTATACCCGTACAGCAATCGATACGATGATTATTCATTGCAAGCATTGATGCTTGAAAAGCGGCATCAACTGAAGAGGCAATTTTGGCAGCACAAGAAGGTTTTGCTCCATCACAAAAAACACCGGCAATATTGGCTAATATATTTTTAATGGTGTCTTCTATTTTCTGCTTCATCTGCTCCATCTAAATAACTAATGCCACAAGCACTACCTGTTCCGGCAACGACTACTCCACAAAATGCGGATAAGCGACCTAAATTTGTTTTGATATGAATAGCTATTAAATCAGATAGTATTAAGGCACGATATAATTCATCTTCTGTTGACTTTTTGTATTCTGCGTAAACAATTAATGGAACTGAAGTGGTAATACCTTGATTTCCTGATCCAGAATTTGTGACAACAGGCATAGTTGATCCACTCATTCTGGCATCACTTGCTGCAGCTGTATATGCTTTTGCTTTTCTGACGACATCGTTACCTTCCATATATTTAAGTAGGGTCGATCCAACATTTAAACCATAATCGTGTTTTAATCCTTTAATTGCAATAGCGTAATTCATATCCATTTGCATTTTTAAAATTGGCTTTAAATCTTCAATATCAACACTTTTCGTAAATTCATAAATATCCTTCACGTTTAATAATTCTCTTGTCACAAGAGATGTATTAAAATTATCATCATCGCATTTTGATAATATATTCATTTTATCATTTTTCTCGATACGAACAATATTGGTATGAGTATGTTTTATTTCAACAATCGCATATTCATTATTTTTATAGACCGTTACCTCTACGTAAAGCTTAATAGAGGAATCAATTGTTTCAACAGTAGCGAAATTACTGTTCAATAATTGTTGTGTTTTTTCAATATGTTCGTCAGTGATGGCCTCTAAAACTTCTAATTTTTTCTCAGGGATTCCTCCAACTACACCTAATATAGCAGCGGCAGGTACTCCCTTTAAAGCGAGTGTATGGGGGATAATTACTCCCATGGCATTTTTAAACATGTTCCCACTCACTTTGATATGTATTCTATCAGGCATTTTACCTAAAACTTGTCTGGCTGTTGCGGCACAATAGGCAATAGAAATAGGTTCAGTGCACCCTAATGCGAGCACTAATTCCTCCTGTAAGATACTTTTATAATTCTCAATAATTTTATAATCCATCATTACCTCCATATTTACTCCGAATTTAATCTACCTTCATTATATCAAAGCGCTTTCATAATGAAAAGGAATAGTTGTATAATTGTTAATGGAAGTAGAATAATTACTAGAATTTTATCCTAATAAAAAGCATATTTACTTCAATATTTTAAAACAGATTATATGATAAAATTCACAAAATGAGATGTTAAAGTTTGATAATGTAAGCGTTTGTAAAAAATATAATTAAATCCTTAATTGCTGTTTACATTAACTATTAATAGGAGTATAATGCAATTGTATGAAACAAATAAAAAATAAATAGGTGTTTAATATGTATACTATTGAAGAAATTTTTTTAGATAATCGCGAGAAAAAAGCTGATATTAAAAAATTTCTAAATCAATTTAATTTAGAATATGAAAGTGATATAGACTATACTATTGCGGTCTATAATAACGGGAGTATCCTAGCTACGGCTTCTAAATCCAAAAACGTTTTAAAATGTTTTGCGATTTTAGAGGATTTTCAAGGACTAGGAATAACGAATTCTCTTGTTAAGAAAATTGAAGATCGCATGTTTATAGAAGGTTTATACCATTTTTTTATTTTTACACCTAATTACAATAAAGAAATATTTAAATCAATTGGCTATAATGAAGTGATAGATTCTAATGGAATTTCCATTTTAGAAAATGGAAATACTAATATCTATTCTTTTCTTCAAAAATTGAAAAAAGAAAATCATTTAAACGATGAAGAAAAAGCTTGCATCATAATGAATGGAAATCCTTTTACTTGCGGACATCTCTATTTAATAGAAGAGGCTGCTCGTTTAAATTCCCATTTAATTGTGTTTGTTGTGACAGAAGATAAATCTAGTTTCCCGTTTTCCGTACGTTTTCAATTAATTAAAGATGGAACGAAGCATTTAAATAATGTGACTGTAATGGAAACTGGTCCATATTTAATTTCTAACGCTACTTTTCCTACTTATTTTCTCAAGAAAAATACGGATGTCGTTAGTTTACAAACAAAAATTGATTGTGATGTATTTATCCATTACTACAAAAAAACATTTAATATTACAAAACGATATATTGGGACGGAACCTTTTTGTGACATCACAAATACCTATAATTCTGTGATGCAAAAAATATTACCACTTCATGGAGTCGCTGTTATTTTAATTAATCGTAAATCGATTAATAATATAGAAATTAGTGCATCAAAAGTAAGAGAATTACTTAAAAATGACGATTATGAAACTATTAAATCTATGGTTCCTCAAGTAACCTATGATTTTTTAATTTCTGATAAAGCCGTAGCTATTATTAATAAAATTAAAGAAACGGATAGTAGGCATTAAATGAGCACGGTGTTAGAAGCAAGAGACTACCGTGTAGCACAGATAGAAACCCTACTTGATGCCAATAAAATCATCATTTCTCTAAGATGTAATTATCCTGGAGTTAATAAAGATAATGAAGAAACACGTTTAGTGATTCGTACAATCCACGAGGTGATTAGCATGACTTTTCCTGTCCTCCAACAACAATTTATTAATGGTGGAGAAGGACCTATTTTTTTGTATTTACTTGATTTAAAAAATGGGCAACAGGTAAAAGAAAAAACCATGGAAATTGAAAACCATCATCCATTAGGAAGATTAGTTGATATAGATGTGTATGATAATTCCATTAAAAGTTTATCTCGTAAGGATTTCAATGAAGCACAACGAAAATGTTTTTTATGTGATAAAGATGCCTTTATCTGCATTGTTCATAAGAATCATACATTAGAAGAATTAACAAACTATTATAAAAAGAGAGTAGAAGCTTATGAAAAAATGTGAGAAAATCTTTCTAGAAATTATCGAATATACCAATCAAGCCATGTTATATGAACTTTGCACTACTCCTTCTTTTGGGCTTGTATCACCTTACTCAAAAGGAGCACACCAGGACATGGATTATTTCACTTTTATTGATAGCATTTCTGTATTAAATAAATATATGTTTCAATTTGCTCAATTAGGATATCAAGATAAAGCAATAGGTGATTTGGACTTCGAGGCTATTGAAATAGGACTCGCATGTGAAAAAGAAATGTTTCAAAAAACAAAAGGAATTAATACCCATAAAGGATTAATTTTTGTTTTAGGAACATTAGTTGTTAGTGTGGCTAAAGACAATATATGATGAGACTTCATTTGAATCAATATTTCTTAATAGTCATGTCTTAACGACAAAAAAATTAGAGGAATTAAAGCAACTTGATATAAATAGATTAAGTCATGGTGAAAAAATTTATTTACAATATAACAAGGAAGGAGTAAGAAAGGAAGCTTATTTGGGTTTCCCGATAGTTCAAGAAGCTTTAAAAATCATAAACTTAGATAATAAAGATACGTTAGTCCAAACCTTAATTACTATCATGAGTTTATGTGAAGATACAACCATTATTCATAGAAAAGGAATAAATGGATTAAACTATGTAAAAAAGACAATGAGAGAATTAATTGCGAAGGGATATGATAAGGATATGATGAAATTTGTAAATGAAGAATTTATCGATAATGGAATCAGTCCTGGAGGGTCAGCTGATTTATTATGTGGAACAGTATTTCTTTCGCTCGTAAGAAATAAATTGATTATAAGGAGAGATGAACGATGAATGGGAAAACAATTGTTATTGGTGTTATTGGATCAGATGTGCATGCAGTAGGAAACAAAATTATCGATTATTCACTTACAAATGCAGGGTTTACTGTAGTGAATATTGGTGTTTTATCGACACAAGAAGATTTTATTAACGCTGCATTAGAAACGAATGCAGATTGTATTTTAGTTTCTTCATTATATGGACATGGTGAATTAGATTGCCAAGGACTTAGAGAAAAATGTGATGAGGCTGGCCTTGAACAAATTTTATTATATGTTGGAGGCAATATTGTTGTTGGTAAGCAAGAATTTAGTGAAGTTGAACAACGGTTTAAAAGCTTGGGATTTGACCGTGTTTATGCGCCTGGCGTTAAAATAGAAGTAGGTATTGAAGATTTATTAATAGATTTAAAGCTTAACAAATAGGTGATATAAATGAATGATGCCTATTTATTAATTGACTTTGGAAGTACCTATACAAAATTAACGCTAGTAGATATTTGTCAAGAGGAAATTATCGCGACGAGTAAAGCTATCACAACAGTAGAAACTAATATTATGGAAGGTTTTGATGCCGCATTTAGTTTATTAAAAAAACAATATGAGGTATCTAAAATAAATATCGTTAAAAAATTAGCTTGTTCTTCAGCTGCAGGTGGGTTAAAAATGGTGACGATTGGTCTAGTACCAGAACTTACCGCTGAAGCAGGAAAACGAGCCGCATTAGGTGCAGGAGCCAGGGTTATTAAAACATTTAGTTATGAATTAACTAATGATGAAATCGCTGAAATTGAAAATTCAAAAGTGGATATTATTTTATTATCTGGTGGGACTAATGGCGGAAACAAAAAAATTATTATTGAAAATGCGAGAAAAATAGCACAACATTTTCAACATATTCCCGTGATAGTCGCAGGAAATAAATGTAGTTATGATGAAATAAGAGTCATTTTTGATAAGCAAAATATGCAGTATACGACAACAGAAAATGTCATGCCTAAATTAAACGAAATAAATGTAGAACCAGTAAGAGAAAAAATTAGAGAAGTTTTTATGAAAAACATCATTAAATCAAAAGGAATGGATGGTGCCGAGGCTTTTATTGATGGTATTTTAATGCCAACACCAGCTGCAGTTTTAAAAGCTAGTGAAATACTCGCAAAAGGTACAGATAAACTTACAGGTATTGGTGATTTAGTTGTAGTTGATATAGGCGGAGCCACAACGGATATTCATTCTTTAGCAGATGGTTATCCAACAAGAGCGGGATTTAACTTAAAAGGGCTGCAAGAACCGTTTGCGAAAAGAACTGTTGAAGGTGATTTAGGGATGCGTTATTCAGCACTGGCATTATTAGAAGCTAGCGGTGAAAAAATGGTCTGTGAATTTATAGAAACAAATTTGATTGCTGAAAAATGTCGATATCGACATGATAATATTGAATATGTTCCTGATACTGTTTTAGATATTGCTTTTGATGAAGCACTAGCAAAGGTAGCAACTAAGCTTGCCATGAATCGACATGTTGGGTATGTCGAAATTGCTTACACACCAATAGGTGAAGTATTCAATCAGTTTGGGAAAGATTTATTAGAGGTTAATTATGTAATAGGAACAGGTGGAGTCATCGTTTATAGTGAACATCCAGAAGAAATATTACGTGTAGGTTTATTTTCTCAAACAGAACCAACATTATTAAAACCAAAAAATCCTAATCTTAAAGTAGATGCAAGTTATATTCTATCGGCTATGGGTTTATTAGCTTATGATTTACCCGATTGCGCCTTTAGAATAATGAAAAAAAACATTATTGATAAATAGGAGGATTCATAAAGTGGAACTAGAGAATAAAAAACTCCCCATGGAGGAGTTTCTTAAAACTAGAGAAGAGGTATTAAAAACTTGGAGTACAGGGAAACAAGTTGAAGATTTAGAAGCGAATTTGAAATATGCCAGAAGTATACCTAAAGCAAAAAATTTTGCATTAAAATTGAAAAAAGCAAAACATGATCAAGTCACTTTAACACAACCTCGTGCAGGTGTTGCGTTAGTTGAGGATCATATTAAACTGTTAAAATATTTATCTGATGAGGGAGAAGCGGATTTATTACCAACCACCGTTGATTCCTATACGCGACTTAATCGTTATGAAAATTGTTCGCTTGGTATAGAAGAATCTAGACGTTTAGGAAGATCTATGTTAAATGGATTTCCGGTTGTAAATCATGGCTTATTAGGAGCACGAAAGGTTCAGGAAAGCTTGGATAAACCAATTCAGGCAAGACATGGAACACCTGATGCACGTTTAATGAGTGAAATCATTCATGCCTCTGGTTGGACATCAAATGAGGGTGGGGGTATTTCTTACAATATTCCTTATTCAAAAGATGTTCCTTTAGAAAGAACGATAAAAGATTGGCAATATGTAGACCGTTTAGCGGCTATTTATGAAGAAAATGGAGTGCCGATTAATCGGGAACCATTTGGTCCACTTACAGGGACGTTAGTTCCACCATCAATGTCAAATTCAGTGGCGATTATTGAAGCATTACTTGCTGCAGAGCAAGGAGTCATACATATCACAGTTGGATATGGGCAATGTGGAAATCAAATTCAAGATATTGCTGCCATTAAGGCACTTGAACATCAGACCGATAATTATTTAAAAAAATATGGTTATGAAAATCGTGTTGTTACGACTGTTTTTCACCAATGGATGGGTGGATTTCCTAGAGATGAAGCAAAGGCATATGGAGCAATAGCGAATGCTTCTGTAACAGCTGCTTTAGCAAGAGTCACGAAGGTAATCGTAAAAACACCACATGAAGCATATGGTATTCCAACAAAAGAAGCAAATGCCAATGGATTAAAATGTACTAAAATGGTACTTAATTTGATGGCAGATCAAAAAGTGTATATGTCAAAGAAGCTAAAAGAACAAATTAATGTTATTAAAGAAGAAACTAATTGCATTTTAAATGCAGTATTCGAGGTAGGAAATGGCGATTTGGCTAGAGGTGTTGTTGAAGCGTTTAAAAGAGGAATATTAGATATTCCATTTGCACCGAGCCGCCATACTGCTAATAAAATATTACCTGCTCGTGATTCATATGGGGCAGTTAGATATTTAGATTTTGGAAATGTTCCATTGTCTGATGAACTAAAAAGTTATAACCGCTATATGTTAGAAAAAAGAGCAATAACGCAAAAAAGACCGGTCGATTTTCAAATGACTGTTGATGATATTTTTGCGATTAGTGAAGGAAGACTCGTGGGAAAACCCGAGGATATAAGAAAGTAGGAAAGTACATGAAGATAATTGATATACTTCTAAGCGAAGGAAGAACAGGCTTTTATTTTGATGATCAACGCGCTATCAAAAAAGGTGCAAAACAAGACTTATTTATTTATGAAGGCGAAGTTTATACACCAGGGTTTACAAATGTACGACAAGCAGGAGAGTCTATATCAGTTATGCTGGTATTAGAAAACGGTGAAATTGCTTATGGAGATTGTGCCGCAGTACAATATTCAGGAGCTGGTGGTCGCGATCCTTTGTTTTTAGCGAGTGATTTTATTCCGTTTATCAAAGAATATATTAATCCCTTGTTAATTAATCAAGATCTTACTTCTTTTAGACAATTAGCTGAAAAAATTGATCAATTAGTTATTAATGGGAAAAAATTGCACACCGCTATACGCTATGGTGTCACACAAGCAATTTTAGATGCTGTTGCTAAAACTAATCATATAACAATGGCAGAAGTTATTCAAAAGGATTATGACGTGAAAGGTCCAATTAAAAGAATTCCTATATTTGGTCAATGTGGGGATGAACGTTATACAAATGTTGATAAAATGATCATCAAGAGTATTGATGTTATGCCTCATGCATTAATTAATAATGTTGAAAAAAAATTAGGATACCATGGAGAATTATTACTTGATTATATCACTTGGTTACGTGATCGTATTATGACCAAACGGGTAGATGAAAATTACAGCCCAGTTTTACATATTGATGTTTATGGAACAATTGGTGCTATTTTTGATAACGATACAAAGAAAATGGCTGATTACTGTGAAACATTAGCTAATGCAGCCCGTCCTTTTAGACTTCGTATTGAAGGTCCGATGGATGTTGAAAATCGTGAATTACAAATTGATGCACTTCATGATTTAACAGAAGAGATTGATTTAAGAAACATTCCTGTGGAATTAGTTGCCGATGAATGGTGCAATACACTAGAAGATATTAAACTATTCGCAGACAAAAAAGCAGGCCATATGGTGCAAATAAAGACTCCAGATTTAGGTGGTGTCAATAATATTGTTGAAGCAGTGCTCTATTGTAAGGAAAAAAACATTGGAGCTTATGTAGGCGGAACTTGCAATGAAACCAATCGTTCTGCGGAAGTTACGACGAATGTTGCTTTAGGTTGTGGTGCTGATCAAGTACTAGCTAAACCAGGAATGGGCTTTGACGAAGGATTTATGATTGTTAATAATGAAATGACCCGTGTCATTAAAATGGTAGAATACCACAATAAAAATAAATAAAGGATGATAAACATGCAGCTTTTAAAACCATCTAAAGCCGGAACATATGAATCAAATGATATTTATATCATGTTATTTCCAGGTAAAGTGGAGACTTTTATCGAATTAGAAAGTGTTGTTTATGAAACTTTTGGAAATCAAATTAAACAAGTAATTTTAGATACATTGAAAGAGTTTAATTTGGAACATGTTTTAGTCAAAGCAATAGATAAAGGTGCTTTAGATTATACTATTCGTGCCCGTTTAATTACGGCTATCAAAAGAGGTGGTTTATGTGAGTAATGTGAGAAGAAGTATGTTGTTTATCCCAGGAAACAACCCAGGAATGCTTCAAAGTTCAGATGTTTTTGACAGTGATGCCATCATTTTTGATTTAGAAGATAGTGTAGCAATTGATGAAAAAGATTCTGCACGCATTTTAGTGGCAGAAGTTTTAAAATCAATTCATTTGAATAGTGAAATTATTGTACGGATTAATCCTTATGACACACCTTTTTACAGCCTAGATATAGATGCAGTAAAACACCTACCAATTGATATGATTTTATTACCTAAAGCTAGCATAGAAAGTGTTAAAGATTTAGCTTTACGATTAGCGGATACTTCTATTCAAATCATGGTTTTAATAGAAACTGCTTTAGGTGTTGAAACGGTGTTTGATATTTTAAATTCATCGACGAGATGCCTTGGACTTTTACTTGGTGGCGAGGATTTATGTCTTGATTTACACTGCGTACGTACAAGAACTGGGAATGAATTGTTTTATGCCAGAAGTAAAGTCGTGATGGCATCACGAGCTTTGAATAAATTCGTGATTGATACTCCTTTTACGGATACATTAGATGAAAGTGGTTTAGAAATGGATGGGTTACTAGCGAAAAGTTTAGGATTTGATGGGAAGTCATCGATTAATCCGCGACAAATCGTGAAGATTAATGAGATTTTTAGCCCAACAGGAGAAGAAATTGAATTCGCTAAAAACGTAATAGAAGCTAAAGATCATGCTTTAAAAGAAGGAAAAGGTGTTTTTTCATTAGATGGAAAAATGATTGATTTACCGATTATTAAACGAGCTGAAGCAACTGTCGCAATGGCGTTAAAAATTGGATTAATCAAAGGTGAGTTATCATGAATTTATTAGGTTATAAAAAAGATTATCAACTCTATGAAAATACTCCTTACCAAAAACCAGATAATTTAATTAAGCCAACTAAAAATAATCAATCACACAAAAAATATCGTGAAAGTATCAGTGTATTGTTAAATGAAATTCAATTAAAAGATGGAATGACACTATCATTTCATCATCATTTAAGAAATGGTGATTATGTTTTAAATTTGGTGATGGAAGAAGTAGCTAAAAGAAATGTAAAAGATTTGACAATTTTTGCTAGCTCTATTTTCCCATGCCATGCACCACTTGTTAAATATATTGAAAATGGGACGGTAACTCAGGTAATTTCCGCATTTATCTCAGGTCCTGTTGCGGATTGTATCACGCAAGGAAAAATGAAAAAAGTCGCTGTCATGCATACGCATGGAGGGCGGGCTCGATTAGTTGAAAGTGGCGATGTTACAATAGATATTGCGTTTATTGCATCCCCTACAATTGATAAAATGGGAAATATTACAGGTGCTTTTGGTAAAAGCGCCTGTGGGTCGATGGGATATGCCGTAACGGATGCTCAGTTTGCACTTACCTCTATCGCAATTACCGATCATTTAATAGAAAGCTTAGATAATGTTGAGATATCAGGCCAATATATAGATTATATAATTGAGATAGAATCTATCGGAGATGCGAACGGAATCGTTTCTGGCACCACACAAATTACTAAAAATCCAATAGGTTTAAAAATAGCGCGTCTGACAACTGAGGCCATTGAGCATTCAGGGTATTTTAAAAATGGTTTTTCCTTTCAAACCGGTGCTGGTGGAATTAGTTTAGCTGTTTCTTCATATTTAAAACAATTAATGATTAAGAAAAATATCAAAGGAAGTTTTGCTTCTGGTGGAATTACTGGATATATTGTTGAAATGTTAGAAGAAGGCTTATTTGAAAAACTATATGATGTTCAATGTTTTGATTTAGAAGCTGTTCGTTCAATACGAGAAAATGATTTTCATATTCCGATTAGTGCTTCTAAATATGCCAATATTAATGATGATTGCATTGTAAATGATTTAGATTTTGTGATATTAGGAGCAACAGAAATTGATTTAGATTTCAATGTTAACGTAACAACATCATCAACAGGTCTCATTATGGGAGGCTCGGGTGGTCATAGTGATACCGCATTTGGTGCGAAAGTTACTATTATCGTATCTCAATTATTTAATGCGCGAATTCCTGTAATTAAGGACCATGTTATTTGTAAAACAACTCCAGGCGAAACAATTGATGTGCTTGTAACAGAACGAGGAATTGCGGTTAATCCAAGAAGAGTAGATTTAATCGAAAGATTTAAGAAGAAAAACCTACCGCTAAAAACAATTGATGAGTTAAAAGCCATATCAGATACATTAGTAGGAATACCAGATAAAATTAAATTTGATTCTCAAATTGTTGGTGTTGTTGAATATCGTGACGGGTCTGTCATTGATTATTTATATAAAAAACAATAAAAAATATCTTAAAGTCACTTATAAATTTTATAGGTGATTTTTTTTATTTACGATAAACTGATGATAAAAGTCTTGATATTAAAAAAACACTCCTATACAAATTATTGAATATATTGACGTGCATTCCTAGTAGGGTTTATGGATTTTTTTTTGTAGGTTATGTTTTTGAACTATAAATCAAGTATTTTGGTCATTTTGATTGATTTTTTTTGAATAATTGTCTATAATAAAGTAAAGTAGTGTATTTATTTACAGTTTTTACCTTAATTGGAAAACATATAACTTGATAATTATCATTTTTATGATAAAATATTAATAAAATATTAATAATAATAAAATTATATAGTCAATGTTGTATATTTATATAGATATATATTTTATAAGTAAAAAGGAGGAGTTTTATGACACAAATTTATGATATATTTATTGATGAAATCCTCACCACAATCAAAAAAATCAAAAAAATGTTAGATGGAAAAACATATGAAGAATTTAAAGGGGACTATCATTTAACTGGTGATGTCATACGGTATTTAAATATAATTGGTGAGGCTAGTAAACATATTCCTAGTGAAATGAAACAAGAATTTCAAGAAGTGCCTTGGGATTCGTTGCTTGATTTGCGAGATGTTTTAAATTCACCAGAACATATTGAAAATGTATGGAATATCTCGACTAAGAAACTAATCGGTGTTAAACCAAATTTAAAAAATGTTAATTAACGTAAAAATCCTCATATGATTATATGAGGATTTTTATTATAAGAGAATGAATCATTTATATAACAATAGATGAATAACTTATGGAGAGCATAAGTTATTTCATACATTAATAAGCCTTTTTCATCAGATTATATCATAAAAATAGACTTGATTCTGTATTTGACTCTATTTTTATTTATATTATAACATTATTTGAACAGATGTAAATGCTTTCGCAAAAAAAGAATTTTTTTTTAAATGTCAACAATTTAAGAGATATTGACATAGATCCATTCTTTTTTGTTGCCAACTTAAGAATTAAGCACGGCTATTATCTATTTAAAGATAATATTAGACACTCGATTAAGTTTATCATTTGAAATATACCATTCGTGTTAAGTCTAGATATTCTTTAAACTTATTGAGGAATTATAGGAATTATAATAGGACCATAAGTTATCATAAAATATCTCAATAACCAAATTAAAAAAAATAATCCTGCTCCTACACCAATGATCATTAAAATTGGTGTCAAGTAGCTATTTTTAGGTTCGTTAAGAGGATCTCGATTTAACATATCGTGCTTTTCTTTACGTACTCTATTTATTTTGATATTCTTATTTTCAATATTAATTAAATTATAAAAGATCAATGTAAAAAAATCAATATTTACTACTTATAAATAACTAACTTAACATATTTAGAAATAAGTATATTATAAGTATAGAATTATATGAGTATGAAGTGTCCCAAATGTGATTTGTAAGAACTCTTTCATTTGCTCGTGATTGAAATTTCATATCGAATTCTAAAATATAAACAAAAATTAGAAGAATTTAATGGAACAAACCCTCAAATGAGCACTCTACATATTTATATGAATGTATTTGTCTTAAATTTCATACAAAACATCATATCTGAAGTTAAAGATATTTTGCAAGAAAAATAATTTTAATATTAACTTTGCGATTTGAGTTGATTAAAATTTACTTTTTTTAATCATTTTTGAAAAAAAAGAAAAGGAAACGAAAAATTATGGATAGAAATGATTGATTAAATATCAGATAATCTTTTTTCCATAAGAAGTGGTAGAAGATATTCATGAGATTTAACGTCAATAATAAAAGTTGAATCAGTTACATATATTCTTATGTTTATTAATACAAAAAAAGACTCCAATACTGGAGTCTTTTCGTATTAAATAAATTATCTTTGAATTATAAGTTAACTATTTCTTGTCAACTCACCTTAAATTTTTGACAGTTTATAAAGTTTTTCTGTTTGGAACATAATTAGCATGAAGGTTTTTGATCATCGCAATTCTGTCTTCAGCTAATCGAGTAGCTGCTTCTTGAGTGTTGATGTTGTTATCTTTAGCGTAGCTAAAGATTCTCAATAAACGATCATATATTTTTTCCACTTTTACTAATGTTTCTTCGCGATTGTAAGGTGGGAAAAATTCTTGGTAAACATTAATTAACCCAGCTCCATTAATTACAAAGTCAGGTGCGTAAACTATCGCACGATTAACTAACATATCCCCATGTTTCTTTTCATCAAGTAATACGTTATTAGCGCCACCGGCAACAACTTCGCATTTTAATTGAGGAATTGTTTCATCATTTAAGATAGCTCCAACAGAGTTTGGTGAGAAAATGTCACATTCGACAGAATAGATTTCATTCACGCCAACAGCTTTAGCACCAAAATCTTTAACAGCTTTGTCAATTTTTTCTTGAGATATATCAGTAACAATTAATTTTGCGCCTTCTTTATGTAAATACTCAGATAAATGATATCCAACTGCACCTAAACCTTGAACAGCAACTACTTTATCTTTTAAGCTGTTAGATCCCCATTTTTCAAAAGCAGCAGCTTTTACACCCCAGTAAACACCATAAGAGGTAACTGGTGATGGATTTCCAGACATATTTGCTCTACCATTGATATAATCTGATTCCATTAACATATAATCACAATCATGTTCATTAATATTCATATCCTCACCTGTGTAGAATCTTCCGTTTAAAGATTGAATATAACGACCATAAGCTCTTAAATAACCCTCTGTTTTAACTTTTTTAGGGTCACCTAATAGAACAGTTTTTCCACCACCACAGTTACAATCAGCAGCGGCACATTTATAAGTCATACCACGAGAAAGTCTTGTCACATCAAATAATGCAGCTTCTTCGTTTTCATAATTCCACAATCTTGTCCCACCAATAGCTGGTCCGATTGTCGTATCATGTATTGCAGTAATCCCCTTTAATCCCGTACTTTTGTCATGAAAAAAAATAATTTGTTCATGACCGTATTTCTCCATATAATCAAAAACACCCATTTGAATCCCTCCGTTTAATTTTATTTATTAATAATTTTTGGGTTCTTCTTTTTTGTATAAAACGCGTAATGCTCCTTGAGCTAAAGATAATAATTCGTTTTCACCAGGATAAACTAAGACTTCTCCTAGAAAACAAATGCGTTCTATTAATTGACTGATTAAGTATTTTTCATTAGCCATACCACCAGTTAAGACAATATAATCGATATTTCCTTTTAAAACAGTAGTACATGCCCCAATTTCTTTTGCGATTTGATATATCATCGCCTGATAGATTAGTTCTGCTTTTTCATCCCCATTATGGCAACTTTTCGCTACTTCTACAGCGTTATTAGTTCCGAGATAAGCGACTAACCCACCTTTCCCATAATTCATTGTTTTGATTTCATTTAATGTGTATTTTCCTGAGAAACACATTTTATATAATGGGCCTAATGGAACACTTCCACTTCGTTCAGGGCTCATTGGTCCGTCACCATCTAAGGCATTATTAACATCTATGACTTTTCCCATATGATGTACGCCAACACTAATTCCACCGCCTAAATGGGCAATAATCATATTTAACTCTTCATATTTTTTGCCTTTATCAATTGCTACTTGTCTAGCGATTGCTTTTTGATTTAAAGCATGAAATAGACTTGGACGTTCAATAAGAGGCATCCCTGAAATGCGTGCAATTTCCTCCATTTCATCAACAGAAACAGGATCAACAATAAAAGCTGGTATTAATGCTTCCTGTGCGATATCATTAGCTATTAAAGCTCCGAGGTTTGAAGCATGCTCGCCTCGTTTTGCTTCTGTTAAATCTTTAATCATGTCTTCATTCACTAAATAAGTTCCACCTTTAATTGGTTTTAACAACCCTCCACGACCACATACAGCATCTAATTGTTGAATTTTATAACCATGGTTGTTTAATTCTTCAACAATCAATCTTTTGCGGAATTCAAATTGTGCTGCCACATTCGGAAACTGTTGAATTTCTTCAGTAGAATGACTTATCTTACTTTCAAATATAATCATTTCATCTTCGAATAAGGCAATTTTTGTAGATGTGGAACCAGGGTTAATCACTAAAACATATTTACTCAAAAAAAATCACTCCTTAATTATCCATTAAAACACTTAATGCGATTGAATATAACTTGGTTTCATGGCTATCAGCCCGTGAGGTTAAAACCATAGGCACTTTAGCACCTAAAATAATACCAGCACTTTTCACGTTTTCACAGCCGAACATCCATCCTTTATACAATGCGTTAGCAACTTCAATATAAGGTGCAATTAAGATATCTGCATTTCCGGCTACAGGATTTTTCATATTTTTAATTTTTGCTGCTTCCTTATCTAGAGCCAAGTCTATTGCCATAGGGCCGCTAATATCACAATGAATGATTTCTAATCTTTCTTGCATAAGAGCAATTTCATGACATTTCACAGATGAAGGCATTTTAGGGTTTACTTTTTCAATAGCACTAATACAAGCTACCTTTGGACGACTAATACTTAATGATCGTGCTAAATTGACTGCGTTAACTGTAATTTTCTTTAATTGATCCACTGTCGGGTCTATGTTCATAGCACCATCACTTAAAAAGATTAATCGGTCAAATTTTGGTAATTGTATAACCATTACATGACTTATAATATTATCTGTACGAAGCCCAATATCCTTATCAAGTACTTTTTTCATAATGATTGCGGTATCTACTAAACCTTTCATTAAAACTGCAGCTTTTCCATCATAAACAGCCTTTACAGCTTGGAAACAAGCTGTTTCCTTATCTGGCACATTCACAATTTGACAATGGTTTAGTATGAGGTTATTTTCATTTGCGATGTTTTTAATTTTCGCCTCATCACCAAACAAAATAAAATCACATAGGTTTAAATTCACTGCTTCAGAAACAGCTTTTAACACCTCGTGATCTTCTGGACACGCCAACGAAATTGTTTTATTTGGTCTATTTTGGGCAACCATTATTATTTCTTTTAATGTTTTCATACATTACACCTCCCTAGAAAACGCTTTCAATACCATTATACTATAAAATCAGAATATATAAATATTATTTTACCAATTTTTTATAAAAAATTTAAAATTATATTGAAATTGGAGAATAAATAATAAAAATATCATATATATAATAATAAAATAATGAGAAATTAATTAGTTGCTTTAAAACAAATATTAAATTTTACTGAAAAAAGAGGATGAGGATACAATTTAATATATAAATGGAGTACCTACATTTAAAAAATAGTTGAAAATAAATTGATTATATTCAATTTATTTTCAACTATTTATTTTTTGCCTATCCTACATTATCAATTATAGTATAAATAAGATAGGTGATGTTATTGATAATGTTAATTAGATATCATTTCTATAGTCTATTTAATCATTTTTTTATTAACAATATCTTAAACAGAATTATTATTTTTTATGTTTTACATTTTCTTTATAAACATCACCAAAATCAAATAATTCTCGAACATCAAGTTCCAAGGTTTTTGCGATTCTATCGACATTTTGAATGCTTATATTCTTTTCTGCTCGTTCAATTTGACCAATATATGTACGATGCAAACCACTTTGTAGACCTAATTCTTCTTGTGATAATCCTTTACCCATGCGAAGTAGTCGAAGTTTTTTACCAAAGAGTTGATTAATTTGATTATTTTTCTCCATCTTTTCACCACCATTTACCTAAAAATACTATTAAATAAGCGGTTTATCTACAGACTATAAGTAGCATTTAATAAATTTCTGTTGTGAAAGATGAATAAATTCATTATAATAATAATGGTGATAAAAATGATTAAAGGCATTGGTGTCGATTTAGTTGAAATCGATAGAATAAAAGGAAGTTCTTTAAAGAGTTTAATGAATCGAGTGTTAACCGTTGATGAAAAAAAAATATATGATCAATTTAAAAATGATCAACGGAAATTTGAATTCCTTGCAGGTCGTTTTGCTTCTAAAGAAGCATACTCTAAGGCCTTAGGAACTGGTATCGGAAAAATTTCATTTCAGGATATTGAAGTTTTAAATGATAATCTTGGAAAACCTTATGTTAATATTCAAAATGATACAACTATTCATTTATCAATTACCCATACGATGCATTATGCGATTGCCTATGTGATTATTGAAAAGTTAAAGGACGAAAATTAAGCATTTTCACGTCCTTTTTTTTATTAATTTTTCAATTGACATTAAAAATGAACAGTATTAGAATGTTTATATAGTTATTAAACGTTTTTCTATATTATATCAAGAAAAATAAGTTTTACTTAGGAAATGAGGAGTGTAATGAAATTTAGTTTAAATTATGAAAAAAATGTCCTTTCTGATATTTTAGATACCATCCATAATGTGATTAAACCGCAAATTGATACGACAATTACCAAATTAAAAATAAGCGGCTGTGTGACAAATGAGCCTATTCCTTTTTCTAATCGACAAGAGGGAATATTCGAAGAAATGACAATTGGAAAAACTTGGGGTAAATTATTTGATTGTGCCTGGTTTTTAATTGAGGGTGTCATTCCTCAATATGAACAAGCAGCTTATTTTTTGAAACTTGATGTTTCAGGTGAGGCTTGTTTGTATGATCCGAATGGAACACCTATTAAAGGATTTACAAATGGTAGTTCTATTTTTGATCGTAAACATGGAGAACCAGGGAAAAGATATTATTTAATAAATGATTTTATTAAAAAAGATGGTAGTTTAGCACTTTGGTTAGATTGTGGGTGTAACGATTTATTTGGTAGTTATCAAAATAATGGTGAAATCATCTATTGTGAAATTATCACGAGAAATAGTGAACTAGAAGCGCTCTATTATGATTTAGAGGTGTTATATTCACTTCTTACCGCATTAGATAAAGAAACAACGAGATATAAAAAATTATTAGAGGGTTTAAAACAAATACATTATTTGGTCATCTATGAAGAAAAAAATTGGCTTCAAAAATCATCACAGATTTCTAGTAGTCTGTTAGCTGAAAAATCAAGTAATCCACTTGAAATTACTGCGATTGGTCATTCTCATATTGATTTAGCATGGTTATGGCCAATTCGGGAAACTAAACGAAAAATGGTAAGAACCTTTAGTAATGTTATTGATTTATTAGACCATGACGAAGAATTTATTTTTGGTGTCTCACAACCACAATTACTGTTGTGGTTAAAAGAAAATTCACCTCAATTATATGAGAAAATGAAAAAATACATTTTAGCTGGTAGAATCGAAGTTCAAGGTGGTATGTGGGTTGAGGCTGATACGAATCTTTCAGGAGAGGAAGCCTTAGTGCGTCAAATGCTTTACGGGATTAAATTCTATCAAGAGGAATTTGGTATTCGTGTTAAGAGTTTATGGTTACCTGATGTATTTGGTTATAGTGGAAGTTTACCCCAAATTATAAAAAAATCGGGATTAGATTATTTTATGACTACTAAACTTTCTTGGAGCTTAATCAATCGTTTTCCTTATCATACCTTTAATTGGCATGGAATCGATGGGACAGAAGTTTTATGCCATATGCCACCTGAGGGTAATTATAATAGTTCTATGTTGCCGACAATTATAAAATTTATTGAAGATAACTATAATGAAGTTCATATTTCAAATCAAGCCCTCGTTTTATTTGGCATAGGAGATGGTGGTGGAGGTCCTGGATATGAGCATCTTGAAAGGATTCAACGTGAAAAATCACTTAACCCACTTCCGAAAATTAAATATGGTAGAAGTGACACTTTTTTTGATGAATTAGCAGATAATATCACTATTTATCCACATTGGCAAGGGGAATTATATTTAGAAAACCATCAAGGAACTTATACATCCCAAAGCAATGTAAAAAATAATAACCGCCGAATCGAACAAAAATTAAAAGCATGTGAAACCTTATTAGTAAGTGCGGGTTTATTTCAAAACTATAAACAAACACTTGAAACCATATGGAAAGAAGTGTTATTATATCAATTTCATGATATTTTGCCTGGGTCTTCTATTAAAAGAGTTTACGATGAATGTTTAGCTCGTTATGATAAATTGAATGAGCAATTAGATTCCCTATTAAAATCTGCTTTTTGTTCATATGAGGTAAGCTATAAACCTAATCATCTAATTTATAATCCATTATTATTTGATGCAAAAATTATAAATAAAGTCAATAATCAGTACTATATACAAACGATAGAAAAATTATCTACACAGATGATAGAAGAAGAGGTCTTTTTAGAAGAAGCGAATCATTTTGATGGGATCATTGAAACCAATTTATTAAAAGTGGTCTTTAATCTATCTAATGCACAAATCATGTCTATATATGATAAAGTCAATAACCGTGAATTATTAAGCAAACCGTTAGGAAATAAGCTAGATGTCTATATTGACAAAGGAGATGCATGGAACATATTAGACCATTACAGAAAGCAAACACCAACACAAATGCATCTAATTGAAATGACTGGGCGAAAATATGGAAAAATATATGAAATTACCAATCGTTATGAATTTAAAGAATCGACTTTATTAGAAGTGATTTTAATAAAAGAAGATGATTTATTAATTGAATTTAAACACGAATTAGATTGGCAAAATGTAGGTTATATGTTAAGAACAAGCTTCCCATTGACCATCAAATCGGATATTGCAACCTTTGATATTCAATTTGGTAATATCAGACGTTCTCGGTTAAATAATACCTCTATAGATAGTGCACAATTTGAGGTGAGTGGTCATCAATGGGTCGATGTTAGTGATCATAATTATGGTGTAAGTCTTGTTAATAATGCAAAATATGGCTTTTATATTAAAGAAGGAATATTAGATATGAATCTTTTGCGAAGTACTAATTTCCCTTGCGTAGATGGAGATATTGCTAGACATTCCTATTCCTATGGCTTATATATTCATGAAGGTCTAATAAAAGAAAGCAAAGTTGATCAAATCGCGATGCAATTTAATACATTTTTCCCATCATTTAATGCAGCACTTGATATTTATGAAAAGTGGCTAACTATCGACCAACCTAATATTACTTATTCTTCAATAAAAAGATCTGAAGATAACAGAGGAACGATTATTCGTCTATATGAAAATAATGGTGAGGAAACATGTGCGCATGTTAAAATAGCTAAATTATCAATCAAACAAATAGGTATTACCAATTTAATAGAAGAGAATGAAGTATTCCTCACAAATAAGAATGAATTTCATCTAACATTTAAACCATTTGAAATCATAACTATAAAAGTAATAGAATAGTAAAAAATCAACTTGATATTTTTAATCAAGTTGATTTTTATTAGTATCATATATCTATTTGATACATAATACCTTAATATTAATCCTCAGTAGGAGCAACTAGTAAACCAATATTTATTAAACCTGTAATTCCTACAAGAGTATATATTGTACGAGATAATAACGTGCCTGTTCCACCAAATATCCATGCGACTAAATCCCATTGAAATAAACCAATTAGACCCCAATTGATAGCTCCAATGATGGTAACAACAAGTGCTATTTTTTGTAAAATAGTAACACTCATATAGCGCCTCCTAAATTTATTTTATCAATAATATTATCTGTTTTCGTTATAATTTTATACATTATAGAATATTTTTGCATTATTTGACATAGTATTAAATGAAAAGTCTTGCGAGGTGGATAATATGAAAAAGTTCATATCAATTATTTTAATGATAGTTATAGTTTTAGCACTTGGGGCTTGTGGAAGTAAATCCCAAGGAGATATTGTTAAATCATTAGGGGAAAAGTTGGACAAAATTGACAAATTTGAAGTGAATGCGGTTATGGAAATAAAAGAATTAAATAAGTCGCATTTATTTGATGTCAATATCAAATACCTTGAACCGAATTTCTTTAAGGTGACATTGAAAAACCATGATAGTAATAATGTTCAAATCGTCTTAAAAAATACAGAAGGAGTATTTGTGTTGACACCAGCTTTAAATAAAAGTTTTAAATTCCAAAGTGATTGGCCGCTTAATAGTTCGCAACCATATTTATATCAATCATTAATAAAAGATATTCTTAATGATGATAATGTAGTATTTGTGAAACAAAATGGCAATTACGTTTTTGAAACCAAGGTCAATTATCGAAGATCTAATGATTTAGTAAGTCAAAAAATCACGGTAGATGGAAATACTTTATTTCCTAAAGAGGTTATTGTCTTTGATGCAAGTAATAATGAAAAAATAAAAGTTTCATTTGAGGATGTTAACTATAAACCAAAATTTAATGAAAATGAGTTTATAGTAGATTATAGTATGAAACAAGCAATCGATACATACAAAGATGAATTACCAACTTTTGATGAAAGAACAATTATGTATCCAACAGGTTTACTTGAAGGAACTACATTAAAACAAGATACCATTTTTGATGTTACTACAGGTAAAAGAGCCATTATGACGTTTGAAGGAACTGCACCATTTACAGTTGTCGAAGAGTATTTAACGATAGATGAGGTATTAGCAACATCTGAAGTTTTATATGGTGATCCTGTATTAATTTGTAGTGGTATTGCTTTCCAAACTGACAATACGTTAATCTGGCATGAAAATGGGATTGAGTTCTTCATCATTTCTGATAACTTGACACCAGATGAGATGTATAGTGTCGCAAATTCTTTCACGGTTGATTCACAAAAATAAGATAATATTATAAATAGTTCCATTTAAATTCTGTTGAGACAAGAAAATAACTGCTGTCTCAACAGGAAAATAAATGGGATTTTTTATTTTATTCTTTTATTCTTTTATTTCTTGAATCTAATACTTTTTAATATAGGACACGCATAAGATTAAATGGTGATACTATGAATAAAAGATTAAAAAAAATTAAATTAAATCCGGTTCGTTATTACAGTCGTTTAATAAAAGATGATCCTAAAGGAATTGATTTAACAATGGGTGAAGGTCATTTTAATAGCCCATTTAAAGCCAAATTAATGGCTTATGAAGCATTATTAACTAATAATACGAAATATGGACAAATTGAGGGTGATAAGTTATTAAGAAAATTATTAATTGAAAAATATTACCCACAATATAATAGTGAAAATGAAATCATGATAACAAATGGTTCAACCCAAGCAATATTTAGTGTATTGTTATCTCTTATATCTTCGCAACAAGATGAAATTATTTTAATCGCTCCATATTATCCTGCATATCTTCAAGTAATTAATTTATTAGGTGGGAAACCAGTTGTTATTGATACTAGCGAAACGAACTTTAAAATAAATACAGAAAGTTTAGAAAAGGTCGTGACAAGCCATACTAAGGCGATTATTATTAATGAACCAAATAATCCAACTGGCATCACTTATAATAAGGCAGAAAAAGAAGCATTAATGGCTTTTTTTAAAGCAAATCATTTCTATATTATTATCGATGAAATTTACAAATTGTATACGAGTGATGAATTCGTCTCTTTTTCTGATTTAATGGATTATCAGTTAAAAAAACTATTTATTTTTGTAAGTGGATTATCAAAATCACATATGATGACTGGCTATAGAATTGGTTATGTCGTGAGTGATTCTCTTGTCAATAATGAACTTAAAAAAATCAATTATTTATCGATGAGTTGTATTTCAACAATTATGCAGCAAGCAGCGATTGGTGCATTAGAAGAAGAGTATTTTCCTCAATTTGTCAAAAAATATTATTTGAATAATACTGATACATTAAGACAATCTCTAAAATATTTAAAAATTAACTACGTGGAATCAACTGATGGGTATTATATTTTCATGGATGTGAGTCCATTTAACATGACCGGAGATAATTTTTGCGAGTTCTTTAGTAAAGTTTATCATGTGGCTTTAGTACCAGGGCATTTATTCGGTTTATCTTTTCGACATTATGTCCGAATATCATGTTGTAAGGATATTAAGAACATCATTAAGTTTATTAATTATTTAACAGACTTCATAGATAAACAGTGAAATAACATAAATATACCTTGATTTTAAAAATCAACAAATTTTTTATCAAAATGCTTAACAAAAGTATAATACTATGCTATAATTACCTTGTAATATTACGTGATGTAGTATTACAGCAAAAATATTATTTTGCACCCCCATATACCCTTTTCATAATAACCCCTAATATGGGTCGTGGGAGACTACGACCCCCCATTTACTTGGGATTATAACAAGTTGGATTAATAACCAACTTTTTTTTATATTTTGTTATAAATAGTTAGATATTTAACTTTCATAATAATTAAACATTAAAGTTGGAAAATCAACTTTTTTTTATTTTAAATTCTATATTTAAGAAAATTATGTTAAAATAATAATAATAGTATTTTAGGAGGCTAGCATGGCAGAATTAGATTTCAATCAAGATTTGATCGTTAAAATCGCGAATGATTTGAAAATTAAAATCGACCAAGTCGAAAAAGTATTAAAATTATTATCTGATAATAATACCGTTCCTTTTATTGCACGATATCGTAAGGAAGTAACGGGTGCTTTAGATGAAGAACAAATTAGAGAAATTAGTAAAGAATACGAATATCAACAAAATTTGTTAAAACGGAAAGATGATGTCATTCGTTTAATTTCTGAAAAGGGGAAATTAACTGATGAATTAAAGAATAAAGTATTAGCATGTGATAAATTATCAGATATCGAAGACTTGTATCGACCTTATAAAGAAAAGAAAAAAACAAGAGCAACAGATGCGATTGCGAAAGGTTTAGAGCCTTTAGCACAATTTTTGTTAAGTTTTCCCAAAACAGGGGATGTTTTACAAGAAGCCGAAAAATATATTAGTGAGGAAAATGAAGTCAAAGATGCGAGTGATGCGTTACAAGGTGCACAAGACATTATAGCGGAGATGGTTTCTGATTCAGCTGATATAAGAAAATTTATTAAAGAAATCTTGATTAAAGAAGGACTATTATTGACAAAGGTTAAAGATGAGTCTTTAGATGAAAGAAAAGTTTATGAAATGTATTACGATTATCATGAACCAGTGAGTAAAATTGTTTCACATCGAATATTAGCTGTAAACAGAGGAGAAAGCGAAAAAATTCTTCGTGTTACTATTGATGAACCAAAAGAAAAAATTAAGAATTTTATATATAAGCAAATGGTTAAAGATGTAAATTCAGTGAGTGCACCATATGTAATTTTGGCATGTGATGATGGATATAAGCGTTTAATTAAAACATCAGTTGAAAGAGAAATTCGCTCAGAATTAAAAAATAAAGCAGAAGAACAAGGAATAAAAATCTTTTCTGAAAATTTAAGAAATTTATTGTTACAACCACCTATGAAAGGGAAAATGGTTTTAGGGGTTGACCCTGCTTATAGAACAGGTTGTAAATTTGCAGTTGTTGATGAAACAGGTAAGATGTTAACAAAAGGTGTTATTTATCCACATGAAAAATACAAAGGTGAAGAAATCCGTGACAATCGTATTCATGAAGCTAGAAGTTTAATGAGTAAAATTATTGTTGATTTTAAAATTGAGATAGTAGCTATTGGAAATGGAACAGCATCTCGCGAGACAGAAGAATTTATTGTTGGTGTTTTGAGTAACCTTAAACTTGATGTTTCATATATTATAGTTAGTGAAGCGGGGGCATCAGTTTATTCTGCTTCAGATTTAGCTAGAGAAGAGTTTCCGGAATTAAATGTTGAAGAAAGATCAGCAATTTCTATAGCGAGAAGATTACAAGACCCACTCTCTGAACTTGTTAAAATAGATCCACAATCTATAGGTGTAGGTCAATATCAACATGATGTAACACAAAACAAGCTATCAGATTCTTTAACATTTGTGGTGGAAACAACAGTTAACCGTGTAGGTGTAAATGTCAATACAGCTTCCGTTGCTTTATTAAAATATGTTTCTGGTTGTAATGCGGCTGTTGCTAAAAATATTGTAAAATATCGTGATGAAAATGGGAAGTTCACGATTCGTGATCAATTACTTAAAGTATCTCGGTTTGGTTCGAAAGCTTATGAACAAGCTGTAGGTTTTTTAAGAATTGTAGATGGCAAGCAACCATTAGATAAAACAGGAATACATCCTGAAAATTATCAAAATGCATTGCTTATATTAAAACATTTGAATTGTGAAGTTGCTGATTTAGGATCAAGTAAATTATTAATCGCTATTAATCAAGCAGATAAAAAAGAATTAATGCATATTGCTAATTTAGGTGAGCATACTTTAAATGATATATTAGATGCGTTTATTGCGCCAAATCGCGATCCTCGTGATGATTTAGCACAACCATTATTAAGAAAAGGTATTGTGAAATTAGAAGATTTACAAATTGGTATGGAACTACAGGGAACAGTAAGAAACGTGGTAGATTTTGGAGCATTCGTTGATTGTGGTGTTAAAGAAGGTGGCTTAGTTCATTTATCAAAAATGAGTAAAGCATATGTTAAACACCCAATGGATGTTGTCAATGTTGGAGACATCGTTACTGTATATGTAGAGAATATTGATTTACTTCGTCGACGTTTAGCTTTAACGATGATTAAGCCAGAATAAATAAGTGTAAATTTTTAAAAATTAATCACAAAATCTTGACAAGGTCACAATAAATGGTGTATTATGAAATGGCGTTTTGAAGTAATGGAGTAATACTCAAGTGGCTGAAGAGGTGCCCCTGCTAAGGGTATAGGTCGGGTAACCGGCGCGAGGGTTCAAATCCCTCTTACTCCGCCATTTTATAATAAAAAAGGCGCCGACTTAGCTCAATTGGTAGAGCAACTGACTTGTAATCAGTAGGTTACGGGTTCAATTCCTGTAGTCGGCACCATTTTACGTTGCTGGAGGGGTAGCGAAGTGGTTAAACGCGGCAGACTGTAAATCTGCTCCCTACGGGTTCGGCGGTTCGAAACCGTCCCTCTCCACCATATTATTGGGCTATAGCCAAGCGGTAAGGCAACGGACTTTGACTCCGTCACCCGCTGGTTCAAATCCAGCTAGCCCAGCCATTATCTGCGAGCGTAGTTTAATGGTAGAACCTCAGCCTTCCAAGCTGATTGTGAGGGTTCGATTCCCTTCGCTCGCTCCAAAATTATACTATAAAAATCCTTTGAAAAGTAATTGACAAATTATTTTAAAATGGTATAATCATTCATGTTCTAAAAAAAAACAAGAAAAAAACAAGTAGATCTTTGAAAACTAAACAGAACGAAAAGAATCACACAATAATTATCTCTGGATAAATATTAAAGCTATTTTTCGAAAGGAAAATAGATAGTTAAAACTTATGAGTACAGAATTAAACAAACAAACAAATTAAAATTAATTAAAGTTAATTATAAATTATTTGGAGAGTTTGATCCTGGCTCAGGACGAACGCTGGCGGCATGCCTAATACATGCAAGTCGAACGAACACAGCAATGTGTTAGTGGCGAACGGGTGAGTAACACGTAAGTAACCAACCTATAAGACGAGGATAACTGCTGGAAACGGTAGCTAATACTGGATAGGATATAGAATCAATGATTTTATATTTAAAGATGCTTAAGGCATCGCTAATAGATGGGCTTGCGGCGCATTAGCTAGTTGGTAGGGTAAAAGCCTACCAAGGCGACGATGCGTAGCCGACCTGAGAGGGTGAACGGCCACACTGGGACTGAGACACGGCCCAGACTCCTACGGGAGGCAGCAGTAGGGAATCTTCGGCAATGGACGAAAGTCTGACCGAGCAATGCCGCGTGAGTGAAGAAGGTCTTCGGATTGTAAAGCTCTGTTATTAGGGAAGAACGATTATAGTAGGGAATGACTATAAGGTGACGGTACCTAATCAGAAAGCCACGGCTAACTACGTGCCAGCAGCCGCGGTAATACGTAGGTGGCAAGCGTTGTCCGGAATTATTGGGCGTAAAGCGTGTGTAGGCGGTCTATTAAGTCTGATTTGAAAGCCCATGGCTTAACCATGGAGGGTGATTGGAAACTGGTAGACTTGAGTGCAGGAGAGGAAGGTGGAATTCCATGTGTAGCGGTGAAATGCGTAGATATGTGGAGGAACACCGGTGGCGAAGGCGGCCTTCTGGCCTGTGTCTGACGCTGAGACACGAAAGCGTGGGTAGCAAACAGGATTAGATACCCTGGTAGTCCACGCCGTAAACGATGAGTACTAAGTGTTGGGGGAAACCTCGGTGCTGAAGTTAACGCATTAAGTACTCCGCCTGGGAAGTACGGTCGCAAGACTGAAACTCAAAGGAATTGACGGGGACCCGCACAAGCGGTGGAGCATGTGGTTTAATTCGACGCAACGCGAAGAACCTTACCAGGCCTTGACATCCTGATGACCGGTATAGAGATATACCTTTCCTTTCGGGGACATCAGAGACAGGTGGTGCATGGTTGTCGTCAGCTCGTGTCGTGAGATGTTGGGTTAAGTCCCGCAACGAGCGCAACCCTTGTTGTTAGTTACTAACATTAAGTTGAGGACTCTAACGAGACTGCCAGTGATAAACTGGAGGAAGGTGGGGATGACGTCAAATCATCATGCCCCTTATGGCCTGGGCTACACACGTGCTACAATGGTTAGAACAAAGAGAAGCAAAGCGGTGACGTGGAGCAAACCTCAAAAAACTAATCTCAGTTCAGATTGTAGTCTGCAACTCGACTACATGAAGTCGGAATCGCTAGTAATCGCGAATCAGCATGTCGCGGTGAATACGTTCCCGGGTCTTGTACACACCGCCCGTCACACCATGAGAGTTTGTAACACCCGAAGCCGGTGGCCTAACCTATTTATAGGAGGGAGCCGTCTAAGGTGGGACAGATGATTGGGGTGAAGTCGTAACAAGGTATCCCTACGGGAACGTGGGGATGGATCACCTCCTTTCTAAGGAGAAAGAAGACATCCAAGAATATTCAGAGTATTCTAAGATATTCAAAAGATGTTTAAGAAAAACAATGAATATTTCTGTAGAAATATTCATAAATGTACGAAAAGTAATAACTAGTGATAGTTCTGTTTAGTTTTGAGAGTTTTACTCTCAGGTGAAAAAAAACTGACTCTAACGTGGGCCTGTAGCTCAGGTGGTTAGAGCGCACGCCTGATAAGCGTGAGGTCGTTGGTTCAAGTCCATTCAGGCCCACCAATTAAAAAAGCGGGCTAAAGATGACAATGGGGCATTAGCTTAGCTGGGAGAGCGCCTGCCTTGCACGCAGGAGGTCAAGGGTTCGAATCCCTTATGCTCCACCAAAGAAATGTTAAGAAAAGAAATTGATCTTTGAAAACTGGATAATGTAAGAAAGAGAACAATTAATAATCATGACAAATTGGATTGATTATTAATTAAAGCTAAAGCATATAAAAAATGCGCGTAAAAGAAAATCTCTTATTAAAAATAACTTTAGGTTAAGTTAATAAGGGCGCACGGAGGATGCCTTGGCACTAGGAGCCGAAGAAGGACGCAACGAACGGCGAAACGCATCAGGGAGCTGTAAGTGAGCAGATCTGGTGATATCCGAATGGGGGAACCCTATAGGAGTAATATCCTATAACCGTTACCTGAAAAGATAGGGTAACAGGAGGCATACCCAGGGAACTGAAACATCTAAGTACCTGGAGGAAAAGAAAGAAAACTCGATTTCCTAAGTAGCGGCGAGCGAAAGGGAAAAAGCCCAAACCATGGCAACATGGGGTAATAGGACCACAATAACTGGAAAGAAACAGTATAAATGAATGACATGGGAAGGTCAACCAAAGAAGGTGAGAGTCCTGTAATTGAAATACTGTTAAACCAAAGTGGGATCCTGAGTACGGCCAGACACGAGGAATCTGGTCGGAATTAGCGAGGACCATCTCGTAAGGCTAAATACTACCTAGTGACCGATAGTGAACCAGTACCGTGAGGGAAAGGTGAAAAGAACCCCGGGAGGGGAGTGAAATAGAACCTGAAACCGTGTGCCTACAAATAGTCAAAGCCCTATGAAATATGAAAATTTCACGGGTGATGGCGTGCCTTTTGTAGAATGAACCGGCGAGTTACGATATAGTGCAAGGTTAAGGAGAAAAACCGGAGCCGAAGCGAAAGCGAGTCTGAATAGGGCGAAAGTATTATGTCGTAGACCCGAAACCGAGTGAGCTAGCCATGTGCAGGGTGAAGGTTGGGTAAAACCAACTGGAGGCCCGAACCGTAGCCTGTTGAAAAAGGCCCGGATGACGTGTGGCTAGGGGTGAAATTCCAATCGAACTCGGATATAGCTGGTTCTCCCCGAAATAGCTTTAGGGCTAGCCTCGTTAAGAAAGCTTATTGGAGGTAGAGCACTGAATATACGATGGCCTCACCTCGAGGTACTGAATGTAATCAAACTCCGAATGCCAGTAAGTAACAACGGGAGTCAGACTGTGGGTGATAAGGTCCATGGTCAAAAGGGAAACAGCCCAGACCGCCAGTTAAGGTCCCAAAATAAACGTTAAGTGGTAAAGGATGTGGAGACACATAGACAACTAGGATGTTGGCTTAGAAGCAGCCACCATTTAAAGAGTGCGTAATAGCTCACTAGTCGAGTGACTCTGCGCCGAAAATGTACCGGGGCTAAACGTTTTACCGAAACTGCGGATTCTGTAATGGGATGGTAGGGGAGCGTACTAACAACGGAGAAGCTAGACCGGAAGGACTAGTGGAGAGGTTAGAAGTGAGAATGCCGGTGTAAGTAGCGAGAAGATAGGTGAGAATCCTATCCGTCGAAAGCCTAAGGTTTCCAGAGGAAGGCTCGTCCTCTCTGGGTAAGTCGGGACCTAAGGTGAGGCCGAAAGGCGTAGCCGATGGACAACTGGTAGAAATTCCAGTACCACCATAATGACTGATGGAGTGACGGAGAAGGCTAAGGTGAGCCCACGGATGGAAGAGTGGGTCTAAGCAGCGAGAAAGTATAGTAGGCAAATCCGCTATACATAAGTCGAGCTGTGAAAGATAGCAGATTGATGCAAAGCACCCGATGTCAAGCTTCCAAGAAAAGCTTCTAGGGCTAATTATTATGGTGCCCGTACCGCAAACCGACACAGGTAGGCGAGGAGAGAATCCTAAGACGCGCGAGAGAACCATCGTTAAGGAACTCGGCAAAATAACCCCGTAACTTAGGGAGAAGGGGTGCTTGTGAGAGCAAGCCGCAGTGAAAAGGCCCAAGCGACTGTTTAACAAAAACACAGGTCTCTGCTAAACCGAAAGGTGAAGTATAGGGGCTGACGCCTGCCCGGTGCTGGAAGGTTAAGGGGAAATGTAAGGAAACGAAGCATTAAACTGAAGCCCCAGTAAACGGCGGCCGTAACTATAACGGTCCTAAGGTAGCGAAATTCCTTGTCAGGTAAGTTCTGACCCGCACGAAAGGCGTAACGATTTGGGCGCTGTCTCAACGGTGGACTCGGTGAAATCATAGTACCTGTGAAGATGCAGGTTACCCGCGATAGGACGGAAAGACCCCGTGGAGCTTCACTGTAACTTGATATTGAGTTTCGGTGCAACATGTACAGGATAGGTAGGAGACTATGAAACCAGGACGCTAGTTTTGGTGGAGTCGACGTTGGGATACTACCCTTGTTGCACTGGAGTTCTAACCTACATCCTTAAACGGGGTGGGGGACAGTGTCAGGCGGGCAGTTTGACTGGGGCGGTCGCCTCCTAAAGAGTAACGGAGGCGCCCAAAGGTTCCCTCAGAATGGTTGGAAATCATTTGAAGAGCGCAAAGGCATAAGGGAGCTTGACTGCGAGACTTACAAGTCGAACAGGGACGAAAGTCGGGCTTAGTGATCCGGCGGTGCCGAATGGAAGGGCCGTCGCTCAACGGATAAAAGCTACCCTGGGGATAACAGGCTGATCACATCCAAGAGTTCACATCGACGATGTGGTTTGGCACCTCGATGTCGGCTCATCGCATCCTGGGGCTGAAGTCGGTCCCAAGGGTTGGGCTGTTCGCCCATTAAAGCGGTACGCGAGCTGGGTTCAGAACGTCGTGAGACAGTTCGGTCCCTATCCGTCGTGGGCGTAGGAAATTTGAGAGGAGCTGTCCTCAGTACGAGAGGACCGGGATGGACATACCAATGGTGTACCAGTTGTTCCGCCAGGGGCATAGCTGGGTAGCTAAGTATGGAAGGGATAAACGCTGAAAGCATCTAAGTGTGAAGCCTACCTCAAGATGAGATTTCCCATTCTTTTAAAGAAGTAAGAACCCTTGAAGACTACAAGGTTGATAGGTCAGAAGTGTAAGTGTGGTGACACATGTAGCTGACTGATACTAATAGTTCGAGGACTTAACCTAATAAATATGATTTAAGTCATATAGATATGAGTAACTAATACTTACATTATCTAGTTTTGAAAGATTGATTATTTCTTTGAAAAAATAATTATCTTTCATAGAAGTTTTAAGAGATATCTCTTAGAATGATGTCTAGTGGTAATAGCGTAGAGGAAACACCTGTTCCCATCCCGAACACAGAAGTTAAGCTCTATAGCGCCGATGGTAGTTCACGCGAGAGTAGGACGCTGCCAGGCAAAAAACATCTGATAGATGTTTCTAAATGCCTCAGTAGCTCAGTTGGTTAGAGCACATGACTGTTAATCATGGGGTCCTAGGTTCAAATCCTAGTTGAGGCGCCAAAAATTAGGGCCTGTTGGTGAAGCGGTTTAACACACATGCCTTTCACGCATGCATACATGGGTTCAAATCCCGTACAGGTCACCAGGATAAAAAAAAGCATATGGTCTCGTAGTGTAGCGGTTATCATGCCTGCCTGTCACGCAGGAGACCGCGGGTTCAATTCCCGTCGAGACCGCCATTAATGCGCCCATAGCTCAATTGGATAGAGCGTTTGACTACGGATCAAAAGGTTGCGGGTCCGACTCCTGCTGGGCGCACCATAAAAAATTAAATAATAACTCGGGAAGTAGCTTAGCTTGGTAGAGCGCCTGGTTTGGGACCAGGAGGTCGCAGGTTCGAATCCTGTCTTCCCGACCAGTTTTGTCGGCGTAGTATAATGGTTATTATACCTGCTTGCCATGCAGGGGATGAGGGTTCGATTCCCTTCGCCCGCTCCATTTTTTTGATAATCATTCTCATTTATTTCTATCATCATATACTATGTATTGATGGCGCCATAGCCAAGTGGTAAGGCACGGGACTGCAACTCCCTTATCATCGGTTCAAATCCGATTGGCGCCTCCATTTGAAAAATTAAATGCCTGGGTGGCGGAATAGGTAGACGCACAGGACTTAAAATCCTGCGGGAGTTAAATCCCGTACCGGTTCGATCCCGGTTCTAGGCACCAAAATGACTCCATTAGGAGTTTTTTTTATTTCAATTAATTTTGAAAAGAATCAGTTTTTTTCAAATAATGTGGGTAAGAAATTATCCGGTAAACTAGAAATGTCTAAGCAAATTTTCTTAGACCAT
>CAWGPU010000004.1:0-277085 GCA_963824615.1 uncultured Haloplasmataceae bacterium | reverse complement strand
GGCTTCTTTCCGGATACTACGTTTTTATATTTGAAAACTAGCTTTATCGGGACAATTTTAAACAATTTAGGGATAAACCAATTACCAAATTCAAATAATGTTTTAGAGAATGAAATCACAAAAAACGATTTTAAAACAATTGAAAAAAATGTAAATATTATTTTATATTTTACCTATGATGAAAAAAGCCAAGCAAGACAAATGAATTGGTTTAGTCAATTCAATCTTCAAAATTTATCTAACAACAAAGTAAACCAAATTCATACTACTAATTCAGAAATTTATTATTCCTCAACGGGAATTATGACAGCAACTAATCTCATTGAGGATTTAGAGAACCATTTTGCCAATTACTAGTAATAAAATACTTGATAACTCCATAAAACTAAGTAGGAAAATTTAACACAGGTGATAAAAAATGACTTCTATTATTGAAGCCATTTTTTTCTTTATTTGAATTTAGATAATTAAAAATTACATTTCCTCAACCATTTGCATGCCTAATAAACGCATACTCTCATCTAATACAATTTTTACGCAATAAGCAATTTTTAAATTTGTCTCTCTCACAAGATTATTATCAACAATTATACGTTCTAAACTATAAAAAGTATTAAAAAGACTCGCTAAGCTCAATGCATATTGGGCTAAAATAGAGGGTGCTTCCTCTATTACTGATTTTTCTATGATACTTTGAAACTTATCTAGACTGCGAATTAAATTAAAATAATGATTTTTCACAATAAGCGATTCA
The DNA here is from genome assembly GCA_963824615.1 of uncultured Haloplasmataceae bacterium. Classification (GTDB taxonomy): domain Bacteria; phylum Bacillota_I; class Bacilli_A; order Haloplasmatales; family Haloplasmataceae; genus CAWGPU01. Next base: position 276,331 of record CAWGPU010000004.1, on the reverse strand, counting down.
TCCAAATCAGTAAGATTCATTGTGCATTGACATAATATCGAATTAATTCGGACACTTGTGTATTGTAAATAAGGGCCTGTTTGTCCTTCAAATTGAAGCATTTGTTCTATATTAAATTCAATATCATGCAATCGATGATTTTTTAAATCGTTGAAAATAATCGCATTCACACCTATTTTTTGAGCAATATTGGATTTATTCATCAAACTAGGATTTTTCTTTTCAATCGTCGTTTCTGCAATTTTTATCGCCTCATCTAAAACAGATTTTAATTTAACTGTTTTTCCTTTACGAGTAGACATCTTTTTCCCATTCTGCAAAACAAGACCAAAATTAATATGTTCTATTTCACAACCAAAATCGTATCCCATTTTATATATAATTGCTTTTAATTGTTTAAAATGAAGTGTTTGCTCATTTCCCACAACATATAACATTTTATTAAAATGATAGGTGTTTTTCCGGTAGAATACCGCCGCTAATTCACGAGTCATATAAAGAGTTGAGCCATCACTTTTTTTGATTAACGCTGGTGTCATATTTTCTAAGGGAACGATAATCGCGCCCTCGCTTTCTACTAATAAATGCTTATTTTCTAATTCCTTTGCCACATCAACCAATTTATCATTGTAAAAAGATTCTCCTGCATAAGAATCAAATGATACATTTAATAATTCATACATTTCTCTAAATTCCTTTAAAGATTCTACTTTAAACCATTCCCATAATTTTAAATAATTAACATCACCAGTTTCAAGTTTATTAAAAGCAATTCTAGCTTCATTTTGTAATCTTTCATCATTTTGTGCTTCCTCATTAAAACGAACATATAGAGCAAGAAGTTCATTAATGGGATCATTTCTTACCTTTTTTTCATCTCCCCATTTTTCATAAGCCACAATTAATTTACCGAATTGAGTTCCCCAATCTCCTAAATGATTAATTCGTACCACTTTAAACCCACACTTTTCATTTAAGTTTGATAATGCTTCACCTATAATAGTAGAACGTAAATGTCCTATTGAAAATGGTTTAGCTATATTTGGCGATGAAAAATCAATGACCATTGTCTTTTTATTACCAATCTTAGAAGTGCCATATTTGTTCTTTAGAAGAAGTATATTATTTAAGACACTTAATGCCACTTTCTTTTTATTGACCGATAAATTAATAAATCCATCAACGAGTTCTACTTGTATGATATCCTCTGAAAATTCATTTAAAAGTATTTTTTTAATATTCATGTAACTATCATCAAACGTTTCTTTAGTCGTTTTTACAATACTAAATAAAGGTATCGCTACATCTCCCATTAAGAAATCTTTCGGTTCCTGTACAATAATAGAACAAGCTGGGTAATGAGATTTTAATAAATTAGTGATTTCGATTTTCAAATTTTCAAGCATTTTTTTCCTCCTTAAAATAAAAAAAAGCCATCCCTTGTAAAGGAACGACTAAATCGCGGTACCATCCTAATTGAATAATATTCCACCTCATACTTTATCGCAAGTTAACGTCATTAGCTACTATAATTCACTAACAATCTCCTGAAGGCGTTCAAAGTAATAATTGTACTAGGTTTACACCATCCCTAGCTCGCTGTAACACTCTTTACTTTTACTATTTTCAATCATCGATTCATATTTGATAATATTATATGTCTTTTCTTTATGTTTGTCAATTAAGATAATTCATTTCGTGAATTATTAAGACCATTAAGATAATTCATCTTGTGAATTATTAAGATAATTCATCTTGTGAATTATTAAGATAATTCATCTTGTGAATTATTAAGATAATTCATCTTGATGTATATTTCTAAATCCTTTTCCCCATACCGTTGAAGATGGTACAACATAAATAAATGCATCTTCATCGATTAATGCGATAAAGTTCTTGATTTGCAAACTTTCTCTCGGTGTACAAATGGTGATGATTTGTCTTAATTTTGATTTAGAATAAGCGCCTTCGACATCAACTAATGTAACACCACGATGAATATAATTTTGAATGTAAGGCGTGATTTCTTGATATTGTGTGCTTACAATTTCCATTTTTACTCGTTTATTACCAATTCCTAAAACCATCACATCAATAGCTTTCATATTAATATATTTTGTGATAAGTGCATATCCAACAATCCTAACACCAAATACAAATACGCCAGAAAAAATAATGATGCCATCTACTAATAATAATACTTGACTATAATTTAAAAATGGAAGCAGTCTACGATAAACAATTTTCGCAATCGTATCCGACCCACCCGATGTATATCCACTTCTTAAAATCATTCCAGTACCAAATCCTGATAGAACTCCGTATACAACTGTCGGAATTAATAAATCAGTAAATGAATCCCCATTATTTGTATGAACGAGGACAATCATAGAAGGTAAATTAATAAATGTAAATAGAAATAACATTAAAGGATAAGTTAAGGATAAAAAGACAATCTTAATCGCATCTTCTTTGCCCAAGAATAAATACGCACTAATTAAAACTAGAATCGCTAAAAGATAATATACAATACTGAATAAATATTGATTAAGAAAAGCATCTAATCTAAAACCATTATGAAATGCTCTTTCTATTATTCTAGCTAATCCAGTAATTCCACCTGTCATTAATCCATTCGGTTTTAAAATGGAAATAACTGTATAAGCACTTAACAGATTACCAATTATTAAAAATAAATATTTTTTTGTTTTAGGTTTCATCCTATTACCTCACTTCAACTAGAACGATTTCATCTGAAGACCCATTTAATTCTACAAGATCTTTTTTATAACTTAAAGTCAGTAATGCAACAAAGCCAATTATTAATACTAAATAATAAGTAAGAAAACGCCAGATTAGTAAAGCTGCAATATAGGATTCTTTTATAAAGAAGACACTAAATAGAATACCAAAAAGCCCTTCAGCTCCCCCACTTGCACCAGGCGTAGGAATGTATGACATAACCATTGCGACAAAGAAAGCAGCTACTATTAAATTCACTTCATTCCCTTTTACTGATTCTCCTAAAGCAATAAATATAAATAAAGGAATAGCATAGTATAAAATAATTCTAATAAGATGTAATCCTACTGCCTCAATCCATAAGATTTTATTATTATTAAGCTCTTTAATCTCACGATTAAAATCATCTATGGTGTTACGAATGTTTTCTGTTTTTGTTTCTAATTTAAATCTTTTTAAAATAGGCCATTTGATTACTTTAACCCACAATATTTCCATTAATACATGATAAATATTTTTAGAAAAAGCTAATATGAAGGTAATAACCGTGATAAATACATTCACTCCAAAACCAATTAATAATATATATCCACCAATAAATTGCGTAAAATAAGCATATTTATATATTAAACAAAACGACCCGGCAATGACAAAAGCAATGTTAAACGTGATAAAATTCATCAAAACAATACTCGTTGAGTCTTTGGTTTTTAAACCTCTCGAATTCATATAAAAAATCTGAAAAGGCTGCCCCCCGGCAGCAAATGGTGTAATTGAATTAAAAAATTGTGTTGATAAATTCATTCGAAATGTATCTAAGACATTTAACCCTTTCGCTTTTTTTCTCACAAACAAAAATATAACTATAGATTCTAAAAAAATATAACTAATTAATAATCCGAAAACTAGTAACAAATAGTTAAAATGACTATGCACAATTTTATTTGCAATTGGTCTTGCATCTTGTTTTATTAGAATATAAAAATAGACTGCAAAACCAAGAATTAATACAAGCAAAAAGTTCTTCTTATATTTCTTTATAAACTCTCTCATAATTTCTACCTCTAATGGTTTAATTCCAATATTTTCTATTATACCATTAAGAACAAAATTATTAAACCATAAAAATAATTTTTCTATTTTCATTATGATATTAAATTGACAATATTATTTAAGAAAATTTCTTTATTATGGTATTTATTTAGTAATTCTCTTTCTTCCGTAGTTTAAGATTAAAATTGAATTAAAAACGGCAAGTATTGTAACCCCTACATCAGCAAATACTGCTTCCCACATTGTTGCTAAACCGAAAACACTTAATATCAAAACGAAAAATTTCACAGTTAAAGCAAGAATAATATTCTGCCATACTTTATTATTGGTCAATTTCGCCAATTCTTTAGCAATAATTAATTTACTTAAGTCATCATTCATAATCACAACATCACTTGTTTCTATAGCCGCATCACTCCCTAGAGCACCCATAGCAACAGAAACATCTGCTTTTTTCATAATCGGAGTGTCATTCACACCGTCACCAACAAACATTATAGTGTCTTGAGGATTTTTATCTTTTAGATTTTCTAAAAACAAAACCTTTTCATGTGGTAATAAAGCAGCATGAATTTCATCTATACTCAAGTTTCTCCCTACAAACTCTCCCATTTCTTGACTATCACCTGTTAACATAATGGTTCTTTTTACACCTTGTTTTTTTAACTGTGCAATCATGTCTTTTGCTTCTTTTTTAATTTCATCTGTGATAATAAAATAACCAACGTATTGGAGATTAATAGCCACATAAATGATTGTTCCGATTTCATTTGTCTCTAGAAATTTGATTCCTTTTTCTTTCAATAAATTAGCATTTCCCGCTAAAACATCATCATTTTCTATAACTGCATGAATTCCCTTACCAAATATTTCTTCAAAAAAATTGATTTTAGATTGATTTATTTTTAGAGGTTGATATTTGACAATTGCTTTTCCGATTGCATGGTTAGATTGACTTTCAGCATACATAGTTTTTAAAATCATATTAGCTAAATTATTATCAAAATTTTCAACTTTTGTGACAACAAAATTACCTTTTGTTAATGTCCCTGTTTTATCAAATATCATGACATTTGTTTTTCTTATTACATCTAAATAATTACCACCTTTAATTAATATTCCTTGTTTACTAGATGCACCGATTCCACCAAATATTGAAAGGGGTATTGATATCACTAATGCACACGGGCATGAAACAACTAAAAATATTGCCCCACGATAAAGATAATCATTAAATTGATAATTCTGAATAAAAAAAATCGGCAATACAACTGTTAATAACGCTAAAAAGATTATTATAGGGGTATATATTCTCGCAAACTTTGTAATTAATTTTTCCACTTTTGCTTTTTTACTCTGTGCATTTTGCACCAACTCTAATATTTTACTAACTGCAGAATCTTGATAGCTTTTTGTGACTTTTATCGTTAACAATCCATTATAATTAATAAAACCCGCTAACACTTCATTACCTATTGTAACTTCTTTAGGTACAGATTCTCCTGATAATTGTGAAGTATCTAATGATGACTCTCCTTCAATGATTTCCCCATCTAATGGCACTTTTTCCCCTGGTTTAACAACAATAATATCATTTATTTGAACTTCATGAGGATTAACTTTTTTTAAATGATTTTCTAGTTTTAAATGAGCAAATTTAGGTTGAATATCAATCAATTGCTTAATAGACTTACGGCTTTTCCCGACGGCTAAATCTTGAAACAATTCACCCACCTCATAAAACAACATTACAGCAACAGCTTCAGGGTAAGATTTAACATAAACTGCAGCTAAAGTAGCGATTACCATTAAGAAGTTTTCATCAAATAAATTACCCCTCAACAGATTTTTGAATGCTTTATAAATCACTCCATAGCCTATTAAACCATATGAGAAAATAAATAACATCGTATAACTACTGATATAAGCAAAAATAAATAAAACGACACCAAACATTAAACTTATTAGCTTTAAAAGATGGTTTTCTTCTAATTTATTTTCTAATTCATTAATTTTTGTACCTGGTTCGATTTTATCAGCAATTTTATTGACTGTTTTTAACAAATCTAAATTATCACTATTTGATCTAATCATAAGCTTTTTATTCACTAAATCTAGATGAACGTAAGAAACATCATTTAATTGTTTAATTTTATTTTCAATTTTCAACGCACAATTAGCACAATTTAAATTATCTATTTCATAGATATATTCATTCATCAATTTTTTATTAGGATAGGATTGTCTACTTAATTTATATTTATTCATCTACTTCACTTCTTTCATTAAGATGCAAAATACCAAATTTAACTATCATTTCAATGTGTTCATCATCTAAAGAGTAATAGATAACCTTTCCTGCACGTCGAAATTTAACAAAGCGAGCAACTCTTAACACTCTAAGTTGATGTGAAATAAGTGATTGACTCATATTTAATAAATAAGAAATATCACAAACACACATTTCAGCGTTTAACAAGGCACTAATTATTTTGAGCCGAGTATCATCACCTAATACTTTAAAAAAATTCGCCAAATTGCTTATTTCCTTTGGACAGGGTATCATAGGGCTAACTTTTTCTATAACATCCTCATGTATCACATTACTTTCACAAACAAGATCACTTTTTTCCACTTTATCACCTCATATGAATAACTGTTCATATGTTTATTATAATACTTAGTATATGTTTAATCAATAAAATTGATTAACATTTTCAGAAAAATAACAACATTGCCTATAAGAAACAAAAAAGTTAGTTCTAACTTATAAAAGTTATTTTCTAACTTTGCTATTATCATTTATTTGCTTTCCTTTTGGATAAAGGTAAATAATTTTTTCGCTACTAATTTAGGACCCTCTTGAGAATAACCATCTATAGCTAAGCGTGTTCTAATCTGTCCCACAGGAATTCCGTTTTTAAATAAGTGATCAAAAAAACTTTCGATTAGTAATTTTGTTTGAGCTTGCCGTTGATACGGTCCAAATGGGTTAGCAAAGAAAGTTTCTACTAAACCACTTTCAGTAGTTGTACCTTTTGCTTTTCTTTTACCTTGTATAAATGTTTTGATTGCTGTTTGTTTATTAGAGAAAAATTCTATTTCCTCGCCATCCTCATAGTTATTTGCATAAAACACCATATCTACTGAATGTCCACATATAATATCATGGTAATTTGATACAGGAATAACTACTCGTGCATTGACTTTATCAGGATTCATAAAAACACTTCTATCGATTTCTCGATAAGCATATCCTATTTCTAAATCATCTAAACGAATGAAAGCTCCAATTTCCGTTCCATATGCCATCATGATGTCATTTTCTATAACAAGGGTGCCCATATCATCAAAAATTACCTTCATGTCTTTAATGTAGCTACTACCCACCATTCTTAAAGCCTCTAAACTCTCAGATTTACCAGCGCCACTATCACCAATAATGACAATATTTACTTTTTTCCCATCTTTCATTACAATACTCACCATTGCTCCATGAATTGGCAAAGCATTTTGCTCAATCATTCTAATATTATGAATAGTTAACGCCATCTTTTTCATATAACCAAAATAGTCATAATTTTCATCATATGAGATATATCCTACAATACAATCATTTTCTTTATCACAATGAAAGACAGTTTTCGATTGTTCATCAGGATTTCCAAAAACAAATATTAATTCTGGTTTAGTATTTTTACATTCATTGATAGACACTAATTCAAATAGATTACACAGTGTGACTCCCTGACTCATAAAATCTTTATGAAAATAAATATAAGCTAAAGATTTTCCTATCTTAGCTGGATAACAAAACCATTTATCAGAATCAAGTGTGATGTTATTTAGCGGATTTTCGCTTACTTCATTGAAGAAGCCATTACGTGTAGTACGTTTGGGATATGTAATAAAAGGTGGATGCAATACAATCGACTCAATAAAAGGAATACCTGCTAGTCCTTGATAAACAGACGGTAGTGTCCAGTAAATACGATTTAATATTAATCCGGCATTTCCCCCAGCTATTAACTGACGATAGACACGATGATTATAACCATATATTTTTTCATTAATTGTTCGATAGGTTTGTAATACTAAATTCGAAAAATTATTATTTGCCTCGATAAATTTTGTTTTTTGTATCCCTTCCCCATAATATTTATTAAAAACAAGTGTATATCGTTCTAAATGACGCCAATAATTATAAAATTCTTCAATAAATTCAATTAGCAAGCTTTTATCAAGAAAATAATAATCATAATGTGCATCTAATTTTTTAATTTCATTAATATCTAATACTAGCAATAATTTAAATAGTGACTTGATATCTAAAACAAGGTCTTTCTTCATTGCGGCGCTATTTAGATAGATATAAACGGTTGTTTCTTTCATTTTTATGATATTAATGTAACTTTCTAAAACTCGGTAAAAACCCAGACTGTCCATCATTTTATCACTTGTATCACAATAATTACTTGAAAAATTGATAATCGCAATATTTCTTTCCAGAGAAAACTGTTTACGCATTTAAATTCTCCTTTCATGCTTTAAGTTATACTAATTTTATAATATGTACCAACTTAAATTTGTTTCACCTTGGACATTTATAAAAAAAATATTCACTATTTAGAATTTATAGTAAATATTTTATATATATTACAACATTATGATTTTAAAGCAAATGATTCTTATAAAATATCCATTTATTGATAAAAGAACATTTAACCATTGGTAAAATGTTCTTTAACTCTAAATAATATTTTTAAGTGATAGTAATATCTTTTTCAATCGTTTGATTATTACGAACAATCGTTAAGGAGAGGACATCATTTGGTTGTGCAGTCGTTAAATAATATTTCAAATCAAAAACATTATTAATATCATGGTTATCAATTTTAATAATCAAATCATTAACTACTAAACCAATTGTATCAGCTAAAGACCCTGGTGTAACTGCCATAATTTGTAATGCATTAAAAATATTATAATTTGCACCTTGAATTGATATTCCTAATATTCTCGTTGGCCGATTAACAACACCATTAGTTTCTAGTTCAGCCATTATGCGGCCGACTAAGTTTGAGGGAATTGAAAATCCTATTCCTTCTACATTACTTTCTGCAATTTTCATAGAATTAATGCCAACTAATTTCCCATCAAGATTAATGAGTGCCCCTCCACTATTACCTGGGTTAATCGCTGCGTCTGTTTGTAAAACACTAGCATACCAATCCGGCACACTGTCATTATTTGTGTCAATCGGAACTAACCGTTCTTTCGATGAAATAATTCCTGAGGTCACGCTTCCTTGTAATCCTAAAGGATTTCCAATCGCGACCACATTTTCACCAACTTTTAAAGTTGATGAATCAGAAAATTCCATATAATAATCAATTGCTCCTTTAGGGATGGAAATAACAGCTAAGTCCGTAACTAAATCTGTTCCGATAACTTTTCCAAAAACACGATATCCGTCACTTGTTTCTACTTCAATTTGCGTCGAGTTTTCAACTACATGATTATTAGTAACCACATAAGCTGTATCAGCTGTTAATTTATAGATAACACCTGACCCTGTTCCTTTAAGCGTATTTCCTGAATAATTATTTACCTGAACAACATTTTGCAATGTTTTATTCACAGCAGCAATGATTTGCGAATCTACATTCACACTATAATTAATACGCTCTTTATAGAATATATTAGGGACATAAATCGGATAAACGGAAGATACCTTATTAAATCCAATCATAACGATAACAACCAAAAAAGCACCCAAAATAGCACTTAAAAAGTGAGAAAAGAAATGTCTCATAATTTTCACTCTTTCTTTATTTTTTGTCTATTTTAATGTGTGCCTTTTTAATTCAGTCTAAACATTAAATTGAAAGATTACTATCCCTAAAACTGCCGAAATGATAATAACAAATATAGGGTTTAGTTTATATTTAATTAATAGGAATAAACTAATCAAAAATATACCAATGCTTCCTAAATTCACCATATTTATATAATGTGAAAAATGAGGATTATTAAAAATCTTCATGATTTGAAAACGGCTATAAACATCCTGTTCCTTATTTTCATAAGCAAATAATGGAGATTTAGCGACAATAACTGCCGCATTAATAATAAGTCCAACTATAACAGCACGAATTCCGTAAAATATCATTTTATTTAAAGGATGTTCTTTATATTTTACTAGAATAGGTGAGATAAATATTACGATTAAAAATGAAGGAATCGGGATTGCGAGTGTTGTCACTAATGCTCCTAAAAATCCATAGGAAGTTCCGTAATTAATGCTCATAATCATATATCCTACATATGTTGCTGTATTAATCGCAATTGCCCCCGGTGTCATTTGGGAAATCGCTATAATATTTTTAAATAATGTATCAGTAATTCCAAAAGCGAGCACATCTGAGTGAATCAAGGGAATCATCACAAATCCACCACCAAAATTAAATAAAGCAATTTTCATAAATGTAAGAAATAATTTTATTAATAATAAAATCATTTTTTATCATCTACTTTCGGATATAGACTTCTAACCTTTTTAGGAAATAGATAATATATTAAAATTCCGGTGAATGCTCCACCTAAAATCGCAAAAATAGGTTCGACACGCGAAAAGACTAATAATCCTACCGTAAGAATTGTGATAATTAAGGTGAGCCAATCGATAACTGCATATCGAGATAATTTATAAGCTGAAATAATAATTAGCGCTACAACAGCTGATAAAATGCCTGTAAAAGCATGTTGAACAATAATTAAATCTTGAAATCCATTTAAAAACATGGCTATCATTAAAATTATTATAAAAGAAGGTGTTATACAACCCAATACAGCAACAATTGCCCCCATCTTTTTCGCAATTTTATAGCCAACAAATAAGGACATATTTACTGCTACTGCACCTGGTATTGTTTGACTAATTGCCACGATATCAACAATCTCTTTTTTATCGATCCACTCATTTGCAACAACTTCTTTTTCAATTAAAGGAATCATCGCAAAACCACCACCAAAAGTGAAAAGACCAATTTTAAAGAATTTCCAAAATAAACCTAAATAGTTGACTTTCTCATCCATTATTTCACTTCCTAAGAAAAAATTTCCTCTTTAATGATATAAAATATTTCATTAAAGAGGCATGAATTTATTTTTTAACAGTTTTTTTGTTTTTGCTTTGAAACTGTTTATCTTTAAATTTCATGTTTTTAGTTTCGTTATTTTGGTTAATCACAACTTTTGTGCGATTGCGGGCTTTTACTCCGACAATTTCAAAATCAATTTCTCGTTCATCTTTATTTGATGCGATGACTTTAACTTTTACATCATCCCCTAAACGATACATTTTTTTGGTGTGTTGTCCAATTAAGGACATTGTTTTTTGATCAAATTCATAATAATCATCTGTCATATCTAGAACATGAACAAGTCCTTCAACAGTGTTAGGTAGTTCCACATAAATTCCCCAATTGGTTACAGAACTAATAATCCCTTCGAAAATTTCGCCAATTTTATCTTCCATAAACTCTGCTTTTTTCATATCATCGACTTCACGTTCGCAATCAACAGCGTTTCTTTCACATTTTGAAGTATGTAGGGCAATATCTTTAAGTAAATTCGCATATTTTTCAAAATTATTTTCATCACATTTTGATTCAAAGACAAATTCTCGTATTAAACGATGGACAATAGTATCTGGGTATCGTCTAATAGGAGAAGTAAAGTGAGTGTAAAAATCAGTCGCTAATCCATAATGTCCGATGCTTTGTTCACTATAGCGTGCTTTTGCCATTGATCTAACTAACATGGTATTTATTACCGCAGCCTCTTTTGTGTTCTCTACTTTTTCCAATATTTCTTGGAAGGCTTTAGGGTGAACATAACTTTCTTTTCCTTTTACTACATACCCTAATGCATTCACTAATTGATAAAATCGTTTGATTTTTTCAACATCTGGTGTTTCGTGTATACGGTAAATGAATGGGTAATTTAACCAATGAAAATGTTCAGCTATGGTTTCATTAGCGCAAAGCATAAATTCTTCAATAATCTTTTCTGCAACATCTCTTAAACGTAATTGAATATCAAGAGGTTTACCATTTTCATCGACAATAATTTTAGCTTCATTGGTTTCAAAATTAATCGCGCCTCGTCTTTTACGTCTTTCGTTTAAAATAAGATATAATTCGTTCATGTCATTGAATAACGGCAATATAGATTCATAACGTTTTAAAGTTTCTTCGTCATGGTCAACTAATATTTTGTTTACGTTCTTATACGTCATTCGTTCAGTCGTATTGATAACACTTGGGAAAATCTCATATTTTACGACATTCCCTTCATGGTTAATTTCCATTTCACAAGAAATGACTAAACGATTAACATGTGGATTTAAAGAACATATACCGTTTGAAAGTCGGTGTGGAATCATCGGAATAACTCGATCGACCAAATAAACACTAGTTCCACGCTTTAAGGCTTCCGTATCAATAGCATCGTTTTCTCTCACGTAATACGATACATCAGCAATATGGACTCCTAATTTGTAATTTCCATTTTCAAGTTTGGTTACAGTAACCGCATCATCTAAATCTTTGGCGTCATCACCATCAATGGTTACTATCGTTTGATCGCGTAAATCACGTCTTCCTATTAAATCTGCATCACTAACAATATCACTCATCTTTTCAGCTTGGTCAAGTGCCATTTGAGGAAAAATAGTTGATAGGTTATGTTTATACACTACTGATAAAATATCAATACCTGGATCATTTTTGTGTCCTAATATTTCAACAACTTTTCCCTCAACTAATACATCAGATAAATATTTGATAATAACGACTTTTACTTTATGGTCAGGCATTGCACCTTTAGAATTATTTTTATTGATAACCACTTGTGCTTGAAACCGTTTATCATCACTTTTTACATATCCAACATTTTTATCCTCATAATAAACACCTATTACTTCAGTTGTTCCACGTTCAAGGACTTTTAGTATTTCACCTTCTAAATTATTACCAGTTTTCTTCTTCAAAACTCTCACTAAAACCAAGTCATGATTCATTGCACCGTTTAATGAATTTTTAGGAATAAAGATATCGTTTCCTTCTTCATTTAATAATGTTATAAAACCATAACCTTTTTTATTAATAGAAAGGGTTCCTGGCTTAAAACCAAATTTTTCAATTAAATCAAAACGATCATTTTTATCACGATAAAGTATGAGTTCATCTTCAAGTTTTACAAACACTTTTATCAATTCTTTATATTCTAAAGCATCAACGATATTTAATTGTACTGCTATTTCTTCAATAGTCATCCGTTCATAGTCTTTTGATTGTATCAATGTTAATATTTTTTCTTTCATGATTTTACCTCCATGTTATATTTTACCATATTTATGCAAATATTATCTTTTATACTATTATTTTTCGTCAAATATGTATAAAATATCAACTATTTGCAAAAAAATATAATAGATTATAATTTTTTATTTCATGCTGACTGTTTTTTTTGAAAAACTATTGAAATAAAAATTATAATGTGATAGAATATATAAGAAATCATTAGGCACTAATATTTGAATTTACCCTCGTCTAAGATACTGACAGTAACATTCCAAATATTATACCTATCTTAGAAGGAGGTAGACACAATGGCTGACAAAAAAATTATCTGTAAAGATTGCGGTAAAGAATTTATCTTCACTGAAGGTGAACAAGCATTTTATAAAGAAAAAGGGTTTGAAAACGAACCTGTAAGATGTAATGATTGCCGTAGAGCAAGAAAAAATCAAAGAAACGGACGTTAATTGTTTGTAATTTGAGAGAGGAATATAGTATTCCTCTCTTTTTCTTTTGATATCATCTGATTGTTTTTTATAATTAGTAATTGTCAAACAATATACTATTGTCCTTGACAATATACTATTATATTTTACAATCATTTTATTTTTTTATAAATTTAAATGCAAATCATTTGCATTTGCATTTATTATAATGCATAATAAGAGATAGAAATTTATATAATAAAGTTATTATATTAACGGAGGCTCCCATGAAATACATGAAATACAGCTTAACATTGGGATTATTGTTTACAGTACTTCTAATGTTATCTGGATGTCAATCTATTAACAAACAAAATGATGGAAAAATACAGGTAATTACCACTATCTTTCCTATTTATGATTTTACAAAAGAGATTGCTCAAGATAAAGTAGATGTCACACTTATTTTACCTCCAGGCGTAGAACCACATTCATATGCACCGAAACCTCGTGACATTTTTGAAATTAGAAATTCTGCTTTATTTATATATACTGGTGATTTTCTAGAGGTATGGGCACATAGTATCATTTCGGTATTAGATGAGGATAAAGTAGATATTATTAAGGCGAGTGATGGTGTTCACTTGTTAACTTCTGCAGATGAAACAGGATCTAAAAGCAGTCCAACAGCATATGATCCTCATATTTGGCTCGATCCAAATAATGCGATTATAATGGTTAATAATATTTTAAATGGACTAATAAAAGTAGACCCCGAAAATCAGAGTTTTTATGAAAATAATGCAGCTATTTATATCCAAAAATTACAAGACCTTGATAATACTTATAACGATTTGTTTTCTCATACAAAATATACGACTATTATCTTTGGTGGTCATTATGTTCTAGGTTATCTAGCTTATCACTATCATTTAAATTACAAATCACCTTACAATGGATTTTCTCCAGATGCACTACCAACACCTAAAAAAATGCAAGAGTTGATTAACTTAATTAATACAACAGGAGAAAAGACAATTTTTTATGAAGAATTGGTAAACCCTAAAGTTGCTCAAATGATTTCTGAAAATACAGGAGCAGAAATGTTAGCAATTAATGGTGCTGGAAATGTTTCGAAAAATGATTTTAATAATCACGTATCCTATTTAACAATCATGTATGAAAATATTGAAAATTTAAAAAAGGGGTTGGAATACCATGAATAATGCTTTAACTGTAGAAAATTTAAATGTAAAATTTGGTCATTTTGAAGTACTAAAGAATATTTCTTTTTCTGTTGAGATTGGCGATTATATCAGTATTGTGGGCCCTAATGGTGCCGGAAAAACTACATTAGCTAAAACACTTCTTGGGTTAATCCCTAATTACTCAGGAGAAATAATCCTATTTAACAATAAAATTGGTTACTTACCACAAAAGGCTTTTACAACTGACAGAAATTTTCCCGCTACTGTTTCAGAAATTGTCTCCATTGGCCTACTTGGTTCTAAAAAACATCCAAAATTAATTACTGCTACTGATCATATTAAAATTAATCAAGCATTAGAAAAATTACATATTTGTGAATTAAAAGATCGAAAAATTGGTTTACTATCTGGTGGTGAGCAACAACGGGTATTACTTGCTAGAGCGATGGTTAATTCGCCAAGTATTTTAATACTAGATGAACCAACCAGTGCTTTAGACCCCAGTTTTAAAAAAGAATTTAATCAAATATTAAAGACTTTAAATATTGAAGATAAAGTAACTATTCTACATGTTACTCATGATATTAGTGGCTTAGAAAACTCTAGTAATAAAATATTATATATAAATCAAAATATCATCTATTACGGTAATAGTGAAAACTATGTACCATCACATTTATAAGCAGGAGGAATTTTAATTGAATGATACATTGTCCTTAATCATAGACGTCATAACATCAACATTTATCTTAAAAGCACTTTTAGTAGGAATTCTAGTGGCCGTGAGCAGTTCTTTTTTAGGAATTTTTCTTGTTTTAAAAAAATATTCCATGATTGGAGACGGTTTAGCTCATGTAAGTTTTGCGACTATCGCAATCGCCTTAGTTTTAGGAATGGCCCCACTTTTGGTTTCTATTCCCTTAGTAATCTTAGCTTCTTTTTTAATTTTAAAACTAAATGAAAAAGCCGAGATACACGGAGATGCAGCTATTGGACTTGTCGCCTCATTTTCCGTTGCGTTTGGTTACTTAATTGCGAGCTATACTAATGGATTTACAGTTGATCTATCAAGTTACTTATTTGGTAGTATATTACTCATTACAAATCTTGATGTTTACTTATCAATAGCTTTATCAGTAGTTGTTATCTCAACTGTATTGTATTTATATAATAATTTATTCGCTTTAACCTATGATGAAGAGTTTTCAAAAGTATTAGGTATAAATACAAATATATTAAATTATATTATTTCTATTCTAACATCCATTACAGTTGTCTTAGGGATTAGGGTTGTTGGAACCATGTTAATATCTAGTCTGATTATTTTTCCGACAGTCACCGCCTTACAAGTATCTAAAGGCTTTAAATCTACTATTAAGTACGCGTCTATTGTTTCAATATTAAGCGTTATTATTGGTGTAATCTTATCTATTATCATTAATAGCCCCTCAGGTGCAACTATTGTTGTCATCAATGGAATATTCTTTATTTTATTTTATTCTAAAAAGAAATTAAATTTAAAATAATACAGTTTTTATGATATAATATATATTAGTTAGTAAAGGTGGTGATAGTATGAAGCAAGACACAGTGTTAACCAAATCAGGACTAAAAAATACAAAACCGCGGATATCAGTTTTAAATATATTAACATCGAGTAAAATTCCATTAACAGCTGAAGAAATCTATTTCAGCAGTCAAAAATTTGATCAATCGATTAATCTATCAACAGTATACCGCATACTAGATACATTTCTTGAGAAAGGAATTGTCCTCAAACCATTTATTAAAGATGATTCTAAAGCTTGTTTTATATTAAACCGCCATCAACATAAACATTATTTAATTTGTCATGAGTGTAAAAAAACAATAGAAATTATGAATTGCCCTTTTCAAGATTTTGAACATACAATTGAAGATGAAACTAATTTTACTATCACCAATCACAAACTTGAAATGATTGGGGTATGTCCTAATTGTAAAAGTAAGCAAACAAAAGACTATGATTAATTCTCATAGTCTTTTGTTTTTATTTTTTTGGATTTTTCTCCTTTTCCATCATTTTTTCCCCCATAGATACCAAATCACGAGTAATAAGTCCTGCCGTATAACCTGTAACGGGTTGTTTAGAGTCTACTGTATCAATTGTAACATCCGGTATTGAAAAATCTTTAGCCACTTCAACGTTAAATTTATCATGATTAACAATTTCACTACGTTCCCGTAAATCCTTGATATAATCATTATTGACAGCATGCTTATCATGATCATAGATAATATTTCGATTTGCTTTATTTCCCATTTTAATCACTCCTTTATCATTAATTATTATTTTCAAAAAAAAGTTATCTCATGCATTTTTATAAAAACCTTGTATTAACAAATAATAACAGTATATAATGGTAAGGAATAATGATATAAAAGGAGCACTTATGACAAAAGTATATTTAAAATTAGGCATAAAAAAAAGGGTGGAGAATAATCATCCTTGGGTATATGCAAATGAAGTAGACCATATAGATGGAGATTATCTTCCTGGTGAAATCGTTTGTGTCTACAATCATAAAGAAAAATTCTTAGGAAAAGGGTATATTAATCCTAAATCATTGATTTTAGTACGCATTCTTACTCATGATATAAATCAAGAAATTAATGAAGATTTTTTTAAAAATAGAATTCTAAAAGCCTATGAATATCGAAAAAAAATCATGGATACTACTAGCTGTCGAATAATTTTTGGTGAGGCTGATGAGTTACCAGGACTTATTGTTGATAAATTTAATGATTATTTGTCCATACAAACTTTGACATTAGGAATTGATCAATATAAAGATTTAATTGTGAAACTTCTAATTGAAATGTTTCAACCCAAAGGAATCTATGAGCGAAACGATAATTCAGTGCGATTATTAGAAGGTTTAGAAGAAAAAAAAGGCTTTTTATATCAACAATTTGACCCAATAACCATCATGAGTGAAAATGGTGTCAAGTTTTATGTTGATATTGCTGGTGGTCAAAAAACAGGAAGTTTCTTAGATCAAAAAGAAAACCATGCCGCAATAAAACCATTTATGCATGGCGCAACGGTTTTAGATTGCTTTACACATACTGGTGGATTTGCGCTTCATGGAGCTTGTTATGGAGCAAAACAAGTAGACGCTATCGACATATCTGAAAGTGCATTGGAACTTGCTAAAAAAAATGCGCAACTCAATAATGTTGAAAATAAAATAAATTTTATTTGTGCTAATGTTTTTGATCTACTGAAAACATATACAGAAGAAAAAAAGGAATATGATGTTGTTATATTAGACCCACCAGCATTTACCAAATCTGCTAAAAAAATTATGAATGCTTATCGTGGTTATAAAGAAATTAATTTAAGAGGAATGAAATTAGTGAAACCAGGTGGCTTTTTAGTGACGTCATCTTGCTCACATTATATGAGTCCTGAACTTTTTAAAGAGATGCTCCATGAAGCCGCAAAAGATGCACACCGAAAAGTGCGAGAGGTTGAGTTTAGAACGCAAGCTAAAGATCATCCTATACTTTGGGGATATGATGAGTCACTTTATTTAAAATGTTTTATTTTACAAATTTTTTAATATAATGTATTTTACCCTCCAATGTTAGAAATACTAAAATTGACAAAGGAGGAAGAAAATGGAATTTATAAATAATGAATATCAAGATTGTATAGATTTTTTAAATGATTGCTCACAAGTTTGTAATGAATGTTTAGAAGCTAGTTTAAATGCTCCTGATATAAAAGAAAGACGTGAACTCATTAAATGTTTAATCGAATGTGCTGAGCATGCGCAAATTACGGTTGATTATCTTTCGAGAAATTCAATGCACGCCAAAGAAATAGCACTAATTAGTGCTCATTTGGCAAAAGTAACCGCAAATGAATGCGAAAAATATGAGGACGAACATTCAAAGATTGCTGGTCAAGTTTGTTTAGAAACAGCAAACATGTGTATTGAATCGTTTAAAGAGTAAAAAGAAAAGGGATTATCTTGATAATCCCTTTTCTATATTCATATGATTATCTTGATTATCTCTTTTTTATTTCTATGATTATCTTGATAATCTCTTTTTTATTTCTATGATTATCTTGATAATCCCTTTTTTATTTCTATGATTATCTTGATAATCCTTTTTGTATTTCGTTTGCTAAACCCACTATCCGAATAAATTCAGCACGATAGCCTTGTACATCTATGCCCTTAGAGATTGTTGCTCTATCGATAATTTCAGCATAATTAGCATCGCTTTTATATTCTGAATCTCTTAATAAAAGACTAAATTCCGCAACAGCACTAGCAAACATAAAATTTTCAGATGGTTCATCAGTAATATCAGTAACTTTTATCACTTTTTCTATTAATTTACTTTCATCACTAGTTGGTTCTTTATAACGTAATTTAATAGTCATTAAATCTTCAAAATCTGTGTAATCATTTTCTTGATAAATCAAGTCATCTACATCTGGTATTTCTTCAAGTGAATCTCGAGGAATTATTTCATAAAACGCTGTGACTGTAAAACCAGCTCCGAGTTCACCTGCATCTTTTTTATCATCATTAAAATCACTATCATTTAAAATCCGATTCTCATACCCAATAAGCCGGTAAGCTTTCACAGTAGCTGGATTAAAATCAATTTGAATTTTCACATCCTTGGCGATTGTTAATAGAGTTGAACCCATTTGTTCAATTAATACCTTTTGCGCCTCTAATAAAGTATCAATGTAAGCATAATTACCATTTCCTTTATCTGCTAACAATTCCATTTTCGAATCTTGATAATTTCCTGTACCAAATCCCAATACGCTTAAATAAACCCCAGCATCACGCTTCGTTTCTATAAAAGACTCCAAATCACTTTCGCTTCTTATTCCCACATTAAAATCACCATCAGTTGCTAAAATGATACGATTATTGCCATCTTCAAGGAAATTCTCTTGTGCGATACTATAAGCTAATTGAATTCCTTGACCACCTGCCGTAGAACCTCCGGCAGATAGATGGTCGATAGCCTGAAAAATAATTTCTTTATTATTTCCACTAGTAGAGTCTAAGACAACTCCCGCAGCACCTGCATAGACAACGATAGAAATTTTATCTTCTTCTCTTAAACTATTAACCAGTAATTTCATAGCTGATTTGACAAGTGGGAGTTTATTATTATCAGCCATGGACCCTGATACGTCTAGTAAAAAGACTAGATTATTTGGTGGTATATCTTCATTATTAATTTTCTCTCCTTGAATTGCGATCATAGTTAAATTTCTTTGCTCATTCCATGGGCAAGGTGCAGTTTCAGAAATAATTCTTAATGGGTTGCCATCCTCAGGTGAAGGATAATCGTAAGTAAAATAATTAATCATTTCTTCTGTTCTTATTGCACCTTTCGGAGGGATTGAACCTTCATTTAATAATCTTCTGACATTACTATAAGAAGCAGTGTCTACATCAATTGAAAACGTCGATAATTCTTTTGAAATGGTATCTTGAAAAGCATTTTCTTCAACCGCATTATAACCTTCTTGATTGGTAGTTTGATAATAAGTTTCACCATTTGTACGATTATTCGAATTTCTTGAACATGCCATAAAAACTAATAAACTCAATATTACAACTGAAGTATAAATAATTCTTTTCATATAAATCCTCCCTTCTATTATATTCTATTATATTCCAAGTATGAAAATAATACTGTCGAAGAATGTCAAATAATGTATTTTATATATCACTATAATTTTCCTTGGATTATTAAGGAAAAATTTGTTATAATAGAAACAACTAATATACGGAGGTTGATTATGATAAAAGGAATTGCTCATATAGCGTATAATGTTTTGGATATGGATAAAAGCTTATCTTTTTATTGCGATGTTTTAGGCTTTCAAAAAGTATTTGAAATAAACGATGACAGAAACCGTCCTTGGATTGTATATATTAAGGTAAGTGATAATCAATTTATTGAACTATTTGTTACATACAATGAACTATTATTAGAAAGACCTGTAATTGGTTTTTCACATTTATGTTTAGAGGTCGAGGATATCAATGAAATCGCCAACATAATGAGAGAACATGAAATTCATTTAGATGTTGAACCAATGCAAGGAAAAGATAAAAATTATCAATGTTGGGTTCAAGACCCAGATGGAAACAAAATTGAATTCATGCAATTAGATATTAATTCTTCACAAGAAAATTGTTGATTTACTCATTAATGAGTAAATCCTTTTTTATTATTCAGATAATAAGGCACATGAATTAGGTCAATTGAATAAAATATATCGATACTATAAAAGAAGGAGTCTTAAATCATGAATTATACACCAGATGATTATTCTAATTATAGCTATGGTCAACCTGATGTTGATTTAAATATTTATCCACAGTACCCACCTGGTTATTATCCAGCGTATCCGCCTAATTATTACCCTCCTTATCCACCTAATTATTATCCTTACCCACCTTACCAAAATACAGTAATAATTCCGTATAGACCTTTTTATCCTTTTCATCATTATGGTCCTGGTCCACACCCTGGTCCTGGCCCTCATCCTGGTCCATACCCTGGTCCTGGTCCACATCCTGGTCCTGGTCCACATCCTGGTCCTGGTCCACATCCTGGTCCTGGCCCACATCCTGGTCCTGGCCCTGGTCATAATAAAATGGGGTTCAATCGGTCATGCCGCTCTGGAAATTGTAATTTATATTAACATTATTAAAAAAATAGAGTGCTATTCTCAAAGATATTATATCCTTGAAAATCACTCTATTTCTCTATTTAACTTATATTATTTAAATGGACATCTAATTGTGAATAAGGAATTGTGATTCCATTACGATCAAATTCACCTTTTACTTGAAGCATTAAATCATAATAAGTTGTCCAGTAATCACTAGAATTAACCCATCCTCGAACTAAAAAATTGATTGAGCTATTCGCATACTCACCTAAATAAACAACTGGTAATGGTTCTTTTAGTATTAGTGTGTGTTCTTTAATCAATTTTTCAAGAATCTCCTTAACTTTTAGAATATCATTGTCATAGCTACAGGACAATTTGAGTTCGAGTCTTCTTGTTGGATATGCTGAATAGTTGATTAAACTAGAATTTGATAATCCTGAGTTGGGAATTATGATTTTTTTATTATCTGGCGTTACTAACACAGTATAAAAGATATGAATATCTTTCACTGTACCACTAAATCCTTGGGCTTCAATATAATCTCCTACTTTATAAGGCTTTAAAAGTAAGATTAGAATACCTCCCGCAAAGTTAGATAAACTTCCTTGTAATGCTAAACCTATCGCAAAACCTAAAGAACCCAAAAGTGCGATAAATGAGGTTGTAGGTATACCAAACATATTTATGATAGCTAGAATTAACGTCACTTTTAATATAATACTTATTAAAGGTGATAGGAAAGATTTTAGAGAAGGATCAATTTTTAATTTATCTAATCGTTTGTTCATCCAGTAAACTAACCATTTTATTAATTTTAAACCAATTAATAAAATGATAATCGCATATATTACAGTTAACCCATAATTTCCAATATTTTGATAAATATTATTATAATCAATATTACTAAAATCGGGTAGTTTGAAACTCTTAAAAAAATTTTGAAACATTAAATCACTCCCATTCAATATTTTATTATATTTCCATTAATGTCAAAATCAATTGTTCCGTTGGTTATATGATATTTTGCATTAATAACTTGGAAATCTTTATCTTGATTATAATAAGTTAGATTTCCGTTTGTTGTTTGTAAATTTACTGATTGAAAGTACACGTTTTGTAAATTTACATTCCCATTCGTTGTTTCTACATTAATAGATGCAACCAAATCTGTTGGTTTATTTTCTTCATTTACATTCGTACAAGTTATATTCCCATTGATTGAATTTAATTCAACAGAAGCAGTAATAGACGCAGTTTCTAAATCCACATTTCCGTTTATCGTCGATACCATCAACTCCTGAGAATTCATATGTTTTATATTAATATTCCCATTTGAAACATCCATTGATATACGGTCAGTAATTTCTCCTGTGTTAATTGTAATATTTCCATTATTCACTTTCAATTCTGCCGAAACCGTTGTAACATCTTGTAAATTTAGGTTCCCGTTCTCATTTGATAAAGTGATTCTATTTGCATCTGTATTTCGTAACGAAATATTACCATTTATTTGATCATACGCTAGTTGAGAAACTGTTAAATCCGTGAAATTCGCAAATGAGCTATATGCATTTAAATGAATGTTTATTATATTCATCTGATATGGTAAACTAATAATGATGTATGAATCAAGGGCTTTATTTTGTGAACAATTAGAGCTTGATTGTCCCGTTTTCGTAATTGACAAATTATCATTTTCAAAACTGAAATTAAGCTTATCACGTACATTTTGATCAGAATAATAAATCTTCACTTGAATTTTGTCGTCTTCATTGGTATTTAACTCAAAACGTGTCGTACAAACATTAATATTGGCAAATAAGTCTAGGTCACTGTTTAAAGTATAACTCATTGATTCATTTTTTGAAAAATCATTTGGTGTTACCATTTTTACAGAATTAACAACATGACTACATCCGTAGGTAAATATTATTAAAGAAATCATGACTACTGTTTGAAAAACCTTCTTCATTCTCCACACCTCTTCTTCATTCTACTAAAAAAATCATAAATATACAAATCATTTCCTGATTAAACATTAATTTTTAATAAATAAGGTGATTTTATGAATTATAAACGCGAAAAAGAAT
Organism: uncultured Haloplasmataceae bacterium; assembly: GCA_963824615.1. GTDB lineage: Bacteria > Bacillota_I > Bacilli_A > Haloplasmatales > Haloplasmataceae > CAWGPU01. The sequence continues at coordinate 252,736 of CAWGPU010000004.1, read as the reverse complement.
ATTTAGTACTCTTAATTGATGAGACGTTTGACAACAAGACAATAGAAGAAATTTTTCAATTTTATCATATATCGAAAAAAGAGATCCATCGACTACGGATGAGCCGAAATGTCTGGGTTAATCAAGAAGAGATTAATCAAGATTTTAATTATCATTTAAAGACAAACGATCATCTTAAATTTCCTGTTTTTTTTGATGAGGAAATAGATTTCATCGCCCAAAATATTCCTATTGATAAGATGTACGAAGATGACTTCATATTAATTATCAATAAACCGCCCTTTATTGAAGTCCACCCTGACAATAAAAAGGGACTAAATACCCTAGTTAACGCGGTAGCAAATTATTATCAACAAACCAATCAGCATCATCGCATCCGCTATATTCATCGTTTAGATAGAGATACGAGTGGCGCTATAATTTTTGTCAAAAATTATTTTGTACATAATTTATATGATTTTTTGTTGTCAAAAAAAGAAATTAAACGACATTATCTTGCTCTTACAGTCCAAACACCCCACCCAGAAAAAGGATATATCACCAAAGCCATTGGAAGTGACCGCCATCATAATCAAAGAAGAATTATTTCAAAAACAGGGCTATTAGCAAAAACTTATTATGAGGTGATTGAAAAATATCCAAAATATACATTTATCAGATTAGAATTATTTACCGGTAGAACTCATCAAATACGAGTTCATCTAGCTTCTATTAATTGTCCTATTTTAGGAGATACACTATATGGGGAGGAATCACCTCTTATTAATCGGCAAGCATTACACGCTTATGAAGTATGGATTTTACACCCTGTTACCCTATTTCCTTTTAAAATTGAAATTCCCTTACCTAAAGACATGAAAAAATTATTAAGGACCAACTAATTAGTCGGTCCTTAATAATTTTATATAATTTTTAGTTTATTCCCTTTTTCTATATACATATTCGTATCCGCTTTATTAATTATTTTATATATATTAGCTGCGTGATTTTCCGTATAACAGTAGCCTATAGAAATATAGTTTTCATTTAATTTATTTTTAACATTCATTTTTAATTGATTTATTTGTTGAAGAATAATATCCTCATGTTGATTCAAAATAAAAATCGTAAATTCATTTCCTCCGATTCGGGATATAAGAAATGCATCAAGAAAAACTTGTTTCAAACTATTCGAAACTTGAATAATCACTTCATTACCCTTTTCATGTCCATATTGCTCATTAATCTGTATTAAATTATCAATACCTAGGACAATTACACCTAAAGACTGGTAATTCATCTTTTCTAATGTTTGACATATTTGAAGATAATAGTTTCTATTATGTAAATTTGTTGCTAAATCAAAGTATGCCATTTTTATGATATGTTTTTCTTCTAATTTAAATGAAGTAACATCTTTAAAAACAATCGCTATCAAAGTAATATCTTTACTGACTAAAGGAAACGGTACAATGCGAATAATTTTCTTTTCATTATTAATTATTTTGAAAATTTCAAATTCAGCTCTTATTTGATTAGTAGCCTTATCTAAAATATCAATAATTGGTTTACTATTGTATTCAGAAATATATTCTAAGAAATCAATATTTTCTAATTTTTTAAAACTTGTTAAAAACAAAGATTCAAATTCATAATTGACACTGATTAGATGGTAATTCTTGTCAACTAGTGCTACTGGGTAAATAAGATTTTCTAACATTTTCACATAATTATTTTTATTCATATCTAGAATAATAGTATTATATTCCTTTATGAATAATACGTTTATGATTTCATGACATTTGACTAAAAATTTAATTTGATCATCGGTAAATTTTCTTTTTTGAAGCAAATGTTTTAAGATTACCTCACCAACAATTTCTTCGTTTATTCTTAAAGGAAAGGCACATATTGATTTTATATGGAGAAGTGTATAAATTGTACGAAAATGCCTGATTTCATGGTTTAACTTACTTGTGTCATCAATTTTAATATACTTTGCGTTTGGATAGATATCAAACAATGATTCTTTCATCACAATTGAGGTTAAATTCATGAAATCCTTTTTTTCAATATCTCTTTTTTTCCAAATATGTTTATTTAGAAAACCAAACAAATGATTATTAAACAAATTCAGTTCTAATATATCTAAGTTCAATTTATTTCCCATGATTTCGAATATTTCTTTAATTGATTTTTCATAATTCATATTTTTAATCGCTAATTGTTCTATTAACAGATAAGCAGTTTCATAACTATGGAATGAAAATTCTTTATCCGTTTTCACAATATCACACCGTTTCTGATTCTAAATTTATCTTTTTCTAATAGTACCATTAAAAAATGTCGGATATTGCCAAATATAGTAGAATAAGCATCAGTAATGTAACTGATGCTTACTTTTTTATATTTTATTCGACATTTAATTCCTGATTATCAAAACTTTCAACTGTATAAATATTTGTTGAATTATCATCATAATATTGAATTGTTACGGTATCCCCCACCTTTGAAAGTGGGACTTCAAAGCTAACATTGTACGCAACTATATAGCCTTTAGTTGAATCATCAGCCAATATGAAATAATAAGTAGAAGTGCCTTGAACTGGTGCCATACTCACAATTTGTGATGTCACAGTAACTAAATTTGAACCAGTATTTGGATTTGTTGATGTATTTCGTAGATTCTGTCTGTAACTATTTTGGGCATCGGATATCGTATCCCCAATACCATAAACAGAATAATCTTTCACATTCACATAGGCATATTTTTTGATTAATCCTTCATCATCTTTTAATGTCATAAAGTAGGTAGGCGTATTCTCAAAATTAACTAAAATTGGCCAATTTGCTTTATAACCTAAATCTTGAACAGCTCCTTGTGCTGAATTTTGTGCAGAAAATTCAGTTGCTCCACCAACATGGTAAAAAACCGTATCTTTCGTTCTCATATTAGTTAAAGTAAATCCAACAATGGATTCATCAGCTCCTACAGAAGTCAAACCAGTATACAAATAAAATTCACCATCATTATATACATAACTATAGCCTTCAGATACTTGTAAAACTTCCTTTTTTGCAAATAAGGTATTAAAGAAACCATGGACATATTTACCGTAATAACCTAATTGTTGAACTATTATATTTGGTGGTTGTATTCTATCAATCCAACTAGGTGCATCAACTAAATCATAATAGTGAACTGCACCGCTTACAGCATCACAGACAACTACTCCAATAGCATCTGTTCCACTTGAATAGGCGAATTTTTTACTAATCACTGTTTTAATAAAGTAAGGATGTCCACTTTCATCAAGTTCAAAAGCAGTGTAATCACTAAAAACTTTGTTCATATTTCCTGAAAAATATATGTTTCTCATTAAATCTTGTCCAAAATACGCAGAAGGAACATATTTCATTGGATATTCAATTAACTCTACATCAGAAGTATCTGTCGCGTTAATACGAATATAACCAGGAACACCTTCATCTTTATTATTTAACCATTTGAAGAATCCTGTATATTCTAACGCTCCTACCCAATATAATTCACCATTCATTTCAATCATCGTGTAGTCAGTGACTGTAAATTGACTACCCATGCCTTTATATTCACCTAGTTTTTTATCCCCTAAACGGAAAGCTAAATCTTTATCAACTATGGGTACCTTAGTTTGACTAAAGTTTTGGATATTCGTTGTAAATTCTTCACTCTCAGTAACATTCATTAAGTCACGATAGCGTGATGAATCAAAGATAGACCAAGTTGAAATACCTAGAAGAATAAATACGACTACTAAAGCTCCTAAAAAATAATAAAGATATTTAATTTTATTAATCGCAAGTTTATCGATAGAAACATCTATATTCGATTTTGATTCATTTTTATATACTTGTTTATATTTAAGGATAAATGGTAATGTGAGTAATACAGGTATAATAATAATCCAAAATCGAAATCCATTACTATAAAAGGATATAGGTAGTAATCCTAAATAAATAATGATAAATAGTAGTAATATAGTTAAACCATAAAATATAATAAATTTAAATTGATTCAATCTTTTTTCCAATTTTTCCACCTCTTCTTTTAGTACAAGTTATATTTTATTAGTTTTCCATCAAAAAACAATAATTATGAATATTCATATTTTTTCCATTACTAAGATGAAATATTATGACTTTAATTCACTTTTTTTAATTTTTTTAATGAAGTAGAGTATACACATCGCAATTATAGCTCCAGAGGTATCAATCAAAACATCATGAAAACTAGGCCCTCTATTAGGAACAAATAATTGATGAGCCTCATCTGTACAAGCATATAAAAACGAAAAGAAAATTGATATGATAACCTTATAAGATAAATAATCTTTAACAAGGTAATAGATCAAAAGACACAACACAAAATATTCAAACATATGAGCACTTTTGCGAACTACAAATTCTGTGAAGCGACCAAAAAAACTATTAATATCTAAGTGAAGAAAATTCAAAATATCGATAATAAATTGACTAGATTTTGAAGATTGTGCACCTGTCTGAGTAGAAAACAAAAATATAATGGTCATCCACATGATGAGGATTAAGAGTTTAATATAAACTTTCATAAAATCTCCTTCTATTCACAATTAACTATTTTATTGTACACTAAAAATGATTCATTTTAAATATTTTCTTTTTAAAAAGATTATGATATAATACCCCTAGGAGGTATTATGTATGAGTAAAAAATTTTTATATATCACCATTTCTATTGTTATTTTGCTTATCGTTGGTATTGTTTTATTGTCTACTAATCATCAATCTATTCAAAAAGTAAATGGTAATGAAGCAAGACAAATCCTACAGGATAACGCTAATAATTCTATCTTTATTGATGTAAGAACCACTGCAGAACATCAAGTAAATGGAATAAGCGGTAGTATTAACATTCCTTATGATCAAATAGGAAGTTTAATAACAAACTATGTTACCGATAAAAATACAAAAATTATCGTTTATTGCAACACAGGTAATAGAAGCAGTCAAGCTGCACAAACATTAAAATCATTAGGTTACAATTATATATATGATATGGGAAGCTACGAGAACTGGTAAAGTATTGATTGAATTAACAAAATGAAAATAAATGTATTATGGTAATTGAATAAGTGGTCATATGAAAACATTAGAAGTAGTTTTAGGAATTATCATAAAAGATAAGAAAATAATAGCTTACTAAAGAGGACATCATCCTTACGCTTATCAATATGAATTTTCTGGAGATAAATTTGAAAAAGGCGAGGATCATTTTACTGAGTTAAAATGGGATGTTCTACAAGAATTAAAATTGAAATTGAAAATTTCAATATTTAATGTCAATTACCCATGAATATTCTACATTTATCGTTAATCTACATGCTTATATCACACATGTCATAAGTGGTAATTTAGAACTGACTAATCATTTATATTTGGTTAAACAAAAAAACATTATTTTTTCACGAACAGAAGCGGATTATCCTATTTTAGAAAAATTAAGATCAGAAAATTTCATTAAAAATATTTCATAAATTCACTGCAAATATCATATATATAATAATGGAGGAGATTAAATCTCCGTCCTCCTAAATAATATATTATATCTAAAAAAGGACTTTAATGTTAAGTCCTTTTTTAGTAATTTCTTCGTATAATTAAAAAATAATCATTGTCCACTTATCAATATCGACAAATCCCAATCGATGATAAATTTTACCCGCATCTGGATTAGAAAAAAATAAACATGGTTTTTTCTTTTCACTCAATAAGTCAAAACATAATTTAGAAACAATTTGCGATGCAAATCCTTGCTGCCTGTAATTCAAATGTGTCCCTACTCCACCAATTATTGCCGAGACACTTGTTTCAATCGCTGTTGCAGCACTTGCAATCACATTTCCTTTATCATCTTCACAATAATAAATTCTTCCTGCTTCACTTTCAATTTTACGCCGATTTGATTCAATATATGATGGTGCAGAAAAACCAACATGAATCATCAAAGGATAAATACGGCTGACATCCTCTTTGTTTGCTTTCTTAACATTTTTGTGTGTATCGATAAGTTTATTACTTTCATTTAATTCACAAAAATAACATTCATCAATTTTATTGACATTATCCAAATAAGGAACTATTTTATCAATAACTGATTTTTTCCCACTTATTCGTGCATATGAAAATGATTGAATCAATGAAACCATTTCTTGTTCATTAAAGTCATTAGAATCACTATATACGATGATATTTTGATAATACCGTAAAATACAAGAGGTGATTATATCATGATTATATTGTAAATAAACATCTAAGAAGTTAACCTCTAAACCAAATTGTTCCACATCACCTATAATAAATAAATTAATCGAAGGTTCTTTTTTTATATAATGCATCATGATATCTTTATTTTCATTATTTACTTTTACAAACATATCTCAACACTCCTTTAATAAATCAATTATATAATAAAACTAAATTGACTACAATAAAGATATTAGATATGAGAAAAAAATAAAAAAATAAAAAAAAAACACAGTGAACTGTGTTTTAGATATTTAAAACTCTTTTGCTAATTGAATCGCTTGTTCATTCGCTATTAACCGCACTTTTTCAAGTTCTTCATGCGAAAGGACATTGGTTAATTCTATTGTAAGCGTCTTTACATGCTCTATTCCCAAGAAATGAGAGATAACACGGATGTATCTATCTCCTAATTCAAAATCTTTTGCCATCCCTTCTCCATATGCTCCGCCTCGACTCACAATATGTAATACCTTTTTCCCAGTTAAAAGGCCCACTGCTCCCGTTTCAGTATATTTAAAAGTGATTCCCACATAACAGATATAGTCAAAGTAAGCCTTTAATATTGAGGGAATGCTTAAATTCCACATTGGAGCCGCAAAAATATATTTATCAAAACTGGCAAAGTGTTTTGCATATTTTATCATCTCATTGTCTTGATTATTAAACATCGCATATAACATGTTCGCATCTAATGGTCTCACGTTTTCTTTATATAAATCGAGGGTTTCTATAGTATCATTCGGATTATTTTTTTCATATTCCTTAAGAAAGATACCTAATAATTTAAATGTATTAGAATCCTCATCGAGTTTTGGGTTAGCTTTAATAACTAATACTTTAGACATAATTTTATCTCCTTTTTTATTTATATTGTTTTAGGTTTCAGTATATTTCATACTTTTTTTTAATATGAATTTACAATTTACTAACTTTTATATATAATAAAGAAGAAAAATAAAAGAGGTGTATATGATGATATCTAAAAACGAGATTGATGTTCGCTACAATGAAACTGACCAAATGGGTGTTGTATATCATGCCAATTATTTAATATGGTTTGAATTAGGCAGAGAGCATTTTTTATCTGTTATAGGTTTTAATTATCAGGATTTAGAAAACAGAAATCTAATATTTCCTGTTAGAGAAGTAAACATTCAATATATTAATGCTTGTCGTTATGGAGAAAAATTAGTCATAGAAACAAAAGTTAAAGAGTTTAATTCTGTTAAAACAATATATAGTCAAACCATTAAAAACACAAATAATGTTATTAAAGCCAAAGCTTTAATTACGGTTATTTGTGTTCGTAAAGATAATTTTAAAATTGTTAAGTTAGAAAAACATGCTAAAGACGTATTTGATGCGTATACGTCATTAAGTTAGACTTTTAAAACAGAACCACCAATCATAACAACTATAATTATCTTGCGCTACATTTTGTAAGCGAGTTCTAGCATCTTGAATAGATGTAGGAGGTGGTAAAATTACTTTATCGCCAATGAGAGAATTAAAAGGCCAATTGGCTGGTGTTGCCACTTTATATTGATCTGTTGTCTGTAAAGCTTTCACGGTACGAATAATTTCATTAATATTTCTTCCGACTTCTGGTCAGCGATGACTGGAAAAGGAATCTTTACTTTCAATTTTTCATTAATCCGTTCAATCCACTTAATATGAAATGGGCAAAACTTTTTATTTACGTAGTTTTGCCAATTCACTTAATCCTAACCTCTGTGAGATGTAATAAAGAAAAATAATTATATTTAATTATCAAACCAGAGTGTGTTTCACATTGTGGTTAAATTTTTATATAAGAACTGATAATAAATTGCGTTTTACATGATTTTAAAGAACAGTCCGGAAATTATAGTGCTATTATATTTACAATGATGAGAGAAAATAATTAGCTTTTGAACAGATTTATATTTACAGTTCAACAATATGCCACGCCTGACACACTAAAAAAAGTAAATCGGACTATTTTCCCTGAATTATTCATGTAGATAAAAATAACAATGATTATTAACGATATAAAAAGAAAAAACAGGTATTCTATTTTCACCTATTAGGTGATGATAAAATATCTGTTTTTTGTTCCTATATATAGAAAAAAAGCTCCATTTATGATATAATTTTTTTGATGAAAAATATAATTATAAAGGAGCTTTCTAATGAAAAGTATATCAGAAACAATGAAATTTAGCAATAGAATTAATGTAAATTTTTTGGGTGGACAACTAACTAGTGATTCAGGTCTTATTCTTTATCATGAGTTTGATGGGGTCTTAGGTTTTTCTACTATCATTAAATCAAGCATTGATAAAAAGACATTTAATGTCAAAGCTAAACATCAGCTAAGTGATAAAATAATTCAAAAGATATATCAACATATTTGCGGATATCATTCAGATAATTGTGCAGATGATCTTAAATATGAACCGCTTTTTAAGTCATTATTTAATGAGAAAATTGCTTCTCAACCGACTTTATCAAGAATTAACAAAGAAGTAAATAAAGATAATATCCACTTACTAACAGATACTAATTTCAATTTACTTGATATAAAATATAAAATTCAAAAACCTCAAACTGTAATTTTAGACTGTGATTCGACAGGAGTACAATCCTATGGAGAACAGGAACTAACGAATTATAACGCCCATTATCAACAAAACGGTTACCATCCGCTTGTACTTTTTGACGGCGTTAATGGTGATTTCATTAAAGCAAAATTAAGAAAAGGCAGTGATTATACATCAACCGGGATCGGAGAGTTTATTAAGCCAGTAATAAGCTTCTATAACAAGTATAATTTAGAGAAATTATTGTTTAGAGGGGATAGTGGTTTTGCGACACCTGAATTATATGAGATATGCGAAGATAATAACAACCAAGTAATCTATGTCATACGCTTAAAAGATAATAACAAACTCTATGAAGCAGTTAAAGAAATAGAAGCTGGATTTTATGATAGTAATAAGTTATGCCAATATTATGAATTTGAATACAAAGCAAGCAGTTGGACAAAACCCAGACGAGTAATATGTAAATTAGAAAAGAAGACCGATGAGTTATTGGTAACGAAAACTTTCATAGTCACAAATAGCACAGAAATGACACCAAAGGAAGTCGCAAATTTCTATTTACAAAGAGGAACAATGGAAAATTATATTAAGGAAAGCAAATTAGGTTTCAATTTAAGTAATCTAAGCAGCCATTCCTTTTATACAAATTATTATCATATGTATGTAAAACTATTGGCTTATAACTTAAATAATTTCTTTAGAACAATGGTATTGCCACAAAAAGAGCAAGCTTATCGAATGGAAACAATACGGACAAAACTGATTAAAATAGCCGGAAAAGTAGTTAAATCAGGTAGACAGATAACAATAAAATTAAGTGAATCATTTCCATTTAAAACATTGTTTAAGAAGATTTATTATCGAATAATCAATTTAAAATTCAAAATAAAATCACTAATAAAGCAGTCAGAGGCACTAAAACAGGCTTAAAAAGATTTTAAGTGAATAAAGAATGAAGGAGTTAACAACTCCCTTTTTGTGCTTGTGAAAAACTAATATATCAATACGTTATTCAATTAAAATTGAGGATTTTTGATAACAGCCATTCAAAAAGTCAGTAAAAATTAAAAACATAGCCTTAATTTCCCAAATTTTATGGAAAAAAGCCTATGTCAAAGTGTCCGTGAATAATTCAGGTTTTCTTAAATAAATCAATACAATCAATTAATATTACCAATAATAACTTCCAGGATACATAAAGAAAGTATTTAAAAAAATAAATAAATAATAAATTATAGTACACATGATCATTATTAAAACATCAAAAGATAAATAATTTTTAACTGATTTACGGGTAGTTATAAAAATACCGATTATAAATAAAATTAAGAATATTATGATATCACCTTTAATTTCTAATGAAATAAAATTTCCACGTTTATAAGTGATTACTAAAACATTATAAAAACTTGCTAGCAGAGAAATTCCTATCATAGGTAAATATAAATTAATTTTATTAAATATAGTCATCTTATCTTTTCTATTTAATATTAACCAAATTAACCATACAATAAATGTGATAATTGGATAGTATCCAAAAATATATCTTCTTCTTAAAATGCTACGTTCATAAAAGTCCGAATTATTATACAAGTCTAAAACGCATTTAGCAAAAAGATATATTATAAAAATTTGTAGTATGAACCAAAAATATTTCTTAAAGAAAATAATAAATTTATTCATTTCCATATATCCTCCTAATTTAATATTATAACATCATTTGTTCCTCGGTAACAGTTAATTGATCATCTAATAAAGAGAAATACATTAAATCATACATACAAGATGGATAATAATCATCATAAAATGCTTGATATAACTCATCACCTCTGTACTGATAAAGTGGCTCGTACCCTAGAATACTATTAGGAAATGAAGCTTCAACTATTGCATATATATAAGCAGAATCATAGTTCCATATAAATCTTTCATGAATGTTGGAATCATCAGTTTTGGTATTACCCCAAAATAAATAAGGATAAACATCATATAACCAATGCAAATCATCCTGTCCCTTCACTGGATCATAATAATTATAAGTACCCAATACTAAAGGCTCATCAACTATATGCTTATTTTGATCATATACTACTTCATAACTATATTCACTATTATTAATAGTACAAGTATATTTATTAACTGTCTGATAGAATGTATCACCATTACGTGGTGCTAATCTATGAAAATACCTTGCATAATTAGGTAATAAACTACAATCATAATTTGACAGAGAATCAATAAATTGATTTGTAAAATCATCTTGATAATATGGAAATGAATTATTCGCATTAAACTTTTGGTTAAAAGCAAATCTATGATGGTAATGATCAAATTTGGTAAATATAAAAGGTGTACCATGTGGGGAACCATGACGATCAATAATTAAAACATCATCATTAATAAGAGTTATAGTTACATCGGGATTTATACTATAACCAAGTATACCAGCAGCTTCAAACACAGTCTTTGTTAGTAAATCTGTGTACATTAAATATTGACCATAATTAAAAGAAATATAAGAACTAGTTGTTGAAGTAAAATAATCACTAATAGAAGTTTTTGTAGTAGACGTTTCATTATATGTATAAGACGAACCTACTTTTCTACAAGTTGTATGTACTATATTAGGAATTAATAGTGATATTATCTCTATTCCACCACCATTATCATTATTTACCCAGCCAGCAGGACACGAACCTACAAAAATTTTAATAGTTCCATTAGGAATATAACTAAAATTAACTTTAGTGCCTGAAATCTCTAAACGTTTATGTTCAGTAATGACACCATTAATTGGATTAAAAGTATCTACATAAGAATCTTCCGCATTCTTTTCATAAATATAATATGAATCAGATTTCCATTGCTCTGTGGTGTAAGAACTAGAACTAGTAAAATTAAGTCCTTTACTTATTAAAAGTTGATTTAAATCAGCTGAAAACGTCATAGTATTGTCATCAGATTCTAAATCATTTAAAATAGAATAAAAAATAGGTAAATCATTAATATTGTAGACTCCTGTATCTATAATTTTCATTATAGATGCTGTAACAGTAAACTTATCTTGAAAATTAATTGAGTAACTATTGGTAGATGCAGTAACTTTTATAGCAAAAACTGAAATAAATAAAATAAAAATAATAAAAGTAAAAATTTTTTTCATAAAATCTCCTCTAATAATTCAAATAAAATATATATATTAAATTATACTTATTTCATTTAATATAACAAAAATACAAAAGAAATTATGTTGAATACTGTCGAATTACATCAAATTTTATATTTATATAAATGATAAGATAGATATGTACACAAGTGATCACTTTAAAATGTACAAATAATGTAGTATAATTTCATAGTTAATCAATGGGAGGACTACAGCTGTTGATTGACACTTTATATGATCGTAATATCTTTAAATCTATGCAAAATAAATAAAGGACAACCTTTAAATTTTTGATGATATTTTCATCAAAATATTTAATGGTTGTCCTTTTTATGCTATTCTTTATTTATTAAATTTATAGAAAGGAAAAGGATAGAGCTTCCGTGCAAAAGTTAGTCTCTATCCTTTTGATACTTGAATTAATTCAAGTATCTAGTATACATACATATGATAACTATTTCTTCTCCTAAAATCAAGAGTTTTAGTCAAAAAAATTATAATGAAATTATTGATAATTTACCTTTTCACAGTATTACCTGCACATGTGGTCAAATAGGACAACTTATTAGACATGGATATTATACCCGTTCTATCAAAACTCCTGAAGGTCTAAAGACTTTAGATATTCTTAGGGTTAAGTGTAATTTTTGTAATAAAACTCATGCTCTTTTATTAGAGTTTATTGTGCCTTATTCTAGAATAGTCTTAAAAAATCATCTCTCAATTATCAAAAGCTACGAAAATAGACAATCCTATGAGCCTATTATGTTGTCGAATCCAAACATTGATGAGTGTAATATCAGCTATGTTATTAAACAATATCTTTGTCACTGGAAACAAAAGCTGTTTGCTTTTGGATTAAACATAAATGACTCCATCACTAAAAACTGTTTTTCTATTTTTGAAAGGCAGTTTATGCAAATTAAACGCGGCTTAAATATTTTTTTTCTTGAAACCACATAACCTTCATTCATTTTTCAAACTTTATGTTTTATGCTCATAATAGTTTGGAATTTAAGGAGGAATTTTATTATGAATCAAGAAAAAAGAAGAGAAATTGCCCTATTTAGATACGCAATTATCGCACCTATCATTAGCGGAACCTTTGAAGAACATAACAGTTTAAAAGGTTTTTTTAGGGATGCGTCTAAAAAAGTTTACACAAATCCTAGAGGGTATGATACCCGTGTTTCTGACACAACCATAGAACGATGGTATTATCAATACCGTAAACACGGCTTTGATGCGCTATTGCCAAAACGCCGCCAAGATACAGGACTTTCAAGAAAACTGGATGAAGACATGATCGAACAAATTCAATTCTTGAAACAAACCTATCCTCGACTGCCAGCAACACTCATTTTTCAGAATCTCATAGATAAAGGTACGATTAGGAAAGGAGATATTTCTCTATCCACGGTCAACAGATATATCAATCATCTTAACTTAGAAACGGGATCTACAACGAATAAAGATATGAGACGTTATGAAAGAGCTCACATCAATGAAGTTTGGTATGGCGATAGTAGTGTGGGGCCCTATTTAAAGATTGATGGTAAGAAGAAAAAGGTCTGGATTCAAGCCATCATTTATGATGCTTCAAGGTACATTGTTGGCATAGATATTTTCTTTAATGACAGTTTTGTCAACCTTATGTCTGTTTTAAAAACGGCCGTAACCAAGTTTGGAAAACCCAAAATTTTGAGTTTTGACAACGGCTCTGCTTATAAAAACAAACAAATTTCTTTGTTGGCTGCTCGTATTGGCACGACTCTAAATTATAATTTGCCTCGCACGCCAACCCAGAAAGCTTATGTTAAGTTTTTCGTTATGTAAAGATTAACCTCAAAAGTATAGTTATGATTGAAAACTATAGCCATTTATCTTTACATAATAAAAAATATATCATTCATAAATCAAACATTATATCCAAATATTTTATCGAGTTAGATAAAAAAGGCAGGTTATCGAGATGATAATTAGGAAATAGTTAAACACATTAACAGTTGATAATCGATTTGTTATGTAAAGAAATTTATAAAATAATCTAATTATAATAAGATCTATGGTGCATTTCTTAACATAATAAAATTCTTAACATAAGCTTTCTTATGTAAATCTTTACATAACAAAGCAAAAATTGAAAGATGGTTTAGAACCCTTAAACAACAATGGATGGCTGGACTTAATATGTCAGATTTCAAAAGTTTAGATGAACTTAAACACTCATTACATACCTATGTGAAAAGTTATAATCAAAACGTTCATAGTTCTTTAAAGGGATTGTCTCCTCAAGATCGGTTTTTCAATGAATCTAGCCTTATAAAACGGCTATCAGAAGATGAAATTGAGAAGAGTTTTTTGCTAGAATATGAACGTCGTGTTTCAGCCGATAACGTTATTGTATTAGATGGTGTAGAGTATGAAGTGGATTACCGCTATTCTAAACAAAGGGTTACTTTAAGATATGCCCCCGATTTAAGTCAAATATTTGTGGTAGATGCTAAAAAGGATACCTTAACACCCATTAAATTATTAAACAAACAGGATAATGCAAAAATTAAACGTACAAAAATAAAATTAGCAGGGGGGATAGAGTAGTGGAGTACATTCATCGTTATGGTTTAGAATTTAATCCATTTATCAAAAATAAGAGAGATCTTATCATTGAAACATCTGAATACAAAGAAGTAATCTATCGTTTAAATTATTTGTTAGAAACAAAGGGCTTTGGTCTTCTTACGGGTGCTCCAGGCAAAGGATATGTAAAGTATATGGATATGTAAAGTTTCTAGAATTTATCAAGTAATATTAACTGATGTATTTTAAAAACTTTACATATCCTTTTTAACTTCTAAGATATATGATAAAATTACCGATTTAATCGGACTCATATATTTTTGGAGGATAAATTATGGAACCAATGAAAGTATCAGAGCTTATATTAAAGGCTGAAAGTGAATTAGCGAAATATAAATACTCTGAATATGGAAGAAAAGCTTATACCCGTGTATGGAAAAACTTTAAAGAATATGCCTATAAGAATGAAATATGTTATTACACTGAAGAACTTTTATTGGCATATATGGAAGATGTTCTTCTCGCATTTTCCAAACCAGGCCATGTACCTGCATATGAAGAAAAGGTACGTGCCGTTAATAAATTAAGTGAATGTTATAAATATAATACATTATCATCAAATCGATATTCCTGTAGAAAAGAGTATGAATTTGGTGGATGTATTGGTAATTCTGTAAAAGAATATTTAAATTATCGTAGTACTAATGTCTCAGAAGCAAGATTACAATCTCTTAAATTATATTTGGAACGATTTTGCCAATTTACTGATTCATTGAAATTAGACAATATTTTTGATATTAACATGAACTTACTTCAAGATTTTATTGAACATTGTGGTATGTATACTAAGAAAACTGTAGCTTGTATGATTGGTTGTATTCGAGGATATCTTGATTACCTATATAAAAACAAAATTATAGAAAAAAATCTTTCTGTATTACTCCCGCATATCAAAATGAGAAAAGACAGTGAAATTCCTTCTGCTTATTCTGCGGAGGATGTAGAAACTCTTTTAAACAGTATAGACCGACATAATTCAAAAGGAAAACGTGATTATGCAATGATATTATTGGCTGCACGGTTGGGATTGCGATCATCTGATATTTGCGGTTTACAATTTTTATCACTAGATTGGCAGAATAATCAAATTCAAATTATTCAACAGAAAACAGGAGAACCAACTAATCTTCCATTAACAGAAGAGATTGGTCTGGCTATTATAGATTATTTAAAAAATGGTCGACCTCAGGTCCTTGATAATCCATTTGTCTTTCTTAGAGAATGTCCACCATATACAAATGTTACTACCGGTGCTCTTTATGTAGTAGTTGCTGGATGTATGAAATCATCTGGAATTCATGTTCCAGCTGGAAAGAAGCACGGACCACATGCACTTCGTCATTCCTTAAGTAGTCGGCTTTTGGAGAATAATGTTCCTCTTCCAGTTATATCAGAAATTCTTTCACATAAAAGTACTGAGACAACTAAAATATACTTGAAAATTGCTGAAAATCAACTTCTATCTTGTGCACTGGACGTACCTTCTATAGATAAAGGTGACCGCCATGAATAAATTAATTACTCCCTTTAATTCATTGATTGAGAATTTTATAGATTTCAAAAGATGTGAAAACTATAAATACAATGATGAAGAAAGAGTGCTTTGGTCATTTAATCATCATCTTAGTAAATATAACTTAGAAAAGCCTGTGTTATCTGAAGGTTTAATTAAAGAATGGTGTGATCAAAGATTTAATGAATCAAGGAAATCATTATCCAATAGGGTAGGAACGATACGACAGTTCATGATTTATCTTTATAATAGAGGATATGATGTATATATTCCCGATACCATTAAAAATGCACATAATAAAACTTTTATTCCTTATATTTTTAGTCAAGACGAGATATCAAGGATTTTTAAGACAATAGATAATTTACTACCTGGGCGACAAAGTAACAGTGATATTGTTTATCCGATTCTATTTCGTGTACTTTATGGATGCGGGCTAAGAATTACAGAAGCTCTTGAATTAAAAATTGAAGATATAGATATTGAAAAAGGTACCCTAATCATAAAACATGCCAAATTTGATAAGAAACGAATCGTTCCAATGTCAGATAGCCTAACAAGAATATGTCAAGAGTATTTTGAGAGTTTTTTAAAGGGCGTAGATAAGAGCGAATTTTTCTTTCGAAAAAAATACGGCGGGAAACGAAAAAGAAAAACTGTATCAGACATGTTTCGAAAAATATTATGGAAGAGCGGTATTCCATATCTCGGAAAAGGAAAAGGACCTCGATTACACGATCTCAGACATTCATTTTGTTGTCATTCCATAAAAAAATTGTCTGATCAAGGAATTGATTTATATTGTGCTTTACCAGTACTCTCTACCTATGTTGGGCATTCTTCTATTCAAGCTACAGAAAGATATATCAGACTCTCAAAAGAAATATATCCAGATATAGAGGCAAAAATTTCATCTCTTACAGGATGGATATACCCAGAGGTGAAAGATGAGTAAGCCTAGTGATTTTGCCTATTCTTTAAGTAAATATCTGACTGGTTATCTTACTTTAACTATTGGAGTTAGTAAAAACACTATCGCCTCTTACCGAGATACATTTAAACTATTGCTGATATACGCATCAAAACATAAATCAAAAAGTCCAGAAAAGCTTTCTCTTTCAGATATCGATAAAATTTTTATTTTGGATTTTTTAGATTGGGTTGAAATTGAACGTGGTTGTTCGATACAAACTAGGAATCAACGATTGACAGCTATACATGCATTTTGTAAGTACCTTCAGATTGAACATCCGGAATATATGTTTCAATTTCAAAAAATCATTGCCATTCCTAAGAAGAAATGTAATCAAGAAATTACAAGTTTTTTATCGATTGAGGGTATTGAATTATTACTTCAACAACCAGATATATCAACAGAAGGTGGGAAAAAGCATCTTGTTCTATTAACTTTTATATATGCTACAGCTTGTAGGGTTCAAGAAGCAGTTGATGTAGTTATAGAAGATTATAAATATAATGGCACGAATTTAATGAAATTAACTGGTAAAGGGAAAAAAAGCCGTCTTGTTCCTTTAGAAAAAAACGTAATATTGTTAATTGATAATTATATTGAAACCAGAAAAAAAAGTTTATTATTTTCAAAAAAAGATTGGCTCTTCTTAAATCATTCAAACCAGAAATTATCACGTCAGGGAATTTCTTCTATCTTAAAAAAGTATGCTGATATGGCAAGAGAAAAAAGGCCAGATTTGATACCTAAAGATATATCACCTCACTCTTTAAGACATAGTAGAGCGATTCACTGGTTACAGGCTGGAGTTGAGCTGATTTATATTAGGGATTTATTGGGACATGTTTCTATTCAGACAACTGAAATTTATGCAAGAATAGATGGAGATATGAAAAGAAAAGCACTTGAAAAGTTAACAAATAAACAAAGTATGAAATTGCCAGAATGGCAAAAAGACCAAAAATTAATGGAGTGGTTAAAATTATTAGGTAATTAAGTTAAAAAGGATATGTAAAGTTTTTAAAATACATCAGTTAATATTACTTGATAAATTCTAGAAACTTTACATATCCATATACTTTACATATCCCATTTTATGTAAATATTTACATAACAAAGGTAAAACAACGATTGTAAGAAGTTTTACAAAATCATTAAACCCATCCCTTTATAAAGTCATTTATACTCCCCTATCAACACTAACGGTCATAGAATTTTACAAAAACCTTGCCACTCAGTTAGGTCTTGAATCAAAGTTTAGAAAAAGTGATAATTTTAAAATCATATAAGCAGAACTGACCCGTTACGCTGTAGAAAAACGTATTACACCTGTCATTATTATTGATGAAGCAAATTATATAAATAACAGTATTTTAAATGATTTAAAGTTAATTTTTAATTTTGATATGGATTCAATAGATCGAGCAGTTGTGCTCCTTGTTGGATTACCTCAAATAAACAATACTTTAAGATTAGTTGCTCATGAGCCCTTAAGACAACGTATCACAATGAATTATAATTTAGAGGGTCTTAGTAAAGAAGAAGCAAAAAACTATATTCTATGCGCGTTAAAAGAAGCTAAATCTCATATTACTGTATTTAGTGAAAACGCCCTAGAAGCCATTGCTAATGCAGGCAATGGTGTTCCTAGAGTGATTAACAAAATATGCAATGCCAGTCTTTTAATCGGACACAATAGAGATGTAGATGAAATCAACAGTGATATTGTGATGATGGCTGTTGATGAAATAGAGATAGGATGAGGTGAAAACAATGATAGAATTTAATTGTAACAGTGATGCAGAAACCTGGACCGGTAAAATCAATTACTTAAAAGATTATGGTAATCACTATGAAATGAGAATTGAGAGTCGTTCAGGATTACACGTTATATTTGGCTGTTCAAGTAATGGAAATTATATTTGTGTTCCTGATTTTAATGTAAGTTGCTATTTAGCACATTTGAAAGACAGATTTTGGAATCAAGAGAAGCTAACATCGCTCCTAGGAGAGGTTGATGGCATAACGTTAGCAGAAGCTTTATTTAATGCATATGATTTAATTGAATAGAATGTTATAAAAAGGTGGTACTATAAGAAAATAAGTACGACCTTTTTCATTTGGTACTTAATTTTTATTAAAGCAAAAAAAGAAATCGTTTCAATTTCCCACCTTTAATTAATGTGATTATTAAGCGTCAAAAAAATCTGAATACCAATTCTAAACTGCCTAAAACAAGATTATTTAATTTGAATATGAGTCCATCAAATAGTATGGAAATCAACATCTACCCGAGGAGCACGAAATTCGAAATCACCATCTTTCTGATAGGAAATCAGCATCCTGATTGCGCGAAGTTTAATCTTCTCACTTTGCATGAGATTATCAACAAGTATATGGGTTCCCAAAGTTTCATCACAATATTGGAACCCAATAGATTCAGAGAATTCTACATGGGTGTGTAGTTTCATCCAATTGGTAAGATTTTCCCATTCTTCTTTGATTTTTCCTTGGTATATTACGGCATACTCCCTGTTGTTCAATTCGTCTTCGCATAAAGACATCAATCTTATAAAATCTGTTATCATAAATCAAACCTCCTTGTAATGTTTGATTTATGAATAACATATTCAGTTTATTATGTAAAGAAACATGGTGTATATTTTCAATTATCATTATACTTTTTATGGCAATCTTTACATAATGAAAGTCTTAACATAACCCTTTGATTTTGCTACATATGGCTTACAATGCATAAGACGTATACCCAGCTTTGCACAGGTTGTTAACAGTTGCTTTGAGACATATTGTTTTCCATTGTCCAGGTATCCGACATCGAATTTTCCGTATTTTAAGACCGCTTTGTGGAAGGTATCTTCCACAATAGTAGCTTCCTGATTATCATAGAAACCAGAAGAAATAATGAATCTTGAATGGTCATCAATTGCTGCCGATAAATAAGTCTGTACTTTTGCTCCATCTTTTCCAATTGGAAGTTTTGGACCATACTTAATATCTGCCTGTATCAGCATCATGCGATGAGGTTTCACAAAGCGTCCAGAAGATGTGGCCTTTGCTTCCACATACTTTTTCATTTGCTTCTTCCCATAGCCCCTCTCATAGAGAACGCGCTGTAAGGTAGGGCGCGACAGAATACCTGGAGTCACCATCCCTTCCATTCCCATAATAGAAATAATCTGATTAATGCTTCTGGAAGGCACTTCTCTTTTCAACTGTATTGCCTCATCTAACAACACAGAGAAGTTCACCGGTAGTTTTGGCGAAGGACGTTTATCCTTTGCGGTTGGTTTCAATGAAGTAAAACCACCATTGCGATAAGATTTCTCATAACGGTATATACT
This sequence comes from uncultured Haloplasmataceae bacterium, assembly GCA_963824615.1. Taxonomy (GTDB): domain Bacteria; phylum Bacillota_I; class Bacilli_A; order Haloplasmatales; family Haloplasmataceae; genus CAWGPU01. The sequence continues at coordinate 232,194 of CAWGPU010000004.1, read as the reverse complement.
CCGCACTGAAATGCCATATTTCTCAGCCTGACTTCTTCGGAGAGCCTGTCACTTTTGTGGATCAAGGGAGTCATCAAGTAAAGGGGAAATGATCTGATGGCGGTTAAGGGCAGTTTCATCCTTCCAATTATTAGTTAATGTTGTATTCATTAGAATACCTCCTATCCTTTATGGAAGTATTCTAACATTCTTCAAAATATGACAACAACACAAAGCAGGTGCATACGATTGATGATTTTAGGTACACAACCTGTAACCAGTATTATAGATAAAACGGAGAATGGTCTTAAGCCATTCCCCTCCGGATTTCCGCAATTCTGTGAGCAATGAAACCTTGGATTTTAATAGTTGATCGCTAAATCCAAGTAGGGTAGCACCAACGGAACGAAGTGTACCCTCTATTCGAGTGAGATTCGCTTCTAACCAATGTTTCCAGCGGTTCATAGTTCTTTCACAGGGATAATCCTCAGTAGACGCATCCTCTGGTGTAGAAACTTCATCAAGTACATTTTCAATTACTTCATTTCCATAGTGTTTATAAGGAACGGAGCAATCAGGAAGTTCGTTATGTAAACGACCACAGACACTACATTTCATACGACGTATGACGAGACGTCTAACATTGCCACCATAAAACTTCCAAATGCGCACTCTTGAATCCCGATATTGTAGTTTCCCTGAGCATACTGGGCAAACACTATCTTGTTCATTACTTACCACATAAAAAACTTGAGTTTCCTCATTGTAAACTAACGTATATTTTGATATAATTATCATTGTGGTTGACCCTGAGGAACTTTTTTCTGCTAAGATGATGAGTTCCTTGGGGTTTTTCCTTTCTATAGACTAATAATGACATTATATCGAACAATTCTACGACAATCAAGTAGATCTATTTTAAGTCATTCTATAAGGTCAAAAACACATAAGTATTAAGTTCAGTTGTCTGTGTAAATAAAGATAATTTCCAAACGTTAAAACCCAAATAGACGATATTATGATGTTTTTATTAACTTAGACTTTTAAAACAGAACCACCAATCGTAACAACTATAGTTGTCTTGAGTTGCATTTTGTAGTCGATTTCTTGCATCTTGAATTGAGGTTGGTGGATGTAAAATAACTTTATCTCCTATTAATGAATTATATGGCCAATTGGCTGGTGTTGCCACTTTATATTGATCTGTTGTCTGTAAAGCTTTCACGGTACGGATAATTTCATTAATATTTCTTCCGACTTCTTGAGGATAATAAAGAATTGTTCTAATGATTCCTTTATCATCCACTATAAATACCGCACGGACAGTATTAGTACCTTTATATGGACTTATCATTCCTAATTTAATCGCAACAAGGCCCAATGGGTCAGCGATGACTGGAAAAGGAATCTTTACCTTCAATTTTTCATTAATCCATTCAATCCATTTAATATGAGCATAAACTTGATCTACTGATAAACCAATCAATTCTGTATTCAGATTTTTAAAATCATCATTATGAAGTGAAAATTCAACAAATTCCGTAGTACATACGGGTGTGAAGTCTCCTGGATGCGAAAATAGAACAAACCATTTCCCCTGATAATCTTCAGGGATTTTTTTTGGACCTTGTGTAGTTTGTACTTCTATACTAGGAAATTTTTCTCCTATTAAAGGAAAAGTTTCACGGTTAACAATTTCCATTAATATACCTCTTTTCATACATAGTCATTATAATGATATACAATATGAAAAAATACGTGATAAAAAACCTATATCTTTTTTATATAATGTTAATTTATTGAAATTTATTAGACTTAAAACAACCCTAAATGGATATTAAAATTATTTATATTATTTAGTCAGCTTTAACTTTGCTGAAATTTAGGCTTTTACACAGTGAGTTGCATTGAGATTATTTAAAATTAGTAGATACTCCAACAATATTATGATATTAACTCGTGTTTTTAAGATAGAAAAGGACAGATTACTAGTTGTTGAATTTGTTTTATATCATTAAATAAAGAGAATTCTATTTAATAAATCATTTTATATGAAGATGTTGGTTAATATTTACAAATATTACAAAATTTTAATCGAATAAATAATTTGTAAAATATATGAATGATGATTTAAAGATAGATATTAAAGAATGGATAATTAAAAATATTCTGAATATTATTAAGAAAAAAAACGATAAAAATAAAAATTAAACTAGGTGATTATCTAGTTTTTTCTTATATATTGTAATAATTATAGATAAATTGTTGAACTTTTTACTTTTATCTTTTATAATAAAAAAGATATCACGAATATTGGAGGTTAATATGAAGAGTTTTAATAAATCAATTATTACTGAAATTACTTTAGAAGAAAATGTACAAAGAGATAATGAGACTACTAAATTAGATTTTTATGAAGAAAAGATGGTTAAGCTTGCTAAAAGGATAAAGAATTTAGATGGATATAATTCAGAATTATATCTTATTGATTTAGAACAGACTGTTAAAAGATTAGAATTTTTTTATAATTATCTAGTTCCACAACAAAATGGTGATCCTTTAAAAACAAATTATAAATTGAATGTAAAAGAACATCAATTGATTTTAGTTAGATTAGGTATTGGTTATCCTAAAGAATTATATGATAATCATTACTGTTATGTATACAAAATTTTTAGTAATAAAATGTTAGTAATTCCGACTACATCAATAAAGGATGCATCTACTCCTTCAAAATATCAATTTGATATTGATATTTTAGATTTTATTAATGAGAAGAAAACTAGGATGCAATTTAATGAAATGAGAGTAGTTGATAAAATGAGAGCATTTGATTCAAAAAAATATAATACTATATATGATGTTAAAACATCTAGAGAAGAAATTTGTCAAAAATTATTTGGTGTTTTATTTCAGTAACATTTGACATATTGTAAAAAATATTATAATATAGTATATATAACTTAACCCTTAAATGGGCAACTTATACTTAACCCTTAAATGGGCAATATATAATAATATTCTAAAATTCATTAATGTTATCTTAGGGTAACAAATTTTATTTTTTGTTTTATGTCTTTATAAGGCAATGCATATTATAAAAGATATGCATATACTATTAATAGTCTATTTAGGACTATTATGTTATGTTACTCATTGAGTAACAATTTATACTTAACCCTTAAGTGGGCAACTAAACAAGAATTACTGTTACCATTGTAGCAGTAATTTTTGTTATTTTTAAATTATAGATCATTTATATATTACATGTTTTATTGATAAACAAATTCCGTAGTACAAACAGGAGTGAAATCCCCGGGATGCGAAAATAGAACAAACCATTTCCCCTGATAATCTTCAGGGATTTTTTTTGGACCTTGTGTAGTTTGTACTTCTATACTAGGAAATTTTTCTCCTATTAAAGGAAAAGTTTCACGATTAACAATTTCCATTAATATACCTCTTTTCATACATAGTCATTATAATAATATACAAATTAAGATAATACGTGATAAAAATCCAGATAACTTTTTGTAATTTCGCATTTTAATTTTTATTCAAATTGTTTAATGATCTTGATGCGAATAATAATGTGAATTTCATATATAAATAGATAATTTCTGTACTTATTGATGCATATTTAATGTTCAATAATTATTAAAGTATTAGCTATTATTTCCATTTATAATCCTCTTCTCTTTAAATAGTATCTATTTAGTTATAGTTACCATATTTTATTCATTGAAAGATGTTTAGCTATCTACTATAATATATATGAGGAGGAGAATTATGAAAAAAATTATTTTTGCGGCACTATTTTCTTTATTAGTAATTGGTGCAAGCGTACAGACTTATGCTTCTACTGTATTAGATAGTAATATCATTAGTTTAATTGAAAGCGGAATTTCAAATATTGTTAATTCAGTCAATCCACCTAATGAAAATGTCATCAGTACTGATAACAGTAGTTTTAATTCTGGAGACTATATTGATCAAAAGAACAATCAATTAAATAATGATTTAACTGATTATAAAAATCAGCAAGTTGCTGATGCAAATCAACAATTAAGTAATTATATAGATGAAATTAAGCAAGAAATTGATACTGTATACCAAAGTAAAGAAGACAAAGCAAAACATGACATAGATAATAAAATAAACGATTCTGTTACCCAATTAAAACAAAAAATATTAGATGAGTTAACAAAAGAACTAAATCATCATCATTAAAAGATCTATTTAGAACTTTCCATATTACTCTGTTCTAATAAATAAAACAGATAAAAAAAATAAAATCACAAGGAAAATAATAAAGATTTCCTTATGATTTTTTTTATTTTATTTAAAAATACTTGTTAAAACAATTAACAATTCATTGATAAATAATCTAAAGTATATCATTGTAATGGTGTTTTTATTTCTAGGTGGTCTTTTTAACACCTACACAGATAATTTTATATAAAGCTTCCGCTAAATGAGAGACAATATTAATATAATACTCTACTTCCTGCTTATTAATTGTGTTTTTATCGTCTTTTCCATGATTAATGTCAGTTTGATGCGCTATTTTATTTCTTCTTTCATAAATGTGGTCTAAAACATTATCTAATCTAACATTTTCACTGATGACATTTTTAGATTTTAATTCTTTTTCAACAGATGCAAATTCATCATCAGATGAAAGAATATTTAATAATTCTCGTATTCTACCAGGTGACATAAATGTATAATTACGATTTAAGTCAACAAATGTTTCTTTTAAATATAAATCAATATTTTCAGCGTTATATAATGCCTGTTCTAATAATTTCAAAGGTATTTTATATTCATTATATTTATAGGTTTTAGGTTCTTCATTGCGGAATATTTTAAGTAAACCATAATTATAAATTTCATGCATAAAAAAATCCAACGAGCTCATAACATAGACGATTTGAAATCGTAACATATCATCTGCCTCTTCATTTTTATGTTGATTTTTTAATAAATCAACAATTTCAAAACGTTTTGTTATTCGAGTTACATTTCCTCTAAATGTTTTAATAATTTCTTCTGCGTCTTTATCAATATAGTGTATTTTCTTTACCCTTTTCCCTTGTTCTCGATTCATTAAATCCGTTCTACTATAATTTTTATTCATCACGTCTTACCCCACCATGATTAAATTTATAAGTTGCTCCATATTTACCAAGAATATAACCTTTTTCAATATCTTCTGTCACTTTAACATCATTAATATCGTATAAAGAATAACATTCTGTTGTCATTGTCTTTAAATTTTTTTCAATAAACCAAATTTGATCACGTCTAAACCTAGAAAGATTGAGTAAACCGGTATTATGAGTTGAGAAAATTAATTGAGCATGTTTTGGGTTTGTCACCGGATGATTGAATAAATAAATAAAATATTCAACTAGAGAATGATGTAAATTTTTCTCTAATTCATCAAAAAGAATGACTTTTCCATCATTTAAGGCATTGCTTAATAAAACTAATAATGTAAATAATTTTTTCGTGCCTGTTGATTCATCTAATAAATTAATTTCCATTTGCTCATATTTAACGAAAATATGGTTTTCTCTATATTCAAAAGACTCAATACCGATGTCTATTTTGTTCATTAATCCGCTCATTATTTTTTGATTTCCGATTTCTTTGAAATCCTCTATTGCTTGAAGAAATAAATCATGATCATCTTGTCCTTCTGAAAAAATAATCACTAATTTTTTTGTGATAAATTCATAAACTTTGTGAATGAGAGAGTCATCAGTGTATGTCTTAAGTATTGGTAAAAATAAGCGTGTGCTTGAACCATATTTTTTAGCTACTTCATTAAAACTTACTTCATGAACTTGATAATCTTCAAAATTTCTTTCAAATACTACATTTTGTTCATGATTCTCAAAGGTATATAAACATTCACTTACTACTTTGTTTTCTACCACATCTATTCCATATATAACTCTTATTCCATCAATTAGAAATTGAATGTCAATTTGAGTGGGTTTATCTTTTTCACATAATATATGTGGACAAACATGAATAGATTGTTTTTCCTCATTAATTAATGATTGTAAATATTTATAGGCCATTAAGAGATTAGATTTCCCGGCACCATTTGTACCTATGATGACAGAACTAGGCAATACCCAATAATCATTAATATTTCGCTTATACTCCTCGTGCAATTCATCATTTGTGGCTAACATTGAAAATACAACTTTCTTATGGATTGATTTAAAATTTTCAACAGCTAATTGTAGTAACATTTAATCATCCCTATCTTAACGTATTTGGTATCAATTCAATATTAATAGTATATTCAAAAAATGAATTAACATTTTTATAATTTAATTGTATGTCACTTTGTTAAGAAAATCAACCATCATGGAAAATAAATGTTTCTAATAATATAATAAACTGTGAAAAATCCAATATAATTATAATTAAATTAGCAACCACACTGATTAGACATTTCAACTTATTGTCAAGAATAAAAATTATTTGCTAAATAGTCTATTAAAAAGATAGAATAATAAATAAAAGGCAATGATGAATATATCCCGTTTTATAAGAGGTTGGTTTTTACATAAATCTATGTTAAATCCAACCCCAATAACAATAATAAAAACACATAGAAAATCTTAATGATTAACTATGTGTTTTTTATTATATACTTAAAATATTTTTATATATCCTCTCTAAAAGTGGTTAAATTCTTGAGATAAACCCCCATCAAATCCTGATTGATGGTTCAGTGAAATAATTTTATTGTGATAACTTAAAATGTTGGATTTTGGAAGAAATTAATAATTGAATCTGTTAATATAAATTACTTATTAATTCAATAAAAATAGATTTCCTTTGTAATTCACCTTTATAAACTCTATAAGTTAAACCGTCTGCTATACAGTCAAACGTTTCAACATGAAAGGTTTTGAGTATCAACATGGCGATTCTATCAATTCATCTATTATCTTTAATTGCCTTACCCTTTCTTTTGTTGAGGAATCTAAGGAGTTATGTGTTAAAAGATTTGTTACCTTTATTGCATAGTCACTGCTAACTATTGCATGTCCTCTCATATGTCCTGTTGCAATTGCTTGGGCAAACGAGCGTGCTGAATATTTACTAATATCAGATTTAGACTCTTTTGCCAGTTCATTTACAATAAATCCTACTTTTCGTAAATCAAAGGCTCTAATATTTCCTTCTATTCGTTTTTGTAAAGTTTCTATTCCCATGTTTATACGTGGATCATCTTTTAAATGGTTATCAAGATAATTTATATATGAAATAGATACTTTTAAAGCCCATCGAGCAAGTAATTTATGTGGCATATTTTCAATGGTTTCTTCAATTTTGTTTCTTAATTCGGTGTTATCTATGATTTTTATTTTAGGGTCACTATATTTAAACTCTATTTGTTCTGCTTTTATTTTTTGCTCATGTTTATTCCATGAGTATTCCTCTAATTTCACTAATATCACTCCTAACCATTTTGTTCAGGTGGGTGATGATTTTGAACAAAACTTTTAATTTATAAAAATTTGAACAACTGTCATTGGATTAAATGAGTATTCTATAATGTTTTTAACTAGGTTTTTATTCCCGATTTTAAAATAACCTATTTTTGAAAAAACGGGATATGATGAATATTGCCTTTTATTATTAATTATATTTCTCTATTTTTTATGATTTTTTGGTAATAGTAATAACTATTTTTGGGAATTCTTTCCAAAGTTCTGTAATCAACATACACGATTCCAAAACGTTTTGTATAACCATAAGCCCATTCATAATTATCTATTAAAGACCAAGCATAATAACCTTTTATGTTCATTCCTAATTCATTTAATCTACCAACTACCTTTAAGTGCATTTCTAAATATTGAATTCGTTCAATATCATTAATTTCGCCATCAATTAATTGATCATCCCAAGCTGACCCATTTTCAGTAATATAAATTGGGATATCTGTATACTCATGACGTAACCGAATGATGAGATCCTCTAAAGCCCACGGCGATACATCCCATCCCATTGCTGTCTTCTTTAAATCGCTATCTGCACCCTCACTTAAGAAAGGATTATTTGGATTATATTGAATATAATTATGTCCATAAAAGTTAACACCTAAAAAATCACACTTTTCAGAGATAATTGATAAATCGCCTTCTTGTATAAAACTAAAATCTTTTATGTATTGTGATAAAAGAGCAATAACATCCATCGGATAACACCCTTTAAATAGTGGTTCATAGAATAACCGATTTCTAAAACCATCATCTAACGTTTTGGCAAGTTCATTTTCGAAAGTATGTTTTGGGATATAGGTATGACTAGGATTTAATGTAATTCCAATTGGTTTATTAAAATTCATTTCATGGTAAAGTTTAATTGCCTTTCCATGAGCTAAAAGCAAATGATGATGTGCTCTAATGTAATCCTCGTAAGATTGATGTCCTGGTGCATGATTTCCGATAAGATAACTCAAAAAAGAAGAACACCATGGTTCATTCAATGTAATCCACATATCCACTAATTGATCATATTCTCTAAACAATACAGCGCAATATTCGATAAAATATGAAATAATATTGCGACTTACCCAACCTTTATTCTCTTCATATATCCATTGAGGTAAATCCCAATGATAAATAGTCACACTCACACTTATGCCGTGTTGTTTTAAAGAATTCATTATATTTCGATAAAACTCAATCCCTTTTTGATTAATGACTCCCTTTTTAGGTATAATCCTTGACCAGGAAATAGATAAACGATAACTATCGACACCTAAATCGGCCATTAATTTAATATCTTCTTCATAACGATGGTAATGATCACATGCTATATCACCATTTGAATTATCAATTATTTTCCCTTTCGTTTTAGAAAATACATCCCAAATAGAATCTGTTCTACCATCTTCTTTGTAACCACCCTCTATTTGGTAAGATGATGTTGCCGTTCCAAAAGTAAAATCTTTGTTAAACTTCATTTTTACACCTCTTAATTTATATCAACACGAATTATATTAGCATAGTCCATTATTTTTTACAATAAAAAAAACACCAGATTTTATTCTGGTGTAAATTTGTGTTAAATTATTTAGAAGGTGTTTCTTTTGTATTTTCTTCATTATTGACTTCAACTTTGTTTTCTGGTTCTGGTTTTACGTCAATAACATCTTTTCTTTCACCTTTTAAGAATTTAGGTAATTCCATTCCGGCCATTTTGAAGACATCTTCAAACGGAGGAAGAGATTTTAACATCCCTGATAAGAATTTAGCTGTTGCTGGTGTTTCATCACCATTTGATCCTAAATTGTCCCAAACAGTAACTTTATCAATTTTAATACCTTTAATTGCTTCAACTTGAGTTTTTACAAGTTCAGGTAATTTATCGGTAATCATTAGTGATATAGCAGCTTGAGGGTCTCCATTAGCAGCTTTAACTAATTGTGTAAATCCAAGTGCTTGTTTAGTTAAGATAGCATTGATACCATTTGCTTGAGCTTCCATCTTGAATAGGATAGCATCAGCTTCCCCTCTTGCTTGACGTCTTGTTTTTTCAGCTTCAGCCTCAGCAGCAATTTCCACTTTTTGTTTTTCAATTTCAGCTTTAACAATAGCATCTGCCTCTTGAGTTGCACGTTCACGTTTAGCACGCGCTTTTTCAGCATCTTCCTCAGCAGCATATGATTCTTCTAATGCTTTTGCTGATTGTACTTTTTCAGCAGCTGTTGCGATTCTATCTGCTTCTGCAGCTTTTTCACGACGATTTGCTTCTGAATTAGCAATTAGAATTTTAGATTCATTTTCACCTTGAACAGCTGTTGCGTTAGCTTGTGCGACTTTAACACGTTGTTCTTGGGTTGCATTTGCTTCCCCTACAGACCCATCACGTGTTTTTTCAGCAACTGATTTTCTTGCATCATTTATAGCCTTAGCAGCTGCTTCTTTTCCTAATGCTTCGATATAACCAGATTCATCTCTAATATCTGTTACGTTAACATTGATTAATTTTAATCCGATTTTCTTTAATTCTTGTTCAACGTTTTTTGATACGTATGATAAGAATTTATCACGATCTGAATTTATTTCTTCAATATCCATTGTAGCGATAACCAAACGTAATTGACCAAATAAGATATCTTTTGCAAGTTCTTTGATATCATTATGGTTCAAACCTAATAACCGTTCAGCGGCATTTTGCATAATCCCAATTTCATTTGATATCCCAACAGTAAAACGAGATGGAACATCAACACGAATGTTTTGTTTACTTAGTGCATTCGTTAAATTAACCTCAATTGACATAGGCGTTAAATCAAGATATTGATAATCTTGAATGACAGGCCATACAAAAGCTGCTCCACCATGAATACAATGTGCACTTCTTGCATCTCCCTCTACACCTTTTCCCACTCTACCATAAATAACTAGAATCTTATCAGCAGGACATCTGCGATAACGACTCATTGCTGCCGCAAAACAAACAATAATAATAATGACAGCAATTGTAATAATAACTCCAGGACCCATTTTAAATTTCTCCTTTTCTATATTTATTTTTTATACTACCAGTTTATCATTTAAAACATTTACAACTTTAACTATTTCACCAATTTAATATCGGTTACGTTAACATAGATTAATTTTAATCCAATTTTCTTTAATTCTTGTTCAATGTTCTTTGATACATTTGTTAAAAATTTATCACGATCTGAATTTATTTCTTCAATATCCATTGTAGCGATAACAAGACGTAATTGACCAAATAAGATATCTTTTGCAAATTCCTTAATATCATTTTGGTTTAAACCTAATAACCGTTCAGCAGCAATTTGCATAATCCCAATTTCATTTGATATCCCAACAGTAAAACGAGATAGAACATCAACACGAATGTTTTGTTTACTTAGTGTTAGTGAATTCGTTAAATTAACCTCGATTGACATAGGTGTTAAATCAAGATATTGATAATCTTGAATGACAGGCCATACAAAAGCTGCTCCACCATGCATACAATGTGCACTTCTAGCTTCTCCATCTACACCTTTTCCCACTCTACCATAAATAACTAGAATCTTGTCAGCAGGACATCTGCGATAACGACTCATTGCTGCCGCAAAACAAAGAATAAAAATAATGACAGCAATTGCAATAATAACTCCAAAACCCATCTTTACTTTTCCTTTTCTTTATTTATTTTTTCAACTACCAACTTATCATTTAAAACATTTACAACTTTAACTATTTCACCATAATTGATGGTTCCACCTAAAGTGATTGCATCTAATTCTTTTAATGAATCATTGATGATAATACTTACTTTTCCCGTTCCTGTATTTTCTCCAGGTACAGGAATGTAAACCTCACCTTCTTTACCAATCGATGATTTAATATTTACATTACCGCTTTCCCCTAATTTATTAACCATGTAATAAATAAACCCTATCATAATCATCATCGCAAACCCACAAGCTAGCGCGATTAATAATGTTAGTAATGGATTAGTTCCTGATTTTGACACAATTAGTCCAGTCCAACCAAAAAGAATAAAAAAACCGATAATCCCACGAATCGTAAATAGATTAAAAGGTAATCCAAATGCGTGTGCTAAATCGAAATCTACATGCCCATCAAAATTTTGATCCATTTCGAAATGGCTTCCTAAATCAAGAAATGTGAATAAAGATTGTACGACAAATAGTATTGAACTAATTACAGCTATATATAAATAGCTATTCTCAAATGTAGATAAGTTTCTAAAATATTCTAACATGCAATCCCCCCCCTTCTAGATGTCTAAATTATATCACATATAAAATTTATAGTAAATATGTAAGATAATTTATAGATTAACAATATCACAAATTTAATATAATACAATTCTTCTGAATAATAAGTCAAATAATATCACTCTCATGCATTTTTTAAACTGATATTCATTTTGGAGTGATTTGGCACATTTTCTATATTATTTGAGGATAAAAAAATACCTACATAATAAACACGATAATTTTTTGTGCTCACTATATAGGTATCTTATTCATTTCTTAATTAGAAATAGAACTTCCACCGGTAATTATGTCAGATAGACTACCATAACTATCTAAACCAAAATTACTCAATGTTTGTGATATACCATCAATCGTTGATTGATCAAATTGAGATTCAATCGCTACTGCCACCTCTTGTTGTTTTTCAATAGGAAGCTCTTGAAAACTTGTAGCGAAATCCGTCACAGTTTGAGCATCAGTATCTGTAAAATCAATCGTTAACGGGTCATTTACAGCCTTCTGCATTATAACCATCACATTATCGAAATTATCTTTAACTGTTTTTTCAACTTCATTACTATCACTTAATGTGCTATTAACCGCAGTCGTTAAATTACCATTTTGAACTAGATTTGTTAAATTGTTAATAGCATCCTTGATGGCAATTGCGTTTTTGTCAGCATCGTTAAATTGATAATTTAAGATGAATTTCCCATCTTGTAATTCTAAATTATCAAATATAATGAACTCATCTGGTAAATTATCTCTTATTAAATCTTGGATATAAGATTTTACTATAGTCACTGATAACTCATCATAGTTGATATCACCATAAGCATATTCATCTTTAAGTGAATCACCTACAAAATTATTTAATACATAAGAGAATGCCATCTTTGGCAATGGCAATTTACCAATTTTTACTGAATCGAGTGAAATTTTTTGTCCATCTCCTATATCGGAGAAGCTAATCACCATTGTGAGGGTCGTATTCACTCCACCATAATTAACTTGAGCATAAACAGATAATTTGTTGTTATCAAATTTAGTCCATAATGCATCAAGTTTAATAGATTTTGTATCAGTAACTTGAATTTCCTTAGAACTATCTGGACTTTCTTTTAATGTTTTATAAATAATTTTATTAATAGTATCTTGATCTATAAATATCTTTGTTGACCCGGCCGCATTTGCGAATACCAATTCTTGCAATTTTTCCTCTAATACTGCATTAATATTAAAGTTTGCGTAATCAAAATTAGAAAAATCAGGTGGTGTTGCATCTTTAGTTAGTGCTGCTCCTCCAATAGCTAGGGGAACCCCAATTACTACGATAAAAAAGAAAATAATAAGCCTTTTTAACATACGCATAATCTCATCTCCTTAAATTTTTAACAAAATAATTGTTAGATTTACATAATTTACTATAATTACCTAATTTTTACATTTATTATAAACATATTTTGTGATAAACATGTGATATTTACACTGAATTTCATAATTTAATTTAATAAAACGATAATATTTTTTAGTTTGATTTATTATATTATAACATTTTATTAAAAAAATTAAATTAAAAAAAGGAAGAATTTTGAAATTTGGTGTCTTAAATGCTACTTTAATTATCTCATTATTTTACTATTATATTAATAGTTTAAATATGAAAGCGTTTATTATGAAAATATAAAAAAAGAACAATCAATATCGCAATTGATTGATCTTTTATAAAATATTATACTTCTTCTAACATTTCCTTAACATATGTTGGAAGTGCAAATGAACCTAAGTGTAAGTCAGAATTATAATATTTTGTTTTAAACTTTAATTTTTCCCAATTAGATTTATTAAAATCTTGAATAGGATCGAATTTTTTCGATGCAAAGCCAAATAGCCAATGTCCTGATTCATAAGTGGGAATATGCGCTTGATAAACTTTACAGATTGGAAATAACTGTTTAATTTTACGATGTGCTCGTTTCATTTCTTGTGCTTGTTTATCATAATATGGACTTTCATGCTGATTCACTAAAATACCATCTTCTTTTAATGCTTTAAAACAATTTGTATAAAAGTCAAGTGAAAAAAGCCCTTCGCCAGGACCAATTGGGTCTGTTGAGTCCACTATAATTAAGTCATACAAATCTCTTTTATTTTGTACAAATTTTAAGCCATCTTCGTAGAAAATGTGCACGCGGCTATCATCTAATTGTTGAGAAGTAATAGGTAAAAATTGTTTGCATGTTCTAACGACCATTTCATCTATTTCAACTAAGTCGATTGAAGAGATTGAATCATAACGTGTCAACTCACGAACGGTACCACCGTCACCTCCACCAATCACTAAAACATTTTTTATGTTTGGATTGGTTGATAAAGGAATATGTGTAATCATCTCATGGTAAACAAATTCATCTTTTTCAGTCAACATGATAATGCCATCTAACGTAAAAAATTTCCCAAATTCATAAGATTCAAAAAAATCTATTTCTTGAAACTTACTTTTTTCTGTATAAAAATGATTTTTCACTTTAATCGAAAATCTAACATTGTCTGTTTGTTCTTCAGTAAACCAAAGTTCCATTATTGCCTCCTAATTATTTTATTACAGGAAGATTCATCCCGTAAAATATTTCAATCATTTCTCGATTCAGTTTTTCAACTATATCGTTTTTTTCTGCAAGAGAAAGATCTGTTTTAGTAATATTAAATAAATAATTATCTAAATTAAAATTATTAATCATTAATTTAGAATGGAAAATATTAGAGTGATGTAAATTCACATCAATCGTTGTATAATTTTTTAGTATATTTTTACTAATATAGTCTTGAATAGAATTAATATCATGATCAATAAAATGTTTGGTACCCTCGATATTACGCGTGAATCCTCTAACTCTATAATCAACTGTGATAATGTCAGAATCAAAACTGCTTATCAAGTAATCTAAAGCCTTTAACGGTGATATCGTTCCACAAGTACTGACATCAATGTCTACTCTGAAAGTGGATATATTCCCTTCAGGATGGCTTTCAGGATAGGAATGCACCGTCACATGACTTTTATCTAAATGTCCGACTAAGTTTTCTCTTATAGGTGTCAAAATTCCCCTATTACAAGATGAATCTAATACATATATAGGAACTTCTTCTTCAGAGATAAGTAAATTAACACTCGCTCCTTGAGGATCATAGTCTTGCTTAGCAACATTTAATACGTGTGCACCAATAATCTTGGTTACCTCAGTTAATATGTTTGTTAAGCGTTCCGCATTATATTGCTCATCGATATATTCAATATACTTTAAACGCTCTTCTTTTGTTCTAGTATAACAAATATCATAAATATTAAAACTAACCGTTTTTGTTAAATTATTAAATCCATATAACTTTAATTTACTCTTCATTTTAGTACTCTCCTAGTTTAGTAAAAATAAACATACGGTTTATATTCTATAAACAATTGATATTTTATATTATTTTCCGTAAAAAATCAATATTTTATCTCTAGAAAATAAAATTGAACTAAAATCAGTTCAATTATTTTTCTTATTTAGTCTCACATTACGATAATACAATATTATATCGGTGAATACCATCAGGGAATTTAAAACATATAAATAGATAACTAGATTATAATCGTAATATATTTTATGTAATATCCCGAAAACATAGCCGATTAAAACTACATATAAGAAAAAAACACTTTTTCCCGATACACTATGACTTTTTATACTTTTATAGATGGATACTGGCCATGCTAGTCCAAAACAAACTAACATTCCTATTTCAAAATAACTCATTTTTATCAACCTCTTATAACTAAATACATCTTTATCTTACTCTTCATTTAAGCAATTGTCGAGAAAAAGATTAAATATCCATATGAATTAATAATACAGTATTGTAAAGTAGTTAATCCGTTTTACATTTCATCAATTTCTATAACCGATTTTAAACAAAATTAATTCAATAATTTTCAATGACTAATTAACCTTTTAATGTCACAATCCCTATTATAAGTATATTAAAAAGGAACTTTCTTCATTTTTGTAATATTTATAATTCTTGACTATTTTTAAATAATATACTATATTCATTGTAGTATTTAATTTATCGAAACGTTTAAACGAACTAGATTTATTACACAATTTTTTTATTAAAGAATCAATTAAAGGTGGAACAATGGAAAGTAAATTAATCTTTATTAACAAATTATTAAACAAAATGACTCTTAAAGAAAAAATCGGTCAAATGAGTCAATACGGTCGTCAAGATGAGACAATCCTTAATTTATTAAAAGAAGGCTTAGTAGGCTCATTACTAAATGTTTATGGAACTGAAAAAATTAACGAGCTACAAAAAATGGCTGTAGAAGAAACAAGGTTAGGAATTCCTTTATTAATTGGAGACGATGTCATTCATGGTTTTCAAACTATTTTTCCTATCCCTATAGCTACTGCATCAACATGGGATTTACCATTAATTGAAGAAGGGGAAAAAAGAGCCGCTATTGAAGCTAAAGCGCAAGGTATTAATTGGATATTTACCCCAATGGTTGATATCAGCCGCGACCCTCGCTGGGGAAGAATTGCTGAGGGAGCTGGGGAAGACCATTACTTAGGGAAAAAAATTGCTGGTGCACGTGTTAGAGGAATTCAAACTAATATCAATCAGCACCCTGTTTGTGCTGCTTGTCCTAAACATTTCGTGGGTTATGGAGCTTCAATTGGTGGTCGTGATTATAATAATGTGGATATCTCGGATCATTATCTACGGTCGTATTATCTACCACCATTTCAAGAAGCAATTGATAATGGTTGCCTCACTATCATGTGTAGTTTTAATGATTTAAATTCGCGACCACTATCTGCTAATAAATACGCAATAGATACCCTTCTTAAAAAAGAAATGGCATTTGACGGATTTGTAGTTAGTGATTGGTTATCTATACAAGAAACCATCGCTCATCGAATATCAAAAGACCGCAAGGATGCAGCGAAGAATGGATTAATGGCATCAGTTGATATGGATATGCACTCAGGTATATATTATGAGTATTTAGAAGAGTTAATTGCTGAAAAACCTGATTTCATTGAACTTATTAATGATTCCGTGAAAAGAATCCTTTCTGTTAAGTATGAATTAGGATTATTTGAAAATTCATATGTACCGGTTGATAATAGTAAATACTCCTTATTAAAAAAAGATAATAAAAAGTTTGCAAGAGAGATAGCTAGTAAGTCTATCATTTTATTAAAAAACGATAAAAATTTATTACCACTTAAAGATGACGGAAAATCAATTGCTTTAATAGGTCCTTTTTCAAATGATAAAATCAATCATTTAGGATGTTGGTCATGGAAAGGTAAAAAAGATGAACCGATTTCAATAAGTGAAGCCCTTTGTAATCAACTTAAGAACAGTCATATTATGGTTGATGAGGCTTGTACTTTTAGAGAAAAAAGTTTTTACAATATTGATAAAACGCTTGAAGTCGCAAAAAATAGCGATATGATTATTCTTGCTTTAGGAGAAGACCGTGACATGTCCGGCGAAAATCATAATCGTGCTCATCTTGACTTACCAGGAAATCAAAACGAATTAATTGAAGCATTATCAAAATTGAATAAGCCTCTGGTCGCAATTGTCTCGGCTGGCCGCCCATTAACAATTAATCTACTTAAAGAAAAAGCAGATGCAATTCTTTGGACATGGCATTTAGGAATAGAAGCTGGTAATGCCGTTTATGATATTTTATTTGGAAATGTGAATCCACAAGGTAAATTACCTGTTACAATTCCCAAAGAAGTCGGTCAAATTCCACTCTATTATAATCATAAATCAACAGGGAGACCGGAAACATCTAAATACATTGATTGTGATGATTTACCATTATATCCATTTGGTTACGGATTGAGTTATGCAAACTTTACTTATAAAAATTTTACAATAAATAATAGACAGATTAATCGCAATGATGACTTAGAAATAAACGTAACTGTAACTAATAATTCTTTAATTGAAGGATATGAAATCATTCAAGTTTATTTTAAAGACCATGTAGCATCAACCACACAACCAGTTAAACAGTTATGTGGATTTAAAAAAGAATTATTTATGCCCAATGAATCAAAAGTAGTCCATTTTAATATACCAGCTAAAAATTTTGGCTTAATCGATGTGAATAACGAATTTACTATTGAAAATGGTGATTTTTCTCTCTTTATAGGACCAAATTCTTTGGAACTATTAGAAGAATTTTTTACTATTTTATAAAGTTTTCCTTCTAAATATCAAAAAGAGATTATTTTATAATCTCTTTTTGTGTCTTATATTGAAAAAGTCTTCAAATAATTATTATTGTAAACCATTATACAGTAAACACTTGTCATAAAATTCTTCCATTTGCATTCCATAATCATTATCATTCTTTTTAATAAAACGAATGATGTCCTCGAAAGAGATACAATCTATATCTATTCTTTGAAATAGCTTTTTAAACAACTCTAAAAAAATTGATTTTTCATCATCATCACCATAAGCTTTGACACGCTCATTCATAATTTCTTCTATACTAGGTTTATAAGTAAAGTTTTTAAAAGTATCGAGTTTTAATATAGATTCTGGTGCTAACACAAATAAACCGAGATTATCTAGATAAGGATTATCTAAATGACTTAATGTTTGCACCATGCAGCCAATGTCACGAGCTATTTGGTGATATTTTTTCAAGTTTTTAGCTCCCTTTTTTAATGGCTTTGAAATATTTGCTTCTAAAACTATAAATTGAGAAGTACTATTTAATAAAACAAGTTTCTCTTTCTTCTTTCCATATAGCACTTTAAATTGTCCTACTACACCACTAACCACCGTACTTGATTCTGCGAGAAGATCTTTTTCACCTTTTACTCTAATTCTAAAAGGAGTCTCTAATGTCGCATTAGAATATACTCTGGCATTATTAGCACACACTAGGGATTTTCGAATTACTCTGTCTAAATCAGAATTAATAATGAAATTATCCTGATTATAGAACCAGAACATAATTAATCTTAATAGATAGGTTTCATTATATATTAATCTAGGCGGTATGATTCGTTTTGTTTCATCATCCGTTAATTCTATTATAGTAGCTAAATCCTTAAACATAATATCATTCACTCCTTGATATTATTATAAGAAAAAAAGAATCAAAAAGATGTCGAAATTAAAGATATATCGATAAAAAAATCATTTGAAGCAAATAGGCAATAATTAAGAAGCTATTTATTAATAATGAATTTTTTAAAGCATAAACAAATCCTTTCGCTTTTGATTGATTTATAGCGAATAGATGAAGATTTTTTATGATAACAGGAAGCAATAAAAGCAGGATAAGAGTTGTCGGAGGTACCATTCTTAATAGGGTAAATATAACTAAAAGTACCATAATGATTATTGTATTCATAACTAGTAATTTAATCGCATTTTTCCTTCCTAGAAGAATAGGTAATGTTTTTCGCCTATTTTTTATGTCTTCCTCAATATCTACAGTATTATTAGCAAGCATGATATTGCTGATTGAAATCGCAATAGGGAGTGATACAAGAAAGGAAAGGATGGTAAAATTTCCTATTTGGAGAAAACTGGCTACCATAAAAACTACGGTCCCTTCAAAAAAACCTGAAATAAATTCAGAAACGGGATAATAAGAGATAGGAATTTTTCCTGCAGAATATAAAATAGCGATTAACGTTGAGGAAATACCTATTAATAATAAGATATAGCTCGTTTTGTATACCAAATATAGTCCCGATACTCCGGCAATTCCTAATAAAAATAATCCAACTAGTACTGCAAATATTGGTTTTATCTGATAGGCAACAATGGGATTATGAACATTATATAAATATCCTTCCTTATCAATTGCTTTATAATAATCATATATATTATTAAACACAGTTGACAAAGCATCTAAACTAACTGCACAAAATAACATCGCTAAAAATAAGTCTATTTTAAAATTACCACTTATGTACACCCCATATAAAGATGCGCAAATAGTGGATGTAAAGATAGCAATGGATGTTCTTATTTCTATCAGTGTATTCATCGCAAGTAAATATCTCTTCATTCGTAAACCTCCATTAATATTATTAATCTTCTTTAAAATTATAATAGAATAATTAAGAATTTGCAAAAAAAAGACTTAAAAAAAAGATTTTACTTTCGCAAAATCCTTATTTTATCAAATTCTTTTATAACGTTCATCTTTTCTGGGATGGAAAAGTAATACCCTTGCATTAATGAACATCCTAATTTATCGAGAATTAGTTTCTGTTCCTCTTTTTCAACTCCTTCTGCTATCACAAGATTATGAGTTAGCTTTGCAATTTTTATTATCATCTTAATGATTTCAATATTCGTCTTCAAATCTAGATTACTAGTGAATAATTGATCTATCTTAATAATGTCAACATCAAGGCGATTTAGAATCGATAGTGAGGAATATTCTCGACCAAAATCATCTAATGCTACGATAAAACCGAGGTCTCTTAAAGCTTTAATTTGATGTCTAGAGAGTTCAATATTATTCACAAAGGTGTTTTCACTGATTTCAACACAAATATCTTGCTCTCTAATCATATTTTTCTTTGCTAACACAACTAAACGTTGCGGAAAATTGTTTCTTAGAAGCGTAATTGGAGAGACATTGATTGATAATTTTGTATGCGTATTTTCCATCTCAATTTTGAACGCACTAAAATATTTGAAAGCTTTATCGAGAATTAAATAATCAAGTGATTGCATAAATCCTGTTTCTTCCGCAATAGGGATAAAATCATTTGGCATAATAAGTCCCTTACTACTATTCCATCTTACTAATGACTCTAGAAAGTCAACCCTTTGGGTTCTTATGTTCGTGATTGTTTGAAAGTACACTTCGAACTCGTCATTATCCATTGCTATTTTCAAATCGTGAGCTATTTCTACCTTATTATTAATAAACATATACATATCTTTAGTAAATCGTAAACAATGATCAAAATGAATGATTTTTGATTCGTACATCGAAATATCGGCATAAGAAATTAGTTTATCAAAATCATCTGTATCCTCAGGATATAATGCATATCCAATACTAGATGAAATATAGATATCATTACTATGAACTCGATAATTTTTCTGCATATTTTGATTTAAAGAATTCTTTAAAAAGTCTAAAGAATTATTTTTATGATAATTTGGTAATAGTACCAAGAACTCATCTCCTGAAAGTCTTCCTATGATACATCTGTATTTTTCATATTCGATGAGATCATCTGCTAGTAAGGAGATAATTTTATCACCCACCTCATGACCATAAAAATCGTTTATATTTTTAAAATTATTAATATCAATGAAAAAAGCTGCTAAAGTTTCTACTTGATTTAGCTTTTCTAGTTGATTAAACAAACCTCTTCTATTAAATAAATTCGTTAATATATCATGTTCGGCATCATATTTCAATTTATCATTCATGATTTGTAACTGTGTTATATCATGCCCTACACTAATAACATAATCAATTTCACTATTTTCTTTTAGGACGGCATCATTATTCCATGAAAACCATTTTTCTCCTTCTAATGTATCGATTAATATGACTTCATTTGTTGAATAAGGTGGTTTTAATACATCATTCATCCAATTATCATTAGATACTTTCAAGATATCATTATATTCCGTGATGTGGACTTTATTACCTTTAAATACATCTTTGAACGATTTACTCGCATATAATATATCACCA
This sequence comes from uncultured Haloplasmataceae bacterium, assembly GCA_963824615.1. Taxonomy (GTDB): domain Bacteria; phylum Bacillota_I; class Bacilli_A; order Haloplasmatales; family Haloplasmataceae; genus CAWGPU01. The sequence goes on along the minus strand of CAWGPU010000004.1, from coordinate 210,652 downwards.
TCTTGACTATATTTAGCGATTAAATCAGTTGAATTTTCAACAATTAAACGGTATTGTTCTTCTTGTTCTTGCAATTTGTTTTCTGTGTTTTTTAAATCTGTAATGTCAAGTTGAACTCCAATAAAATAATTTTCTTTTTCTACTTGAATTTGTCCTATACTAGATATATAACAATAATCTTTTGACTGTGGATACATGATACGAAAATCTAATTTGTATTCTGTGTCAGTTAATTCAACAATTAAACTCAGTTGCTCTTTAACTGCATTTATATCATTAGGATGAACCATCGTTAAATAATTTTTTACTGAATAAATGATTATATGATTGCTTAAATGATACTTTTCTACAAATTTTTTACTATAAAAAATTTTTATTTCATGTGTGCGGTAACTATATTCAAAATAATTAATTTCTCCCACATCAGAATACAGTTTCAGCCGGTTATATTGGTCTTCTATTAAATTTAAACTATTTTGTGAAATATCTATATATTTATTAAAACTTTTAATAAGTTCCGTTACTTCGTTGTTATATTTATACGATATGCGAACAAATTCATTACCATGATTTATTTGGTTAACAACATCAGCTCCAGCCATGACAGGTTTTAACACCAATATATAAATCTTCAACATAAAATAAGTCCCAAACAATAACATCAGGGAGATAAATGTATAAAATAAGGTACCAAAAATTGATATTGATCTGTTTAAATGGCTAAGTGCTACCTGCTCATCTGAAGACAATTGGATAATTGAATCTTTAATCATTCTGATTAACGTTTCATGGTTTAAAGAATTATCTAATGCAGCCGAAGTGTTTAAAATGCCTTGGTTATTTTCTATAAGGCTTTTTTGTTCCACAATCATTTCATCGACCAAATTTAAAATATCCTTTGTATTTAGGATATATGAATCATTATATAATGTAATTTGATTCATAAGTAATGTTCTAAAAGGAATTGTTTGCCCAGAATAAAGCGGATATGACCGACTATCACGAGGGAGTTCCCCTTGGTAAACGGCTAAAAAATTATTATAATTATTTAAAGCTTGCTCATCATTAGAATCTAAATATAAGTTTATTAAACGGTCTAGTTCATTGACTGTTAAATCTAATTCATTAAATAGAGAATTGGTTATATTATACTCTTTTACTTTACTATCATATTGGTCATGATAAGCAGAGAATAGTTGAAAATTGATGACTGAGCAAATTAATAACACCACAATAATAATGAACGATAAAGCTAAATTTCTTTTAAGACTTTGCTTCTTATCCTTTCGCATATCCTCACCTCATAAAAAACTATATTCTTATTGTACAATATTTTACAAAAAATACCAATATATTTGTGAATCTGGCATATTAATTTCTTTATCCTTCAATATAAAAAATCGCTATTTCTAAATTGAAATAGCGATTTAATCTTTATATAATTAGATTATAGATGAATGTCGTCATCATACACACCGCAATTGCGATGAAGGTTGGTATGATAAAGCCTGCAAAAGTCCATTTCCAACTTCCTGTTTCCTTCTTTATTGTTAATAAAGTTGTCGTACATGGCCAGTGAAGCAAGCTAAAGAGTAAAAGATTAATTGCGGTCAAATATGTCCAACCATGATTCATTAATATATTCCTTAAAGAATCAATGTTTTCAAATTCAAGTATACTACCGGTTGATAGATAAGCCATTAATAATACTGGAATAACAATTTCATTGGCAGGAAGACCTAATATAAATGCCATAAGAATAATTCCATCTAAACCTAGTAATTTCGCAAAGGGATCTAAGAAATTGGCCACATATTGGATGATACTTAAATCACCGATAAATGTGTTTCCTAAAATCCAAGTTAAAGCCCCTGCAGGTGCCGCAATTAATGCTGCTCTTCCTAATACGAATATAGTTCTATCAATAATCGAGGAATAAATGACACGACCCAACTGTGGTTTCCTATAAGGAGGTAATTCAAGTGTGAATGACGATGGAACTCCTTTTAAAATAGTTTTCGATAATAAATATGAAACCAGAAGAGTTACAATAATACCAATGACGACAAGTAATGTGACGACTAATGCCGGTATGATTTGATTATAGTGGCCTACTGATAAATAAGCAAAGAAAACTGTTGATATCGCAATTAAAGTAGGGAAGCGTCCATTACACGGAACAAAATTATTCGTCAAAATCGCAATTAGTTTTTCTCGAGGTGACTCAATAATTCTTGTACCAATAACACCAGCCGCATTACAACCAAATCCCATGCACATTGAGAGACATTGTTTACCATGTGCACAAGCTTTTTTGAATAGGTGATCTAAATTATAAGCAACTCTAGGTAAATACCCTAAATCTTCTAGAAGAGTAAAAATAGGAAAAAAGATAGCCATCGGAGGTAACATAACTGCAACAACCCAAGCAAGCGTCCGATATAATCCTAACACTAAGACTCCATGAAGCCAGCTAGGGGCATGCATCATCTGAAACCAATGACTTAACACATCTTGAAAACCAAATAGAACTTTACCAATTAACTGTGAAGGATAATTAGCACCTGTAACAGTTAAAAAGAAAACTCCTGTTAATAACAACAACATAAAAGGAATTCCCCACCGTCTAGAAGTAAGGAAATCATCAATTTTACGATCCCTTTTAAATTTATCTTTATCTTCCTTGACATATTTATTTTTTAATTTTTCTGCTTCATGATAATTTGTTTCCGTTATATATTCACGAATTTCTTCTTTATTTACTTCCTTTGAAATCTCTTCTCTTATTTTATGAATTAATGTGAGTTCGTCATCGTTCAGAAATCTTTCCATAGAAAGAAAAAAGCGTTCATCCCCATCAATAATTCGCAGTGCTAACCACCGCATTTTAATATTTTGCACCTTTCCCTCTAGTCGTTTTTGTATCAATTCAATTTTTTCTTCAATGTCATTTTTATATTTAATTTTTTTATTTTGATAATCATATTTATTTTCTACGACCAAATTTAAGGTGTTTTTTAATTCTGTTATTCCCATACCCGTTCTTGCTGATGTTAGTATGACAGGAATCCCTAATTCTAGTTCAATTCCAATTTTATTTACACTGATATTTTTCTTTTTTGCCTCATCCATTAAATTAATGACAAGTATCACATGATCCGTTAATTCCATAACTTGATAAACTAAATTGAAATTTCTTTCAAGACAAGTTGCATCAGTAACCACAATAACACTTTCTGCATGACCAAAACAAATGAAATCGCGGGCAACCATTTCCTCTTCACTTGTAGCGAATAAGGAATAGGTACCTGGGACGTCTATTAATATAAATTCTTTACCTAAATGACTAAATTTCCCTCTAGCGTTTACTACGGTTTTCCCCGGCCAATTTCCGGTATGTTGATTTAAACCGGTTAAAGTATTAAACACGGTGCTTTTGCCCGTGTTTGGATTTCCAGATAATGCGATTAGATGTTGATTTTCACCTTTTTCTATACTAAACAAATCCACAAGTGCCTTTTTTTTTGTCGATGCTAATGTTAATCCCACTTATATCACCTCTAATCTACTATTATCAAATTAGATTCTTCTTTACGTAGAGCAATCATCACTCCGCGAATATCAAATACCGTTAAATTATTTTTAGGTCCTTTCCTAATGACCTCTATTTTAGCGCCTTTTGTTAAGCCTAAGGCGAGTAATCTTTCCTTTAATAAATCTTTAGCTAGTAAAGCATTTACCGAAACGACATCACCAACACATATTTCACTAAGATATTGCATTTTATTTTCTTCTCCTTTTTTTAGACTAAACATAACTTGTTTGTCAAGACTAACTTGTTTGTCAAGACTAACTTGTTTGTCAAGACTAACTTGTTTGTCAAGACTAACTTGTTTAGTCAAGACTAAATTGCTAATATCAATATATGTGTTTTTTGAAATAATGTATAGGCTATTACTATATTTCTAGGTAATCTAGCATAGAATTTATTAAATGAATAAAGGATGGTTGAATATGACAAAAGAAAATTTTTATACCTTTTCAGAGTATATGAGAGAAAATAACTTTTCAGCTAGTGAAGAAGATTATATAGAAATGATTTACAGACTTTGCTTAACAGAAAAATATACCCGCGTTAATGATTTATCAATCGCCTTAAATGTGAAGCCTCCGTCTACATCAAACATGTTAAAACGGTTATCAGAAAAAGATCTCATTAAACATATAGATTATGGAACAATTGAATTAACAATAACTGGAAAAAAAATAGGAAAGATTTTATTAGATAGACATAATAGTGTCGAACAATTTTTAACTTTGTTAAATGTTAAAGATAAACTCTTAGAAGAAACGGAAAAAATTGAACATACGATGAGTCAAGAAACTTTACAAGCAATACGAAAGATGGTTGAATTTTTCAATACTAATCCAGAAATTTGGAAGCAATTCAACGAATTTCAACCACAATAAATTGATTAGTCGATTTTTTAAATTTCTAAATAGCGTCTAAATAAAGTTATTTTATGTGTTAAATAATGAATGAAAAGGAAATAAACAAAAATATAAACAAATGAAAACAAATAAATCGCAGCAAAAACGAGGAGAGAAGGTTTTAAAGATAAGCCAAATACAGGGATTCCGATTAAAAAATTGACAACGCATAATGCGATTGCTAATTTAAGACTAGCTAAACTTGTAATGATAATCTTATTTTTCAAATAATAATCCATGTAACCTAAACTAACTCCGATTAAACCATTGACAAAACCGAAAATAATTGATTCATGAACACTAAAACAAAAAATTACAAAAGCACAAGTCGCGAAAGCAGTAATTCCTACTTGCACATTCTTTCTTGTTATTAAATAAATTGGGAATGTACTCACTAATGTGAAAAAAATAAAAATCTCCGAAAAATATATGGGAATTAATTGAAAAATAGCAGCAATGGCTGAAAATAAAGCTCCCTCCACTAAAATCCTAGTTTTAAACATATTGTTAACCTCCTATGTTTTTATTTAATTATATGAATCAACTTTTTAAATAATTAACAAGAATCAGATAATAATTGAATATAATGCATTAGATTATATTTTTGGAGGTGTAATATGTGGAAAGAAAGTTAAATCCGAGTTCTGTTTCATTACCACCTGGATATCACATTGAGGTTTTTAGAACAGGATTAACCACTCCCATCAGTTTCTCAATTTTAGATGATGGTTCTATTTATGTGGGTGATGCAGGTATCCTTGATGGTGATGGTAAATTATTCCAGTTAACTAAAGATGGCTACCGCCTTATCGCTAATGGATTTATCCCACCTTTAACTGGTGTTACTTATCACGAAGGGATGTTTTATGTAACACATAAAGGAAAGATAACCCGTGTTTCATTAAGTGGAGAAAAAACAGATTTAATAGTCGGTTTACCTAGTTACGGAGACCATCAAAATAATCGAGTAGAATTTGGTTCAGATGGAAAAATGTACTTTGGGCAAGGCACTGCAACAAATTCTGGTGTTGTAGGCAAAGATAATATGGGGTGGGTTTTAAAATGCCCTTATTTCCATGATTATCCTGGAGACTTTATCGTATTAAATGGTAAAAATTTTGAATCTTTGAATTTCATGACGTCTATCCAAAATGACCGTACTTCAACAGGAGCATATTCACCATTTGGTACCTTATCATATCCTGATGAAATTATTAAACCAATCAATAGAGTTAGTGGTAGCATTTTACGTGCTAACTCAGATGGAACGAATATTGAATTAGTTGCCTGGGGACTACGTAATCCTTTTGTCACTAAATTTGATCGTCATAATCATTTATATGCTTCAAATAATGGGATGGATGTGAGAGGTAGCCGACCAGTTGCCCAAGCACCTGATGAATTTCAATTAATTAATGAGAAAACATGGTATGGATGGCCAGATTATACAGGTGGACTCCCAGTAACACTTCCGCAATTTAAACCAATCAATAAGGAGCAGCCATCCTTCTTATTAAAAAACCATCCTATGACACCACCGCAACCTTTTGCGACATTCACACCACACTCTGCAGTTACGGGTTTTGTATTTAGCTACAACCCTGCTTTTGGATTCATTGATGATGTTTTTATTACAGAATTTGGCTCAGAGGCTCCAATAACAACCGGTGGTAAAATGATTCCTAATGTTGGGCATAAAGTATCTAGAATCGATATGAATACGCATGAAGTCCATCCTTTTGCGGTAAATAAATCTGGATATTATGCTAGTTTCGATGATAGTGGTGGACTTGAAAGACCGGTAGATGTCAGCTTTGGAATAGATGGTGCATTGTATGTATTAGATTTTGGACTTCAAAATCAAGAAAGACAAGATGAAGAGCCCTATTATCCTAATACAGGTGTCATTTGGAGAATCACAAAAGATTAAAAATCATTGAATCTATAGATTTTACTCTATAGATTTTTTTATCCAAAAAATACTACTTTTCTTTTTTTGTAAAATGTTATATGATAGAGGATATGTGAAGAAAACGACATGGAGGAAAGCATGAAGTATAAAGCAATTGTATTGGACCTAGATGGAACTTTAATGACATCTAAAAATGAAATATCACAAAAAACAAAAGACTTACTTATACAGATTCAACAATTAGGAATTAAAGTAATTTTGGCATCCGGTAGACCTACTCACGGTTTACAGGAAGCTAGTGAAACCTTACAATTAAAGACTTATGGTGGCTATCTTTTATCCTATAATGGAGGGCGTATCATTGATACAAAAGATGATTCGCTCATATATGATTCTTATTTAGAAATGAATATGATATTAGATTTATTTGATAAATCAAGAGAATTAAACACACATCTTTTAGCATATACTGATCAATATATTTTAACAGAGGATGATGATTCATATATTCAATTAGAATCTAAAATCAACAATTTACCCGTTGTAAGAGTACCAGATTTTAAAGCGGCACTTCAGCTAAAAAGTGTCAAATGTTTAATGACAGGTGATCCAATTCATCTCGTGAATGTAGAAAATCAATTAAAAAAGATGTATGAAGAACAATTATCTATTTCAAGATCAATGCCCTTTTTTCTAGAGTGTATGCCAAAAGGTATTAACAAGGGGAATTGTTTATCAATATTATTAAATTATATAAATATTGACCAAGAAGATGTGATTGCTTGTGGTGATGGTTATAATGATGTTTCATTAATTGAAGCTGTTGGATTAGGTGTAGCTATGGCAAACGGTTGTGAACCTATTAAAGAAAAGGCAAAATACCAAACTCTTTCAAATGACGAAGATGGTATTGCACATGTTATTGAAAAATTTATTTTAAATTAGTAAAAAATACCGCTAAAAAAGCGGTATTTTTATTTACATATAAATTTCAATCGTATTTTTAAAATCTTTTAAATATGATTGTTTTATTAATGCTCCACCTTGACGATATTTGTTATCAAGAATGCTTAATATGATTTCTTCCCCATTTACTATTATCTTACTTTTTTCATTATTTTCGGATGATATATGGTAAGTAATTTCTATAGGTTTGCCGAAAAATTGATAAGTGAATTTTAAACCATCCAATTTTTTTGGTAGTATAGGGTCTAAAACTAAATCATTATTAACTACTTTTACACCCAAAACATTAGTAATTAATTGATTAAGATATATCCCAGGGCCACTTGAATAAATTCTCCATCCGCCTTTAACGCTTATTTCACCATTTTTCAATTTATTAAAATCTCTAGTTGCTTCATAGCGATCATAAAAATTGGCATCAGAACTAGAAAAATACAAATTACTTTGTCTTCTCAACGCATTAGGGACAGCATCTTGAATATTAATTGGATTTAAAATTAATAAGTATTTCCATACTTCTTCAAATTTACCAATTTTAGCCATAGCTTCAATATAACGAATACTTGCATGTACATATTGTAAACCAATTTCTCGGCCAAAATTAGACGCGGTTTCAGCTCTAGTAAAAAAAGTGTTTATTCCACCATTGTATTTTACCGGTGCATCCATTAACCGTATACCATCAGGATATTTAAGATATTGATCTATTATTTTACAGTAATCCTCGGTTTGTTCACTCGTAAATAATTCGCCAATAATCCCCCTATTTAACGGTAGTAAACGATATTTGATATTTGATTCATTATCTCTTGGATGTAACATATACTTTATTTCATCCTTATCAAATAATAGAAAACCAGCGGGTACGTGATCTTTAATAACAAAATCATTAAAATCTTGTTTAATCGCATTAGCTAATTGTTCTAAATTATCCGAAATTTCTTTTTGATATGTTTTTATTGATTGAGAAAATAATGTTAATGCTTCAAAAGTTAAAGCGACAGTCCATCCACTTACCATACTTTTAGTTAATTCTTTATTCGCTGGTTGCAGTGTATCATCCCAATCCCCTCCACCATAACATGATAAATGAGTTTTAGGTATGAAATTATTTTTAATGACGTTTATTTGATATAATACATGATTTAACACAGTATCCTTTTCATTCGTGAATTCACTTTTTTCAATATCTGTATAAAAAACTAATTCATCTAAAATCGAATAATCTGCCGTGCTCAATAAATATAATGCCAAAGTTCGAAGAGGCCATACAATAATATCACCATGGCTTTCATGTGCTTGAATTTTAACATAACCGTCAAACATAAACCATTGAGGCCAATCACCATTTTGTTTAAATTGATGTGAGTATATCTTTAACAATATATCTCTAACAACATCAAACCGTTGGATGCTTAAAAAATATTCAACAGGGCCCTGACAAACATCTCGCGTACCCCAAGCTGCTCCGTTGTACTGTTCTAAACCGTGTGGTGCAGTATAATGAATTAAAGCATTATGTGAATACCATAATGAAATATCGTTAAATTTATCAACCTCTTTAAATACTTCGTTGTCTATAGTTAGATTAAATTGATTTATATTATTTTTAAGATATTTTAAATAATCCGCTTTCACTATCTCTAACTTATAATCTAACGAATCATAAGTTTCACCTTTAATTCTACCTATTGTGATTATTCTAAACGAATCAATTTCTTGTAAGCTTAAATTAAGAAGCGGTTCATTCCTTTTTTTATTATCTTCAAAAAAGATGGAGTCGTTATTTAATTTATAACTTTCGGAAATTATCATATTATATTTTAAATTCGGATATTTTTCATGACACATAGAATTTTCATTTGGGCTAAATTCCAAATTGTTTTGCTCAATTTTCACTTCAAATGGATGTTCATTTTCATTTGGTCCTAATATAATGTGATTAGTTACGATGAAATTATATTTAACTCCACTTGTAGATTTAACATCAAGAATTAATTGTGGAGAGTCGACTAAAACCATCGAAGAAACTACAAGTATATCATTATTTATTTTATATATCCATTTTGAATAATTTAATCCTGCTTCATAAATTGAGGGAATTCCTAAACATTTGTATTTCCCATCTATTTCAATAAAAATCCTTTGCCCTGAAATTTTTCTACAATTCAAAGGGTTTCTTATATTAGTAGTAAATTTATTGAAATTAGTATTTCCTACAACAATATGTGAGTTAAATACCCCGAAAATATAGTTTGTTGAGCTAATAATATTTTCTTTGATAAACAAATTATTACCTGTTAGAAGCATATTACCATGAGGTCTTTCAACTAACAATTCCTTTTCCTTTAGTACAACATAACTACTATCATTTGTAAAGAATGATAATAATGTTTCTCCCTCTTTTTCAATGTGCTTTTTTAAAGGATATAAATTATTAAGTTCTTGATTTGTAAACGGAATTGATTCTAAAAGCTGATTAAAAGACAACTTTCTTATTACGCGTTTACCATTATTTTCATCAAAATTGTTAATACTGTTGCACACTTTATTATAAGCATCATTTATTTTAATTTCATATCTAATTGAATCTGCTACTTCTACAATATTGTCTTCGTATAAACCATAGAAAACAAAACGCTTTTGTTCATTAAAATCTACTTTTTCAGATTGTAAAGCTGTAAAGGCAAATTCATATTGATAATTACGATTTTCTAAACTTTGCATTTTTAATACTTTTGGAATATTAGTAAATTTGTATTCTAAACCAAAAAATTGAAAACCATCTGTTGAATAAGCAACATTTTTTGTTAGTGATCCTTGCTGCAAATAATGTGGTGTTCCTTGATTTTGTCTTGTACATACTGTATAACCATTTTCTGTTTGAAATACTTTATGATCAATATATTGACAAACATAAGCTTCATTATTTCTTACTGCATAGATATCCGCTATCGCAATATCTTGACCATATATCACATCAACAAACTGATTATTATTATTTATATTAGTTAAGAGCACATCCCAAAACCAAATATTATCAATTAAGCTTAGCACTACTTCATATGTAACAGATTTAAAAGTTCCTTTATAAAATGCTTGGTTATTTTCTATATAAAACTTACTTGGTGAGTCTATCCCAATCATTTTGGTATAATAAATTTCATTTTGATCGAATATGCGTAAATATAAATTACTACAAGAACCTTCAATACTATTTCCCTGTAATAAATTAATTTGGGTATTCCCATACTCGATAGTCGAAATATCTCCCGATTCAAGTAAATTAAAGTTTAGGTCACCCGTTGTAAGTGTGTATTTTTTAATTTCATTATCAAACTTCATGTTATTCCTCCATCATCAACTTTTCTAAAAACGTTTCTTATTTATTATTTTTAACTATTTTAGCAACCTGCTCTAATTTGGGCAAATAAGTATCGTAAAATTTATAAATTGCTTCACAATAATAATATTTTCCATTCACCCGATATCTTCTACAACCATTTCTACACAACTTATAGTAACTACAAGCCCTACATTCCTTGGGAATTATTAAACTGTTTTCAATAAAATCAATTGAACGTTCACTTTTTAATATTGAATAAATTGAGTCAGTAACTAAATTTCCTAAGGAATATTTTTCCGTAACATAAAAATCACAGGAAAATACATCACCATTTGCTTCAATAACATTTTGATTTTGACAAACTCCTTTATTAAAACAAGGTATAGCTCCATCATTTCCCAGTAATTTATGAATCATCACATCAAATGTTCTAATGGATATGTATATACCATTATTGATATCAATATACCATAAGCAAAATAAATCTTTTAAAAACTTAAAATAATCCTCATTATTTAAAGAAAACGTATCTTGACCATTTTGTAGAAAATTGCGATCGAGCACTTCTATAAATTGTATAAAATCAAAATGATTATTTTTATAAAATATGTATATTTTTTCTATATTTATAGCGACAAATTTATTTAATACTGTTATTATATTGAAATTTATCTGATATTTTTCAAGGATCTTTATCGCATTCATTACAAGTGTATAGGTGGGATTTTTTTGATAATCTACTCTAAAAATATTATGAAGTTCTTCTGTACCATCTAATGAAACCCCAATTAGTACATTATGTTGATTAAACAATTTAGCCCATTCATTATTAATTAAAGTCCCATTTGTTTGTATAATGATGTCTGTTTTTATTTGATGAACATTGTATTTCTTTATATACTCAAAAAATTGATAATAAAACTCTATACCAACAAGAAGTGGTTCTCCACCTTGAAAAGCAAATGTCACGACCTTTTCGGTTTCAAAGTATGCTTTTTCCACTATGCTTTCTATTGTATTATTGCTCATAAATCCATAATCTTTAATTTCTCGTCTTAAGCTGATATCTTTATAATAACAATACTCGCAATTGAGATTACATGCTGCCGATACTGGCTTTATTAGAAATTCTGAATATAGCATTTGTTTCACTACCTTTAAAATATGAATAAAATAGCGCTTGCTATTTAGTTATTCTGATATAGACGAAAATTCTAAATTGCTTAAACCATTTTGAACATATTCATTTTGCATGAATGTATTCCAAACAAATTGATTTCTATAATTTTGTATCATTAATAAGGTAATTCCTTTATCAATGCCAATAACATCTTTATCTATCCATGGTGTGTTACCTTCAAGGTTGTAAGCATCATAATAACCATATTCTCCTTTTAATCCATCTATCGTTTCAAAATATGTTATAGCGTCTTTTACTTCATCAGGAAGGAAGACAATCGAGCCAATTGATCCGCTAGGAGGTATCGTTCCATCGTTATGATGTGCATCGTCTGTGTAACCTGATGGTTTAGACCCATAATATCCACTATATCCATTTGGACCATCACATGCACTCATTCCCCAAGAATCATCACCAAATGTCTTGAAGATATCGGAATTATCAATTGCGTATTGTCTATTCGCAATTGTCGCATTAACTGAGTTTTCAAACCAGTTGACACCATTTTTATCATCGATATTTCTAAAATCAAGCCATGCAAGTGAATATTGATAAGTGAACAGTGATCCAAACCACGAGCTAATAAATGATTCACCACTACCATAAGATGCAACTCTTCTATGAAAGCTATCATACACTGATTCATTAATACGGTAATCTGGATTTGGACTACCTGCCCCTAATACATAAAGTATTAATTGTTCTGCGTAAAAATCCCAGTGTCCCGCAAAACTTGAAGTTCCTGGGTTATAGGACATGTAATACATGTTGTTAGATGGGTCAACAAACCAGTTCCAATTAATTTTTGCATATAGTTCATTAGCTTTTTCTTGTATTTCCCCACCAAAATATTCCCCAGCAAATAAGGCACCAGTAATAAAGAGACCCGTATCAACAATAGAAATCTCACTTGACCCTGATCTTGCACCGGTACTTTTATTTAGAAAATGATAGTAAAAGCCGTTATTATTATAAAGATTCTCAAAAGTTTCAAGCGTGCCTAATACTCTTTCTGCGCCTTCCTCTCTTGTAATCCAACCATTAGTAATTCCAATAGGAATCGCTGTTAAACCAAAACCAACAGAAGCAACAGAAGCTAAATTGGGGTTACTTGGTGCTCTGTCATTAATTAAACCATATCCACTTGATTGAGAGTTTGTATTAGCCTCATTCCAAAAGAAATCAAAAGATGCTTTTTCTTCAGCTAAAATAGCTTGATCAACAGCACTCAAGGCTTCTGTTGTTGTTGTTTGTTGTGTCGTTGTCACTTGTTGTTGCATGTTCTTACAAGCAGTAAGTAGCATTATATTTAAAATTATAGTAATTACAATAATTATTTTTTTCATATAAATCACCTATTCTCCTGTTATTCCAGATCGATCCACACCTTCTACAAACCATCGTTGCAGTATGAAATAGATAAATAATAATGGTAGTATGCTTACTAGAGTACCTGCCATATAAATAGCTTCATTTAAAGTATCCTTAAAGCTTTCTCCATTTGCCCCTGTGTCAGGATATAATGATCTAAAGGAAGATGCGAAATTAGCTAATTGATTTGGTAAAGTGTTAGGCGGCAGAGAAGTTTTAAGATTTGACAGATAAAGAGAAGTTAAATATGTTTCATTCCAATACCAAACAAATGAGAATAAAAATACAACGATTATAGCTGGTACTGCAAGTGGCAAGGCAATTTTAAAGAAGATTCGAAGCGGTGAAGCTCCATCAATTTCGGCAGCTTCATCTAATACTTTTGGTACCATATTAAAGATTTGATAAAAAATCATTATAAATATCGCACTTTTAATTCCTTGACCAAATAATGCAGGTAGAATTAACGCTACAACAGACCCTAGTACTGTAATATTCTTTGTATATGAAAGTATATGGATTGTAAAATGTAGTTTCTTATAAAATAGATAAGTTGGTAACATCAACACTTGTGGAGGAATAATAAAAGTAAACAGTATTAAGATAATAATTATATTTTTACCCTTAAAATTAAACCGTGACAAGCCATATCCAATTAAAGCAGTTGATATAACTTGTGAAATAGAAGGAAAGAATGCAATACTTAATGATGTTTTTAAAGCTGACCAAAATCCAATAACTTTAAATGCTTTTGTAAAGTTACCCAAATAGAGGTGTGATGGAATTAAATTTACAATAGGACTTAATACATCTTCTGGACTTTGAAAACTTTTTAACACAAGATATAAGAATGGATATAAAAATGTAAATGCAACACCAATAATCAAAACATAGATGAATGCTTTTAAAATAATCCCATCTGATCCTTTTCTTCCTATTAATACTCTTTTTACCTTAACGGCTTTCCTATTTTTATTGAGCCACGAATCTTTAAATTCGTATCGTGTATTATTATAAACATAGCCCTCAGAATAAAATGAAATGTGACGTAATGCATGGATTCGAAAATTAAATAAGAAAATTATTATGATGATAACAATCATTAATGCTGCAAAGTAAATATAAGATAACGCGGCAGAAAAACCATATCCTTCTTTATTTCTGGAATCCATTATTACTTTAATAACTTCATTGTTAGCGAATGTTGCAAGCATCATAAAAGTATAAATCATATTAATAAGAATAATTGGTTTTAATGATGGTAACGTTAATTTCCAAAATGATTCCCAAGGGGATGCTCCATCAATTTCTGCAGCTTCATATGTTTCAGTATTCAACTTTTGTAAAATCGCAAGAAATACAATGATTTGCACTCCAGAAAACCAAAACATGTAAATCAAATTTGAAAATATATCAACAATGGCGTTTCCAAATTGATGACCAAATATTTCTGAGAACATTTGAATAACTCTAAAATTCTCAATCCCAGGTAAAACCAAAATATTTAGTTTGACTAACTCTGTAATGACGGGACCAGAAACAACAACGACTGGGACAAAAAATATAGTCCTTAGGATATTTCTACCTTTTAATCTCATATTTAATATTAAAGCGAAGATTAATGCAAACACATTAATTACAATCATCATTATGATAGCTTCTTTAAGAAAGTTTCCTAAATCTATTATCATGACTCGATTTAGTACAAAAGCTCCTTGATAGTTTTTAAAACCTATATAACTAAATTTAATCCCCTCAGCAGGAATACTCACTGAATTTAAACTTAAATAAAATGAATATATAATTGGATATAATGCAAAAACTAAAAAACCAATAATCCATGGCGTTACAAATGCATACCCTAACATATTTTGTCTGTTTTTTAGTGTGAATTTCTTATTTATTTTCATACTATCAACTTCCTAACACTAAATAATCCATGGCATCTACAATGTTACCATTCTGATCATCATAATTATTTGAACTGTAATTTATCATTATTTCTACATTATTAGAATATTTGACAACTACTATTCCATCAGCTATAACTGTTCTTGAAATAATTTCTTGCCCGATAACATTCTTAAGGGCATCATTAATATATTGATAATCATCAACGATATAATTACTTAAGTTTCCATAATACGATCCATAGAATTCTCTTGATAATGTATTTGTAAGTAAATGGCTAGGTTGTTTTGTAATTAAATAAGCTGGATTCGCTCCAAAATCAATTACTTTCAATATATCTAAACGCATATTAGCTGAAAAATTTAAATAAGTTGAGTAATATGGCATATATCCACTAAGTACTATTTCTAAAAATGGTACGTTATCAGTGAAAAATTTCAATCTTTCATGTTGTAGTGGAATTGTTAAGAATTTTGATGTATGACTTAGCATAATCTGATTTGGGTCATACATCGGTATTTTATCAGTCAATAAATTATCATAATAATTATACATTTCCTCGCGAGTATACTTTTGATTCGAATAAAAATTATTGGATAATCCATCTAAGGCCATTCCGCCATAGTTTTCTATTTGATTATAAGCCTTTGGAAATGTATTAATGATCGTTTTAATATCCATATAATTTTCAAAATAATCTCCAGCCATAATTGGAACTTGAGCGAATTTATGCGTAATAGTTACCAAAGTATTTTTAGGGGCTTTATCTTTTACTTGATAATCAACAACCGGGTTATAATAATAAGCAACATTTAAATCTTTTAAATCCTTATAACTACCTAATGATGTATTAAACGTATAGTTGTTATAAGCCGCTTTTGTATACCCGCCTTTATTAAAGCCTCTTAATGTGTAAAAAATATTGTTTACATTCTGACTAGTTAATTCATCATTAATAGTTAAAATGTCTTTAGTTGTTGTCATTTTATAATTTTTATTAAAAAATATACCTTCTTCATAATCACTTCCAAGAACATCTAAATTAAGACCTATGTTATCATTAACATCATTATTTTTAGTTAAATTCCCTGATTCAACTAAATAGTCTTTATAAGTTTTAGCCATTCCAACATAATTTGCATTGTCATTAGAAAGGAATGAAATATTAAAATTAATATCATAATTTTTCAGATTTGTTTCAATAATAGTAGGACTTGTAGTCGAACCAGGTATTGGTTGACTATACTTTTCACGATAATAAAAAGTGGTCGACTGAATATGAAACGGAGTAGTTTTAGTAGGAGGGTCATAATTATATTCGGCAAACTCTGCTCCGCTTGTTATATTTTCAAAAAATCCATTTTGATTAATCCCATGGACTGACCCATAAACAGGGTAATCGAGAAACAAATTATCCTCCGTATTATAATATAAGTCTTGATTATAAAATCTAGCAGAATAAGATGAATTGATTGGTGAATTTGCTGTATATCTTACTAAAGCACCATTCCCTGAAGGAATAAAGTTATATCCTGGTATTGTATCTAACATAGCTGCGCCAAGAAATTCATAAAAAGTGATTTTCCATAAGCGATTATCCCCATATTCTTCAATAGAATCTTTATTTAAAGTAAATTTTAAACTCGATTTATCTAATTGTATCGAATATGCTAAACGGATTTGATATTTTAATAAGTCAACATAAAATGTAACGGTTTTAGTGACATCGTCAACTTTCGTATCTAGTGACAAATCCGAATCAAGCATTGTTTTTGCAGTTGCAGAAGGTCGGTTTTTACTGTCAAAATAATAGAAGGAGAATGCAGAATTCATTCTTTTTTTTACTGAGTTGGTAAGTTTAATCCCACTTGTATCTAGGTAATCTGATGACCAAATAAAATTTGTTGTTTTATTTTTAATTCTAATCGCAAATGTTTCAACATTAACATATAAGATTAAATTATCATTTTCTAACATCTTTGTAAAACCAGTCATATCAATATTTACTTGTTGATATAAAGAAGTATCATCAACATGGGTGAATAAATTAGAGTCAAGTAATGTAGAACTAGTATTTAATAAATAATCATAGGCTGTATCAGGAGAGGTATTAGCTTTACTGGTTATACCTAAAAATACTACAAATATTAATGTTAATGGTATGATTAATTTCTTTATTTTAATCATTTAAAACACCTCCTGTATAATACCTTGAATAAAGGTTAACATTTGATTGATTAATACATTAAAGACTAAATATAAAACAATCATCATTAACATTGTAAATAATGTGAGTAAAAGATTGATGATTAATTGTCCGATTTTATAATTGTTAATCTCCTTAATTACGATAATGACATTAAGTACAGTCCATGCATACATGATTAAATATGCAAGTTTATAAAGAAATGCTTCGTTATAAGTAAGTAGATTCGATAATAAATCAATTGGTATTTTAAATAAGAATATCGGTGACAAAGCGTAGATGAGACCTATGAATATGTCCCGATAAAAACCTTCACCACTTTGTAATGAATTTATCAAATGGTTTGCTATTCCAAATAAGATTAAAGGTAAAAACCATTTTAAAATCTCAAATGATAAAACAACGTCCGTACTTTGTCCTCTAAATAAATACCCTTTAATATAATAATTACAAATAATATTTAAAAAGATAAATATAATGTAAAGCAATAATGCTGTTTTAAGTCTTACTGACTGCCTAAATTTTATTTCGTAAACCACATCATTGGGATCTCTTAGAATTCTTTTTAATAAACTTAATTCTTTAATAAGTGGTTTTTGTTTAAAGATTGCTACCTTATTCTTCAAAATTTGATAACCTTTGATTTTATTTTTGTAGATACCAAATATTTTTAAGGCTATATAAAGACCGACAATAATAATTAGTAAGTAGACTAAATTATTTGCTATCCACGCATCACGTAATTCCCAATACATATCGGAATATCCAGTTTTGTCATTGGCTATTTTATAACTATCTAAAGCTTGTTTGTAATTACCATCTTTGGCGTATAAGTTACCTAGATTAGAATGTGCTAAACTAAACATAGCATTTTGTCTAACAACATCATTAAATAGCTCTTTCGATTTATCATAGTCACCAACATCATAAGCGGTAATGGCTGATATTACCTCATTAGAAAACTCCGTTTTAGTAAATACCTGCACGTTATTTGCGATTTGATCTAACACCCAAATATCTCCGTTATTATCAACAGCGATTCCTACTGGTGTGTCGAATTGACCGATTTTTAAACTTCCTGGGTTTTTAGAACCGAATGAAAAAATTAAATTTCCTGTGCTATCATGAACAGAAATAACTGCTCTTGAATCACTATTATTACTTACAGTATAAATCATTCCATTATTATCAACAAAAATATCTTTATACATAGGATCAGGATAAGACCGTCCTGTTAATATATTATTTCCTTCAATATTCAATTTTTTGATAGGTGTATTATATTCATTTTCAGTAATGGTATATATTAAACCTTTTTTATCAATTGCTAAATTGGTTGCTGGTTTAGGGACTAAACTTGCATATTTAGCACGTTGGTCTGCGCTCATTAGCATACGTTTAAAGTATAAAGCAAAATTTAGTTGGACTTTATTCACACCATAATACCCTAAGAAATCGCCATTTGCATCCATTTGAATAATTCCATTTGAACCACCCTCAGAGATAACATAAACATTTTTACTGGCATCTACAAGTACTTTTAAAGGAACAAATGGTGCGTCCTCACCAAATAAAGGTTCATCAGGTTTTTCATACGTCTTTTGAAGTACTCCTGTCTTATCAAAACACAAGACCTCATTTAAAGATGCATCTGCAACATATATATCTAAATCCTTATCGACAAATACTCCAGTCGGTTTTTTTAAAATGCCTAATCCAATTTCCGAACTTTCCTTCGTATTTGGATTATATTCATAAATTCGTTTATTATCTGTATCCGCAACATAAACATTATCTTCTTTATCAATGTAAATATCTTGTGGATTATTAAAACCAGGATTTAAGATAAAAGTGCCTTCATATGCTGTAGCTGTGCTAACAAGTTCACCTGTAAGACCAAATGAATAAGTGGGATACGGGATGTTAGTGATACTTGCTTCTGCATTTTCCGTATTTGACAAAATCATTATTGATAATATGGCGATAAAAAAGAACATCGATAAATACTTTTTCATTATGAACATCCCCCTCCTATTTAATTCCTGAGTGAGCCATTGTACTCATTACTTTATTTTGTAGGATAATGAATATTATTAGATTTGGTAGAAACATAATAGTAGTTGCCGCTGCGCTCCAGCCTGCACCAGCAACTGAATTAGAAGAATTAACTAATGTTGACATATAATAAGCTAGAGTTTGTTTTGATTCCGTATTGACAAATAACTTTGATGTTTCAATATTATTCCATGCTGTTTGAAAAGCTAATATAGCAACAGTAGCTAATGCTGGTTTAATTAATGGTAGAATTATTTTTAAATAGATAAAGAAATCTCCAGCACCATCTATTTTAGCAGCCTCAACTAACTCATCTGGTATTTGATCAACAAATTGTTTTATTAAAAATAACCCTACTGGTATCGCTATTAATGGCAATATATGAGCGAACATAGTATCAACAATTCCTATTTTACTTACTACTAAGAACCTAGGAATCATAACGGCTACTGAAACAAACATTAAAGATATTTTATTCACTTCAAAAATAAAATTTTTCCCCTTAAAATGTTTTTTCGATAAAATATATCCTGCCATAGAACTAAATAAAACAGATAAAACTACTACAGAACTCGTCACAATAATACTATTAATCAAATAGGTTGTCATAGGTGAACCAAGTCCACTAGTAGAAAATAACTCTTTATAGTTTCTAAGAGTTGGATTTTGGACAAAAAATCTAGGAGGAAACAAAAATAATTCATCAGTTGGTTTTAGTGAAGTGAGTAATATGTAAACAATTGGTAATCCCATAAATAAACAAAATGGAATTAGTACTATATAAAATTTAATTTGCGATTTATGGAAACGTTTTGGGTTAAAATTTATTCCTAATGCCATATCTTTACCTCCTAATCATCGTTTTGAAATAACTTTTGAAATGTTCTTGAAAAACCTAGAATAATAAATAATAATATTACTGATAAAGCAGATGCTATTCCTAGTTCTGATCTTAATAGACCATAATCTTCAATATGATTGAGAATTAACTGCCCCGAATTTTGTGGTGTTGGATTAGCTCCAGATAATTCAACACCAATCGCACCAGCTGAGAATGTTCCCACAATACTCATAACTGCACTAAAAAACATTTGATTTTTAATAGATGGTATTGTGATAAGAAAAATTTCCTGAAATCTATTTCTCATCCCATCAATATAAGCAGCTTCATAGAGATCTTTATTAACATTTAACAACCCAGCTAATATTGCAAGAAAACCAACTCCCATAGAGCTCCAAATTGAAACAATAATCATAATGATCATCAAATAATGAGGCGATTGTAGCCACTGTATAGGTTCTGTAATAATACTATTATGAATAAGAAGGGCATTTAAGTATCCTTCTTCATCACCACTAAAAATAACCTTCCATAATACAGATATAGCGACTCCCGCGGTCATCGATGGAGAATAGATAATTAATGCCATAACTGTTCTTGGCTTATGAGAAATTTGTGATAACATCCAAGCTAAGAAAAAGGACAAGATGTATCCGCCAGGACCAACTATCACCGCAAATAATAATGTATTAGGAACAACGGTTCGCATGAAAACATCATCTTGCGTGAGTAAATATATATAATTTGTCAACCCTGTAAATCTTGGTGGTTGAATACCATTAAAATAAGTTAAACTCAAAAACATTGCGACTGCAACGGGAATAACGATAAATATAAAGAATAAAATTAGGTAAGGAGCAAGAAAGATAACCGTTGTTTTCTTACCAGAATCTATCCATGAAATGATAGAATTTATGATGTTACTTATATTCCTTTTAGTTTTAATAATTAAATCTTTCACTACCTACCACTCCCTCATTCATTATCTTTTTCAAGCCATTTAATGACTTCTTCTTTTGTTGGAAGTATATAAACCTTGAGAACATGGCCAGATTTATCGATATACCCAAATTCAATCATTCTTCTTTTGATTTCTCGGTTAGTTTCAGCTTCTGCCTCGTCGATAGCGTTACGAACACTTTCAGAATCAAAAACAACTTTATTCCATATATTACTTAATTCCCGTTCTACTTGATAATAAGCAGGAATTTTAGGAACTTCACGTAAGGATTGCCACTGCGTCTCAATAACGTTAATATCGTTACTATTTATCGGCAATGATTTAAAAGCCTCTATATTGGAAGAATTCCATAAGAATCCCTGACCATACATTAGTTGTAAGTTATAAATAAATTCTTTTTGAATATCGGTTGAAAGCCACCATTGTAAAAAATTAAATCCTTCATCTTTTTTCGTGCTTTTCTTAAATATGACATCAGATTGTGCTGTTCCCATATAATCTCTATTAATTGTTCCATCATCTTGCAAAACTCCAGGAGCTAAAGCTATAGACCATTTATTAGCTAGTTCAGGGGCTGCAAACAACAATTTATTATAGGTATCGAAATTCGCTACTCCAATCGGTAAAACTCCATTTCGAAAACTATCATAAAAGTTGGCAGTTTGTAATGGAAGCGAATATAAGGTGTAGAGATCTGTCATCATTGTAATTGCTTTTATTGACGCTGCTGAATCAAAATCAACAGAAAGTGCATCACTAGAATATAAATCACCACCATATTGATAAATAAATGGTGCTGTAGATACCATTGATTTTAATCCACTAGCAGTTGATAAAGGGAGATAATAATTCATACCATATCTTTGCAAAGTCGGTAATAAATCAATAATTTCATCGTATGTTTGAGGTACCTTTAATCCTAATTTATCAAAAATATCTTTTCGGTAAAATGTAACATAGAAATCTTGTGTTTCAGGTAATCCATAAACCTCATCACCACATATTAAATTTAATATTGAGCTAGGTTGTAGATTACTTAAAACCTTATTAAAAGAGGCGAATTGTCTTAAGTCAGCCGCAGCTCCCCTTATTCCTAATTCATATGGCAACCAACCACTGACACCTAATGCGACATCCGGTTGTGTATTAGCAGCATTAGCCATTATTAATTTTTGCTCATCAGGCATAACTGAGAATTTAACTTTAATCCCAGAACTAGGTGTAAATTCAGAATCAACCATTTGTTGCATCAAATCAACATAGTAACGTGAGCGATTAACCCAAATTTCCAATGTTTCAGGCGAATTTTTTTCAGGTTTAGCGACATTTACGATTCTTTGGAATGAAGCAATCAAACTTGTAAAGATATTAGTTGTAGGATTAGGTACTAAAACATCTTGAGAATGAATGTAAATTTTATCAATTGAAAGTGGTGATACTATTAACTTTTCCGCAATTAATGCTAATGATTGAGAAATTGAACTATTACCAACCGACAACAAATCCAATTTACCTGGTAATTTATTATAATTATTTTTAAGCTCAGTTAATTTTGATTGCACCGTTTTCAATTTGTTTTCAATCTCATTAGATTTTTTATCATTACTGTTTAATACCTTTAGATTTGAAATGATAGTATCAACTTCATCACTCCATAAATTGAGCTTTATCTTAGCCTCCGGTAAATATTTATCCAAATCCCATTCTCTTTGTGTGTCTGTTGTACCACCAATTAATTTCTTAACATCCAAACTTAAATCATCAATTCCGTCAATGATTTGATGAATTTGATAATAACTTTCAGCCACTTTTGATCCATCATCTTCTATTGATATTGTATTAACACCTGTATTAAAATAAAATAGGTAATCTTTATCCTTACCTAAAGTTTCATTCTTCCATTGATTTGTATATGTAAATTCATAACTTTCAAGTTCATTAAATATTAATTCATTATTCACATAAATATTACGATATGTATTAATATTTGAGTATTCATTATTTTTATATTTTAAAGTGATATTATAATATCCTGCCTCTTTAACATCAAAGGCATAGGTTATTTTTTGACCAGGTTTATAAAAATATTGTCCCACCATATTGATATAGTTTTTATTACTACTATATGGGGAAACATTTGGCGATTTTTCATTCTCGTATATAATAGAAACATCGTTTTTATAAGCTGAATTTTCAGCTTCAATCGCTATATTTTGACCACTTGTTAAATTATTATTATTATTATTATTTATTAAATATTCGGCATAGGAAATTGGATCATTTTCTTCAACCAAATATAAATTACCTAAAAGAAATTCTCCATTTTCTTTAACAATTTTCACACTATTAGTGCCTTCATTAAATGTAAAATTGACACCATTTTTATTAAGCATTAAATTTTCGTGTAAAATAGTATAATCCCAACGTTTTATAGGAACTTGACGACTTAATATTTGGTTATTATTTGCATCAAAACTTTTTTCTTCTGTTTCATCTGTCCACGAGGTCATTAATCGCATGTTTAATGCATCACTTGTTTGTAATTCACCGTTAATATAAACAGAAATAGCATTGTCAAGAATCGAATCATTAAGAGATAAGTAATCAATACCAATATTATAACTACCTGATGTTTCGACATTTACATCAAATGAAATTTCATTCGGTTTATCATCCGACCAGTCATACACTAAAGCAGTATTTCCACAAGAATCATCAATATCAGTTAAAAGTGAAGAATCAATTATGTCTCGAGCTGCAATTTTCTTATATATATTTGGTTGTTTTGTCGTATTAATACAAGAAAACGAGGGGTGGTTAAGATTACCCCTCATTTCTTGATTTTCTACTACGACAAACAAAGATAGGATAAACAGAATTAATGTAGTGAAGATTAAAACTCCAAATATATACATTAATGTTTTTTTAAAGAATACATATTTCATATTTATTCCCTTCCCTTATTTGCCTATTTCCGATTATTTATTATCTAACGCCACTTGTGCATTATGAAACTCAATATTAATATTAAATGCTAATTGAGATGTCATATAATTAGAATAATTAATTTTACCTAAAGAAGCATCATAAATAAAGTCACCAATTGGCAGTGTAGACCCAGCAGCATTATTTGGTCTTGTTAATTGTGCATCGATTCCAGTATCATAGTTAAATCTTGCGCTAGTGTATCCAGGAACATATTTATTCCCTTCCATCAATACCTGCACATCACCAGATGCAGCTTTTTCATAAGCTTGCTTAAATCCAGGTTGTGGATATGTGGTAAACCATTGATCAATTATTGATTGGGTTTCGTTCATTGGTAAACCAGGCATAGTAAATGTAATATCTTCATCTGTTTTAGCAGCACTTATGATACCAAATGTATCGCTAATTCCTTGTGCACCAAACGTTAAATATTTTGTTACTTCGTAAGCAGCTGCTTTGTCAGTAGCTGTTTTTGAAATTCCATAATAGTCAGCTGTTCCAAGTACTTTTCCATCAGGAAGACCAACGAAATCATAACTTAAAGTATCGCCTATATCCGTTGCATAGCTACTAGCATCCCATGTTGCACCATAAATGAATCCCATTTGGCCAGCAGTAAATACAGCATGGTCCCCAGTACTACTGAAAATAGTTTCTCTTGGAGATAACGTAGTATCATCTGGTTTTACATCTGAGTATGAATTAAATGTTTGTCCACTCGTCTCAACTAGAAGCAGCTTTGGCAATCGCATCTTTTATTGGAGTTCCATTTAAGTCAAAATTTGTACCATTCCAAACATATTGTTGAATAGTTCCAGTTGTATCTAATATAGATGGATACCAATTGACCATTTCATTCACACCTGAAATACCAATTGTACCTGATCCATCAGTTACAGTAGTATCTTTCAAATCAGCAATAGCTGAGAAGAAATCATCTGCTGTGTATGTAAAGTCATTAAATGTAGCAGTACTAACTTCATCAAGTAAATCCAGGTTAGCAAAATATCCCATATAATGATAAGCAGCTGGTATAGCATAGATTTTGTCACCATAAGTAATAGAATCAGATAATGCTTGTGGAATATCGCTCCATTCATCATCAGTAACACTACTGATATCCCCGATCCAATCATTCATAACATAATCAGGCACACTTGCAACTGATACGATATCTGGGAATTCCCCCGCAGCAGCCTTAGTTGTCAACCATGTATTCCAGTCACCGCTTGGTTCAACGATTTGAATTTGAATGTCAGTATTCTCTTCGTTAAATTTAGCAATTTGTCTTCTTAGCAAGTTATTGTCAGCAACTGTACCAAGCCCCCAAGAAGAAAATGTAACAGTAGTAACATTAGAAGCGGTTGTAGTTGTAGTTTGTTGTGTTGTTGTTGTTGAAGCAGCAGTCGTAGTTGTAGTTGTAGTCGTAGTTTTAGTATCTTGACAAGCAGCTAAAACTAAGCCAAACATCATAACAACAATTAAAGTAATAAATCTTTTCATCTCTTTCCTCCTTTTAATACAATCCTATTGATAAATTGAATACGAATCATTTTCTAATCGAAACGTTTCGATTCGCATATCTGTATTATACACTTTTTTATAATCGTTTGCAATACCCTTTTATAAAAATTTGCTTTAAATAATAAAACCTTTATTTAGTCACTCGCATTTAAGTATCCTATTGGCTTAAAAATAAAAACACATACTTTTAATAAATATGCGTAATAAGTTATTATAATTAGAGACACTAAAATCTAACAAGATTGTCGATATATAATATGGCATTTCACATCAACATTGATATTATCACTTTTATTAGTTAACACATCTATTAAGGATTTAGTTATTTCTCTACCCCATTTAAAACGATCAACAGCGATAGTTGTTAATTTCGGCGAGCAATATACAGAAAGCTCTATATTATCAAAGCCAGCTAAAGCAATATCCTCAGGTACTCTAATATTTAATTCGTGAAAAGCATCCATAACACCAATTGCCATTTCATCATTTGCACAAAATAAAAAATCAGGTAATTCTTCCTTAGATAAAATCAATTGCTTTCCTACTCGATAACCGCTCTCTTTTGTGAAGTCACCTTTATAGTAGTAAGTAGTTTCTAATTGGTTTTCAGTTAATGCTTTGACAAATCCTTTAAAACGGTGAAGGTTATCATAAGATGTCTGTAATCCACTTACAAATCCAATTTTTTTATAACCTTTTTTGATTATTTCTGATATTAATTGATAAACAATTTCTTCATTATTCATCATACTATCAAAAATATTGATACCAGTTAATCTTCTGTCTAATACGATAGACGGAATTCCATTCTTAGCAATATGTGTAATCAATGCATCATCTAAATCGCGATCAAATATAATCGCCCCATCAACTTGACGTTCTAATAGTAATTTTTTTGCAGATTCTCCACTACTAACAATGATATTGAAATTATTATTAATTAATTCTAAATGAACACCTTCTAATATTTTATTATGAACAGGACCACCAAACCCATCGATAAATACTCCAATAATATTCGTTCTTTTGCGTTTCAAATTCCTAGCCGCTGCATTCGGATAATAATTCAAATTACTTGCTACTTTTAATATTCTTTCTTTAGTATCTTTACTAATTCTTGGATCATCATTTAAGGCATAAGACGCTGTAGAAATCGATACCCCTGCTAATTTTGCCACATCTTTTATTGTTACCATCTTATCTCTCCTCATAATAGGTTGTAAATGAATTTACTCAATACATTCCTATCATATTATTTATTAATTAAACGTTTTAAATTATTCTAATATTAAATATTATAAACTTTTTTTAACAAAATAACAATACCGAGTTAATAAATGGTTTTTAATATGATTGGTAGTTTACGATCCGTTGTTTTCAGTTTTCTATATGATAAATAAAACCTTGACAGAAAATTCTGACCAAGGTTTTTATTTTTACTTTATCAATTTAATATTTACTAGATAGTTACAATTGAGGATTATTTTATATTGATTTTGTTTAATATTAATAATCTGACCATCGGAAATCATTATACTATATGGAGTTTCTATTAAAATCCATTCCTCAGCTATAGCTTTCACTTGTAATTTTAATTCTTTCAAATCTTCCTCTTTAGAAACAAATTCGCATGTTGAATATTTAATAACTACATTGTCAGTAACATGCCAATCAATTGGAAGAATTAATCCCTTTCTCATTGGAATGTTTAATGATTTACCATCAAATAATGTTTGATTTTGATAAATAAACTTTGATTCTTTTTCATATTCATCTAAATTGTTAATAAATAAGAATGTACCATTTTCACCTTTTCTAACAGATATATTAAACCATTCATCTGCATTAACGATACTTTCTAAACCAATTTGTTTTGTGACTAAACCATATGAGGCAATTTTATAATCATGTTCACTGACAATTCCGGCCCCAAATACAACGATTTGACCTAATCCTATATTTTTTTTAAAACCCACAATATCTTTTGTAGCTTCTCGATAAGCAAACCCTTCATCAACAACGTAAGACTCTGTATAAAAACAACTAATATTATCTAAATTTTCAATATCAATCATTTGCCAATCTTTTCTGTTTTCTATTTCTATATCCAATTCATCTATTAATATAGTGCAATTGATATTATTTAAATCTTTTGTAGGTAATATAGGTGAAATAATTAATTTACCACCATCCTTAACATAATTGACTAATTTTTTTTGGCTAAACTCATTCATATAACCTGGCGAAAATACCCATAATGATGGTATTTCTTTGACATTAATCGAAGTTTTTTCTAACATATTATAACCATCAAAAGCTATATTCAAAAAAGATAATGCTTTACCAATCCCGTTAAACAATATTTCTTCACGCATTCTTTGCAATTCATTTTTAAGGGATTTTGTAAATTCGTTATCGTACTCTGTCATGAAATAATCTGGTTCGAAGGCTATATGAGTGACATTATCATATTTCGAATTCAATAAATCTTTTCCATAGGTCTTTATCACACTTGTAAGATGTTTAATTACATAATAATGTGGACGAAGACTACCGTCTGCGCCAATTGGTGCCTGCCAATCGTGTCTTCTCCCCATAAGTCCAATATCCTCGTAGTTTTCGCCACCAACAAACATATAATAATTGATAGCGTTCATCCCATTACCAAAACATATACGTGTTTTTAAATCAGTCGTAGTTGGTTGTAATCGTGGAACACCATTTTGAAAACCACTTTGAAATTCTGCTGAGAATAATGGTTGATCAATTGGTTGAACGGCTTTAGTAAAGGCATTAGCTAATATGATATCAAAATAATTATCTGGAACTATATTGCCAATGTAATAATCTCCTGCTAGTACAACATTTTCGATATCATTTGCTAATAATAGTTGAGATAACCCTAATGGATATTGTAACCCCCTTTTAGCATAATCAATGCTATGAAAACCGTGCACATTGACTACAATTGGTATATTTAGTCCATTTTTTTCAGCAATTTTCTTTAATTTAACAATATAGTCCCGATAATACTCACGGTGAAATAACATAAATTCATTCATTAAAGGAATTGCTGTATCTTTTTCAGGTTTTTTTAAGTATTTGAATACATAATCGCTAATAGACTGTTCTTCTGTTTTAAATAGTGAATTAAATTCTTTGATTGTAAACTTTTTGGTTAAGTAAACAGTGAATTTATTTAAAATAAAATCGCTATAATCAGGATGATTCATAATCCATGGAAACATTCCTACTTCATTATCTAATTGACATAAAATTATATTTCCACCATTTGTAATTTGGAGAGGAGTTATGATTTCAAAAACTGCTTTATACCATTTCCCCACTAATTCTAAATATTTATCATTTAAATAACTTACAATAGTATGATCTTTGCCATCAATTCTTTTTGCGATAATTTCTGGGTAAGTAGCAAATAACCATTGTGGTAATCCATGATTTTTAATTTCCGACATAACATATGGACCAGGTCGAACTAATACTAGAAATTCCATTTCATTAGCTAATTCTAAAAATGATTTTAGATCTTTTTCGGGTAGAGTATTCCCAGTCAAATCAATTTGATTTTCATTCTTCTCATGAAAGGACCACGGTATATAAGTACTTACTAAATTACAACCTGAATTTTTAATTTTTTGAAGTCTGTCTTTCCATAAGGCTTTAGGTACACGAAAATAATGAAGTTCGGCGCCGAATATAAATTCTTCCTTACCATTAATAAAAAATTTTTGGTTTTTTACTACAATATCGTTTTGCTTCTTTTCTACCAACTTTAATACAAAACTTTCATAGGGTCTTAATTTCATTTCATCATTAATAACTGTATTCTGGTAATTACTTATCAATAGTTCATAATTTCCATGTTCAGGAAGGCGCACATTACACATTTCTGCTTTAAAATTACAAATAACCATTATTTTCTCATTTTTATATTCTCTTTCATATGCGAAAATTTGTGAATGAGATGGAAATACCATTTTAAAATCTCCGTATACAATAACATCCATTTTTTTACGTAAAGTGATTAATTGTTTATAATAATTTAAAATAGAATCATTATCATTTAGCGCTTCACTAACATTAATTTCTTGATAATTAGGATTTACCTTTAGCCAAGGTACACCCTTAGTAAATCCTGCTTGTTCATTATTATTCCATTGCATAGGAGTACGTGCATTATCTCTGCCTTTTGCATAAATAGAATCCATTATTTCAACATTTGTCCAACCATAATCACTAAATTGTTGATACATATTTAATGATTCGACGTCCATATAGTCTTTAAGGTTAGTAAATTTAACATTAGTCATACCAATCTCTTCACCTTGATAAATAAATGGTGTTCCTTGCATAAAATGAATAACAGTTGCCAGCATTTTAGCACTTTTTTTTCGGTAGACCCCTTCATCTCCAAATCTTGAAACGATTCTTGGTTGATCATGATTACACCAAAATAAACTATTCCACCCCTCATTATGAAGGCCGATTTGCCAATCATTAAAAATAGTTTTTAATTTCCTAAAGTCCATCGGTGCTAATTCCCATTTACTTTTTCCTTGAACTTGATCAAGAGAAACATGTTGGAAATTAAAAATCATATCTAGTTCATGATTAGCTGGATAAGAAATTTGTTGAGCTATTTGAATATTGGCACAAGGGGTCTCGCCTACTGTGATGATTTCTCTTCCAAAAAAACATTTCTCATGCATTTCTTGTAATCTTTCATGTAATTTCGGGCCATTTGCGATTATATTTTGGTTAATGTCCTTGCCAATTAAATCAATAACATCTAATCTAAACCCATCTATACCTTTATCTAACCACCAATTGATCATGCGATAAATTTCTTCACGTACTTCTTTTTTATCCCAATTTAAATCCGGTTGTTTTTTACTAAATAGATGAAAATAATATTGTTCTGTAGTTTCGTCAAATTCCCAAGCAGATCCACTAAAAACGGATTGTTGCTCAGAAGGATCGTCTCTCCAAATATAATAATCACGATATGGATTCTCTTTACTTTTTTTTGCTTCAATAAACCATGCGTGTTCATCACTAGTATGATTAACAACTAAATCCATGATGAGTTTTAAACCTTTATCATGTGCTGTTTTTAAAAGTTCATTAAAATCTTCCATTGTCCCAAATTGAGGATTGATTTTATAATAATCACTAATATCATACCCGTTATCATCCATAGGTGACTGATAGACAGGACTTAGCCATATTATATCTACACCTAAATTCTTTATATAATCCAATTTACTAATTATTCCTTGTATATCACCGATACCATCACCATTTGAGTCACAATAACTCAATGGGTATATTTGATACACTGTCGATTTGTCCCACCAATTATTCATATTTACCACCTTTTACTTAAATTCATGAGGGTGTATTTCTTTATATTTCTCAATAAAAGCTTTCCTATCAGTTTTAATTAAATAGTTCGTATAATTTTTAAGATTACCATTTGCATGGAAAGGGCCACCTTCACGCATCACGATACTTAAAACGTCTTCTTTATAATTATTTTTCTTCATACATTCATCATGCCACTCATAGAGAAACGCTATTAATTGATTGACAATATCAGGATGTTTTTCTGATATATCATTCATTTCATGTGGATCATCTTTTATATTAAATAACATGTGTTTAGGAAAAAAATGAAAACCATCATGAATGGTTCGTATATATAGATAATCACCATAGCGAACGCTTCGCTGGCATACATGAGACATTTGACTCAATACTAAATAATCATGTCCACTATTCTCATTTGTTAATATTGATTTTGCATAACTTGATCCATCCCATTCACTCGATACTTCTATATCTAGTAATTCTGCGAGAGTTGGAATTAAATCTAGATTATAATGCAATCCTTCATCAATATGATTTTTTAAACCTCCTGGCCATTTGATGATCATAGGAATATGACATGTGCATTGATCTGCTGTTCCATGTTCTGCATAAATTCCTAATTCACCCATATTTTCACCATGATCAGTAGAAATAATGATTGCAGTGTCTTCATAAATTCCTTTTTCTTTTAATATATTGATGATTTTCCCGACATGCATATCAGCATAACGTATCCCCATATCGTACCCATCAAACAATTTTTTTACATCCTCTATTGTGTCTAACCTTCCTGGTTGTTTAGGAAATTTTGGGGGTATATAATCTGAGTACATTCCTATTTCTTGAGCACAATGCGGGCCAGCCATTTTTTTGTGTAATTCTAGCACATCTTCTGTAATCCAATTAGGAATCGGATCATTTTTAAATGGATTTTCAAAATCATTTGGTGTTCTGTACGGTGTATGTGGGTCCCATAAATTAATATGCAAATACCAATCTTCTTTTAAAGAATTCCGATTTAACCAATCTAATGCGATAGAAGTTATCTCAAAAGCATTTTCCTCTCCATATTTTCCTGTATCATATATTTCGTTAAAGCCACAATAGTAGTACCATGAAGAATGTCTTGAAGCAAATGGAGTGATACCACAAGTATAAAGTCCCTTATTTCTTAACATTCCAAATAAACTTTCTTTTTCTAAGCGACTTTTAAAATCTCGATTTTCGTCTATTCTTAATTGTGAAGCGACTCCGCCATGATTTACAACTCCATTTCTAATCCCAAATTGTCCTGTAAATAAAGCGGTTCTTGAAGGTAAACACGGTGCATCAGAACAATAATATTGATTAAATGTCACTCCGTCTTTAGCGATATCATCAATATTAGGTGATATATTACGTTTGTAACCATAACAACCTAAATGATCTGCTCTTGTTGTATCAATGTCTAAATATAATATCCTCATATATACCTCTCTATATATTTATTTTCTTTTATTAAAATGCAATACTTTAATTGCTTTTTGAATAGTAGGATGTTGCATATAATATTTCCAAGTTGTTCCATGTAAGTAATTATCGATAGCAAGTAGTGAAATACCTTTATCTAACCCAAGGTAATTATCACAATACCAAGATTCATTTTCAAGATTATAAGAATCTTTAAAGCCATATTCACCCCATAATTTTGGATGGAGATGATACATCTCATTTAACGCATCTATACATTCTTTAGGCGCAAAAGGTACTGATCCACAAGGTGCATTAGGTGCAACTGTTCCATTGACACGATGTGGTGCTTCAATGCAATCCCAACCCAAAGGTTCAGGCCCAAAGGCTGCATATCCTTTAGGATGATCACAAGCTGTTAATCCCCATGAATTTTCATTAAATGTTTTAAATTCATTTTGGTGGTCGATACACCATTGTCTATTCGCTAATGTAGCATTTCTTGTATTCTTAAACCAATCAAAGCCATGCGCATCTACATATAAAGAAAAATCAAACCATGCGTGTGAGAATTGGTAGGTAAATAAAGCGCCACCAGGGGTATAGACAAATTGAAAGTCTTTATATCCTCCTGTATACCGATTAAAACCATTGTAAAGCTCAAATGCGGTTGTTTCTGTAACATCCTCATGGCCAGCAGCTAGAAAATACATCATGAGCTGTTCTGCTGGCATATTCCAATAATGAATGAATCCAGCATTACCATTAGCATAAGAACCATCATTATCAGGATTATAAGCCATGCGAAAAGTTGATTTTCCATTCAAAGAAAAAACAAAATGATTCCAATCAACTCTTTCAGTTAGCTCTTTTACATATTGGTGTATTTCATCATTCTGAAAATATGAGTCAGCCGTTAAAGCACCATTAAGCACTAATGCAGTATCAATTGTTGAATATTCTGACTTCATATATCGTTTGGCTGTTGCATAATGTACAAAATGAACTAAAAAGCCCTTATAGTGTGGAACATGATTTAAAAGCGTTTTTAAAGTACCTATAACACGTTGTAATCCTTGGTCAAATGTGATATAACCACGTTCAACACCAATCACATAAGCGCTTAAAGAAAATCCAACAGAAGCCATTGAAGAGCGGTCCTTTTTATTGGTTCTATCAAGCACTAATCCATATCCCTTGCTATTTTCTTCTAAGTTTGTATTATGGCCATCCCAAAAAAATTTAAAACATGCCTTTGCTTCTAATTCTAGTATATTATCACTTTGTAGACTCATCTATTTTTAATCTCCTTTTATAAAATTCATTATTCGAAACGTTTCAATAATTTATATTTTTATTTTATATTATCGTATCTAATAAATCAACAGGTTAATAAAAAATAAATTTAATCCTATTGCATTATATATATTCTCCCTAAGTGTTTAATACTATAAATATCTTATTACATATTGATTTATTAAGTTTACAAAGCTAATTTTACCATGTTTTACTTATCGTTTAAATTTTTCTTTATAAATTCTGAAAATAAGTGATACAAAACATTCACTAAAATTTATTGCTATTAAAGACAAGATTTGATAAAATTATCTTGGTCGAAACGTTTCTACAAATTAAAACAGAGAAAGATGGAATTTCAATGCAATTCAATATCACTACCTTCAATCTTCGCCTCAATACAGTCACTGATAAAGAAAATGCTTGGCCATATCGACTTAATAGTGTTCTCCATTATATTAATTCTGTAACTCCCTTAATTTTTGGTACTCAAGAGGTCTTAGATGATATGTTAATAGATTTAAATAATCATTTACCTAAATATTCACATATCGGTGTTACTAGAAAACAACATGAAGAAGCTAACGCTATTTTCTATAATCATGATATACTTGAAATCAAAGAGTCAGGAACATTTTGGTTATCTAAAACACCTGATATTCCTAATTCTAAATATTTTAATTCTGCGTGCATCAGAATATGTACTTGGGGGGAATTTATGTTCAAAAACTCTCGAAATAATCGTTTTAGAGTATTTAATACTCATCTTGACCACATTAGTCATAGAGCACAAATAGCGGGAATTAAAATCATTTTTAAGAAAATGAATTTAAAATACACTGAGGAGAAACTTCCAACTATTTTTATAGGTGATTTAAACTCAACTTCAAAAGATAAAACCATACAATATCTAAAAAATGAAATTTTAGGAAATAATTCTTTAGTTGATGCGATGGATCTTCTGCCACAAGCAAATTATGGTGCTACATTCCACAATTTTACAGGAATGACAAAAGGTCATCCAATAGACCATATTTTTGTTTCAACAGAGGTAAAGGTCCATAAAATAGAGATATATAGAAAAAAAATATTTGACATCTACCCTAGTGATCATTACCCTATCACTTCATTAATAGAAATTTAATTAGTTTCTGTAAATATTATTAAAAAATAAATAGTTAAAGAATAAGGACGGAATATGATGATTGAAGTAAAAAACAAACAAATCCAAATTGACGGAAAAGCTGTATTAATAATGAGTGGGGAAATTCACTATTTTCGATTGCCTATAGAGGAATGGGATGACCGTATTAACAAATTAATTGACGCAGGATGTAATACTGTAGCTACTTATGTGCCTTGGTTATGTCATGAAGAAATAGAAGGGATGATTGATTTTGATGGACGTACAAGACCTGAATTAAACCTTGTGAGATTTATTGACATGTGCAATGAAAAGGGCTTATATTTCCTCTTACGACCTGGACCATTTATCATGGCTGAAATGAAAAATGAAGGTATTCCATACTGGGTGATAAAAAAACATCTGGAAATAGTTCCAACAACTTGGGATGGTAAAACTACTACTAATCAAATTGATTATTTAGCACCTAACTTTCTTAAAGAAGTAGAAAAATGGTATGATGCAATCATGACAATTGTTAAACCAAGATTATATGATAATGGGGGAAACATCATAGGGATTCAACTTGACAATGAAATAGGAATGTTGTCATGGGTGAATAATTCACCTGATTTGACAGACAATGTTCTAATAGATTTTTCATATTGGTTAAATAACCATTATGACCATGTTACCTTAAACGAAAGATATCCATTTCAATTTAATAAACTAGAAAATTATAAAATGAAAATCATTTCACCAGAGGAGGACTATGCATCTAGACTATTGAAAGATTTAGGTTATTATATGCGAAATCGTTTTTCCAGGTATGTTCATATACTGAGAAATTTCGCTGAAAAAAAAGGCGTTAGTGGAATACCTTTTCTCATCAATATTCATGGTACATCTGCTGGCCGTGGTTTAAATTTTCCAATCGGTATTAGCCAATTGTATGAAACTTATCAAGATGAAGGTTATATGTCTGGGTCAGATATTTATTTTGGTGATTTGACTATTCAAAATTTTCAAGACTTATACTTAATAAATAGCTTTATGGATGCAATGCATTCGAAACATCAACCTTTATCTTCTCTTGAATTTAATTGCGGTGATGGGAATTTTGGTGACAATTTAGGAAGCCGTTACGATATATCCGCAAATGATTTCAAAGCAAGAATGTGTATTGCCCAAGGGAATAAAATGATCAATTATTATTTAATGACTGGTGGATATAACTATCAACTTAAAATAAAACCTAATGACGGAAACGATCGTATTGCATCAACTGGTGAAAGACATGGTTTTGCTGCACCAATAAATCCTGAGGGTGATTTAAGTTATACCTTTTCTAGAATGAAACGCTCAATTCATACTATCATGGCTAACAAAGAAAAATTAGCTACTATGGTTGAGGAAAAAGATAATGTAGCGTTTGGTTTTATTCCTGATTATTTTATGACAGAAAGTTATTATCCAAAAAGCCAAGCCATGAAAGAAATAGTTAATAATATTGAATCAAATCGAACAGGTTCAGGTTGGGAGGTCATCAGTAAAGTAATGCTACTCTCCACATACCGTTTTGGAGCAATTGATATTCAGAATAAAGAAATTGATGAAACTAAAATTAAAGTTTTAATCATACCATCTGCTAGATATATGAGTGCGTCTATACAACAAAAATTAGTTAATTTTATTAGTCATGGTGGTGGGATTTTATTTAGTGGCGAATTACCGATTTATGACATGGAAGGAGAGCCTTGTACAATATTAGCAACTGCTCTTGATGTCAAAGTACTAGACACTTTAATTAATACGCAGCATTTTTTTATGTCAGTCGTTCCTTTTGATTATGCATACGGAAGACCTGAAATACGATCACACTATGCACAACAATTTGATACACATACAGCAACGCCCATATATCGTATTTATCACAATAACGCTATATGTGGATTTGAAGCCAACCTAAACAAAGGGAAAGCCATTGTCTTTGGGTTTAGCTTAAGTGCTGACTTCAAATTAATAAACAGTTCACTTGAAAGATTGGGTGCTAAAAGAGGAATTTCTCATCAATATCCTTATCATGGTTTATTTATTACAACTACAACTAATATAGAAAATGAAAAATTCGTACACATTTTAAATCTTGATGGTTTTGATAAAGAGCTGCAGATATTTGAAAATAACCAAGCATTATTTTCTGGGATAAAGCTTCTGATTCAAAGTAAAGATGGCCTCATGTTACCTATAAATGTGACTTACAATGCGATAAGAATAATTTTCAGTACAGCCGAAATAATTAATGTAACTCATGCAAATATAGAATTTAGACTCACTCAAATAAAAGATATTATTTCTATCGAAACAGATAGAGAGGTTCTATTAAGCTCTGATTATTCTTTCATTAAAAACGATAAACATTATCTCTTCACCTCTTGTAAACATGCTAAAGTAGATAACCAATTAATCATATTTTTTAATTAACAATTTTTTTGTTGAATGATTATTTTTATAAATACGTTATAGACTTCTATTGAGCTAAATGGTTTTGAATAAAAATAATATTGTCTTAAAATGTAGATTACAAAACACTTCTACCAACAGAAAAAAAGTAGCCTAGGCTACTTTTATAAGGAAGAAGAAAAGTTTGTATTTTATAAATTATCAATTAAAATTGCGGTAACGGGGCAAGATGCTTCTGCCTCTTTAGCATCAGCCATTAACTCATCTGATATTTCTATATCCTCTGCTACCGCAAGTCCATCATCATCCATTCGAAATATATCTGGACAAATAGATGGACATAATTCACATCCTATACAAGTTTCTTTATCCACTAAAGCTTTCATTTTATCAATCCTTCCTATATATTGCTAATTTAATTATATACTCTAATTGTTTCATTTCAAATATAATGCTTTTTACTCTTATATATTTTGTGTAGTATTTATTAACATCATACATGCTGATTGATTATTAATATTCGCTAGGTTCTAGGTGAGCAATTAGCTGAATGCTTGAATTTAAATCTTGTTTTAATTTTTTTTCGATTTCATGATTAAGTCGATGAGCTGCCTCTATTGTCATACTAGGGTCGATTTTTATATGTAAATCCACAAAAATATCATCTTTTCTTCCTCGACTACGTATTTTATCAACATATTTCACATCAGGAAATGACATAACAATTTTTTTAATTTCATCAGAGGAAATGACAAATTGATCTACTAATACACCAGTTGTTGATTTAAAAATTTGGATAGAAGCATAAATGATTACAGCTGCGACAATCAAAGATGAAATCGGATCAATTATAGGTGGTACACCAAGTTTAATCGCAACAATCGTGACAATAACACTTAATGAAACGAAAATGTCACTTCGCGTATTCATTGAATCGGATAATAAGATATCACTATTATATTTTTTTGCTTTCCTATACTCAATAGTTGAAACAATGATATTAACACATAATGTAAATCCCATAATCACTAAACTAGAGTTAGTAATATGAGGATGATATGGGTTAAAAAACCAAGCAATCGCTCCCGAAATTATTTTAACAGTGACAACGACTAACATGACAGCAATGAATAATCCTGAGAGAGTCTCGAATTTTTTATGACCATATGGGTGATTCAAATCAGCAGGTTTTGAAGCAATTTTTATACCAATTAATCCGATGATATTAGATGCACAATCTGTTAAAGATTGAAATCCATCAGCTGAAATACTAGCACTTTTTATAATATAACCTACAGTTAACTTCATGGTTCCTATGAATAAGTTTGATAAAAATACAATGCTTAAAATTCGCGAAATTTTTTGATAGGTGTTCATAAGACTCACCCTTTCTCATCATTATTATTTTACTTTCAGCAAGAAAATAACCATCATTTTTTATATTTCCTGCTTACTCCATAATTTCTCCATATTTCAATGATAAAATAATGTTGTCAGGAGGCGATATAATGTTTTTCGGTATTATTTTTTTTGTATTTATATTTTTCATCTTAACACCTTACGACCATTCATATTATCGACACCACGAAACTCGCAACAGACCATTAGATATTTTAAATGAACGTTTCGTCAATGGCGAAATCGATGAAAAAGAATATTTAGCTAAAAAAAATATTTTGCGCAAATGATGTTAAAAAGGAGTAATTTATAATGTGGAATTGTTTTCATAATGTTAGATATTATCATGTCGGTATTTACTGGCCTTATCTTTTAATAGAGCTCATTGTGATAATTTTTTTTATAGCTTTTCTACTCATTTTGTTTAGAGGTCACTCTCCACGAAAAATGACTAATTTACATTATCAAAATCTACTAAAAGAGAAGCTAGCATCCGGTCAAATATCAATTGAAGAATATGAAAGAAAAATTGAAATAATTAAAAAATAATATGAAAGGCATCTATAAAATATAGATGCCTTTTTCTTTTTTTTAGAAATAATAGTGATTATTAGCCTATACTTTTTTTAAATTCCTTAATATGATTATAGTAGGAAAGTATTCATATCTTTTGGAAGTGAAAATAATGCCTGTACCTACTGGACTCTCAAGACTAAATGATTTCAGTGCTTTTTTGTCCTTAATAGCGGTCATTTTATCGATAGAATCAACGCATTTAGATATTCTTTACGACATAAACATCAAAAATGAAGCACACAATATACTCATTGTTTCTGTATTTATTTCGGCTTGCTCAGATTTTATTGATTTAAGCACTGCTAAAAAAGCTTATGATGATTTGAAAAATAGTAAAACATCTGTCAATAAAAATACATTAAGTGCAGCAGAAGACTTACTAACTTCCCGAGTCTTTTCTGTGATTGCTGACATCTATTTGATACGAGCAACCCTTAAATCAGGTAATGTAGGCTTACAAGAAATCGCTACTCCTACAGGTATTGGTGGCGTTTAAAAAGGAAAGTTTTAGTCCATTTTTCATTTAGTCTATAGTACCCATATAAACCAAAAAAGTATTATCAAATAATACTTTTTTATTTTTAACCATAAATTCATTAGAAAAACGAAATTATATTTCTAACAATCAAAAACTCTTAAGGAAAAAATCATCCTTAAGAGTTTTTTTAATTATTTAATTATTTCCAAGAAGCATCTCCAAAGTACCATTGACCCATTTGAGTTCTAACAACACCTTGAACTTGATCATTATTAATTAAATTTTCATTATTATAATAATATACTGGAATAACTAAAGCTTCTGTTTGTACTAGAATTTTTTCAGCATCTTTAAAATCTTGATCGCGAGCAGTTCCTGTATCAGTAAATGCTTTTGCGATTAAGGCATCATAAGTTGCATTTTCAGGATTAGTAGTTGTGTCCCAATTATATGTATCAGATAAAGTTGAACGCCATTGAGCATCATTATTACCTGATGTAGCTGTAAATAAGTCTAACATTGTATTTGGATCAGGATAATCACCTAACCAACCTTCACGAGCAATTGGGAATTTCCCTTGTGTTCTGTCAGTTAAGAACGTATTCCATTCTTCTTGAGTTAATGTTATACCTTTACCATCTGTTCTAACTAAACCTAAGTTAGTTTTCCATTGTTCTTGAATAGCTGCAGCTATATTTTTGTGACTATCAGTAGCTGTTGTATTAAATCCAACTGCTAAATGATCAGCTAAAGTATTAATAGTAATAGGTGTAGAAGGATTAGCTGTATTATAATCAGCAATTCCTTTGTCTAATAATGTTTTAGCTGCATCTACTTGAGCAGTAGCAGTTAAACCATAAGATTCTGAATTACATGAAGTACCATTTGACCATGTTAAGGTCGGTGGTAAGAATGTAGTTGCAGGAATTTCTCCAGCTTTTGTTACGTTTGCAACGATAGCTTGACGGTCAATACCCATTGATAATGCTCGACGGATTTCTACGCCAGCAGCACCTGCAGGGTCTCCAACTAGTGGATCATCCATGTTGAATACATAGTAATATGTACCAACTTGTGAAGTGATATTAAAATTAGCATCTGTTGCTAATAAATCAGCAATTTGCTCAGCTGGAACAGCATCAATAACTTGAAGTTGTCCTGCTTTATATGCTGCTACAGCAGTAGTTGCGTTATCAATGATTTTAAAATCAAGACCAGCAACTTTTACTTGGTCAGCATTTGCATAATTAGGGTTTTTCTTAAGTTGGATATCTGAACCTATAGTATAAGAAACAAATTCGAATGGTCCATTACTAATTGCTGTACTAGCGTCTTTTTCCCATCCATCAGCATAAGTACCTTGACTATATACTGGCATATAAGTCATAAATGATAAAAGTTGAGTGAAGTATGGAACAGGCATTGTTAAATCTACTTCTAACTTATAATCATTAAGAACTTTAATACCAACAGCATCTTTAGTACCTGTACCAGCCATATAATCATCAGCACCCACGATATATGGAGACATGATGTATGAATATTGAGATGGATCAGTTGGATCAAGAACTCTTAACCAAGCAAATTTATAATCATTTGCTGTAACTGGTTTCCCATTTGACCATTTTTCTTTTTTATTTAAATCAAATGTGTAAGTCAATCCATCACTAGAGATGGTAGTAGTAGATGCACCTGCTGGTACTACACCTGTTGCAGTAGCACGGTATAAACCTTCAAACATGTTGGTGATAATATGACCACCATCATTAGCAGTGTTATAACTAGGATCCCAAGTTTGAGGATCCACTGCAATGTCGTAAGCTATGTAAGCTCCGCCACCAGTGATAACATTACTCTTACCACAGCCAGCTACTAACACTAATGTAAGTAACAAAGAAAATAATAAATAAAACTTTTTCAAATAAATCTTCCTCCTTTTTATAGTACTACTTATATTTAATTACTTTTTAGTAAGTAATTACTCAGTAAATAAGTGACATGCTACAGAGTGTCCAGCAGTTATTTCAATTAATGCTGGTTCTTCCTTAGCGCATCTTTCATATGCATGTGGACATCTTGTTCTAAATCTGCACCCTGAAGGTGGATTTAAAGCACTAGGAATTTCTCCTTCAAGAATAATTTCATGTTTATTCTTGGCGTCTACATTTGGTACGGGTACTGAAGATAAAAGTGCCTTTGTATAAGGATGGAGAGTATTGTTAAATAATTCATCACTTGTTGTAATTTCAACTATTTTACCTAAATACATAACTGCAATACGATCAGATATATGTTTAACCATTGACAAATCGTGAGCAATAAATAAGTAGGTTAAGCCAAGTTTATCTTGAAGTTCTTCTAACAAATTGATGACTTGTGCTTGTATAGAAACATCTAGTGCAGATATTGGTTCGTCACATATAATGAACTCTGGATTAACTGCCAATGCTCTAGCTATACCTATTCTTTGCCGTTGCCCACCAGAGAATTCATGGGGATAACGGCTCGCATGGTCAGGTCTTAATCCAACAAGGTTTAATAATTCTAAAATTCGTTTTTTACGATCAGCACTGCTTAACATATTGTTAATTAATATTGGTTCACCAACAATATCGGCAACAGTCATTCTTGAATTTAATGAAGCATATGGATCTTGGAAAATCATCTGCATTCTTTTTCGGTATGGAAATACCTCTTTATCAGATAATTTAGAAATATCATTACCATCGAAAATAACGTTTCCACCTGTTACATCATATAAGCGGATAATTGTTCTTCCAGTTGTTGATTTACCACAACCAGATTCTCCAACTAAACCAAATGTTTCACCTTTTTTTATCGAAAATGATACGTCATCGACAGCTTTTATATATGATTTTTTATTCCCTAAAAGTCCACCCGATTTCGTGAAATATTTTTTCAAATTTTTAACAACTAATAAATCTTTTTCTTGTTCCATTTTATTTCACCTCTTCCACAGATTCTTTGCAATCTGGATGATGCAACCAACACATTGAAAAATGATTTTCTTCTACCTTAAACATATCAGGTAATTCTGTTTTACAGATTTTCATAGCTTGACTACATCTAGAAGCAAATGGACAGCCTTTTGGTGGATATAATAAATCTGGTGGAGTTCCTTTTATAGGTTTTAATTTTCCACTTCTTTGATAATTAGGGAGTGATTTAAGCAATCCAACTGTATAAGGATGTGATGGATTACTAAATAAATCGTGAACTGTTCCTTTTTCCATAATAAGTCCACCATACATAACAACAACTTTATCACAAGTTTCTGCTACCACGCCTAAATCATGTGTGATTAATATAACCGCATTGTCAAGTCGTTTATTTAAATCTTTTAAGATTCTTAAAATTTGAGCCTGTATAGTTACATCTAAAGCAGTAGTTGGTTCATCTGCAATCAACAATTTAGGATCACAAGCTATTGCCATAGCAATCATAACCCTTTGTCTCATACCTCCTGAAAATTCATGTGGATAATTATTAATTCGTTTTTCCGGAGAAGGAATACCAACCATTTTTAACAATTCTATTGTTTTTGCTATTGCTTCTGATTTTGTAATATCATTATGAGCTTTTAAAATTTCAATTATTTGATTTCCTATTGTATATACAGGGTTTAAAGATGTCATTGGGTCTTGAAAAATCATTGATATTTCATTACCACGTATATGACGCATTTCACTTTCTGTTTTTTCTAGGATATTTTCATCATTGAAATAAATAGCTCCTTCTTTAACTTTTCCTGGATATACTAATAGTCGAAGAATTGATGAAGCAGTAACACTTTTACCAGAACCTGATTCTCCAACAATACCAACTATTTCTCCATCATCAATTGAAAACGATATACCTCGAATAGCTTGTACTTCTCCCAAATGAGTGTAAAAAGAAGTTTTTAAATTTTGAACATCTAATATTTTTTTAGCCATTTGAAAATCTCCCCTACTTTCTTAATCTAGGATCTAGTGCATCTCTTAGTCCATCACCAAGTAAGTTAAACGCCAATAATGTTACACTCATTATAAGAGCGGGATAGAACAATAAGTATGGAGATGTGGACATTGCAGCTAAACCATCATTTGCTAATGAACCCCATGATGGGATTGGTTCCGATACTCCTAATCCAATAAAGCTTAGAAAAGCCTCAGTGAATATTGCAGTTGGAATCTGCATTGTTAATGCAACCATGACAGGTCCCATAGTATTAGGTAATATATGTCTAAATATTATTCTTGTTGAATTCGCACCAATTGTTTTAGCAGCTAGAACAAATTCTTGTTCTTTTAATGCCAAAACAGATCCTCTTACAATCCGGGCCATTCCGACCCAATACGTCAGAGTTAATGCTAATATTATTGTGCCTAAACTTGGTGGTAAAACCACCATTAAAACAATTACATATAATATT
This sequence comes from uncultured Haloplasmataceae bacterium, assembly GCA_963824615.1. GTDB lineage: Bacteria > Bacillota_I > Bacilli_A > Haloplasmatales > Haloplasmataceae > CAWGPU01. The sequence continues at coordinate 166,291 of CAWGPU010000004.1, read as the reverse complement.
AAAGGAATCGTACTAATCGTATCAACGATACGCATCATAATGTTGTCTATTTTCCCTCCAAAATAGCCAGCAACTCCTCCATAAACTACTCCTATGATAAAGTTTACTAATGCAGCTGCAAACCCAATTGCTAGTGAAATTCTACCACCATATATTAATCTTAAAAAGTAATCTCTACCTAATTTATCTGTCCCCAACAAATAACTAGCATTTTTTACCGTTTTATATTGTGTTAACATCGTGGTACTACCATTAACAAAAACATTGAATTTTACTTTACTAGTTGGATCATCTATCTGAACACGGTAATTTACGAAAATTGTATATCCATTTAATACATATGTTCTACTTCTTGATAACATATCATCTATAGTAGGTGTCGGTGCAGAAAGCAATTTTCCATTAGCAGTAACCTCAATTACTTTAAAGTCATTTGTAACGTAGATGAATTCATTATCAGCTACCTTATAAATTTCTAATGTTGGTGGTATATTTGAATATCCCAATTGTTGGTCAGAGTAACTTCTACTCCAAAACATTGGTAAAAATATAACCATAAGTATCAATAAGCCTAGAAAGATTAAAGAAACGATAGCTAATTTATTTCTTAAAAGTCTTCTAAATGCATCAGCCCAATATGTTAAACTCGGACGTTTTATTTCCTCATTTTCAAACTCTTTACTTTCTACTTTTTCCCACATATCATTATTTATCATTTTCTCACATCCTAATCTTTCTCATACTTAATTCTTGGATCGATTAATACATATAGTATATCAACTATAAAGACCGCAAATACCAAGAATACCGCATAAAACATTGTTAATCCCATAATTAAGGTAAAATCTCGTTGACTTACACTAGTTGTGTAATATTTTCCTATACCAGGAATAGAGAATATAGATTCAATAACAAATGAACCTGTTAATATTCCGGCAATCATTGGACCAAGGTAAGATACAACTGGAATTAGTGCATTTCGTAAAGAGTGTTTAAATAAGACTCTAAAACTACTTAAGCCTTTAGCTTTTGCAGTTCGAATATAATCTTGTTGCAGAACTTCTAACATACTTGATCTTGTCAATCGTGTTACAAACGCTAATGAAAAGACTGCGATACATATAGCTGGTCCTACATAACTAAGGAAACTAGTTACACCATATATTGGAACCAAATGATATTTGATAGCGAAGAAATATTGGTACAATGATGCAAAAACAAAACTTGGGACAGTAACACCTAAAACTGATACAAGCATAGATGCACGGTCGAAAAATTTATCATGCTTTAGTGCTGATAAAACTCCTAATGGAATCCCAATAATTATTACAATTAATGTACCCAATCCCCCGATTATAGCAGTATATCGAAAGCCTTGATTAATTATATGGTTAACAGTTTCCCCTTTTAATTTAAAAGAAACTCCAAAATTAAAGTGCAATAAACCATATAAATATTTCCAATATTGAACTAATATGTTTTGGTCAAGTCCATATCGTTTATTAAGAGCAGCTAATACAGTTGGTGATAATCCTTTTTCACTAGCAAATGGACTACCTGGTGCAATATGCATTAGAATGAATGTAAGAAACGATATTACTAATAACGTTATAACTACTGCTACTAGTCTTTTTAGTATAAATTTAAGCATATTTTCCTCCTTATTAAAATCAATTTATCATCAAAATAATTTAATATATTAATAATAACTGTACTGCGAAAATTTGGCGAAAATTCAGTTTTATATTAAATTTATCTTACCTTTTCGAGCGCTAATTGTCAAGGTAATTTTAAAAATCACATTCTTTTCCAATTGGAGATATTAAGAAAATACATGAGCAGTAGGTTTTTATATTTTACATAAATTAACGGGTTCGTTACCTTATTATTTTATCTTTAAATATTAATAATATTCATGTCGTTTTTTGAAATAAACTAGATTTCATAGTTACATTCTTCTTATGAAATAATTGAAAATAGCAAAATTTATGATTTTTAATTAACCTTTTTTTTATGATTTCTAACCTAATAAGGGTAAACTAAAAAAGGAATTTCTAACTCATCTTTTGTTAGTCCACCATGCATTCCTTGGTGTTTAACAAAAAATTTATTTTCTTCGTACCACCATATTGCTTGGTCAACATAGGCTAATATTACAATATCACCTATCTTTTCTAAAAACTTCATAGATGGAACATGTTCTCCAAATATACCAGCTTCGATTAATTCTTGTACTTTATAAACCTCAGCTTTTCCTTTTAATTTTTCTTGCAAAAATGTTAAAACTTCATCAACATGTCCTTTTTCAATATGTAAAAACATATCTCTAAATGACCCGCATGGGATAATATATTCACCTTCTTTATTCTTTTTTATGTAAGGTAAAATTTCCGGATATTGCTTATTTATATAAATTGCATTTTCTTTTACAACTGTAGTCTGTCCGTGATCAGCAGTTAACATAAATAGTGTATTTTTAGCAGAAAGATCAGCAAAAAAGTGATCTAAAGATTTTAGTATGTTTGTGATAGTTTCCTCAGTCTCTTTTGCATTTGGTCCAAACTTATGGGATACAGAATCAAAATCAGAATGATAAAAATAACTGTAAGATTTTTCATCTTTTTTTAGGACTTCCTTTAATTGGCTTAATCCATCTTCTAAATTTTTAAAATCTACTGTTTGACTTCCCTTTTGCATAAGATGTGAATAAGCTCCTTGATTATAAAGATCTAATTGAAAAACATAAGAAGGAACAACCAGTTGCTGATACAAATTTTCTGTTGGCAATATTTTTTCAGCCTCTATTGACAAAAGTTCATTCTCATCTTTGGCTTTTTTATATAATAACGGACTATAAACACTATCAATTACAGGCTCATAATAGAACCATTCTATAACCCCGCTTAAACTAACGGGGAGTCCTGTATGAAAAGTTGTAATATTAGCGGATGTCGTTGAGGGAAATTGAGTCGTTAACTTGGACACTACTCCATTTTTAACCACATTGGTTAAAAATGTTGATTTATGATAGAATTTTTTAAATGCACTATAACCAAATCCATCAAGCACAAATAAAACAATTTTATCATATTTTTTTTGGAATTTTCCAAAAACATCTACAGGCAAAATATTATTGCTATGTCCTCCAAAGTTGTTAATTATTGTACCTGGAATATTAGCAAGAGAATAACTTTCATTTAAGGGTTTCATAAATGTTCCTTTAAAAATCGAATTATCTACTGCCTCAATTGATTTTTTATTATACATAGACTTCTCCTCTTATAAAATTAATCCCACTTATATTGAAAAATAATAAAAATTTCTCATAATTCACTTTTTCTAAATCATATCTGTGCATTTTAATTTTGCAATTGTAATATAAGAAAATTATTTAATCATAAATTTCCGATGTGTTTCTATTAAGAAACTGACAATTTATTAATTTTTACTAAAAACTGTTAATTTAGTACTTTATTAATGAAACTATCCCCACAATTTCATCAATCAAGAATTTCTACTAAACTCGTGTACTAAATTACCCTTATAAAACAAGTATAATGAAAATGAGAGACATTGTCTATAAAATAAAGATATTTTTTTAAATAATCCCTTAAATTCTATATACAGATGTCCTTACATTCTAATTACATTTAACATACCTTATAATAGTCAATGAAAATCAATAAAGGAGGTAACACATGAATTTACTTTCATTTGGGCTAAAAAATATGGGAACCATTCAATCATTACTAAGTGGTGTAGGTATGATGAAACAATTTTTTGGCGGTAACAATAACTTTATGCAGAATCAATTTAATAATCCTTATATGAATCCATACAATCAAAATAATTATAATCCGTATAATCAAGGACATTCATTTATGAATCAAAATCAATCTAATCCATATAATAATCATAATCAATTTAATCCTTACAATCATCAAGGTCAATTTGGTCAATTTAATCCATATAGCCAACAAGGTCAATTCAATCATATCAATAATCAACATCAACCCTATGGTTTTGGACCTAATAATCTACAAAACATATTAGGTTATGGAAATTTATTTCGTAATTTCTTTAAACAATAAAGAAGGTAATAGAACATTACCTCTTTTTTTTATAGTTTTTTCCTAAATGTACCTGTTATATAATGATTATTTTACTTAGAAAGAGGAGTATTATACATTCTTGAAAATGAGTTTCATCATATATTAACATATAAAAGATACAGGAGGTGATGTTAACTTGGGATATTACGGATACAGAAGATGTTGCCCAACTATTTGTCGACCTATATGCTGTAGACCTATATGTTGTAGACCTACATGCGGTTGTTTTGGAAGATTCGGGTATGGTGGCTTTGGCTTTGGTGGTGGATATGGCTTCGCAACGGGTATTGGTTTAGGGTTACTTTTCGGTTTCATTTAATAAGCTGAAAGACTCCATTCTAAAATAGAATAGAGTCTTTTATCTAAATAGGTCAAATTCATCAAAGATAAAAACATTATTTAAATATTAAGGGGCGGTTAATACAAGAAAATTGTACCTAAAAACATATACTACTATAGATAAGGGGTGATTATATGTGGTGGAGGAGAATGGGAATTTTTGCACAATACGGTTACTATAGAAGATTTCGACCATGGTATGGCTATCCTTATAGACCTTGGTGCTGTTTCGGTAGAAGATTTTTTTTTAGACCATGGTACTGGGCACTGATTGGTTTAGGGATACTATTATTACTCATTTTACTTTAGACAAATTAATTAGAAAAAGAATCACTTTTAAGATCAAGTGATTCTTTTTTTCCCTATTATCAATATTCATCAATTGTTAATAATTGTATAATTCGTAAATTAGGATTATCTTGATAAATTCCGCCATGATAGCAATAAATTGAACGTATATCATTTTTAACTATTTTGGATAAAGATTCTATTGCTGTTGTCATATTTTGAGTAAATTGAGGTTTGGGACCATATAATATCCCTTCTACGACATTTAATTCATCTCCTGATATAAGGGTTTTATAGCTTTCTAAATATAAACAAACATGGCCCGGTGTATGACCTGGTGTATAAATCACTTTGATTCCCCCGCAAAATGGTAATAGCTCATTGTCATGTATAACTGTGACCTGATTAATTATTAAATTTTCTATTACTTCTTTAACAAGTTCACGTTTAGGAGAGGGCAACAGACCTACAGTTTGCATTAGGTTATCATAATATCCCTTTTGGGATAATTTAATGGGTTCTTTATTGCCTGTAAGATATGGCGCTTCAATATAACTTGCTAAGACTTTAATCTCAGGATGATGCTTTATGATTGTACTTAAATTACCGATATGATCTATATCATGATGTGTAATAATGATATGTGTTAAATCATCATAAGAAAATCCTTTATCTAATAACACCATTTTTAACTCCTCATAAGTCCCAGGATAACCGCAGTCAACTAAAATCACATGATTCTCGTCATAAAGAAGTGTTGGCCACACTATGAATGAGGGATTTAAAGTAGGTAATTTTAATAATTCTAGACCTTTCATAAATATCTTTCCTCTTTTCAATTTATCTATTTCCTATAATTTTACCATAATTTAATAAACAATAGTAATGTATTCGTTTTCATTAAAAGATTTTTATTTGAATTTCTTTATTGATTTCTCTTATATAAAAGAATAATGATATGAATGTAGTTGATATGATGGTAATTCCAAAACCAAATATATTAATTTGTGGAATTGCGACTAAAATATAAAGTAAAACAACTTGTAATACTGAAATAAGTAAAGAATATTTTAAAATTATTTTCTGTTTTCCAAGACCATTCAAAATACCACGCGTTGTAGCGGATGTATAGATTAATGGTGCACTAAATGCCATAAAACGGATGTACTGACCTAAATCATCACGTTGATAAACGATTCTACCTAAATCATTTCCAAATATAAAACAGATGATAAAAACAAATACACCTAATAAAAAAGAGATTTTTAATACTTGAGAAATTCTCTTTTCAATTGAATAAATATCATTTTGACTGACACTCCTCGATAAATCAGGAATTAGAATCGTTGTAATCGAAAAAATAATAACCATTGGAAAAAAGACAATTTGCATGGACATACTAGCAAAACGACCAATTAATGCCAGTGCTTCGTTATAATTAAAACCCGCCTTTAGTAATCTTCTTGGTAAAATAAGTGAAGAGATTGTAAATAGAGAAGAAGAAATTAATTCAGTGATCATTAAAGGTAAGGAAATTGAAAAAATATTGTAAAGCAATTGTAGACCATCTTCAATTCTTTCATTTGTTTTTTTTAAGAGTTTAATATCTAACTTAAAATATATGTATAATAAAATCAATGATGTTAATTCACCTATAAAAAATACTAAATAGGCGGTTGTTATTGAAGTTGTTATACTCGAAACAAAAGTCATTTTAAAGATGATTAATAAAAAAATTATCCGAACCGCTTTTTCCACAATATCTATGAAAGCAGGGACGCTCACATTAGTAGTTCCATAAAAATAACCTTTATAAGTATTTGACAGTGTCATTACAACGATTGAAATAAAGATAAATCGCAGCGCATAAACAGTCCGTGCATCTCTAACTATATATATACTTATTTGGTAAGAAAATAAGTAAGCAAAAAAAATGACAAAAAGAGATAATATGATATTAAAAATCAGGGTTGTCTTGATAATTTTTTTCAAATTATTCATTTCTCTTTTGAAATAATATTCTGCGACGACTTTTGAAACAGCGACTAATAATCCTCCTGAAATAACACTAAGAAGTAAACTACTGATAGGAAGCACTAAACTATATAATCCCATTCCTTCAGCACCAATTTTACGTGATAAAATAACAGAAAAGGAAAAACTTAATATACCTGTTGTTAAATTTGTTAATATAAGTAATGTTGATTTTTTATAAAATGATGATCCATTCAATTTATATCACCCAATTCAAGTCAAAAAAAGCCATCTCTTTATACTGATGGATTTTTTCCATTTCAATAATTAAAGATATTCATTTATGGATAAAAAAAGAACAATATGTTATTTACCTATCTCATTGAATGGTTTAAAAATAGAAGATTGTGGTTTCTTAAACAGGATTAAATGAAGGTTTGATAATGTCACTTAATATAAATGTAAGATAAATAAAAAAATTATCGTTCAATAAATGAAAGCCACCAGCAAAACTGGTGGCTTAATTATCATTAATATTTATAAATCAGAATTACAATAAACACAATGTTTTATTAATTCATGACCTTTTTTTACTTTTAACAGGCTTTCACAACAGTCTGTCCTTAATTCTATGAAATCATCCTCATTTAGCATTTGTTGCATATAAACAGGAACTTTCATTTCTATTTCTAAAGTTTTTTCATCTGCCCTTTTCTTTAATTCTTGATATGCAAATTGGACATAATCATTCATTTCTTTTTCATTAGGTTGCGGAATATTAATAAATATCACTTGGAACCTTTTTTGTTTTTCCTCTGTTGCATTTTCAGTAATCTCTATCTTAATATTGATAAGTTCTAATAAATTTTTCACTGCTATCATATGGTAATAATGATATGTATCTTCATAAGCTGCTTGATAATATTCATCTAATGTATGAAGCATTCCACAATAAGGGCATTTTCTGTCTGTCTTTTTTAAATCAGTCGCATTATATAACCATATTTCCTGACAATTGAGACATTTAAGCAAGATATATCCCTCTTCTGTCGGCATTGGTTCTAAATTGTAGAAATTCGGATATATTTTTTTCATCGTTTGACACCATCCATTTTTTTATTTATTCGACATTTTTTAATGATTCAATCATATCAATTCTATGAATTCTTAGATGCATAATCACATTTACTATTATCGCAAAAACAAATGTTAAGGCAATCGCGTTAATGTAACTCATCCAACTAATATTACGGCAGAACATCACAATATCTGTTTCTGTTGTGACTATTACGTAATGAAGTAGAAAATACCCTAATATTAATCCCGCTATAATACCAATAAAGGTGAGTATAAAGTTTTCACGGTATATATAAGAGGACACCTCTTTATCATAAAATCCTAATACTTTTATCGTTGCTAACTCTCGTTTTCGTTCATCGATGTTGATATTCGTTAAGGTAAATAACACTAAAAATGCAAGCAGTGCAGCTGAAATAATTAAAACATATACGACATCATTTAATGTGCTGATCATATTATTAAAATGATATTCTATTTGGGAAATAAAATGTACCGTTTGAACTTGAGATTCGGTTGTAAAATCTTTTCCCAACTGTTTCTCAGCACTATCACTTGTATTCGTTAGTTTCGTTAATAAAACATTATAGTGTACTGTTTGATTAAATAACGACTCGTACAATTGCGGTGACATATAGACATAATGATAAAGATAATTCTCAACAATACCGGATACTTTTACCGTTACGATTTGGTACTGATTATTTTCTAGTGTAATAGTATCCCCTATATGAATGCCTAAAAGTGTGGCTATTTTCTCAGTTAACACAACTGAATTATTATCGAGATTAACATCCTCATGAGTAAGACGCGTTCTTAATGTGATGAATGAATTGAGTGATGTTGCATTTTCAGGGATAATTAAATAGAGGTCTTTATTTACTCCTTTATAACTAATCTTTAAAGATTCTTGGTCAATATAAAATGTATCCTTAACCATACTGTTTATCTTTACAGTCTTTTTGAACTGTGCTAATGAATCATTTGTAAGATGATTATTTAAATAAATTTCTGCATCATAAGTTCTTATTTCTTTAAATTGACGGTCAATAATTGAACTAATCGAGTCACGTAAACCAAAACCTGTTAATAGTAAAGCGGTACATCCTGCGATTCCAATAACTGTCATTAACAACCTTTTTTTATATCTAAATAGATTACGCGCAGTGACTTTTTGAATAAATTTTAATCGCGTCCACAAAAAGTTTATTTTTTCCAGAAATATTCTTTTACCTGGGTCAGGAGCTTTAGGTCTCATTAAATTGGCTGGAGAAGAAACAAAACTTCGTAAACAAGCGAAATAAGCTGGTATCGTTATAACTAGGATGGCTGCAAGAATTGAGGTAATCGCAAGTGAATAACTAAAACTAATTTCAAGAGGCATCAAGTGATACAAAATACCATAGGCATTAAATATAACTTTGGGAAATAAATTTACTCCAACTAGAAATCCAGCGACACCACCTATAATACTGGCTGACAGGGCATAAAACAAATATTTTCGTGTTATCGCAAAACGACTATATCCTAATGATTTAAAAATTCCAATTTCTGTCCTATCATTTTCAACCATTCTTGTCATAGATGTTAAGCTGACAAGTGAGGAAACTAAAAAGAAAATTAAAGGAAAGACATTTCCTACAGCCGAAATTCGTTGTGTATCATCTAAATACGAACTAAATCCAATATTTTGAAATAAATCTGAAATAATCCATTTCGAAGGTAAATTTGGATTGCCCAAGTCTTGTGCTCTTATTTCACTCCTAGTTTCGCCTATAGTTTCTAATTGCTTTTTAACAGCCTGAATTTTATTTTTATATTCTTTTGAAAAGCGAGAAAGACCTGTTTTATCTATAGTCACATAGAGATTCGTATAGTAAAGTGTATTAAAGGCATCTTGATTCACTAAAATGAAACCATTGATATCCCCGTTTGAGCTAACTCCTCTCTCAATAGAGATATATAATGGGCTGTTCGCCACTCCAACGATTGTTAAAATTGGTGCTTTTAAATTTGTACCTGCTAAAGTAATTTGGTCACCAATTTTGAAATTTTCTGATTTCATTAATTTCTCATCAATCAAACATTCGGCATTCGTATCAGGAAAACGTCCTTTTAATAAATTGGGTTGATTTATATTATTCTCATCATTGCCTTTTAAACTAGTATCAAGCGAATGGACATTTACCGTTAAACTAGCATCATTTAATTCTAGTTGCGCTTCGGTATAAAAACTAGGCATGATCCCTTTGATTAAAGGGTTTTCTTTAATGGCAAGTACATCATCACTCGTAAACATCAGTTGAGATACAATATTAAAATCCATCACATTTTGATCACTTAAATAATCATTTGCGGTTATTTGCATGTTAGGACTAGTTGAACGCAGACCAGAATAAAAACTGACCCCTAATGCAACTATTAACAAGATGGAAAAGTATCTATGGAAATTAAATGTAATTTGCCTGATGATTGTTTTTGTATAGGCTTTAACCATCACCAATCAATCCTTTCAACAGGCTGTGGATGAAGATTTTCAAAAATCGAAATAACCTTTCCACTCCTAATTTGAATGACTCTATCAGCAATGGGAGTTATAGCATGATTATGAGTGATAACAACTACTGTCATCAACTTATCTTTACATGTTTTATATAATAATTTTAAAATTGATTTTCCGGTTTCATCATCTAATGCTCCAGTTGGCTCATCACAAAGCAGTAATTTAGGATTTTTAGCCAAAGCTCTAGCAATAGAAACGCGTTGTTGTTCACCACCAGAAAGCTGTGATGGGAAATTATTTATTCTGTTCTCTAAACCAACTTCTTTTAATATAGTAATGGGGTCAAGAGAATTTGAACATATTTGAGCTGCTAGTTCTACATTTTCTAAAGCAGTTAAATTTGGTACTAAATTATAAAATTGAAAGACAAAACCAATATCATTTCGGCGATAAGTAGTTAATTGTTTTTTTGTATACTGGCTAATGTCTTTATTTTCAATTACCATATTACCTTTATCACATTGGTCCATTCCGCCAATTAAATTTAAAACAGTGGTTTTCCCAGCTCCACTAGGACCAACAATGACTACAAATTCACCTTTTTGAATATTAAAAGAAACTCCATCACATGCATTTACTTCTACCTCACCCATTTGATAATGTTTAATAACACCGTCCAATTTAATAAAATCACCCATCATAACCTCCCTAAACATGTAATATTAAGACTATTGTATAAAACAAGTCATTTAGTAATAGAGTTGTTTCCCAATAAAATAGCCGAAAAACGCTAAAACAATCCCTAAACCGTAACTGTAAATTAAATATCTTGATAACAAATACCATCGTTTTTCTAATCCTAATTTAATACTTTCAACTTTAAAAGTCGAAAAAGTCGTAAAGGACCCCATAAAACCAGTACCGAGTAACAATGATATTTGATTATTTCCCTGACTTGCGATAATAATACCCAATAAAAATGAGCCTAATAAATTAACTGCTATTGTCCCAAAGGGGAATTTTGAAGTCATTTTATTATCAATCCATTTACTGACAGCGAAACGACTAGTCGCTCCCAAGAACGCTCCAAAAGCTACCAATACTCCATTTAAAATCATGTCTTTATTCCCCCTCTCTAGTGATAACTTTAGACATTCTGTATCCTAAGAAAGGAAACATTAAACCACCAAATAAACTGAGGGCAACGTACCCTAAAGCATATATAATTAATCCTTTATCTAATAAATTCACCGTCTCAACACTAAATGTTGAAAAAGTGGTAAAAGAACCAATTAACCCTGTCGCAAAGCCAATACGAAACCATTCAGGAATTTTTAAATGAGCAACATTATAAGTAAACCATCCTAAAGTAAATGCGCCAATATAATTAATTAGAAGTGTTCCTAGTGGAAACGAATATACCCACCATTCATGGATAGAAATCCCAAGATAATACCGTAATAAGGCACCAATTATACCAAATGATCCGATTGAAAGATATATCATATCTATTTCACCTTTACTATTTTTTCTATTTATTTCAACGTCCTTTTATATTATAACAAAACTTACTATATTTCAATATTAAAATTGAATCTATAAATGTAAACTTTCGTTGTGTCAAACAATTTCTTTAAATTTAGAAACCACTTCTATCTTTTAGTATCCCAATCCATATGATTCCTCAATTCAAATCATATATTCTTAATATTATCTTCTAACAATTATACAGAATATGTTCATATATCTTATTTAAGAGTATTTATAAAACAATCCATTAAATAATCAAAACAAAACTAGTAACATTCCAAAATCAACATATATTTATGATATCACTTTGATAATTATATGTATAATATTATTAAAGTGATACAAACAATCAACTGAAACCAGATGAAAAAAACATGTTATTAAAAACATGTTTTTTCTTATATTATGATGTATTGATTTTTTCTGAAAGATAAACTCATTTCAGAAAATCTCATTTTAACATACTAGATTGTTAAATCTCTCTTTTTATATTGTGAATAGGTTAAATAGATGAAAATGCCAACTATAACAAATGAAAGTAGTACATAAATGACTGATATTCCGTTACTGAATACATTACTAGCAGCAAAATATTTAAATGGCGTGAAATAATTCAAAAAATCTAAATGTGTGCTCATATCAACTACTACCGATATTAGATAGGTAATTAATAAAATGCCTGTTGCTAGTGAAGCTGCTTTTTTAGGGTTTTGCATGATTGATGCGAGAGCTGTACCTAAAGTTAAAAATAGAATTTGTAAGATAAACATCCCAAGCATTAATAATAAAACATCTCCTGAATTGTTACTTCCATAATAATCGACCATAGCTAAAGATGAAAATAAGGTAACTAGATTTAATATGACAAGATTAACAAATGATGCCGCTAATTTTGCGGTAATCACATTTGATCTTGTAATAGGTTTTACAAATAGAAATTCAGCTGTTTTATCTCGTTCTTCTTTAGCAATCATATTAGCTCCTAACATAGTAGCATGAATGGTTGCAATCATTAATAAATAAATAAATAATACCCCGTAAAAACCAGTTGCTTGAGTTAAATCAAAATTGCCGATACCTAATATTGCAGCGACTGATTTTGGTAAGGACTCCATCACCGTATTAATGGATTGTCCAGCACCTCTATAGGCTGCATATTTACCCATTCCAGCGATAATCATTAAAATCATCCCTAAACACCAAAAAATTAGTGGTTTACGATGTGCTTTTAATTCAATTAAAAATATATTCATCAAATTCCCTCCTTACTAAATAGAATGAATGTCTTTTTTAGTATAAATGTAATAGGTAGAAAAAATTAGACCAATGACAATAACCATTTCAATGAGAATAAAACGCAGTTGATAAGCCCCAGCCTCAAGTATATATTCTCGATTAAAATATTCAAATGGAGTCAAATAATGCACAGCTTTTTCGCCAATAATAGAACCTATCATACTGATAATAAAAAATCCAAATACGATTGGGAGAGAAATAGCTATTACTGTCTTGATTTTAGGAATAACTACAGATAAAATAAATCCGATTGCAAAGAAGAATATTTGGATAAATAACAGTGTGATTGATAACATAAAAAATATTTTACCTGAAAAATTATTCGTTTGGATTGTTAAAAGAATGACATAAGAAATGAGAAGAAAGACAATATTCGTAATAATAATAGCAGTTAAAGCAGCTAGCATTTTTGAAGTAACTATAAATTGTCTTGTGACAGGTTTAGTCAACAAAAAATCAGCTGTTTTTTCTCGTGTTTCTTTTGACAACATTCCCAATCCCAAATTCATTGCTTGGATTGCGCCAATTAATACAATATAAAGAAATACAAATGAATAAAAACCCAATACAGTGAAGAAGGTATCCATATTGATGCCTAATGCAGCTCTGGCTGCAGGTGGTAAACTTGTAAGAAAATCCTGTGCCTGAGGAGCATCTTTTGCGAAACTTTGATATATTGACATAAATAAGAAAACGACTAACACTAATGAAACTAACCAAATTATAGTCGACTTAGCGTTTGCTTTTAGCTCATATTTGAAAATATTCATCACTATTCCCCCTTCTTATAATAATGCATGAATACTTCTTCTAAGTTAGGTTCCTCTATCCATAAATTAGAAATATTAATTTCAGAAACTTTCTTAGTTAATAAGTTCATACTTCCTTTATATAGAAAACTAATTACGTTGTTTTTAATTTGTAAATCATTGACACCGTTCATATTAAAATATTCTTGACTCAATTTTTCATTGGTTTCAATTTTAACTCTTCGATAATTATTTTCTTTGAAAGATTTCATATCTTCAATTTTAATAATTTGACCTTCTTTAATAATTGCCACACGATCACATAACTTTTGTACTTCGCCTAAAATATGAGAAGAGAAAAGAATCGTAGCTCCTTTTTTATTTTCTTCTTTAAGCAATTCGAAAAATTTTTGTTGCATAAGAGGGTCTAATCCGCTAGTAGGCTCATCTAGAATAATAAGTTTCGGTTCATGTAAGAGACCTTGAACTATTCCTACTTTCTTTTTATTCCCAAACGATAAATCATCAATTTTTCTCGTTAAATCCAAATCCATGGCTTCTGACAAATATTTTATTCTTTCACTACAATCTTTTTTATAAAAACTTGCTGAATACTTTAATAAATCAATCACTTTCATGTTATCATAGTAAAATACTTCTGATGGAAGATAACCAATTTCCTTTTTAATTTCAGGTGCAAATTGAACACAGTCTTTCCCAAATATCGTTGCACTACCACTTGTTGGGTAAATTAATGTTAACAAAGTACGAATCGTTGTTGATTTACCTGCCCCATTAGGTCCAATAAACCCAAATATCTCGCCTTCCTTTACATTAAAGCTAACATCAATAATTCCCCTTTCTTCACCATAATACTTCGTTAATTTGTTCACTTCAATCACGTTCATTTTTTTCCTCCTTATTTATAAAAAATTTTTTTTAATAATTCAATATATTCCTTGACCTCATCGAAACTTTTTTGATAGTCAATAGCTTTCTTAGTTAACTTGACTTCTTTTGTAAATTTATTTTCTATTCCTTCAATAGTCCAAGAAATAACATTTACCGCCTGTTGTAAATTTAAATTCTCTCTAAATTTTGAAGTATCTATATTCTCAAAGATTCGCCAACTGAATTGTATCATATCCTTATTCTTCTCAATTAATTCATTTTTTACCTCCGCTGCATCTTCAAAGTAAACTTTTTCTAAAAATTTAAAAAATAATGGATAATCTCCGATAATTTCTGATTTCATTTTCAAGGCAATTTGAAATCTGTTGAATAAATCTGTTTCACTAAAATCAAAATTATCATAAAAGTATTTTACATAAAAATTTATAGCATAATCATAAATATAAAAGAATAACATTTTCTTGTTCTTAAAATAATGAAAAAGCAACCCTTTTGATATACCAGCCTCTTTAACAATTTCATTCGTAGATGCATTATCATAACCATTTAAAGAAAATTCTTTAATACAGGCGTTAATAATTCTATTCTGTTTTTCAACACTTATTTTTAAAAAATTAGTGTACACTTAAAACCTTCCTTTCTTTATTTTTGACTCTTGTGGTCAATTTTATTATATTATAATTGACTGAGTTGGTCAATGGAAAAATAATTTTTTTAGACTTTTTTTTTCATCTATAGTATGGTATAATATTCTTTGAGAAAATACTTCAACCTAAGGTGATTCAAGGAATCATCTTTTTTTTATTCCGATGATTCCCTCAATCATCTTTTTTTTATTCCGATGATTCCCTCAATCATCTTTTTTTTTATTTTGATGATTCCCTCAATCATCTTTTTTTTTATTTTGATGATTCCCTCAATCATCTTTTTTTTATTTGAGTATGACAATTATTATTGTACTGCATCCTCTACTATACATTATTTACAAATTGTCGGATTTTCATTTCTTTTATTTATATTTATGTATACCACTAACGATATTTTACGAGATACAACTGATACCTGTTCCCTTGTAGCTTGTATATCTTCTTTCACACCATAGTCGCTAAGTCATCATTACACGAATATTTGGAAAAAGAGAAGTATTAATTACCTAACGAAAATAATTGTGGAAGATTGCAAACTGCTTAATTCATCACATAATCTCTCATAATTGTACGATATTGATGCGTGTATTCAAGTTTATAATAAAGATTGTCATCAAAGCATATTTTCTATTATGATTAATCTTTATAAAACTTTTTTCCTCTCTTATCTCTTTTCTCCTAATAAAAAATGTCTAAGTATTCACTTAGGCATTTTTTATTTATATTTTTTAAAGTTTTTTTATAATATTTTCAGAAATTGTTTTTTGTAAATTATCTATAATTTGGTTAATGTTTTGATTGAAAATTGTGAGTTCTGGAGCTATTTCATATAACGGAACCATGACAAAAGCACGATCAATCATTCGTGGATGTGGAATAATTAATCTTTCATTATGTACTTTTTGATTGTCATAAAGTAAGATATCTAAATCAATTGTACGTGGTCCCCATTTGATTTCTCTTTTTCTTTTTAATTGAAATTCTATCAATTGACAATAATCTAATAATTCATCAGGGGATAAAATGGTATCTAATTCAATCACTTGGTTGATAAAATTTTCTTGGTCGGTATACCCCACAGGTAGTGTCTCATAATAAGCAGACTCTTTAATCACGGTAATTGCATCATGCATATTTAATAATTGTACCGCTTTAGCTAGATGTCCTTGCTTATCTCCCATATTGCTACCTATACTAATATAAACTTTAGACATTTTGCATTCTCCTTATTTCGACACCAAAATAATCGAAAATTCCATTTACTGGTGCCTCTGGTTTCCGTATCTTCACAACTACTTCTAAAACCTTAGAATAAGTGGAAAGAATTGAACTCGCGATTGTTTCAGCTAACGCTTCAATTAAATTAAATTTATTTTGTTCAACGATAATTTTAACTAATTCAAAGGCAGCAGCATAATTAATGGTGTCGGAAACATCATCTGATTTACCAGCAACTTTTAAATCCGTTAATAATTCAATATCGATAAAAAACTTTTGACCTAATCGATTTTCTTCTTTAAGTACTCCATGATAACCATAAAACGATAAATTTTTCATTAAAATTTTATCCATTTGATTAACCTCTTATAATCTTATCTGTGAATTTAGCTACTCTAATATTTTCTTTAATATCATGAACTCTCACAATGTCAATTCCTTGTATAATACCCATAGTCGTTGTCGCTAAAGTTCCCTCTACTCTTTCTTTTGGAGGCAAGTTCAATGTTTTGCCTATCAATGATTTTCTTGATGTCCCCAATAAAATAGGATAACCTAAATCATTTAATTCACCTAATCGCTTCATCACAATGATATTTTGTTCAAGGGTTTTTCCAAATCCAATACCTGGGTCTAAAATGATATTATTCGCTTTTATACCAGCGTTTAAAGCAATAGAAATGGACTGATTAAAAAAGGTGACAATTTCTTCCATAATGTCATTTTTATATTCGGTATCAATTCTATTGTGCATAATGATAACAGGAACCTCATACTCGGCAATAACATTCGCTATTTCAGGGTCTTTTTGTAAACCCCATATATCATTAATGATATGTGCCCCTGCTTCTAAAACCTTCCTAGCGACACTAGCTTTATATGTATCAACTGAAATGGGTACTTTAATTTCCTTAACCAATCTTTTTAACACGGGTAAAACACGTTCTAGTTCTACCTCACTATTCACAAAAGCTGCTCCTGGTCTTGTTGATTCTCCACCAATATCAATAATATCGGCACCGTCTGAAACCATCTCTTTCGCATGATGAATCGCTTCCTCTAAATCAGTAAAGTCACCACCATCTGAAAAAGAATCTGGTGTTACATTTAATATCCCCATTATATAAGTTCTTTTCCCAAATTCAAGCAGGTATGGGCCACATTGTAAATCTACTCTTCGTTGGATTCTATAATCAATACCTCTCATTTTTACCCCCTATTAATGGCGTCCAAAATTAATTAGTGACATCGCTTCAGCCCTTGCTTTTGCATCTTTGTTAAATAATCCTCTTACTGCCGAGGTAACCGTTTGTGACCCTGGTTTCTTAACACCTCTCATAGTCATACACATATGTTCTGCTTCAACAACAACGATAACACCATATGGTGTCAATTCTTCCATTAATACATCAGCAATCGTTGTCGTCAATCTTTCTTGAATTTGCGGTCTTTTAGAAACCGTTTCAACTACTCGTGCCAATTTGCTTAATCCTGTTAATTTACCACCCTTTGGTAAATAACCAACATGCACTTTGCCAAAAAACGGCACTAAATGATGTTCACATACAGAATAAAACGATATGTCTTTTACTAAAACCATTTCCTCATGTTGTTCTTCTTGAAAGAATATTTTCAAGTGTTTTCGAGGATCTTCATTTAGACCCGAAAAAATTTCTTCATACATATTAGCTATTCTTTTAGGTGTATCAATTAATCCCTCTCTATTTGGATTTTCACCAATCGCTTCAAGTATCTCCCTTACTGCTTTCTCGATTCTTTCTTTGTCCATTTTTCTTACCTCTACTTCTTTTTTTTATTTTAAAGGGAACTTCCCCTTTTCCCAAAAATTCAATAATCCGCCAAAAGGGTTTAGTAGATCATTTAATACCTGTTTTAAAATTATGCTTTTCATTTCAATGTTAATTTCTTCCATAAATGTTTGACATAAAACATAAAATTCGATGTCAATTTTTTTTAACTCCTGAAGCATTTTTTTATCTTTAGGAACCCATTTATTATGTAATTTAAAATAAGTATTTAAACATTTATAAAATAAATGGTTCATTAAGAATAACGCATTATTTTTTTCAAGTAATCGTGAGCGTAGCGCGTCATAATCCTCGTTTAACTTAAAACGAAGATATTTGATTTCATCTATTGATAAAGGTTCGGGGGCTAGTGATGAGATAATTTTGAGTAATTCAATAACCTTAAAAGCTTCCCCGTTTTGATAAATGATTTCAAATGTTTGACAAGCAGTCATTAAAAATGACCATTTTTGTTTCATACCTATTTCTAGTACATTAATTGGTATATAGGAAATATCAAATATAATTCCTTTTATATTAACTACTTCTCGTAAAAATTCTCCATCATCTAAAAGAAAAACAAATAAATCGACATCATTTGCCACTTGTTTTTTGAAAGCACCAACCTCTACAATACAACAAACTGCTTTATTTTCTTTTAATTTACTAATTTTTTCTTGAATGATTTCCGTTTCCATATCGCTCCTAATTGCTCTTATTTACCCTTTTAATATATCATATTTTTCATCAAGTGTATAGAATTATCCTTTTCGAGATAATAAATTATTCAACCACCTATTTATCATAAATAACTTAAAATAACATAATAATAACAATATCTTCACATCATTATCCAATATAATAATTGCAGGATGATTAATCTGGAAAAGAGCATTAAACTTTATTTTTCCATTATTATCTAATATAATAATTTAAGGTGATTTATATGGAATATATTTTAATATTGATAATAACAACCAGTTTAATATACTTTTATAAGGAAAAAATAAAAAAATACCCTCTTGTTTTTTATTTAATAGCTATTTTCCTTAGTGTTTTAACAGTAATTTACAAGAATATAGCCTTATCAAATGTCATAAATACAGGTTATGTTAGTCTAGTCTTATTTGTGATTGTCATGTTTTTGGGAGCATTAAACAGGAAGAAAAAAAATGTGGCCAAAATGTTTGCGATAAGAGGAGTACTATCCATTAGTGCTTTTATCTTTCTTATACCACATGCTGTTGTTGCATTTATAGGTTACGCTAGTAATTTTTTCACAGATTGGGGTATCATTTTTGGGATAATGGCCTTTGTTGTCATGGTCCCTTTATTTATAACCTCATTTCTGACAATCAGAAAAAGACTAGATGCCAAGGATTGGAAGTCGTTACATAAATGGTCCTATTTTGTTTATTTAGCGACCTACATTCATTTATTTTTATTAGCCAACTCCTCCAACCAAGTCTTTTATTCTCTCACCTTTTTAGTTTATACCATTATTAGGTTTAATAAAACTAAATTTAGTACAGCTTTAAAATATACCTTTTATTTAACCGCAATTGTGCTCACTTTTATTTTAAATCAAGGTAATTTATTTGTACAAACACAGCAAATTGACATTGCATCACTACAATTTACTGATGGGACATATACAGGTAATGGAACTGGTTATCATAATCTTCAAGTAAGTGTTACTGTCAGTATAAAAAATAATAAAATAACAAATATTCAAGTTAAAAACTGCGGTTGCACGGGATATCCATATCAATCAATTCTTAATCAAAATGTTTCTACTATACTAAATCAACAATCATTAAATATTGATTCGGTTAGTGGTGCGACTCATTCAACTCATGGACTCTATCAAGCAATCACAAATGCTTTAAATAAAGCAACAAAATAAAAGATATTAAAAAAACTCACTATAAATCTTAATGATTTTGTGAGTTTTTATTATTTTAATTAAAAATTAATACCTGCTTTTACATATTCTTCTTTAAACCAAGCTTCAAGATCTTCATTGTCTTTTAGAATATTTTCCTTTTTATCATATGCTAATATTTTAGCAAAATAAATCGCAATAACTTCATCTAATAAGCCTTGAATTTCTCTTAACATATGTGAAGTAAGAATAATAGTCACGTTAGGATTATCTTCACGAAAATCAGCTAATCGTTTAATAAAACTTTCACGGAATACTGGGTCTAATCCACTTAACGGTTCATCTAATAAGACATAATCCACTTTTCTTCCAACTGTTAAAGCAAAGCGAACTATCATGCTTTGTCCTTTTGATAAACCTTTCACATTCATATGTAAATCTATATGAAGACTATTAATAATGTCCATCATTATATTTTTATCATAATCTTGGTAAAGATTTGTAAAGTAATCAATATTTTGTAGAACTGTTGGTAAGTATAATTCATTAATATCTGATAAATAAGCTATTTTTTTACTGATTTGTCGATTAACAGGCTCACCATCCACTAAAACAGAGCCTGTAGAAGGTTTCAAAATACCCATGATTGAGCGAATTATCGTTGATTTCCCAGATCCATTTGGTCCAATAAGTCCAATAATTCCACCTTTATTCAAAGTTAAATTTATATCTTGAATCGCAATAGTGCTTCCAAATTTTTGTGTAAGATTTTTAATTTCTATCATTTTAATACCTCCTAATATTCTATCTTTTTATCAAATAGATATATTGAAATGAAAAGATAAACTAAACCAATAACATTTTTAATAACATATGGAATAACCATAGTTGGGATATTTTTAAATGTCGTATCATGCAATGATGATTGTATTTGTTGGTAAATTGTATAAGAAATATCACCAATGAAATAAATAAGAACAGCTACGACAATTAAGAACCATGACAATCCTTTTTTTCTAAATGAGTAATATAAAGCAATGCATAAAGTCAAAAGGGCAAAGAAACCAAAATTAAATGTTTTTGTTAAGAATAATGTCATATTATCCCAAAAATTAAAATTAACTGTTTGACCTACAGATTTAATAAGATCAAAAACGAAATAAGTGTATCCTAAGTCAATTAGCGCAAATAATCCTTGTACTATTAATACAAACAATACTTTTGGCAGATACCATGATAAGATAGATTGCGGTGTAAAAATAGAATATTGTATTTTATTTTTACCTAAATCATTCTTTAAAACAAAATACATCAATACTATGGTCAAAATCGTTCCTATTAATGATGAAAGGGTTGCTAAGAATCCCCATATTGTTCTGAGAACATCATAAGTGGTTCCAGGGTTAATGTTCTTTAAAACAATAAAAAAAGCGGTATTTACAAATAAAAGTAAGAATAATATTGCGAAGAAACTTATGAATAATGATTTGTTCATTCGCCAATCTTTTTTAAAATTTAATGCAAACATAATTAAACCTCCATATTTTTTTACATTTGAATTATACCAACTCAATAATGAAAAATATATATTATTGAATATTTTATCAGTATTGGTTACTAATTGTTAATTTTTACTTGTTTATTCATTTTAATGCAGAATTTAGACTATAATCAAATTATTTTCTTAACTAGAAAAAATTAACAATCGCTTTGTGATAAGTTTATCGTAAGAATTAGGTATTTAAATTGTCAAGGTGAATCTCACTCTAACATCGTCTAAATAAAAAAATGAAGAAAACAGCAGAAATCTTTTTTCTAACACCCATCTGTAAAACTGAATTTTTTTCTAAAGAAACTTTATTCATATTCACTTCCTTTTTAATTACTTCACTATAACACAATTTTTTTAATTTTGTCAAGACATTACTCAATAAGTCACTATTTTTATTAATCTCATTATTAAGATTTTATTTTTTTAGGACTTTGTAATCATTTCCTTTGAGTTAGTCTTTTATTTTTATTTTTTACTACAATTTTATTTATTACATATTAAAAAACCTCCGTTTTTATTAAAAACGAAGGTTTTCTTTTAATCTACTTTTATATTTAATTTCTAAAATATTGAGAATGTAATCATGTTTTTTACTCAATCACTTAATTGTACTAAAAGGAATAATTTGTAAAATTTCTAATTATATTTAAATTAATCAGCACTTGTGACAAAGGAAACAGTCAATAAAAGGGCGTGAATTTTAGTCCCTAACTTGTAACATTTTTGTCGATTTTTCAATAATATGAATTAGAGCGATAAAAAGCTACTCAGTTATAAAGGAGGTTAAACTATGAAAACATCGGTTGAAAGTTCAAGCCTTGTCGAAGTAATTGACAGAATCCTAGATAAAGGAATAGTAGTTGATTTGTGGGCTAAAGTTTCTTTAGTGGGAATTGAAATATTGGCAATTGAAGCTAGAATCGTAATCGCCTGTGTTAGAACCTGGTTAGTTTATGCTGATGCAGTAGGTCTTTTAAAACACGATAGACTTCATGAAGCATAACAATCATTTTAATTAGTACTCTAGTCAATAATTAATAAGTACAACTGGTTAAGCAGGGTTCTTTTTATGAGTGGTTATAATTCATCACTTAGCTACTTAAGTGAATAGCATCATGTCATTTAATGCCTTGCTTAGCCGTAATAATAAAGATAGGTGGTGAGAAAGTGAGTAAAAACAAAGACTATAATTTTCTTAATCAAAGTATGTTCATTCAGACCGACTACACTAATAGTTTATCAGAACGGGCATCATGGTATCTAAATACTGGATACCCCGTACACTTAAGAGGACCTGCAGGTGTTGGTAAAACTTCTCTTGCCTTCCATATTGCAAAGGAACTTGGTAACCCTATAATATATATATGCGGAAGTAAGGAACTAGGTGAATCAGAAATGATTGGAAATTTTTATGGAAGCAAGAATACTTTAGTAATCGATAATTTTATCAGTTCGGTATATAAACGGGAAGAAGAACAAAAAAAACTTTGGACAGATGGTAAATTAGTTACCGCTTGTAAAAACGGATATACCTTTATTTATGATGAATTTACCAGAACTAGCCCTGAAGTAAACAATATCCTCCTCCCAATTCTTGAAGAGAGAATATTAGAGGTACCTGAAAATGTAAATGGTAATTCAATTATTAATATAAGTAAAGATTTTAAAATGATTTTCACTAGTAACCCTAGTGAATATGTTGGTGTATTCAAATCAACAAATGCCTTAATTGATAGGATGATTACAATTGATATTACTTCAATGGACGAGGAAACTGAAAAATTAATAATAGTCTCCAAATCGAATCTAACATCATCTGAGGCAGAGAAGATCATTAAAATAACGAAACAAATTAGAAAAGAAATGCGGGATTTAAAATTAGTTTCCATACGGAGTAGTTTGATGATGGCAAATATCATTAGTAAACAGAGAATCAAGCTATCACCAGATAGTGCAGCATTAAAGGAAATATGTATGGATATATTCGGTACACAATTATCAAATGATGGATTAGATGAAACAGAGAAAGCATTTTTATATAAAATTGTTAATAAGTCAATCCATAATGTATTTTACAATACTTTAAACGATTGAGTAAGGAGGGATAAAATGACCATTATAGATTGCATAGAATGGGTAAGAAAATTCTTTAAAATTGTTTTAGATCAAAATTGTAGGGTCATATCTGTAGTTAGAGAAGAACATTATTGGAAGGCAGTATGTGAGGTATTAGTAGACCCAGAGTATACAACGCGCAAAGGTATTGGAGACATAGTAGAAATTTATGAAATACATGTTACAGATAAACAAGAAGTTAATAGCTTTGAACTCATCTCTACAAGAAAACGCGCTACAGTAGATAATGACTAGGATTGAGGTGATATAATGTCAACTGTTGAAAATGAAAAAATAAATAATATCAGTCTTATTACAAGCAGGATTAAAAGTATTATTAAAATTATGGAAGATATGGTTAGTAACGAGGGGCAAGAGATTAATATTAGTGGAAACATTAAAGCACAAGAAAGCGAGTTACTCGTTGGCAAATACACAATTAATATGAAAT
Source organism: uncultured Haloplasmataceae bacterium (assembly GCA_963824615.1). Taxonomy (GTDB): domain Bacteria; phylum Bacillota_I; class Bacilli_A; order Haloplasmatales; family Haloplasmataceae; genus CAWGPU01. The sequence goes on along the minus strand of CAWGPU010000004.1, from coordinate 141,835 downwards.
TAATATCAGATAATAAACAATTTGAAGAAGCAATTGAGAAATTAAATAATCCCAATATAAACCAACAAGACATAATTGATGTTGAAGGTGATAAGTAATGGCATTAATGGGAAAATATCTATATTGTTTCATAAAAGAAAAAGAAAAGAAAAATTTTGGCACCTCATCTATTTGTGGATTTAATGCACCTGTTTATACAATAAATCTAGATGAAATAGCCGCTGTTGTTAGTGATGCACCAATTATAGATTATCTTCCATCAAGAAAAAATTCTTTGGCCCATCAAAAGGTATTGAATCTAGTATTAGAAGAGTATACGATCATTCCTGTTGCTTTTGGCACGGTAGCAAATAACAAAAAAGGAATTGAAATCATCATAAAATCCAATTACGAACTGTTTTTGAAGAATATTCGAAGATTAAAAAATCAAGTAGAGTTAGGGTTAAAGATTACTTGGGATGCTCTCTATTTTGATGAAGATATACAAGATGAAAAAATAATGAAACTTAAGCAAGCAATTGAAGGAAAAGAAGAAAATAAAGTATTAAATGAAAAGATTTTACTTGGTAAAATGGTAGAAGCTGCCATAAAAGAAAAACGAGAAATATACCGTGAAAAAATCTATACCCCTTTAGAAAAGATAGCTACTGAAAGTAAATTTAAAGAAAATTTACCGATTAAAACTATATTAAATTGTTATTTCTTAGTTGATAAAGCAAATGAGGCTATTTTTGATGAGACTGTTGAAAAATTTAAAACATTATATAATGAGAAACTAATTTTTAGCTATACTGGTCCTTGGGCTCCCTATAATTTTACTAATATTCGGATAGAGATTAATTAAATAATATTTTATAGGGAGATGATAACAATGCTTTTCCGAGGTATAAAAAAGATATTTGAAATAATTTATAACGAGGCTGAAAAAGAACTTTACGATGAGACTCCCTATAAGGAGGCTCTCGATGAAATATATGAATTGTTTGATAGTGGCAAAATAACAGAAGATGAGTACGAAGCAGAAGAAACAGTTATTTTAGAGAAATTGATGGAAATAAAAAAATATAAAAAAGAACATGAAATGAGAGAGGAGTGAGGGTATGTCTAATTTAAGTGAAAATGAAAAAGAGATGACCCTCCTTGATCTTCTAGATCGATTGCTTGATAAAGGAATTCTCATCCATGGGGATCTCATGATATCAATTGCTAATATTGATTTAATTTATGTTGGATTACGGTTAGCCATTAGTTCGGTAGATACGATTAGAGGAGATAGGAAGGAGCTTACGGATTGAGATGACAGAAAATTATTATATTTATTGTATAACATCAAAAATTTCAGATGATACATGCATAGATTTATTAGGAATGGATGATAAGAAAATAACGGTGATTCATTATGAGGATATCTGTGCCTTAGTCAGTAAAACCCATAAATCGAGATATGAACCTACTTTTGAAAATCTTCAATGTCATGAAAAAATCGCCAGTTGTGCGATGGTATTTAGTAGTGTACTACCCCTTAGTTTTTCAACAATCAGTATAAATGAGGATAGTGTTATATTGATGCTAACACAATATTACTTACAATTTATAGAAAATCTTGATCGCGTAAAGGGAAAAGTTGAATTAGGCGTTAAGATATTTTATAAACTAGATTATGAACATCAAGATAAGTTTGACAAGATAGAAAACGAAAATCCAAAATCATATATGTTAAAGAGATATGAACGATATCTCAATCGAAAATTACAACTAAAAGCGATTGAAATTGTTTTAGATGAGATAAATAAAGAATTAATAGAAATAGCTTGCGAGAGTAATTTAGTTAAACCTTTTAAAAACAACTTAATATTTAATGGAGCATACCTCGTATATAAAACAAATATTGAACAATTTACTTTTCGTGTTGAAGAATTAAAAAACAAACACGCAAATTATAAATTTGTATTTAGTGGCCCCTGGTCACCATATCATTTTGTAAAATTAACAAAAGTTGGTGATGAAAATGAATGATAATTCTAATTTTGACAATGATGATTTTATGAGTGAAGTATCTAATATTAATAATGGATTTAAAAATAGACTCAATGCAGACCCTGAGGGTGTTGAACAAGGTCTTGCAAAGCTTGTTCTAACATTAATTGAATTATTAAGAAAACTTATGGAGAAACAAGCCATGAGACGGATGGAAAATGGAACAGTAAATGACGAGGAGATTGAACAATTAGGGATAGCTTTCATGAAGCTTGAGGAGAAAATGATAGAATTAAGAGATATATTTGGACTTGAAGAGGAAGATTTAAATTTAAATTTGGGTCCACTAGGAAATTTAATGTGAAGGAGGATGAAAGTAAATGGCAGGAAATTATATAAATCAATCAACCTCATCAAGTACAATAGGGGATATACTCGAAAAAATTCTTGATAAGGGTGTTGTTATAGCGGGAGATATCAGTATTGCGATAGCAAACGTAGAATTACTGACGATAAGAATACGTTTAATTATTGCTTCTATAGATAAAGCAAAAGAGATGGGAATAGATTGGTGGATGTCCGACCCGAATTTATCAACTAAGGCGAAATTAAATGCTGAAAAACAAGAAAAATTAGAAGAGAATAAAAAAATGAAACTACTTGAAGCACAAAATACGAAACTATTAAAAAGAATGGAAAAATTAGAAACAAAAATAGAGGGAGGAAATTAAATTTTGGAAGAAGAGGGATTGCTTTTATATTGTATTGTTAATCACTTTGATGAAAATAACAACTCATTTAAAGGAATAGATGATATCCATCCTATTTGCGCAATAGAATACAAGGGATTGTTTGGAATATATAGTAAAGTCTATTTAAATGAATATAGTGAAGAGAATTTAAAAATAAAGGGTGAGGACATAAAATGGCTAACCGAAAAGGCTTGCAAATTTATGAACATTTTACAGTTGTTAAGCGGCAATAAGGTCAGCATACCCATGAAGTTTCTAACCCTTTTTAATAATGAAAATAGATTACGTGATGCACTGTCGGAAAATTATCATTTGTTCAATGAAACTTTAAACTCACTAAGGGATTGTGAAGAACATAGTGTGAAAATTTACTGTGACGTTAAACACTTTAAGGAAACAGCCATGAATGCAGAGATTACTGCTTTTGCGGCAAGTTTATTTAATAAACCAAAAGGAGCAGCTTTTTTCCTTAAAAAGAAGTTCGATATTGATTTAGATAATAAGGTTGAGAAAAAAATATTTGCATCGGCTAATTCTATCATAGAGACTGTTAAACCTTATTGTAAAGAGCTTAAATCTAATAAACTACTGGCAAAAGAAATTACTTGTGTTCAGGAAAAAATGATATTAAACTGTGCGGTTTTAATTAACCAAACACAAATCGATGAATTTCAGAATTCCATTAATCAACTTAAAGAAAATTATCAGGATTGTGGAATAATCATCGAATGTTCAGGGCCATGGCCACCTTATAATTTTTGTTAATGGAATCAATTATTTTATTTTTGGCATCTAAAACAAAAAACTACCTATAATTCCTATTGGTAGTTTTTTAAATAGATTACCATATTTTTTCTTTTGTTTAGATACACCTATGAAGTAACAGGTAAGAAATCCTTGTGAACGGTTGCATTTAAGTCAGTCCCTATAAAAAGGCCACTTATATAAGCGGCCTTTTATCCATAAATAACTTTTATTTTCCTTTGTTGGTAACATCAATAATATGATTTAGTTTTCCACTTTCTACTAAATTAATAAACAAATCTGTTAATTTGGGATCAAACTGAATGCCTCTAAATTTCTTTAATTCCGCAATCGCAAACGGAACACCTAATGCTTTACGATAAGGTCTATCAGAAATCATCGCATCAAATGCATCTACAATGCATAAACATCTACCCTCAAACGGAATGTTTTCCTCTTTTCTTCCTAAAGGATAACCGGACCCGTCATATTTCTCATGATGGCTCATAATTGCCGGGATGACCTCTATTAAATTCGGAATGTGCTTAATAATCGTGATTGATATATCTACATGTTTTTTCATCAGGAGATATTCATCAGGAGTTAGTTTATCAGGTTTTGTTAGAATATTTTCTGGAATACCAATTTTCCCAATATCATGAAGTAATCCAGCATTTTTAATCACATCTAGTTTTTCAGGAGAAAAACCAGCTTCTTTTGCTAGAATCACAGCTAGATTCGACACATTTTCTGAGTGTCCGTAAGTATAACGATCTTTTGCATCAATTGTTGCTGCTAAAGCATAGATAGAAGATAAATAAGCTGATTTAATACTATCTTGTAGACTCTCTAAATCAAATTGAGTTTCTGGTTTTTCATTATTAATTTGCTTATCTGAATATAAAATAGCTTTATTTCGTCCAGATTGTTTAGCAGTATACATTGCCTTATCAGCACAATCTAGAACAAATTCAACCGTTTTACTGACATATGGATAATTAGCAACGCCAGCACTAACAGTCATAAATTCTCCATAATTAGAAGAATTGTAAAAAGAAGACTCCACAGCTTTACGAATTTTTTCAATCGCTTCTAAAGATTGTTCACCTTCAATATTAGGAAAAATAACCGCAAATTCTTCGCCACCATAACGAAAGACCATATCATTAAGAGATATATTTTCTTTTATCGTTTGTGCTATTCTGACTAGTGCTCTATCTCCTGCGGAATGACCATAAAGGTCATTATAAAATTTAAATAAATCCACATCAATCATTGCGATAGAAAATACTTGATACTTATTTTTAGCAACAATTTCCGATAGAATTTCATGGAAGTAACGATGATTATATAGTTTCGTCAAGCCATCGGTAATGGCTTGTTCTTTTGCTTCTTCGTACAATTTAGCATTTTCAATTACTGCGGCTGCATGATTAACTACTGTATGAACTAAATCTAATTCATCATCTGTATATGCATCTCCACCATTTTTTTCTGATAATATTAACATCCCAATTAATTTATCTCTAAATTTAATTGGAACAATCAATTCAGTATTAATATCAAGTAATTGCTTTTTCTCTATACTCCATAAACTTGAAAAATATGGAAGATTATGAATTTCGCTGATTGTTAGTAATGATTTTCCTTGTAGAAACCATTTGACGATTGGGTGATCACTATTTATTTTGAGATGTGTGACTTCGTTAGCCTTTTGATCATAAACAATATAGTCATCAATATTCTCATTTAAGGCGATATGAATTTGTTTGGGTTGTAATCGTTTATTGACGGCATTCATGATGGCATCTAGTATTTCATTTAAATCAAGAATGTTATTAATAATTTCACTAAAATTCTTTAATACCATTTGTGATTTTAGCTTTTCTTTATAAAAGATACGATCTATCCCTCGTTGTAATGTATTTTTCATTGGTTGAAAAATCATAGCTAAGAGTAAGGCCACTGTAATCGTTAAGGTAATATTACTGTAGCCAAATATGTGGCTTAACATGAGTTGAACCCCAACTATTGCGATTAAATATACACAAGTTAAAATAATGGTGTACAAAGAATAAGCAATACCCTTTTTAACAATTAATTTTATTTCTAAAAATTTATGTCGGTATATAGAATAGACAATAAACACAGCATTAATTGTATTTAAGATTATATCTAATGGATATCTACCAATTTTATTATTTAAATTGAGCAATCCACCAATAATTACTAAAACTAAACCAATTAAAATCAATTTCACTCGAACAAAAGGGATTTCATTTGATTTCACTTTACCTAAAATGTTCATAAAAGCCAATATTAAGTATAATAAACTCCAGATAGCCATTATTGGTGCAACAGGTCCTAATTTATAGTTAAATTGGTTGTTTACCATATCCATATAGGCAGATTTCATAATTAATCCCATAAAATTAGCAATGATAAAGAAAATTCCGGTAAATACTCCAATCCATAATACCCAAAACTGATTTTTTATTTTAGTTAACACTAATGTGAAATTATAAAATAAGATAGGCATAGATATCAAACCCACACACAATATACGGTTCCAAAATAAGGAACCAGGAGGAAAATTTGTTTTCATGACAAATGATCCTAAACTCCAGATAATCATGGCAACTATATAATAAATATAAGCTTTCGCAATTTTATTATTTCTAGATCCCATCAGAATTATCAGTAATATAAAATAAAAAACACAGGCGATAAATGGTATCAGTGTAATATAATTTATTGGTTCCATAAATTTTCCCTCATTACTTTTTTTATTTTCTTCCCATTATTGCCTAATCATAATTATGAAAATAATTCATTCAAAATTTCTTTTCCTGGATTTATTTGAACAAATGCTGATTTATCAGTTAATTTTGTGAATGCATGTTGTTTCAAAAGTGTCACTTGTAAAGGTGATTTCCCTAATAACGTTTCGTAATCACGGTAATCAGAATCAAGAGATTTTAGTCCGTCATGTATATGCTTTTTAACGGTGATTATATTATTTATTTCATCTTTTAATTCGATATATAAATGTAATGTTGGTTCATTATTGATTAACTCCTTACACGCTACCCAATTCACCACATTGAAATTACCTAAAGTTAAGGCTTTTTCGATAGTGGATTTTGTTATTCTAGTAAATCCAGCTATATCAATAATGTTTGAAATGCGGTCGACATATCTTATTTGAGGCAAAGCGATTTGACTCTCCTTATCCTCTAAGGCCAAGCATTCAATCATATCACCAACACGATACCGTACAAAAGCACCACCTCTAAATTTTGTTATAACAAGTTCATATTTCTCATTCGGTTTTAATTCATTTAACAAAATGGTTTGGGGTTGAAATGTTTTATCGTTTAAACTTCTAAGAGATTCCTTTTCAGGAATAAACTCTAAAAAGTTAACATCAGGAAAAAAAGTTAATCCATTTCTACTCCAAGTCTCAATAGCTACTGTTGCTATTTCAGTACCACCAAAAATTTCAAGTGGTGTTTTTCCAAAGTAATATTCGATTTTCTCCTTATATGCCGATGTATCTGTTCCGGCACACAAAATGCCTTTGAAATCAAATAAATCTTTGGGTAAGACTGTTTCCTTTTTAATATTCTTTTTTATAAAAACCCTGATTAATTTAAATAACATCTTTAAGTTTTTAGGTCTGATTGATTTTTTAGAAGAACTTCCTGTTACAAAATCTTCACCAATTTTAACTAATACACTCGATAAACCAAAAAATAAATCAACCCCTCTATTTAAAGCAATATTAAATCCTTCTTTATTTCTTTCTTTAAATCCTAGGCTTTCTGCTTTTTCAATAGATGGTAAATATTCGAAATCAATTTCTTTTTTTAAACCATATGGTGCAAGTCCTGTTAAATATGGTAAAGGAGCCATCCCATATAAAAATTTATCATGATCTCTTAAAGTAAAATCATAACGTTTTTTGCTTGTAGCAAGTATTAAACTAGCAATAAATGCTTTTGCATGTTCTTCAATCATACTCTCTGAATATGGTGCCAATTTAATATCTTGTGTTCCACCCTTCCAAGTGGTTTTAATCCAATATAATGGTTTAGAAGGTAACATTTCTTCTTTTTTATTTATTAATATATCTGCATAATCTTCATAGTTTGTTAACGGAACTATTTCCCTAAATTCCTTTAATGAACTAGGTTTCTTTTTCATTAGTCTTTTACCCAATTCACAAGAATACAAAATTTCAATTTGCTCCATCAAAAGTCGTTCTTGAATTTGCATAAATTCATTGAGTGATAAATCCAGAAAGCCACAATACCTCTCCCAAATCAGATTATATTCATCATGCTTGAGCATTTCTTTCAATGTTTTCATTTAATCCTCCCTAGTGTTGTTATACATCTTTTCATACTATTTTTAGTTGGAATAATCATCGGTGTAGTTTTTAAGTATTGTTTATATTCTGGAAACATTTTAGAAAAGATATATCTCTCCTGTAATATAACATAGATAAAATCTATTAATGTCCAAATGATTCCTGCATACAATACAAATAATTTCTCGGTCATCAAAAATAAGAATAAAAAGCTGAATCCAAACCATAAAACACCAGGATGACGACACAGTGCATAAGTTCCCCTATCTACTAAAGCATTATTATGGTCTTCATCACGATACGTTTTAGTAAATGGCAATTCTAAAAACAAAGAATAAATTAGTAAAAAAATGAAAATGACACATAAAGACCCACTAATCATTCGAATTAAAAAAGGTATATAGATAATTTTTGAATCAACTAATACTTGTATAGTCGAATAGATCAATAACCCAATACCCGATACTCCAAAGATTATTTTCATTACTTTATTATTATACAAAGTAAAAATATCAAAGACATACATTAGTATAAATGCGATAATTCCCAAAATAATTCCGTTCATAATACACCTTAATTCCCTAATATTTCCTAAAATAGATATATTCATTATAACAAAACAACCACCTCTTCGACAATAGTTTTACCTAAAAATAACAAAATGGACATCTCAATCTTTAAATTTTAACATGATAATTACTCATTTACCTATTTACATTCAATCAAATTAAAAAAAGGAGAATAAAAATTCTCCAAAATATCAATTCTTAAGCTATTCAACTATTTCTTTAACTTCAATTCTATTAAATAAAGCATTAATGACATCCTCTTTACCTAATCCAATAGAAAATGCAGTTGCACTACCACTAGCGGCTCCAAATCTTAATGCTTCGGGATATGATTTAGTTTTCAAATACATAGCGACAAATCCCGCAATCATGCTATCTCCTGCACCTACAGTATTAACTACTTTATCAGTTAATGCATTTGAACGATATATCTTGTCGTTAGTAATTAAAATAGCTCCATCACCACTCAGTGATATCAACACGTTTTGAGCTCCTTTTTCTCTTAATAACTTACCATATTTGATAATATCTTTTTCATTATTAAGCTCAACGTTAAAAATATTTTCAACTTCTTTTCTATTTGGTTTAATTAAAAACGGATGATACTGTAAAATGTTCAGTAATTTTTCACCTGTCGTATCAGCAATAAATAATGCTTTTTTATTTTTTACGATTTCAGCAATTTCACTATACACATCTTTTTTTATAGAAGAAGGAATACTGCCAGATAAAATAAAAATATCATTTTCATCGATATTGTTGACTTTATGAATTAATTTCTCATAGTCATGATCTGTGATAATGGGTCCATTCGCACTTATTCGTGATTCAACTGTTTCTTGAATTATCACATTTACTCTTGTAGTACCCTTAACTTTAATAAAATCTAAATGTAAATATTTGTTTTCATCAAGCAGATCCATTAAATAATGACCTGTAAAACCACCCATAAACCCTAAAAGAGTAGAATCTATCTTTAGATTGTTGAGTAGCAATGAAACATTTATCCCTTTTCCACCTGGGTCAAAAGACTCGGTTTTAGATCGGCTAACATCACCTGTTATGAATTTTTCTAACCATACTACATAATCAACACTTGGATTCAATGTACATGTATATATCATTTTGTCCTCCATTATCTTATTTTTTTTATAATGATTAAACACTGTTTTGGAATAACTGTTGTTTCTATTTTCATTATAAAACAATGACTTCTATTTGTATACGTATCTTACTTGAATTAATCTGAATTTAGTAACATTTCTATTTTCTAATTTTTCAAATAAATATTTTTTGAATTTGTCGTAAAAATTTATGATATATTAACAATTTACCTACAAATAAGTAATGAGAAACAATTATAACTTTTACTAGTCATATTATCTATCATAGTAGGTAATGTCATCACATTTATTTCTGGTCTTATAATGATGATTAGATTTAAACAATATTATTAATAAAAGAAAAGACCACCGTTTAGAATCAATTTCTATACGGCGGTCTTTCATATTATAGATAATAAGCATGTTCTCCATGAAGTTCTTCATCTAATCCTGAATCTTCAACTTCAACTGTTACTCGTACAGGAGTTATGTAACTAATTAATTTCAAAAGAATATAAGAAATTATAAATGAATAGATCGCTGCAGATATAACTGCTCCTAATTCTATGAAGAAAAATTTTGTTCCTCCAAAGAATAAACCATTCGCTCCCGCTACATTGATAGCAGTAGTTCCAAATAAACCTAAGCAAACTACACCTAGCATACCACCGACACCATGTACTCCCCATACATCAAGTGCATCATCCCAATGAAGTTTGTTTTTAAGTTTAACTGCGAAGTAGCATACGGTACCAGCAACAATACCAATAATTGCGGCTGAACTCGGACTGATATATCCAGCAGCTGGTGTAATAGTAGCTAGTCCGGCAACAGCACCTGTTAATAATCCTACAAATCTAGGCTTACCTGTTTCGAACCATTCGATAGCTAACCATACAATTGTTGCAAAAGAAGCTGCAATATCAGTATTAAGGAAAGCGACTGCAGTTATACCATCCACTTTAAGTTCGCTTCCTGCATTGAATCCATACCATCCAAACCATAATAAAGCGGTTCCTATTGTCATTAAAGGAATATTATGCGGTACGCTTGGTTTGTTATGTCTTCTCCCAATAAAGAATACAGAAGCGAGTGCTGCCATACCAGCGCTTGTATGAACGACGATACCACCTGCAAAATCAAGAACTCCCCATTGAGCTAATATACCTCCGCCCCAAACCATATGGGTAAACGGAAAATATACGAGAAATAACCATAAAACTTGAAATATAATGTATGCTTTAAAGGTTACTCTATCAGCGAACGCACCGGTAATAAGTGCAGGAGTGATGACTGCAAACATCATTTGATAAGCAATAAATACGATAATAGGTATATTATCTGTAGCTGATAAAGTCTGAGTAATCGATATATGATTTAAAAATGCATAATGTAAATTACCGATTATACCTCCAACATCACCACTAAAACATAATGAATACCCAACGCTAAACCAAATAATAGTCGTAAGACCTAATGAAACAAAACTTTGCATCATAATGGTTATAACATTTTTTCTACCAACAAGTCCCCCATAAAAAAAAGCTAACCCTGGTGTCATTAACATTACTAAACTTGTAGCTATTAGCATAAATGCTGTATTACCTGTGTCAAATCCCATTTTTCTTCCTCCTTTGTATATTGCTTCATAAGGTAAATAACAACCTGATTGTCTTAAAATTGGTTAATAACAAGTAAATTTTTTGATTTTTTTAGATAGAATTTCTATTTAATTATGGTAAACTCATCTTTATTTTTGAAATAACTATCTTATGCTTATGCAATATTTAAAACTCATTTCCCTCAATTAACAACAAGAATATAAATAAAATGTTTAAGTAAGATTCAATTAAAAAAGTTTTTGAAAATTATCAGCCATTATGGCAATTTGGATGTATATTTTACCCATTTTTATTATAATCCCGTATCAATTTTTTATCAATAACTTTCAGCTTACTTAATAAATAGTATTAATCAATTAGAAAATTATTTCTTTTATATTTAAAACAAAAAAGTCACCTTATGCATTAAAGTGACTATAGTTTTATATATATATTTGAAAATATCAATTTTGACTAAAGTTTTGCCAATTGTCAAGTAACTGTTGATAGGTACTTTGGGTCTTAGTAATATCGGAAAAATTGATAATGACATAAGAATTATTAATGTTAATAAATATAAAAGGTTCTGTTTCATTACTTAGAAATAAACGGCAAGTCCCTAAACTATCTAATACGAATGTTCCCTTTAATACTCCATGAAGGCTATAACCATTTGTTCTTTTTTCAATTTTTGGAAGAGAACTTTCTAAAGTAATAGAAGTTATATCGGAAAAATTATACGTTTTCCCATACATTCCAGTTACTTTAAAAGAACTATCAGAAATATTGACAACTGGTTCTTTAGCACCACTGGAAAAAATATAAAATAACCAAATACCTACGCCTATTAAAATGACTGCCGTTATGATCAATTTAACCGCTGTATAATTTAATTTCTTATTCACGATGTATCCTCCTTTTAATATATTATATGATGTTTATTTCCTGGATAATATAAATTATAACACTTATTTTACCTGTTTATCTAGAAACTTCTATTTAACTTGAATTTAAACTTCAGGAAAATTTGTTGAATTGAGTTTTTAATGTGTATCTCTAATATATCAGATTAATATTGCGTTAATCCTCATTTTAATGATAGATACTATTTATTTATTTCTATTGTTAAAAAGTAATCGAGTTATATGTACATCAGAAGTAATTTTCTAACATTTTTCTAATTACCTGATTCTTTTAATAATCTACTAAGAATAGAGAAGCCTTCAATAATCTTTATCCTTTCATCTGGAGTTGCTTTATACATGGCATCAATAAAAGGAGTGTATCTTTGGATTAAATTGTTTTTAACATAATCATTAACGCGAGCAGACAAATATATTCGTGTATACCGACCATCGTTTGAGTCTTGTTTCCGCTCTACAAATTCACGAGATTCTAATCTATCAATAATTCCCGATACAGTACTATGGGATAAATTTAGTCTTTGACTTAACTCTTTAACTGATAATCCATCAAAGGATACTAATTCCATCAACACATTTATTTGTGGTGTTGTAAGACCCCCCCTAGCAATTTCAGCTTTCACAAAATTATTAGCTGTGTGGTTGATAATACGAACACTGTCAATAATAAACTTTTTTAAAAATTCTTCGTCTTTAAAATCCAATAAAATCCCTCCTCATAAACACGATTTATATTGTTAAAGCCTATAATACAATGATATATCTATAATGTCAAGGCTATGGAATACATGTCGACATTTCTTTAAAAATAGTAATTGACTTTTTCAACTTTCAACCATATACTATATATGAAAATACGCGTCGCAATGCGACTCAAATTTATATGGAGGATTTCAATGTGAAAACATATAATTATTTATGAAATAATTACTATTGCGCAGGATAAAATAAGAAGAACATAAAACCTAAATAAATCATCTTTGATTAGATATTTCTTGTAAAAGTTAACAATAAATATATTCCAAATTAATCATATTCTATGCGTTCATATTAAACATTGCTATAATATAAAAAAAGATATTAGATAAATAAACTATAATGGAGGTAAATTTGCATGAAACAAAAAAATGGAAAAAATATTAATCGACTAACTCTTATCGCACAAATAGGACTACTAATGGGACCATTTTTAACTATGATGGATTCAAATATCGTCACTGTGGCGTTACCAAACATTGCACTTCAGTTGAATAGATCTGAAACGACAATGCAATGGATTATTTCTGGTTATCTTTTAGCCTTAGCTGCAGTACTTGCTGCGAGTGCTTATTTGGCAAAACGTTTTGGTACCTTACGGATTTATTTAATCAGTATGGTAGGATTCACGGTGGGTTCTATTTTATGTGCCATATCAAATAATTTCGAAATGCTTCTAGTCGCCAGAATTTTACAAGGAATGTTTGGAGCACCAATGCTACCTCTAGCAATGGAAATGTTACTAGGTGGTAAAAAGGAAAAAGATAGTGATATTTTTAATACTATTTCGCCACTGATGGGGATTGTCCTTTTCTTAGCTCCTGCTTTAGGTCCAACAATAGGAGGATTATTAATTCAAATTTCAGGATGGCAATTAATATTCTGGATTAACGTACCTATCGGTATCATAGGTTTTATTGCGACTTTAAAGATACCTCATACCTTTTATACAAAAGGTAGTAAGGATGTTAAGTTTGATCCGCTTGGTTTATTATTTTTATCTGGTGGACTTGCATTACTAACATTTGGAACATCTAATATTCCGCTTCATGGTGGGTTATCATTACAAGCCTGGCCTTACTGGGCAAGTGGAGCTCTTTTAATATTGATTTATATTATATGGAGTTACAATCGTAAACACCCTGTAGTAAACTTAAGATTACTAAAAAGTTCAAATGCGGCAATCTCAATACTCATCTGTACCTTAGCTGCGGTTATCATGTTTTCTATGTTAGTTCTAATTCCCGTCTTCATGCAAAAAATACAGGAACATTCAGTACTGGTGACTGGACTTGCTTTATTTCCTCAAAGTATCGTCACAGGGCTTGGTACCATATTAGGTAATAAATTACCAAAGCGTGTAGGTATACGCAAAACAGTAATCCTAGGAATGTTTTTAGTCATGTTAGGTACGGTATGTTTACAATTAGTTGACTATCATACGTCAGTTTGGGAAATATCCGCTTTACTCATTATACGAGGATTTGCGGTTGGTCTTGTTATTCAACCATTATTAATGGAATTAATAGGTAGTTTGCCATCTCACGAAACAACCGATGGAAACACATTATTTAATATCGCGCAACGAATTGGCGGTGCGGTAGGAATAGCAATTCTAGTAGCCTACTTTCAAACACGGGAATTGTTTCACCTTACGCCAGTTCTTAAACAATTTCATATAACAAGTATTGGCCATAACTCAACAGTTAAAATTTCAGATTTACCTGTTGCCATGCAGGCTCAAGTTTCACAAGCTATGGTAAATGGTTTCCATGATTCTATTTGGTTACTAACAGGACTTTCAATAATCGGATTTTTACTAGCATTTTTTCTTAAAAGCCATAAAAGTTTAGAAATAAATAAGTAAAATATAATTGAAAAGGGACTGATTATTAATTATTCAGTCCCTTTTAATATTTCTATTAAAAATTTAAATGATGAGTCTTTTCGACTCATGAAAAAAATATTCTTCCAACCTCGCTATCATGAGTATCGCTAATTATGTAAGACCGTCATATTTATCTGGATCAAAATTAATTAATAATCTAGTTAGATGCTCAGCATGACCTTTTTCAGTTTGTATAACTGTATATAATACATTCTACACATCTTCAATTAAATCCAAAATATGAAACTTAACATGTGATTTTCAATAATAGAATCTAAAATAGAAATAAATGGAAATTGATTTTTTACTACAATAATGACACAAGAGTTCATTTTTTCTTTATTTGACAAATACTCATAATATCCTTTATAAATATATGTATCTTTATCTTAGCACGTTTGCATTTTCATCTATTTCAAAATTTCCTATTAAGTATAATTATATAAATTAATTTGCTTCAACTGTATCTTTTCTTGTTTTTGAAAAAATTGAATATAATAAAAAAATAAAAATAAAATTCAACAGATACCCAATCAATAATACATAAAGAATGTTTATTGAAAAATTTGTAGACACTGTACCTCCAACTATATTTAACTCGATAGTATTGAAAAATATCTTTCCTGAGTTATTTGAAAATAAATTTGAAAAATAGACAATCGTTACAGTTATAGGAAACCAGATGATAAAAATAATTGAAGCAATAGGGAGTAGATTCTTTATTTTACTCATAATTTCAACTCCTTCATTTTATTATTTGTAGCAAGTATAAAAAAATCAAATAATATGATTAATAAAATTATATTAGCTAAACTATATGTAGCAAAACTAACTTTAGTAAATAAAAAATAATTTAAACTAAAATAAATACAAGAAATAAAAATAAATAATATAATGGAAATAAATGAATTTAGTGGTTTTTCATATTCTACAACTACAATCATCCCAATTGCATAGAGTATGATTGATGAACCAATTGCTAAACTAATACCTAATATAAATGTTTGTATAAAATAGTAATGTCTAAATGTAAGTAGATAATAAATCATAAACAGAATTACTGTTAATATAGTGCATGATAACAACCTATAAATATTGATTTTTATATTGTCCTTATTTGCCAGTTTGTATACATAATCAAATTTTCTTTCATTTCCATAACTATACATCGCATGCATTGCAGTGGAGAATGCATAAAACATTAACAGCAGGATATACACAGGTATAATATTTTCAATAAAAAAAGATGCTATCAAAATGATGAAAGTGAGAACTAGATTAATTAAAATTTCTATATTCCTAATCATATATTTTAATTGAAGAATAAATATATTAATTATATAATTTTTGCTCACTGGAACAGCTTTTAAAATATCTATTGAATTACTAGCATAGTGATTATTACCTTTTGAAAATAATGAAAAACCAAATAAAACCAATAGTAACAATATGACCATTCCTATAAAAATCATATTTATATTGCCATAAGATAAATTTTTATAAAATAAAAAAGACGAATAAGATAAAATATTATTTTCTGGCTTAAATCCAAAAATATCGATACTAGTAACTATATAAACTACAAATAGAATAATTAAAATAAGTGATGAAACATATTTGGCACCGGCAAGTTTAATTATGTTAAAAATAAAATACAATGAATTATATATTGCAGTAAACAAAATAAACATAATTAATGTCTGCAATAATCCGTTGGCTATTAATTGAACCAATATAAAGGAAAGTCCACCATAGTATATAAATGAAGGGAAATAGATTAGCACCACTAATAATATGGATATAATGCTAATGAGCAAATAATGAAGTAAATAATATGCTATGAGAACTTGATTTTTGGCTACAGGCATCCAACAAAGTTGCCAATCTAACATATTTTGATCACTTGTAATGGTTTTAATAAATATGTAAATTGCAAAAACTATAAGAGAAATAAATAGACTTTCCGAGTAAAACATGTTATCAAATAGAGATTTGTCATTTAGTTCAAACAAAATTGAGAAAAATTTACCCATAAAAATAAATGATAAATAACTAAACGCTCCAATAAAAAAGACCAATGAAAACAATGCTATTAATTTTTTAGCCGAGTTGTTTAAGAGTGAAGTAATCTCTGAAAACCAAAGTTTTACAATGTATTTAAAAATCTGTAATGATTTCATCTATTAATTCCCTTCTAGTCACTGATACGGCCTTTTCTACAAAAAGAACTTCTAAGCTATCTACTTCGTACTCTTTAAATAAATCTTTAGGCTTCCCTTGCATCAAAACTTTTCCTTCACTCATAATGATAACAGAATCACACATGGTTTCCATACTATAAAGTTCATGTGATGATATAAAAATACCAAGACCAAGACCAATAAACATAGTGATAAGTTTTTTGGTAATAAGTATGGATTCTATATCAAGTCCTCTAAAAGGTTCATCTAAAACAATATATGGACAGTTTAATGAAAAAGCACAGATTAGTTGTAACTTTTTTTTCATTCCAAATGAATAGGTATCGATTAAGTTATTAAAACAATTTTTCATATCATATAACAACAGAAGCTTGTCTAACTTATTTGAATCCTTAATTCCATAAAGAGAGAGAATAAATTGCGTATATTCTTTTCCAGTTAATTTATTAGGGAGTAATAATTCATCGGGTACATATGCAAATAATTTATTTATAAGATCAGTTTTATCGTATGTAATTGATCCATCATATTTATAAATATCAAGTAAACAATTAATTAGCGTTGTTTTCCCACATCCATTAGGACCAATAATCCCCGTTATTTTCCCGTTTTTAATTTCAAGGGAAGCGTCATTTACTGCAATTTTGTTTTTGAATTTTTTTGTTAGATTTTTAATTTCAATCATTATTTCCTCCTATGGATTCTTCTTAAATTGATATTTGAACATATTTCTTCCATCGGTTGTAAAGGGGAAAAAATTTATGAAGTGGACTAAGTATATAAAAGATATAAAATATAAATTTATTTCTAGGTTGTTCCCTATATGACGATTATTTGAAATTATCAACATGCATAAACCTATAATCACTGGTATAAATGGTCCTAAAAATAAAGTCAAGAAGTCGTCTTTCATTTTATTAGAAATTAGCACAGACAGAGAAAACCCAGAAAAAATAACATCAGATTTTTCTTTTTTAATGAAAGTTTTAATTAAATGTCCTGTTTCATGTAAATATATAGATAACAAAATATTAATATAAATAATAGCAAAATTCTTCAAAATAAAGAGATAATAACTTAAATCAACATATAAAAACAATAGATTGACTACCATTAAAATAAACACTAGAATAACTAAAGTTTGTTTAAACATTAATTTAAACAAATATATTAATTTATAAGCAAGATGTCTATTTTCATCTATTGAATATCTGTAATTACATCCCAAAGGTATCAGACTTTTCAATATCTTAAATACAATATTTTTTTCAACAAGGTTAATTAATAGAAAACCATTTAATTGTTTTTCTAAATCATTTATTTTACTAAATTTTAGTGTATTAACATCTAATCTCAAGTCAGTTGTTTTATCGTAAATATAACCATTTTCAATACAAACATTATTTGGAAAAATTATACTTGTGCTGGTAATTATTTTCTCTAACATACCAAAAATTCTCCCATCTAATTAACATTAGTACATTTAATAATTATGAAACACATAATATTATGTGCTTCATAAGCAAAAATTTCAAAACTAAATGCAGTTAAATTTAATACTAAGACCCCAGTTGACAATCTTCCATGAACCTACAAATCCTGTATAACCTTGGGTAAGACAGTAAATTGACATTCCAATAAGCCAAGTAGCCGCTCTACAAAATCTAACTAAATCTGTCTAAAATCTAACATTAGGTAGATTTTGCTCAAAGATTTTCCTATCTTTGATTTAATTCATCTATGCAGCTTTTTTAGATGCATAGCCTGTAAATAAGATTCTAGATTTCCTATAATCCCATTTTGCAGTATATGTTACATGAGATAATTCCCATTTAACAAAGTCCGAGTCAGACAATATATTTCCTTTTTTAGCGATATTTATACTACTATTAATATCTCGATTTAAATGTCGCCCACAATTGCGACAAACAAATTCTCTTATCGATGGATTCTTCTTTTCACTATGACCACATATAGAACATACTTTCGTTGTTTCATGTTCATCTACTAACTTAAATTGTTTTCCACTTCTTATCATCACCCATTCTAATATCGTTCTAAATTTTCCTATGATTGTTTGGTTTAACATACTCCGATGCATCGTTTCGTATTTTGCGGTTTCTAAACTAGGAGTATAATCACCTATTAATACACAATCATAGTTTCTCGCTATATAATTAGATACACAATAACACATTGACTTTATCTGTTCTTGTTTTTTGTGATATGTTTTATCTATTACTCTATTTAATCTTTTCCACCTTTTCGAACCTTTTTTACATCTATCTCTTTTTGATTTAATTTCATCGATTACTTTATCAAAATATTGAATTTGTGTTATTTTCTCAAATTCGATACTTTCACCTTTATTATTAATTCCTACAAAGAAATTCTTATGGTTAGGGTCAATTGATAAAAAACTGTTCACATGTTTTGGGACAATATCAATTCGCTCTATACAGAATATGCCATAAAATTTTCTTCGTTTTTTACAGATTCTAAAATTCTTTATTTGATCGGTTTCTTTTAAATGTAATGACTCATTTAATAAGCCATTTACTTTTAATCGTCTATTATCTTTATCTTTTCCTAAATTTATCTGTATTTCTTTATTATTGATTATTTTATATCCTTTGTTAGGTTCATCATAAAATAAAGAAAACCATTTGACTTTCCAAGATTTAAACTTAGGAAACCCTCTATCATAATTAAAAAAGCCATTAAATGTTGACATTAATCTAAAAGCTACATTTTTTAATGGTGATGAATAAACACTTTTTAAAAATGGTTTTTCTAGTTTAAGTTTTGGTATTTCATTTCGTAAATTTCTACCTTCTAATAATCCGGATACCTTATCACTTTTAACCATCTCTAATAAATGATTATATAACCAGTTACATATTTTACTTTGACCATCTAATATCAATTGATCTTTTTTATTAAAAGTAATTTCAACGCTTCTATTAAATATCATATTACCACCTCCCCTATATACATTATAGCAAACATTTGTTTGATTATCAATGAATAATGATTGATATATTTAAAAAAGTTAATATTATCTTCCATATTAACTCTTTATTTCATTAGTTTTATAAATTCCTCTTTGATTTTTTTTATTTTATGGCTTCTACTTCCATATAATTTTGAAGAAAAAACTGTAATAATAGATAATACATCCTCTACTAATTCCTGTTCATATGTTTTATCTTCTGTATGATTAATGATTTCGATTTTAACACCGTTTAGCTCACATATATTTTCTATGATTTCATATCCATATCTTATTAGCCTATCTTTATAATTGATGATGATTCGATTGATTCTTTGGCTGCATATTAATTCTATTAGTTCTTTTAATCCTTTTTTATTATAATTCAGTCCACTACCTAAATCTTGTATAATCCTAAATTGATATCCTCTAGCAATACAATATTCTGATACCGTGTTAATCTGTCTTATTAAATCATCTTTTTGATCAAATGATGATACTCTACAGTATGCGATACTAAGTTTTTCATTCCCTTTGTTTATTAATCCCAATAAGGAGTTATTATCGTAACGTCTATGTCCTCCTTTTGTTCGTTCAGATGTAATTTTCCCTTCTTTTTCCCACCTTCTCAATGTATTAATTGACACACCAACTATTTCACTGGCTTTATTTATTGATATTTTAATATTGACCACCTCAATATTAATTTCCCCAATTCTATTCATTTATATTCATATTTAGATAGATTTAGGTATATTTTTTATAACTGTTTCTTACCCCAAGAATTAATAAAATAGGAATTAAAACAACAAACCAAACACTTCTCAAATGACTTTTTAGATTGAAAGCATAGTAATTAATTGATGTCATAAAATATCCTCCTCTCATCTTATTAACATAATCATAATTCGGCTTTTAGTAATTTTCAATGTAATCGGCATTCTTTTGCAAAATTCGATGCAGTAAATTATACATAATAAGTAATTAACTTAATTATTAGCATACTTTTGTCGATATTTGTTTATGAAAATGCCAACCTGTTTTATAATTTAGGTCGTTGTTTGTCAAAGTAGTTATCATAAATTAATATTATATGGAGTTACAATCGTAAACACTCTGTAGTAAACTTAAGATTACTTAAAAGTTCAAATGCGGCAATCTCAATACTTATCTGTACGTTAGCTGCGGTCATCATGTTTTCTATGTTAGTTCTAATTCCCGTCTTCATGCAAAAAATACAGACAGTACTGGTGACTGGTCTCGCTTTATTTCCTCAAAGTGTCGTTACGTGACTTGGAACCGCATTAAGTAATAAACTACCAAAACGTGTAGTTGTATCTTATTTCCAAGCACGCGAAGTGTTTCACCTTACGCCAGTTCTTACACAATTTCATATAACAAGTATTGGCAAAAATCAATCATTAAAATTTCAGATTTACCTGTTGCCATGCAGACTCAAGTTTCACAAGCTATGGTAAATGGTTTCCATGATTCTATTTGGTTACTAACGGGACTTTCAATAATTGGGTTTTTACTAGCATTCTTTCTTAAAAGCTATAAAAATTTAGAAATAAATAAGTAAAATATAATTGAAAAGGGACTGATTATTAATTATTCAGTCCCTTTTAACATTTCTATTCAAAATTTAAATGATGAGTCTTTTCGACTCATGAAAAAATATCCACTAGCTATCTTCCAACATCAGTATCATGAGCATCGCTAATTATGTAAGACCGTCATATTTATCTGGATCAAAATTAATTAATAATCTAGTTAGATGCTCAGCATGACCTTTTTCAGTTTGTATAACTGTATATAATACATTCTTTACGTCTTCAATTGTTATTTCATTCCAAAGCTGTTCATATAAAATGACTGCTTCAAGTTCACCTTTTACATCCTCCCTAATGTTATTTAGAATAAGTTGTTTATTATACTCAGGTTGATATGTTTGTAAAGAAGTCACATTGACTTTTGTGTTCATATGTTCTAAATATTTATTATATTGCATAGGATCATATTTGCGAATTAATGTTAAGAACATGCCATAATGTTCTTTTTCATCTTTCATGATACTTCTCCAGGCAGCATTTATTTGTTCCATGTTTGAATTAGCTATGTGATTAGCATAGCCATTAATCGCAACAATTTCACCTATCAATGCCTCTCTTAGTTTATTAATAAAGGTATACGCATATCCTTGGGGTTGACCATTAGTCGTGGTATAACTCACAAAAACACCTCCAAATTATAAAATAACTAGGCTATTTTATCTATTGATATAATATATTATTCATTTATGGCAATATATGTTCATATCTTAAATGGTTTCGAAATAACTAAGTGGAGAAAAATTTAATCACTGCTACTTTAATCCTGGTTATAGGAAACAAAATGTAGAAATACCCATGAAAGCAACTCGTGCTTCTGCCCTTATTTCCTTAAGTTATTGGAATAAAAACCGCATCATGTATGATTTGAAAGCTTTATTCCTATTACAGAAATTGACAGGAAGTTTATGTCAAACAAAAGTATCTTGTAAAAATAGAAATTCGATATCTAGCCAATACTAATATATGAATGCAATTAAAGGCAGTATGCTAATTGTTATTAAAATCAACATGAGGAAGAAAAGCTTGGTAATATGAATAATTAGTTCAAAATTTAATTTATCAAGTATCAATTAATGATATTTAAAAAGCTTAATAATACTATATAATAATGGAGGTATTTTTCATGATTGGAAAATTATTGGTAGATGGAAAAAACAAATTAAAAGAAAAAGGCATAAGTGAGCGTAAGGGTGCAGAAACTGGCAGTGTTCTCAGAATTACTCGTAATTATATGGACTCACTGATGATTGAAACTCGGGTAATAGATTCAGTTGAGGCTACTACAGAAATGAGCCTTTTTGGAGAAACCTTTGGCACTCCTGTGATGGTTGCGGCTTTGTCGGGAATGGGAGGAATATATCCGAATGCTATGGTAGAAGTAGCAAAAGGGGCAAAAGCAGCGGAAGCAGTTATGTGGGTAGGAATAGGAGATGAGCTAGAGCTTAAGGAAATTATTGAAACTGGTGCAAAAACAGTAAAAATAATTAAGCCCTACAAAAACAAAGACCTTATATTTGAGAAGATTGCCCAAGCTGAAAAACTTGGGGCGTTTGCTGTTGGTATGGATATTATATTTTCTTTTGGTGGAAAAATAGGAGATAGTTTGGTTCGACCAGATCTGATGGGGCCAAAAACACTATCTGAAATTAAAAGTTTTGTACAGGCAACCAAACTTCCATTTATTTTAAAAGGAATTCTAAGTGAACGTGATGCGCAAAAGGCTTTAGAAGCCGGAGCCAAAGCTATTGTAATCTCCCATCACGGAGGTTCAGTTCTAGATTATGCGGTACCTCCGGTAAAAATATTACCGCGTATTGCAAAAGTCATTGGAGGAAAAATCCCTATATTTGTTGATGGTGGAATAGTAAGAGGAACAGATGTTTTTAAAGCTTTGGCACTAGGAGCAAATGGAGTTTTGATAGGGAGCACGGTAATGGCTGGTCTAGCATCCGAAGGAGCAGAAGGAGTGAAAAAAATTATCGTTGGTACAAGTAAAGAATTACAACGAATTATGAATTTGACCGGATCTTCTGATATACTTAATATTGATTCCGAGTTGATTTGGTACTAAAAATTTTTCCGAGGAATTCTACTTCTTAATAATCCATTAATTTAGCAAGTGAAGCTTTATTAAAAGATTTCCTATTGATAAGAATCATTATCAACTTAATATTTGGAAAGCAGTATGAAATAGGTTAGTTTCATACTGCTCTGTTTATTGCACTATCAAATGGTCTAAATTAGAAAATTCTAAATAAAATCTATTTTTATTTGTCTTAAGCGGAGTCCTTAAGTCTACTGTAACTATTGATTAAACAAATATAATAATCGAATTTTGAAAGATATACCTTTGTGTTAGAGTGATAAAAGTGAGGATATAAAGTAGTAAAATGATTTATTTCATGATTATATGTTTTTCTGTCACATATTACTTTTCATCATTATATTAAACTGGACTCATTTACATTTTTATTGGGATGTAAATTTTTTTATACTTATTAAGCCAAAAGCAAATCAGTAGCTATTTTATAAATCCACCTATATTAGACAAATTTATATATTATACTTTGAAATAATTAACTGCGGTTTCAAAACAACAATATACCTTAACATGCTTATAATTAGAA
This sequence comes from uncultured Haloplasmataceae bacterium, assembly GCA_963824615.1. Lineage (GTDB taxonomy): Bacteria > Bacillota_I > Bacilli_A > Haloplasmatales > Haloplasmataceae > CAWGPU01. The sequence continues at coordinate 117,717 of CAWGPU010000004.1, read as the reverse complement.
ATTACGTATTATCCTTTATGAAAGTTAACTCAGTAACACTTAAGCCTGTCACTTCACTTATAACCTCCAAATCGATGTTGGCTTTTAACATTTTTATAGCGTGGGCTTCAGTCACTTTCTTTTTTCCTTCCTCTCTTCCTTCTTTCCTCCCTTCTTCTCTACCCTCTTCTTTTCCTGTTTCAAGCCCTTTTTCTATTCCTTCTTTATAACCTAACGTTTTAGCATCATATATCATTGAATCTCTATCATGATCCCATTTATTCAACATTTCATAATATTCTTTTAATTTAGGATCCCTATTTAATTCTTCTAAAACCTCATATGCCTTTTGAATATCTTCATCTTTTAAACTAACCATTTCAAATTCCTCCCTTTTTGTTGATTTAATAAATTGTAGCCATAAACTTAATATATCATCATTTGTATTTTTGAATTTACGTAGCTCTAGTAAATGTATTTCTAAAATATCGGTGAGCGTTTCATCATTTTCATCCTCATTTAAGTGGTAAATACTATGAACGTGATTTCCTTTTGTTAAATTATAATCAAGTATCGTTATATTTATACATTTTTTTAGCGCTCTATAGTTTATACCTTTTTCAATCTGACTAACAAACATTCTAGATAAATAATAGATAATTCTTTCTCGCATACTTTCGTATGGAAAGATTTGTATTTCTACATTGATTAATTCCCCATTTGTTAATCTTATTCTCATATCTAGAATACCTTGTTTTTCATTTTGAAATTCTGGTAATAATTCATTATTTAAAATAGTTAAATCTAATAATTCGGATTTTTTTATTCCTAACACTGCATTTAATAGTGAAATTAATATTTTTTTGTTTCTTTCATCACCAAAAATTCTTTTAAAAATGATGTCCATTTTCGGTATCAATAATAAATCAGCCATAAATACTCCTAAATTATATATTTACTAATATATACGTTAGAAACAGGCGTTTCTATTATACACTCCAGGTAATTTTATCTTATTTTTCCTTAGTACCATGAGCCAAATAGTTAGGTGTAAGTTGATTAAATTAGGACTGAAATATAGAATTAACAAAATAAATATGATTACTGTATTAGTTAAAAAAACAAGCTATAAAACTTTTTCCCCACTAATTCCCTATCATTAAAAGATATTCTCAAGATAAGTGTTGAAAAAAGATTTCAGCACTAAAATCAAAAATTACCCATCCCGTTTTTCCATTAAATCAAAAGTTAATTTAAATATTAATTTTCGCAATTGTTGATTGATTTCCCACTTAGGTTGATATTTTTTGAATAATTGTTTTTTTAAAAGACTTACTTTATTTTGAACTGCTATGTGAAGTTTATTTTTATACACACCAATATATATTTTTTTATTCTTTAATTCATCAATCATTTCTTGGCAAAGTAAATCCCTTTGAATTTCTTTTTCTATGGGAATATTGATATTTTTATGATTTGTATAATACCTATCCGAATCGATGGTTTGATCAAAAATATAATAATCTCCTTTAAAATAAGAGAAAAGAGTAATGGATTTTAAAAAACCTCCTTCTCCTAATAATATAGTGAATATCTTCGAAATGAAATCAAATAATACATTTGATTTTCTCACTGTACAATATAAGTATTTGTATTCATTTCCATAAATAATTTTATTTGAGTATGAAGAAACATGTTTTTCTTTAAATAACATTAATTTACTAATATTAGAATCTTGGGAAGTATCGCTTAAATTATGATGAACTTGCGCCAAATCCTCTTTAATTTGTTCATCATATTTAATACTATAGAGTATATAGGTAAATATCATAAATATAATCGATCCAATTAATATAAAAAGATTAATAAAAAGAATTGATTTACTAAAATGAATCGGGAATAACGTCAGTAAAAATATTACGATAGTTAATAAGAAAATCCCCATAAACGCAAATGTCAAAATTTGTGAAACAAAATATGCCTTTTTCATATAAATTCCTCCAATAATCTAATTACTATTATTAAAACTGAAATTCCAATAAATGTCAATATCTTTGTATAGATTGATAAAATTAAATATAACTAATTTAATCATATTTTATTATAAAAAATGAAAAAGACCGTTAAGTTCTTCAAACAAACAAATTCCATAATTTATTCATCTTATTTTTCTACCAATTTCTAAATAAATATGTTATTCTTTATATGAATAGTAAGAAACCCATTCGTATTTAACCCGTTGTAAATAAAAAAATATTTAAATAGATGAGGAGTCATATATGAATAAGAAATTATATAAATCAAGCACTGATAAAAAAATTGCAGGAGTATGTGGTGGACTAGCTGAATATTTTGATATTGATTCTACTATTATACGTCTAATATTTGTCCTTTTTATTTTGCTAGCTTTTACTGGATTATTGGCATACTTAATTTTCGCAGTCATCATGCCTACAAATTATGAAGTTTAAAAGCCATCTATGTCGCATAAATAACTTAGTGTAAAAAAAATTAATTGAATTTAATATTGTGTTATGAACCCTCAGATAAATGTTTGAGGGTTTTTTTAATTTCTTACATCTAACCAGAAAGCAATAAAATCTAATAAGGATGGAAGCATAAAAGAGGATATCAATCCAAAAATGATGACTGTCATTATTTGGGGTGGATTTACCGGTATTTTGAATATACTAAAAAAGAAAAAAAATTATTTAGTGAAATATCATCAAATTCATGAAAATGACTTAATAGAAGAAACATTAAATTATTACCTTAATAATTTAGTAAAAGAACTCAACATAACAAAATGAATAGATGTTTACACCTATTCATTTTTTACTTTTGGATTCTATTTTCTCCTAAAAAACACATTAAAGATAATATGAAAAATTAGTATTCTGATCCTAGTAACATCGTTAAATATTCATTCTTATCTTCATCATAATCACTTATCACAAATATTTTCTCATTTATCGGACGATTAACCGTTACTTCGAATGCTTTCATATTACAATATTCGGGAACTTCTTGTATATGTTCAGCGACTAAATGATACTTTTCATCTATTTTCTTTGTTTTAAGATTAAAGATTTGTAAATAGTCGGGTTCAACTTCTTTTAATTTTATAAAGTCATCTAGTGCTTTCCAGATATAATTGATCACTTCAAAATCTAAACAAGATAAGATTCCTCTTGTCGCATACCTTTCCCCTGTAAAATTATTTTTAATCATCTTTCTCCTCTTTCAAGCTTCCTTTATTTTTAATTATTTTAGCTATACTTTTTTACTCCCATACCAAATAGATTTCTTATGCCAGAAACCCTATAATTTAAATAAACTATCCATTAATTTAGTTATTGATTGTAAACATAGTAATAAAAGTAGCAAGGAGTTCATAAAGATGGAAAAAATAGTGTTAATTGCGACAACAACATTTGGACTTGAAACACAAAAAATAGCAAAAAAATTGAAATTATATAATGACATTACCAGAAAAAGAGTTATCTTACAACATGAGATAACTCTTTTTTAAACGTATTATAAAGAAAAAAAGTATTTTAATATTTTTCTCTAAACTTATCATTTTAGAATTCTTATTATTTGTTTTACTGTATATTCATCTCTCTCGGAGCCTCTACTCCAAACATCGCATATAAGTCATTTTGCTTCTTAGTTAATTCTCCAACATGATATTTTCTTCCAGGTTGTTCAAAACGCTCTATCATATCTAATTCATCTATAATTTCTTGTGGGCTGTAATTCTTATATAATAGATGATTATTCATGTTATTTTTGATATATGAAAGATAAATCAACGAAATAAATTGAATAAAAAACTTTCCATCAAAATTTTCATCGGATGAGACAGATTTTCTTTTCATACTTAACCTTTCTTTAAAGTTTCCAAATGTGTGTTCAATATCATCCTTCAGCCAATATATTTCTAACGCTTCTAAAGGTTCCTTAAAACAATTCGTAATCAAAGCAAAGTATCCAAAGTTTTTTTCAGTAGTTTTAATTGCTTCCTGTTTTGATGATATCATTGTTCCTTTTACTAAGTTTTCATTCATTTCAAAATATTTTTCATATAGTTTCTCGTGCTCTGGTTTATGATATCCTGACACTAATTCTTGTCGTAATTTTTCTATTAAGCTATTTAACTTTGCTTTGTCTTCTGCTGCTTTGTCTACGCTATAGTAAATATGAAGATACATTCTCCTAACATTATTCTCATCAAATTCAGAATGTTGCTTGATATCAATATTATTATAATCTAGCAGTGAAGAATAATAATTGAGTTCAAATTTAGAACTATAATGCGTCTTAGAAAGGATAATTTTCCGCACTTCATTGAGTTTCTTCTGAATATATTTTAATGATATTTTGGCGTTTAGAATAAATTTATAATGTTTTTGATAGATAGCATCAATATTATCTTCACTGTAGAATCCCCGGTCCATGATTAGTTTAATTCTATCTTTTTTTAAGAATTCAATATCCGTCATTATATTTTGTATCATTTTCACATGAGATATATTTCCCGCTAGTCTATTATAATATATAGGTAGCCTAGACTCCTCTCCCAAAAGAAGTATCAGATTATTGTATTGTAGGGACTCCGATTCCTTATTAAAACCAATTTTTATTTGCTTAGATGAATTTGAAAATGTTGATATTGCGTTAATGTCGTATGCAAGATACTCCTTTTCAAATCTCCGCTTATCTTGTAGTAAAAAAAATTTATACCTTGCTTTATCATTAATTGAACCAAGTAATTCATTATATAGTATAGAGTTGATGTTTTTTTCAAAAGGATGAACATGTGTTAATGCCCATTTAGGAAAACGATTTAACGAGTTGTAATCTTCCATTATAAGATAATAAACAATTGAAAGCATTTGTTCGTATGAATCAGGAAAACATTTTTTAAGATCATCAATAATCCCTAGTTTCTGTCCAATCATATCCAATAGATAAGTTGCACCATAGAAACGATGTTTATATTTTATATCGGCATCAAAATTCGATACAATAGCTTTTTTTGTATTCTCAAATTCGAATTTAAGTTTATAATTTTTATTAGGTACAAAAATCCCATCTACCATTTTACCGATGTAATTTCTTCTGTGAGTCCCATATTGTTTTTTAGAATCCCATTTAGAATCATATTCATATACATATTCAGTTCCATTAATGATTTGTGTTCCTCGCGGCATTTTCATCACCTCTAGATTTGTTTTATACCTATTCAAAACATTTGTCAATATATTTTCAACTATAATATATTATATAAAATATCCTAGGTATAATTTACCGTTAATCTAAGATATAACTTATCTTTAATATTTATTACTGTATAATGATATTGTAATGGAAGGAGTGATTATTAATGGGTGATAAAAATATGAAAAAACCAATTGAAAAGAAAGTTTCTCAACCAGTAAAAGACGACAAATTTTACCAAAATACCAAACCAGCTAATCCTCAAGCAAAAACAACTAATAAAAAATAATTATAATAAAATACCAAAACTGGTAAGGATAATGAATATCCTCACCAGTTTTTCATCATTTGTTTATAAATAATCTCTTATACACTACTTCACAAGTATATTAATTCATTGTGAATCTATTTTTACAGTTTTTTTGTTATATTCTAGTACGAATTTCTTTTATAAATAAAAATTTTCAGGAAATTTCTCATTTTCCATTATATGATTATATATATTCTCTAGAACTTGTCTTGGATGTATTTTCTTGTTTATTGATTTATTGTATTCATTAACCCAATATGTTTTTAAATCATATTCATACAACAATCGAAGCAAAACATATAAAGTGATTTCCTTATCTGATTCTATATTGTTATTATTGAAATATTGAATTGCGGTATCATATTCACACAATGAAATATTTAACCTAAAAACGATTTCTACAAGACGATTAATTTTTTCATGATACCAATAATCAGAATTTTCGATTAGCGATGAATTCTTATTTGATGTTCTTCTTGATTTTTCTAGTTCTTCTTTTACAATCTTTGCCAGTTCTATCGTCATTAATTTTGAATCTGAAGATTTCAAATTACTGATTAAAGGTATTGTACTTGCATTAGTATGCGAAACTAATTCAACGCAGGATTTAAGAGAAGCCTTGCTTATTCCATATGCAAATCTTCTTTTTATGATTATTTCAAGTAAATCTGTTTTATCTATACTAATAGAACGGAAGGGATCGTCTGTACTAAAAAGGTAATAGAAACAGGCATAACAAAGCATTTTATATAATGCTTCTAATAAATCAGTAGTGGTTTTTCCCTCTTCACCATAAGCTGTAATTCCTTGTAAATCCTTTATATAAGCTTTTACTTTAAATCTCCATTTAGGTCTTTCTTTTTTATGAACAAAATTGTTAGGAGCAAAATAATAACTTTTATATGCATAATCTAGAAATTGAAGAATTTCTTCTTTTAACTCACTGATTTGAATAGGCGTCTTCTGTAATTCAACTTTACCAATATTTTTGAAAGCTTTAATATCTGTTAACATATCATCAATATTTTTTTCTTCACGGATTTTTTTGGGTATAGACCTGTACATTTCTGATATGATTAGTTTTAAATCCTCTTCTTGATATTTTTTTAATAACTCTTTAATTTCTGATATTAACATTCATAACAACTCCATTATCTATTTTTTTACAATTAAATCCATACCTTACTTCATTTTATCACAGATATTAAGTCAAATGGAATTATTTTTTACTTCACTTAATATAAAATTGTTAGATTCCAATTTATTCAGGAAGATTCAAATATATCTTATAAACAGAAATGATTATGATTTTGAATTATACTCGATTAATGAATTTAAAATAACTTCAGAAAAGTAATACTCGAAGTTAGGATTCAATTTTAATTCAAAAAGATTAATTTTTCTATAGTGAATATCCATTGTCATTTTCATCATAACTTTACTATTACCATCTTTTGAGAAATCAGCTGTTATTGTTGATATCTTTTATTTAAACCTGGATTTGGTTTTAAAACACTAATTTTCCCGATAAATTCTATATTTTCTTCCTAAGTAATTTCTTTACAACAGTTTTAATTATGTCGTAATAGTCCTTAAATAGTTGTTAATGAGTATCAAATCAGTTTTTATAACCAGTTCTAAATATTAAAAAACCTATGTTTAACTCAAACTAATAAACAAAGGTTTTTTATTATCTAAAAAACAATTTAATATTTAGATCTAATTACTATTTGATATAAATTCATATTGATTAGTCCTTATCTTCAACGCCATAGGATAATATCTTATTAATTTCATCATCAGATAAAATAGTTATGTCTCCATCTTCTATGAACTCATTAGTTTCTATATTAAATCGATTAATTTTACGTATAGTATAAATTAAAGATAATACACCTAAAATAGCTACTGTAAAAATTAGAACGGTATTAATTGTAGATAAGAGTTGTGAAAACATAAATTCTACCGGAATATTATTCATATTCATTCTAAATGGAGGCATACCACTACCAAAATGTGGCATATGCCCATTATAATTCGGCATATTTTTAAGTATTTCTTGAAAAGCTTCTTTATTGGGAACAAAACCATCAGGACGATTTGCTATCCCAAAACCAAATGTATGACTTCTCCCCCAAAGAGTTCTTTGACCTGTTAATAATGAACCAAAATTTTTTAAGTTAGTCATTATTTTCATCGATAAAGTATTAGAGAATCGCCCTATTCTTCCACTTGAAACACCAAATATAGCGCCGAAAAATGAGACAATGATTAATAATAACGCTATTGCGCTGTCAAATTTCAGTAATTTAATATGATTACTTTTAATAACACTTTTATTTAAACTATGTTCACATGCATAAGCGAAAAAGAATAAACAAACATAAAACATCATGACTAAAACTAATAAAGGAGAATAACAAAAGTACGAAATGGGGATAGCGATGATTGTCAGTATTTTTAAAGTGAAAAATGTTTTCGGATCAATCACATATTTCCACTTCTTACGACTTATGCCAATAGAATCTTGTTGTTCATTTTTTTTTGTTCGTTGATTTAATAGTTTATTCTTTTTTAGATTTTTTTGTTTTTTCGAAAGTTTTCCTGCCATTAATCTTTCCTCCTATTCATAACGTAAAGATTCTACAGGGTCTAAGTCACTGGCTTTCATAGCGGGTGCTATACCTGCTAGTATACTAACAAATAAACTAATCAATAAACCTAATATATAGTATAAAACATGATAACTGATTAACGCATTTTGTAAGGAGACATGGGTAATGATATTGGTCATGATGGAGATTATTAACGAAAAAGTACAACCTATCACTCCCCCCATAAGTCCGAGCATTCCAGCTTCAAAAATGAACATTTTTCTAATATCCGTCTTTTGTGCTCCAACAGCACGCAATATTCCTATTTCTTTTGTTCTTTCAATAATACTTATGTAGAGCACAACAAATATCATAATGGCAGCGACCACTAATGAAATACCACTAACACCCGTTAATACCTTTGTTCCTAAATCAATGTAGGTCAAGGCAGTTTGCGCTGCATTAGTGGATTGATAGGTATGTAATCCTAAAGATCCTAGATCAGCTAATACGGAATTTATATAAGAAACATCATCTAATTTAACATATAAAACATTACAGTTATAAGTTGAGGATGAGATTGTCAGTAAATCATTATTATCAATTAAGGCATTTGGCTCACTACTACTATTTGTATTATCCTCATAAATACCTGCAATTGTAAAAGTATTGATTTCTCCATTATAAGTAACATCAATTTGAGTACCAACAACAGCTATAATGCTGCCACTCGTCAAAGAACTCGCAAATGCTTCATTTATAATAATATTGCTATCAGTTGTCGGTAATGTGCCATATAATATAGCTGGATAAAAATCATCATAAAATCCTGACAATTCTCCAATATCAGATGTATTATCATTATATACATAAGTTGCGTTCTTAATAATACTAGATTCCTTTACCGTTTTAACTCCAGTCAAATCTTCAATACTCGAAAATTGTGCCATTGAAAAATTATCATTATTATTTTTAGTCACAGTAATTTCCGTGGATTGTAAATTATCGGCATAGACGACTTTCACATAATTTCTTAAACCGGAACTCAAACATAAAATTAATACAAACGCAGCAATACCAATTGACATCCCTACTGAAACCAAAATGCTTCTACTTTTTGTCTGTTTAAGATTTCTAAACGATAGTTTCATGATATCTTTCGTTTTTATCGGTTTTGGTACAATCACTTTTTCATAATTTCCTGTTATCTTTATATCATATTTTTTTTCATCTGATACAATTTTACCATCATCAATTTGTACTACCCGGCTACAATGATTAGCAACTAATTGGCTGTGTGTGACAATTATGACTAATTTACCTGATTCTACGATTTTTTTTAGAATTTTCATGATAATATCTGCTGATTCTTTATCTAAAGCTCCCGTCGGTTCATCCGCTAAAATGATAGATGGGTTATTCGCTAAAGCACGGGCAATCGCAACTCTTTGACATTGTCCGCCTGATAATTGGCTTGGCAATTTTTTAGCATATTGGTTTAAACCAACTAGCTTCAATAATTCCATTGTTCTATCGTGTCTCACTTTCGGTTCAATATCAGTCATTTGCATGGCGATTTCAACATTTTCAACAATTGTCATATGACTGATTAAATTATAATTTTGAAAAATGAGACCTACTCTTTTTTTTCGGTAATCATCCATTTGTGATTCCGTATAATCTCTTAAGAACTTCCCTTTACAAACAACACTGCCTGTATATTCACTGTCTAACCCACCTAAAATATTGATTAAGGTAGATTTTCCACATCCAGATTCTCCAATTAAAGCAACTAGTTCTCCACTATTAAACTCAAGATCTATTCCTTTTAAGACAGATTGTTTTTGAGTCTTAGTTATTATATAACTTTTTTCAATATTGGCTAAGCGCAGTAAAGCTGGCATTATATCCACTCCATTTTCATTTATTATTTTTATAGAAAAGATAATGGGGTCAAAAATTCAACAATTTCTAACCCTGTTAATATATATCAATTAACTACTTTTAATTTCACTCAGTTGTGATTTAGAACTGATGAGTTCATATAAGTAGTCTGCAACTTTGGCAACAATGGGTGAATGTGTGACAATGATGACACACTTTCCTTCATTAGCAAGTAATCGGAAGATTTTCATAATTTCCTCTTGAGTTTCATTATCTAGATTACCCGTTGGTTCATCTGCTAAAATAATTTGTGGATCATACGAGAGTGTTCTTGCTATTGCGACCCGTTGTTGTTGTCCACCTGAGAGTTTTAAGATACGGCGTTTAGCTTCATATTCTTCAATTTCAACTTTTTTTAATAGTTCAAGCGCCTTTTCTTTTTTATTCATTATTTTTTTATTAGCAATATCCATAGATAATATTACATTTTCTTCTGCAGTTAAATGTGTTAATAAATTAAAGTTTTGAAAGATGACTCCTATATATTGACTACGTAATTTATATTTATCGATATTTTCAATATTTTTGTCCTCTAATAAAATCTTTCCTTTAGTTGGCGGTGTAAGACCTGATAGAAGCGATAATAAAGTTGTTTTACCAGCACCCGATTTACCAACAATCGCATAGATTTTACCTCTTTCAAATTCAAAGTTTAAGTTTTCAAATACTGATTTTCTTTCATTTTCATATGTATAAGATAAATTTTCGATTTTTAATATACTCATGGTGTCACTCCTTATCCTCTATTAGATAGAATTTTTAATGGTTCATAGCGAATAATTGAAATTACAGCTACTAAGCTTGAAATAATGGTTAATAAAATTCCAATAGCTACAAGTTCTAGTAAAACAATTAAATCGGTTGCACTTGATACAGATGAAATGTAATTAATTGAAGAACGTGGGATTGGAGAACCACCAAAATTTCTACCAATATTTGATACTGTTGTTGAAGCTTTAGCGATTTGATTTTGAAGTAATGCATTGGTCACTGGTAATGAAATTAAAGCTCCAATAATTGCACCAATGACGATTGCGACAAAGGTAATAATAAATAATTCTAATATGAACTGACTGGTTACTTTATGTTTTTTCATACCAATTGCAGATAATACACCGATTTCATATTTTCTTTCTCTAATATTAAAAATATTAAGCACAATAAGTATGATAGCACCAATAACTAAAACAATAGCAAGGAACCAAAGTGCCATTGTACTTAATGTCTCAAGTGGAGTAATACTGTTTTCAAAAGCTGAAAGGTTAGTTGATGATACGATATAATTTTTACTTAAGCCCAGATTATAAACAGCTGTTTGAAATTGATTATAACCAGCAATTGAATTAAAAACATAATTAAATGAAACTTGACTCATTAACTCTGTATTAAGGGTGTTGCCATTAGCATCTAAAGAAGTAATGTTGTTTGCCGCTGATTTATCTGTGATTGCTTTTAAAGTGTTAGAACTTGTATAGATATTATTAGCACTGTCTGTTCTTACAAATGAATTATTAGTAGACCCTGAATTATCATTTGTATAAATTCCACATATTTGTAATGTGTAGGTTTCAGAAGTATTATCAGGATTAGCAAGTGTGATCGAATCTCCTACTGAAAGTCCATTCCACATAGCGAGCTCATCACTGATAATACCAACCATATCACTAGTGTTTTCATCAAACATTGTACCATCTGTTATTGAATATGACCCATCTTCACCAAAGAGAGACATCATAGCTTGATATGATGAAAAACCTGTCAAATTAAAGTCACCTTGGTTTTGATTACCAAATCCACTATATCGTGAAGGATTAGGATTTGTATCTGTACTACTAGAAGTATCATTACTACCACTCGTACTTCCATCATCTCCATAAGGTAATAAACCATCAGTTGTATTAAGAGATGTTATGAGTTGATAATAATATGAATCTCCATCACTTAAAGCTTGAGTATACGTAAAGTAATCATCTAGAGTCAGTGACTCAGATAAGATATTCCTAATATCACTGTTTTTGAAATCCGGAGCACCATTCCCATTTATAATTTGTGACAATGCTTTTGAACGGTCATATGTGATTTGTGCAGTAACTGACATATTTGATAAAGCATCTTCTTTGGCAGTGACAGCCGCTTCTTTAATAGAAAGAGCAACACATGCTGATATCGCAATAACAACAGCGATAGTGCCAATTAGGATATTTCGTCCTTTATTTCTTACAATACTTTTCCATGCATTTTTAATAATGTACACAATGTATGCCTCCTGTCGTTTTTAACAGTTTTAAATAAATAAATTTTAAAAACACATCTAGATTGTAATTGAGGAACTTTAATTGAACCTTAATAATCATTAAAGTTGAAAGAAAATATCCACTTTTAGTTTGAATTAAGGTTCGTGTCATAATATTATTATGATATAATAACAAGAAAAAGATAGTAGGTGTAAAATCATGAGATTATTGATTGCAGAAGATGAACCTGCGCTTTCAAAAGCACTCGTTACCATTTTTGAAAAAAATAAATATTCAGTTGATGCCGTATATAATGGAAATGATGCATATGATTATGGATTATCTGGAAACTATGACGGTATTATTCTTGATATCATGATGCCAGGAATAGATGGAGTTCAAGTCTTAACAAAACTTCGTCAAGATGGTATGGCAGTCCCGATATTACTTTTAACCGCCAAAAACGAAATAACTGATAAAGTAACAGGATTAGACGCCGGAGCAGATGATTATCTCCCTAAACCTTTTTCATCTTTAGAACTGTTAGCTCGTGTTAGAGCGATGACAAGAAGAAGAGAACATTTTTTACCCGATATTATCAATTTTTGCGGACTTCTCTTAAATAAATCAACATTTGAAATTCTATATAAAGATAAATTTATTCGATTAGTTAACCGCGAATTTCAAATGATCGAGATGTTGATGAAATCTCCCAAAACCATTATTTCAACCTCTCAGTTTATGGAGCACATCTGGGGCTGGGATTCTGAAGTTGAAGTAAATATTGTCTGGGTTTATATATCTAATATAAGAAAAAAACTTTTAAGCATTGACTCTCCTGTACAAATTAAAGTTGTACGTGGTGTAGGGTATACATTAGAGGTAGTGAAATGATAAAAATATTAAAACGAAGATTTATTGCGATATCTATGTTAGCCTTTTTTATTGTCATGTTTACATTAGTCTTAGGGATTAATATCGTAAGCACACGAAATTTTACTCATGTTTTAGATTCTTCACTTCAAATAATCACTAGTAATAATGGGCATTTTCCTAAAATAGGAAAAAAGCCTCCCGAAAACTGGATTCAAAAAAGTTTCGGGTTTCCCATGACAATGGAAACACCGTTTATGACGAGATATTTTGTGGTCTATTATGATTCTAATAAAAATGTGATTAATACAAGTACAGAATTCATTGCCTCAATAACTGCTGATGATGCAGTTAATTATGCAAACAAAGTCATCAACAGTCAAAAAGATTTAGGTTGGTATAAAGATTATCGTTATTCCATTACACAAACAGATACAGGATATATGGTTGTTTTTCTAGACAGTGGTTTAATCAGTTATTCAATTAACTCGATTCGTTTTATATCAAGTATCATCGGTCTTCTAAGTTTAGTTGCTGTCTTTATATTAATTTTATTGTTTTCAAAGAAGGCAATAAAACCAATTACGGACAGTTATGAAAAACAAAAACAATTTATCACTGATGCAGGTCATGAACTAAAAACACCTTTAACAATAATTTCTGCAAATTCAGAAATTATGGAACTGAATAACGAACATAATGAAAATTTAATTGAAATTAATGAACAAACTAAAAAAATGAATAAACTTATCAATCAACTCATCTATCTTTCACGTATGGAAGAAGAAAAACCACCAATAGTAAATGAAATCTTTAATTTAAGTGATGCAATTCTAGATACAGCTTCCGCATTTTCTACAGTCGCAGATAAAGTGAATAAAAATTTAATAGTGAATATTGTCCCTGAAATTATGTATAAAGGTGATGAGGGATTAATTCGTCAATTAACATCATTATTAGTAGATAATGCGATTAAATATTGTGACAATAGTGGTGAAATTACTGTTGATTTATTGATGAAAAAACATATATATTTCAAAATCACCAATACCTACTCAAAAATAAATGAAATTTCACTTTCACAAATATTCAATAGATTCTATCGATTTGATAAATCGAGAACCTATTCAGGAAGTTATGGTTTAGGATTATCTATCGCTAAATCTATTGTTTTAGTTCATCATGGCGAAATAAAAGTACAAAATATTGATAATGATAAAATTCAATTTATAGTCAAATTATAGAATTAATATCATTCAAATTATCTTATTACATAAAAAAGGTATAAACATCAACTTTATGTTTATACCTTTTTTCATATTATTGTATTAACTCTGAGCTCGACCACATTCCTTACTCATTTTATAATAATATATATTTTGTACAATATATTTATCTCGTATCTCTTCATCTACTGTAATATTATCTAAATTAATGAATAAAATCCAATTTGTTTATGGTTTAAAATTATTTATTCCAAAATCTATTATTTTGGATTATCATGCGAAATAAAAGTACAAAATATCAACAATGATAACTATAAATATCATACTCGATGTTAGTACTTTGTTTTAGAATTGTTCTATTCAATTTCTATTTGGATTTTGGTTCTTGACGACTCTTCTTATTAATTTTCTCTAATTTAGTACTTAAAATTAAATTGATATATTTTAAAAATTGTGGTATAAGTAAATTAACAGATTTAGCAAATTGAAAATGATGGTGGTATTATGAAATTCTATATCGGAGTTACAGATTATAATTGGTATACATTATTGAAAAACTCCAATTGCGAGGAAGTAAATTTTTGGAAGCCTGGTACAACCAACTTCAAAGCAATTAACACAAATGAGATGTTTCTATTTAAACTTCACAGTCCAAAAAACTTTATTGTAGGTGGAGGATTCTTTGTTAGATATTCCGTTTTACCAACTTTTTTAGCTTGGGATGCTTTTGGAATAAAGAATGGTACAAGAAATCTGAAAGAACTTAATGAAAGAGTATTGAAATATAAAAAAAAGAATAGGATTGACATTAGGTCTGATAATATTGGTTGTATTATTCTTGCTGAACCATTTTTCTTTGAAGAAGAAGATTGGATCCCTATACCTGAAAATTGGAGTAATTCAATAGTTCAAGGCAAAACTTATTTAACTGAAGATGCAATTGGAAAAAAACTTTTTCAACAAGTCAACGAGCGCTTAAATAAAAATTATATTAATGAAGAATCTTATTATTATGTTGATCAAAATCAAGAGAGATATGGAAAAGATCAGATTGTAAAAAGTCGTTTAGGACAAGGTTCCTTTAGAATACTTGTAACAGAAACCTACCACAGACAATGCGCAATTACAAGTGAAAAGACATTACCTGTATTAGATGCTGCACATATTAAACCCTATTCAGATGAAGGGCCTCATATGATCCAAAATGGTATTTTACTTCGTACAGATATACACTCATTATTTGATAAAGGATACATGACGGTTGATACAGAGCATCATGTTTTAGTAAGTAATCGATTGCACGAGGATTTTGGAAATGGAAAAATTTATTATGCATATCATGGGAAAAAACTTGCCCTAATACCAGATAAAAGTGTGGATTTACCTTCTAAAGAATATTTGCAGTGGCATAACAATAATATGTTTTTAGGATGAAATAGTAAAAACAAAGGTTTCCAATTCAAGTTGGAAACCTTTAACTGTAATGGATTGAAAAATATTTTGATAATTTAGGAAATTTGTAATGAAAATAATGTTTATTTTATCTTATTCTTACGTGCATTAAAATGATTTCTTAAAACCCATTGAAATTAAGAAGCATAGGAACCAACAAAATTTGTGTATTATTCATGTTTAAACTAATCTTTATGTTTTCTATATGAATATTTTGACGTATTCTTAAGCATTAACCATAAAAATCCAAGGCAAATAATTGTAAATACACTAAATACAATTATCAATGGCATACTATTTATATTCGTCTTTTCCATTGTAAAAAAAGTTAAAGTTATAATATTAATATTTGTGATTACAGTGAAAACAATCATCATCGGAGCCAATAAATATCCAGAGTTTTTCTTCTTAATTATCATGAACGAAGTTATAAACATCAATGGTAAATAGAAGGAAAAGTCTAATGCATGAATAGGGTTTGTTAGTAAGCCATCATTACTAATACTCTTGGGAACTGTATTAGTTATAGCTTCAGGTAATGATTGAGACAGCCATAAAAATACGAATAAAAAAGCAATAATAAACAAGAATATTCCTGTTATTTTTGTAGGTACTTTTTCTGTATACCAATGTCTAAAGTCTTCATTAGCATGATAAATTAAAAAATAGATTAATGAATAAATAGATAATCCAAAAGTTATACAATATAAGTGGAATAAAACATTAAAATGAACAGCAAAGCAATATATAACATATGAGTATATATTTGTGATCATTGTTCCACTCCAAATAATTTTAGCTATTCTATTACCCTTTTTAATAAAAAAAGCAGAAACTAAAAGAATTGGTGCTACAAAAAACAAATTTGAAATGTCTTGCCCAATACATTGTGACATCCAATCTAATGATTCTCTTGTATACAAATTTTGATTCCATATTCCTATACTACTGCATATCGCCATTAGGAAAACGATTGGTAAAGTAAAATAAAATAAAATTTTTTCACTTTTATTAATCAAATTAATCTCTGCCATATTTAATAACCCTCATTTCTTATTTGTCTAATTCATCAACATTAGACAATATTTTTCTCATTACTTTTCTTGCTACTTCAAATTCTTCTTTATTGATATCTTTAAACAATCCTTTAGTAAAGATAGTCCCTTCTAATCTTAACTTTTCCCAAAAATCTAAGTTATGCTTTGATAATTTAAGCCTAGTCACACGAGAATCAGTTTTATCTTTTTCTAGTGTCATATATCCCTTTTTTTCAAGTTTTAACGCTAGCTGTTTAACATTTTGGTGAGAACTTCCCATTTCCTTTGCGACTTCTTTTATTGTAGGTGGTCCATTAAATAGATTGTCTATAATAATTGATAATAACCACTGTTTTGTGGTAACATCAAATTTTGTGAATTCTCGTCCAAGTAAGGTATCTATTCTATTTGCAATTATAAAAATAGAACCAAATATATATTGTTGATCGGTTAATAATTCAGTTTTATTCATACTACTCACCTTCTTATCTATTTAGGTAACATATTACCTAAATAGATAATATATTACCTTTTATAAAATGTCAATGCTTTCTCAAAATATTTTTATAAATACATTATTTCCTCCCAATACGTAAAAATTAGAAAACTCTTAAGTATATCATACTTATAAGAGGTTTCTAATTCAACAATATTCTATAAATATTTACATTATTTTACTCTACAGTAACACTTTTTGCTAGATTTCTCGGTTTATCAATGTCTAATCCTCTTTGAAGGGCTGCATAATATGCTAAAAGCTGTGTAGGGATGATTGTTACAAGTGGTGTTAATAATGGATGTACATCATCTATAACGATTTGATCTTTTCCTGCACTTAGTGATTTTAAAGAAATCACTAATGTTTTAGCGCCTCTTGCTTTTACTTCTTTAATATTAGATCTTGTGTTTAAATTAGTATTTTCCTGAGATATAATTGCTAGGACTGGTGTATCTTTTTCAATGAGGGCAATTGTTCCGTGTTTTAATTCACCTGATGCGAATCCTTCTGTTTGTATATAAGATATTTCTTTTAATTTTAATGCTGCTTCAAGTGCTACATAATAATCTATTGATCTTCCAATATAGAAACAATTTCTCATTGTTAAAAACTCTTTTGCGTATGCTTCAAATACTTCTTTATCATCACAAAGTGTTTCAATCACGTTCGCTACAAGCGATAATTCATGCTTTAAATCAAATGTTTTATCATCTGCGACTAAATAAGCTAAGATGGATAAAACTGCAATTTGTGCCGAATAAGCCTTTGTAGAAGCAACTGCTATTTCAGGTCCTGCATGAAGAAGTAATTGATAATCGGATTCCCGATATAAGGTTGACCCTTCTACGTTTGTAATGGCTAAAGATTTATAACCAAACTCTTTAATTTTTACAAGCGATGCTCTACTATCTGCTGTTTCACCTGATTGTGAAATAAAGATAAATAATGGTCTTTCACTTATAATTGGCATATTATAAACAAATTCACTTGAAATATGAACTTCAACTGGAATTTGTGCAATCTTTTCAAATAATTGTTTTCCGATAAGTCCTGCATGGAAACTCGTTCCTGCAGCTATTATATATAAACGATCTGAATTTTTTACGATATTAATGATTTCCTCATCCATACATAAAACTTCATCTTTTTCATACTCTTTTATAATTCTTCTTAATACAAAAGGCTGTTCATCAATTTCTTTTAACATGAAATGATGATAAGTTCCTTTTTCAATATCATTTGGATCTAATTTTGTTTCAAACGGTTCTCTTTCAATAATCGCTCCCGTTATTTCATATATCTCAACTTTATCTTTTGAGATGATTGTATATTCCTGATCTTCTAATTCATAAAATTGATTTGTCTCTTTTATCATTGCCATGGCATCACTACCAACCATGTTAAATCCATTCCCTTTACCGATTAATAAAGGTGATTTATTTTTTACTGCGTAAAAAACATCAGGATTTTCTTTATCAATAATAACTAAAGCATAAGACCCATGTAACTTATTCATAAGATGTCTAATAGCTACATCCACTTTAGTATATTTTCTTACATAATGACTTAATAATTCTACGATTAATTCTGTATCGGTTTCACTTTTAAATGGATGATCCATAAAATACTGTTCTTTTAATAAATCATCATTTTCAATCACACCATTATGAATTAAGGCAAATCTCCCATCAAAACTTTGATGAGGATGAGAATTTAATTGATTAGGCACACCATGTGTTGCCCATCTAGTATGTCCTATTCCTAAATAAGACACTTCATTTCCAACTATCTGTCGTAAATGATTAATTCGACCTTTGTCTTTATATACAACAATTTCACCATCAGTATACAAAGCCACTCCCGCAGAATCATACCCACGGTACTCTAAAGTTTGTAAACCAGTCAGTAAGATGTCTTTTACATCTTTACTACCGATATACCCAACTATTCCACACACAAAAATCGCTCCCTTCAAATATTTTAGTGATTGTGTGTGGCACAACTTCATCTTGTTATTTATTTGTCCCATTAGTCACCAAATGGTTTTGAAAATAACTTTTAGTGTAGATGAACACTAGAAGGCATCCGCCGAGTCTTTCGCTAACCTTCTCCTCGTCAACTCAAACTAATTTTGAGTCCTGGCGCTTTTTACAATCAATAAGTTGTGCCAATTAAGTCATTTTATGACTATACATATATTTTATTAAAATTTAAAATACATGTGATTATTATTATACCATAAATCCTAAAAAACTGTCTTTATCTAGACAGTTTTTTATTTATTTTTCACCCATTTTTTGTCAATCATAGACTCCTTCGACCGCTTTAATAGTGACCAATTCAAATTCACTTAATTTGTTCACCTTTATAATCATATCATAATTCACTAATTCAGGAATTTCACCAATTAGTTTTTCTAGTAATCTATTTTTATTCACCTGACTAGTTATAGGTATTTCTACTTCTAAATAAGTTATTTTATTAATATGGTTTTCTTTACAATATTCAAATAAATAATTAACAATTTCTCTAAATATCAAAGTATCATTCATTTTCATCCTCCTTAATAAAATAGATGATATTTCTTTATTTATATATACATATTATATTTGAATATTATTACAAATAAAAAAAGAATTTACATAATTTGTAAATTCCATCCTAATTCATTTTATTCTTCGTCATCATCATTTTGAACTACGTCATCTGTCATTGACTGCAAAGCCTCATCATACAAGTTACATAAATTATATTGTCCATTCGAAGCAAGAGATGCTTTCCGACTAATTAAAAACTGATGTACTTGTTGAGGATAATGCATATATTGACTTAAAGCCCATTTTAAATCTTTTACTATTTTCACTTTTTTAAAGGCAATAACCATTAACAATAAATAAATAAGAAATACGCCGATTAAATTAAGTGCGAGTGCATCATTATATTTCTGATCAATTAACCAAATAAAAAATGGTACTAATAAAAGCGGTAGAATAATAAAAATTATTAATTTAATTGTTTCATTTTTTAAAATCTTTTTTAATTTTGTTTCAAATAACATAATTAACTCCTAAATATAAACTAAACTCTATTTTATAATATTTATTATAAAATAAAAAACAGATTTATTCAATATCTTAGAGGATGTTATTTGTTAAAATATGAACGAGTCATCTAAATAACATGCTATGTTTATTTATTTTTACTTCCATATATAAAAATTACCATTCCTTTTTTTTATGCACCAGGGTTTTCTACCTTAATATCATTCCATCTGCCACACTTGTCACCCCAGCGAGCAGCCAATACCTCATCTTTATATATTCCCACGACCTCACATGCATTAGGACAATGTGGACATTCAAAACCTTTAACTTGATACTCAATATCAACTGTATCCAATCCCATAAACCGTGTTTGATGATTTATTTCTACCTCTTTTTGGGCTAATAGGGCAGCACCTAAAGCACCCATTACATTAAAATGTTCAGGTACAAAGATTTCACATCCTAATGTCTTTTCAAAAGCTTTTTTTATTCCTTTATTAGCTGCAACACCACCTTGAAAAACAATTGGTGATTTTATATCTTTACCTTTTCCCACATTATTTAAATAATTACGCACTAATGCTTCACACAAACCATTAATTATATCTTCCTGACTATACCCTAGCTGCTGTTTGTGTATCATATCGGTTTCAGCGAAAACTGCACATCTACCTGCAATTCGAACAGGTGTATGTGATGTAAGTGCTATATCACCAAAGTTCTCTATTGGAATCCCTAAACGAGCCGCTTGACGATCTAGAAAAGAACCCGTTCCTGCAGCACAAACAGTATTCATCGCAAAATCACACACCACTTGATTTCTCAAGATAATTATTTTAGAATCTTGTCCACCAATTTCTAAAATTGTTTTTACATCTGGAACAAAAGTTGAACTAGCAATAGCGTGAGCAGTAATTTCATTTTTGACAATATCGCAACCAACCATAAAATTTGCTAAATCTCGGCCACTTCCAGTCGAACCGGCACCCTTAATATCGATTTCTTTATCATATTTATCTCTTAAATCACTTAATCCTTCTTTTAATACTTTTATAGGGTTTCCCATTGTACGGAGATACATTTTTTCGATTACTTCTTTATTTTCATTAATTAGGACAATATTAGTACTTACCGATCCAACATCAATACCAAGAAAAACTTTTTCCTTCATTTTTCATTTCTCTCCTTCTTTGGATTAAATCAATAAATGCCTCTAAACGAGTAATGTATCCACCCTCACCCGTCATTTCATCTAACACGAGGGTCATAATCGGAATATTTTGTTCTTTTTCAATCGTTGGAATCATGCTTCTTACAACAATTTCAGGCATACAAGTAAAGGGTAATAAATGAATAATCCCATCAAAATCATCGTGTTTACAAAGCATCATATTTCCAATTGTATTAATCGCATGCCCACCGATAGGAATTTTTAAATAAGGTTTTGCAGCTTTGTATATTTTTTTCTTCTCAGAATGGAGAAAGGGAATAAAATCAAGCTGCTCACGTACAAACTCGCTTGCTGATGTCGTTCGGTAAACTTCAATTCCCATATTTCCTAATTTTTGTTCAATATTAAAATTAATATAATTTTCTAAAATTGTGTAAATTTCTCCTACGATACCAATTCTTAAACAAACTTTATCTTTATCTATTTCTACTTCTTGTAACTTCTTTTTGTAACTTTTTATTAAAACAATCATATTTTCATATCCATAAGAATTTCGTACATCAATTTCAAATTGTCGGTATAATAAATCCACATCTCCCTTATTTATTTCTCGTGGTCTAATTTTATTTGTTAATTGATGAAAATAATCCACTTCATCTAATATGGTTAACCCTTTTCTTATAGTCGTCATTATTTTAAAATAACTATTTTTTGGAGATGCTTTTTTTAATCTTTGCGAAAACTCTTTTAAACCCTCAAGGCTACTAAAACGGTCTGCGGTAATAAATTCAACATTAAATCCTAAATCATGAATGATTTCATGCTCAAGAGCATGAAAAATACCAAAACGACAAGGTCCACACCCTGTTAACATAAAAACAGTATCAGCACCTAGCTCAATTCCCTCTATTATATTTCCCATAATGATTTTGAAAGGGACACAGATACCTTCAGGAGAACACTTTGAGCCTAACTCAAAGGTTCTTTTACTACTTTTAGGCGGTAAAACAACCTCAATATTTAATTCCTCTAATATGGTTTTTACCGGGATATAAGTCGTACCCATATGGGGAAATGTGATTTGCATATTAATTCCTCCATTTCAGCATATCCATAAATGCTTCTAATCTGGTATTAAATCCACCTTCACCACTATGTTCATCTATTGTCATTAACATAAATGGAATTTCACTTTCTCTTCTGATCTTTCTTTCGACAGTTTCAGCAACAACAGAATCAATCCCGCAACCAAAAGAAGATAAATAGATGATGCCATCCACATTTTTATTTTCAAGTAGATATAAACAAGTCCCAATCATCTTGCGAAAAAATAACCAAAATAATTTACCATGATATTGTAAGGCATATTGGTTAATCATTTCTTCATTTAGCATATCAGGCATTACACAGTTATAGCCCTCTTTTGTTAATTTATCAATAATATTCATATTTAAAAAATCATCATATAAAATATAGGGATGTCCTAATAACATAATGTTTTTATCTTTTAACTGGAAAGATTCTATTTGATTATTTTTATATATTTGATAATTGTCCAAAGCAATTTCATAAGCTTCAATAATTTGTCTTTTATCTTTTGTGATATATGAACCAATTTCTAAGAAAGTCTCTTTTAAATTATCTTTTTTAGTTAAATCAATTTTTGTATTAATCATTTGTGGAAGATTTTCTATCGAGCATTTAATCATTTCCGGTAACCCACAAAATTTCGGACATATAAACTCTTTTTGATGAACACCCATAATACGCGGTACAAATAAATAATCCACTTTTTTTTGTAAATTCATTATATGACCATGATATAATTTAACCGGTATACAGGCATCATCTACTGAGTTACTTGTTCCTTCATTTAATATTTTTTTGTTAGTTTTCTGTGACACCGTTACTTCTGCCCCTAACTCATTAAAAAAAGAAATCCATAACGGAGAATATTCATAATATAAAAGAGCTCTAGGAATTCCAATTTTTATTTTCATTATTAGTTCTCCAAAAATCAATATCAACCATATATTATGTAATTTATAATAGTTTATTCAAAATGCTTTTTAAAAACCAAAAATCTGTCAGTAATTTACTGACAGATTTGGGTCATCAATTAGAAGTTTTCTACTAGTTGTATATTCTAACTATAACTATTATTTATTTCCTTGATTAGGTAAATTAGTTTTGCTTCTTAATTGTTTTGCTGTTTCGTCTGAAGTTAATTTAGCTTCTGAACTCATAGCACTTGAACCCATTGCGCCTGTACCTGCACCAAATTCACTTTGTGATTGACTAGATGCATTTAAAGCTGATGCGCTTTTATATTGTTTTTTAGCTGCATCTGTACCTGCTTTAGCATCTGCAGAATAAGCGTTATACCCTGCACTTGCAGATCCTGTACCAGCACCAAATTCGTTCATATATTGTGAACTTGTTTGTCCTGCCATTGTTGCTCCTGCGCTTTTTGTTTTTTGAGCTTGAGCTTGAGCTTGACCTGCTGCTTTAGTTCCTTGTGACATACCAGTTGAACCCATTGTACCAAACTCTACATTATCGTTATTTCTGTTATTGTTATTATTACGATTATTGTTATTATTGCAGTTTTGGTTATTTTGGTTGTTTTGGTTATTTTGGTTATTATTATTATTCATTTATAATCCTCCTATTTTATTGTATTGATGACATTTATATTTTTAACTCTTTTTACAAATCTATAAATTATTTTTATTAGTTTTTTTTGACAATTACAAAACTCAACTATCGTTTATAGATTTAAATCCTCATTTTTTCCCATATTTTTCTAGTAATGCTGCCTCACCTTGCGCAATTAAATCCTTCACAACAACGCCACCAACAGGTCCTGCATACATTCCAATTTCTCTACTTGTAGCGTCCCCATTATATGGAATTTTAATATGATTGTAGCCAAGTTCCTCCGCTACCTCATGCTTTAATGCATTCATTGCATTTTTAATACGGTCTTTTTTTTCTAAATACTCTGTGATGCTTCCTTGCTTGTTTGATGGGTTTTCATTTAGATATTTATTCCCATAATTTGGTGAATTCATTTCAACCTCCTTATTATTAATATTCCCTTATAAATATCATTAATAACATAAGGAATGAATTGTCATAAACAAAAGGAAATTTTTACCATTAATGGTAAAAATTTCCTTTTTTAACTAAAGAATGTTTCAGAACTTATATTACTTTTCGCTTTTTTAAATAAATTAAGTAAATCTAAATTGGTTAAATTTTGTTTTTCTTCACCACTGATGTCAAATAGAATTTCCCCTTTATCTAACATAATGAGCCTATTCCCATACCTAATCGCATCATTCATATTATGCGTGACCATTAAAGTAGGAATCTGTTTTTCCATTACCAACTTTTCAGTTAAATTCAAAATTATTTGTGATGTTTCCGGGTCTAATGCTGCCGTATGTTCATCTAATAATAATAATTTCGGACATACAAGCGTTGCCATAATAAGCGATAAGGCTTGTTTCTGACCTCCTGATAATAAACCTACTTTTGTATTCAATTCATTTTCAAGACCTAAATTTAATTCACTTAAAATCGTTTTAAAACTGGAAATATATTTCTTTTTAACCGCAAAACCTAAATTAAATCCTGATTGTTTAGATAATACAATCGATAGATTTTCAATAATCGTTAGCATTTTTGAAGTTCCCACTAAAGGGTCTTGATAGACACGACTCATCATCTGTGCTTTTTTATGTGCTTTTTTATGAGTTATATCTTCCCCATTTAAGACAATATTACCATTATCTACTGTAACCTCACCTGTAATGAGATTTAATAGAGTTGATTTTCCAGCTCCATTACTTCCTATGACGGAAATAAAATCATTTTGACTAACAGTTAAATCAAACTGTTTGAAGATTCCCTTATCCGCAAAAGATTTCGATATGTTTTTTAATGTCAACATCAAGCTTCACTCCTTTTAAACGAATAACTGAGTTTGAATTGGTTCAAACCTAAAATCGCAATCATAAGAAGTGCTGATATTAATTTAAAATCAGTCGCTAAAAGTCCTAATTGTAATGTATATGCTTGGATGAATTTATATAAAATAGCACCTAAAATAACTACAGTTGTATCTTTTAATAAAGGTAAACGATTAAATTTAAACACCGTTTGACCGATAATAACAGATGCAAGTCCAATAACAATTGTTCCTGTACCAGAGTTTATATCTGCAAAACGCTGATATTGCGCTAAAAGTGAGCCTGCTAAGGCTACTAAACCATTCGAAATCATTAAACCAAATATTTTCATTTTACCTAGATTAACACCTAATGAAGTGACAAGTTGTGGATTATCACCTGTGACCTTTAACAACATGCCTAATTTCGTTTTTAGAAATAAATCTAGAGAAATTTTACAAATTACAATGATTATAACCAAGATAATTAAAGTATTTTGCAAGGGAAATTTATTATAAAGTGTTTTATATTGAAAAAATTGAATATTTGGTTTAGTCATGATTCGTAAATTAATTGAATACAAACTAATCATGACTAAAATCCCCGATAACAAATGGCTAATTTTTAAATGAACATGTAATATACCTGTAAATAATCCCGCTACTAACCCACTCAATACAGCTAAAGTAGTTGCAGCTAAAGGATTTATATCTTTGGTAATTAATATCGCTGTTACACTTGCACCTAAGACAATACTTCCATCAACTGTTAAATCAGGAAAATCTAATATCTTATAAGTAATATAGACACCTAATGCGAGAATACCAAAAATAATTCCTTGTTCCAAAACATTAGTAATAATCATTAATTATCTCCGAGGATAATAGCTTCATCTTGTAAGCTTTGCGGTATTGTTAAGCCTAGTGTATTCGCTGTATTCATGTTAATCACAAGATCTGTTTTTTCTAACGTTTCAACAGGTAACTCATTTGGTTTTTTTCCATCTAAAATAGCTGCTGCCATTAATCCTGTTTGAAAGCCTAATTTATAATAATTAATTCCTACAGTAATAAGTGCGCCATTTTCAACTTGAGATTGTTCACTTCCTATAACAGGAATTTTAGCAGCAAGTGACTTAGATGTGACAATAGGCATTGAAGATGCCACTAAGTTATCTGTTGGGATATACAAAACATCAATTTGTGGTAATAATACATCGAGTGCATCAGAAAGTTCTGTTGCATTTGTTACCCCAATTGGTACTATAGTAAGTCCTATTGTTACTGCTTCTGCTTGTGCTTGTGTAAGCTGAATACTAGAATTAGATTCATTCAAATTATAAATAAATCCCACTTTTTTCGCATTGGGCACTAATTCATTAATGAGAGCAAATTGTTTATCCATAGGTGCTGCATCACTTGTCCCTGTTAAATTTCCGGTTGTATTCTCAACCGAGTCGACTAACCCTGATTGAACTGGGTCCGTCACTGCAGAAAACAGAACAGGAATATTAGTTCCTTCAGTCACATTCCTAACAGCTTGAGCTGATGGCGTAGCAATTGCCATAATCAAATCAACCTTTTTGCTTACCAAATCTTCGGCAATCAAATTGGTCGTTGCGATATCATCTTGTGCATTAGAGAAGATGAAATCAACTAATGTATCATCATAGCCCTTTGATGCTAATCCATCAATAAATCCTTGACGACAATCATCTAAAGCACCATGTGTTCCAAATTGAGTCACCCCAATTTCTAATTTTTGATCCTTTTTTGTGCAACCTACCATGATACCAATTAATAGCACACACATTCCTAACATCCAAATTTTCTTTCCTACCATTCTACTTTCCTCCAATAATTTAATTTTGAAATAAAAAAAAACTCCTAATAGCTAGGAGTTTTTTGTACGCCAAAAAACACGTGAAAATTAGCTACCATTCTACCATTCTACTATTCAGGAATTGAGCGATGCGCTAAACCAATAGCGACTTCATTTAAATGAAGTAACCCAATACTCATAAAGATGCATACGCTGATATGTTCACCACATCTTGCGATTCCGATCTTTCCACCTACACTTAAACCCGTTGCTTTACTCGCCACTTGCATTATTGCCTCTCTGGCAGCACCTGCAACAGCTCCATCAGAAACATGACATTCTTTAATAACATGTGTTCTTCTTGAAGCGATTATGGCTCGTTCAATCACTTTAGGAATTGATTGTAATAAATCTCCTCCTATATCAACAGCAACAGCTTTAATACCATTTTTTTTAAATAATTCAATTTGTACTTGTTCTTCTTCACGAGAACTCGTCATTGCCACTAAAATGGCAGCTTTTGAAATTTCAATACTACTTGAATTCATTTTTTTCACCATGCTTCCGACTTACAATTTATTATATGATAATTGTTTAGATGAAATCTGTCAATCTTTTTTTTTCTTTTTTTTTATGATTTGATAAATTAAGGAAATACTAGAAGATAAAGGAGGAATAATCATGAAAAAGATCATATTAATATTTTTATGTTTATATCTCATTACAGGAAATTCCTTTACACACCTAAAAAATATCATCTTTCCTCATACTGAATTAAAAGAAGCCCCTACTCTATCAATACAAAGTTTATATCAACAAATTTTATCACTTGAAAATACCTATAATGATAAATTATTAACTGCTCATGGGATTAATCCATTAGATCTTAAAGAAAAGTTAGAAAATATTACAGGTGATACAGAGAAAGAAGAATTCAAAAAAAATTATATCATGGAAAACGGCAATTTAACTGAAAAACAATATCAAGATATATTTGTTCATCCACTGATGAAAATTACCGATTCATCTAGTACAGTTAACGATATTGAAAACACTTATCAAGCAATCAAAGATAAAGTGATTTATATTGAAAATTTAATTAATACTCTCAATCAATAAATCTTCTTTTTCCTAATTAAATTCGATAGTGAAAATATGGACATGGTAAATTTTCTATTTGATATTTAGATAAGAATACAAAACCTAAGTATGAGTTTTGTATTTTTTATTCTAATAAACTTTTAAACCAGGAGGATTAAACTATTGCCAATATTTATCTTGACTTTTATACACTATATCACTATACTGTATAGTAGTATTGATGAGGTGATTAATTTGTCAACGATTGATTTAGTGATTTTAGGATATTTGCTCAATAAAGATAAGAGTGCTTATGAAATGATAAAGGAATTTGAGAATTGGAATCTCAATAACTGGATAAAGATAAGCAATCCAGCCATCTATAAAAATATAGTAAAGTTGTCAGAAAAAAGATATTTAGAATCTCGAATAGTTAAAGAAGGAGAGATGCCTGAAAAAACTATTTATTCCATTAATTTAAAAGGCAGAGAACACTTTTATAAACTTATGAAAGATAGTTCTGAAAATATAACTAACATCTACTTCAGTTTCAGCGGCTTTCTTACCAATCTTCATCATTTGAATGATAATGAGAGAAAAGAGATGATCATAAAATTTTGTGAGAAACTCAAACTTCAAAGTAGTTTAATAGATTTTCCCCACATTGAAGAAAAAAATATTCCAGATGGCGCAAAAATGTTAATCGATTTATATATTGGTTTGTTTGATTTATTGAATCATTGGACAGATAAAGTCCTTGATAACTATCATTAATTTTAACAATGAAATATCAATCTTTTGAAATTTAGAAAAAAAGAAAAGTTTAGAATTTTAACTATCACCTAATCCAACACTTTATTTGAACTTACTACTGAGATAGTTTAAATATAAATGGTGATATTATTATTTTTTAATGGAAGGAATTATAATAAATGAAAAAGAAAGCTAAATATGGACTTGATGCTCCTAATGTGATACGTAATCTTATTTTAAGCGGAATATTATGTCTTTTGATATCACTAACCATATATCGTTTCTTAAATATCAATTTTAAGATAATATATATGTTACTTACAGGTTGGATTTTCATAAGTGCAATCAGTTTAATCATTACCGCTATACTTATGATTTTTAGCAGCAAATTTGGAAAAATAAAAGAAAGAGAACGTATTTTGGATATCTTAGATATAAAAGGCAATGAACACATACTTGATGTTGGTTGTGGTAAAGGACTTTATTTAATTGGAGCTGCAAAAAGATTATCTACAGGAACTGCTATTGGGATTGATATCTGGCAAAATGAAGATCTTTCAGGTAATCAAAAAGAAAATACCTTACAAAATGCAAATACAGAAAATGTCATTAATAAGATTTCAATTGAAACTTCTGACATGAGAAATATGTCTTTTGAAACTAATTCTTTTGAAATCGTCTTATCGAGTTTCGCCATTCATAATATTTATGATCAACTTGAACGTAAGAAAGCACTACTTGAGATTATTAGAGTATTAAAGCCCGGAGGAAAATTATGCATCATTGATTTTCGACATATTGGTGAATATATCCATATTTTTGCAGAAAATAATATAAGCGACATAAAGAAATTTAAGACAAAATTAATATTTCCTACTTCTAATGTCATAATAGGTGTTAAGAAATAGTCATATATACAAATAATTTAAAAAGCAAAAGAACTCATTTCTAAAATGAGTTCTTTTGTTATTGGGATATATTATAAAGTAACAATATCAACGCCTGTGTAGTAATGATGAATAATTTGTTGATAAGAATAACCTTCTTGTCCCATCATATAAGCACCATATTGACTTAAACCAACTCCATGTCCCCAACCTCTTTGAGTAATCGTTACTTGACCATTACTGAAACTAATATCAAAATCAGTTGAATTTAATCCTAAATGGCTTTCAACATAAGTCCCTGAGAAAGTTCTTCCTGATATATTAATCGCATTGACACTTCCATTTGCTGTTCTTGTTAAGACATTAGCATATAAATTAGCTGATGAAATTCCGAGTCTTGTCGCAAATTCATTATAGGAATAGGTATTAACATGGTAATAATAAGGTGATTGTGTATCATAACTACTCGAAACAGACTTTAAATAAGGAACATCGCCTCCCCAAACATAAACAGGGTCTTCGGTTCTACCATTACTTGTTGAAAAGAATAAAGCATCGATTAACTGTCCATTATATTCAATTACTTGTCCACTCGTTTCATTCACTGCGGCTACAATTTCTGGGTAATAGGTATTATAATCTGCACTTCCCCATAATTGTTGTAACTGAGCGGGATCACGATAAACTTGATTACTTGTTGTGTCTGTCAAAATTAGCCCTTCATTAATACGCTTAACAGCATAAGTTCGTGCAGCAAGTGCTTGTGCTTTATACGATGCATCATTATATCCGGCTCCTAATTCACTAGCAACAACTCCTGCCACATATTGTTCTAATGGAATAGTTTGTATCTCTCCACTAGAGCGTTGTACAGTAACCATTATGTTAGTGGCGACGGGTGTTACTGTTCCTAAAATATTTGTTATATTTAAAACCTGTCCAGGTGTTATAGAAGTAGTTGTTAAATTATTCAATGTTTGTAACTCACTAACTGTCATTTGATAATTATTTGCGATAGCCCATAGTGAATCTCCCGCTTTAACAGTATAAGTAGTAGGTGTTTGTGCCATAACATCACCAGTTACATTTAGAACTTCTCCAGGTACTATCGAAGTAGTTGTTAAATTATTCAATGTTTGTAACTCACTAACTGTCATTTTATAGCTATTTGCGATAGCCCATAGTGAATCTCCCGCTTTCACAGTATAAGTAGTAGGTGCTTGTGCCATAACATCACCAGTTACATTTAGAACTTGTCCAGGTACTATCGAAGTTGTTGTTAAATTATTCAATGTTTGTAACTCACTAACTGTCATTTGATAGCTATTTGCGATAGCCCATAGTGAATCTCCCGCTTTAACAGTATAAGTAGTAGGTGTTTGTGCAGTAACATCACCAGTTACATTTAGAACTTGGCCAGGTACTATAGAAGTAGTTGTTAAATTATTCAATGCTTGCAACTCACTAACTGTCATTTGATGATTATTAGCGATAATCCACAAAGTATCTCCCGATGCTACAGTATAAGTATTTGCTGCCTGTTTTTCTATCACATTTATTTTTTGACCAGGGAACAAATTTTCCGATGTATTATTCATGGCTTGTAAATCACTAACAGTCATACCATATTGATTAGCAATTTTCCATAAGGTATCTCCTGATGCTACAGTATAAACACCAACAGTAGCATTTGGAACTAATAGTAATGTTTGATTGATATTAATGTTATCACTCGTTAAATTATTATAAACCATCAATTGATTGACACTTATATTAACAACACCAGAAATCTTATTTAAAGTATCCCCAGACTGTACAATATAAATATTACCACTAGGGGCAACAGTCGTTTCCTGCACCGTTAATGCCTGCCCAGGATAAATCAAATTAGATGTTAAATTATTTAATTGTTTTATTTGATTAATAGTCAATCCGTAATTATTAGCTATTTTATATAAGGAATCACCTGATTGAACCACATATGATGTATTCAAAGCTTGAGCGCTTACCTTAGGTGTTCCAACACCAGGTGCTAAAGCTAATGTCGCTACTAAAAGTGCCCCCGCTAATACCTTGACCACATTCCCATTAAAACCTACATTTTTAGTTTTTATATAATCATCGACTTGTTGTTTTAAATTTTTCTCTCTATCAGTCGCATTTTCTCCCAGTTCATCCGCAAATTCTGTTAAATTGTTATCTAGATAAACAACTAATATTTCCTCATTATTTTCAATCACAATTTTATGTCTAATAATCATCTGTAAACCTCCTTTTTCCCATATATTATCTACCCTTTAATATAAAATAATACTGTTTCACATGGTAAAAAGGAAGTTTATCCCATCTAATTAATAACCCTTGTTTGTAACTTCTAATAAATCAATCACAAAAATCTTTTTTTTGTGAATAGGTTCATAAATAATATCTAAAGCATCCGTTTTTTTAAAATTTTTAATTTCTTTATACTTCGGCAGTATCACCATTTTTTGATATTTCTCTTTATTAACCTCATAAGACAATAATAGACAATATTTCCTTCCACTTATTGAGATATCTTCTATTGTTGCTTTAATGACATTTTCATCAATACTTCGAATGAATTTTAGTAAATAAACCATTCTTAAAATGACATAAAGGAAAGAAAGTAAAGTTAAAGCAATAAATATAATTGTCGAGAAAGTAAGTCTTTCATAATAAAAACCCGTTCCAAACAAAAACAAAAATAAAAATCCTACTAATGAAATTGAATTAGTATAATAATCCATTTGTATCAATCTTAACCATTTTATTTTCATTTAATGATTCTCCCTTCTTTCAGTATCTATATTATAACAAATATCAATAAAGATGAGAATATATACTGATATTCCTTTTATCAATATATATAATTATAATAAGTACTATGTAATAGCTTTTCACAAGCAAACAAAGGAAGAGATAAAAAATGAATGTATCTTTATTTTAAATAGTATTCGTTTAATGACTCATCATAAGTTATATCTTCTTCCAATTGCAAGAATTGTTTTGATTACCCATCATATATTTTAATTTTCTTCATTTTTTTAGGTAATAGTATACTTTTGTTCCTGATTGCTCTAATAATCACATTTTAGCTTTAAATTCATCATAGAATTTAACAAAATCTTTAATTTCAACTATCGGTTTCATTCAATAATCTCCTTTATCAATTTTTTGTCATTTTACTCAATTATAGCGTTATTTAATTAAAAAAAAAGAGATAAATATAATTATAATTTTTACATAATACACAAGCAAATTAAAAATAATCATAATAAGTATAGAAAAATAATAAATATTGTATTAAGATAATAGAAAAGGATGTAGTAATACTAATATTAGGAGTGATAATATGTACACTATTTATAAAACTTTAATTGGAAACGAACTTACTCAAATAGAAAAAATCGAACCTGGTTGTTGGATAAATATGATAAATCCTACTGAAAAAGAAATTGATTTTATTTCTTTGGCAGTATCAATTGATAAAGATGATATGGCTTCGGTTTTAGATGCTGAAGAATCTTCAAGATTAGAAATTGGTGAACATTACAACTTGATTATCGTGGATTGTCCTATGGTTGTTAAAAAAAATCGAGCTGATGTTTATAAAACCCTACCAATTGCGATTTTTAAAACAGAAAATTTATTTGTGACAGTTTGTTTAAAAGAAAATGATATTACAAATCATTTTATAAAAGAGAAAGTAAAAACCTTTAATACTACCAATACTATTAAATCCATCTTGCAAATCCTATTTAAAAATGCCTCTTTATTCATTCATTATTTATATTTAATTGATAAACAAAGTGACATGATTGAAGAGCGAATAAACCGTCATTCCAAAAATCAAGAATTAATTAAATTATTATATCTAGAAAAAAGTTTAATTTTCTTTTCTAATTCTTTAAATTCTAATCAATCAGTTTATGAAAAACTACACAGATTAGAGAATAATCACAGAACACATGAGGAAGAAGAAATATTAGAAGATTTAATAATTGAAAATAAACAAGCATTAGAAATGACTAAAACTTATAGCGAGATTTTAAGTGGAATCATGGATTTCTTCTCATCTTTAATTTCAAATAATTTAAATGTTGTCATGAAAACTTTAACCTCTATTACCCTAATACTTTATATACCTACCTTGATTTCTAGCTTATTTGGCATGAATGTACCACTACCGCTCATGCATACTAATTGGGCTCTTCCTATATTGTTACTCATCTCTTTCTCAATTTCAGTTTTAGTTGCTTTATATATGAAATGGAAGGATCTATTATAGTTTATCGACCAATTTGAATTGGGATAGAACAATCAATTCATATATTTTAGTGTGAAAGATATTTAATAACTTTAAGATTGTTACTACAGGTTTACGAACTCAATAGAAATGAACAATAAGCGTTTAAACATTGACAAGAATCACATTATAAAATATACTTAAAATAGAAAATAAATAATAAAGAGGTGGTTTAGATGTCCTCCGAGTATTATAGGATTATTGTAAAACAATTTAATAGGGCATTCATCCCATCTTTTTTTGTGCTGTAATAGATTATTTTTTACTTCTTTACACAAAATAACATGAAATGATGGGATGAGGAAAGTAAAGGAGTGAAAGCATGTTAAAAATTTATAAAACCAATGCACAAAATCAACTTGAAATTCTCGGTGATATTCAAGATGGATGTTGGATTAATTTAGTGAACCCAACATCAGAAGAAATTCTTTCTATTTCGAACAAACTTAATATTGATGAAGATGATATGAAATCCGTTCTAGATGCTGAGGAAACAGCACGTATTGAAACAGAAGACAATTACACATTAATTATCGTTGACGTTCCTACAATAGAACATCAAGAAAACTCAGAATTTTATACTACCATACCACTTGCGATTATAATTACGACAGATAATCAAATTATTACCATCTGTTTAAAAGAATTAAAAATTCTAGATTATTTTATTGAAACAAAAATTAAAGAATTTTATACTTATAAAAGAACACGATTTATTTATCAAATTCTGTTTAAAAACGCAACATTATTCTTACAATACCTACGTTTAATAGATAGACAATCTAGTCGTATTGAAAAAGAACTTCATAAATCATTAAAGAATAAAGAGCTAATTCAATTATTAGATTTGGAAAAATCACTTGTATTCTTTACGACTTCTCTTCGTTCAAATGAAGTTGTCTTAGAAAAATTACATCGTGTTGAACATATCAAACATTATCCTGAGGATGAGGAATTACTTGAGGATGTTATAATTGAAAATAAACAAGCTATAGAAATGTCAAATATCTATAGTGGTATCTTAAGTGGCATGATGGATGCCTTTGCTTCTGTTATATCTAATAATTTAAATATGGTGATGAAAACATTAACATCTATTACCATAGTATTAGCGATACCTACTTTAATAGCGAGTTTATTTGGAATGAATGTTCCACTTCCTTTTAAGGGCAATCCTTATGGATTATTAATTATTGTCATCTTATCTTTTTCAGTTGCTTTTATAGTCGCCATGTTTTTAAAAAAGAAAAATTTATTTTAGAGTTATGTACGGCATAACTCTTTTTTTTATGGTTATGCCTCCATAACTCTTTTTTTTATGGTTATGCATCCATAACTCTTTTTTTTTATGGTTATGCCTTCATAACTTATAACTTAATAAACAATAAAAATGATTTGTTTTTAGAACAAATCATTTTTATTGTTTATTTATTTTGATTTCTATTATTGCCTTTTATTATAAATGCTTAATAAATCAGAATGAAATACGAACCAATTAAGATACAAAATCTCATTAAGAGATTTTTTTGTTTATTCCATAATCTCATTAAGAGATTTCTTTGTTTATTCCAAAAATCTCATTAAGAGATTTTTATCATTAATAAGCGATAATTTCACTCTTTAGTTCTTCTATTAACTCATGAACACTCACAATTTTATCCATACGATAAGCATTAG
The DNA here is from genome assembly GCA_963824615.1 of uncultured Haloplasmataceae bacterium. Lineage (GTDB taxonomy): Bacteria > Bacillota_I > Bacilli_A > Haloplasmatales > Haloplasmataceae > CAWGPU01. The sequence continues at coordinate 81,630 of CAWGPU010000004.1, read as the reverse complement.
TACCACAAAAGAGCAAACCTTCGTGTGTGTCACCTTCAACAGCACTAACTAGTTTCTCTGTAATGCAGTAAGGAATTGTCTTTCTATCACAATGATCTATCTTTAAACAATCTAGACATTTTTTGACTTTTACATTTTCATGTTTTATTGTTTCAACTAACTCATTTCTAATTGCTCTACCTGGCATTCCTACAGGACTTTTTACCAATTCAATATCTTCTTTTTTACAATTGATATAAGCTTGTTTATAATTTTCAGGTGCATCACATTCATTAGTCGTAATAAATCGTGTAGCCATTTGAACACCACTCGCTCCTAATTCCAAAAAATGAGCAATATCGTTTCCTGTATAAATACCACCAGCTACAACAATAGGAATTGATTTATTATATTTATCTTCATATGCTTTAACTTCAACTTTAATTTCTTCTAACAATGTTTCTAAAGTTAGATTTTCATCATGTAATTCATCAAGTGAAAAACCTAAATGTCCACCTGCTTTTGGACCTTCTATGACAACCATGTCAGCAGTAGTGCTATATTTACGATCCCATACTTTCAGTATCGTTTTCACAGCTCTAAAAGAAGATACAATCGGTGCAATCTTAACTTTTGTATTTTCTACTAATTTTGGAAGTACAGTCGGAAGTCCTGCTCCTGAAATAATTAAATCGATTCCTGCAGAAATCGCTGTATTTATATATTCTTCATAGTTGGTTAACGCAACCATTATATTAATTCCAATAATTCCATTTTTCGCATTTTCTTTAGCTTTTTTTATTTGATTAGTTAATGCCCGTATATTTGCTTTAAGTGGACTTTTTGTAAAATCTTCTTCATCAAAGCCAATTTGAGCAGTTGATATTATCCCAATACCACCTTCACTTGCAACGGCACTTGCTAATCGTGATCGAGATATTCCTACTCCCATTCCACCTTGAATAATAGGCAAAGTAGCAACTAGTTCTCCGATTCTTAGTGGTTTTATTATCATGTTGTCACTCCTTATCATTGTAATATAACTCATTATACTACTAAAAATAACGTTTGACAATTACTTTGAATATCAAAATTTTTGAATATCGAACTATTTTTAACAAACTTCTCTAATATCAATCAATTACTTAACTATTATTTCCATATATATAACCAAAATTTGTATATTTTTTTTGTAAAACTGATATAATTATAGTTAGAAATTTAGGAGGGTAGTATGTTAAAAAGATTCTATTTTTTAGATAATCTACGTATTTTATTAATTTGTTTAGTCATAATCACCCATACAGCGATTACATATGGAGCTGTAGGTGGTTGGTATTATGTAGAAATTTCAGATGATTCAATATCTTCTGTATTATTAACCATTGTTACTGCGGTCAATCAATCTTTTTTTATGGGACTTTTCTTTTTTATCTCCGGATACTTTATACCTTTGTCTTATGATAAAAAAGGACGAAAAAAATTTATTAAAGATAAATGCATGCGTTTAGGGATACCGTTATTTGTATTTATCTTCATTTTAAGTCCATTATTAGAATTTTTTCTTAATCAAAATTATTATCATACTTTACTTAATTATTATCAAATGAATATTGTAAATTTTAAAAATATTGAATTTGGCCCTCTATGGTTTGTGGAGGCTTTAATTTATTTTAATATTATTTATCTTCTCATAAGATCTTTAAATATTAAAATCAGCATAAATTACCATAAAAAACCAACTTTCTTTTTCGTTATTATTACTTCTATTTTTGTTTCTATCCTAACATTTATCGTGAGAATTAACTTCCCTGTTGGAGCTAATATCTTAAATATGCAACTAGGACATTTTACCTCATATATCGTTTTATTTATCTTAGGAATATTAGCTTATCGCACTAATCTTTTTTCTGAGATATATTTAAAAACTATTAAATTTTGGGTCATCTATGTTATTATTATTTTCTTAACACTGCCATTCATCGCTTTTTTTGGCGGAGCTTTCGATAATGGATTTGATAGTTTTATTGGTGGATTTAATCTAAATTCATTACTTTATTCATTCTGGGAAACATTTATTGGTTTTGGAATCATCATCACACTCTTAAAATTATTTAGAAGAAAATTCGATAAAACAAATCCATTTTTAAAAACTGTTTCAGGTGCTACCTTTACAGTATATATTATTCATCCTTTTGTTTTAATCCCATTAAGTATTCTATTAAAAGGATTCAACATTTTTCCACCATTAAAATTTCTTTTTGTTTCAACTATCGTAATTATAATATCTTTTTTAGTTGCGATTCTAATCAAGAAAATCCCTTATATCAATAAGGTGTTATAAGTATAAAAAGAATCAGGAAAACCCTGATTCTTTTATATTTAATTATTTATCGTGAAATTTGCTTAAGCTGACAAGAATCTTGGCATTTACCACAAGCTAGGCAATTCATATCCATAATGTCACCATTTTTATAATTCGATATTTTAACATTCATGGGACAAACCGCATCACATTGTTTACAATCCGAGCAATTTTCGCCTACTTTTAACAAGTGTTTTTTATTAAAGCGATTAAAAATCCGGCTATTTAATGAAGCAAGAGTGCCCACAGGACAGAAACTGCACCAAGTTCTTTCATTAAAAAAAGTAGTGAGTAGAGCTGCAATGACAGTCGTCATCAAAATAAATTTACACAACAAATAGCCCCATGTATCAAGACTTCCACCATAATGATTGATGCCATCATAAAAATAATAAATCGTCACTATAATTATGATTATTCGAAAAGTTATAGTCTGAAAAAAAATTGGTGTTTTCTTTTCCTCACTTAAATGAATCACAACTTGATCAAATAAACTACCTCTAGGACATAAGTTGCCACACCAATATTTACCCATAAAAAACGAAGTAAAAATCGGCATTACAATACAAAATAACGCTGCTAATCCAAACCGGTAATCTACTAAAGCAACTAGCGGTAGAAAAATAAACAGTAACAAAAATGCATATTTCTTCCAAATAAATATAATTTTATTCATTTTATCATCCTTAACATTAATACCCTCTACGGGTATGTGTTTATCATAATAAAGGATTGTAATAAAGTCAAGAAAAAAATTTACAATCAAATATTTACTGATTCAAATATTGATTAGAGATGACTTATATTGTATAATTATATATCAAATTAAATAGGAGTTACGCATGTATATAAGATTACTTACAAAAAAAGATTTAGAGGATTACCGATTCCTTAGACTTCAAGGTTTACAAGAAAATCCTGAGGCATTTAATTCAAGTTATGAAGAAGAAAAAACGTTTCCTATTGAGAAATATGAAAGAAGAATTAATGATAGCTCTTTTACTTTTGGCGCATACATAAATGAGCAATTAGTTGGTGTTACGACTTTAGTTTTAGAAACTAGAAATAAAATAAAACATAGAGCGAATATTTCAGGTATGTATGTACATATAGAAAAGCGCCATTTAGGCATAGGAAAATCTTTGATGTTAGAAGTAATCAAGAAAGCAAAAAATATAGGTGGTATTGAACAAATATATTTATCAGTCACATCTAGTAATTTACCTGCAAAAACACTTTATTCTACTATGAGATTTCAAATTTATGGAAAAGAGCCTAAAGCACTAAAAATTAATAATACCTATTATGATGTTGATTTAATGGTATTACCCTTTTAAATAATTTAATTATAAAGTTAAAAGAGAATCAGTTATTCTGATTCTCTTTTTTTAAATATTTGTTTCACAAAAATTTCTTGCTTGTAAACAAACAATTTTACAATATACTCGTCACTTTTTTATCATCATTTTGAACGACTTTATTTTCTCTCATCAATTTTCCTATAGCCCGTTTAAATGCTGCTTTGCTAATATCTAATATTGATTTTATTTCATCAGGGCTAGATGCATCACCTAATGGCATTTTGCCATCATGGGTATTTATATAATTTAAAATTAATTCTGTGTCATCAATCATTGCTATTTCTTTTTGAGGAATTAAAGAAAGATTCAATTCATTATTAAGTTTTACATTAATAACTCTACCTTCAACAAGACTACCCAAACGTCGTTCTTCTTTATATTCCGAATGATGGATAAACCCTAAATATCCCTCATTAGAAATAACATTTATTCCTTCGCTTCCAATTCTTATTACGCGTACCTCTAACTTATTACCATAAACATCTTTAGGTGCATCTTGTTTAATTTCTAAAAAATCTTCCCGAGTCGCTAATTTTAAAAGAAATCCTTTATCATTATCATTTACTAAGTATGCATACAACATATCATCTACTTGTGGCCATATTTGTTTATTAAGCGGAAGATCATCACTACTGCATAATACGTCTTTTTTAGTTCCTATATCAACAAAAACACCAAAGGATACAACATTAACAACCTTCACCCAATTACAATCAAAAACCGTAATTTTTGGTGTCTCTAAAGTTGCTGACAATCTTTTTTTATGGTCAAAATATAAAAAAACGTTGACCTCATCACCGATTTGGCAAGTATTACCTGCACAATCATTGTAATGAAGTAATATTTCTTCCTCTCTATTTCCATTACTTAAGATATAACCGAGATCACTTTCGCGGTCTACCTTCAAATTTATCATTTTTCCTGCTTCCATTTCTTCACCTTCATTTTTTCTAAAAAGTATGTACTCTATTAATATAATACTTAATATCTTCCTTTTTATCAACATTTATTATCTTACTTAAATAAATAACTGCTTTCAATATTAAGTCAGAAGTGGTGATTAATACCTCTTCAATGCTATTTGTACTCGGAGAATCATTAAAACTTTGAATACTTCCATCAACACCACTTGTAAAATAATTCGTGAGTTGGCCAGTATCAACATGTACATCACGGCATAATAATTTATAAACATAATAATATTCTAGTTCTGAATCTGAATTTAATGCCATTTCTTTCACATTAATTTTGCGAATTTTTTTGACACCATATTTTACCATACTTTCTTCTAATTTTTTCATTTCTTCTTCAATATTTAAAATATTATTTTTTGTAATATAATCATAAAAATGATCGTTATTATTTTTTATATCGTGCAACATGTTAATTTTTTTAAAATATTCATCTTCTATTAATAATTGAAAGGTCTCATCAGGCTTTAAATATAAATTCTTTAACACCCATAATCCCTCAAGTATCGTTCGATTAACCGTTCTAGCTTGCGTATCTAATCCATACCAATATAATAGAACAACACTTTGATAAGTATCAAGCAATTTAAAAAATAATAGGGTTGACATAATGCCAATATTATCTGTATCATCAATTTTCAATTCATATTTAAATATTTGACAAAATTGATTGATTTCAATACATAAATCAAATAATTTTTGGTTATTCTCATATATCTCATTTCGAGATGCATTAATTTCTTTTCCTAAATACCCATTTAAATTTAGCATAACAATCAACCTTTCATATCTTATTATGATTTTTTCTGAGTATCTTAATCAATAAAAAGAAATATAAACAACAATTTATATTTCTTTTTCCAAATTATTTTTTTTCTTTGAGATAATTAAGTGGAAATAGATTTTGTTTAAAAGCAAGTAGTAATGCTAAAAGTGCTTCAATTAACCCGAGTAAAAAGAAAATGATATGAAGTGAATTAATGTCTTCAATCATAATACATTGTACAATAATCCAAATCATTAAAGCACATCCCATGACTCCACTAAAATAAGCTTGGTATTTATTATTTTTTAATGCCAAGATTGCAACAATCACATTTCCTAAACCAATGATAAAAAATAGAATAAGTCCTGGTATTAAAAAATTCTGAAATGGAGAATTTTTTAATACTTCAACTGTAATACCATAGAATTTACCACTAGGATCAATAATAATCCCACTTCCTCCAAACAAGGCGCCAATTCCCACAAATGCATGTAAAATGAGTAAGAATAAATATATTCGTTTTTCTACCATCAATAAACCACTCCTCTTACCATTATTTTACAATAAAATTATCATTACCACCATCTTAATCAGTCACTATTGTTAAATAAAAGTAGAAACACTAGCATTATTTTGCAGACGAACGTTTATTAAATATTGAGTAATATTTACTTTAGTGGTAAAATATGTAAAGATAAATAAAAAAGAAGGTTGATAATTTGATTAAATTAATCGTAGATAGTACAACAGATTTGCCTCGTGAATATTTTGAACAGTATGATATTAATATGGTGCCTTTAATCGTTAATATTAACAATCAAGAATTTAAAGATAAGGTAACGATATCCGTAGATGAATTATATCAATCATTAAGAAAAGACGCTGATGTAAAAACGAGTCAACCTGCACCTAGTGATATTTATGATGCTATTATAAAACAAGTTGAAAATCATCATGATGTTATTTTTATTACGATTTCTTCAATATTATCAGGTACTTATCAGACTGTTTATATGATTGCCCAGGAATTAATTGCTGAATATCCTGATACTCATATCGAAGTAATTGATTCAAAAGGTGGATCAGCTATTTCTGGGCTCATGGCATTGCAAGCTGGGCGACTTATTGAAAGGAATATCGCATTTGATGAAATAGTCACTGTTTTAAATGATATGGCACTTCATTGTGAACATATATTCTCTGTCGATGATTTGAAATATTTATTTAAAAGTGGGCGATTAAGTAGAGCGACAGCTTTAATTGGTAATTTACTTCATGTTAAACCAATTTTACATGTTGAAAATGGTGAAATTAAGCTTTTAATGAAAGTGAGAGGCACGAGTAAAGCTCTCAATACGATTATCGATTTAGTTGAAGAACGAATTAGCAATTTTCCTGACCAAATCATCGGCATTATGCATGCTGATGATTATGAAATTGCATTAAATGTCAAAAGAAGATTAATTGAACGTATTGGAGAAAAAGAAATCATCATAGACCAAATTGGAAGTACTCTTGGATCACATATTGGTATAAGTGGAGTTGGTGTTTTTTTCTTTAATAAAAAACCAAATTATTATATAAAATAGTTGAAAATAAAACACATGAAAATTTAATTTTCATGTGTTTTTTTCATCTTTAATTGACTAAATATTAGCCCTAACAAATAGTCATTGATATTTTTTTATATTGTAGAGTGATTTAATATGCATTGGTCTTTTTCTTTATAAAGGATTTCCACAATGATCACAATATTTCGCGTCACTCTCATTTTTCTCATGACAAATCCTACAAACCTTATCGCTTGCTAAACTTTTTCCACAATTTTTACAGAATTTGGCCTCCGTTTCATTTTCAGTAAAGCAATGTGGACATTTGATACTAGCATCATGAGTACTATTCATTCCATCATGAATTGCTTTAGCGACTGTAGTCATACTTTCTTTCGTCCCATCTACCATATAGTTCACAACATCTTTTCCAACAGGTGCCATTTCACCTGCTTGATATCTTGCCACATCTCCCATAAACCCTAATGAAGTCAATATTAATCCGATAAATAACAAAGGCATTCCAGCAAATACTAATCCAATTTTTGGTTCACTGTCAAAAGAGTTTGATAATTGGAAAAAACTTATGAATCCACTAATAACTAAATAAAGTCCAAGGCCTAAAACTATCAGTCCAACTACTTTAAAAATACTTTTTTTCTGATTGTGATTTTTATCAATATCCATCTATTTCACTCCCCTAATGCAATTTATCTTATTATATCACAGTTAAATAATGTTTTAAATACTTAACTTTAAATAATCTTTTAAGAATAATCCTACTCCATTTTCAACATTAGAATAATCGGTAATTATTTTTGCGTGTTCTTTTACTTCATTAATCGCATTACTCATTGCGACTCCTATTCCTGCTTCTTTAATCATTCTAATATCATTACCTCCATCACCCATGGCGATTATTCTTTCTAATGGTACTTGGTAATAATCACTTAAATGTTTAAAGGCATTCGCTTTATCAGATTGAACGGGATATAGATTAACTAAACTCATCTCATCTCTCATAGAATAAGTTTCTGTTTTTACCATCGGTAATTTATCAATCAATTGTTGAGTTTTTTCTAAATATTGATTTTCGACTGAAATGGATATTAAATTTGAACAGGTTGACAAATTTTGTTTTTGATAATCAATCACTTTACATAAAGGATAAGATGCATAAAATGTCTTTTCTCCTTTTAAAACATAAATATTGTTCAAATTTTCAATATACATTTTCGTCATATAGCCCATTATTTCACTGTTTAAGATATCATCTACTGTCTTTGAATCAATCCATTCAATGACATGCTCGTATTCTTTATTAAAAGGAGCATGAATATAAGACGCGTTACGATTTACCATAAGCGATTTTAAATGAAGTTCTTCATAAAACATATGCGAACGATAATGTGCTCTACCGGTCACGATAATCACTTCATGGCCATGTCTTTGCGCATTATCAATGACTTGTTTATTAAAATCACTTATACGCGATTTTTCATTTAATAAAGTCCCATCTAGATCTAATAAAATTAAATGCTTTTCCATATTTACTTCCACCTACTATTTATAATTCAAAAACTGCTTCACTAGTTTTTGATGTAAATTTTCCCTCAAATGATTAAACTCATTTGTATAGATATAATATTTCTTTTCCAAACAATTGTCAAGTTTTATAAAAATTTGATTTCAATCAAATCATTAAATAAATTGATATTATAAACTAAAATTGTTAAAAGATAGTTAAGAAGGTAGAAGATATATTAAAATAAGTCAATCAAGTAGCTTATAAAATGAATGAATGATTTTAAAAGAAGAAAGCATCCTCTTATCTATGGAATAGATAATTTAACACAAGATGAATGGTTAAAAATTCAAAATGAAAGTGATGAATTTGGTTACACTTTCATTGAGAAACCTGAGAAATGGCTTCCTAAAAAAATTTTTAATGACGGTATCACGATTATTAGACTAATTTTTATATGATAAATAAACTTTTCTTAAAAAAACTTTAAAAAAATAAGATTACATTTTGTAATCTTATTTTTCTTATTATTATTCAATATTAATTGTTTTCACATGATTCAATTGTTCTTCCGAAACTTTTGGTAAGGTGATATATAATACACCATTTTCATATTTAGCATTGATAGAATCTTGGTCTATATCGCGGATTGTAAAAGAACGACTCATAGAACCAAATTTTCGTTCTTGGCGGACATATTTTTCATTAGATGAATTAATAGATTCCTCTTTTTTAACGTTAATAGTTAAGATATCATCATTTGTGATAAGTCTGATATCTTCTTTTTGAACACCTGGAATTTCTACATCTAGTACATAATAAGTATTCGTTTCCTTTATATCAACTTTCATTAACTTCCCATCATAATTTTCATAATCAGATAATAGATTATCATAATAATCCTGGTCCCGTTTACGAGTAATTGTATCAAACATAAATAATCTCCTTTCAAATTTTCTACCTATATTATATGTAGGATTAAAAAAATTATAAAAGGAGACTTTTTAATAATTATCCAAAGTTAACATGTTAACAACTATTTTTAGAATCGGATAGATGTACTTTAACATTGACCTATTTATGACTTTTTTTACCTAATGATAAATAATATCGCTTGCTGTATTCTGTTTTTTCTTTTTTCCTAAAACCAACTTTTTGATATAGCTTTATGCTATTTTCATTATAATCATATATTTCAACTTCTAATTTTTTTCTTCCTTGTGTTCTTGCTTTTTCAATCATTGTTAATAAAACAGCTGTTCCAATCCCTTTTCGCCAATAATTTTTATTGCCTATTGTAATCGGAAGATCATCGTTAGTTTTTGATAAAAGTGATACGTCCCCTATCGCAATCCACTCTAATCCTTCAAGGACCTCAATATAATATAATTCTCCATGATTTTGAATGAATTTAAACATCCCAATAATTGAATCCATGTCATATGGTTCTTTAACCCCATTCACGAAATATTGAATCTCTTCATCTTGATACCAGGGAAACGCTTTATAATATTCCGTCTTATCAATCATGCGCAATCGTAATTGTGCATTAATTTGTATCATTTATTATCACCTACTTTTGCCAAGGTAATTGTTTATTTAGAAACTCAGTTTTTAATATGGAATAATTGTATAGATCACACCTATTGCCATCTAATAGTACAATTTTTTTTCTTGAAATTCCTTCAAACGTGAAACCAGCTTTTTCAACAACACGCTTTGATTGTTGATTAAAATCATAATGACTGCACTCTAAACGATATAATTTTAATTCATTAAATATCCACGGAATAATCGTTTGCACAGCCTCTAACATAATTCCTTGCCCCCAATAGGTTGGATTTAAAACATAGCCAACTTCAACACTTTCTTTTTTTTCACTAAAACGATGTAAACCAATTGTACCAATCATCTTAAGACTTTTCTTATCTACAATTGAAAAAACACCAATATTATTTTCTGTGGATGTCTCATTTATCATAGACTCAATCACCTTTTGAGTATCCTCAATCTCTTGATGTGGTTTCCACCCTGCATTTGGCCCAACTTTTTCTTGTTTTGCATATTCAAACATATCAAAAGCATCAATCATATGGATAGGTCTTAAGATAATATGGGTATTCGTTAAAGTTGGCAATTTTTTTAATGCTTCCATCATAAATCTCCTTTATCATATTTATGAATATTATACAATGAAAATTTCAAATTTTCTATAATATATCTCATATAAATAAAATTACTGTTTTTTACTAGATTTTATTTACATAATGCCTATTTTTAAGTAAAATAAAATTATGTATATAATGTGGAGGGATATGGATGAATAAAGTAATAATCACTACCGATAGTACATGTGACCTAACCAATCATATATTAGAGGAATACCAAATTAAATTTATTCCGGAATATGTTAGTTTTGGTGATGATACATACCTTGATAGAGTAAATATAACTACAGAAAAATTATATGATTTAGTCGACACAAAAGGAGTCTTACCAAAAACTGCAGCGCCTTCATCCGGAAATTTTTACGATTTTTTTAAACCTTTTATTGATGAGGGCTATGATATTGTTTATATTGGACTCTCATCAAAGTTATCCGCTACTATTCAAAGTGCCGAAATAGCACGTAAAGAATTTGAAGAAGGGCGTATTCATATCGTTGATTCTCTAAATTTATCATCTGGTATTGGCCTATTAACTTTAAAAGCATCAAAACTTGCACAAAAAGGAATTAGTGCTAAAGAAATAGCGGATGAAATACGAAAAATCGTCCCTAAAATTGAAACTGCTTTTGTATTAGATACCATGGAGTATTTATATAAAGGTGGCAGATGCTCTGGCATCGCAAGTTTTGTAGGAACGATGCTTAAAATTAAACCTATTATACATGTCGTAGATGGTGGTATGTTAGTAGGAGCAAAGCCACGTGGAAAAACAAAAGCCTATGAACTATTGTTAAGTAAAATTGATGCTGATAAAGATATAATAGACCCTGAATTTGTGATGATTACTCATTCACTCAATTTTCAGGGCGCTAAATTTTTAAAAGAGGAAATAATTAAAAATGAGAATCTAAATATAGAAAATCTTTATGAAACAACAGCAGGTTGTGTAATTTCTAGCCATTGTGGTAAAGGAACCATCGGAATATTATATATCACTAAATAAAAGAGAAAAGGATTTCTATCAATTAGAAATCCTTTTATGCTTTAGTTACTTTCTGAGGCTGTTTTCTTTTCACCATTTTTATCTTTAAATACAATATAGGAATAATAAATTAATAAAATGATATCTCCAACTAAGCCAATAAGGATAAATATCATCGCATAAATGAAAACTATCCATTGATTTAATGTTAAGTAATTAAAATCAATTCTTCTTATCCATTTTATCTGAGTATTTTCAAATACCATAATTAGTCCAATTATCATTAATACATTACATATTATTAAAAATAATAATTTTGATTGGTACCATTTTTTCATTTCATTTCCTCTATTCTAAAGAAACTTATATTTCTAAAACTATTATACATTTCTTTATTATTTTTTAGAGGATTGATTTTATTATACATATTATAAAAAAGTGGTAATGATTATTCTCATCGTAAAATTAAATAAAAAGAACTAATTAAAAATTCCAACTAAGGAGGGATTTTCTTAGTTATATTAAAAAATTGTTGTGATAAAAAATAGTATTATATGAGAGGTAGAAAAATGAAAAATATAAAAATTTATTATTCAACAGATATTCATGGTTATATTTTCCCAACAAATTATGTAAAAAAGGAAATACAAGATTTAGGGCTTTTAAAATTCTCGTCAATAATAAATAAGGACGCGAATACACTAGTTATCGATGGTGGTGATACCATTCAAGGTTCACCGCTAACTTCCTATCTTGTTAAAAATAAATCTAAGTGGACTAACAATCCCATTGCAGAGGTCTTTAATCAATTAGGATATGACTATATTACATTAGGAAATCACGACTTTAATTATGGTGAAGATTACTTAGTCAATTATTTGAAAACATTAGAGGCAAAAACTTTATGTGCAAATGTTAAATATAGTAAAGATCAGACTTTAATCCTACCTTACGATATTAAAACTTTGGAAAATGGACTTAAAGTAGGTATTATAGGTGCTACTACATCCCATATAAATGTTTGGGAGCAAAAAAGAAATATTGAATTCTTTGATATAACAGATCCTTATACAAGTATTAAGATGACACTTGAAAAAATTAAACCTGATGTTGATATTACTATAGTGGTTTATCACGGTGGTTTTGAAAGAGATATAGACACTGGCGTATTAAAACCAAATCAATCAGGAGAAAATCAAGCCTATAGAATTGCTTCTGAATTAGATATTGATCTTTTATTAACTGGGCATCAACATGTTAAAATTAATGAACACATGATTAATGGAACTTATATTGTCCAGACACCTGCAAATGCGACTGAATTATGTGAAATTATGATTTCAATTAATGAAGAAATAAAAATTACGAGCCGATTCTTACTACCTACAGATATTAAACAAGGTTTTATTAAACCACCATTAAAACAATTAGGAGAGGAAATCGAAAATTGGTTAGACCAGCCAATTGGTTATCTTTCAAAGCCTATTCCTCCTACTACTCATTTGGACTTAGCAATAAATGGAAGTTTTCAATCAACCTTCTTAAATAAAATTCAGCTTGAAGTATCACTTGCTGATATATCCGCTACATCTCCTGCTCATGATATACATGGATTTAATCAAATTATTTCTATACGTAATATTGTATCAACCTATATTTATCCTAATACTTTGGTTGTTTTAGAAATTACCGGGAAAATACTCAAACTGGCATTAGAGAGAAATGCCGAATACCTAGATTTAAAAGAGGGAAATATTGTGGTTAATGATTATGGGATTCCCCACTATAACTATGATATTTTTATGGGTATTGAGTACTCCATTAATTTAACGAAAGAAATTCACAACAGAATAGAAAACATTAAATTTAAAGGAAATGTTGTGAAAGACACAGATACCTTTACAATCATCCTGAATAACTATCGAGCAAGCGGTACAGGTGGATATGAATTTTACCAAAACGCTAAAATAGTTAAAGAAATATTAATTGATATCCAAGAACTAATTATAGATTATATCTTACAGCATCCTCAAATTGATATAGTAATAGATAATAATTTTAAAATTATTGATTAGCATCAAATTATTGATTAGCATCAAATTATTGATTAACATCAAATTATTGATTAACATCAAAAATAGCATAAAAATACCTTGCACTACGAGGTATTTTTTTGCATTATAATATCTTCAAAAAAAATTATACTTTGAAATTACAAACATATGATAATATTATTAACTTATGCCAAGTTGAAACTAAGTTATCCTTACTGAGAACAATTTTAGGAATCTTCTTTAATTATGAATTAATTTATCAGTTCTAACATAAATAACTCAAGATATCACACATTTTTCTTTAAAAATTATAGTTTTATAGGTATAATTAAAATTAGATTAATTTTAGGGGGAATTGAATGTTATGAATACACAAATAGGATCTGTTAAAGGTCAACGAATTGCAGCTTTCATTATTGATTCTTTTATTATAAGCTTTGGTATTTTCATAGTCATTATCATTTATAGTATCACGAATAATTCCATAATGATTGGGACAAATGAGCGTACATTACCCTATATTGGCTATTTATTTTCTACTATTCTCTTATTTTTACTGTTTTTTAGCTACTATACTTTATTACCTTATTTTACCAAAGGATTTACTTTAGGTAAATTAGTGGCCGGAATAAAGATAATATCTATTGATTATACAAAATCCACATTCATTCAATTATTGAAAAGAAATTTTTATTTATTTGAAATAGTAATTATTTTTGGTTTTTCATTTTTAGTATCCCTTATATCTTTAAATCAATCTAGTTTTTTAATCGTTTTCTTGTTATTCACATTAATAAACTTTTTCATCTCTCTAATCATTTTTATCATGATAATCGCTACAGAAGAAGGGGTAGGATTTCATGATTTATTTGCCAAAACTTTTGTTGTTACCAAGAATTTTGATATAAATAACTTAACAAGAATCAATCCAGTAGAAAGAAACCAAATGAGTTGGGCTATATTTGATGATGATCCTATTATAAAACCAACAAACATAAAAAAAGGCGAAAAATCAAATTATAATGACGATGAGGATCAAATTGAAATTTTAAGGAAAAAGGATTAAATTCTAGCATTAGAAAAAAACAGATTTTTGCACTAAGTAAAATATTCAGATATCAAGTCCTTATTATTACATTATAATTTTGTTAAATTACATTGCATCATGATTTCAATGTCTAATATTAATAAAAGACATAATCAATTTGATTATGTCTTTATTATTTTAAATAATGCGTATTATTAAAGTCTTTTTAAAGCATTGATTGGTGTTTTTTTACTTGCTTTAATCGCGGGTATTAATCCAAACAACATTGCAAATATAATACAAACAATTACTGCGATAATACCTGATATAGGACGTAAAATAATCAGATTAACATGTTGTTGATTAAAAGTATTTATTAAAGTATCTTTGTATCGATAGTTGATAAAAAGATTCCCTCCTATCATCAGAATAATCGCTAATATTATTCCGATGATTCCAGCTAAAAAGCCAATCACACCACTTTCCGTAAGAAACATCGATAGTATATCACTTCGAGTTGCCCCTAAAGACCTTAATATCCCAATCTCTCGACTTCTTTCCATCACCGAAATCAATAATACCATAAGTAACATCAATCCAGCAGTGACGACTGAAACAATTAATATTAAAGTAATGATAAATTGGGCAATCCCAATAAATATATTGACAACCGATTGTGTTACACTCTCCATACTAGGAATTTCGTAAATATCGGCCTCAGTATGCGCTTTTTTCAAATCAAGCATATGGTCCTTTCCATATTCCGTTAAATAAACATTATAAGTAAAATTACTTTTTTGATTTTGTCTTGGCATACTCATATATTCATTTTCTGTAATCATGGAACTGTTTATGTACTGAGAGTTATTTATCCCGACTACAGTATAATCTTTTGTTGATTTGATCGTATTTGAAAAATAATTGTCAAGATTATCATAATTGTCACAAAAGTAAATTTCATTTGTCTCTGTGGAAAGTAAAATCCCATTATAATAGTCTTTTTGAATAGCAATTTGTGAAGCATAATCTCCAAAACGAGTGCTATCGTATCCGATTGGTTCTGTATCCTCATCTATATAGGGATATGCTGTGAACACATCGGAATTAGAATATAAATAAGGAATAGCATAATAATATTGAGCAACTTTTATTTGCGCATTTTGTAATTTCCCCCACAAAGTTTTGATATTATCGATAGCATATAAATCGGATGCAAACTTGTATGATAGCAATATTTCATTATTTTGTGATGGAAATTTACCATCAGCATAAGGAGTACCAAAATATCGTGTTTGCACATCCTTTTTATCGGTAAATTGATAAGATAAATTGATAGTATTAGATACTTCGGTGTCATTAATTTGCACAACACTCATCGATAGGCCTTTTTCGTATTGGACTGCTGCAATATTCTCGTCTGTTAATAAATAATTGATATAACTAGTGTCATCTTTTCCCAAATTAGTTAATGCTTTTTGGTCTAAAGAAAAGACTAAATCAGGAGTATTATCGTAGGCTGAGAGTTGTTTATTGACACTGATTTTAATGCCATTAGAGATTCCATCAATCAAAATAAATCCTGACACTCCTAATGCCAATCCTAATGCAGTTAAAAAAGACCGCCATTTCTTCATTTTAATATTATTAAGTGCATGCTTTATTCTATCAATAAATTTAAATTTAGTATGATGTGTCTTAAAACGATGAATATGTACTTGTTCATTTTCTATAGGCGATGTATCACTATCTACTACGCCATCTTTCAAATAAATAATCCGGTCTGCATAGGCCTCTGCGATTTTTTTACTGTGAGTTACCATGATGATTAATTTATCATGGCTTATTTCCTTTAAGATTTCTAATACATCAATTGATGTTTTTTTATCTAAATTTCCCGTAGGTTCATCTGCCAAAATAATATCAGGATCATTAATTAATGCTCTGGCAATTGCAACACGTTGTCGTTGTCCACCTGATAACTGTTTTGGTAACTTACCGGCTTGGTCTAAAATATGAACTCTGTCTAATACTTCTTTAGCTTTCCTTTTAGCCTCAGCCTGGTCGATTCCTTGTAATTTTACAGATAACATCACATTATCTAGCACAGTTAAATGTTCAATTAAACTATAATTTTGAAAAATAAAACCTATATTATCATTTCTAAAATAATCCCATTGAGTTTTTGTAAACTTTGTCGTCAATTGTCCATCAATGACCATATGTCCACTGCTAGTATTATCCAACCCTCCCATAATATTTAGTAAGGTTGTTTTACCAGAACCTGATTTTCCTAATATACATACAAAATGGTCATCTTTGAAATCTAAATTTATATCTTTTAAAGCTAAAAAACCACTCGTGCCTTCATCATAAATTTTATGTATACCAACTAATTTAATCATAATTCTCCCCTATTCCTTTCTTAAAGCTTCAACTGCTTTTAACCGTGATGCTAAAAAAGCTGGAATGAATCCACATATAATGGAATATAGGATGCTTAAAGCCAAGACAACTACAATTGAAATAATATCGATATGTAATAACTTTAAGTGACTTAAAAGTCCTATATTAAAGAATCTAAATAAAGCACCAATGGTATTGTCAAATATCATATTAATAATCCATGTAATAACTAAAGAAATTACAAGTGCGATAGTTGAACTTAATAAACCTATAAATCCTGATTCAAAAATAAATAAATGTCGTATATTCGCTTTCCTTGCCCCAAGGGAGGTAAGAACACCAATTTCTTTTATTCTTTCTAAAACAGAAATGTAAATCATCAATCCGACTAAGATTCCTGATACAATTAAAGAAATGGATGCAGTCCCAACTAATACATACAATATAGTATCAAAAAAGTCATTGATAGCCCCAAAAATTACTTTAACGGGATTTTTTAATACAAGTCCATTGCTAGTTAAAATATCTTCAAATTGATTAATTTTATCAGTTTTATTTGAATTAAAATAAACAACAATGCCTGTTTTATCCACAGAAGACTGCTGGTAATAGGAATCATCTTCTGTATCAGGGAGGGTTTGTGCCATTTTTTCTAATTTTGTATTTAATGTATAAGAAATAAGTTGTGTATTATATAAGACGCCTGTTATATTAAAAGTTTCATTTATTTCCGATGTATTTGAAATTCTGTCAACCGTAATTGACTTTTGTTTCAGTAAATCTACGACTTGCGGTAATTCTTTTTCTTGAATACTAAATCCTAAGAGTTCCTCTGCAAGCCCTGAAGAAATAATAACTTCATTTTCATTTTGCGGATAAGTTCCGATTAATTTATTACGATAAAAGAAATTTTTTTCATTAGTAGGAATTCCATATAAAGAATAATCATTTTGTTTATAATAAGTCTCTGCATCATACTGAACCATGACTTCATTTGAGAATGTAACTAAAGAATACTGAAAGTAAGCCTCATTCACTAAATCTTGATTTTGAACAAATTGAAGTTGCGTATCTGTCAATGTCGCATTAGTTAATTCTGAATTAATAAAATACTGGTCCTTGGGAATAATGGAGGAGATAACACCCGTGACTTCTGTCCTTATGCCATTGACTAAGAAAATAATTAAAAAAATAGAAATTAGTCCAAATGACATCGTGAGGGATGTAAATAGAGTCCTAAATTTTCTTTTTAATAAATTATTTTTTGCAAATTTCCACATAACCTTTAATCTCATATTGGGGCTTTTCAAATTAAGTCCCTGGGTAAATTCATATGAAATCACTTTATTATTTGTATCAGAGGCAATTTCACCATCCTCTAACAAGACAATTCTTGTTGCATACTGCTGGGCAAATTCTTCATCATGAGTGACTAATATGACAATGTGGTCTTGGGATAATACTTTTAATACATCTAAAATTATCGTAGCATTTTCGCTATCTAATGCCCCTGTAGGCTCATCTGCTAAAATGACTAAAGGGTCAGTTACTAATGCACGAGCAATCGCTGCTCGTTGTTGTTGTCCTCCAGAAATCTTTTTGGGCAATTTATGCGCATGTTTTGCAAGGCCTAATAATTTACATTTCTCTAACGCTTTTTGATGTGCTATTTTTGAAGATACACCTTGAAGTAATAATGGAAGTTCTACATTTTCAACTACAGTTAAATGATCAATAAGATTATATTCTTGAAAGACAATACCTACAAAATTATTTCGATAGGTTGCCCATTCCTTGGGACTAAAATTACGAGTAGATATACCATTAATCGTAATTTCTCCCGATTCTAATGAATCTAAACCGCTAATAACATTTAATAAAGTAGATTTTCCACTTCCCGATTCTCCTAATATGGCCACAAATTCCCCTGAATCAATGCTTAAATTGATGTCTTTTAAGGCTTGAAAATTCTTATAAAATTTATTTACGCCTTTAATATTTAATTGATTTTCCACTTCTCCCACCTATCCTTTCCAATATATCTATATATTACCATATATTTTATCTTTTTGTTAATAAAGTAGCAAAAAGGAAGATGTATTTATAACATCTTCCTTAAAATGTAGTATTAATTTAATATTTCTTTAATTGCGGCAACCACATATTCAATGTCATTCCTTGTAATGCCATTATGTGTCACAAAACGAATTTCATCACCACGGTATCCATTTGCTTTTATTCCTTTTTCAAGTAATAACTGATCAAAATTTCTAGGGAAATTGATATTTTCATCTACAGATACAAATACCATGTTAATATTTAAACGATCGTATTTAACATTTAATCCAGGAATTGTTTCTAATTGTTCTGCTAGGTAATTGGCATTATCATGGTCCTCATGTAATCGTTTCGTCATATCTTCGAGAGCTACTATACCACAACTAGCAATAATCCCAACTTGTCTCATGCCACCACCCATCAGTTTTCGATTTTTTCTGGCTTTTTCGATAAATTCTTTACTACCTGCTACAATTGACCCAATGGGAGCACATAATCCTTTTGATAAACAAAACATGACTGAATCGACATGGTGACATATTTCTTTAGCAGAAACATTTAATGCAGTTGCAGCGTTAAAAAGTCGTGCTCCATCTAAATGGATATGGATATTATGCTTTTTCGCAATGTCCTGAACTTCTTTCATATAATCTAAACTAAGTAGAGTTCCAACACCAGTCGCATTTTCTAAACAGATTAAAGTAGTTTTCGGAAAATGAATATCCTCGCCTCTTATTGCTAACCTAATTTTCTCAATATCCATTTTCCCTAATGTTCCTTCAATTGTATTTAATTGTACACCACTAATAACGGCTGAAGCACCAACTTCATATTTTTTAATATGACAATTCGCTTCTAATATAACTTCATCACCACGATTCGTATGTGTTAATAAGGATAATTGATTGCCAAATGTTCCTGATGGAACAAATAGTGCACTTTCCTTCCCTACCATTTGTGCAGCTAGTGTTTCTAGCTCAATCACTGTAGGGTCGTCACGATAGACATCATCACCGACTACAGCATTCATCATCGCCTCACGCATTTTTTGTGTTGGTTGTGTAACAGTATCACTTCTTAAATCAATTACTTTCATTTTCTTCCCTCACTTTTCAATTATTCTGACATCTTTTTTGATTTTTCACTACATGTTCTCATAGCTTCTATAATTGCATTACGAAAACCATTTTCCTCTAATTTAGCAATTGCTTCAATAGTCGCACCTCCGGGAGTAGATACCATATCTTTTAATACCCCCGGATGAATTCCTGATTCAAGTACCATTTTAGCAGCACCCAATACCGACTGTGAAGCAAATTGATAAGCTAAGTTTCTTGGTAGGCCTTCTAATACTGCAGCATCAGCCATAGCTTCTATCATAATAAATACATATGCGGGTGAGGACCCACTCACCGCTGTAACGGCATTCATTAATTTTTCCTCAATTAATTCAGCTTTTCCAAACGTGTTAAAGATAGCTAAAACATTTTCTAATTCATCAGAATTGACTAACTCATTAGGGCACACTGCACTCATTCCCTCGGTTACTAATACTGGTGTATTTGGCATCACCTTAATGACTTTTATAGATTTATCAAACATACTCATTGTTTTTGCAATAGATATACCAGCCGCAATCGTAACAATTATCACTCCATCCTTAACTTTTCCTTTTATCTCATCAATTACCGGCGCATATAATTCTGGTTTAATCGCTAAAATGATAATATCTGAAAATAATGCGATGGTTTCATTAGATAATGTGGTTTTAATACCGTATTCTAAATTCATCTTATCTAAATTATCTTGATTAATATCCGAAGTAATAATGTGTTCATTCGGAACTAATCCTCCTTTAATAAGACCTCCTATCATCGCCATTGCCATGTTACCACAGCCAATAAAGCCAATCTTTTTTTCCATAGTATACTCCTTTTTTATCATTCTCTTCTTATTATAAACCACTGTCTATTATTTTACAATTCGCAAAAATCTAAAATAAAAAATTGTAAGCGGGTAGATTGCATATTGACAAAAAATGCGATAAATTATATACTTATTTTATAAGCACGAACAATATTCATAAATACGAAAATAAATATGAGGTGAAATAATGAAACAAAATATAGAATTGAAAGACGAAAAAAAATTTTCTTCGGACCCACAATTCTCAAAAGAGGAAATTAAGCAAAGTATGGACCAAGTTATTCGTATTATTGACCATAATTTAAAGAAATTTACTGACAAATTTCCTTCATCAGCAAGTACAAATTTAGTTTATGATCAAGTAGAAAATAATGAATGGACTTCTTCTTTTTGGACAGGACTACTTTGGTTAGCTTATGAGTATACAAATGATGAAAAATACTATCAAGTCATAAAAATTCATTTAAAGAGTTTTAAAGAACGAATTTACCGAAAAGCCAAAGATGTTCAAACACATGATATCGGTTTTTTATATTCACTATCATGGGTACCTCAACACCGAAAATTTCATGATGAAGAATCTAAAACAGTAATATTAGAAGCTGCCAATCAATTAATTTACCGGTATCTTCCAAACGCCAAAATAATTCAAGCTTGGGGCGATTTAAATGACCCTCAACAAATGGGCCGGATGATTATTGATTGCAATTTAAATTTACCTTTGCTATATTATGCAACAGAAATTTCTGGTGATCCTAAATATAAAACAATCGCAGAAAACCATGTAAACCAAGCATTAAAATATGTTATCCGTGATAATTATTCTACTTATCATACCTACTATTTGGATGTCAAAACAGGCAAACCATTATATGGAAAAACTCACCAAGGAAATTCAGATTCTTCTTGCTGGGCACGTGGGCAAGCTTGGGGAATATATGGTTTCTCTCTAAATTATAAATATATCAAAGACGAAAAACTAATTGAGGCTGTTAAAAATCTTACAAATTATTATTTAAATCATTTACCTAACGATTTAATATGCAATTGGGATTTAGATTTTATTGAAGATAACGGTCAACGTGATGCATCAGCTGCAGCTATCGCCTCATGTGGAATGTTAGAGCTCATTAAATATTTACCCGATAATGATTGTAAAAAACACATTTATAAAAACGCTGCAAACATAACCATGAAAACTTTAAGCGAAAAGTATATTGGTGATGACTTAAATGGTATTTTACTTCATAGTGTCCACAATATGAATAATAACGATGGAGTCGATGAATATTGTTTATACGGGGATTACTATTACTTTGAAGCATTAATGCGTCTTTATAAAAATTGGGAATTGTTCTGGTAATAATAAATAAAACGAAAAAGCATCTATAATATTATAGATGCTTTTCGTTTTATTTATTATAAGCTACTTTATGAGAAATACCCTTTTCTTCTTTAGTTTCGGCTTTATTTCTGTCAAGAAATTTATATAATCTAACTTTCAAGAAATCAGTTATTAAGAAAACTATAATAACTTCAACAATTATAAATAGCGCATAACCCCATCCTAATGCGGCAGGTAATAAGAACCCATAAACAACATTAAGTATTGCTAGCGTTTGTGTCGCAACAACAGCAATAAGTAGTGGCTTAGAAGGTTTCACACTATAGAATGGTCCTTTAGTACGTGCTAAAAAGATTGTTAATTGACCTGCAACTGATAGTTTTAAATAAATGAAGGATTGAATCATATCTTGTCCTAAATGGAAGATATCTTTGGCTATATAAAGCATAAAGAATGATTCAGTAACACCAATAAATCCTAAGAAGGATGCAATGGTTAGTAAATGTTTTAAATTCCATCTTGTAGGTAGTTTGCTATAATTCACATGGTCATAAGCAATTGTCATTATTGGGCCGTCATTGAATAATGCTAATAAGACAATCATAAGCGCTGTAACGGGATAGATTCTAAAAACTAGGATGGCTAAAGTCGTAAAGATTAAAATTCTGATTGTTTCAGCAATACGATAAATCGAATAATTAGTCATTCGTTCAAAAATTTTACGACTTTCTATTATTGCATCGATAATGACTGATAACCCTGGTCTAGTTAAAACGATATCACTTGCACCTTTAGCAGCATCAGTAGCGCCTGCAACAGCAATCCCTACATCTGCTTTTTTAAGCGCTGGTGCATCGTTAACACCATCACCGGTCATCCCAACAATATGTCCTTTATTTTGCAGAAGTTCAACAATTCGATATTTATGCTCAGGATAGACCTCAGCAAAACCATCAGCATCTTTTACGATTTGTTGTGCGAGAATTTCTGATTTATCTAAGAAAGTAGCAGCTTTCACGATATTTGTGCCTAAATTTACTTGTTTAGCAGTTTGTTTGGCGATTGCAGTATGATCACCTGTAATCATCTTTACTTCAACGCCCATTTCCTTAGCCATTTTGATTGTCTCAGATGAATCCTCTCTTGCTGGGTCATACAAGGCGATTAATCCAATAATCTTCCATTCATGATTACTATCTGTTTTCGCAATTGCTAAAGGACGATGTCCCTTATATGCGAAATTATCAACATATGAACTAATATCTTGCGTATTATTAGCTAAATCCATTATTCTTTGTGGAGCGCCCTTACTTATTTTAGAAGTATGACCTTCATTATCAATAATTTCAGCTTGGGTACGTTTATTAATGGCATCAAAAGGAATAAAATCTAACACTTCATATTGATTATTATCTAAAACACATGTTTTATTTGCTTCTGTAATAATCGCATTATCAATAGCGTCCTTATTTTCTTCACGAGATGCAAGTGAGCCATATAATAAGACATCAGCTTCACTATAACCATCAAGTGCAATTACTTCTGCAACTGTTAATTCATTTTTCGTAATGGTTCCCGTTTTATCCGAACAAAGAATATCCATACTTGCCATTTCTTCTATTGAAATCAATTTACTAACAATAGCTTCCTTTTTCGCTAATGCTGTTGCTCCTACTACCATTGTAACTGATAAAACAGCTGGTAATGCGACTGGAATTGCCGCAACTGTAAGAACTAAAGCAAATTGTAAAGTTTCCATCAAGCTTTCATGACGCATAATAGCTGCGATAAATATTACAATTACTAGGAAAATCGCAATTAATATCAAGAAGTTACCTATCTTAAATACAGCTTTTTGTAAATGACTTTGGGTTTTTGCTTCTGAAACTAATTTCGCTGTTTTTCCAAAGAATGTATCCATTCCTGTTGCGTAACAACAGGCATCCATTTCACCTTGTCTAATAATTGAACTTGCATATAAAGTATCACCAAGATGTTTCTCAACGGGTAATGATTCACCTGTAAGTGCTGATTCATCTACCATGATATATTCACCCTTAATGAGTTTTAAATCAGCTGGTACACTATCACCTGGACGTATTCTTACAATATCGCCAGGTACAAGTTCTTTCGCAGCAACATGCAACCATTTTTTATCACGAAATACCCGTGCTGAAACTGTTAATTTTTCTTTTAATAGGTCAATCGCATTTTCAGCTTTATGTTCTTGAAAAAAACCAACAAAAGCATTAATCAAAAGCATTGTTAAAATAATATAAAAATCATCCCAATGATGAATCCCAGCAGATAAGATAGCTGCAATTTCAATCATAAATGGTATTGGTCCGTAAAAATAACCAAAGAATTTAATAATGATATTCACTTTCTTTTCTGTTATTTCATTCGCTCCATAAATTGCGATCCGAGATGTCACTTCTTGTGAAGTTAATCCTTTATTACTTGTTAATAATTTTGATAAGATTTCCTCATTTGTTGCCTTTTTTCCTTCTTCATGCTCTATAATTATTTTTTCCATGATTCGACACTTCCTTTAATTTGAATTTAAATAATTTCATAAATTTTTAAATATCATGGAACTATTTTTATCACAACAGTACCTATTATAGCCCTCTCCTAATGATAATTCAAAGTGAAAACGCTTAGCAATTTATGAAAATGTTTACAACAAAAAATCACTCTTTACGAGTGAAATTCTATCATTATAGTTAAATTCTTTATTTTTCCAATTGTTGGCTGAAATTCAATAATTTTCTAGATTCTGGATAAAATATAAATTCAAAACAGAAAATAAGGATACCCAAGATTCCAAAAATGTCCGCAAAATTAAATACAATTTTAGAGGCTAATACGAAATCTCTAATATAGCCAAATATCACTTTATCAATGATATTTCCTAACACACCGACTGTATAAAAAGCGAATGCAAAATCAACAATAAGACTTTTTCGATACTTTTTAATATATAGCCTCATCAGAAATACAACATAAACCCAAACCAATATGACAAGCGAAAATAATAAAAGAATCAAATGATTACTAATCGAAGGATTTATCCACAATGCCTCATTTTGTACGTAGGTTAAGCCAAAATTTTTAAAAAGAAATATTTCCTTTCCTTTAAAATTTATTTGAGAAAATGTTTTAAAACCTTGATCTATTAAAAGGATTAAAAAAGCCAATAGAAATGCTCGCTTCATTTATGCCCTCTTTTCATATAGAAAAAGCAACCAATTTATGTTATAATATATAAAAAAACACAAGGAGAATTATATGGGATTTAAATGGATTTTAATAGGATTCATATTCTTATTACCAATTGATATAAACGGTTATGATTTATTGCCTGATTTTCTAGGTTATGGTTTTATAGCTTATGGTTTATATATAATACGAAAATTTAATTTTAAATTTAAATTAGCGCAAATACCACTTGCTTACCTATTTTTCTATTCTATCTTCTACTTTATATTGGAATTTTCTTCTTTATTTCGTTTTTCTTTACCCTTACCTTTCATTCAAATGCTCTATCAGATAGATTTTTCTCGTCTCGGTTTAACACTCATGAATATTTTCTATCTTCTATTTACTGTACTTATTTTTTACGGTGTCAGTGAAAATGCGTCCAAATATGGCTTTAATGGATTGGCAGAAAGAGCTAAGAATCTATGTATCTTATTGATTTTCTATACTGTCATTATATCAATTCCTATGATTGCAGTACTACCATCTATTATCTATACTATATTAATATATATTATTCAAATATTTGAATTATTCGTGATTATTGATGCACGACAAAATTTAGAATAAACTGAATTCAATAAAGATCATTTCTATTTCTATAGAAATGGTCTTTTCATATTAATTTATGTATTTAATACTAATGAACCATAAGGTATTGTGTCATAGATAAATTTTGCATCCTCTTCTTTTAAGCGAATACAACCATCTGATATATCAATTCCCAAACGCCCATCAAAAACAGTTCCATTTAAATTATATAATATAGAGTGAAATAAATAATTATGATAAAATTGCGTATACCATTTCACTTTAAATCCATAACTTGGTCCACCATACCCCTCTCCCTTAGCTTTGACTGAAAAAATTCCCTTAATTGTCGGAGTAGAAGGTTTTCCTACAGCAACTAAGAAGGTTTTAATTAAATTCCAATGTTTATTTTCACCTTTAAAGATATAAAGCTTATGATTCGCTAGTTTTGTCCAAAGTAAATAATTAGATTGACTATAAAAATCACGACTATTGATATAAGCAACTTCTTGAGGTACTCCACTTTCTATTAATAAACTTTCCATGGTATTTGGACCAACAATACCATCTATTTCTAAATGATGCTCAATTTGATACTTTATGACAGCGTCTTTTGTCTTTGTTCCATAGGTACCATCTATTTCAAGAACATATCCCAAAGATTTTATTATAGTTTGAATATCCTTTACTTCTTTTCCTTCAACTCCAAATTTATAATAATCTATAAGTATACCCCCTTTTAATTTATTCTATCTATTATATTAATTAATGACTTTATTGTTATTGATTTCATATATACCAATTGTTAATTTTATCTATAATAATATATTTCACTAGCATACATTCCTAATTGTACCTGTCAGATAGATTATTAAAATTTTCAAAACCAATTCGCAACATCTGTTGCTTAAAATAGATAAAAATATTATTAAATTATAAAGGAGGACAATTAATGAAAAAATTATTAGCCAGTTTGGTCATACTTATATGTATCACAATAACAGGAGAGTTAAGTGCTTTTGCAAGTGATCTAACATTACCCACAACTTCTACGATAGATCAGATATCATCTGCTACTCAAGCTGTTGATACTGCAACTACTGAACCTGTTGATACAACAACCACTGATAATTCTATTATAACTACTGAACCTGTTGATAATACAACAACTGATACATCCTCAACAGACAATTCATCCACTTTAATTGATGTAAAACCAGGAATAAACGTAGATAGTCCTTTTTATTTTTTAGATAAAGACTTAGAGAATATACAATTATGGTTAACGCCTGATCAAGAAAAAAAATCTGAATTATTATTGAGTTTTGCTGAAGAAAGAATTAGTGAATTAAATTCTTTACCTCAAGATAAGGTTAGTAAGTACGCAGACAAATTAGTCGAAGATTATAACAATACTATTAATAAAGCCAATGATAATATTAATACATTAATTTTAAATAATAAATTATTAGATCAAACTAAATTAAATCTTGAAGAAAAACTAAATGACACAGTTGATATTGATCAAGCATTAACTCCAGAGGTTCAAAATGAAATTAGCTCCGAAGTTAAAACAAAACTTAATGATACTAAAAATAATGTCTATTTAACTATCATAGCATCAGGATTAACGAATGATGACATTACTTCACTAAAAAATGATGGTTTTAGTTTTGGTGACATCTTAAAAATAAATGTCTTATCAACCATATCTGGAAAATCAATTGAAGAATTAAAATTATTAGACATTTATAATGACTCTGGTGAAATTGATTTTTCTAAGGTAGCCTCTCTTCTTGGAATTAGTGAAGATGATATCATGAATCAAATTAAAGCATACCGTGATACTGTGAAAGAGCAAATTAATACTGAATTGAAGGAAAATATTCAAGATAAGAAAGATCAAATTTTACAAACAATTGAAAATAAACGTGAAGAAATAAAACAGAAATTCGATGATAAAATTAATTCTAAAATAGAAGAAAGCAAAACTGAACTAGATGGTGTAATTTCAAGTAAAATTGATTTAAATTTACAGGTTTTAGATTTATTAGTCCAACAAGGTCTCATTACAGCAGATGACAAACAAACTGTTTTAGACCAAATCGACGAAATAAAAACTGATATGATAGCAAAAATACAAAATAGTGATTTAAACCGTAATGATTATGAACAAATAGGTCTAGAAATTACTCAATCTATTAAAAATCTATTAAAAGACCAATTAGCAGAAATTGATTTATCTCAAGTTGATATTAGTGAATTAGATAATGAAGCTATACAAGCATTAGGAAATTTATTAGGTAATCCACAAGCAACAGTGGATAATACGCTAAATATGGTAGTTAGTAAGCTACAAGAAAATGGAATTAGTTTAACAGATGACCAAATTCAAACGATAAAATCACAAATTAATGATCAAATAGCTAGTGGTGAATTTAATACTAGTGAATTCAACAGCATATTAAAACAAATAATTGATATTATTAAAAATGTTTTAGGGAATACAAATACTGATTTCCTTAATAACATTAATCAATTCAAAGAAAGATATCAAGAACGTAATTCTGATACTGGATATCCAATTAGTTACGATCAACAAATACTTGATTTATTCAATAATATTGTAACCACATTGAATTCAGATGTTTGGAATCAATTATTACCTGAAAAACAAAATGAAATTCGCTCTAATATCTTATCAGATATTGATTTGACTTTATCACAAGATCAAATAACAGCTCAAATCCAAGAACAATTAACAGCTATTTTAAATAAACAACAAACAATGGATTTATTCAATAATATTGTAACCACATTGAATTCAGATGTTTGGAATCAATTACGCCCGGAAATACAAAATGAAATTCGCTATAACATCTTATCAGATATTGATTTGACTTTATCACAAAATCAAATAACAGCTCAAATCCAAGAACAATTAACAGCTATTTTAAATAAACAGCAAACAATGGATTTATTCAATAATATTGTAACCACATTGAATTCAGATGTCTGGAATCAAATACCATCTGAAAAACAAAATGAAATTCGCTATAACATTTTATCACACATTGATTTGACTTTGTCTCAAGATCAAATTAAATCAATAATTAAAGAACAATTAACAGCTATCTTAAATAAAAACCAAGATAATAACGAAGACCACTTTAACCAAATCGTGACATTTGACCAGCAAACACTTGATTTATTTAGTAGTACTGTTGAAGCATTAAATTCAAATGCTTGGAATCAATTACCATCTGAAAAACAAAATCAAATTAGGTATGAAATTTTATCGCATATTGATTTAACTTTAACACAAGACCAAATTCAAACAAAAATTCAAAATGCGTTAAACGAAATTTTGACCTTTGTAGATGCTCAACATGATGATAATTTGTCGCAAAACAATAATGTTGATTTAAATGCATTATTTGACAAAATTACTAAAGAAGATATTATCTCAACTTTATGGAATTCACTAACTCTAGAGAAGCAAAAAACCATTAAAAATGATATCGTAGCAAATATTAATGTAAATGAATCTGATAAAGATCTTCACTCCTTAATCTTAAATAAAATTCAAGAAGAAATGAAGGATTCATTAAAATAAAGCACACCTACTCTTTATAATTGAGATATGAGATTATCTTCCTTAACAAAATAAAGTTAAGGAGGGTTTTTTTATGTCTACAGACCAAAACAAAGAGAAATGGGAGAGATTGTTTCAATATTATCATTACTTGTATTTTAAATACAATAAATGAATATATTTATAGTAAATGATGTGGGTATCTTTCAGAATGGTAATGTGTATATAGAGCATTAATACAAGTCAATTTTTTTTGTCTCATCAATTATTATCATTTATTTACACGCTATGATGTTAGAATTAAATCGCAGATAAAAATGATGATAAAAGAAGTTGAAATTTGCTAAAAAATCAACTTTACAAAATAAATTAGTTAGTTAGTTAGTTAGTTATATATTTGCTTTTTTTAATTATTGATAATATAATAAATATAAGAATATTAGGAGGCGTTATATTTGTTAGTAAAAATTAAAAAATATAGTTTATATTTTCTTATTTTTCTTTTCTTTTTTATTTATAACTCTTATAAATTAATACAAATAAAAGCACCTGACCTTTATTTACCTGAAACAGTACCCATAAATGTTAGATTTTATAGTATTATCTTAATTTTAATCCCACTTTATTTTTATTTATTATTTTATTTACCAACATTATTTTTGATTAATTGTTATTTTTCTTTAAAATATTATGTTTCTTTTAAATTATCTTATCAAAAAGTTAAAAGGTTAAGACCAAAGGTTAATATAATTAATAGGAATTGTCCTATATTATATATTCTAAGATGTTGAAATACTCCTTAATTATATGAAATAATAAGGAGGGAAAAATGAAAAAAAGATTAATATTTAGGATAACATTACCGATTATTTTATCGGTCATTGTTTATATTTTATATCAAAAAATAGATAATCAAATATTGAAAATAACTACATTGTTAATATTTGTATATTACGTTTTTATAGAATTATATAATTTAATTTTAACTAAGATATTTAAAATATATCCTAATAGTGTGAAACATTTATATATTAAAGTATATTTAATTTTAGTTAGTTTAATTTTTATTTTATTACTTGGAATGCCTTTATTTAATTCCAATTTATTTATATTACAAGAAATCCTATTATATGGAATAATTGCTGCCATAATTATTTTTAGTGCTATATTACTTAGTAATAAATTTACTTATAAAAGAAATTTTACTAAAATTTTTATTATCTTTATGACAATAGTTACATTATTCTTATTATCTAGCTTACAAACGTATTATGTTAAACATTATTTAGTCCCACCACTATATAGTTGTACTTATTATGATTCTTATAATCATATTATTTATGACTCAGCTGATGCAGGAGCTTGCCCAACCTTAGATATAAAGAAGAATAATTCTAGAGAATTATCTTTTAATGTTCAAGAAGTATTCACAATTACTGATAATGATTATCAAAAAGAAGAATTTGATAGATCTGTAAATATTGATTATTTATATGATAATAAACATCGTGTAATTAACTATACTCTTGAAATTTATGATAATCATTATTTTAAAGAAAATATTGTTAATTCATTTGATTCTAATACTTTTACAACAACCATGACGAATTATAAACAAAATGGGACAAAGAATTACGTAATAACCACAACTAGTACTCTCTCATTAGCTAAAGATAGTAATGATTACGATAAAATTACTGTTAAAAGTGATCAAATGTTAAATAATTTTGATATTTCGCATACTTTAGGGGGATATACTATAGCCCCGAACAAAGAGGATAATCTTTTAAATCATAATAATGTTGTAAACCTAATGTATAATACTTTCCTAAGTAGTAGTGATTCTACTAAAGTTATTGAAAAAGAATATCAAGTAACTGGTTTTGGGCAATCTTCATTTATAAAAGTTGAAAAGTTTTATAAAGATACTTTATATATAGCTTCTAATCAAGGATCAGAAAATGAAAATTATAAAGTGGAAAATTTAATAATGAAATCAAGCAATGATAAATATAATATCGCAACAACTAAAGAAACTAAACCCTATGGATATGTACTTAAACATTATTTATTATTAAAAAATAAGGGGAAATATGAAACATTACTAGATATCAAAAAAGAGTGGGGTCCATACAATATTTTTTCTATGGATGTTACTAGAATTAATGATTACGGCTATTTATTATATTCTCTTCAAAATGATCATATTGAATGGGTTTATCAGGATAACCCTTTACTATTTACAGATAGGCTAATTTAATTATAAGTACACATCGATATAAAAAATGCTCACCAAATATTTCCTTAAAAAGGATTATCTCATGAAATTATTATTAACAAAAGATGTGCCGTTTTAGACGTTTACAAATAAATTATTCCCAAATAGTTGAAATTATATTAAATAAAAAGGAAAACATATTTTCTGTTTTCCTTTTAATTTGTAAACTCAATTTGCGTTATTTGAGGTCTAGCGAAGAATCTAAGTGGTACACCAACACAACCAATTCCATTTGTGATAATGAGATGTGTATTATATACAAATTTTAATCCTGTTCGATATTTTTGTTTATATGTAGAAGGAATATAAGGTGCATATAATCCAAATATAGTTACTTGCCCGCCATGTGTATGTCCACTTAACATCAAATCAATTCTATCGTTTTTAATTTTTTCAATGTAATCTGGATTATGTGATACTAAAATCACATAGTCAGATGGCGATGTATCATAAATGGTTTGATTAATATCTGGTATATCATATAAATAATCAGCTACTCCACCTAATTTAATCCGCTCATTATTCTTTGTTATCCAGTAAGATGTGTTGTCCAAAGTTTTTATATTTGCTTTTTCCATATTCAATAAAATGCTTTTCTTATCAACATTGATATCATGATTTCCTATAACACCATAGACACCCATCGTTGCATTTAAGCCTTTTAATTCTTTAAATAAGGGTTCTATATATTTGGATTTAGTAGATACGTAATCTCCACCTAGAACAATTAAATCAGGTTTTAAATCATTAATTTTCTCAACGACTCGTTGAATGTATTTTTTAGAAGCAAGAGATGAATGATGAAAATCGCTGACGAAAATTATTTTGTACCCTTTGAAGGCAGGTTTAGTTATTTTTATTTTATATTTTTTTAATTTAAGCCAATTAGTCTCAAAAAATGCGTAAATAAACATCAATAAAAATAAAATAATCGAAATGAAAAATATATTAATCCAAATCATGACAATCCCACTCTTTATAAAATTGATGTAAGAATAACTCCATGAATTGATGTCTTTCTAAAGCAATTTTCTTCCCTGTCTTTGTATTCATTTGGTCTTTTAATAACAATAATTTCTCATAAAAATGATTGATAGAATGATTTTTAGTATTTGTATATTGAGAATAGTTTTCATAAGTTTTCGGCTTAATATCGGGATTATAGATTTCACGATTCTTATTGCCACCATATGCAAAGGTTCTCGCAATTCCAATAGCTCCAATCGCATCTAGTCGGTCCGCATCTTGAACAATCATTCCTTCTAACGTTTTTTGTTTCACATGATTTGTTCCAGCTTTAAACGAGATAGTTTCTACAATATCCGTTACCGTCTGTATGACATCTTTAGCTACACCTAAATTATCTAGCCATTCTTTTGAGATTTGCGCTCCTATTGAAGAATTTCCATTATGAAATTTATGATCAGCTACATCATGTAATAAAGCAGCTAAGCTGACAACAAAGAGGTCTGCATTTTCCTTTTCTGCTATGTAAATAGATAATTCATATACTCTTTGGATATGCCAATAATCATGACCTGTTGCCTCGCCATCTAATTTTTGTTTTATAAATGACTTCGTTTTTTCAATAATTATTTGTTTTTCCATAGTACTCCTCTAAATCTTCTTTTAAATCTTGATAACTCATTTCTATTAAATTCCACATTCCTTTATCTTTATTATTGTGTTTAGTCACTATAAATTTCCATAAATCAAGTTTATAGTCTAAAAAATTAAACTTTGATTTTAACTTTGTTTTCATTTTCTCATCAAAGTTTAACAACAATAAATTTTTTAAATTATAGGCATGTCTAATCGGTGTGTACTCATTATTAAATATCAAAAATTTTCCTTTTATAACATCTTGTAAATATTCAATATGCCTATCGATTAAATCTTGATTGACAATATTAGAATGTGTTGTGATAATCGTAGTTGCATCTATATCTTTTATTTTTTGTAGTGTTTCAATATATCTAATTAAGTCAATATCATTTAAAACAGGAATAGGTATTTCAAGTAAATCTCCCACATATAGCACCTTATCGATACGATCAAAACAAATAGATGAGCAAACTGTGTGGCCTGGCGCGTATATAAAGTCGATGTCCTCATCTACAAAAACTAATTTCTCTTTGAATGTGATGTTGGGAAACTTTATTTTGATGTCCTCGCTATGCAATTGTTTAATCAAATCAAACTCTGCTCTTTCCATCATCCGATCCTTACATGTTAGATGTCCAATTATATAAGGGTCTTTAAAAGCATCATTTCCCCAAATGTGATCCCAATCAGAATGTGAATTAAAGATGAATAGTGTTTTATCAGTCAGTTTATGCTCTCTAATATAATTTTTCACATATTCCATGGATTCATACCCTTCATTGGTATCACATAAAAATAATTTATTGAAAGAATTGATTAAATAAACCGAATCGCCAAATTCGTAAGTGAATAAAATACCGCGAGATCCAACTTCCGTAATTGTTTTTATTTGCATCATGACCTCCATTTAATTTACGAGTCTTTACCACTTAAAATCAAATTTCACAATAGTCACAATATTTTTATGAGACTAACTGATAATATCATATCAGTTTAGAATTTGGTAATCAATAGTTTTATAAGAAATACTTCGCTACTTTATGAAAAAAGAGTGAATAAATTCACTCATGTAAACGAAAGTTTACTCATGTGAATGAAATTCACTTTGAGAACTTCTATTCACTCTTATTTGTATACGCAAAACATAGTTCATCTGCATCTTTTATAATGAAATCAACGCTTTCCCAAGAATCAACTAATGCTCCACTTGCCCAAGTATGCCCTCCGCCACCATATTTTTTGGCTAATTGATTAACAACAGGTCCTCTTGAACGAAATTCGACGCGAATTTTTCCTGTTTCTTTATATTCTATAAAAAAGATCCAGGTATAAATATCTTTAATATTCGCCAAAATATTGACTTCGGCTGAAGCGTAATCCGGGGTAATTTTAAAGGTTTGAAGTAACTCATCATTTAACTTCATAAACCCTAAACCATTCTTTGTATAGCTAAAATGATTTAAAGTATAACCTTTAAATTTTAGTTCATCAATTGTTTTATAATAAATATCTGCATATAAGGCTTGTTTATCAAAATTATATTTATAGACCTCCGCACCATAAATTAAAGTACGTTCTGAAACATTAGAATAATAAAAACGACCCGTATCGGTGAGCAGCCCTGCATACAGCACTCTTGCAGCGTTTTCTGTCATAACCAATCTATCTTTATTATTCATATAAATATCAATAATCATCTCAGTAGCTGCCGCAAATGTTGAATCTACCCAATCAATATCGGCAAATTTTTCTGTAAGAGGATGATGATCTATTTTAATTAATTCTTTCCCACTTAAAAACCGATTATCATCGATTCTATGTTTATCTCCAACATCCACAATAATAACTAATGCACTATGATAAACATCATCTGAAACCATATCCATGTCACCTAAAAAGGCTGTTCCTTCAGAAAAATTTCCTACTGCATAAACTTTTTTATTAGGGTAAGAAGCTTGAATCAGATATTTTAATCCTAATTGTGAGCCTATGCAATCGGGGTCCGGGTTAACATGATGGTGAATGATAATACTATCATACTGTTCAATTGTATCAACTATTTTTCTTTGAATCATATTTTATCTCCTATATTATTGATTTTGAAATTCCTTACACAATAAATCCGCATCATTAATAATTTGATCAACAGTATCCCAATCAGCTGCTAAAGTTCCACTAGCCCAAATGTGACCGCCTCCACCATATTTAGCGGCTAGTTTATTAACAATAGGTCCTCTTGAACGGAAACTAGTTCTAATTTTTCCTAATTCCTTGTCTTCTGTGAAAAACATCCACATAATGATTTCTTTGATATTCGCTAAAGTATTCACCATACCTGATGCAAAATCTACAGGAACATTGAATTCATCGATTGTTGCTTGGGTTATTTTCATAAAACCAAGACCATTTTTCGTATGTTGAAAACTATTCATTAAGAAACCAGTAAACTTTAGTTCATCAATTGACTTATGATATAGATTGGCATATAATTCCTGTTTATTAAAACCAAATTGATATACCTCAGCTCCATAACGTAATGTTCTTTCTGATACGCTATTATAATAAAAGCGACCTGTGTCTGTTAACATTCCTGCATATAAGACTCTTGCAGCTTCATCTGTCATAACTAACTGGTCTTTATTTTGTACAAAGAAGTCAATTATCATCTCAGTTGCAGCTGCATATGTGGTATCTACCCATTCTAAACTACAAAATTCTTCAGTTAATGGATGATGGTCTATTTTGATAATTTCTTTTCCTGTCAAAAATCTAGAATCATCAATTCTTCGTTTATCTCCAACATCAACAATAAAGACTAATGCTCCTTGGTAAATATCATCACTAATAGTGTCCATATCTCCCATAAAAGCTGTTCTTTCTGTATTTGAACCAACAGCATAAACATTTTTATCTTCAAACGATGCCTTTAGAAGTAATTTTAATCCCAATTGACTTCCTACACAATCAGGGTCAGGGCTTACATGATGGTGAATGATAATAGTATCATATTTTTTAATTTTTTCTAGTATCTCTTTTTGAATCATTTATTTATTCCTCCATTGATAAAAAGATAGTGTCAATAAGAAATTTATCTCATTAACACTATATCATACCATAGATTTGTGCAAATTACCAACCTAATGGCCCATTATGTACATAATCCCAATAAGGATCTAATAATGTACCCCATTCGCCTAATTGACTTTGTTGGGCTATTGCTTTCTCATCATTTAATAATTGAGTATAAAGTTCGGTTGAATCTGGTCCCATAATAATTCCCATATTTTGTATCTGCTAAACCTGAGACTAACTAAATTCCATTGAACTAGTTGATCGTCGGCCCAAATCCAAGAAAGAAGGCGACCATAATCATCACGAGGGCCATCGACATAATCTGATTGAAGATAAATGGTTGTGCGTGGGATAATAAATTGCATGTATAAAGACTAGCCGGTTCACCCCATTCCCATTTTTTCGATAGTTGATTCTTTGGTATCCACTACAAACAAGCGAACTCTTTCATCTTTTTTAGTGCCATCTGGTTCTGTTACAATGAAATGCGCTGTATCACCATCAACGCAACCATTAAACGTCACTTCTTCAACCCTCCACTTCGATTCCAAAAATCCCTTGATAAGGAATCTGTAGGAAATGTTGGTCCCTCATAGTTAACAGTAGTAGGAACTTCATAATATGCAACTTCTGTTAAGGTAACAGCATAAGTTTTTTCATTGTGTGATATTGTTTAGTGAAAATGTCGCTGTTAAATTAAAATCAATATCAGACTCTAAACTATCTATCCTAGTCATATTACCTGATGAAATAGTAATTACACCATTACTAGATATCCATGATATTGCGATATCTTTATAACTTGTCGGCAATATATACTGAATTGAAATATTGACTGGCATGATTAAATCATTAGCAGCTTCACTAATTTGATCCACATCTGACATATTATTTGTAGCTGCAACACTATTTAAACTATTAATAACGATTGGTTTGGTTTTGAAGTAGAAGTATAATAAACTCCCGTTCAACATCCCTGTTATTTTTATCTTGAACTTGAGGTCCACCATACATACTCACAATTAACGCATCTATTTTGATCGGTTATTTGTGTCACATTATCCGAAGACAAACTTCCTATATTCACATTTTTTAATTTGATAAATTTCCCTTGATATTGATCTCATATTAGCGAAATCACTAACAATAATTGGATCTACGGAACGCTAGTTGTTTTATCAACTATCTGGATGTTTGATAATATCTGTATTTTTATTTGTGTTAACCCATCATTAACCATTTTTAATCCCATGATATTAACTGTATTGCCAATATATGTTTGGTCTAAAGTAAGACTGAATTTTAGTAAAACCAGACACATATATTGAACCTGAATTATCTTGGATAAAACAATTTCCTAAATCATCAATACCGATTATTATGCCTTGTACTGTAGACACTGTGTTATCATTAGAACTAAGTACATTGCTTATATTTATTACATTTTTGTTGATTAACAGTAGTCGTAATTGTAGTAATACTATTTGTATTAACAGCACATCCTGCCAAAACAAATAATAAGACTACTAAAAACGTTAGATAAATTTTTCTTCATAATCCTCTACCTCTTTTTACTATTATCCATTTGATAAAAAAGGGGTCTTTAAATCCCTAAATTTATCAATGTAGTAGTTAATTAATTTTGTTTTTTCTATAACACTATTGCATAATTTAATAGGATTCACATAATCTTTGCATTTGAAAACCATATATTAAATGTTTATAAATATAAAAATTATATATATTACTAGTTAAAAAAAGGGCTCAATGATGAGCCCTTAAATTGGTACTAGCTAGCAGGATTGATTGTTACGTCAGAAACTTGATTAACAAGCACTCTCCAAACAGTAGCAACATCATGATTGCCATTACCTAAATATAAAGTTCCAGTAAAGGTTAGATTATCACCAACTACAATTGGTTTTAATCCAGCTTTAACATCAGCTGAACAATCAGTTAAATAAATACCAATTTTGTAACTGCCATTATCACCTAGATAAAAATAGATATATTGACCAGAAGTCACACCAGTTACGGTAACATTAGTAAATGTATATGTTTGTCCGAATGCATCCAAATCACTATTACGGAATGCAGCTAAATCAGTAATAGTAGTTGGAGTAGCTAGCGCATTTCCTGTGGAAATAGGATCTGAAACTACAGTATTTGTTGAATTACTAAGTTCTGAAAAATCTTTATATATGGTATAAATAGATGTAACATTTACTTCATCACCTTGAACAACCGTTGGAATTGATCCTAAATAGACATAAATTCCTGTACCGTCAGCATCTTGTAAAACAAAACCTTTACCACCAACGGTAGCAACATAGCCATGAACGGTAATAGTATCTCCGACTAATTGAGTCTTTGCCGTAGCAACTGACATAGGATCTGTAGATGGCATTGCTTTTACAGTAACTGTATAAACATGATCAGTACTAACTGCATTTAAAACAAATGTCCCTGTTACATTCACAACTGCATCAGCTTGACCAGCAGCAGGGCGAGTAACTGTACCATCATTTCCTATTACATCAGTATTATCTGATACCCATGTAATCCCAACTGTATCACTTGTTGCATTTAATGTTAGGTTAGAACCTGTAGAACTAGGTAAAGTTGTATTAACAATCGCATTAGCAACGATTTGAGTATCAGTCATTGTATTAATAGTAATGTCATTAGTATTATTAGTAAATACAGCTTGCCATTGGCTAGAACTTGTATTGTAAGAATAAAGAATAACATTAACAGTTAAATTATCACCTAAATCTGCAGTAAGTGCTGTTAAAGCATCAGCTGGAGATTTATAGTAAATATATAATTTAGTTCCATCTGTATCTTGAATATATAAGTTATTAGATGAATCTTCTGCTAAAATACCTGTTACAGCTATATATTGATTAAATACAGTTGAATCACTAGTAGAATAAGCATTAATAGCAGTTACAGCTACTGTTGCAGGAGTTGGCATTACATATGTTGTAGCAACAGCTGTTCCTAAAGCAATTGTACCACTTAATTCAGGAGCACTATTGTATACAGAATATTTAGCTGTTAAACTAATTAAATCTCCACTATTTACGGTTGGAGCACTACCAGTGTATACATAGATTGAATTAGTACCATCATTTAAGAAATAACCTTGTTGAGCTAATCCAAATACGATACCCTCAACGTCTACATAATCATTAGCAGTAGCAGTTGTTATAACTGTGTTTAATGTTTCTAAATTATATGCTTGAACATTAACTGCAAAATCTTTAGTATCCGTTAAAGCGCCAATTGAGAAGTGAGCAGTTAAAGTTACACTTGTATCAGCAGTTGGTCTTACAACAGTACCACTATTAGCGATAATATCAGTATTACTAGAAGTCCAAGTAATTCCAACTTCACCACTTGTAGCTGGTAACGTTATGTCAGCAGCTACTTCTGAAGCAAACTAATTGCGGTTTCAGCAGCAGCTAATTTTTCAGCATCTGTTGTAGGAACGAATTGTTCGAAATTAGAAGCTTGAAGTAACCATGATTTGTGGAACTGTGTAACATCCTACAGCACTAGTTACATTAACCATTTCACCTACTGTTAATGCAGTTAAATCGAATGTATGCAGAAACTGTTTTGTCAACACGTGCATCAATGTTGTCGTGCCATCTCTAAGCATGATGTCTCCACCTCAGCAGCAGTAACACTTATTGATTGTAATAGCTACATTCGTTTAAAGTAACTAATTGACTTTGTGGATTGTCAGATATTAATGTAGCAACAGAATATAATTTGCTGGAGTCGGCATAGTAGCACCAGCTTGCATTAATTCAAGCTATTAGGACTAACTTCGATTAATCCACTATAACTTGATATTGCACCAACAACTTTTACTTCATTACCAACAGCAAAAGCTGTTTGCGCAGATCCACCAGCATAAATATAAATACCTGCTTAGCATCTTGAATAAATGCATTATTACCCAACATTGCAGTAATAACACCTTGAATTGAACTGTTATTCACCATATTGTGATTGAACATCTGCTAATACATTACAATTGTACCTGTTACGATTTCATTTTGCAAAGCCATTACTTTTACATCAAATGTCTTTGTATCTGTTAGCATCTTTAAAGTAATTGTTGCAGTTAATGTAACATGCGCATTATCTTCACCTACTGCAGGTTGTGTAACATGACCATCATTTGTAATGACATCAGTATTATTTGATGACCATGATATTGTAGTACCATTTCTACCTTCAGTAGGTAAAGTTATATCACCACTTACATTGGATAAGTCCCCCAAAATAAGAGATGATTTAGCATCAGCAACTAAAGCAATATCAGGGTTAATAGTTGTAGTGATTGCAGCTGTAGTTGTTGTTGTTGTTGTCGTTGTAGTGTGACATGCTGTTAATGTTACTAATAACATTAATGCTACAACAAATAAGTATTTTCTTGAAATTTTAAACATATTCTCCTCCTTCTTAAATCTAATTATTAAATGTTATATCAGATAATTGTGATAAAACAATTTGATAACTTGGACTTTCACCGTCATAAGTAAATTCAGTGACATTACCTAAGATATCGAAATTTTTACCCTCAGTGAAAATAGATTGATTGATTTTTGGATATAATAATGAATCAACTCTTACTTCAACTTCATTATTATTTGCATCTGTAGCGAATACACTATATGATCCACTTGCTGAAGTAACGATGTCTGTAACTGTTAAATTATTCAATTGAACAAAATTAGCTTCCATATTTTCATTGACCTGGTCAATTGTAATAACTTTTGGTGTCGACTCATTATCAGTTGAAATAACTTCAATTTCATTACTCTTAATATTAGATAATTCAAGTAAGCCATTATATTGAGAAACATTAGCATTTAATCTAACTTCATTCCCAACAACTCTATCATATTGTTTTGAATAACCACAGAATATATAAGCGCTATAACCATCACGTTCAATATAAACGCCATATGTTGATGCGGCTAATACTCGTGTGACAACTCCCGAAACCATGACATTTTTACCTAAATAATCAGCTTGATTTTCTCGTAAATCCTGAAATGACAGTTGTACCGCGGTATTCGAATAATCATAATCAGGGTCTTGTTCACCCCAAATTCTTCTACCCGTTTTTTGTGTTTTTGATTCTGCGGTATAAAATTCAGTTGCATAAGGAGACCCAGATAATCCTTTTGTTTAAGTAAATGCTTCTTCTACTAATTCTAAGTTTAATAATCTTCCATCATACCATACATAGCCTAAATAGCGAGAACCTGTACTATCAAGTACTTCATTTTCTCTTTGTAGAACTATTGTATGTGCATTTGTCAGTTTATCACAAGTAAAGTGTGAAGCTGCCTTACCCCAAGGATCTAACGTTGCTGTAGATTCTGGTGTATCAATTCCTAAAAATCTGACTGTAAAAATAGTACCTTGACTATTAAATACAGCTGTATCACCATCTACGCAACGATTAAATGTAACTTCTCCAATACCATCTTTAATAAATTCTTTTCCTGCATATGACTCTGTTAATGCAAAACTGTCAGTATATTCAGTATTTAAAGTTGTATCTACTGTTGTTGTTGTTTGTTCTGTTGTTGTTGTTTGTTCCGTTGTTTGTCCTGTAGTAGTTGTCAAGGCAGACCCTTGGCAACCACTGATTAGAACAATTAATACTAACGATACAAGTGTTAATAGTAAATGTTTTTTATTGTACATCCTTTATCACCTATTTAAATAAGTGCTAACTTATTTTATTATTTTAATTGTGTTTATTATCCTTGTAAATCCCATAATGCATCACTAAGAGCATCAGCTGGTGTTTGTCCACCAAATAATATATTACCAACAAGTAAATTCATTTCATCACGAGCATTTGATGAACCAACAAATGCAGGGTCATAATACATATAATCTACTTCTTCGAAAGCTGCTTTTTCAGCCATAGCTACGTATTTTTGAGCTGCTGTTGGAGTATCTAAGAAAGCTTGGTATCCAGCATCATCTAAAGCAGATTGTCTTACTGGTAAGTATCCAGTTTGTTCTGCCCATTGGATAGTAGCTGCTGTGCTTGTTAAATATTTTGTTAATAACCAAGCTGCTAATTTTGTTGCTAGTTGCACTAGACATGATTGATATATTTGTTCCTTGTTGGATAACTGCTTTATGGTCAGCATCTTTTTGAGGAATTGGAGCACAACCAATGTCAAATGAACCATTTGTAGGCACATTATAATCCATACCTGCTGTTGATCCAATAGTCATATATACATTTTCATTAACAAATTGAGTTGATGAATAACTTTGATCCCATTCTGCTGGTACTGTAAATAATCCTGCAGTATGTTCATCTAAATAGTATTGCATAGCTGCTTTTGTTTGATCATTATCAAATAATAAATCTCCATTTCATTTGTATATTGCCCACCATATTGGTGAGCTAATGTAATGAATAAGATTAGCAGATGAATCATAAGAAAGTCCCCATGCTTTAACACCATCTTGAGTTGTACTAGAATCATCATGAATTTGTTGAGCAACAGCTTCAGTATGATCCCATGTTTGTTGGAACAGTTATATTATTATCATCAAAATAATGTTTTATTATAAATTAAAACTTCTGTTGATTTATTAAATGGTAACCCATAATAATTACCATCAATTGCTGTATTTTCTTGTAAATATGCTGGAACAAAATCAGCTAATGAGTCTGCTGAAAGTCCAACAGTTGGGTTGTCAATAAATGGGTCTAGTGAAACTACTGCATTACCTTTAAATAATCAGACACATGGTCTGGATAACCAATTAACATTGTAGGTGTATCACCTGTAACAATTGATTGAATAGTCTTGTCTCTTAAGTCATTATAATTACCTTGACCTTGCTAATGTTACAGAAATATTAGGGTTTTCTGCTGTAAATTGGTCTACTAATGTTTGAATATCAGTTTCTTTATCACACCAAATGCAGCCAAAATGTAATTGAAACTGGTCCAGTGATTGAAGTATCAATACCTGTACTAGTTGGTGCAGTAGTAGTAGTACCAGCTGCTGTAGTTGTTGTTGTATCAGTGTTAGCAGTTAAACTACAACCAGCTATAAAAAGGTAAACACCAATCAATATCGATAAAATTTTTTTCATTCTTTTCCTCCTATTTTTTTTATATCAAGAATACTAATACCATTTTTCAGGGTACTCATAATTACTTACTACCCTTTAATACCACTTCGTGATACTCCACGCATAATCTGTTTTCTTAGTAATAAGAATACAATTAATATTGGTAATGTAACAATGGCACTGCGGACATTTGCAGATTACTAATTGAACCCCTATATCACGGTTAAATGCTGTTTTAATCCATTCGTGATTAATCGCATGATACTTCATTCGTAACTAAATTTGGCCAAATATATGCATTCCATGATCCTAATGCATTAAGTATTGTGATTGTTATAATGGTTGGAGAACCGATTGGTATCATTATTCGCCATAAATATTTAAAATCACTAGTTCCATCCACTTTAGCGGCATAATATAATTCATCTGGAATTTGTCTAAATGTTTGTCTTAAGAAGAATATGTAAAAAACGCTTGTCATAAATGGAATAATTAATGCATGAAACTTATTCATCCAACCGAATCTTGATACAGTAACATAATTTGTGATTATAAGCATTTCGCCTGGAATCATCATTGTTGATAAAAACAATGTGAATAATAATTCTCGTCCTTTAAATTTCAAACGAGAAAAAGCAAATGATGCAATATTGGTTGTTATTAATTACCCCTAATGTAGAAAAAAATCCAACAATTAATGTATTTTTAAAGAATAAGTCAAATCTTGCTTGTGGGTTAAATGTCAATGCTGTATAGAAATTTTTCCAATAAAATGGTTTGGAAATAAGCTTGGATGCAATAATTGCAATTCAATATCTGACTTTAATGCAGTGACTATCATCCAGTAGAATGGAATGAAATAAATACTGCAAAACAA
Source organism: uncultured Haloplasmataceae bacterium (assembly GCA_963824615.1). Lineage (GTDB taxonomy): Bacteria > Bacillota_I > Bacilli_A > Haloplasmatales > Haloplasmataceae > CAWGPU01. The sequence goes on along the minus strand of CAWGPU010000004.1, from coordinate 36,794 downwards.
ATTAACAAAGCAAATACTGCGATTTTATCGAATTATTTGCCATATATTTATATTTATTTTCGTTTTTCATATTCTATCACCTTAATAATGAACTCTCTTGCTACTTACTTCATTTGAATGTAAGTAAACAATAGGATTATGAAGAATAGAACTAACTGATGCAGCAGATGCTTGAGCAAAATTTCCAACCTTAGTTACATTAGTTATTGATAAAATTATATATATAATAAACGATGGTCGTTGCTGCCCCAGGATTACCTACAACCCCAGCTCCCGTCGGGAACATAGCAACTACTGATGCATATGCTTTGAATGCATCCGATACTAGATGTGATTGTAATATAGATAATAAATGGTGAAAGTAAAGGAACAGTTATTTTCCAAAATACCTTTCGTCTTGGTGCTGCATCTACTTGTGCAGCTTGATAATATTGTTTATCAATCCCTTGAATACCTGATAAGAATACCAAAATTTTAAATGGTAATGCTGACCAAACTGTATATATCATAAGTGTTGCCAATATATGAAAATCAGTAGCACCATGGCCCATCCAATTTGTTTGGATTCCTAAAATCGTATTGATTAAACCTTTATCTTTGTTAAACAACATACTAAATACCATACCGATAGCGATAACATTAGTTACATATGGTAAAAAGAATAATGTTTGAAAGAATGCTTGTAATTTTTTAATAGAATTTAAAGCAACAGCTATAAGTAATGAAATCATAACAGAAATTGGAACAGATATAAATACAATGATAAATGTATTAAATATAGGTCTGTATATTCCGGTTGTATTTCCCCACATTGCTTTTAATAAACTACCATATTTATCTATGTAATGTTGGTTAACTTTAAATAGATCTAAATAATAATTAATTCCTATAGGATATTTTTTTAGTGGTTTAAGATATTCATAATTAATTTTAAATGAAATAACAACTGTATTGTATAACGGATAAACTAGGAAAATTAAAATTAATACTAACGCAGGAGCTAAATAAATATAAGCGTGTGCGACATCATGAATATCATATCTATTTTTGTCGTAATATTTCTTATATAGTGGAAGCGTTACCAATTCTTTTGTAAATAATATTGGTTTAAAAATAAACCGATTGATAACATAAAATATATATTTTAATACATATTTATATAATGGCTTTGTAATAAAAGAAAGAAATCTAATACCATAAATCCATTTAAATAGATTAGCAATTCCATTAAGAATTATCTTAATCATGTCAATTGCTGCTGCAAAAATAAACACAATACTTAATAATACGGCGAAGAATATTCTCTTGAATTTATGATGATAGTATTCACTGCATTTATTGTATAGGTTATTTTTACTTTCCTTACCTATAGGCTTAAAGAAACCAAAATCCTTATTTGTGACTTTAGTTAGTTTTAAGACTTGGTATATTAAATAGTAGACGGTTTCAATTGCTAATACTACAATTGAGACTGCAACTATTGCAACTTTCAAAATAAATTTAATAATTTTGAAAATTAATAAAGCAAATTCTTTAATTATACCAAAGATAAACTTATAAAAGATAAATATTAATATCGATAATAACACTTTTCCAATAATAAGAAGAATTTTTTTTAACATGCTTGATTCCTTTTCTACATTTTGAACTTCTTGGTTACTCATATTTAATAACTTCTCCAGTCTCTGAGTTAAAAATGTGAACACCTCTTCGTTTTAATGCAATATTAACATCTTGTCCAGGAACCAAGCGATATTCAGAATCAATAAATGCACGAACTTGTTGATCTACCTAATATGAAACGAATTAATGTATCTCTTCCAATCGTTTCCATATTATCGATGTGAACTGGAAATCCTTTTTCATCTACCATAAATGCTTCTGGTCTAATTCCTACTTCTACTGTTTTAAATGGTACGTTCATTGGGTAAATTACATGACCATCTATTGTTAAATGGCTATTTTTAATTTCCCCATGAAGAATATTAATCGGTGGGTTTCCTAAGAATTTAGCAACGAATTTATTTGTTGGACTGATTATATAATTCTTGTGGTTTTTCAACTTGTTGTACAATTCCATCTTTCATGACAATTATTTGATCAGATATACTCATTGCTTCTTCTTGGTCATGGGTAACAAATATAGTCGTAATCCCGGTTTCTTGTTGGATACGTTTTATTTCTTCACGCGTTTCAAGTCGTAAACGGGCATCTAAATTTGATAATGGTTCATCTAATAACAAAATTCTTGGTTTTTTTGCGAGAGCACGTGCAATAGCAACACGTTGTTGTTGACCACCTGATAATTGAGATGGTTTTCTTTTCAATAAAGTCTCAATTTGAACCAATTTTGCCATATCATAAGCAATTTTATGTGCTTCCTTCTTTGGTATTTTTAAATTCTCCAAAGGGAACATAATATTTTGCTCAACAGTCATATGTGGATATAGTGCATAATTTTGAAAAACTAAACCGATACCTCTTTGTTCTGGAGGTAAATCAGTTACATCTTCGTCTCCAAAGAATATTCTTCCACTGGTTGGATTGTGTAAACCTGCTAGCATAAATAAGGTAGTAGATTTTCCACATCCTGATGGGCCTAATAGACCAGTCAATTTACCAGATGGGAAAACAGTTGTCATATTATCTACCGCAACTGTTTCAGTAAACTTTTTAGTTAATCCTTCTAACCTAACTTCCATTAGTCATTTCTCCTTCTAATAATTTCATAATGGCTTACTTTAATTATAAAGGACTTTAGCATAAATTTCTACTTATTTTTTGTTAACAAGCTGTTATCAAATTGTTAACAACTAAATTTTCTATATTATTTACCAAAAATTCAGTCATATAATCAAAATTCATAAATCAACTTTCATATTGTGTCAATTATTTCCTTTTATAATTAAAGATAATAAAAAGGACTTTAAATTTAATCATATAAAAAGTCCTATTCATATTAATAGAGTAAGTGTGATTTATGTACATACGTAAAAAGAATGTTATTAATTATTACATATCCTTTCAACATTAAATACATATAAATCACCGTTTCCCAAAAATCTCATATTTACTGCTATTGTATTCTTATTATAATATACATTAGTTTTCTTGTAAACAATTAAATTAAAATAAACTATTCACAAAGTAATCTTATGACATCACGAGCTATCATAACCTCTTCATTAGTTGGGATAATAAAGCATTTTATAGTAGAATCATTAGTGGATATTAAACGTTCATCACCACGTACATCGTTAGCAGATTCATTCAGTTTTACACCTAAAACTGCCAATCTACTCACTATTTGTTCGCGAGTTAAACTAGAATTCTCGCCGATTCCACCCGTAAATGCAATAGCATCAGCTCCCTCTAACAATACATGATAGCTTGCTATATAACTTGCTATCTTTCTAGTAAACATATTTTGTGCAAGTACACATCGTTTTTCACCTTTTTTTATGCCTTCTTCAATATCCCGTGAATCATGACTAAGGCCACTGATGCCTAATAATCCAGATTTTTTATTTAAATCATTTTCAACATCGGCTAATGTTCGCTTTGTTTTACTGATTATAAAAGAAATTATGGCAGGATCAATATCTCCACAACGTGTTCCCATTATTAGTCCTGTTAAAGGTGTAAATCCCATGGTTGTATCAATGGATTTACCATTTTTTACAGCACAGATGCTACCACCATTTCCTAAATGGCAGACGATTATTTTAGATTCATCTTTTCCTAATAATTTTTCAACTCGATGTGCTACATATTTATGGCTGGTTCCGTGAAAACCATATTTCCTAACACCATACTTCTCGTACCATTCATATGGAACGCCATAGATAAATGCTTCTTCTGGCATTGATTGATGAAATGCTGTATCAAATACAGCAATAGCTGGTATATTTGGAAGTAATTTTTGAAATAACTTAATACCTATAAGATTTGCCGGATTATGTAGTGGTGCTAAATCAGACAATCTATCTATTTCAAACAGAACATCATCATTAATTTGTACTGAGTCAGAATATTTTTCTCCACCATGCACAACGCGATGACCAATTCCTTTTATTTCAGACAGATCCTCAACAACCCCAAATTCAGTCAAACTATTGACTAATAATTCAACCGCAATCTCATGATTTTTAATAGGCAATATTTTTTTTTCTTTACTACTTGTTTTTTTAAAATTAAAGATAGCATCATTCATACCAATTCGTTCAATAATTCCCTCTGCTAATGTCGTTTCTTCTGGCATTTCTAATAATTTAAATTTTAATGATGAACTACCTGCATTAATTGATAATATTTTACTCATTTATTACTCATCCTCTTCGACTTCTATACTCTTTTTAAAATGATAGCTGTCCCCATTCCTCCACCTATACAAAGCGATGCTAATCCATAATTTAATTCTCTTTTAATCATTTCATAAAGTAATGTTACGATAATTCTATTACCACTGACTCCAACCGGATGTCCTAGGGCAATCGCACCACCATTTACATTCGTTTTTTCAAATATCCATTCTTTAGAAACTTTATGTTCTTCACTTAATTCATGAATGACACCTAAGCTTTGAGATGCAAATGCCTCATTTAATTCGATTAGCTCCATATCTTTTAATGACATTTGACTATTCAACAATGCATTTCTAATAGCCGGTACAGGCCCTAATCCCATTAAACTAGGGTCAACTCCCCCTTGCCCAATTCCGATAATTTCAGCAAGCGGTGTTAAATGATATTTTTCAATTGCTTCTTCACTTGCTAATAGAATCATACTCGCTCCATCATTTAATCCAGAAGAATTACCAGCAGTGACCGTCCCCTCTTTTTTAAACGCTGCTTTTAATTTTGCTAATTTCTCACCGTTTGTTGACCGATTTGGATATTCATCTTGATCAAAAATGATGGTTTCCTTACGCGTTTTCACTTCTATAGGCACAATCTCAGCAATAAATTTCCCCTCATCTATAGCTTTAATTGCTTTTACTTGTGAATTTAATGCAAATTCATCTTGTGCTAAACGAGAAATTTGATATTTCTCTGCGATATTTTCAGCAGTTATACCCATATGGTATTGATTAAATACATCTGTTAATGCATCATAAATCATATGATCTTTAGCTACTATATCCCCCATTTTATTACCACTTCTTGTCTTTTCAGGTAATAAAAACGGAGTTAAACTCATTGATTCAACACCACCAGCAAAAATTATATGTCCTACTCCTGATTTAATATTTGCATAAGCATTCATCACGGCTTTCATACCACTACCACAAACCATATTGAGTGAATAGCCTGGAATGGATTCAGGTAATCCTCCATTTATCGCAACTTGTCTCCCAATACCTTGACCTAATCCTGCCGGTAAAACATTTCCAACAATGACTTCATCAATTACATTCACATCAATGTTCGTTTCCGCAACTAAATTTTTGATTAAACTAGCACCTAATTGCGCCGGATGAACATCCTTTAATGCTCCTAAGAAACTACCAATAGCAGTTCTTTTGGCAGCAACGATATAAACTTTACTCATATTTCCTCCTTGTAAAGCGTTTTCATAGTATAAGATAAAAAAAATAATTCTCTCTGAATTATTTATTATGTAAAATTATACCAAGTATATATAGTATAAATGAATAAGAAAAGTTTGTCAATCCTATTATATATTTAATTGTAAACCACAAACTATTATAAAGGTTTGGTATCAAAATAACTAACAATGCTGATTTTTCATGTGATAATCACTAGTTGTGATTATTTATCGATTAGGTCAATATCTAAGTAAAACTCCGACAATTAATGTCGGAGTAGTAATTTAATTATATCTCACACAAAAATAAATAAGGTAGTGGTATCGTTTTGAAATACTACATTTTTTTCATCCATTTGATTTGATTAGTGTTAAACCCAGGTTTATAAATACCTGGTGCTTTTATCTATTGTAGACCTTTTGATAAAGTGATGTTTCAAACTAAATCCCAAGCTGAAATCACACCTAGAATGTCTTCATTTGCTTCGCCATTCCCGGTGACAAAAACCATTTCTAGCCTTTTCTTTGAGCTGTTATTTTGAAAAAGTTCTCTGATGTCATAGATATTATCTTTTATTCTACAAAAAGTGAAATATTCTCCATCATGATTATTAATCTCAATTAAATCCATGATATCATCAATTATTAATTTATGAAAATCATTAACTCCCTTTTTTGCGATTAAATGAAGTAGGACATTTTCACTAAAAACCCCAACTAACTTTGAATTTTCAATGATGGGTACACAAGTATAAGCTTTATTATACATATGATTAATAATCTCCATGACAGAAGTGTTTATTTTCGCGGTTAAAACATCATTATCTGTAATCCTACGATATAAATCCTTCGCTATTTTTGGTCGTTTAATTTTATCTAATACCTCTTCATATAATTTTACGACTGCCTCATGCGGTTCGGCGATGATATCACCATAACGATTCCCACAAAAATGAGTGTTATGAACAATCGCATTGCGTAATTCCGCAAATTCTTTTAAATCATTTTTATAATTTTTAAATAAATTATTATTTTTTGCTAAAGTCTCAATTAAATGATTATGACTTAACCTAGCATCCTCATCTAATAATTCTCTCATATAATGATCTAATTCGTTGTAAATATTTATAAATTTTTCTGAATTCAGCATAGATAAACACTCCCCTATATCACTATTATTTAGTTTATAATACCACAATTTTGTCATTTTTTATCTTTTTTTGGAAAACAAATTATAAAAAAAGCCAAATTTTACATTAGCTTTTTTATAGGGTTTGTTTAATTAAAATGAACTTTTATATGTAACATTATGACTTCATCTTCATCTACTTTTGTTTCATAGGGTTTTAAGTATGTAGTTTCATTAATTTGGTATTCTTTATTTATCATACCATGTCTTAAAACTTGTGAATCATTTAAAATGAGCCCAAATATTGGGTACATTAACTCATATTCATTCGGGTGATTACCAAATTTTTTATCCCATGTACTATAAACTTTATGGTAATCAATTCCTAGGTCACGCAGTAAGTTTTTGACTTCTATAGGAAGATTATCGAGATAAGGGACCAATTTCAAGATTGATGGTGTGTTTTTTATAACTAAGTTTTCATAATAATTGTGTGTTTTACGCTCATTATATATTATTTCCCAGGGACCGATTTGACTTTTATCTTGATATTTCCTATAAATTCTCAATGCACGTTCTATTTCATTAAATAACAGCGTTTCATTAGTATAATCAAACATATCAAGATAATGTTTTTTACGATTTTCTAACAAACGTAAAACCTCATCCGGTTTCTTTAAATAATTCGCTTTAAAAAAGGCAATAGCAGTTTGTTTTTTATAATTTAATAAATAAATAACTGTCATCACTAAAACTAAAATAATCGAAATGATTATTTTGAATTGCATAGAACCAACACCAACTAAAAAAATACCGATTCCAATCACCAATATAATCATCAACGTCACTATTAATTTAATTAGGTTAGTTTTTCTTATAAACGTAAGTTCGTTTAATAATAATTCAACTTTTTTCATTTTTACCTCCTAATACCATTGTAAATAATAAATGAATAAATTTCAATAGTCTTAGTCCGTTATATCCATAAATCCTAAACCAAATGTTTCATGGATATCGTTGACTGTGATAAAAGCATTAGAATCAATGGACATAATGTAGTCTTTTATTTTAAAGAATTCCCGTTTATTTACAACGGTTCTAATTATTTCTTTTTCATCATTTGTATAAGCTCCACGTGCATCATAAATAGTTGCGCCTTTTTCTACTTCATAAATAATGAAATTTTTAATTGCTTCACATTGTTCACTAATAATGACAATTTCTTTACTTTCACTAAATTTATTAAGTAAATAATCAATAATTAAACCATTTAAAAAGATTCCGAAAAGCCCATAAAGAAATGAGGAGAATCCATTAATTGTAAAAGCAAATAAGGTAATCACTAAGTCTGATAATAAAACTGCCTTTCCCAAATCAATATGAAAATACTTATTTAATATTTTTCCAGTGATATCGGTTCCTCCTGTTGAAGCATGATGCTTAAAAACGATAGCTAATCCTGTTGCACTCATGACAGATAAGATAATTAATTGGAGTAATTTATCTTCTATTAATGGTGCATTTATCGGATATATTTTTTGGAGTAAGTAATAAATTAAATTTAATGTATAACCGCTATATACTGTTCTAAAGCCAAACTTAAAACCAATAAAAATCGTTCCTAAAATATATAAAATGGTGTTCAATACAAACATGATTCCCGATAATGTAAATAAAAAATAAATTGAAATCGAATGGCCAAATAAATTGAGGAAATGATATTGAGCAGGTATATAACTAAAGGCATGTTTTAACACAATGGCAAGCCCACTCACACCACCCGTAACAAAGTTATTAGGCACCATAAATAAATGAATTTCTAACGCAACAATGAATAATCCTAAAGTAATATATAAATAGTCTTTGTATTGATTTTTGAATTCTGTTAGAATATATTTTATTATTTTCTCTATATGTCGCATTTTTTTCACCTCAATATCGTTACTAGCACCAATCTATTATATATAACTCATTATAGTTTGTAAAGAAAATTAGTAATTTATAATTAAATTTTTTAAAAAATTACTAAATAAAAATACGATTGAATAATCCAGTTAGTTTTTTTTGAACTTGATTTAACAATCTTGGATAATTTTTTGAATTATCAATTTAAAAAAGTCGTCTAAAAGACGACTTTTATAAAATCTCAAACATTTAGTTACCCTAATTGTATTAACTAATTTTAGAACACTCCTTAAAAAGGAGAGTTACTACGCATTAAACCCTTTTTACCACGTTGAAATTACTTTGTATTAACAACCAATTTTGAGGAAATGACAAACCTAATTTCCAATAGCTAACACCTCTTAAGCCCATCTGTTTCACTAAATTAAATTTCGCTTGAATAGATCTTCCATCTTCAAACCAAACAGTATGTTGCTTTCCATCATTGTCAGTATAATTAAAATGAGGTGCTTGAGCTTTAATATCATATTCGATGGGAACTTTGTATGTTTTTGCGAGTTCAATTGCTTTTTGAGGGCTAATCGCTTTAGCAAATGCTCCACCTGGTACAAAAGGTAATGTCCAATCATAGCCGTATAAATTTTGACCTAATAGGATTTTTGATGGTGGTATGACCGTTATAGCGTAATCAATTACTTTTTTTACTTCATTTAATGGTGATACAGCTTGTGGTGGCCCCCCACTATAGCCCCATTCATATGTCATTAATACCACAAAATCAACAATCTCTCCAATTCCTTTATAATCATGAGCCTCATACCAAGGCCCTTTTTGTTCACTACTAGTTTTTGGAGCTAATGCTGCACTAATTAAGAATCCTTCTTTTGATAATCTAATTTTTGCTTTCCTTAGAAACTTCAAATAATTTTCTTTTTCTTCTGGTGGCAAATATTCCATATCAAAATGGATGTCTTTAAATTTCAATTTTTTTGCGGTAGCAATAATATTATCAATTAATACATTTTGCTTTTTTTCATCACTTAAGATAACTTTTCCTAATGCAGCACTGAATTGTCCGTTTTCTAAATTAGATATTACCATCATTAAAACAACACGATTACTTTGAGCAATTGAAGCAAAATCATCTAAAAGTGGTGGTTTTAAAGACCCATCTCTTAATATTTGAAAACTAAATGGTGCCATATATGTCAAATGAGGCGAAGCTATTTTAACCGAACTGATAATATTGGGATTCACCTTATCTCCATATGATTCTACATAAGCATTGATTTCCGCATTTGTTTTAGGTAAAGGTGGAATATAGATTTTTTGACCCACGTTCAGTGGTTCATTGACTGATAAGCCGTTTATACTGGCGAGTTGTTGATAATTGAGTCCAAATTTCTTCGCAATCGAATAGAGTGTATCACCAGGTGCTACAAAATAGAAACTACCTATTATTGGAATAACGAGTGCTTCCCCTACTACTAAAGTATAAGGGTAGGGAATTTGATTAGCTGATGTGATCGCTGTTGAAGTGGTATTGTACATTTTCGCAATTGAATTCAAAGTTTGTCCTTGTTTTACAACATGAATTTGCATCTTATCCCTCCTTTTATTTTTCTCTATAATAGTGTATGTCATAGGTAGATAAATGGTCAATATTTCATTAAACGATACCGTTCTATTAAAAAAATGTAAACATTTTCAAATAACTATTTTACTTTTTTGACTTGATATCTCATCTTGCTATGCTATAATGTGTGCATACATAAAAATTGATAGAGGTAGCGATGCAGATTAGTAAAATGTGGAGCAGGCATGCGATAAAGCATTTGAAAGGTAAACATCGCCGAACGAGTTTTTTAGGCATATTAAACTCGTGGGTTTACAGGAAACACTTGTAGAACTCTCTACTTAGCAAAGTATTGGCGCTATCAATTGCATCGTTTTCCTTTTTATTTTTTTGAACATGATGCAATTTGATAAGATGCTGAATAAAGCATCTTTTTTTATGAAAAAATTTAGGAGGAAAATTATGCGTAAATTTATTTTATTAGTATTTTTAGGAGTTTTTGCATTTACTTTATCAGCTTGTTCACAAAAAACAACTGATACATCTCAAAAAACCTTCACAGTTGGAATGGAATGTGCTTATGCTCCTTATAATTGGACAACTACACAACAAACGGATACTTCATATCCAATTGACGGGACCAATGATTATTGTGATGGATATGATGTTAATATGGCAAAAACAATTGCCAATCAGTTAAATTATAAATTAGTTGTAAAATCAATGTCATGGGATGGTTTAATTCCCGCATTAAACGCCCATCAAATTGACGCTATTATCGCAGGAATGAGTCCCACAGAAAATAGAAAATTATCAATTGATTTTACAGATGCTTATTACCGTTCAAAAGACTCAACCGATCAAGTAGTCGTTGTTTTGCAAAATGGAGCTTATAGTGACAGTCAATCAATTAATGATTTTACTGGTGCTAAAATTGCTGCCCAACTTGGAACATTACAAGATGAAGAAGGTCTTATTGAACAAATGTCTGGTGTAACCCATGCGACGCCTCTTGCTGATTATCCCACTTTAGTAACTGCTTTAGAGTCGCATACAATTGATGGGTTCATAGCTGAATTACCATCTGCAACGCAAATTACTAATACTCACACTGATTTAACTTATATAGATTTTCAATCAGGTCTTGGATTTGAAATACCTGATGCGTTCACAACTACCGCTATTGGCTTAAGAAAATCTGACACAGATTTAAAAGACCAAATCAACCAAGTTTTAGCTGGAATATCAGTTGATCAAAGAACTGCTTGGATGGATCAATTTATTCAAGCATCAAGTGGACAATAAAAATCATTAAGTAAGGGTCTTTTGACTCTTACTTCCATTTTGGGAGGAATTATTATGTTATTTTTAACAATGAAAGCACCAAGTACAAATAGTTTTATCAGCTGGGTTATCTATTTATTCCATAACTATTGGCCGATGTATTTAGATGGAATGAAATATACCCTATTAATTGCCTTAATCAGCACCATTATAGGTTTAGTGATAGCGATGTTTTTAACGCCATTTAAAATTCTAACGGTAACAAGTCGCGATACATTAATAATGAAGATAATAAAAAAGCTCTGTGTCTTCTTTATTACCTTCTATGTAGAAGTATTACGTGGTACCCCAATGATGGTTCAAGCATTTATCATTTATTATGGATTAATTGGTCTAGGCTTAGATTTAACGATTTCATTTGATCAAACTGTTGTCATACCCGGAATTATTGTTTATGGAATCGTTATTGTTTCCATTAACACTTCGGCTTATATTATTGAAGTTTTAAGAGGAAGTATTAATGCGATAGATAAAGGTCAAATGGAAGCTGCAAGAAGTTTAGGAATGACACGCTCACAGGCTATGCGACACGTCATTATTCCCCAAGCTTTAAAAAATAGTATTCCACCAATAGGTAATGAATTTGTGATTAATATTAAAGATACATCAGTTTTGAGTGTAATTGCGGTAACTGAATTATTCTTTGCGACAAGAAAGGTCAATGGTGTTTATTATCAAACTATTCCGAGTTATGCTATCGCAGCTATCTTATATTTATTAATGACATTTACGACAACTAGGCTATTATATTTAATTAGTAATAGGTTAGGTAATCCTAAAATAAAAGCAGTTAAAGAAAACGTGACATATCCGACAAGTCAAAGTTATTAAAGAAGGTGATGACATTGGAAAAAATAATTGAAATTAAAGATTTAACAAAAAGCTTTGGAAAAAATGAAATCCTACACGGAATTAATTTAGATATTTATAAAGGGCAAGTGATTTGTATCATCGGCCCATCAGGTAGTGGAAAGTCAACTTTATTAAGATGCCTAAACCTTTTAGAAGAACCAAACAATGGTCATATTATTTTTGAAGGTAATGATTTGACATCTCAAGAAACTAATTTAAATCAATTACGAACCAAAATGGGGATGGTTTTTCAAAATTTTAATTTATTTAACAACAAATCTGTCCTAGATAACTGTACACTTGGGCAAACAGAAGTTCTAAAGAGAAATAAAGAAGAAGCAAGAGAAATTGCTTTATCTTTACTCGAAAAAATTGGGATGAAAGATTTTATCCACGCCAATGTTAATAGTTTATCAGGAGGACAAAAACAACGTGTTGCGATAACGCGTGCCTTAGCTATGAATCCTGATATCATGTTATTTGATGAACCAACAAGTGCTCTTGACCCAGAAATGGTCGGTGATGTATTAAATGTTATGCGTGATTTAGCTAAAACAGGTATGACCATGGTGGTTGTTACACACGAAATGGGGTTTGCTAGAGAAGTAGGAGACACTGTTGTTTTTATGGACCAAGGTAACATCTTAGAAATCGGCGATCCTGAGGTTATTTTTTCAAATCCCACAAACCCGCGAACAAAAGAATTTTTAAGACGAGTCATTGAAAAAAGATAAAAAAATTGAGGTTTCATTATAAAAATAGGTTTTTTAGTAAATAAAAACATCAATTAAGAACATATCTGTAAGATATGTTCTTAATTTATTGCATTTTTAATATAATTGATATAGAATATACTTAATATATATATATATAACTACAAAAAATATTATTTAAAGAAATAAAATATGAAGTAAGCGTCCTATTTTTTTAGGAAAACACAAATTGAACTAATCTATGTAATATGAAATATGTTCAATATTTAATATCTTTTTAAGAACGTTCTTTTCTAAATATTATTAAACTGTTAATATAAACTAATTTTAGGTGAGAGCATCAGATATTTCGACAATAAAATATTTAATTTTATGTTATAAAAAAAATAGGAGGGATTTATATGAATAATGAAAATAATTTTATTGTAAGTAGTTTAAAAAAATATAATATCTTAATATGGTTAAGTGGGTTAGAATTAATTCAATTAATTTTTAATTTTCGTGATTATTATTTGAGATATGGTAATGGATCAATAACGCATACGACATCTATAATTTATGATTTTTTTACCTTTTTTCTAAAACATTTCTCTAATGCTATTGCCAGTAATTATGTGGCAATGGTAGATCTCTTTGAGTTAATCATTAATCCGATTATTATCATCATTATTTTTTTATTAATACATTTTTTATTTACCAAGAAAAAATTACGAATAGGATTAATAGTATCATTTAGTATATTAATCATCTTGCAAATATTATATTTTTTCATTTTGATTAAAGGTGGGATTTTAGCAAATAAACAATTTCACACACTATATTATAGATATTATTCTTATCAATCTTGGCGCATTATTTTTAATTACATACCACAGTTTATGCTTTTATTGTTTTATATTACTAATGTTATTTTATTATTTTTTAAAAAAATGTGCACAAAAAAATATATTGTTTATCTTATGATTGGAATCATTTTTTTCCTTTCAGGAATTTATAGTAGTATTGATAATTTATCATATACATTAGAAACAAATAAACTGTTAAGAATACCTAATAGTCCATATACATCTATATATCAAAATTATTATTATATGTATATTATTGAATTGATGATTGTTGCAGCTTATTCGGTATTTTTATTAATATTCATTAAGCAATCTTTAAAAAATAATAAGTCCTAGTAATAGACAAGGTCAGCTAAGAATTAATATCTAAAATGTTTAAAGATATTGAAAATAAAAAAGCTCTAGTATATCTAGAGTTTTTTTTATTTTCAAATTCATTACTATTTGTAAGACTTTTTATTCTTTTTTTATTTTTTCATTTAGTTTTATGACACTCTTAGTATCACCATTTCCTAATTTTAAAGGTGTGATCGATGTGTAACCATGCTTAAATGCCCAAAGATCAGTTCCTTCTATATATTGATAAGGTTTAAATGTTCTCGTAGAACACATTTTATCACCATCAGGTAAATATTCTATCTCAAATCCCCGAATTGCTAAATCGGTAATTAATATTCCTTTTGATTTGTTAAAACCAATCTTAGGAAAATTAACATTTAAAACATATTCATTTGATAATAATTCATGTTTAAAAATATATTGAATTACAGAATCTATTCCTTCTAAAGCGATTGTAAAATTTTCAAAATCAGTTGAAAAAGCAATTGCCTTTTTACCATGAAGTAATGCTTCCATTGTTGCCCCAAGAGTACCAGAATAAATGGTATCAATTCCAATATTTAAACCATTATTAATACCTGAAACAACTAAATCGGCATCTAGTTTCAATCCATATAATGCATATTTGACACAATCACTAGGCGTACCATCAACACTCCAAATAGCATCATCATGTTGATAAACATTTAACCCTTCTCCAACTGTAATTGAACTACCTGCTCCACTTTGCCCTGTATGAGGCGCAACTACTACAACATTACCTATTTTTTTAAATGCATTCGTTAAAATTTCAATTCCTTTAGATAAATAACCATCATCGTTTACAACTAAAATATTCATACCTAACTCCTTTTTATTATCTATAATTTAGTATAACATAAACCACCCTACTGATACCAAGTAGGAATCATTCTTTCAAAGCCTTTATGTTCTTCATACATTCTATCTACTCTTTCAATCATATCGTCTAAATCTTCTGGGTAATATTTCTTTGACCAAACAATAGTAGGAAATAGGCTCATTGCAACATACAAGGTATAAAGTTTCCAAAAATTATCAGGTACTTGGTTGTTGAAGTAACCATTAATTTGCCCAATACAAAAAGGAATACTCACTTCAGCACTAAACATAGGTACTTTATAGAAATCATGAATAGGGTCACCATAATCATAACGGTTAAAATCAATTACTCCCGCATAATTCCCGTCTTTAATAATAATATTTCCAACATGAAAATCATCATGTTGAAAATGATTGGGACGATTTCTCATTAAATCAATATTTTTATTCATAAAGTTAATGATATTCTCTTCACCTTTTATTTTAATGCCTAATGTTTTATAGGCTTCTACATAACGAGCATTTTTATTAACTTTAATTTCATACCAATCTTTATATGCACTAGGAGCTTTTAAATAATGCATTTTTTTAAGTTCCCGACCTGCCTCTAATCCAATTTTGTATTGAGTATCTAAAGAGTAATCTTTTAGTGATTCTAAGGCATCCTGACCTTCTATATAAGAAACTAATTGGAAACATACACCTTCATTTTCATTGCTAGCTATTAAAATAGGCCTACTCATCTTAACCTGTAATGTTTCAATTTCCTTCATAACCGCAAATTCTTTTTCTTTCTTAGATAGAATATTAAAATCAGATAGACGCAAAACATATTTATTATGCATATCATCTTCTATATAAAACTTTTTATCAAAAGAATATCCTTTTAGTATTTCAGTCACTATTTTAATTTTTCTATCTTTAAAATAACTTTTCTTTAAATCATCTATTATGAATTCTATATTCATATTAAATTTTCCGCCTTTTATTTTTTTTAAGATGTAAATAACATTAACAATCGTTTAATGTTATTAAATTCCACAAAACGAGATTCTCTTAATAATTCTTTTCCCTGTGAAAAGATAAATATGGTAGGAACAGTAAAAACGAGAAATTGACCACTAAATACTTCTAATTCATCTGTATATATACTATAACAAGGAATTGCTGGATAATCTTTCATTAAAAGCTCTAAGCGTTGCGAAATAGGAGTACAGACCGAACAATTTCTTGTTTTAGTGATTAAAACCACTAAATCTTCTTGTATGACTTCATTCACTTTTTCAATATCTTTTATTTCTAACAATTTATCACCTAACTTATTTTTATTATTTTCATGTCATATCACTTTATATGGTGTCACGTCCAGTGGCAACCTGACAAGCTTCATCGAAGTAGCAACCAGAACAGGTAAAAGTACTTTATGATGAGTTTAATGAGTAACTAAGAAAAGAAAATATAAACGTTGAAACTGGAATATTTGAAGCAATGATGGAAGTTTCGTTGATTAATAATGAACAGGTGACTATAATTAACGATTCTAAAAATAGATGATTTGTTCTTCGTGAATTTAAAAGAATTAAAAAAGAATATTTTAGATTCAAATAGTAATGTAAAAAAAGAATATGGTGATTTAGAGTTAGAATATGATATTATAAAACAATTGATACAAATAAGAATAGAAAACAAAATGTCTCAAAAAGATTTAGCTAAATTGATTGGTACTAAACAATCAAACATTAGCAGAATTGAAAACGGAAAAACACTACCATCTTTAACTATATTAAGTAAAATGTCAAAAGCTTTAAATAAAGAATTAAAAGTAACAATAAAATAAACATCTTCATAATATTATTCATCTTATCATATAATAAGATAGGTGATTTTATGAATCTAAATAACTTAAAAGAATCAATTTTTAATGAGGAAAAGATTAAAGAGGAATATGAAAATTTAGATTTTCAATATCAAATTATATAGGAATTAGTAAACTTAAGATTAAGTAAACAAATGACTATTGATGATTTTGCAAATTTTTGTAATTTAAATGTTAATCTATTGCGTGATATTGAGACAGGAAAAACTTTACCTTCTATTTACTTCATTCAAAGTATTGTTAATCATACGCAAAAAAAAATACAATTTAAAATCATATAATAGATATTTCTTTGTCAGTCTAATGAGACTGATTTTAATTTTATAAAGTAAATAATATGCCTATCTATACATACCTTATATAATATCACAAAATATTTGAATTGTTAATATATTATATTTTATATGTATTAAAATTAACAAAAAACAAAATATTTAATGGAAAAGATTGACAACAAATATAAACACTGTTAATATTATTAAGAAATAAAATAAATAAACGGAGGTGAAGAGAATGATTAATAAAATTAAAAACAATCTCACAAAAACTAAATATCTTAATATCATTGTCTTCACAGGAAGATTCTTTATAACAGGTGAATCGAAAAGGTAACGATTACTATGTTTTTTTATGAATTTTTCTTTAAAAAAATTCCTATGTTTATTCTTAATTGAAATTATTTAGGAGAGTGTGAAGACATTCTCCTATTTTTTTTTGGAGAAAAATTTCAATTATATATACTTTATTGAACTAAATTTAAAGGGGGAATAATATGAGGTATATTAAAACTGTTTTCAGTTGGATAAAAAAAGACATCATTTATTTAATCATCTCGATTTTTTCATTACTTATTGTTAGCTACACATTAACAATTGTCCCATTATTTTATGAACATGCGTATGATCATATAATTGCTAAACCAGTAAATGAGGCAGCAACCAGATTACCTTATCTATTTACATATTTTATTGATAAAGGAACAACACCATTAAAACAACTTCTATTTTTAGGAATTGCTTTAGTCTCCTTACAATTCATTCGTGCACTACTTATGTTTTTGTCGGGAAGAAGTAATGCGGTTTTTTCTGAAAATGTTGCTTATAATGTTCGTGTTCGTTTATATGACCATATTCAAAAATTATCTTATTCTTATCATACACACGCTGAAACAGGCGATTTAATTCAAAGAAGTACATCTGATGTTGACACAGTAAGAGGGTTTATCGGTAATCAATTACCCGAGATGTTTAGAATCGTATTTCTATTTGTTTTTGATTTAATACAAATGTTTTCAATAAATGTTACATTAACTTTCATTTCACTTATTGTTGTCCCAATCATTTTTGTTTTTGCTTTTAAATTCTTTAAAAAGATTCAACAAGTCTTTACAGAAACTGATGAATCAGAAGGGAAAATGTCAACTGCCTTACAGGAAAATTTAACAGGTATACGAGTTGTCAAAGCATTCGCACGAGAACGCTATGAAATAGATCATTTTGAAAGTTATAGTCGAAAATATAGTAATAATGTTCAGAAAATTATTAATAACATGGCTCGTTATTGGGCTACTTCTGATTTAATTTGTATGCTTCAAATCATTTCAACCTTAATTTTAGGTGCCTATTTCGCTGTTACTGGGCAAATTACTGTTGGTGAACTCATTGCTTTTATCTCTTTAATTAACTTTATATTATGGCCAATTAGACAATTAGCCCGTATGATTGTGGATTTAGGCAAAAGTACCGTTTCAGTAAGAAGAATTCAAGAAATTTTAGATACTAAAGATGAATATCAAGAAAGTGATCTATTAAAGCCAGAAATAACAGGAAACATTAGCTTCGAAAACGTAAGTTTTGTATTTAGCGATGCAACTGTACCAACCTTAAAAAACATCTCTTTTAACATTAATAAAGGTGAAACAATCGCTATAATAGGTAAAACAGGAAGTGGGAAATCTACTTTAGCACACCTACTCGTGAGATTATATGATTATACAGAGGGGTCTATAAAAATTGATGGAGTAGAATTAAATAAAATCGACAAACAATGGATCAGAAAATATGTGGGAATTATTTTACAGGAACCATTCCTATTTTCAAAAACTATTTATGAAAATATCGGCATCATTTCTGAAAATCCTGATGAAGAATCAGTTTATAAAGCTGCATCTATTGCTTCGATTCATGAAGATATAATTCACTTTGAAAAAGGTTATACTACTTTAATTGGTGAACGCGGTGTTACATTATCAGGTGGCCAACGTCAAAGAGTCGCTATTGCTAGAATGTTAGTGAAAAACTTACCTATATTAATTTTTGACGATTCATTAAGTGCAGTGGATACGGAAACCGATTTATCAATTAGAAATGCCCTACAAGAAAGATCACATGATTTAACTAAAATTATTATTACTCACCGGATTGCAACTGCGATGGAAGCAGACAAAATTATTGTTTTGGCAGATGGGGAAATCCTTGAAATGGGAACTCATCAAGAATTACTGCAAAATAATAAAGTTTATAAAAAAATATGGGGTATTCAAACTACCCTCGAAGAAAATTTAGATTTGAAAGGGGTGGAATAGGATGGAAGAATTTCAAGAACAGGATTTTTCGACAAATATCAATTTTAAAACTTGGAAAAAGATATTTCACTATTTAGCACCATTAAAAAAACATGCGATTATTGGCGTCATTTGCGTAGCTATCATTGCCGTTTTTGATGCAGGATTCCCAGTTGTTACTAAGTATGTGCTTGATTATGTTGATAAAACAACTAAGGCACATGAGGCTATAGATTACAACGTATTAATGAGATATGGGAGTCTCTTGTTATCATTTGTCATCGCACAAGCCATACTCATTTATATTTTCATTAAACAAGCAGGTACTATTGAAGTAGAATTATCGTATAGTTTAAGAAAAGCAGCATTTGAAAAATTACAATCATTATCATTTAATTATTTCAACAATACTCCCGTTGGTTGGGTAATGGCACGGTTAACAAGTGATGCTAGAAGATTAAGTGAAATAATCTCCTGGGGACTTATTGACATGAGTTGGGGGCTTATGATGATGAGCGCAATAATGGTCGTGATGTTTATCATCAATATCAAATTAGCGTTAATCACATTAGCTGTGACACCAGTTATTATTATCGTTAGTATTATATTTAGACAATTTATGTTACGTTTATATCGAGAAGTAAGAAAAATTAATTCAAAAATCACTGGTGCTTTTAATGAAGGGATTACAGGAGCTAAAACCTCAAAAACATTGGTATTAGAAGAAAAGAATCTCCTCGATTTTGATCGCCTAACAACTTCAATGAGAAGAAAATCCATAAAAGCTGCCATTATATCTTCCTTATTCTTTCCCGTTGTTTTGGTACTAGGATTTGTCGGAACCGCCTTAGCTGTTTATAACGGTGGAAATTATGTATTAGAGGGCCTTATTACAATTGGTACATTACAATTATATATTTCTTATTCAACGCAATTTTTTGATCCTATTTTACAGCTTGCGCGTGTTTTATCAGAATTACAACAAGCGCAAGCATCAGCAGAACGTCTATTATCACTACTTGAAACAGAAGCAGAAATTGTTGATAGCGAAGAAGTAGTTAAAAAGTATGGCGATTTCATGAATTTTAAATCAGAAAATTGGGAAGAAATTAAAGGTGAAATCGAATTTTCCAATGTTACATTCCGATATCCTAATGGAGAAAATATATTAGAAAACTTTAATTTAAAAGTTAATGCAGGCGACACTATCGCTTTAGTTGGTGAAACAGGAGCAGGAAAGAGTACTGTAGTAAATTTAATTTGCCGTTTCTTTGAACCAACAGAAGGAAAAATACTCATTGATGGGAAAGATTATCGTGAACGTTCATTAGGATGGTTACATTCAAACCTTGGGTATGTCCTACAAAATCCCCACCTATTTAGTGGTACTATCATGGAAAACATTCGATATGGAAGATTAGTCGCAACAGATGAAGAAGTGATAGAAGCAGCAAAATTAGTAGATGCGCATGGTTTTATCTCAGGATTTGAAAAAGGATACGCTACAGAAGTCGGTGAGGGTGGTGGAAGATTATCAACTGGTGAAAAACAATTGATCTCATTTGCCAGAGCGATATTAGCTGACCCAGCCATTTTCGTACTAGATGAGGCCACTTCTTCAATAGATACAGAAACAGAAAGAAAAGTACAAAGTGCCATTAATACTCTACTTGATGGAAGAACTAGTTTTATAATTGCCCACAGACTCTCAACAATAGTTAGTTGTGATAAGATTTTAGTAATTAGAAGTGGTCAAATTTTAGAACAAGGTAATCATCATGAACTAATTGCCCAAAAAGGATATTATTACCGACTTTATACTAATCAATTTGTTGAAGAACAAACCATTTCTCTCGGATATTAATAATTAACTAAATAAAAAGAGAAAAAATAGATAATAAAAAAAGGTGGTCCCCATTTATAAATAGGTACCACCCTTTTAGCATCAATTATAATGATTATAACTTGCTTCCTATTAATAGATTATACTAATCTATATTAATTACTTGTTGTAAAAATTTTAGGATATGTATTTTCAAATTTAATGTGTCAATTTGAAGATAACGACTCTCTATCTCTTTATATAAAGCAGCTACCCTAGGACCAAATATTTCAACACACGTTTGTAAATATTTTTCTTTACTACTTTTAATAATCTCATCAAATTTATCAATAGTTTCAATAATCACTAAACAATATTGCTCATAATCTTCAATAAATTCAAACAAATATAAATCTGCATCAAGATGATTTAAATATTCATCAAGCACTTTAAATACATGCTTAATGCGAGTTGACATGTCTTCACTATCTTTTTTAATATTCTTAATCACATTGTCTTGATATTTCTTAATAATTTTTGTTTCAATTAACTTTTCTTTTACTTTCTCTAATGTATTTAATTTATGATAAACTAATAATACATCTTGATTTAGTAAACATGTAAATAAGGCTTCGTTTGTAGCTTCAATAAATTCCTTGTCAATATGATTGTTAAATAATACAACATCTGGTAACTCTTCTTCGATATATTCCATCCATACCTCATAAAGTGCATAAGTAAATTCAACTAAATTTATATTCAATTTATCATGTTTAGTTTCTAACTGTGATAAATTAAATGGTATTAATACTTGTATTAAATAATCTAATTCCTTTTCATCAAGAACCATCTCGACATTATTAATAAATTGAATTAAATCTCCTTTTATAACGTGATTTATAGTAGGAAAGCATAAATTACTTAACATAGAGAATATATCTTTAGTGTAGTCACTAACCTCTATCATTAGTTACCTCCATCAATATCCTTTATTAAAGTATATTTTAAAAGCATAAAGATTATGACTTGAGGCAACAAAACTAATTTAAATCAACTTTGTTTTGTTTTATAAATTCCTGTAATTGTTCCATATGTACCATTATTTTAGGAATAATTAGTATACTTTCATGCGAAAAAATACAATAGAGATTTTTTTTACCTTCAAATACCCGTTCTAAGTGTTGCCATTTAAAAACGGAAGATATGTTTTTTGTAGTAATGGTTATTGACTCTTCATTAATAAGATAATCATTTTGATAATGTGCTGAATCATTTTTTTGATAACTAACTTTAGCA
This sequence comes from uncultured Haloplasmataceae bacterium, assembly GCA_963824615.1. Lineage (GTDB taxonomy): Bacteria > Bacillota_I > Bacilli_A > Haloplasmatales > Haloplasmataceae > CAWGPU01. The sequence continues at coordinate 14,147 of CAWGPU010000004.1, read as the reverse complement.
TAATATGAGATAAGTAAAGGTATAAAAATAAGGGTGGAACATAACAAGGTAAGTGTTAAAGTAAAGACACTTATTATAAAAATTGTCGGTTGAATTAAAACCAATAAAAAAAATAAAAAAGAAAGAATGACTAATAATGGTAATTTACTGGCAATCCACTTTCCCTTTTGCTCATAAAAAATGGAGTCATAATAATCAATAAAATCTTTTTTGGTAATTTGATAATTAAAATGGATCATCTTTTGTCTCCTTATGCTTACTTTTTTTTATTATTATCCACTTTTTCAAATTTATCACATTTTATGAAAAAACCCAAAATAAAAACGTAAAGATTCATTCTTTACGTTTTAAATTGTTTATAATTTTTTTTAAAGAGAAACTCTTTAACTAATATGATAACTTTTTATACGATGTGAAACATCTTCTAAGCATGGTATAACAAATTGATATTCATTATCTTTTGTGGTTAACTTCAAAACATTAGTCTTTTTAGTCAATGTGAGAATTTTTGTCAACCAATGATTCTTCTCTTCATCTACTACAATATTAGTTTCAGTACTTGGAACGTTGAACAATGATTTCTTTTCAAATAATTGGTACACTTTATATTCAACGTTTTCTTTTGATATTAGTAAAACACCTTTTGACTCGTTAAATAATCCTTTTTTTAAAAATACCGGAATATAAATATCAGATTGTTGTTTCTTGTTGAAATTAAAATATAACTTTTGTTCTTTTTTATTTAATCTCATAGTAATGAAAATATTTAATAATCCTTCAAATATACCAAATCCCAAACCAATTAAGATAGGATACCAATCAAATTTAAAACCAATACCATAAGCAATGACATTGAAAAGATTATATAATAAGTATATTAAAATAGCAAATAATAATCCGAAATAGATGGGGTGTAAAGCATATGTGTGTAAATAGAATTTTTTTTCTTCTTTTTTTGTGATTAAACTTTTCATATTCGTCAACTCCTATTTTTCTTAATCTAATTATAATGTGATTTTACTTATTTTTCAATTATCTTTTTACGATTTATCAAATTAATTTGAAAAGGAAATAATTTCGGCACTGTTTTGATAATGTCTTGATAATTTACTTTAGTTTTAAGTAATCTTTTTTCCATCACAGGGATAGAAAAAAAAGAAAACAATGCACCCATCGCTATAAAACCTATTATCGTATAATAATTTTGAAATCCAGATGATATTCCCACAACAAAACATCCCAACCAAAAGGTGATTTCCCCTAAATAATTCGGATGTCTTGAATATTTCCATATACCTATTTGAATTGCTTGTTCTTTTTCTAATGAGTGTCGGTGCTTTGTTAAATGAATATCAGCAAGATACGAAATAACAACACCTATTAAAGAGATGGTGAAACCAAATATAAATAACCATACATAAAGAATATGTCCATTTTTTAATCCCATATAAATAGGTAACATCCCTAAAAAGACTATTAAAGTAGGAAATAAATGAATTCCTAGTAAACTAATAATCCAATACAGTTTTTTGAAATTATTTCTGAATGAAACATAACGCCAATCTTCATGTTTTAATCCACGCCAATTAATCGCCCAATTATAAGTTAAACGAGTTGACCATATTAAAAACATCAACAGAATAAAAAGTGAGCTAACAAAAAAATTCATTTCAAATAACCATAGAAGAAAAATAAATGGTGGAATTACACTCCAATATGGATCATACACACTTGAATTATGTACAATAACACTAAACAAAAAGATGACAATGGTACAAATAATATCAGCAATCAATGTTGATAGTAGTAAATTGTAGTGGTTTATTAGCATCTCATAGCTTATATACCCAATAAATAATGCGACTAGATAACTTAATAAGATATATAGATAAGATTTATATAATTTCATATTTCACCTCAATTAATTTATTTATTTGGTAGAAACTGACTGTTTTCTTTTATCAATTCTTTGTTTATATTTCTTAGTTTGATGAAAACTAGAAGTGGTGATAGTATGTTTAAAAAACCATTTTTCTTAAATAAAATATGTCTATTTTCCTTAATTACTGTTTTTCTTTTTATTTATCCCCCTAAAAATGTATCTGTTAATGCTGAAAATGACAAAATTGCTTATTTGACATTTGATGATGGGCCATCACTTAATACAAATAAAATTTTAACTATACTAGGTGACAACGACATAAAGGCAACCTTTTTTTTAGTTGGCAATAATATAGAAATTTATCCACCAGCTATCCTACTTGAAATACTTAGTAGAAACCATTATATTGGACTTCATTCAATGACCCATATCTATAAGAAATTATATACAGGAAAAAATGCTTCAGAAAATTTTGTGAATGAAATGTTAGAAGAACAAAATTTAATTTATGCAATGACAGGTTATAAAACATCTCTTGTAAGACCTCCTTTTTCAGGAGGTAATAAATTAACAGACCAACATATTAATAGTCTATTGAAGTACGATTTTAAGGTTTGGGACTGGAATGTTGATACGAAAGATTGGAACTGTTCATCTGTTTCCCAGGTATTAAAAAACATTCAATTTGATTTAAAGTTACAACATTACCCAGACCGAATTGTTGTTTTAATGCATGAAAAGAAAATATCAGTAAAAGCTCTACCATCTGTTATTATGCTTTTAAAAAGGTATGGTTATCGTTTTGAAGTCTATGACCCAGATAATCATTTTCCAATTAACTTTAGACATTACGATTATATATAAAGATAAATAGGACAGTTTTACTGCCCTATTTATCTTTATTTAGCAGTCTTTATAAATTCCTTATGTTAATAAATACACTCGTGCCTCATATGGTTTGGTGTAAAATTCTTTCAAATCATCTTTTACTTCATAATTTGATAGTAATAATGTCGCATTTTGATATTGAAGTGTATTCGGTAAAGTAAACTTAATTGATTTATCAGTAAAACTTGTGATAATCAGTAATTTTTCATGATTTAAATTTCGCTCATAAATATAAAGATACTTATTCAATTTGTCATATTCTTTGTAATCTCCATAAATAATTATTTCATATTGCTTCCTTAAAGCAATAATTTTTTTAAAATAATGATAAGTAGAATTGGGATTAGTCATTTCATTTTCTACATTAATTTCCAAATAATTTCTATTCACCTCAAGCCATGGTTCACCACTTGTAAATCCAGCATTTTTTTCTTTATTCCATTGCATCGGAGTTCTTGCATTATCACGGCTCATATACATTAACTTTTTCATCATCCGTTTATGCGATAAATGAAATTTTTTCCGCCCTAAACGGTAAATGTTTTGCGTCTCAACATCCTTATATTGTGATAATTCGCTAAAATAGGCATTTGTCATCCCTAATTCTTGACCTTGATAAATATAAGGTGTCCCTTGTTGAAAATAAATCATTGTCGCAAGCATTTTAGAACTTTCAACGCGATATTTTTTATCATCACCCCAGCGCGATACGATTCGTGGTTGATCATGATTTTCTAAATATAAGGAATTCCATCCTTTACCATTGATATCATTTTGCCATTTTGTTAATACCCTTTTTAATTTCCGTAATCTAAATGGACGAATTAGCCATTTAAAAATATTGTCAACATTCATATGATCAAAATGAAAAATCATGTTAAGTTCACTACGTTTCTCATCTACATACATAAGCGCATCTTTTGTACTAGTAAAAATAGCCTCTCCAACAGTAAAACAATCATATTTTGATAGCACTTCATCATGCAATTCTTTTAAATATTCGTGGACATGTGGACCATTCAAATAATATTCAGACCCAACAAGACCTAAACGATATTTACCATTAGGTAATCCTTCTTTTTTAGATATCATATTAATCACATCACATCTAAAACCATCGACACCTAAATCTAACCAATATTTCATGACTTTTTTAACTTCATCTCTCACTTTTTTATTATCCCAATTTAAATCTGGCTGTTTTTTACTAAATAGGTGCAAATAGTATTCATCGGTTGTATTATCATATTCCCAAGCACTACCTGTAAAAAGTGAAGTCCAATTATTAGGTGCTTTTTTCCCTTTTCCTTGTCTATAGAAATAATAATCACGGTATTGGTTATCTTTACTTTTCTTACTTTCAATAAACCAAGGATGTTCGTCACTTGTATGATTTACAACTAAATCCATGACAAGTTTAATACCCCTGTCGTGAAGCCCTTTTAACAGCTCTTTCCAATCAGAAAGGTTCCCAAATTCATCCATAATGTCAAGATAATTACTAATATCATATCCATTATCATCATTTGGTGATTTATATATGGGAGATAACCAAACAATATCAACACCTAATTCTTTAATATAATCTAACTTTTCTATAATACCACGAATATCTCCAATTCCATCTCCATTGCTATCCTTAAAGCTTCTGGGATAAATTTGATAAACAATGCCTTCTTTATACCATGCTTTCATCTAGATATTCATCTCCTCCTAAATTAATTTTACGTAATTTAATTTCCTCAACACATTGTTTTTGTTTATCTTCCGTAAATTTATAAAAAAACATTGGAATAATACTTAATAAACAACCAATACCAGGGATAAGAGATACTAAACTAAAGATTCCTGTATATACTTGTGGATGTTGATTCGGTGAATTAGCGATAAAACCAGTATAAAATAAAACCTGGCTAACAGTAAAATTCGTCAAGGCGCCACTTAATTTGAAGAAAAATGTCTGCGAAGCATAACATAATCCTTCAGCTCTTTTCCCAGTTTTCCATTCTAAATAATCAACTGAATCTGCAATCATCGCAGTTTGTAGAACATTAAAAAATCCTATTGATAGTGAAGTAAAAAAGACAAATATCAAAACTTGATTAAAATTTTGATAACCAACAAGAAACATAATAATATATAAAATAGCTCCAATAATGCTAGAAATAATGTATAAATTTTTCTTAGAAAAAACTTTCAATAAAAATGGTGTCAAGATTATAGAAAATAAGATAGCCAAGAATAATACGGCACTAATTTTTGATAATAGCTCACCATCACCTAAGTTATACTTCGCCACATAAGTGCCTGCTGATTGTGCCATAAACCGACTAAATCCTAAAACACTCGATAATAAGATAATGAGTAAAGGTATATTTTGTTTTAATAGATGATAATTACCCGTTAATGTTGTTTTTTCTTTTTGTGCTTCAAATCTTTCTCTTGTGCCAAAAAAGGCAAAATAAAATAGACCACAACCTACTACCGCAATTATAATAGCTGTCAAAAAATATCCTTGTCTATCTGAACCATTACCTAATGTATTAACTAATTTTGGAATAACAATCATCGCAGTACCGGCTCCTACCATTGTTAAGAAGCGTGTTACTGTAATTAAGATAGTTCGTTCTTTTGTGTCATTTGTCATAGACGCTGACATCCCCCAATATGGGACATCTCCTACAGTATAAAACATTCCCCACAAAATATAGGTTACAAAAACATAGACAATCTTTAGTGAATACGTTAGATTAGGTGCAGTGAAAGTTAAAATTGTTAGTATCGCAATCGGAATTGGAGCAATCATGAGAAATGGACGCAATTTTCCCCATTTAGTTCTTGTATTATCAACGATGACTCCCATGATAAAATCGTTACAGGCATCCCATAAACGTGCAACAAGGAAAAGAATCCCAACTACCTGAAGGGGAATCATAAATACATCCGTATAATATATCATCAAAAACATAGAAGATAAAATATAGACCATGTTTTGACCCATCCCGGAAATCCCATAAGCTGCATATTCTTTTAACGCTATTCTTTTATTCATTTTTATCCCTCGATTTTGATTTATTTTTTAAGTGAATCATTTTTCTAATCCCTTTAAAATACTTACCATTGATTAAAAGTAATAAGCAATCCGCAAATTCTTTTGAAAATGTATTTTCACTAAAGCTAATGAGCGCCCGGTAAGGTAATTGAATAAGTGACTTTTCCATCATTCTTCTAGTAGATTCATCTTGAGTTGCATTTCTAATTTGTCTTTTTCCAATCCATACAATGATTTTTCCGATACAGGTATGACTCATCTCTTGTAAGGTTGAATTATAGTGATAGGGTCTTTTAGAAACTTCATTTGATGGAGGTAATACTCTACCTAATAAATTTACAAATTCATCTTTATTAAATGGTCTGTCTAAATTATAGTAAGATTCTAAATCATTTTTTTTATAAGGTGATTTTACTTCTTTTATGGAATTTACCTTCACAATAGTTTTTAACTTAATATCAAGTGATGAAGTACCAATTAGAATTTCGTAATCACCTGATTCTACAACCCAATCTTTTAAAGTGACATGGTAATAAGAAAATGATCGTTTATCTAATTTCATTGTGATTTTTTTTTCTTCACCGACATTTAAATAAACTTTATCGAAACCTTTTAATTCCTTTACTGGTTTAAAAACAGTTGATTCTATATCTCTAACATACAATTGACACACTTCTTTACCAGCAACTAATCCAGTGTTTTTAATGTTGAAAGTAACTTCTAATTTTTCGTTTTCTTCTATTTCAGTTTTATTAACCTTTAAGTCATGATAAAGAAATGTCGTGTAGCTCAACCCAAAACCGAAAGGAAATAGGACCTTTTGTCCTTTTTTTTCATAATAACGGTAACCAATATAAATACTTTCTTCATAATAAACTGATTTGTTTCCACCTGGGAAATTTAAAAAAGAAGGATTATCTGCTAATTTTAAAGGATATGTTTCTGCTAGTTTACCGCTTGGGTTCACGATTCCATAAAGAATATCAACAATTGCTTTAGCGCCACTTTCTCCCGCTAAATAAGCATTGAGTAACACTTTCACTTCACTTAACCATGGCATTGCTACAGGAGCCCCTCCTGATAAAACCACCACTACATTAGAATTGACTTTAGTTACTTCTTCAATTAACCGATTCTGTGCAAATGGTAAGTCCATTGTCACCCTATCAAAGCCTTCTGATTCATATTGTTCTGTTAAACCGATAAAAACAATGGGAATATCCACCTTTTTAGCAATCTCTATTGCTTCATTTAATAAATCTATTTTACTAATACCTGTTTCAAGAGAGTAACCTTGAGCATAGTTATATGATTTATTTTCCTTATTCAATATCTCTATCACATTGTCTAGTTGCATCGGATTAATTTTTGAACTTCCACTTCCTTGATAACGTGGATTTTTAGCCATTTCACCAATAATTGCGATGGAAGTATTTTCTTTTAAAGGTAATAAATGATCATCATTTTTTAACAAAACGAGTGATTCGCTCGCTATTTCATAAGCAAGCTTATGATTATCATGTTGTCTGCAATCTTTTTTTTGGCTACGACATTTAAACACTAAATTTAGGATTCTTTCAACAGTTTTATCAAGAATATTTTCCTCTAATTCACCATTATTAACGGCATCAATAATCAGTTGATTATTTATACCATAACTAGATGGCATTTCTAAATCTTGACCATTCTTTATTCCTAATAACCTATCATTACATGCTCCCCAATCAGTGATTAATACACCCTTATAATCCCATTCATTTCTTAAAACATCTGTCAATAAATATTTGTTTTCACTCGAATAAATACCATTTATACGATTATAACTACACATAAGAGTATAAGGTTTTTCTTCTATGATGCGTTCAAAACTCGCTAAATAAATTTCTCGAAGTGCTCTTTCATCTATTTCAGCACTAACAGTTAAACGTAATGTCTCTTGGTTATTTCCCGCAAAATGTTTTAATGATACCCCCACTCCGCATTTTTGGACCCCGCGTACAAAATAAGCTCCTAATTCTCCTGTTAAAAAAGGGTCTTCTGAGAAATATTCGAAATTACGTCCACATAAAGGTGATCGTTTCATATTCACTCCTGGTCCTAAAATAATATCGACATCATTATCAATGCATTCATTTCCAATCCCTTCCCCCATTTTTTCAAGTAAATCCCTATCAAATGAGCAAGCAGTCGTAACAGCAGTTGGAAAACAAGTTGCAGGGTAACTATTATTTATCCCTAGAATATCGGATTTATCAAGTTGTTTTCGTAGTCCATGAGGCCCATCTGACATCGATAAAGAAGGTATACCAAGCCTTTTTATATCTTGTGTCTCCCATACATTTTTCCCCGAACATAAAGAAGCTTTTTCTTCTAATGTCATTTGTTTTATTACTTCTTTAATTTCCATATATAACCTCTCTTTATATTTATTAATTAAATTATATCACAACAATATATAAAAAAAGCCGTTAAAAACGACTTTATAATAAATATATGTAAGCTTGTCTTTCTAATCTTAGTAATTCATCCGAAAAAACCGTAACCTCAGATACTATGCCATCTAAAGCTTTCGTATATAATATTAATGATGGGTCATTTTGCGATATCTTTTTCTCATAACCAATTAATTTTTGGTCGAATATTACCTCGCCCAATTTATCTAATATCGCTATATTCATTGAACTTAAGGATTTATACAAAACCATCGTTTTCTCATTATTTAAATCAATCACCCATAGTACGTCTTTGTAAGGTCCGTGCTGATAAATAGATTTCCCATTTTCATCAATTTTTTTAATATAAATATCTCCAGTTATAGTATCCTTATAAGGATATACCAAGTCATCAGCTCCAACACTCATAAATCCTATTCCTTTATCAGTTAATTTAAGTAATTCATTCCCGCTACTGTCTAAATAAACAACAATATGGTTTGTACCTTCATTATAATTAAGCAAATAACGATTCCCTACTTCACGAAGTGCTTCTATTCCACCTGTAACAGTATATTTGAAAATTAAATTATTATCAGTATCATATTTATATAAGTTATTAATGTTTTCATCAATTGTATAAAAAGAAAAATAGTCTCCTTGCACTAAAAAATTGTTTATCATAGTAGGTAATTGTATAGACCACTGTTTTTCCAAATTATTATTATATTTTTCAATATGATATGATGATTCTTTTTCATTTGTCAAATAAAAAGAATCATTGTTATTTTTATAATAATTAACATAATCATAAAAGGCATCAATATGAGCTATTTCATTGCCATCATAATCTAAACATTGAATTTGTTGATTAAGATGTTTGGTATAAACAATTAATTTCCCATTAAAATCATCATCAAATAATTTTACATCTTCAATTTTCTTAATTATAGTTCCACTAAGGTCTGTAATAATTAAAGTATCATCTGAAGTAGTTAATAAAATCCTATTCTCATTTAACTCGTTGATAGAAGTAACTGTTTTAGCTAATTTGATAAATGTTGATTCATCACCATTACTAGATAATAAATTTATGGTAACTTCTTGATTTATTCTCGTAGATATATAAATATTTTGTTTAACTTCAAAGACTTTTGCACTATCATATGGGCCTTTATTCCACAATTCATTACCGTTATTAGCAAGATATTCTAGATATTGTTTATTATCAGATGTATAGGTAAATAGGATACCATCATCAGTATAGGCAAATTTGGGAACTACGTTTCCATCCATAGACCAAGAAATATCACCATTACTGTTAATAAATTTCAATTGACTATAAATATAATAAGATAAATAAGCATTATTTGCCACACTTTTAATTGTTATTGGAGTATCATTGCCTAACCAATCAAAATTTTTAGTACTTTTTTTTATTATTAAATCTCCTAATGCTTCCTGTTTATTCGTACAACTAGATAAACTGACCCAAAAAGCTAATATAGAAACGATAAAACAAATTTTTTTAAACATTATATCTCTCACATGCCTTTTCTTAAACTTGACAAACATATCCATCTAATCATTTTTAGATATCCTAACTATTATTTTCTGATGTTTTCAACTTTGTAGTTACTCCATATATCCACCTTTCATAGGAGAAACAGCTAATTTAGTATAGACACCAAGAGCACCTTTAGTATATTTAGGTTTAGGCTTAATCCATTTTACTTTTCTTTGTCTTAAGATTTCTGTAATTTCAGTTTCATTTTTTTCTTCTAAATTAACTCCTATGATATCAATTTGTCTATTTGGTATATCTAATTTAATCAAATCATCCTCTTCTATTAATGCAATGGGGCCACCTTCACTTGCTTCAGGTGAAACATGACCGATAGCCGGTCCTCTTGAAGCACCTGAAAAACGACCGTCAGTAATCAGTGCTACCGATTTTGATAAGGCATTGCTTGATGCTATGGCCTCAGTTGTATAAAACATCTCAGGCATTCCACTACCTTTAGGACCTTCATAACGAATGATAACCGCATCACCAGGTTTTATTTTTCCCATTAAAATGGCATTTATTGCTTCTTCTTCACTGTTATATGGCTTTGCACGTAAAGTCACTTGAAGCATTTCTTTTTTTATCGCAGAATGCTTCGTCACTGCTCCTAGTGGCGCTATATTTCCTTTTAAAATCGCTATCGCTCCATTAACTTGTAATGGATGAGGAGCTGATTTAATAATTGTTTCCTTTGTTAACCCTAATTTTTCTAAATTGAGAAGACATTTTTCGTAATAACCATTTTGTTTTAATTCCAAGAGATTTTCTCCTAATGTTTTTCCTGTCACAGTTAATACATCTAAATATAAATGTTCTTTTATTTCTTCCATAACTGCTGGGACTCCCCCTGCATAATAAAAGTATTCTGCAGGATAATCTCCACTAGGTCTAATATTTAAAATCCAAGGTATTTTCCGATGTATTTCATCAAATGTTTCAGGGAGAATTTCAATCTCTAATTCATGGGCAATAGCTGGTAAATGAATTAAAGTATTCGTTGACCCAGCAATCGCAGCGTGAACCATTATCGCATTTAAAAAAGCTTCTTTACTCATTATTTGCTTGGGTAATAATTCCATTTTAGCTAATTGAATCGCTTGTCTTCCTGCAACATATCCAGCATTTAATAAATCATCATTTTTAACAGGAATTAATGCAGTACCAGGTAAAGCCATTCCTAATGCTTCAGCCATAATCTGCATTGTTGATGCAGTTCCCATAAATGAGCAAGCACCACAGTTAGGACAAGCATGATGTTTATAATAATCAAATTGCTCCTGTGTGATCTCTTTCCTCACTAATTGTGCATGATAACCACCAATTTGTTCAAGGGTTAACTCATTAGGCCCAGCGCTCATAACACCACCCGGAACAATAATTGAGGGTATATTTAATCTGGCTATGGCTTGTAAATGAGCAGGCATTCCTTTATCACAACTAGCAATAAATACCCCTGCATCAAAGCCTGTCGCATTTACATGGATTTCAATCATATTCGCGATATATTCTCTTGAAGCTAATGAATAATTCATTCCATCATGACCTTGTGATTGGCCATCACAAATATCTGTTGTAAAATATTTAGCTGCTTTTCCGAAAGAATCATTAATCCCTTCGTTTACTTTTTCAACGATAGAATTTAAATGAGCACTTCCTGGGTGACTGTCACCATAAGTGCTTTCAATGATAATTTGTGGATACTCAAGTTCTTCAATATTCCAACCCATCCCTATTTTCAAGGGATCCATTTCAGGTGCTTTTAAACGTATCTTTTGGCTTTTCAATGATATCATCTCTTTACTTATTTATTTTGATTTTATTATACCATTTATTGAATACAAGATATAATTGATTACTAATAAAATTCAGAAAAATTATTATTTGGATATAGAGTAAGTTATGATATAATAGACTTGTCGTTTTTTAATAATAAGTTTTTAAGGGGGATTCACATGTATAAAATTGTACGAAAACAAAAACTAAATGATTTTGTAACCCTTCTAGAAGTGGATGCACCATATGTAGCTAGAAAAGCTCAAGCTGGTCAATTTATCATTTTTAGAGTAGATGAGCAAGGTGAACGTGTTCCACTTACGATTGCGGATTATGACAGGGAAAAAGGAACCGTTACTATTATTTTCCAAGAAGTTGGAAAATCAACTAAGTTATTAGGTAGTTTAGCAGTAGGAGATTCAATACTTGACTTTGTAGGACCACTTGGTGTACCTACTCATTTAGAGAATGTAAAAAAAGTGGCAATTGTTGGTGGTGGTGTTGGATGCGCAATCGCCTATCCACAAGCTAAGGCACTTCACAATATGGGCGTTATAGTAGACGTAATAACAGGCTTTAGAAACAAGGAATTAGTGATTCTTGAAGAAGAAATGGAAAATGTATCTAATCGTTTGTTTATTTGTACTGATGATGGTAGTTATAAAGAAAAAGGATTAGTTACTAATATTTTGCAACGATTAATTGATGAAGGAAATGAATACGATATGGTAATTGCCATCGGGCCTATCATCATGATGAAATTCGTTTCTCTTGTCACTAAGCCTTATCATATTAAAACATTAGTTAGTTTAAATCCGATTATGATAGACGGTACAGGAATGTGCGGTGGTTGCCGTGTAACAGTAAATGGAGAAACTAAATTCGCCTGCGTAGATGGTCCTGATTTTGATGGACATGAAGTTGATTTTGACGAATTAATGACACGTAACCGTTTTTATAAAGCTCAAGAACAAGAAGAAAACCAACATGTATGTCGATTAACAGGAGGTGTTCGAAATGCCTAATATGTCTTTAAAAAAAGTAAATATGCCAGAACAAGATCCAAATGTAAGAAATAAAAATTATCTTGAAGTTACTTTAGGCTATACAGAGGACATGGCTGTTGAAGAAGCAACTCGTTGTTTAAATTGTAAAAATAAACCATGTATTAATGGTTGTCCTGTTTCAGTTAATATTCCTGATTTTATTCAACATGTTATCGCTAAAGATTTTGAAGGGGCTTATAAAAGCATTACAGAATCAAATTTATTACCAGCCATATGTGGCCGTGTATGCCCACAAGAATCACAATGTGAAGAAAAATGTGTCCGTGGTATTAAAGGTGAACCTGTCGCAATTGGTCGTTTAGAGCGTTTTGTCGCCGATTACCATATGCAAAATAGTCAAGAAAAACAAGTAAAACCAGAAACAAATGGACATAAGGTTGCCATTGTTGGCTCTGGTCCTAGTGGACTTGCTTGTGCTTCTGATTTAGCAAAATTTGGTTATGAAGTTACTATTTTTGAAGCCTTTCATACACCAGGTGGTGTATTAGTTTATGGAATTCCTGAATTCCGTTTACCAAAAGCAATTGTTCAAAAAGAAATTGATAATCTAAAAGACCTTGGTGTTGAGATAATGACAAACATGGTCATAGGAAAAACATTATCCATTGATGAATTAGAAGAAATGGGCTATGAAGCTGTTTTTGTGGGAACAGGAGCAGGTACTCCAAGTTTCATGAAAATTGATGGTGAATCATTAATCGGTGTTTATTCAGCTAATGAATATTTAACACGCGTTAATTTAATGAAAGCTTATATAGATGGATATGATACTCCAATCAGAAAAAGTAAATCAGTCGCTGTTGTCGGTGGTGGAAATGTCGCAATGGATGCGGCCCGTACGGCTAAACGACTCGGTGCAGAGAATGTATATATCGTTTATCGTCGTTCATTAGATGAACTTCCCGCACGACGTGAAGAAGTTCACCATGCGATGGAAGAAGGCATTATCTTTAAATTATTAAATAATCCAGTAAAAATTAATGGAAATGAAAATAAAGAAGTTTCTTCTATTGAATGTGTCGAAATGGAACTCGGTGAGCCTGATGCATCAGGTCGTAGAAGACCGATTACAAAAGAAGGTTCCAACTTTACTATTGATGTAGACACAGTTATCATGTCAATTGGAACATCACCTAATCCACTTATTCGTTCAACGACAAAAGGAATTGACACTAATAAATGGGGTTGTCTAGTGGTAGATGAAAAAATGGCAACGACACGTGTTGGAATTTATGCTGGTGGAGATGCCGTAACAGGTGCTGCAACCGTAATTCTTGCAATGGGTGCAGGAAAAACAGCCGCAGAAGCAATCAATGAATATATTAAACAAAAATAAATATTGACATGGTTACCCAAATAAACCCACAATCCATATTAAATTTAATTAGCTATTACCTTAATCTCAATTAACTGAGATTACTTAATAATTTTAAAGACAAGATAAACCCACAGAAAATCAGGGAGTCAATGTTTTCGGACGCGGGTT
>CAWGPU010000003.1:0-94641 GCA_963824615.1 uncultured Haloplasmataceae bacterium | reverse complement strand
CTTATTTGATACTATTAAATGTAATTTTTATGCAGGTAGTAAGCCAAACAATGCCTTGTGGGAAACGTTATCTGGTGTTATTCCTTACTATCAAAATCGCTATGGTATTGATGGTGCCAGAATTGATATGGGGCACGCACTTTCAAGTGACTTATTGAATATGATTATTTCAAAAGCACGTGAAATAGATCCACATTTTTGTTTTATCGCTGAAGAACTTGATCCTAAAAATGATTGTAATACAAGAAATTTAGGTTATAATATGTTCATTGGATCAGGTTTTTGGCATGAACCCCGTTATAAAGAACGCTATTTACATAACTTCATGTATCATTCAGATAAATTAGTCTGTCCGATATTTGCTTGTGGAGAAACACACGATACACCACGGCTAGCAGCACGTGAGGGCGGGAAAAAATTATCAGAGATGTTAACTATTTTGAATATGTTTGTCCCTAATACAGTTCCCTTTATCAATTCAGGACAAGAACTTTATGAAATACAACCTATGAATACAGGTTTAGACGCACGACCAAATGAACAGTTTATGTTAGATGAAACTGATCGCTACTACGGAAAATTGGCATTATTTGATAAATATGCTTTGCATTATCTCAATCCTTTGAGATGGGATATACCAAATATTTTAGACCGAGTTTCGAAGATTCGTGAGCATTATATCTCGACAATTTCTGATATAACAGATTTTGTACCAATATATTTCGATTATGAAAATGCACCTGTTATTGGTTTTTCTTATATAGAACCTGGTAAACATGGAGAGACTGAAGATAATGTTTTAATGATATTTGCTAACACGGACCCATTTACAACTACAAATACAACTGCTTTATTAGATAATCTAAGGGAAATTTCAGGTAATACTGCAAATAATGCAAAATTACTTTTCTCACAGTTTGAAAATATAGAGGAATCATTTTATTTTGATTTGAATAAAAACCTTAATTTGCATTTATTGCCTGGGGAAGTTAAAATAATTAAACTATAGCGTAATGATTCAAAAAAGGAATGATATACACGTGAGTTAAATGTATCATTCTTTTTTTATATCTTAAATATGTAATCGATAACACCCTTATATATAAGACTAAAAATGATATAATTAAATTCGGAAAAGTAACGAATAAAAGAGGTGGTTATGATGGTTAGTATTTTTAGTGAAAAAAATACATTTATAAAAGCCTATACAACACGTGTAGAAGAAGTGTATGGCAAACGATTTACTGATACCACAGATCAACAAAAATATGTAGTATTAGCCATGTTAGTAAGAGAATATATAGGTAATAATTGGATTGAATCAAAAGAAGTTATTAAAAATCAACAATTAAAACAAGTCTATTATTTCTCAATGGAATTTTTAATGGGTCGATTATTAACGAATAACTTAATGAATCTTGGTTTGTACCCAATCGTTAATGAAGCATTAAAAAGTTTAGGATTAGATATAAACGATATTGAAAGCCAAGAAAGCGATATTGGTCTTGGAAATGGCGGTCTAGGACGTCTAGCAGCTTGTTTTCTTACTCTATGGCATCATTGTCATATCCAGGTCATGGAAATTGTATTCGCTATCAATCTGGCTTTTTTCAACAAAAGTTTATTGATGGAAAACAAGTTGAATTACCTGAGCCATGGTTACAAGATGAATTTGTTTGGGAAGTTCGTAAAGCCGATGAATCGGTCCTTGTCCCATTTTATGGTAATTTAAATACAATAGAAAAGAATGGAAATAACGAACTTAGCCATGATGATGCTATCTATGTCAAAGCAGTTCCATATGATGTTCCGATAGTTGGTCACAATACAAAAACTGTTAACAGTTTAACTATATGGTCGGCTGAGAGCTGTGGATTTTATCCAAGTGGTGTAGATGTTCATAAATACGATAGTAGTATTCGTGAAATATCAGAATGTTTGTACCCAGATGACTCGATGGATGAAGGAAAAATATTGCGTTTAAAACAACAGTATTTCTTTGTCTTTGCAGGGCTACGTCGGATTGTCAATATGCATAAGAAAAACTACTCAACATTAGAGAATTTCCATGAAAAAGTAACTTTACATATAAATGATACTCATCCTACTTTATTAATACCTGAGTTAATGAGAATCTTAATTGATGAAGAAAAAATGACATGGGATAAGGCATGGTATATTACGCAGAATTCATGTGCATTCACCAACCATACTATTTTATCGGAAGCATTAGAAAAATGGCCTATTCGATTATTTAAACCTTTGTTGCCAAGAATTTATAGCATTATTGAAAATATAAATGAGCTTTATTTAGAAACGTTAACTGAATATTATGGAAAGAATCATTTAAAAGTAAAATCTCTCGCCATTATAAATAATGATTTAATTTATATGGCACGTCTTTGCATTGTTGGTTCTTTTAGTATCAATGGGGTTGCAGAACTTCATACTAAACTATTAAAAGAAGTTGAAATGAAAGATTTTAATGATTTATTTCCTTTTAAATTTAATAATAAAACAAATGGCATAACACATCGTCGTTGGGCATATCATTGTAATCCTGAACTGACAGCGTTCTTGAATAAGTATGTTGGAAAAGAATGGGTAGAAGATATTGACCGCTTGAAACAATTAAATACTTTAGTCCATAATAAGGATGCTAAAAAAGATTTTTATGAGGTTAAGCAAGCACGTAAAAAGATTTTAGCGGATTATATTGAGCAAAAAGAAAAAATAAAGATTGACGTTAATTCCATTTTTGATATTCAAGTCAAACGACTTCATGAGTATAAACGACAATTAATGAATGCCTTACATATAATGTATTTATATAATAAATTAAAAGAAGATAAAACATTCTTTGAATCATTTTATCCTCAAACATTTATCTTTGGCGCAAAAGCAGCAGGAAGTTATCATATGGCAAAAAAAATAATAAAGTTAATTAATACAATCGCTGATTTGGTTAATAATGATTTCGATGTTAATGAAAAATTAAAAGTTATTTTCGTTGAAAACTATAATGTTTCTTATGCAGAACTCATTTTCCCTGCCGCCAATATTTCAGAACAAATATCTACTGCTACTAAGGAAGCATCAGGGACTGGAAATATGAAATTTATGATGAATGGTGCAATAACAATTGGAACATTAGATGGTGCTAATATCGAAATAGTGGATTTTGCTGGTGAAGAAAATGAATTTATTTTTGGTTTAACTGCTGATGAAGTAAATGCATACTATCGCAATAAAATATATAATTCAGAAGAAATCTATCAAAAAGACCCTGAAATTAAACGCATTCTTGATCAATTAATTAACGGATTCTTTAAGAATGTATCCGCGAAAGAATTCAAAGACATTTATGTTAGCCTAATAGATAAAGGTGATTACTTTTTTGTATTAAAAGATTTCAAAGCTTATGTTGATGCTCAACAAAAGGCGAACGAGATTTATAAAAATCAGGATAAGTGGTTAGAAATGGCGTTAAAAAATGTCGCCAATTCTTCATTTTTCTCAAGTGATCGGACAATTACTCAATATGCGAATGAAATATGGCATTTAACTAAGATGGACTTTGAATAATCCTCATTCTTAACTCCTCCTTATTTGATTGTACAAAAAAAACTTGTACAATCTTTTTATTTATCAAAAAAATTTTTATTAATTCTTTTATTAGATTAAAAGCAATGTGCATTTATAAATCAATTTGACAATTTATTATTGATATTTAACCCATAAAAAAGTACATTTTCTTTTATTGAAAATGTACTTTTATTTATTATAATAACAATAAGTTATAGATAGTGTTTTTCAATTTAAATAGCTTTTAAAATCAAGAAACCATAAGCCTCTACTTTAATGGTGCTACATATGAAAACATCTTTATCCGTATATAAATCATATAACTGTTTTTCATGCAGTTCATCGATAGTTAGGGATATAGGCATACTTTGATTGTTAATTATGATATACACTGTTTCATCGTTTGTTTGTTTCTTATAAACAATGTGGTTGCTTTGGTTATTCGCTTCTATGAAAGTTAAATCAACTTCTCTAAATGAGGCATGATTTTTTCTAAGTTCAATGAGCTTTTGGATGTGTTTTAACATTTTTAAATCTTGCTTGTTATCATTCCAAATCATACAACGGCGATTGTCAGGGTCGTGACCACCTGCTAAACTTATTTCGCCTCCATAGTATATACATGGGGTGCCTCCATATGATTGTTGGAAAACATAGGCTAACATAGCCTTTTCTACATTGCCTTGACAAATGGTTAAGATACGGGTTGAATCATGACTATCTAACAAATTGAATAAAAACTGACTAACATGTTTAGGATATGTTGTTAATAATTTACTAATATCATTTTTGAAATCTTCTGCTTTTGCACTACCATCACCAAAATACTTCCAAACCGAAAACATGAAATCATAATTCATTACTGAATGCATTTGGTCGGGTTGTAACCAAGGATTTGATTCATCCCAATTCTCTCCAAGAATGAAGAAATCTTTCTTTGCTTCATCACATGTTTTTCTGAAGTCACGCCAAAATGCATGATCAACCTCATTTGACACATCTAAGCGCCATGCATCAATATCACATTCTTTAATCCAAAAATTCGCAGCGTTTAATAAATACTCTTTGACTTCGGGATGCTCTGTGTTCCATTTAGGCATAAATGGGGTAAATGCAAATGTATCGTAATTTAACGTATTTTCCTCGTCATCAAATTTGAATTTCCGCGGGTCTCCTTCAAATAAAGGGAATTTTTTGATATGAAAATAATCTTTATAGGGTGATGATTCTCCATTTTTTAATACATCTTGAAAAAAGGGATGATGCCAGCCACAATGGTTCAATACAGCATCTAACATCACTTTAATACCTCGTTTATGTGCTTCATCAACTAAATGTACAATTGTATCAAGATTACCAAATTGAGGGTCTATTTGGTAATAATCCTCAGTGTCATACTTATGAGTTGAAGAAGACTTGAAAATCGGAGTAAAATAGATTCCTGTCACCCCGAGATTTTTTATATAATCTAATTTTTCTATTACTCCATCTATATCTCCGCCAAAAAACATTTCATTACTTACTTTTTCAATAGACCCCCAGTCTAAAACATTCTTTGGATCATTTTCTTTATTACCATTATAAAAACGCTCTGGAAAAATTTCATACCAGACTGTGTCTTTTACCCAATCTGGAGCAGTAAATATATCTATTGAGTTAATAAATGGAAAATTAAAATAATTAAAAAGATCTCTTTCTTTTTCTTCATTTAGTGTCAAATCTTCAATCGTTTTAGCACCAAATAATATTTTTCCCTTTTCCTTTTCTAATATAAACGCATATTTAGCACGTTTATATTTAGGTTTAATGGCGATAAACCAAAAATCATGTAAACGAGTTGAGTATTCTCTTTTCATGGCTAAAGCTTCATTATGTTCACTTTTCCATTCGTATTGATTTGTATCATTATTATTATCTTCATTTTTCTTAGGACCCCAATTAAAAGGGTCTCCATAGATTATGTATACTTTTTCAACATCGCTTTTTGCAGTTCTTAATCGGATATGTAATGTCTCTTTATCATATGCATACGCATATTTGCTTTTCGCTTCATGATAGATTGCTGCATTATTAATTGGCATATAAATCACTCCTCCAATATAAATTATAGAGAAAGATAAATTTGATGTCAATTCAAAACGTATATGTAATGGGATACATATTTTACTTTCTTTGTTCTTCTATTTAACTGAAGAATATTTAATAAAATTATTATAATTTGCATATCAAATATATTTTATAATTGTCCCATTAATTCATTAAAGGTAAAACCATGAATACTTTCTTTATTATAATTCTGGAATTAAATTCTCATTCTCATTAAATATCTTATTAAGTTCATTAAGCATTAATGTCGCTGTAAATAAGTCTAAATTATTCATTTTCATCCATCCCTAATCTATATAATTCTTATAATATTTATACATTTGGCTAATCATAAAAAATCCTTTCACTCTATCAAAAGAGTAAAAGGATTTATCCAATTTGAGTAACTTAGTTATTATTACAGAATTTCTACTCTATTTCGGCCTTTTCCTTTTGATAAATAAAGTGCTTCATCTGCTTTATTCAACAACGTTTCTTTTTCAATGCCTTTTATAGAAATGGTAGTAGACCCCCCTATAGATAATGTGATTATATTCTTTATAATTGAGAATTCATGTTTAATTGCTAATTTTCTAATTTCCTCTTTTATTTGAATTGCAATTTGTAATGTTTGTTCTTGATTTTTATTCATCAAAAGTACTACAAATTCATCTCCACCAAATCTTGCTGCAACACCAGAATATTTTAATGTTACATTCTCAATTTCTTTTGCGATTTTTTGTAATACGGTATCTCCTTCTAAATGGCCATAATTATCATTATATTCTTTAAATTTATCAATATCTATCAGTAATATAGAGATAGGCATATGGCTTTTCAATGATTTTGACCACTCTAATTCAAAGGTCTTATCAAAAAACCTTCTATTAGATATATTAGTCAGTCCATCTAAATCTGATAAAATTAACAGTTTTTTATTTAACTTTTCTAATTCGCTTTGTGCTTTTTCCTTTATATTAATTTCTTCAGCAAGTCGTTCTGATTTCTGGGCATTATTAACGGCGATTGCAATATATGATGCGAATATTCTCATGGTATCTAGAGCATTTTTTTCATAAGCATTTTTTTCTTCACTTTGTACAGTTACAACCCCAATAATTGTTTCCTCTACAATTAAAGGATAATATATTATCGATAACATGCTATTTCCTACACTACTACGATGCAAATATTTTGGATATTCTTTTTCAACGTCGTTTATAAGTACTTCCTTTTTATTATTAAATGTCCAAACCGACCAACTCGCATTACTTGATAAAGGAACTCTTGTAACAGGCATGTCTATGCCATTCTCTTTATACAATCTGAATTCTATACAATCTTCATCTTTATTATATATTCCTACTCCTAGAACCGATGATTTCATTAATTTACTAATATTAGTATAAATTCTATTAAATGATTTTTTCAAATCTAATGTAGCTGTTATACTTTGACCGATTTCACTTACGATTTGAATTTTAGAATATGACTCAGATAATTCTATTGTTCTTTTTTCCAATTCTCTCATAAGCTCCCGATATGTTTCTGTTTCTTGTTGTGATTGCTCTAATTCTAATTGAAAAGAAATACTTCTTAGTTTTTCTTCTTTATTTAGCGCAATAGAATCATTTGTGGCATCATGGAATTTCTTCCAATACACCATGGTTTTCTCATTATTTCCCATTAGTTCATAAGTCTCTGCTAATTTAGAATATATATTTGGTGCGAAAGTATTACCGTCAATATTTTCAGAAATTGTTAAGGCCTTATGCAACTTCTCTATTCCTTGTTCTAACTCTCCTGCTTTTATTATAACATCAGACATTTCAATTAAAATTTCAACTTGACCTTTAAAATCACTTGTCTCAAAAGCTATTTTCAAACTTTCATCAAAAAATTCTAAGGCTTCTTTACTATTACTATTTTCTTTCTCAATTATTCCTAGTAGAAGCAGACTATGACGATATCCTATTTTATCATGTTCTTCTATACTAAATTGTAAAGATTTTAAAGTATATTCTCTTGATTTATTAAAGTCTTTCTTTTTATAATAAACTTCCCCTAAATTGTAGGTACTGACAATTTCACCTAATCGATCGCTTAATTTTTGACTTTTCTCTAAACTTTGTAATATAAAGTCTAATGCTTTATCTATATCTTCTAAATCAAGGTAGGTTCCACCGATGTTATTTAAAATACTAGGTTCTAATTTCATCAAGTTATCTCTTTTAACGATTTTTAAAGCTTTTGAATAAAAATTAATCGCGTTATCATAAATACCCAAAGATGATTGTACATTTCCTAAGGCTTTTAAAGCCTCCACCTCGTATATACCGCTTTTTAATGTTTTAGATATCTCTAAGGCTTTATTTAAATGTTTAACTGCTTCTGATAGTTTGCCAGTTAACCATAAACAACGACCGATTCGAATAAGACTTTGCGCTTTTTCTGTAATGAAATTCTCTTTATTTGCCATTTTATATGCTTGTCTAGCTAATTCTAAAGCTCTTTTTGGGTTTTTGTTTTCTAATTCTTCCGATGTTTTATTTAATTCTCTTACCTTTTCAATCATTATAAAAACCTCCCATTAGAACTATTAACGCCAGCTTCTAAAAAGTTTATTTTCTACACTATTTTCTAAAATAACTACTTTACTCTATTATAAACTAAAGTCTTTATCTATTCTATATTTATATGTAAATTATTTGTCATTTTTTGACTTAAATTGTATCAAGTTAACACATTTACCTATAAATTGGGGTGAAAATGTCAGAAAAATAATAAAATCTACTATTTTACTTCAACATATATAATTAATATAAAATTTATTGATTAAATTGGTTTTATAATAACAACGCAAAGAAATCATACTGATTTGTTTAAATTCATTGTTGTTTAAGAGTGATTTTCCACATTTAATTATGATTAGAGACCATTAGCTTGAATAATTATCAATTGCGCTCACTAGTAATACATCAAATTGGTTTGTATATTTAAAACTGAAAATTGGTATCCTATTAGTAATAAAGAATTGAGGGATAAAAATGAGCAGCGAAAGTTATCATTTACGTATTAAAAATCAGGCTGAAGGAATTGAATTGTTGAGGAAAGCAAAAAAAAATGGTTTTGTTTTTGAAGAGAATAATGGTTGGGTAACAATTATTCTAGATAATAAAGAGCTAATTCCTTGTAATGAATTAATCAATGTCAATTCAAACTACATGTTATATTTTATTGATGCAGAAGATAATGGCTGCGTTTTTACATTATTCAAGGGAAATAGTATTATATCTAATTATAGCGTTATATTTAGTAAAGATACTATTATTGCATCGGATAAATTAAACATTGATGGGCTTTATACTTTTATTAAAGAGGTTAATGATAAATATGATAAAGATGCTTTATTAAAGCAATTTACATCAATTGATAAATATGATTTATATCATGAAACAATTTCTGAAAAAACAGCTAGTATTTTTAAAATAGACAATTTTAAAGGTATTTCATATAAAAAATTATTAAGTGGAGATAATGAAAATATTCTTAAGGAAAATATTAAATATATTAACACTGATAACCCTCAAAAACTATGACGACTATGAACTGATTTATTAAAATCGTTAAAAATGTTTTAATAGACTAATCGAGTATTTTTTTGTATATTTTATTAAATACTTTAGAGCGAATTAGAGGAATTACTCGATTCGCTCTTAAAATTTGTTCCTAAAAGTCATTCAATATTTTTAGTTAATTTTTTGGTATTTCACTTTTTATATTTAAACATCTGTTAAATTAATTATAAACCATACAACCAGTACTTCATAAGCCAATGCCTTTAGAAAATATATAACACTATTCTTAGTATTTAAATGACGCTCATCGCATGTGTAGCTTTAAATACACTCACCTGAGTCATATTTATTAGCTAAAATACTAAGTGTAATGAGTACTTGAGAAGGAAAATAGAAAAACCACATTAAATCAATAGGAAGATTCAATAATTTATCAATAATCGAATCACTTGATATATCGAGATAGCCTTGACTGTTATTTAATCCAACAAAAATATCACAACATAAAAAAAGTAATAGACCAATCGCAAATACCCCATTTGTATGAAAGTGGAAAAACGCTATGAGGATATTAGTAACTAGGTTGGCTAAATAAAAAAATGTAATTAGGGTTAATATGTCATAATTTTTAAGGATGATTAAATTAATAAATTGAAATACAATAATGATGAAAACTCTTAAGTTAATTGACTCATTAATATTTAATTTCCGATTGTCCATTAATATTAACCTAATTCCATAAATAAGCTGAACAATACTGAATACGACAACGCCAATTAATTCATGTCCAACCATTAATAGTAAAAAAGAATCTGCTATAGCCGTAAAACATAAAGCAATACGCACAGTCCAAGTATCTATGAAATTATCATATATTATAAAACTAAAACCGAGACACATTAAAATTCCTGCATATTCCAATTTTATAACAGGAACATCCTCAGTGTAAAATATAAATAATACATATAATGTGATAGCGACTAAAATAAATGTTGTCACTGACACCCTTTTAAATATTCTATTCATTTATTCTCACTTCCAAAAATTGATTTATGAAGCTTTACAAATTCATTTTTCTAGGTATTTCAAACTGATAATAATCTCGTTAATTTACATGATTACATCCATTAAATCAAAAGCAATTACTTTTTTTAATTCTGAAAGATTTAATTCAATTTGATATCCGATTTTTCCTGCACTAAATATAATAGTTTCAAAATCACACGCTGATACATTAATAACTGTTGGAAACATCTTTTTCATACCAATTGGCGAGCAGCCTCCATGTATATACCCAGTAACGGGCAGTAAATCTTTAGATTTGATCATTTCGATTGATTTTTCATTAATAGCGTTTGCAGCTTTTTTTAAATCTAATTCTTTTATTACTGGAATAACAAACACATAATATTTCTTTGATTTACCGATTGTAACTAATGTTTTAAATACTCTTTCAGGATTTTGATTTATTATATTCGCGACATCCATTCCACTAATCGCATTAGTACTTGAATAACAATGTGTCCTATAATTAATATTACTTTTATCTAGAATCCTCATCACATTTGTTTTATATTCCAAAATAATCACCTCAATAAAACTATAAGATTTATAATATTATAACACAGAACAAGACATAATGTATTTGTAACTAATTAAAACTTGTAGCCATTTATTCAATTTTTTAGCTTTAACCTGAATTATTCACCAACAGCTAAACATAGGTTTTTCTCCAAAAGAATTGCTTATGTTTTTTAAATTCCAAGAATTTTTTATCAATTCTTATCAAAAATACTCCACAATTATTCTATTTTAACTGAAATAACAGATTGTGACTTTAATTATCCACAAACACAAACTGGGAGTTGTTTTACTCCTACATTTTTTATTCTTTTAAAATCTGTTTATGCCTATTTAAGTGCTTCTGTATGCCCTATTAGTGATTTTATTTTATTGATTATTCAAATATATATTTATAAATAATTCTTTAAAAGGATAGGACTCACTTAATTTAATTTTTATTTGTTTTCCTGATTTAACAACTTTCCCTGCTATCTTTATCAGTTTTGTCCGTTTCGTTTCCATTCGATAAGCTTGTTCTTTTAGTGGTAAAACCATTGTCCTAAAGAAATTATTTAAGTTACAGGTTAACAGTTTTACATACATATAATAATAATTTATAAAAAAATTTAGATTACTTAAATTAAATCCTAAACATTTCATTTGTATATGATTAAAAATTCTATTTTGAATCTTAATGACAGATTGTGATATACCGACTAAACTTATCTCTTTTTTGTACAAAACATTTTTCAATAATGGTAAAACCCCATGAAATAATTAATTCACTCATATCATCCATTGAAACAAAAATTGCTTTTCTAGCAATTTGTTTTGTTTTTTTAATGATTAATGTTTGTTCCTTTAACGATGTTTTAGAGAATTTACCATATGGTAAATCTACAATAGCTACATCATAAGAGTTCGTTATATCGTGTATGTTTTTATTTTCAACATCATCTTCAAATCCGAAAAATTCGAGATTCTTGTTACACTTATTCACTACACTCAGGTTCATATCAAAACCTTTAATATTAACACCCATATAACGTCCTTCAATTACTACAGTACCAATTCCACAACATGGATCAACTAGATTTAAATTAAAATTGTTTCCAATCGCTAGATTAACAAGTGTTTTCGCTAGTACATTATCAAGAGCATATGAATAGTTAAATGGTTTTTGTTTTCTTTTTATCCATGTGCAATCATTTTTTATATAATGGCCAAAGATCCATTTATTGTTGACTTTAGTTATCGCTAATTTAATATTGGGGTTATGAAGTGCAAAACTACCTTCTATTGAAAATCCTATCGTTCTTAGTGCTTTTAGCCTATCTTTATATTCAAGATCATCATCTGCTTTAATAAAACTGATTTTGTAGTCTTCATAAAATAATTGTTCTTCTTTAACTGCTCTTTCTAAATCTTCTATACTATTTTCTAGACAAAGAATAGGCAAGCAACCTTTTATAAATACACTTCTTGACGGATCAATATATTTTGTGGTTGTAAAATACTTATTTGTTGGTATAATTCCAAAGATAGATTTCATTTCTAAATCACAAAGATTTTTAAGATTATCAGGATAATTTAAAAAATATTGGTATTTGTTTATATTATTATCATCATTATCTTTAATTGAACTTTTCATAATAAATTACCATCACTTTTAATTTAATTTGTTTTTTTATCATACCATTTAAAATATACTATTAATTATTTTGATATGTTTTCTTATAATAGAATTGTACTAACAGTCTCTAATAGCCAATTAGCCGTCTAATGTTCTAGTCACATTTTTTTTGAAATCATTTTTAATTTATCTACCTAAACTCCAATTGATAATATTTCTCCTTGGGTAAAGGAAGTTTTAATAAATCATACAAAAAGGTAAACGTAAAAAGTCTACAATTTCATTTTAAACTGTAGACTTCAATTAATCAACCTATATTTATACTCCTAACTTTCATATCGCTTTGGCTGTATAAAATATTATGGCTATGATTAAGATAAATATTGATATTAAGAAAATATAGACATCTTTAAACGTAAAATGCTCCATGAACTAATTAGTTTCACAGAGCATTTTATTTTAAGTAGATGGCCCCAAAGATTACTTTATTAATTATACTGCTACATTCTTATCTTTTTTGTTATTTAGTACATACACTGTTAATTGTGTGCCCAATCCTATTATTCCTACTATTAAGAAGCCCCAACCATTAATAGTTAAGAAGCCTAATAATAATGAGATAGAAAATAATACTAATAATATGAAGTTTAAAATTACTTTCAAATATTTCATTCATAACCTCCTTTATTTTATTTATATAATTATA
Organism: uncultured Haloplasmataceae bacterium; assembly: GCA_963824615.1. Taxonomy (GTDB): domain Bacteria; phylum Bacillota_I; class Bacilli_A; order Haloplasmatales; family Haloplasmataceae; genus CAWGPU01. Next base: position 81,491 of record CAWGPU010000003.1, on the reverse strand, counting down.
CTTTAAATTCTAGAATAAAAATGTAGAAAAAGCAATAGTGAAAAAAACTTCAAAATTATTAGTAGAAGCCTTATGAGAAAGAAAATAAAATTCATAATGATCCCAGTGATTTGATTGATGAAGATTTGTTTAAATAAGGTTAAGGAGGCGATTATACTGGATTCAAAAACTTTTAAAATGTTATTAAAAGAATATTTTGATCCCTTTATGTAAAAGATAGGATTTAAGTGATCAGGTTATAAGTATAGAAAATTTGATAATAATCACTATATTTATACCATTGTAATTCAACTTGATAAATGGGGGGAAGGTTTTTTTGCGGAAATAGGAATAACATTGGATTTTTTACCTGATACACTAGGTAATCCTATTAATCCTAAAACTGTAACTACTTATGATTGCGAAATTCGCCATAGAATAGAACCATCAAATAATGAAATGTGATTTACGGAAATAATTATAAAGAAACAACTGATACCATAATAAAGTTAATTTGAAAATTTGAAAATGAAGGAGTTGCCTATATTAAACAATTTACCAGTTTTCCCCAACCATTTAATAATATTGAAAGTAAAAATAGTATTTTAGCAAGAAGTATGACTCAGATTAGAATTGCCCTACTTCTAGCAAGAGTATATCATTATATTGGTGATGATAAGAAAGTAAATGAATATTGTATATGGGCTTTAAATAATGAACCTAGTGCATTAAAACCTATTTTTGAAAATTTAATGAAAATATAAAAAATCAGAATGAATCTTCTGATTTTTTATATGATATATGTCCAATTTGTATATAACTCCCTTAATTTTTATGAACAATAAAAATTAGTTATTCAATAAATATTCATAAGGAATTGTCTGTTTTAATAAAGCATTTATATAAAGGTTTTTGTTACGTATAATATACATTGGTGTTGCTGGTGACCAAAATTCAGTATTTAGGAATAAATTATTATTTCCATCATATGAGACATATTGTTTTAAGTCATTTCTTACGTAAGAGTAATGAGAAACCTTATAACCATAATCCTGTTTTTCAAAAACATAACGAAATACCATATGATTATTTTCATATTGATCAATATAATCGATATTTCCATTTTGATAGATTGGTTTGTAGGTATATTCCCGAATTTGTTTTGTTTGATTATTTGTCCACCAATAATTATTCGTATATTCATAGACTTTTATGTTTCCATCATATTTCGTATCTAAATGTTCAATTGGTTGTTCACTAAAATCCTTATTGATTTCCATCTCATTTATTTCTAAAAGCCCTGAATTTGTTTGACTCACAGTATCTATAATATTTTCATTATAATAATAGATCAGGCTGCTATTTGCATCCACATAAGCATACATATCATAATCAGTGGAATAAACATCATTTAATTCTGCCATAAAGGATTGTATATCTTTATCGGTATCACTAGACGAAGAAATAATCTGATCATTTTTTGTAAGGACCAGGTCATTTGTTTTGATTAATCCAATCAACGAATCAATGTCATCCACTAAAGATTTATTTTTAATGTTTTCAGTTAATTTAATTTTAGATTGACCATCGACTATTTCTTTTGAAAATTCTTGTTTTTCAAATTCAGAAATAATGAGTTGGTTGTTTCCAGCCTTTTGTATGAAGTAATCATTCGTCTCAGTCTGTACAAACGAACTAGCATTATATTCATACATAATAGTTGTTTTTTCAAGATTATAATTACATTTAATCGAATAAGAATTATCAATATCTCCATTAGCATCACGACTTACTACATAAGAGTTATAAACATAAGAGTTATAATATGATTTTTCAATTATTATCTGGTCAATACGACTTTTACTATACCTCACTTCGACTGTTATATCAAATAATGGATTATTCGTAGCTTTAAAACTAAGCTGCGATAAACGACCATCTTGACGTTTGGCCTCGACATCTTGAATAAGAGCACCATCATAGAGATAATTCCCATATTCATCATAATAACTATAACCAATAATTGGTACTACTTCTCCTTCTTTGTTTGTAATAGAAGTTGTAAATAGTGGTGGATTGACATAGTTTTTCACAAACCAAATTTGTGTAATACCTAAAAATACTACGATTACAATTGATACAAAAAATGTACTTAAGCGGTTGATACGTTTAATGATATTGTAATCAATTTTAAGATGATTTCGATAAACTATGTTGATATTTTGAAAGACTATGACAATGATATTGATGGCAACATATACCATAAACAGAAAAAACAATATGATAGAAAAATACAGTTTTTCATTAAATATATGGTTAATAGATAGAATAATTGTCATTACTAAAACAATCATTCCTAAACAAATTAAAACCCACGTTTTCTTCAAAGTTGAAATCAACACATAGAAAATCTGCTTAAGATTCCAAAATGAATGTTGATATTCTTTTTTATATGTTTTAATAGAACTAAAGAATTTTTTTATATCTAAAATTATCCCTTTCAATTGAACCTCCCAAATTTTGAATAAATTTTATGAAATTGGGAGTATTTCAACAACGAATGATGGTTGATAGTGGACCTTTAAATTTTAAAATTATATAATGAGTTTTACGTTTGATTTTATTTTTATTGGGTTTATATTGGATTGTAATGAACTGGAATAAAGGTTCCTGGATAAATATAAACTTAAAGGAGAAAGGGATTAAGATAAAAATTATAAAAGAAATTGTTGTTAGATAAAGTAATAACAATATACCTAATATCCAAATTGGAAAGGCAAAATAAACTCCTTGATATAGTTTTGGAGAATAGAGTTCAAAAAATTGATAAGAAAAGAACCCGGTTATAATAAAAATGATGGTTGAAAATAACGATAAATATAGACGAGATTCCATTAAATTTTGGCTCTCTAAAAATGGAAATAATTGTTTATATATTCGTTTCATATTTTCACCATCTCCTTTTACCACATTCTATCATATTCATTTGCATTATTAATGTATCATCTAAATTAAAAACTTTTGATTGTTTCAGACTTGAAGTAATAATCTTTTTGAAATCAGTTTTATAAAATTTATCCACCTATCTATACGATTGTTTTTGCTTATATTCCAATTAAATTCTTTATGTGCTTTTTTGATTTACCATTTATAAATAAGTCAAATTTAAGTATTTTTAGATTTATCTAGACCTAAGTAACCAATAACATTAATTAAATGTTTTTGACCTGTACTACCATTTCTTAATGATGATAATGCATTTGAAAATGTTTCCCATTTTATATTATCAACTTCTTTGGAGTTTAGATTGAAGTTATGATTATTTGTATAAGCAACAAATCCAATCATTAGAATTTCTTTATTATTATAATAGTAGCTGTTTATATATTTACATTCCGATATCTCTAAACCCGTTTCCTCTAGAACTTCACGATAAACTGCTTTTTCAAGACTTTCACTAACTTTTAAATAACCAGCAACTAATACCCAATTAGTAGCTGAAACATAATTTTGCTTTAATAATAAAACCTCATTATTATTGTTATTTACTACAGCAACCAGAACACTGCATACAGGATTTCTAAAGTACGGTTTATTACATTCTACACAAAAGGGAATTATTCCTTCATCACCTATTTCTTTTAGTATTAATTCTTTACCACAATGTGAGCAATATTTATATTCATACAAAATAATTCCTCCTTAAATTTTCCTACAAATTTACTTAAGTTTATCATTATAGATTGAATAAGTAAACTAATAATTTCTTATGAACTACTTTTAGCTTCACATTCATAAGTTACAAAAAAAATCTCAACATCGCCTAAAGTAATGAAAATACAGATAATAAAAAGGTAACTTCAATTCCCTAAATTAATCACTTTTAAGGAAATTAGCTTACCTTAGTTAATTTCATATAAATATATTATAGTTTGATTAATATATTTTCATTCGAATATACTAATCATCTAATCCCTTTCCACTTAGAATTTGCTGCATATATTTTTCAATCCTTGACTCCTCGAGTTTTGGATTGTTTGGGTTGAGAAAAATAAAAAATGTATGCTCTTTGCCGTCCCGGCGTCAATGCTTCAAAAGCAGTTTTCAAGGCAGGGATTTCATCGAATTTATTTTGAAATTCTTCAGGAATTGTGAATTCTGTAGTCTTTTTAAAATTCACTTCCAAACCGGCTTTTTCAACTTCAATGGCTTCATAAATATAGGCTTTCAAGATGGTTTCCATCTCAACTATTTCTTGAACATTGGTGAACCGAATCTGGCGCCCCGCCTGCACATTCTCCGTTTGTTGGATTAGAATACCATTGGCATCTTTTAACAAGGCACCTTTGATAAACAGAAGCGCACAGTATTCTTTAAATCCATGTATTAAAACTATATTTTTATCCTGAAACGTGTAACAAGGATCTCCCCACTTCAATTCTTCGGTCAGCCGACAGTCAAGAATGATCATTCTCAATTTCTCAAATTCTTCCTGCCATTTTTTGGCTTTACTTAAAAATTCATCAACTTTGGGATTCATTCTATTATTTGTCATTAAGATACACCTTTCTTCAATTTTTTCGCTCTGTTGACAGTCAAAATTCTCAAATTTTTTCTGTCACTTTTTTAATTCTTACTTACTAAGTTGTCCGATTTACTAAAAACTTTTTAAGAGGACAGTTAATCAATAATATTATGTCCTTATCAACACTTTTCTATTAAGAGACATTTATTCGGACATTTTCTTACACAAGTACCGCATCGTTTGCATTTATCTGTGTTCCACTCCCATTTCTTTTGTGCAGAATTTAATGTTATAGCTCCACTGTGACATTTTTTTTGGCAGATGCCGCAAAGAATGCAACTTTGTGAATTCTGTTTTAGATCACCACGTGACTTAATTATTTTTTCTAAAAATTTGAACATTTAATCTTCCTCCATTTTTTTATTAGAATTATACTAAAAGCATTATTACAATAAGTTCAAACGTTTTAGTCTAGACTTGTTTTGCTTCTTCACATCATCATCTTTACTTATAAAGCAAGTTTGTTAAAAATGCAGCGTAACTCCATATTTTTTTTGTTTCAGTTCATCTTTGTAGCTTTATTCGAAACTGAAATTTTCCAATATCCGTTATGTGAACATATCTGAATTTGGGAATCAAATAATCACTCTATTTACTCTAAAACTCATTTTTATTCATCCTGTAGTAAATTTTGTAATGATTGAATTTTGTTGTTCCAAAAGTTCTCGTAATATGATAACCAATTTTGTACCTCTTTAAGCGGTTCTGCATTTAACTGATACCGTGTTTCTCTCCCTACCTTACGTGTAATAACTAAATTTGAACTTTTTAGGATAGTTAAGTGTTTGGTAACAGCTGTACGACTAATTTGGAATTCATACGTCAATTCATGTAGAGAAAGTTCCGACTTTTGAGCTAACAATCTAATCAATTCTCGTCGTGTGGAATTTGCAATTGCTTCATATACATCATGTGATTGATTTATCGCTTCCAATTCCTCACTTCAACCCCTTTCCAAATAAGAAACCTTTTGGTGTCCTAAATATTATACAACTCCAGAAGGTTTAATGTCAAGTTTTCTCATATAACTTCTAGTGCAACATCATATACTCTCACAATCTACTAGTAAAACATTTCAAGAAATGAAAACTGTTAATTTCCTTACTGTAATTAAAGATATTGTTAATTTTTAGAAAATCCTAAATCTAATCAATCTAGTGCTATAAAGAAATGAATATATGCTCAAAATAACAATGAATATATTTTTAATTACCCATAATTCAACAGTTTAATTATTTTTAAATATCTGAATAAAATACTGGATTCCACCTATTTAATAACTTATTCTTCGGTTTTAGTTTTTAATAAAAATTTGACAACATTCTAAAAACACGCTATGATAAATATGACACCAAATGGTGTCGGGTTGTAGATAATAGAGGTGGATAAGATAAAAAATAGCCTAATACGAAATGTTTATAGCGCTGCTCCTGACCCTACCCGCATAAACTACTTAGTCTTTTGGTACTAATAAAATAGCAATTAGTTTTGAAATTGGATTTCAAAATACTTAACCATTGTGGAAGCAGGTTTGGTAACAAAACGTAGGGTTCGCTTGTGAATATACACAGTCCCATTGAGAGAAGTTGAAGACTTGGTATCGTATTATAGAAAATTCTGGTTAGAAAAAATAGAGCTCTTAGCTCTATTATTAAAGGAGGAAAAAATTATGGCACTTAATGTAACATTAGATTATCAGTTTTCAAGCCCAATTGAAAAGGTATGGTTTGCCCTAACAGATGCAAATACACTATCAAAATGGATAATGGCCAATGATTTTAAACCATTCATAGGGCATAAATTTCAATTCCGTACTGAACCGTCCGAATGGTGGAACGGAATTATCGATTGTGAAGTACTTGAAATTGAAGAGCCAAACAGATTATCTTATACTTGGGTTAGCGGTGGAAAAAATACAATAATAACTTGGACCTTGGAGTATTCAAATGGTATAACCTTTCTACATTTTGAACAGTCAGGTTTTGAAAGTGAAGATCAAGCATATAAAGGTGCAAAATATGGCTGGGTTAGAATGATTGAAGAAATGGAAAAATTACTAAATTCATAATTATCGACCTGTACTAGAGTTCTATTTATCATAATTAGTTATTTTTTATAGCATTAAAACATAATGTAAACTTAATATTTACTGTCATGAAAAATAATGTTATAAGAAAATATCTACTGAATTAATAAGTTATTACCAACAAGGCAAAATCAAAGATTTCAAGTAAATTTAAAAGGCTTAACTCCTATGGAATATCGGAATTAAGCCTTAATTTTTTATACTGTTGACAAGGAGTTGTTCATATTGGAGTTTTTTCGTGATCTCTAATTTTTTACAAATTCCAATTAAAATTCTTTTCAAATTAAAAATTTATCGAATTAAATCTTTTTATGTTAATATTCCTTGTCCCTTTAATATCTTTATATAATCTTCTTCGCTCAACGGACATTTGATTAGGTCAATAAATTGATCCTTATTTAAATTTAGTTGATGCGCCATTTTACCTATTAAATAATCATTAATTTCTTGACTATCGTGACTAAAATGTGTATTAACATTAGTAATTTTATTTTGATATTTGAAATTATAAAATTTATGTTTTTTTTTATGTCTACCTTTTTTATTCAATTCAAATCCCTTTTTATTTAGACTCTTTATAACATCTTTTTCATTAAAACTTGCCACGTTTAACCTCTTTAACAAGCTCTATTAAGTGATTTTTAAATTTTATAGCACCGGCAGTTAATTTTTTATCTTTCTGTTTGGTATAGAATTGATATAAGGCAGTAAATTGTTCATAGAATTCTTCTTTTACTTTCCCTATATCCTCATTTATTGATAATACAATATTAAGAGGCATATAAAAGTAATAAGATAATTCTATTTCAGAATCATAGATTTTTTCTAAAGAAATTGAATTATTTAATATATAAGTTTTATTATGATACTTAAAATCTCCTATTGAAATAATATCTTGAAAATCCATATTATCAATCTCCGATATTTTATCTTGACAATAATTTTTCAAATACATATCAAAAATTATACTTGGTAATTTATTATCTATACTATTAATATTATCAGAGGTGGCTTCATTATTCCAATATATTGATTTATTTTGATTTCCTATAGCAGATCTTGTAGTAAAATATTCAGCAATAATTCTAGAATAGCCATTATTTAACTCATTAAATAATGCATCTTGTAACATTAAATCTCCTCCTCTATATAATTAATAATGTCAGTAGTAATAGAAAAAGGGTCTTTTTGTCGCAAAAACAAATCAATTTCAGGAAGTGTATTAATATCTAGAGCTACAATATCATTGTTTTGATTATTAAATGTTTTTATAAATCGAATCCATTTATTATATTTTGTTCCATTATATTCGAATTTTTCTAACCAAGATAAGTTAATTTCATGATAAGATTTTGATTCTGATAGAAAATCGTAGTCCTCAATATTAATATTAATATGATTTTTCTTAGGGATAGTAAAGTTTACTACTATACCAATCCTTTGAATAATAAATCTTAACTTTTTAAATATCTCTATTAATTCTCTAATTATTGGCAATAGATCTTTCTTATAGTCAATGTCCTTAGAAATATTATTATAAATAAAATCTATTTTTGTGCGAGCAATATTTAAAATATATTTATTATTATTAAAAGATATACGTGGTATAACAGCATTAAATGGATTATTTTGAATTGCATTATTATTTATTATATTAGGATCATCTGGAAAAATATCACTTAATCTATCTGAAATAATTTTAGATACATCAATAGCCTTAAAATTTGTATTATTATCTAAAAATAATACAAACTGTATATTCATTAATTCCTTATTTTCTAACAGTCTCATTTTACTCTCCCTGTATATTTATTTCAAATCACATATTTCTATATTATACTATAATATAAATTTTTTCAAATATAATTTGCATAAATAATAATTTTATATTATGATAGGGTATTTGTTAAGATAGTCGTCGCAAATTAATTAATTTTTAAATGGTAGTTCATTATCCTTTTTTGGAATTACAGTTTCTCTTTTTCTGGGTTGAACTAAACAACTTCTTTTAATGTCCCTTCTCTGGTTTCTCTAGACCATCTTTCCAGATGCTTTAGTTTGGCTTGTTCATAAACTTCTTTTCTTTGTTTTATTATTCCTTTAGATAATCCTTTATATCTTTTATAATGGGTTAACAAATGATTTCATAGTGTCTATGTACCTCCTTGTATTATAGAAAAATATTATTAGAGATTATTTTAGATTCAATTCTAAAAATATTAGTATTGTGCTAAATGAAGAAATAAATATATCGTAGATAAAGTACATCAACATATCAAATTAAATGTAAATCCATTTTTATAAACCAGCTATCGCATCAACTTTTTATCTTAAAACCAAACATAATGATTTGAAAATCCCTTGTTATGAAATCCTGATTTTAGAAAAATATAACTTAATTGATTACAATCTTGTAAAGCATATATCTAGCTCTAGTATAAGCTAAATATTTTTCATATTTTGACGGTTCACCATATGATATAAATATAATAACATCATTTTCTAATCCTTTAAAACCCTCAAGTTCAATAATATTAGGAATACTAGATTCAAGTTCTTTAGAAAATTTAAAAGTTAGGTTATTAATAATACCATCAATATTTGAATTATGCAGTATAGTGATAGAAGATGATGACACTTTTTCATGACTAAATAAATTATAAACAAGATCATTTACATAGAAAGCTGTACTTTGTTCATTATTAAAATTCTTTGAAATTGGATTACTTCCTGAAACAAAACTATTGGCATATAATTCAATGTCTGTAAAACTATCTTTTAAATAATTCAAAATATTTGCGGTATTTCGAATATTTTTATATAGAATAAAAGGTTCTACAGTTAATTTAAACACTTCTTTAACAGTTTTTACATCTATTGTTTTACTTTTTGCTTGGTGTGGATCTAAAAATATATAATATTTGCAGTTGTTATAATTAATCTTTAATTCAATTAAATAATGTTTACTAATATCCTGTGTTTCATCTAGAATGATATAATCAGGTGTAAACTGTTCTTCTAAATTATTTTTATAATCTATAACCCTATAATTATCTTTATACTGATTAATATCTTCTATCATAGATAAGGTTTTACTATATGCTTCATCTGCAAGTTGTCTATTTAAAGTTATAAAAAGGACTTTCTTATTTTCTTGAATCAGTATTGCTGCTTTTTTGTAGGCAAGGTAAGATTTTCCTGTACCTGCTCCTCCTACTATAATTGCGTTATCATATTTAGATATGAAATTAATTAATGTTTCTTGCATTCTGGTCGCTTCAGAAATTTGTTTATTCACTTGTTCAATATGTTTGCTTTGCATAACACCTAGAACCAACGACTTATTGATCAAATTGTACATATTGATTGCATCTTGTTTAATGAGCATTAATTCTGATGATGCTTTATTTTTATAATGGTTAAACAAATTTTCGATTTTGTCTTTGATGTTTCCTAAATCCCTTGAATCGATTGTTGTACTTCTAGTCGCATTATGATCTAATATATTACTATCGACAATATAAAAAGGAAATGCTGCACAATAACCATAAATACCAGAAAATTTCTTGTTATACATCTCTTCAAAAGTATTTATAAAATACCTCATACTTGCTTCTGCTTGAGAATGAGGAGATTGTTTAAGATGACGTTTTTCTCCATTACTGTATGATAGATAATAGTTGCCATCATGTAATTCTATCCTTATTCCACCTTTGACTTCTATGGTTAAAATCCCTAAATCTGGATTGGATATTAATATATCACATTCACTATCACCATCCTCTTCACTATCCCATCTAATCGAATAAAAGACAGTGTAATTATCATTCAAACTTTCTTGAAGTTTATTGAGTAATAATAATTCTGAATCAGTAGGATTATAATACGTTAAATTTTCGGGAATCATTTTTGCCACTATATCCACATCCCTTTCTCAATATGTATTAAACTATTGTCACGTACATGGTACTGACGGGATTTATTATTACTTAACAGTTTTCTATCCAAATAGGCGTTAAACTCCTTACATGCAATTTCAGGTATGATGACGCATCCTAAACAAGCTTGTTTTTCTTTCGCATCACATAAATTTTTTAAGTTACATTTCTTTACACTATCTAATGCTTGTTTAATAATATAATAAAGTCTTTTAGTGATGGCAGTTTTAATAGAATTCAATACCATCCCTTCAACTGAAGTGCAATAGATAAATATTGCTCCTACTTCAGGGAAAATCATTTCAGAAAGAGCTGTCACCTCAATTCCACTCGCTACTGATATTGACTTCATGAAAACATGTGAAGCAGTATGTAATACCTCTTTATAAATCGTATGCATCTCTACAGACCGTATCCCGTTATTAAAGTAATCAATTCGGTAATCATCATGTGTTGAAACATATAAATCAATAAGTTGATCGTTCATAACCTCTTTAAGATTACCTTTAATCCATTCGATAATCAATTCTCGATTAAATTGTATTAAGACTCCTTCAGATTCTAGTTTATGAGAATATAAATTATATTTATCGGTATTATAATCTTTATATAACTTTAATTGAACATTATTTTCTTCAGTTACCTCTGAAAATAACCGTGTATATCCATAAGCAATATTATTAACTGGTACACTTTCAGAAATCGATATCTTCTCAATAAGACATTGATTTAATAAATGATCTAATTCTTTATTAGATACAAACGTATTATTTTTAATATTTGATTCTAAAATCTCATCAAATAAAACAGTCGTTTTAGTTTTTATTTCTTTAAATTCAAGCAACCGAAGTGCTAAATTCTCATAATAATAACTTTTTTCATTATTAAAGGTTTCAAATTTTGGTTCATTAAGACTATTTGCTTCTTTTTTGGCATCCCGTGTTTTCATAATATATTTTGGTGACTTATGATCAACACCAGATACATAAAGTTCAATTAAAGTGTTCCGATATTCTAAATATTTTTCATTTGAGATGATACCAAACTCTGATAAAACTAATAATTTAGGTAGATACTGAATTTTACTAATCATTTCAACTTTATCATCGCTTTTTAAATCAACAATGGTCATAATCTGAGGAAAGAATACTTTAGGGTCCAGAGCTGGTGTAAGGTCTTCACCAAGATTAAATGGACGTTTTACAACCCGATTACATTCTGAACAAAAGTAATCTCTTGATTCCCCTTTTTTGAGGTAATATTTTGATTTATCTTTATGAATTTCACATATGGGTTCATAATCATAAGCATTACCGTTAGCTGATATCCGTATAATTTGTTGTTGTTTTAATCTTCCACCACAATCAAGACATTTGTGTTTTTTATAACTGTACGTTTCAGAAATATAAAATCGATAGTTTTTAAGCGAAACATTCTTATAATCTGTGATAATATGGACTAATCCACATTTTGCACAATAAAATACATAAGGTCTCAGAACAGAAATGATTTCGGGTTCATGATCATTTTCATCTTTTTTACCTGATAAAGATCTTATATCAAATGCTTCAGTCTTATTTTTGTCTAGTTCAATTAATAATGTATTTAACGCAATTTGTTCATTTCCAGAGGAAAACTTGTTAAGTTGACTATATAGTTCATACATAATTCTTTTTTTATTTTGATTTGATTGAATCTTGTCATTCCATCCTACTACTCTTGAAGTGATAGGAGTACCTTCAATATCAAAATCAGCATAAGCTTGTGGTAAATATTTATATAATACTTGCGATAATGATCTTTCTATTGTTTTCCCCAAACTATTCTCCCCCTTTAAGCTCAATGAGAACAGGACTATCCGTATCCCTTAAACTTCTCATCGGTCTTGATTCTGATGAATTTACTTTATAGATAACATAGTGAATACGTATATAGGTATCATTAGAAGAATCCCTAATATATGTAAATGTCTCATGAATCAATTCATTAATTTTTTCATTAAATAATTTTCCTTCATTTTCATCATGACTATATATTCTTTTCAAAGTTTTATCTAAAGGTTTTTCACCAATTTCTAAAAGCATATTTTTGAAGTCCATATATGTATGAACTTTACCCCCATATTTAGGTGAATAGTATATATTTAACAAACTTAATAGTATACCATTAAATGTCTTTTTTAAAGCCCCTATGCTATATCTTGATATTGGAATTGGAGAGACTAATAACTCTTTATACTCCAGATACTCATTAAAATTGGATAAAAATGATTTTTCTCTGACACGTGATCTAATGATATTAAATACAAAACCTGTAATGTGTCTACCCACCCGAGAATAAGCTTGAATATATTCAGCAAACAAATTTGGCATTCCTAAGAAGAATATCGCATTAAATTTCTCATTATCCACACCATGTGAAATCATGCTTGTTGCGGTAATATAATCAGGAACATCATCTAAAATTGGATTTTGACAGTTTTCTATTTTTGATAATATATCTTTAACATCACTAAAAGCAGTATCTCCAGTTAATATCGTATTAGAAGATACTTTATATTTCTCATCTACATTTAGTGTATTATTCACATAGGAATCAATACCACCACGTACTCGACTTGCATCACGCTTCGTATTATTATACTGAATCATAATATAGTAGTCATATAGCGCTTTTAAAATTTCATTTGTATTAATCCCGCAATTAATTTCATTAGAAAAATAGTTTCCAACATGTTCAATCATATCCGCTACTAGTTCTCTATAAATTTTAATCATTTGAAGTATATAGGTTACAGGAGATGTACCAAAGGGTAACATTCCAATATTAATTCTTGCAATGTCCTCATCATCAACCTCAGAATAAAAATCTTTTTTGATATTAGGTGATAATGCTGGAAATAACGTTGCATCTTGCATGTAAAGCTCTTTTGATTGATGTTTATAATTGGATATAGTGGCCGTTGCACCCATGTATTTTATTTTCTTATTTTTCTTTCCTAAATCAGAAATTAATTCCGAACAATAGAAATTAAATATTGATTCATAATGACTTGAAAAAGTACCAAGAGACTCTTTGATCAAGTGTATTTCATCTGTGATTACAAGTGTCGGAATTGGGTCTTTAATTTCTTCATTTTTCAGCAAAAATAAATCTCTAAAATCCTTATTATAAGCCATAATTGCGAATTTATCTAATGTAGAAATGATAACTGATGAAGGATTTCTATATATTTCACTATCGATAAATAAAAATGGAATCACTTGATGGTACAGGCATTGACTATTATTACATTTATGGAGGATAAATTTCTTATTCTCATCAACTTCTAAACTCACATCTGCACCACAGTTTGGGCAAGTATGTAGGAATTTATATTTATCAGCATCATATTCAATTTCTTCTTTTAATTCGCTATAGTTATCAACTTGATTTAATGTATTTCCAGAACCTACATAATACCCAAGACTGAATAATTTTCCTGGTATCCCATGTTCTTCTTTCACCTGATTAGCAGTTGCAAGTTTACTTGCAAATCGGTCCAATTGTTGGATTGAAAGAAGTCGTAAAGGGTATTTCACAATTGCGGTAACGCCCATTGACTTGCCACGTAATCTATCAAAAAATAAAGAGAATATAACACATCCTAAAAAAGCTTCAGTCTTTCCTCCACCCGTTGAGAAATAAAGAATATCCACCAAACCAGTCACAGCGTAATTTCGAATCATATGGAGGTCATCTTCACCAAATTCTCCGACAAGCATATCTGGGATATTTGAAACGATAAATATAAGTTGAAACAATCTCCATGAATCAAACTTTTTACTATTTCTATGAAACGTTTCATTTAAATATTTAAACGCTTTTAAAGCCATGCTCTTAGCTTCTAAACACTCTATTCCAAATTCAAAACGTCTTATTTCTCTTTCAAATTCTTTTACATCATTTAGGGCTGCTTGATAATAAAGACTACCATCTTTAAATCGTTTAATGTAATCTTTTAATTCTTCTTTTTCTTCATTCATTTTTGTTAAGATTGTTTTAAGCTGAAAGATAGGATTATTTACATAATCTATAAATTTAAGTGAGATATCATTATGTATTCGTGTTACTCTTCGCTTCTCTTCATATTTTGAAATATTTACAGTTTGTAGAATACATTCATCATCTTTTATTACATGAATTGTATTACAATTTAGGCCACTTGAATATTTTTCTACATTATATCGATAACTTTCAGCAAGATCATTAATTTTTATTTGCGTAAAAACATTTTCGCATGTTTTAAAAGATTCAAATGATGTTTTTACTAAAATATTAGCATTATACATTTTAACTGAATAAGGATATCGGTATTTACCGAAATATTGGTCCTCTTGGGTCTTATTTTTATTAGTTAATTCGACATCAATTATCAATTCACCATCATATTCTGAAATGTCAATATTAAAATCAATCTCCCAATTTGGCGTCATAATTTCAGTATAATTATTTTTTAATAACTCATAATTTTCAGGAGAGATCACATCTTGAACTCTCAAAATTTTTGATATTGACAATATATCGTTTTTTGTTTGAATCGCATAATCCCGAATGGTATTATTATACTCAATTTTATATTTTGAGACTATTTCATCTAATTCTTCTATATGGTTCAAATCAAAAATAAATGGTTTGATATCTTTTACACTGACTCTTTTATATTTCGGTGCCAAAATGGTTTTTTTATCTACAATTTCAAATTTTGTTAGATTCGATTCTAAAAAACTCTCTATTAAAGAATTTACTTCAACTCCTAAGGCTACACCAGTTTTTAATAGATCGATATATTTGGGAATACTAATTTCATCTAATATCATTTGATTTAAATATGATAGATATTTATCTTGATTACCCTTATCATATTCGGCAAATAGTCTTGACTTTTCCAAATAATTTTTAAATAAATTATGAATGACATTCAAAAAAGAAATTTCATCGTCTTTGTTGATATTACTATTTTCCTTAAATTTATTAATTAGATATTCAATTTGTTCTTCGTAGGTTGGATTCATTCGATAATAAAAATCACAGGAAAAACTAATATTTAAATTTGAATTATTTTGTAATTTTGATTTTGAAATTGAAAAAGCAATTCCCAATGAATTGGGGAATTCAACACCTGCTCGTTGTTCTGCATTTTCATCATAAAAGGCACCTAAAAAGATTGAATTTTCAGGCATTTCATAAATAATTTCATTTTCTGCGCCAGTTAATTTATTACTTAAGCTGTTTATGATTTTCTCAGATACTAATTTATAGATATTATTCATAATGATCACCAAAAATCAGTTTTGACACGATAGAATTACTTTTCAAAGACTTTGCTTTTTCAATAAATATTCTTTTTTTACTTCTAGTGAGTGAAACATATAAAGTTGATAATTCTTGATTTAATTGGTCTATATCATAATAAGAAACCTCTTCTTCATTTCTCATAGATTTTCTATGCACATAATCATAGCCATACGTGTCTAAACCAATTATTATAACATTTTTAAAATCCAATCCGATACATTTTTTTATGGAAACTAATGCGAGCGAATCTTTTAAATCAGCATATCGTAGATGTTTATCTTCCGTTTCAGTCACAACATCAATATCTCTTCTTTTTAAATTATCTTCTAGCATTTCAACAAAGGGTTCACCATAAGCTTTCCTATAAGGAAATAAAATAACCGTTTCTCTTAAATCTATTTCACCTCTTAAACTTTCTATAAAATCCGTGATTACAGGTATTCGGTCTCTTACATTATAAGGGGTATTAAAAATACTGACATCGTTCTTCGCTAAAAGCGAAGTATCTTGTAATCGATCGTTTTCATTATATTCTATCTTATATAATGAATTACTTTCAATTTCTTCAATGATAGGAAGTCGATTTCTAGATGCAAACGTGTAAACATTTTTCACAAAGGCATCTACAAAATCATTAATTTCTTTTGTAGATCGATATTTTTTTGTCAAAGTAGTTCTTCTACCCGCAAAGCTAGGTACCCCAGCTTCTCTCCAAGCGTTTCTTTTACCATTTTGTGTTGTTTGATTAATATCTCCACACAAAACAAAACTATGTTTACCTTCTTCATGGCTCTTAAAAAGTTTATAACATAATCTAATCCAATTCGGCTTAAATTGTTGAATTTCATCGATATAAATAGCTTCATATTTCTCGATATTATCCACTATTTTTAATAGATCTTCACATTTTTGATCTTTATCAAATTGTTCATATTTATTGTTCGGTAAACAGGTATTAACAAGGTCATTTAAAAACGAATCAATCGTATAAATATCTATATGAGAGTTTTTAATATTCTCATAATCTCTTTTAGTTTGAAACTCATTAACAAGGTAACGATTAAACGCTAAAATTAACACCTTTGAATTTGGATTTAAAGATGCTATCCGCTGTGCTTTAAGGAATAAAATCACACTTTTCCCAGTTCCAGCTTCAGCTAATATTAAACGATGTTCAGTATTAAGTGATTCAACTTTATGTTTTTGATCTTCATCGAGTTCAAATCTTTCATACAGGTTATCCATAATTTTATTACTTTCATTATCCAAATTTAGTTTTCTCTTTAAAGATAAATCTTGGGATGTGTCGTATGTAAAAATACCCTTTAATCTTAATTGAGTTTCTTTATCTATAAGACCCGCATTGTTTCTCTTACTCGTATTAATTGATTTAAACATTCTAATTAAATCTTTAGAATTATTTAATTTTGATGATGTACTTGGCACCATTTCTTTAAAAACATCTATGACTTCATCCACTTTTGTAAAAGAAAAAAGGCTATCATCAAAATAACCGGGTTCTATATTTGGAAAATAACAATGAATATTGAAGTCATATAAATCGAATCCAAACCGTTTTAACTCCTGGCTTCCCTCTTTTAATACGTTATCAACAATATCGATAATATCTGCATATCTTTCCTTTAACTTATCTACATTATCTTCAAAGATTAAAAACATGTTTATCCCATATCTAGAAGAAAAAGTGATTCGATACGATACTGCTTGGTCATGGAAATTAAACCTTGATTTTACGACCACTGATGAATGAAATAGTAAATCAAGTTTATTTTTTTCAAATTCTAAATATCTCCCTAGTTCTTTTTCAATTACATTCTCTAAATTCATACTTTTCCCCCATATCACAACTAATGTACTTATTTAATATTTTAATTCATTTAATCAATATTTGACTATTTTTGTCAAATAAAAAGCTTTTGATTCTATTATAAATCATGTATCATTTAAGTGTAAAGGTTATTCAATATATAATTAAATTATTTTAAATTGTTGATATCCACCTCCCCCTACTAGCTTCTAACTACCGCATTTCAAACAATTTTTGCGGCTTTTTTTATCAAAGAGTGATTTTTTTTCAAATAAAAAAATCTTTAGTTCTATTAAAAACTAAAGATACTGCCATTCACATAATTAATTATGTTTACATTTTAAAAAAAAACGATAAAAATTAATAATATTCAATAATGGCAAGATAAAAAATCATTTTATAGACATTTAATCCCATAGGCTTAACCTAATCACGGGAATTAAGGTATTATATTTAAGAAATGTTTTTGAATCTTAGTAGCTTAAACAATATACAACTTTATTTTTCTTTTCTCAATTGAGTTAGTATAATGAAAAGTAAGGTAAAGGATGCTAACCCTAATGATGATTGCCAAAGTTTTTTAAAAATCAAATTGCCCATAATTAAATCTAGCATACAAAAAATTAAAGATATTAAATACATTATTCCATTTATTATTCTTAATACTTTCATAAAATAACTCTCCTCTTATTTAAAAAGTGATCTAAACCATAAAAATTACACCAGCTGCACTTGTAACAATACACCCAACGAACAATACTGTTAAAATGGTGCTATAACTATTACAGCCGATATAGTTATAATAAACCTCCAATCGTGACTATCCTATTAAAGGTAATGTTTTCACCTATTGGTTTAAGTACATCATTCCATTCCCGTAGTCCAATTGCCCTCATTCCATCATGCCAAATCCATTTTTTAGCAAAAGTATTTACAACCCAATCTACCCAGAAAACATCCCATACAGCATTATTTATGGTTGCGGATGTATTCGTAACCCAATGCCATACACTTTTTACCGAATCAACTGAAATTGAACATTAAAACTGAATTCCATCATAATTTAGATCCTAATGATGAATTAGTTCAATTTACACGTTAAATTTATGGAGATCTAGCTGAAGATTTATATAAACCAACAATAAACCAATCAGATAAAAATATGAATTCAAAAATTGATAGGATTTTTTTGTGCACTCACCCTTCAACAGATGTTTAATTTCACTGACGATATGTTGATACAAATTATTAAGACGAATCCGTATTTTCAGTATTTTTTAATTACATTACTAAAAGTAAAATAAGTAAAATAATATTATTAGAAATAAACATTGTTGTCGTTAATAAACTAATTAATCCTATAATTTTAGCAATTCTAATATCCAATTTTGTGCTTGCAATGTTCATTCTAGATGGATTTGCTATTATATTATCTAGAATATCTTCTCTTTTAAATTTGTAATAACCCAAACAAAATAATATGTTTAGAGTAATAAACGCTAATACAATTAAAGTTGCGCTAACATTATATTTTAAAACTTCAATATTAAAGAAGAGAATACCAACAATAAAAATCAAACAAACTAATAGTAGACTAGTTACTCCACCAAGCTCTGTTAATGCAGCTTTTAAATCTCTGTTAACTTTTTTTTCATAATGCTTACGTTGTTTAATAACAAAATAGTAAAGTAAAAAAATAAATAACGGATTTAGAACTATATAATAAAAATAATATGAAAAATACATTCTATTAAAACTCCTTACTGTATAATTTAGGTGAGATTAATATTAAATGTTAAAATATTATGGATATAAATATTTATATTGAAACCAAAAGATTTTATATTATTACACACTCAGATAAGTAAGTTGCTGTATCCGCTACTGTACTTATCAAAAAATGTAGCGATTTTATGAACATTTAATATTCTTCTTACCCCACTATGAAATCAATTGTTCAGCTTACCGTAATTATTTCGAGGGATGAATAAATATTATTTAAAATGGTTTTCAACTGAATTAAAATTTTATACTATCACACATAAAAAAACCAAAGGCTTAGAGCCCGCTTCCACATTAACCATTTTTCCACTTTTCGGTTGAAATTCTGCTATTATATACTTATATTAAAATTATTTGTTAATTTTGGACGAGAATTTTATGGGTCGAGTAGAAAAGTGCCATCACTGACACCCACCCACACAAAACCGTGCTTACGCAATTAACGCACACGGCTCTTTACATTGCATTCAAGTTAGTTAAACACACTCACAAATAGTTTTGGCTTCATTACTTGTAGTTCAATATATTGTTTATATTTTCCCCATGTAAACTCTGTTTTTGACTTCAACAATTCCCAGCAACCAAAATTTCTTAATTCAATATCGCAACATTGTGATTTGTAAGTACAATAAGCTAATTGTGAGCATTACCAGTCTCTGTCATCTTCGTTACAAGCCTTTTAATCTAAATCTACCCACCATTTTTTACCTAATATAGCTATTTCATAATCGATAACATTAACTCTTTGCAAAGATGTTGCATCTTAAACACCATAGAGAGCACCACCACGTTCAGCAAATCTGTCAATTATAGATCTGACTACACCATCATCTAGCTCTAATAATTCTTATATAAGCAATATATCCGAGTAGTCTACCAAAATCCAAATGTTCATAACATGATATAACCTTTTTGCGCTACTGACAATAAATTACATGAAATATAATCAGCACGTTGCACTAAGGTATTTCTAATATATTGCCAAGCAATATATTAGAAGCAACTGGACCTTATTCTGTTCCTATATTGAATACTCATCAATAAGCGTGCCACTGATATTTGCTTAGATTAATAATGCCATTTTCTACTTCTACACCTTCATTTTCTAAAAGTTTTATTTGCTCATCACGAAACTCTTCATTATTAAAAGCTATTTGTCCTTTAGAGTTTATAACTCTATACCATGGTAAGTTATACTTACTACTCATCGAATGAAGTATTCGAGCAACCTGTCTAGATGATCTAGGACTAGATGCATACGTAGCGATTTGACCATACGTCATCACCATTCCTTTTGGAATGTTTTTAATAATATCAATTACTACTTCGGTAAAATATGTCATATCTACCTTGTATGAGATTCTTGTATACCAAATTAGTACAAGTTCATACTTCTCCTTTCACACTATTTTATTGTTATTAAATAAACACAAAGTTAAATGTTTATAGCTTAGACAATTCTAAGGAGAGTAAAGTTTGTGGTTTATTACACCTTTTAATATTGGATAAGTCATAGAACTTTTATGTCTAGCCAGTGTGCTAGAATAGATCATCCTGTGGACTAGTAACTTACGTGTAGGAAAGGTGGCTTTTTCTATGAAATATTATGTTGGTATTGATATTACCAAAAAACTCACTATGCCTGTATAACTGATTCTGAACCATTTCCATTTGAAAACAATCTATCAGGTTTCAAGGTTCTCTTATCCCATGTAAAACATTATTTTGAATGTACCCTAATGCTGACTATGGCTAATAATCCTTTCCATTTACACCCTCTTGTGTTATGGTTTAATAAAATATGTCGTAAGTGTAAAGTTTACTCTTACGTTCTATCAAAAAAATCACCATCATCATTTTCAAGGTACTAGATAAATAAAAACACCTATAGCTTATTATATACCATAGATATTGGCATTTAAATACTTATATTTAAATAATTCTTGACGAGAATAATTTGTGTCGTCATATCGGTATTGATACAATATTCGATCCTTTTAGTTAATTCGACACGCTCTATATAATATCTTCATTTTTACTGACCCAACCTCCAAATTTTTTAATTACAATATATAGGGCTTCCTTTTGCCAGACGTTCACGACGTATAATTCAATAGTTTGGCATTCTATAATACAGATGTAAGTTTTTTAAGATATTTCTAATAAAGTTTTCATCTGAAGTGGATAAAGTAGCACACGTTTCACCGAATCAACTGAAATTGAACCTTAAAACTGAATTCCATCATAATTTAGAACCTAATGGAGAATTAGTTCAATTCGCATGTTTAATTGATAATTTTGTAATGTATTAATAAACAATAGTATTAGAACATAAAACGGAACTACAAAGAGAAAACTTTCTTGCACATCCGTTTCATCAGCTTGACTAAGATAGCCAAATATCATAACTTTTCTTGTTTTCATCTTTAGATTCCTCCTATGAAACGAATAATAATAGTTTAATGTAAACTAAGCCACTTCAAGTAGCACTTTTCGCTGCACCAGCGAGAGGTCCTCCACCAGCTCCACCAATTGATAGATACTCATAACTATATCTACGAATACAATTTTATCACATTTGCATTTTAAATGATGACTATAGTGAGGGAATTTTTTATATTGTCAATGTTGGGAGTATTTCACACTCAAATTACTTCGTTTTTTAAATGCCTTTTATATGGTTCTGACACTATATGAAAAAGATGTTAATAAACACATTCTTTTTCATATAGTGTTTACTAACATCTTATTATTAGGTTTAAAACTTTGAAAATCATAACTCTATATTGTCATGAAATTAATCAAAATATTGAATGCTAAATATTTAAAAAAACTTAGCTCTTGCTTGTTCTTTTACTTCCTTACTAGATGTGAATGGAATTCTAGTTGAGTACCCAGCCTTCGATGCAACAATCATCTTCGTTGGCCAAGCAAAAATATCCTGATTCCATTTTAAAACTGTATCATTGTATACTTCTCTTGCAGCAGTAATCTCTTTTTGTAGATAACTATTTTGCTGCATCGCATCGGCAAGTGTATTCTGAGATTTTAACTCTGGATATGCTTCAAATGCAACATTGATACTTTTCATTGCTGAATCTAATTGACTTGAAACTTGATTTCTATTCTCATCGTTTGGATTTACGCCACCTCTAAAGGCAGCTACTGTCTTCATGACATCTTTATCTAGGTCAATTGATTTTTCAACGATACCGACCACATTTTGAAGAATTTGAACTCTTTGTTCAAGGTAGTTATCAATCTGTGAGGCATTATGTTGAATCTTTTGTTGAAGTTGACGGAAATATTTTTGAGCATTAATTTTCATGAATAAAAATACTAACCCAGGAATAATAGCTAGAAGCCAAAGAATCACTTCAAACACTACTGAACCTGCTCCAACTTTTGCTGGTAATTGTTTCTCAATTACATTAATGTCTCGTCCTTCTTGGTTAACTGGACCAGTTATTTCATCTAATTCATTTGCCATTTACTTATCCTCCATTTTTATTTTAATGTTAACTATTTTTTAAGTGTATAGGCTATGAAAGAACTAATTTTATAGAGTTCCTCATCAGAAATCTTTTTATTTTTTAATCCTTCTACTAAACTCTTGAACTTATCAGCATAAGATTCTTCTTTAGTATCTTGAACTACATTGATTGCTACATCAGTATCTTTATAAACTGGAATATACTCTACCCATCTAACAGGAATCTGATGAGATCTTCCATCGCCACCGAACTTTGTGATATAATCAACGCGACTTTCAGTTTGGTAGCTATATGCGGTGACTCTTACTGTATCACAATAATCTTCACTTTTAACAACGGATGTTTTAAGTATGTTTCTTGTTTGAGATAACGGATGTTTGAATTCATTAATGTTCATCATATTTACTACATTCTCATGTTCATAGAAACTTACATAACTGTTATATAGATTTTTATAAATATATTCATGAGGCTTTGTTTGTTGATACAATGGAATTGCAAGAATTGGTGCAAAGGAGAAATAGATATGTCTAAAGTATGCATCATTGTAATCAATAAAGTGTTGTTTTAAAGCATCAATATCATAATTATAGAAAAAATCAGGTGTAATATTTAGCTGAATGTGACTCAAGTGTTCTGGAACAACATAATTGATCATCTTACGCTTAATAAAGGCAAAATCATCTCCAAAACCTATGACTTTCTCTTTCATCAAATCTAAAAGCTGTTTTTGTGCCAAAGGTGTAAACAGCATTCTAAACTGAACTTCATTGTCGCGGTCTGTAGCACCAAACAGAACTTCAAATTCAGAATTACCCAAGACAGTAAAAT
The DNA here is from genome assembly GCA_963824615.1 of uncultured Haloplasmataceae bacterium. Taxonomy (GTDB): domain Bacteria; phylum Bacillota_I; class Bacilli_A; order Haloplasmatales; family Haloplasmataceae; genus CAWGPU01. The sequence goes on along the minus strand of CAWGPU010000003.1, from coordinate 57,631 downwards.
TTTGTCCTTTGGTGATACTCTTTTCTGATAATTTTTCTAGCTTTTTGATATCCTTATTGACTAATCGATCAATCTTTTTTTGAGATAAGTTTTCTGCATCGGAATCATCTCTTTTAAATGAAAGATCAGGTGCAGCTTCATTGCCATAGACCACATACGGTTGTTCACTATAATAAGGGCAAGGCTTTTCTACAGTCGCTGTCAGGGTTTGACTGTGATGTTGGGTGGTGCTTTTACCGTTTATTGTTTGAGTTGTCGTCCAAGAGATTGTGATTGATCCTGAATAGGTTTTCATTCCCAATTCATGTACTAAATTATTGCAAATATAGAATGGGTTACCGTTTATATCACCCGATTGGACAAAGAGTGTCGAGTTATTAGGGTCACTTTCAGTATCCAATCCAAATTTTCCAACCAAATAATCTAAGCGCTTGTTATCAAACATTTTATCAAGATTAATTAAAGGTAAAGTCTTATGAAATAATTCTGCACTTATACCATATGAAAACAGATCATTTAGGGGTTGCATTTGTCCCCAAGCAAGTTCAATCAGTTCTTTTATTTTTGCATCTTTTGTGCTCTTAATATATTTTAACTCTTTGATTTTAGGACTTAATTTCTTAACAATCAAAAGGATAAACAATATAAACAGAATGATTCCAAACACTGCAAGAAGTAAATATAATACTTCAAAAGCATTTTGCGCTAAATCATAGATGCCATATATTGTACTGGCAATAGATGCGATAGATAAGAAATATAAAAGCCCTTTAATTGTTGAATATTTTCTAATTTGCGCAGCTTCTTCTTTACTTTCAGCTTCTAATTTCTTAATTTGATTGTTGGTTTCTTGATTAACTAATACATCTACTTTCGATTTTTCAATCAAAGCATCAATATAATCAGTTGTGTTTTTATGATGTAAATCCTTAAACACATTTTTATACTGGTCAACCGGTTCGTAGATTTCATTTGTTAAATTTTCGGACATCAATACCCCTCCATTAATAAATTTTTAGTTAATATTATTTTTATCCATATATAAATTACTATGATAAATAAATTGGAACGACCAATTAGCGGTTTGTCTTAATTCGGTATAAAAATACATCATAGTCTAATCATGATATTGAATTATTTTTTCAACTCACGTTATATTATTTGATGAGAAAATTGATAATTTTATCATATTTAAACTGTATTTTATTATACCGTCATTACAGGTAAAATGCAATTATTTGATGATAATATTATATATTATATATAAATGGCAAAGAAGAATATCAATTTATAGACTTCGAATTGCGAAGGCATAAATTAATCATTGGATTTAGGTATTAAATTAGGTCCCATCTTAGAAAGTTTTATTTAGAAAAGAAAATGGAGAAATAAAAAAAGAATACAAACAATGGCTCCTACACAATATAGAAACCATCTTAAAGCTGCTTAATTATAATTTTCCACTTTTTTGTTTCTGTCTACTTGACAGGTGTAAGTTCATTCTGTCATCACACCTATTTTGACATCAAAATTGTCTTTACACATCCAAGTTGCATCTACTGTTATACCCATGTTACTACAACAAATTTAATATTATTTCTATTGCTATCATTACAACTATAGCTTTGCTAACATTACCCAAAACAAATTATATTTATAAATAAAAAAGGGACCCAGCAGTGACTTGTGTTAATGGCTTGCTGGGCTGGATTATTTTTACAATAAGCGCATCTAAATTTTTGATTTAGCCATGTTGAAAAAGCATCCAAATTTGGTCTTTTGCTCCAATTAGCATTGGGTTTGCAGTATATAAATCGTCTCACCATAAGCCGCGCCATCTAGAGGTGATCCTAAATTACCAAAGACTTTATATAATCTATACATATATTTAATTATTTTGGACGTGAATAATTTGGGTCGAGTGAAAAATAAACTACACCGGCTACCACCTCTCAGGAACCGTGCTTGCGCAATTAAATAACACTGCTCTAGGGAATATCTTGAGCAATAATTATTTCGCATATTTCTTAAATGATAGAATTAAGTTATTTTCAAAGTGCTTTGTAAGTTAATCAGTATTTATTAATAATCTTTTCGTTCATCTATTCACCTGTTGTTTCTTGATAGCAGCTATGTCAGGGTTCATTGCATCATATACTTTTTCGATATTGGACCTAACACCTCTGCTCCTTACAGGATTTCCACATACCCTTCCGTTCCGTTTACCCGAATTCTTTGCCCATCTTTTATCAACCTAGTAGCGTTTTCCACACCTACTACTGCAGGTAAACCGTATTCCCTTGCAATAACGGAACCATGGGTCATCATTCCGCCTACTTCCGTCACCAAACCTTTTATGGATACAAACACCGGTGTCCAACTAGGGTCAGTAAATGCGGTGACCAAAATATCGCCTTCCTCTATGTCGGCATCCTCCATTCTTAAAATGACCCGTGCCCGCCCTTCAATGATTCCGGATGAAGCAGGTATGCCCGCCAAAGCACCTTTCGGGATGTTACCGGTATCGTATTCGCCGGATACAACCTCGCCTTCGGACGTCATTATACGAGGCGGCGTCAACTTCTCATAGACTTCGTATTCCTCTTTTCGCTTAGTTATGATGCTGTAATCCAGCCGGTTTGTACGAACGGCCTCTCGGAGTTCTTCAAAAGATAGATAATAGATATCCTCCTTCTCATCGGATAACCCCCTTTTGCACGAGCTTAACGGCTTCCTTCAGTAGGGCCTGCTTGATAATCCAGTAATACCAGACCATTATGTATTTCGGGTATTCCCGATAGCCAGTAAAATTGCGCAAGCGACTAATCATCTTTCTTGTCTTTTTAGCCTTTTGTTTTCCACCGGGCAGCTGTTCCAAACGGTTTAAAAGATCCTGTTCCTTCTGCTTAGCTTCCAGCAGTCCCTGCTCAAATATGGCGTTATGAGCATTCGGCTCAAAATTTTTGATGTTGCTGAGAATCATGGGGACGAGGGCGGTTGGCTGTTCGCTGAAGCGGGGCCTGGTGATATCGATCTCACCGGAACAACGCATACCATATTTTTCAAGATACGCCCGTATGGATTTGCTGACAGCACTGCCGCCTTCCAACTTAGCCAAGTCCTCAAAAAAAGTCTCATTATTGGCGTGCTGAAAATACTCCATCACTGCCGGATATTGCCGGACGACGTCTGCTACATCCAACAGCGCCAGCCCCATTTCAGATGTGACATTGTTGGCTACCGATTGGGAAAGCGAATCCGCCGCACTCTTTTCGCCCAGCCATTTTTCCATTTTCTTATTAATCCAACTTACTGCATATACCCCGACAAAAACCGTTCCCATGCTTTGTGGACTGGCAGTAGCTTCTTTTATTTGCTTATGAGCTTCTAAAATAAAGGCAAACAGTTCGTCTCCGGACAGGTTTGCAATCCTTTGCTGCAGATCTCTGACAGACGCCTCATCCTGAGACATTAGAGTTTGAACGATGGATGCATCGTTGCTGCGGTATGTCTTGATAAACTGAATCGGAAGAGCCCATGAGAAATACCCTGAGCTCATACTGAAGGCTTTTTTACCACGCGCCAATGATTTCATGAAGTCTTTCCGTTTTATAATTCTCTTGATTGCATTATGCATGAGAGGGTCCATTTTTTCCGCAGCCATGATTACGATCTTTTTTCCCATAGGAGAAGCCAAATCGTGCGCGATATCGAAAAATAACCTTCCGCCGATACCTGATAAGAGGAATCTCGTCAGACAATAGCTGAAAAAATGATAACCCCAATGGTTTCATGGCATCGGTCATCATCTGTTGATGGCTGAATGACATATACACGTGGTTTTTCCCATCTTGCACGTCCGGTATGGGGTAAAGGGTGGTGATGGGACGGCTCTGGACGATAAAGAATTTATTTTCATACAGGCACCATTCGATATCCTGTGGACGGCCGAAATAGGCCTCAATCGTTCTGCCCATGCATTCAAGCTGCAAAATCTGTTCGTCTGTCAGTGTCTGCATATTCTGATGTTCAGCCTCGATCCTCTTCTCCTCCGTTCCGCCTTCCTTTAAGGCATAGATAGCCAGCTTCTTTGTAGATATTCTTCTTATCAACGATTCTGCCTTCACGTACCTTATATATGTCGGCGTTTACCAGTCCGGAAACCAAAGCTTCACCAAGCCCAAAGCTTGCATCGATGGATGTAACCTTCCTGTTAGAAGTGATAGGGTCGGCAGTGAACATAATCCCCGCAGCCTCGGGAAAGACCATCTTCTGGATGACCACAGACAGATGGACATTGCGGTGATCAAAGCCGTTTTGGATGCGGTAAGTCACGGCACGGTCGGTAAAAAGCGAGGCCCAGCATTTGCTGATATGACTCAGGATAGCTTCCCTTCCGATGATGTTTAGATACGTATCCTGCTGTCCTGCAAAGGAAGCTGTCGGCAGATCCTCCGCAGTAGCGCTGGATCGCACGGCATAAGCATTTTTTTCACCAAGTTTTTCAAGATTACGGGTAATCTCATCATTCATGCCTTCCGGAATAGCAATTCCTTCGATAACCTTTCGGATTTTGGCACTGATTTCACTAATACCTTCCCTGTTGTCCACTTTGAGAAGGGACAACTGATCCAAAAGTGAATCAAACTCCTCGTTATTCCCAATAATTTCTTTATATGCTTCGGTAGTGACGCAAAAGCCCTCTGGAACTTGTATCCCCTCAATACTGGATAATTCCCCCAGATTGGCTCCTTTGCCACCGACCAATGAAAGCTTTGTTTTATCGATTTCCTGAAAACCAAGTACATATGAATTCATAAATATTCTCCTTTCTGTTATTGGAATGTAAAACCGACAAGGTAATCGTATCTGTCAATCCTTAGACACTGCAACGCCTGCTTTGATGATTTTGATAGCATCACTCAGATTCTTTAAATACCTTTCCTTATCTGATCCGTTCCTGTAATACTCATTTAAACTGAATGTAGAAATCATATTGATAACAAGTTCGGAATCAACTTCCGGCTTTATGAGACCTCGCGCTTTATCACGCTCAAGCATTTTTATAAATTTTTCAATGGATGATTTACGGATTTTCATAATAAGTTCACTGTTATCTAATTCCATTCGCATCCCTGCATCAGCATATCCCGGTTTTTCTTTTCCCTGTTCAATAAATTCTCTGGTCGTATTCATAATCACTTCAAAAACGTCTGCATCCGGATCTACTCCTTTTACTTGGTTGAGTATTTCTGCCTTTTCTTTTGAAATTACCTCCTTCATATAGAGATAAATGTCTTCTTTATTATCAAAATATTGATAGAAACTGCCCTTTGGTATATCTGCATTCTTGATAATCTGGTTAAGTGATGCTTCACTGAAACTACGAGTTGAGAATTCCTTCAAGGCAGCATCGAATATCCGCTCTTTCTTATCATCACTTAAATTGTAAAAAGTACTTTTTGGCATAGCTTTTACCTCCAAATGAAATTGAGGGTCAATATAGTAACACTCATTTTAATATATGACCACATGGTCACATCATATTTTTAGTATACGACCACATGGTCGCATAGTCAAGATGAATTGTTAAAACAAGTATAATTCGCTTATGAAAAAAATTCGCCATCTTAATTTATTATTATTTTTCATAAAAAAATCCTCCTAATTTATTTTAGGAAGATTATCTCGTAATGATAATTTTCATTTAGATACTCAGCTTCGGTCTTATTTAGTTTACATACGAAAATCATTTTAATAAATCAGGACGATACGTTTCTCGATTTTTTTGTAGTAATTTTCTCGCATCTTCAATCCATTCTTTTGTTGTAAATCTAATACCTTTTATCATAATTACCTTCAGCCTTCCATCTGTAGCACATTTACGGGAATAATTATATGAGATGTTTAATAATTCACTAGCTTTATGTAAATTAATTAATTTTTTAGCTTCTAGTTCTTCGTTGAAAGTTGTTATCCAACTCTTTCCTTTACGTATTTTGCCTGAGTGAACTCTAATATTTTTTGGAACTAAATCCTCTTTTTTAGACATATCAATACCAATAGGCATTACATTCTTTTTGAACCATTCACTACGTTTGTTTCCATTATTTTTCATGACTTGTAAAGAATCTTTAGCAATTAATGCAACTCCCATTGGGATACCATTATTTAATTTGAATTCTTGCATAGTCATATTATGTTTTAACTGAAGATGTCCTCCTGATATTGCTTTAAATTCTTTGTTACATAAAGGACAAACAACATACGTATCATATATAATCTCATTTAAATCCAACATATCTACTCCTATCTTTTAATAATAATAAATTTATCATATTTCTTATTACAACAATATTAAAATGGTCAGAATGATAGATACTAAAGCTATAATTTGTCAAATATTCTTAATTTATAATTTCCAGCGTTTTTTATGTTTAAGCTTAGATAACATCCAATTTTTAATATGTTTTTCGAAATCATTTTTCATCCATCTTTAAATTATTCTTTTATAATTATATTGCGATAAAATATTAGCACAAGCATTTATTGTAATAAAACTATGAAGAATTACCAAAATGTTTCCCGCATTTCTTCCCCCTAATTTCACAGATAGATTATGGAATCTTAATCTAATTTGTCAAAAACTTTTTCAATATACAAAAATTAATCATTTCATATATGTAATTAAAGAAAAGCTATTATAAGTTTATATTCATAAAGGTCTATTTCAAATGAAATAAACTTTTATAATTTTATTGATATTTAGTTAGATTGATCTTATAGTCTCCCGCTTTAGGTGAGTAAAATACTATATAATAGGTTCCCGCTTTAATTACTGGACAAAATCCTATAAAATTGTCCTGGTAGGTCAAAAGATTATAATTGGCATCATATATTGCAATATAATTAATACTATCAGAATTTACAAAATAATAAGCCCCATCAGCATTAAAAGTTACTTTGAATATATCAACATCTGTAGGATATTCACTATGAACGATATTATCGCCAATAGTGAATGTTCCAAAATTTCCACCCGCAAATGAATTACTGTAATCATCTTGCATGTTACTATCTTGTGTAAGGTTAAGATAATATGGATACTGACTATATAATGGATCAGTAACTTTAATTATATAAGTACCCGCTTTTAAGTTTGCATAAGCACTTTGAATCCAAAAATTAAATCCGTCTCTTGAAAAGTTATATAACCCATCTTTATCAATTATTATATTTTGATTAGAATCTAATAGTTGATAGCTAAAGGAATAATAAAAGGCAGTGGCATCAATTGTTAATAGTCCATCACTTTCAAGTGTAATTTGATACTCATCTTCATCATTTACTGCATTGATCTGTCCTTTAATATTGGTCGATGAATTATTAAGCGGGTCAATTATAGTTAAATTACTTTCATCAGGTATACTAGGGTCATTATATTCAATTGATATCGTATGGTAGGATGCGGAACCATATACAAAATTGAAGTAATATTTTCCTTTAATAAGATATAATTGAGTTCTTTGGTCATCCAATTTATAAATATTACCTGCTTCATCTGTAAAACTTATAAATCCAGCATAGCTAAACCAAGCATTAAAATCATGGATAAAGAAATACTCTCCGTCTTGTAAGGCTTCAAAAACATACATATCTTTATCATCACTATAATTGATATGAATGGTATTATCTCCTTCATGAAGAACTCCCATTTCATTCTCTAAAGATGTTCCCGCTAGATAATCATCTGTTACTTCAGTTGTTTTATCAAAGTATACATAATAATGCCCGAAATGGCTCGTTTGTACTTCTAAAGTATATTGACCAGGAGTTAAATAAATATAGGTTGTAGAATTTTGTGCATAATCGGTCGTATCTGAAAAATCACCATTTATATAACTAAGCATATAGGTCTTCTTATCTACAACCTTTCCATTGATATCTTTTATTGTCACCGTACCTTGACCAGAATTTTCAATACCACGAAGAACCAATTTATAAACCGAATTATCAACGATATTGAACTGATAAGTATCAACATCTCCTGCATAATCAATTGATGTATCTATTTTGTTAACATCATTTAATGTAATCTCTTTTACATCAGGTAAATCATCAACTGCCTTTTCGACATTGATTATATATAAGCACAAATTTCCTTGATCATAATTAACTTTAACATAGTAAGTTCCCGCTTCTAAATAATAGGATCCATTGTTCCCATTAACTATTTGTTTATCTTGGTCATATAAAGATAAGCTAATAAAATTAATCGCATTAGATGATTGGTTAATGGCATTCTTACTAAAGTTATAATAGCCTGGTTCCGTTATTGTTAATTGGTACGCATCCACCTTATCATTGAGGTTAAAAGCACCAGTTAACTCTTTACCGACTGAAAGGGAATTCAAGTCATTATCATCAATACTGTTTCCTTCATCATTAGCTTCATTATAATACGTAACTTTTATATGATAATCTTTTGTTGAATCATTTGAAGATAAGACTAAAAAAATATCACCATTCATCGTATTATCTAAATAAAAATCATAAACACCATTTTCTAAATCGTAACTTCTATAAGAAACACTATCATTTGACCCTATTAAACTAACAAAAAATAAATCATCATAAGTAACTTGTATACGAACTAAATCTGTTGAAGTTTTATTGATATGGATAACATCCACATCACCTTTATAATCAATATGTCCGTCAAATTCAGTCGTATTATTTACTTGTTTAACAGGATAATTTGATTCATTGGTATAAGAGTCTGAATAATCATCATTTTCTACCTTAGTAAATGTAATCGTTGGTTCTTGATCCATTTGATATTCATTCACATAGGTAGCACTTATATAGTAAGTTCCCGCTTTCAAGTCATATGCTACCGGATTTTGTGAATTTAGTTCATCACTTAAATAATCAGTTGTCGCATTTACTAAAAGATTTCCTTCTCGGTCATAAACTTGAAGCTGTATTGGTAAATCATCTTGTGAAAATTGTAAAATATATTTTCCGTCATTGTCTACACTGATTTCATAAGTATCTGTATCATATAAATATTCAAAATTACAAAGAATATCTCCTATATTGTAAGATGGGTACACTAAAGTATCATCAAATAATTCATTTGGTGCATCATCATATACCGCATTATCTAAATTAGAGATGTTAACTGAAACATTGCCTATTTGTTTAATCGTATAAACAATATTCATTTGTACATTACCAAAATTTATTTCTGGAAATAATTCATGATATAATTCTATTAAAAATTCAGACATATCCATATCAATTGATTGTAATTGGTTTGTTTCTGGGTCAAAGTTATACGTAACAAGTATATTGACATCCTGTATTTTTGAATCGGTAACTCCTAAACTGCTCAATACCTCTTGAAGCATCATGTCATCAGTATCGATACTTTCTAAGGGAATATTTACTGTATATTGATAATCATTTATTTTCTCGACATCTAAGGATTCTAATGGAATATCTGTCCCTAAATCTTTATCAGATATTGAAAACAAAGTATCATCTTTTAGTTGATTAGCAATATATTGACTTCCATTTTTATTATAAGCATAGAATTGATTATTATGTTGAGAGATATACACCGGGTCTAGGGTCATACTTTGTGTATTACCATAGATTGTTTGTGTAATAGAAGATGTCAATTTCATATGAGTGGATAAATTATCTACTAAAACATCCGTTGTTGTCTCAGAGGTAGTTCCAGCAGCTGAGACAGTATACATAAATTGATATGTATACCCGTTTGCATTCATCATTTCATTTAATGTTTCCAAATACATCTCAAGAAAACTTTTAGCTTTAAGATTTGTGGTGGTGGTCGCTTCTGTTGTTGTCGTGGATATAGTATTTAGATTTGTAGTTTGTATAGATTGATTGATAGTACATCCTGTTATATATAATGAAAACACAATCATTAAAATATAAAAATATTTTTTCATAATTCCTCCTTTTTTTAACTCCCATCCTATTTATTCTACAGAATTTAACGCGATAGGCTTAATTATAAGTAAGATGTCATTCATATTGGTACTTCCCGTTTTTTACATTATACAAATATTCTCTCATTCCGTCTTCTTCGAACTGCCGATATGTAAACTTGAAATGCTCTGCAACAGGAAGGGCAAGTGTATGGAATAGGTCGCAAATGTTGAAAACCGCCGTCCAAATATCATCATAATCGCTACTGGAATATGTTTTACAGTATTGCTTATACATTTCATTTGGCAGGTACCTCTTGAAATATTTACCCGCTTTGCCTGTTGAAAGTGAAAATTCATTTTGGACACCAATATACCAGTTTATCATATCATGCAGTTCAGATCTAATTACCTCATTAAGCATATTCATTACATATGGAAGTTCATCTCTCATAATGCCTTTTGCCACGTTATTTAGACACCACCAAAAATTGTTGCAACATGAAGTGTAAAACAAATCAGATGGTGGTTTAATGTGCCAATTTTCATCAGTTGGCTTCGGTAGATGTGGTAAAAACTCATCTTTATCAAGAAGAATTATGGCGGGTTCGCCATTGTCAATATATTCGGTAAACTCAAAACTTAAATCAATACGGTTACCATCGGGAAATATAATAAGATATGTAAAATTGCCATCACCAATAGGATACCGCATATTTTCCGGCATTTGCATAATGAGCGGCTTACCAAAATGTTCAATAATCCAATTAGGATTATTATAAAACGGCTCGATATCCTTTACAAAGTAAGTTATATCGTAATCTTGATATTGATCTTTTGGCACTGACGGATTAGCACGAGAACCAACAAGCAATACTGACCGAATACGTTCATCCGCTTCTGCCACACCAAGGATCAAATCCATCATTTGTTGTTTAGTACGCATTACAACAGCTGTTTTTTGTTCTTTTTTCATATAATCACCTCTATTTTTATTATTATTACAGTAACTTTCTTCCGAAAAAATTTATATAAATAATCAATAATTTATTTAAATGTTCCAATGCAGCATTCTCCTTTTATAATAATAATTGAATTGATCCGCATCCAATTTATTAAATATTTCTTTCTTTATCTTAATTTTCTAAATGCTGTTTATCATAACAAAAAAGACTTTATATTCATTATAATACAAAGTCTTGATAATCTCTATGTATAGTTAATCTTTTATTAATTTTTCTTTGTAATTATTAGTTGAGTAGAGAAGTGCCATCTACCCCCATTCTCGCAGAACTGTACTTCTTCAATTTGTTTTCAAGACGTGGAAAAGTATATAATTCTTTTAAAAGAGGCAAGTTACTTTCATCTAAATTACCTTTATATATCTTTATATCATAATGTTAGGTAAACTTGTTAAGTCTAAAGGTTATGTCATTATTTGATGATGAGTAGAATCTATAATAGCCTATATCATTGGCACTCTCAATTTAATGCTCCGTAGATAATTCTGATATGCTGAATTAATTATGTGAAGTACCCTAAATTCCTACTCATCAAAGCCCTTGAAGAATATGACTTGCGTATTAAGTGGTACTAATACTAGTCATTATTGTTTTCATTAATCAATTTACTAATATTATACTTGAATTATTCACCAACAGCTAAACATAGGCTTTTCCGTAAAAAATTTGCCTATGTTTTTTAAAATTCATGGTTTTTTTATCCATCCTGATCAAAAATTAACAAAATTATTCTGTTTTAACTAAAATAACATATTGCAACTTAAGTTATCCACAAGCAACAAAAGAGAGTTGTATGACTCCTTCATTTTTTATTTTCTTAAAATTTATTTATGCCTGTTTAAGTGCTCCTGCCTGCCTTACTGGTGTTTTTATTTTGAATTTTAAATTGATTATTCGATAATATATATTTATAAACAGTTTAAGTTTTGGTATTTCATTTCGTAAATTTCTACCTTCTAATAATCCGGATAACTTATCATTTTTAACCATCTCTAATAAATGATTATATAACCAGTTACATATTTTACTTTGACCATCTAATATCAATTGATCTTTTTTATTAAAAGTAATTTCAACGCTTCTATTAAATATAATATTAACACAGCTTTATTTTCAAAAGTTACTTTGAATTTTTCCAAAAATATCAGTTAATTCATAGTATAATTATGATACGAATTAATGTAACTATATACTATCCTCATCATTTCTTATTCTGAATCACATTTATTCTCATAAAAACCTTGCTCTCATTGTCGGTTTTTCATAATATATTCATCTTTTGTTAAACCAAAAAGAACTTCGTCCCAATACCTGCCTTTAGAATAATCCTGTTGTCTTCGAATACCCTCTTGAACACAACCAAGCTTTTTTTGCATAGCAATAGAAGCCATATTTTCTTCTGAACAAGCCCCATTAAATTTATTAAGTCTTCGTTCAAAAAACGCATATCCCAATAGGATTTTCATTGCAGAAGTGCCATAGCCCTTCCCACGAAAATTCATATTTATTAGTAAACCTATACTAAACGTTCCATTTCTTTCATCAATAGAGTTCAAATTAATAGAACCTACAGGAATCCCGTCTAATGTCTCTATAACAAACATAATCCGCCCTATTCCAGGATTAAAATTAGAATATTTTTCGGTATTTTCCTTTTCTTCTTTTTCCGTTGGGGGTAGCTCGATTTCAGCATTTAGAAGCTGTCTGGCTTTACTGTCAAAACGATTATAATAGCGTTCTTCCCAGTCTTCAGGTAGCATCGCACGTAAGCGAACCAATTCATTCTGCCAAAAATAATTATCGTAACAAATAGACTTCATAATAAATCACCTTCCCATTAGTTAATTCATTTGTGAACACATAAAAATTATTTTTTCGGATTATATAAATAATATTACATCACAATTTGAGACGATTGCGACTAATTTTAGTATACAGAATATACTAAAAAATAACATATCTTCAGCACTATTCATTTATTAGCAGTATAATTAGCATACTTCAATAAATTATGAAAGTGAAAGTCATATTGTTATTTTAGATTTTACAACTCAAAATTAAACCGGTTAAAAGTATTTGTTCATTTCTTTCGTCTTTAATTTGAGAATATTCATGATTTGCACATGGAGACATATATTTATCTCACATTTTGATTAAATCTTCATTTAATGATACTTACTTTATTTATCACTTCTGTATATTTAACTTGCAGTATCTCTAACTTCATCATCCGATAAATGCTCAAGCATCTGTGCTATTGTCCACTCGTGTCCAAATAGATCTTTAAACCTTCCGTGATATTCACCCCAGAATTGTTTATCACTTGGAATAATGGGTAATGCTCCTGAATTAATAGCTTGCTCCAATATCTTATAGGCATCATCAACTTTAATATGCATGGCAACTGAAGTTCCTCCAAGTGTACTTGGCGATCGGAAACCACTTTCGCTGCTATATAATTCACTACTTTTCCTATTTATTATACACTGACAAGACTGAAATTACAGCAACTTTTGTCAGAAAAAAAGACAAAATATCGAATAGCATAAATTATCTAAGACTTATTAACTGGCTAAAAATTTTACAAAACAAATTTTGTATAACCATTTATTAATGATAAGATAATTGTCATTCTTCCCAATGTTAGTTGGAATTAACAGTATTATAAGAGTTAATAACTACTACATTACAACTTTTCATAGAATTCAATAACAATCATAAACATTTTTTTTATAAATAATTAAACACTAACCTAATAATTATATCCACTTATTCCTATATGCCTTGTAAATTATCATAATACTAAAATTTTCCTTTTCACATCATAACTATCTCATTTGCAGACTTTTATTTCAATTATTATTGAATTTGCTTTTTACTCAAGCCAACTTCAGATTTTATGATCTGAATTTGTTTATTTACTGGGCAGTTGGATGCCGTGCCAGTCATTTATATCGCATTGACCATATTCATTGTCACCTACAGCAACCACCGTACCGTCCGATTTAAGGCCTATGGTATGAGCGCAACCCGCCGCGACCGCTTTAATATCGCACCAGTCGCTTACATTACATTGTCCATATTCATTCCAACCTACAGCCGTCACTGTACCGTCCAATTTTAGTCCAATTGTATGATAACTACCAACCGCTATCGCCACAATATCACGCCATCCCTTTACATCACATTGTCCTTTTTTGTTGAAGCCCGCAGCCATCACAGTACCATCCGATTTAAGTCCAACGGTATGAAGGTAGCCAGCCGCGACCGCTACAATATCGTACCAGTCGCTTACATTGCATTGGCTATAACGATTGATACCTACGCTCGTCACTGTGCCGTCCGATTTAAGTCCTACGGTATGCCAGTCACCCGAGGTGACAGCCACAATATCACGCCAGCCGCTTACATTGCATTCGCCATAAGTGTTGCGGCCAACAGCCATCACCGTCCCGTCCAATTTAAGTCCGATGGTACGACGCCAACCAGCTGCAACTGCTACTATACCGCACCAGTCGTTTACATCACACTGTCCATGCTTATTCCACCCCACAGCCACCACAGTACCATCAGATTTAAGACCGATGGTATGAGCATTACCTGTGTTGTTCGCCATATGAACATTACCAGTTGCGACCGACACAATACTGCCCCAGTCGCTTACATTACATTGACCATATTTATTATCACCTACAGCTATCACTGTTCCATCGGATTTAAGACCAACCGTATGACGACGTCCCGCCGCTATAGTATTTTCAAGAATAGCTATTCGCACCCTGTCATTTTTATTCTTCATGATTGCACCTCTTAAAATTTATGTTTTTTATTTATTAACTCGCCTATATATTCAATCAGTTCCTTTACATCAGCCTCAGACTCAGAAAGGGAAGATAACAGCCAGTCATCAGATTCCTCTGTTTCATTAGAAAAAAACATGTTATTTCCCTTACGTATAGTCTTCAGCTTTTTAATCATCCTGTCAATGCACTGCGTGCTGTAGTTTTCCTGCCTCAAAGCTTTAATGACTCTAAGAAGCTTTATTTCATCTTCTCCATATACACGATAACCATTTTTGCTTCTTGGTACATCAAGAAGTCCTTTTCTATCCCAGTACACAATTACATTTGTTGAAACCACAAGCAGTTTTGCTGCTCTGTTTCTATTTAAGGAAATCTTCTTTTCTTCCGGTAAAACTTATACACTATCACTGCTTTATTTTAGCGCGTTATGCGAATTCTTTAGACTCAACCAACTTAATCAAAGTCTTGTAATACTGTACAAGCGAACTGTTTTATTAACGGATTCTAAATCCAAAATCCCGCTCGTTCTTCCAGCTCTTCCATTTTATCATAGTATTAAAAGGTTTCAAACTAAGCTAGTAACCTAATTATACTAAAATCCCCCAAACCATTTCTGTTTGAGGAAATATTATTATATTTTATATTTATTTAATTATCAAATTATATCTTATTATTTTCTTACTAGCAATACGACACTCTCAACGTGTGTTTAGGATACCGTAAGCCTAGCATTGCACCATTATTTTGAGATATAGCTTTTAAAATTAAAAATTTCATCAGCAGCTCTTCTATAGCCGCCAGCATTCTTGTAAGATTCACTAATCTTTGTTGCATTTTTATGCAAATCTGATTCATTAATTAGCTTATCTAATGAGCACTTTAAATTTTCTTCATTAATATTATCTTTTAATAGTGAAATACCTGCACCAAGTTCTGATACTCTTTGTGCTACAAATGGTTGGTCAGCTGTTATTGGAATAACTATTAACGGTACATTATAATATAACCCCTCACTAACGCTATTCATGCCGCCATGAGTGATAAAAGTATTTGAATATTTAAGAATTTCTAATTGAGGCACATAATTTCTAACAATAAAATTCTCTGGTATATTTTTGAAGTTATCGACCTGTAGGTTATTTCCTATGGATAAAACAAATATCACATCATAATCTTTAAAAGCTGCAAAACATTTTTTATAAAAATCTGTATCATAATTCACAATTGTAAATTGTGTACTTAGAAACAACAGCACAAAAACAATTCTGTTTCATCAAACTATTGCTGATAAGTTAAAGTTAAATGCAACTGATTATAAGTGCTATGATTTAATTAATCAATCTGAATCAGTAACAGCCGGACAACTCTCTAAACTTACCGGATTGACTACAGGTTCAACCACCGCACTTATAGACAGATTAGAAAAACTAGGTTATGTAAAAAGGGACAATGATCCACATGATCGCAGACGTGTGCTCATTAAACCAATAAATCAAACCAAGGAAGAAAATAATGTAATATTTGCTTCTTTATCGTCTGCTATAAATGAATTATGCAATAATTACAATGAACAGGAACTTTCTCTTATTTTAGATTTTATTACTAAAATGGATTCCATAATGTTAAAAGAAACAAAAAAGCTGCAAAGTAGTACCTTAAAATAGTTTCAACAATATTCTAATTTTTCACATTTTAAATTAGGAATTTTTTCGATTTTAACTTCTAATTTATCCCTACCTCCAAACTTTTCTCTCGCAAAAAACTTCTAATCTGCTCTGTCCATAACTATCAAATCTGCTTCCATGGATGAGGCATTCCAACAGATATCTGATAACTTTTCTAATCTTTGAAGTGGTTTTTTTCTTATTCTTTGAAAGATTCAAAAAAGTTTCTCTTGCAATTTCACGGTTTGCTTTTGGCTTAACCGCTTTGCCTATCATCGGTTGATGCATATAATCAATATTTTCTTGTGTTATTTTTACACCTTTATACAATAAATCCCAATCAGTCGGAGTGCTTGATATCTTGCTGTGCACATGGCGCATCCAATATGCTTTTGATCATGATGTAATTGTTGTCGCAGCGGGTGGTGATTATCAATAGGGACAATTAATGTTTCCGGTAACCTACGATACAGTTATCGGTGTTGTGGCACAATCAAAATTTGGAGTCAAATATAAAGATAGCTATGATATTGAAAATCGTGATCTCATGGTTCCAGATGAGATTATGAAAACCCTAAATTTTAGCTCAGAGGATGGCTCTCTAGTAATTGATTATATTAATAGGACAAGTATGGCTACAGCTATAGCGAGTGGAATGATTGCATTATACATGGATTGGTCGTCTGATAGAGATATAGAACAAATTTCTAATAGAGTGAGAACTATGAACAGAATAGAGTAGATTACGACCCCGGGAAAGTTATTTATATCTCACCATTACGATATAAATAATGTTGTTTGCTGGTTCTCATCAACCATTCCGATTACCGGCATTTCGTGGCTAAATGGCTTCAATTTCCTTCAGGCTCGAATGTTTCTTTGACTACGCTTAAACCTAGCATTACTGTTTTGGCTCCAAGACTAAGTACTCATTGTTGGTTAGACTTTATGAGATGAGATTCGCACCCATTATATGATAATAGCTTACAAATCTAGGTATTTGACCTAGAAGTGAAACAAGAGACTCAAATAGTCTCTTTGTTTTCATGACGCACTGGAGATGGCGGGAGAGCGGTCCTATGCACAATTAAAATTAATATTCCATTAGCCAACTATAGAAAAATATAATTTATTTGGTTGCGCCAGCCCGTGTCGATACGTATCCACGTCCACTTTATAAAATTAATATGACAATTAATTTATGATAATATTCTTTTCTATATTATTTCTATTCTGCTCTTTTAATAGTTTTTATAGGTAACATCTTTGTAATTCTAGACAATGGTATTACTGTTGATATGGCAGTTAAAAATATAGAAAATAATAAAGTTGTGATAATACTAAAATAGTTTAAGTATAATAATACTATATTAAGGTTTAAACTATCAGTTATCATATTATTTTGCCATTTCAAAACAAAATAAGTTCCAAGAAAAGCAAATAAATCAGTTATAAAAATAATTAAAAATGATTCTAAACCAAATATTTTTAAAATGTCAATTCCTCTTGCACCTAATGCTCTTAAAGTACCAATTTCTTTCTGTTTATCTTTTATACTTATAGATATAAATGTTGCTATCATAATTGAAGCAAATATCGCAAATACGGCACCTATTATGTATGAGACATTTCTTGTACTGCGTACATAACTTTGTAAACCATATAATTGATTACTATAAATTGTATCAAATTTAATATTATTATTTTGTTGGAGGTTATGAATAAACATGTGATTTTCTGAAGTGTCTTTTCCTAAATATGCGGTTAGAATTACTTTTGATGAATCTTTCGCATTGTATGTATAGTAATAAAACATATTTTTATCTAACATATAAGTAAAATTTACATCTATGGTTCTATTATCAATAATACCTACAACCGTAAATTTTTTTTCACCCTGACCATAATAGGATAAATCAAGTGTAATTGTTTTATTAAGATAATTTTCAATTTCGGTCTTTGTTATATTTTGGGTATCTATCCAACCAGAAAAATAATTTGATAAATCGCTTAATCTGATAACAATCTCATTATCTTGAGTCGGAAGGGAACCAATTAATTCTGAGTTAAACATATTTGTCACTAAATAAGTTTTAACATCATTAATAAATCCGCTATTTTGCACTTCTATTATTCCACTTAAAAATAAATTGCTATATGTTTCTTCCGTCATAAATAATTGTTGATAATATTCATTTCTTATTAACATAAAATTTGCATCTTTAGACATGTTTTCATCATATTTTGTCTTTACTATTCCCGTAATTTTTAAATTTATACCATCTTTATTTGTTAAAAAATCTCCAATTAACCCCTGTTCCGAATCAGCATTACTAACCAAATTGGCTTTAATAATCATTTTCGCCATATAATCCGTAATTAAAATATCTCCTGTTTTTTGAGGGTAATTACCGTATTGTAAAGGAAAAAGAAGTTCATTTTGAGTATTAATGATAGTTATCTTATTGAAGTAGTTAGCATCTTCTACTGAATCTGATGATACAGGTAACACTATATAATTACCAGAAATGGACTTAACAAAATTTATATCAGGATATTGTATCTGATAATTACTAATATCAGCATCGGTAAAAGATATATTATTATTATTATATTTTATTAATGGCAAAGATGTTAATTTAGCTCTGTCAAATGTTTTTATCATT
This sequence comes from uncultured Haloplasmataceae bacterium, assembly GCA_963824615.1. Classification (GTDB taxonomy): domain Bacteria; phylum Bacillota_I; class Bacilli_A; order Haloplasmatales; family Haloplasmataceae; genus CAWGPU01. Next base: position 38,514 of record CAWGPU010000003.1, on the reverse strand, counting down.
GCATCACCAACATTATAAAAGGTTAATGATGTTGATATTGATACAAAAACTAACGACATTATAAAAAGTATCAACATAAAAATGAGTCTTGTTTTTTTCACTAATAAATTGTTTAATGAATATTTAACAACATTTCTGAAGGGAAGGCAAGATTTTTTCAAATTAAATGAAACCAATTTATTACAATTATTGTTATTATGATTTATGGTATCTCTTGATACTTCCCCGTCTTTTAATTCAATAATTCTATCTCCATATTCTTTTGCAAACTCTTTATCATGAGTAACCATTATAACTAATTTATCTTTTGATAATCTTTTTAAGATATCCAATATTACTTTACTGGTTTCATCATCTAAATTTCCTGTTGGCTCATCAGCCAAAATTATTTCCGGATCTTTTACTAAAGCTCTTGCGATTGCAACTCTTTGCTTTTCTCCACCGCTTATATCGCTTATTTTCCGGTCATAATGATCTTCTAAACCTACAATATTTAATATTTCTTTCGTTCTTTTTATTATTTCTTTTTCCTTATATCCTTGTAATATCAAAGCTAAAGCAATATTTTCACCAACTTTAAATCTATCAATCATATAAAATTCCTGAAAAATAAAACCGATGTAAGTATTTCTATATGCATCCCATTCATTATTAGTAAAATCTTTCGTCGATTTTCCATTTATGCATATCTCACCATCATCATAACGATCTAATCCACCTATTAAATTCAATAAAGTTGATTTTCCACTACCACTTCTTCCTAATATAGCCACAAATCCGCTATTTTCAAAATTAATGTTTATTTTTTTTAAACTAAACTGAGATTTATCTTTTATATAATAATTTTTATTAACATTTTTTAATACTAGCATAAATTACCCCCTAAATTACATATTATATTCCTATTTTAAAGATAAAATTTTCATTTTTTTATTCTAACTACATGTTGATCAAATTCATATTTGAATTGATTCTTAAACTTTAATAATTAACATGCCGCCTATATCATAATCATAATGTAATTCCATTTGATTATAGGTCAAGTCATGAAATAAATTATCTTTAGTAAAAAAAATAACTTTGTTTTCTATTTTGTTAATTAAATAAACATCGTAATCCCACCAATCATATCCATCTTCATTATCTAGACAATTAAAAGTCAATTCTACTAAATATTTTTCTGCATCGATTTTAATCATATCTTCACCATCACCACTTTCACCCTAAGCTATTTTAGTAATTCTTCTATATTAACTTCTTTAATATTAGTCTGATTATCTATTGGATTAAAACTATAACTTCTTTTCCTGTGAAATTCAACTGCTTGTCTTTCTTCTTCCGGTAAAGAAGCCCATAATTTTTCTATCTGTTGTCCATGCCACTCCTTTAATATTTTCCCATTATCGACATCATGTATTTTACGCCAATCCTCAACTGAATATTTCCAAAATACTAGATATTCAAATGATGCCTAAGGTTCATATGGGCCACTAACCCATAATCCATTACATACAGAACATTTAAATAATTGAATCCAATTTCCAACATCGATGCTTATTAATTTGTTTACAGGTCTATTTTTATGTGGGCCATAGATTTCTCTTACTGGTGAATTACAATTAGGACAGTTCATTTTATCTTCTCCTCCTATACTATTATTTCAAATAAAAACCAGTTACTCCATTAGAAAATTCTCCAGCTGCAAAAAAAAATTTCATTATCATCAACTATTATTTTCCAAATTGTAAATATAAATGTTTGTTGATATAAAGGATCCTTAACCTTAATTTTTTCACCCGTATTTATCCATTTATAATCCCATACATTATAGTTTTGTATTTCAAATTTTTCACCTTCAAACCGTGTTCCTTTAAACTTCCACATTGTAATTGCCTCCTAAATCATGTTAAAGCACTTATTTTCTTAAGAAGTTTTCATTCTATTTTTGTCTATAATGTTTTACTTCTCTTTTCCAAAAATCTTTAGGAATTATAAAGTTATGTTCAGTAATATAAATGGGCAAATTATGTAGGCAATCTGATAAATCTATTATCTTATCTATATTTTTTTCCCTAATTGCGATTAATAAACAATTACAAGATTCAATTAAAACTCTATAAATGTAATCATTCTTTAAGTGTGTGGAAAATAAATATACATATGATTATGAAAGACAAGTTATAAACTATAAGAATTATCAAACTTAATAAATAATGATTTAATGATTAAGAAAGCAAGTATTAGGGCAGGTAACAAAAAACGTAAGATTCTGACTTAAGATAAATTATTAATGGTAAGTAAAATAATCATGACAATTAAGAATGCCAATACAAAGAAAATGTAGGAATATACCAGTAATGCGATAAGTAAAACTTTAAATTTGGATGTTTTTGATGTTTTTTTGATTGAATCTCTAATTCTTGTACTTTTGTTTGAAATTGTTCATAAGTCATACTAATTCCTCTCTATTTAATTTTTAACAATATTAGATCATTAGTTAATAGTTGCATCAATAGAAATCGACATATAATGACAAAAAACTTATCTGTTACGATGTTAATATTTATTAGTATAGGGATTTGACTTAATAGTGATAAAAAAAGTATAATATGATTGGAAAACAAAAACAAAACATTTTATGCTGCTGTATCTAATCGTAACTGGAGAATTAGGACGACTGGCTTTATCACTATATAATAATGAAAATCGTTTTTCATTAATTAAGGGAAAACTTTATCTCTAAAAGTTTGTTCCCATAATTTATGAATTTTCTCTTTCAAATAACCAGGAAATCCTTCATACTTATTAAATAAACTTTGTGGGTGTTATCATTTTTTTTAAACATATTAAGCCCTCACTAATTTAAATTTCAACTTAAATTATACCATAAAATCATAAATAATTTAACTATATATGAATATTAATATTTTACTCTGTGGATAACTTAATATGTAGTAATTCACAGTATCTTCTCCTCGATGTATCATTTGATTACAATACGAAACAAACAATGTATAATGACTATATTTATATCCATTATGGTGAAACTAAAATATACAGTCAGGAATTAATACAGATTGAATTAAATAATTTTAATTTGTTTCAAACTAGTATTGAAAATAAAAGTGTTAAACTAGTGTTTTTATTAACTGATAATCAATTCAAAACAGGAGTCAGTGAAGTATTGCCGGTTCAAATTTATACCGCAATGTTTACAATATATACAACTGATTTTGATTGATAAGTTATAGCTTGCTAAAAGAGATGAAAGGATAATAATTTATTTAATATATAAAAATATGAATCAGTTTATTAAATGAATAAACTGATTCTATTTTTCTTTTTACCTGTAGTTTTTACCATAATAGGAATGGCGTTTTTTTATCTTTTTATTTTTTGTTTTTGAAGAAAATAAGAAAATGATATTAAGTAATATAATCCATCGTTACGAACCCGCGTCCATTTTAGGCATTTCCACCACTTTTAGGGTGAATTTTGATTATTTTTTATTAACAAAAACATCTATAGTTTCATTATAAACCATGAATGTTATCAATTTTATACATATATTTAATTAAATCGGCACTCTTGTACGAGGGTAAATTTGGTGGACATGACCCGTGTCTTTTAATATACACGTCCAAATTATGGTCAGTTTGCTTTTCGAATTGCTTGTATTGGTTTCATCAATGTTATCTTAAGTATTGGTGCTAATGTGGAAACAGATATAATAACAATTGATAACCCTAATACTGCAAAGATACTTATATAATTTAAATATAAAATATTAATATTAATATTAAGATTAAAATTTTCTTTAATTTGTGTATTTTGCATATTTATTGCAAATGCAGTTAAAATACCAGAAATAAGGTTGGAAATAATGACAATCAATACTGTTTCTATACTGAAAATTTTAAACAAATCTTTACCTCTTGCTCCGAGAGCTTTAAGAATACCTATCTCTTTTTGCTTAGCCGCGATAGTTGTCGTCATAAATGTAAATATCATGATAATTGTAAACCCAGTTAAAGCCGCTGCCAGGTAAAGTATAATATGAATAGAACTTTGTTGTACTTCTTGTTCTGAATAAAGTTCACTGCTATAAAACGTATCATGTCTTATATTGTCCGGTAAATTCTTAATAAAAGCAGTATTTTCAGCTTTATTACTACCTAAAAACGCTGTTAGCATCATTTTATTTCCATAATCCCCTACCTTACCCGGATAATTATAACTGAAATAATTATAGCGGCTTTGATTAAACATTAATGAAAAATCCAGCTGTGAAGATGTGTCATTGAGGATACCGGTTAATTTAAATTGTTCTTTTCCTAATCCATATTCAGATAAATTAAGTGTAATTGTAGAATCCAAATATTTTTCCATATCAGATTCGGAAAGCTTAAATGGATTAATTGATGGGTCGATAAAAGTCCACATTTGTGTTGCGGTAATGACAATCTCATTATCACCTGAAGGTAGACGCCCTATTAATTGATCATTATATTGTTGCGAATAATCATGGATGTCAAAATTACTTAGCGTATTTGCTTTATTATCTTTTACTAATAAAGTTGATATTTGGTTAAAATCGGAATTAAATGTAATTTGAGACATGAATAGTTGTCTATAGATTTCATCTTCATTTACTGTAAAGCCTATACTTGGAGCTGAATGTGGATTGTTTAGTAATTTATTATAATATTGTTTGTAGTCTGTTTTGACAATTCCGGTAATTGTTAAGACAGGGGTATTTTGGGTTTGTTGAATCTGAAAACCGATTAAATCCTGTTCTGTTTGTACTTCATCAAACAAATTATACTTAATTATTAAATCTGCCATGTAGTCTGTAATCATGATATCCCCTGTATTACTAGGATATGTTCCGTATAGTAGAGGATAATATTTCTCATTTTGCTCGTTTATAATAGTTGCCTTATTAAATGATGTGCTATCATATTGAAATTTAGGTTCAAAATTAAAGTGTAACAAGTTACTTTGTTGAATCGATTTAACAAAGGTGATTGATTGGTAAGTACTTTTTAAATAATTGATGTCAGAATCGGTAAAAGGTAAGATATCATTTAAGTTATTGAAATTATTTGATTTCAATAAAGGGATTTCCTTCACTCCTGCCTTCTCAAAAGTCAATATACTGGCTTCATCTACGTTAAAAAATGCATATGTTAAAGCAACAGTAACAAACATTAAACTGCAAGCAAAAAGAAACAACATCAATATTAATCTAATTTTCTTAGTAAATAAACTGTTTATTGCGAACTTAAAACCGGCCGAAAAGGGCAACTTACTTTTATTTATATGAAACTCATTGTCTAATTTATTATCTAGTACTGTTTTATTTTCATCCTTAATAATCTTGCCGTCTTTTAATTCTATAATACGTTCTCCATAAGCGTTGGCAAACTCTGTATCATGGGTAACCATTATGATTAAGCGTTCTTTAGACAATTTTTTTAAAATTTCTAATATTCCTTTACTCGTTGCACTGTCTAAATTTCCGGTCGGTTCATCAGCAAGAATGACCTTAGGGTTTTTAACAAGTGCTCTTGCTATGGCAACTCTTTGTTTTTCTCCACCACTAATTTCGCTGATTTTCCGGTTTTCATAACCACTAAGCTCTACATCAATTAAAATTGATCGTACCTTCATTTTTATTTCTTCTTTTTTGAGCCCTTGCAATTCCAGTGCCAAGGCAATATTTTCACCGACGGTCATGCGGTCAATCATATAAAATTCCTGAAATATAAATCCGATATAAGTATTACGGTATGAATCCCAATCATTTTGAGTAAAATCTTTTGTTGATTTACCGTTTAGGATTATTTCACCATCATCATAGCGATCTAACCCGCCAATAATATTCAATAATGATGATTTCCCACTTCCGCTTTTACCGAGAATTGATACAAATCCACTATCATTTAATTTAATATTAATATCTTTAAGTACTGTAATATAATCTTTCCCGTGTTTATAACTTTTGCTTAAATTTTTTAGTTCTAACATTATTATCCCCTATCATAATCATTGATTTTATTATTACATAATATAAATTATCTACTTCTCCTTAATTCCAGATCTTTTTTTCATTTTCACCATTTTTTTAGGTGGAATTTGACTATTTTTTTTAATCAAGAACACCTATAGTTTCATTATAAACTATAGGTGTTTTCATTTCTATATTTATATTTAAATTGTTTGGCCCACGTGGACGTGGATAATTTGTGTCGTCATGCCCAAGTTGATACATAAAATCACTTCAAATACCCAAGTTGCTACAATTTTCATCCAATTTAGGTCAGTTCCACACACCCTACATTTATTGTGTCATCATACCCTAGTTGATACAAAATTCTTGACAGACTCAAAAAATAAGAACTAGTGTTAATATTCACTAGTTCTAAATTTATGCTTTACTATTCTTTCTTTATTTCTTACTTTCGTTATATAATTCAAAAGCATCCTTTAGACAATTCCAATTATCCTGTAAGTAAGATATTCCCACGATATGTTTCCCATTTATATATATTCTTGTACCTTTACCTATCTCTTTAACTTGGATATCCTCAAATTTAAATTCTTTAATTTTACCAAACATATTTCTATAATTAAACGAATCGTTATTTACTTCAATTTTCCAAAAAAATTGAAATAGCATGATAAATATATATGGTATATCTAGAACAATCATTATAATAAAACTAGGAAGTTCTTTTTGTATAAATAGAAAATATAACGAAAGTAGAGTAAATAAGGTTATACCAGCTATTCCTGCATAGAGATATAATATTGGTTGACGAATAACATTTGTCTTTTTGATTATATCTTTTTTATTTTTATTATTTAAACTGTAATGAACTAAATAATTGATACTTACTAATACCCCAACAACAATTCCTATTTTAATATACTTATCCATCAAATTCCTCCCTAAGTAAAATAAATCCTCTATAACTCCTTTTGCTACCATAAAAGCTCCGACACCTCTACCAATATTTGGTCCAATCGATTTAAAAATAGTAGAATAAGAAGTTACTTTTAATGCATTTGTAATATTCCAACTATTAAATTGCATTGCACCTTTAAAGTGATTAGTCTGTTTGTACAATCCAATTTCATTCTTAGTTAATATTGCTTTCCTTGATGCTAAAGCTACTTGCCGAGCGCCAAGCTAATTATATTGTGCACCTGGTCCTCCTGTCAAAGCAAGGGATGCACCTATAAATCCATTAACTATAGCAGCACCCACATTTATATTTCTACCAGCTACAAAATCTGAGGCACGCTTGAACTAAATAAGATGCAGTGTAAAATCATATTAGTTTTATATACTTTTGATATGTTAACTATTTTTTATTTAATAAACATCGTCCTTAGAAAAAAATCTATATTTTTCTTCAGTTTCTGTTGTATCAACAATTAGTTCAAGCTTTAAACCATCTTCAAAATTTATTGTGACATCACTATTAATTAAGTTAATTTCTACAACGAATTTAGAGTAAATTTTTGACTGGTATAAATCTAAATTATCTTCAAATAAAGTCGTTCCTGGTTTATCCCATTTGAATTTCTTTTTTGAGTTTTTCCCTCTTCTATATAAATCATTTGAACTAATGATTAATTTACCATTATCTAATATTCTTAAAAAACATTGAGTATGAAGGTTAACTTTCTCTTGATTAATACATGTAAAATCAAACATTACTAAATCACAGGATCTTTTAATCCAGTTAAGTTTTGAACCTATGAGTTTCTTTTCTAATTCATTTGTAAGCATACATTTTATTCTCCTTAAACAAAATCTAATTAATCAAATTATAGGTTAAATAGTTCTTTTATAAATTTAAGTCATTTATTAAAATCCATTGGAGGTTCCCCATGTAATGAATCGTGTGCAAACCTCCATATTGGGTCATCCTTATTAATACCTAATTGATTCATCACATCTTTGAATTGCTTATTTTGTGCTTGATTATTTCCAAGTCTTCCATCAGAAGCAAACATTAAAAGACCTAATGACACGACTCCAATAGCGATTGCTCCAACAGGAATTGTAACTGATACTGTACCAGTTACACCCAAAACAAGGGCACCTGCGGATGTTGCCACCCATCCAAATGTTGGTAAGGACATAATTGCTGTTACATTTAATAATTCAGGAGCTAAAATTGTTAATCCCACTGCTGCTCCAATAGTTGTACCAACATTCCATCCTTTATCAAACCCAGCGCCTGTTGCTTCACCAATAGCACCGCCAATTAATCCTCCAGCTCCTGTTACAATTAGTGCTGCACCAATTAATTTAGCACCCAGAACGAAGCATAATGCTACTCCTGCAGCAATCATTAAAGCTGAACCTACCCCTTTTAACCAACTTTTCTAAGAGTTTCCTGATGGGTCTATTCTCATTACTGGATTATTACCACTATAAGAATATAAATTTAGGCCAGATATTTTCTTCAGTAAACGTGCCAGTTGGCTTAATCCAGGCATAGAATGTTTTCTTATACAGAAACATTTGTTTCCAGCTTGGTAAATTAAATGGTTGGCCGTAACTTACACTTATCAATCTATCTTTTGAATCATAACCAAATGTATATGACGCTTCACATACCCATGTTGCTACTACTGTAATACCCATGTTGCTACAAATTTAATGGAAAGTTTGTTCATTCAACACACCATACCTTTGTTGTATCGTCATTCCCTAGTTGATACAATTTTATATATAGTTATGAAAAAAGATTTAACGATTTAAAAATGTAAGAACCAAAGGGAAACCCTTGCAGTATTAACAGATACTGCAAGGGTAAAATCTAATGTTTTTTTACAGTATGATTATTTCAATTTTGGTAAAGTGTAATTTCTATTTCTCGATAAAATCATGCTTATAAAATAACTGTAATATTTTGTAATTTCTTTTACTATAGGGTATTTGAATTTTATAATTTGATACTTAAGAATATAACACAAAAAACTTTTTATTAGCGTAACCACCTCTTGAAAAATTAACTTTTAAAATTTCAATTTTATATCTTTCCAAGATATATCCTTTTTACTTTTAATAAGATTTTTTTCTATAATTTTATCGTTATTTAATATAGCAAATTCGCAAGAGAATAACACTGCTATAAATAAAATTATAGCGATCAATATTAAAACAATTTTTAATAATGAAATAATCATTGTTTTTTCATCCATGAAACTTCCAATTATTGTAGTAAATAAACTACTCGTAAATAGAATAATGGCATTTGCCTTATTTATAATAATTATTCTTTTTTGATTCATTAATCAAATCATTTTATAGACCAAAAGCTAGTGCTAAAAGAAAAATAATAAAATAAACTATAAAACTTAATAAATTATATTTTAGAATTAAGTATGTATACCACTTTTCTCTATAATAAATCATTCTTAATATATTCCAAGTTTGTGTATAAAAAAATATTATTAAAGTTGCTATCCCAAATGATTTTAAAACAGAGTAATGAATAGAGGGATGTAGATATAATGTAACAATTATAATTATATATGTTATAAACGAGGTAAATAATGAATCAATAATTCCTAATCTATAATATTCCTTATTTGGCTTTTCTAATTTTGGTAAACCACGAAAAAGTACAAAAACATAAATTAATTTCACATAAACTTTCCAACGTTTTTGATTATTCTCGTCTTTCATAACATCCTCCAAATAAAAATCAAATAATAATTTTATGTAGTTAATTGGACTCTAAAGGTACCCTATATTTTAGAATGCTATACCCGTAAAAAGCACCTAGTGTAAATAAACCTATACCAATACCACCTATATAACTTCCTGCAAAAACAAATAGAATAGACATTACACTTGAGGCCCCTCCCGACACTGCAGCAAAATATAAATTAATGGCTAGCGCAGCAGTCATTGATGCGTTAAATAACCCCATAACTAAAAATGCTTTATCAGTATTAGCATCGCTAAAGAATTGTGAAACATTAACACCTATAAAATTTGCTAAAGTTTCAAAACGTGAACTCCATTTTAATATTGTAGGTACTACAGATTCTTTCCAAAAATCTCTACTTCCACCTAAAAATTAATGGCCGATGTTGTAAATAATTAACATATATTCAAATAGTATATGCTGCTAAACTGATTTTCTCCTTAAATTAATAGCTGTTGATTTAGATATTTTAGCTAAAGGCAGAAATGTAGAAATTACGATTATAATTAATGATAATAATATAGTAAAAAATACACTTTCAATATTTACATAAAAGAATTGTACTACAAAATGCCAATCAAGTGAAGACATTTTATTTACCCACCTAATGATGAAAACCGAAGCAATATAGGACAATATATTAACTATCAGTAAAATAAATAAAGATTCAATTAGATATATTTTCATAATATCAAATTTCTTTGTTCCTAAAGCCCTTAATAAACCGATTTCCTTTTGCTTTATATTTATGTTGTTTGAAATAAAAGTAAATAACAATAATGATGCAAACAAAGAAAATACTAATCCGATAATATCTGTTATATTGCTGGTTGTTTTCATTGAATCTCGTAAAGAGTAAAATTGATCACTAAAAATCGTGACATGTCTAACAGTTGAACCTGATAAACTATAAACAAATGATTGATTTTCAGATTTGTTATTTCCTAAGTAGGCGGTTAGTGTTATTAATTGATTTTGTCCTATATAATGGGTATCAAGATAGTCAAGCACATTTCTCGTAAACATAAAATAGAACATTGAAGAATAATCGCTTAAATCTATATCATCGTATATTCCAACAATGGTGAATTGCTCATTCGCTAATCCATATGCGGATAAATCAAGGGTTATTGTCGAATTAAGATAATTACTTAAATAGGAAGGGAGGCCTGTGTCTTGAGGGTTCTCCGTAACAAAGTGATATAGTTGGGACCAGGCTATATCGATTTCATTGTCTTTTGACGGCATTTTTCCAATTAAATTGGCTTTAATTATGTTGTTATTGGGAATGGTCATAATATATTGCATTTGACCAGTCGGTAAATAAAGATAAGAATATTGAAATGTTTCATCATATGTCGCTTGAGACATAAACATTTGTTGGTAAATTTGTGTTTGTTGATCAAGAAATCCTGATTCTTCTAATATACTTTCTTCATTTAGATAATCATATTTTTCATAATCCGTTTTAACAATACCAGTTACAATTAAAGGCTCTTTTCCAAGACTGCTGCCAATATCTTTACCGATTAAATCTTCTGCGGCTTTAACTCCCGATATAAGTTGATATTTAACAATCATACTTGCCATGTAGTCTGTTACCATAACATCTCCGGTGTTTTTCGGATAACTCCTTGCAACTAATGGAAATATGGTTTCATTATTATCTAAAATGGTGATTTTAGTAAAGTTGGTTGCATCAAGCAGTGATTTAGGTGATTCCTGAAAGTTTAGTAAATTCCCCTCTGAATAAGCCATAATTGATTTTACAAATTGAATTAATGGATAGTTCTTTTGAAAATCATCGATTTCTTCGTCACTGATAGATTCTTTATGGTTCACTTGACCTGATGGAGCGATAGAATACTGATAGTTTTCTAACGGGATGGTTGTAATACCCGTTTGATTAAAAGCGTTAACAGCAACTTTCCCCATGTTATAAAAAGAAAAAGATGTTCCTATACATACGAAGATTAATGACATAGTAAATAATAGTAACACAAAGATTAATCTTATTTTTTTAGTCAACATATTGCTTAATGACATTTTGAAAATTGAAGATAAAGAAAAATGACTTTTAGTTAAGTTAAAATAATCAGACAATATCATCCTTCATAAAATTAATCAGAATTTATGGCTTATTATTCTGCAAAAAATTAAATGTTTTTGTATAACCAAATATTTCCGGAATATTTATAATCCTGGTTTTTTAATAAGTTTTTAAAATGTATTACATAACAAGCATTGGTACAGTAAAAAATGTATTTGACGGAACAGGGTCTTTCCTATAATGTAATAAGCTACCTTTTTTTATCTTTTAAATATTTTCATTTCTTTTTTTGAATTCTCTAATTCTTCTATATAAAGTACTTCTTGACTTAAGGCCAAGAAACTTCATAGCGTCTTTTTCTGTAAACGTATTTGCTTTCATTTTTTCAATTACTTCACTAAGTTTAGGTTCTGGAACTTCAATTTTTTTTCTTCCTTTATATAAATTCTTATTTTTTGCTTTTTCGATTCCTTCTTTTTGTCGTTTTTTTATTTTATTAAGTTCTAGTTTATATATAGGATAGATTAAGTGATATACATTCATCCGATTCTCGTCATTGATATAAAAATCACTTGTCTTTAAATAAGCACCATACGTTATAATTTTAAGTATAATTTTTAATATTTCAAATGGTTCTTTCCCAAATTCATTTATAGACTCTACCTCGATTTTATCTCCATAAACAAGATTATTTATATAATTTTTTGTCATGGGTACTTGATATCTCCCTACAATTAAACGATCACCGGAATATATTTTATCTGTTCTAATTAACCATTCTAACTTATCATAAAAGTTTAAGTTTACTTCATCTAATAATTCCCATAAATCTTCTCGATTTTCTTGAGGAGTTCTTTCATAAATAAAGGTAGGAGTTTTATTTTCTCGTATATATTCTTTTCTTCTAAAATCTAAATTAATCCCTGGAATACCTTGAAAAAAGGAGGGGTTCAACATATCAATTATATGATAATAAGGTTGAAATATATATTTAAAAGATTCATCTTCATAATAAACTTGTTTAATGTAACAAACAGAATATTTAATGTTAAGTTCATCTACTACATAAATAATCCCTTCTACACTACTTTCTTTCATCTTTTTCCACCAACTTATCATAAGAAAATTTTATAATCTTATTAAACCTTTCTTTAATTATATGATTATAAAATCTCTTTTGGATATCACTAATGTATTTTGTCTGGACAATAATATTATTAATTGTATCCATATTAAATTTACAATATATTTTTTTTAATGCTTCATTACATTTAGGATAATCTAAACTACTGATTACCTCAAAATAAGAACTTTTTTTACCATTTAATAAAATTTGTGAGGTTGGAAAATGAAAAACTCTTTGATTAGTTTCTTCTTCATCCAATATAATTTTCATCATATCTTCTTCATCTATTAAATTTGGAAATAAGGAAGACCCATTATCAAAAATGGGAGCTAAACTATATACATTATTTTCTTTCAAAAATCCCCAATTACCACCGTGTCTATCAAAATTACCAATAATCGCATCTACTATATATAATGTCCAAAACATATTAATAGTTTCGTCAGGATCATTAAGCTTATTATTCGTTTTAAGAATTTCTATGATATCTTCATAAGTATATTGGAATTTTTCTCTATCCTCTTCAATACTACTTTCACCGACATCATTAAAAGGCACAAAATTTTGATTGTTTTTAACGAAATCTTTTATAACTACCACATTTTCATTATTGTACGTCCCCAAATATACTTCTTGAACCGGTATATCTAGGCTTTCAAAGATTTTACATCCTAGATATTCAGAAACGTGATTATTACGAAGGCCAAATCGAGTGTGTTTTTGGAATTTTACAATATAATCTTCTCCATTAATAGTAATACCAATTTTCCTTTCTGCCCCAGCATACATCTTATTATTTTTCTTATATCGAAGAAAATCCATAATTTCCACTTTCCTTTCTCGTGGTTCAATAGAATTATAAATCTCTTTTGGTACTATTATATGATAATATTTGTTTTGTGTCAATAAGGTTTATATATTTTATTGAAACAATTATTTTCCATAAATATAAAAAGACCATCTAAGAAAACATACTAATGATTCGAAATTTTGTAGGCAATTTTTTATATTTTCCTCCCATTAATAGATCATCTCTAGTCCATGCTTGTATTATTTTATCATCAGTATTTCGAAGTGATTTGACTGCTTCTTTCAATAAAGCTGGATCTATTCCTATATTCAGGTAATACCTCAAGATGCCAAATAACAACAGTTAATTCATTAGTCTTATATCCAACAGTTCCTTTTTCTAACTCATATTCAAGGTCGAGCAATCCAACTATTTTATTATCTATTTCAACTATCAACTCAATAGATAAATTTTGTTATTTTTCTTTTTCTCTTAATACATAGTAATAGTACGCACTATCTAAAAAAGATAATACTCTACATCAGACCCAGCCTGGATTATCATTATCCATATATTTTCTTATCACAAAAATTGCCTTCTAATAAAATTTTTCTATTTTGTATTATTTAATGTGGAGGATCTCATCAAGCCGAACTCGCCTCCATTTTCCATATTTATATCTAAATTCACCGTAATTATGCCTATTTTATATATTAATTCATTTATAATCATATAGTGGAGTTAAGGGGACTCGAATCCATGACCCCTTGCACATCAAGCAAGTGCTCTCCCAGCTGAGCTATAACTCCATATTTTTGGTGGAAATGGGAGGAGATAGGTCCTAAGCACAATTAAAATGTCTATTTCATTATCAAATTATAGAATGGTTAATTCACTTAGCAATAATGGACGAATTAGGCTGATATCTAATTATAGCGATAAAACTTTATAAACATACATTGAAAAAATTAATTATGCCTTTATACAATTACATGAGAAGTAATATTTAAAAAGACTTTATATTCATTGTAATATAAAATCTTTCTATAATTTATTATTGTGATGTTGGTTATGATGGTGAGAGAGCGGTCCAATGCGGAATTAAAATTAATATTACTTTATGTAGTCATAGAAAAAAATATTAAGTTACATTTATATATTTTCTTATAGTTAAAATCAAAATCTCCCATTATTCACATATTGTTAGTGGCTTTAAATAACTAGAGAAAGACAAAGAGCCAAAAAAACCCCGTCTTAATTCAAGATGGGGCTTTAATTTTATCAAGATACATTTGCTTTTACGTTAATTAATATTTTAATTTAAACTCCATAATAAATGAAGTGTACAATAAGCGAAAACATTAATAATCTCTTCATCTTCACCGACTAAAAAATCCACAATAGGACTATCTCCCACATTCAAATGCTTATACTGAATACCCTTATTTGTTTTTAAAATCACCCATGAAATATAATGTATATCCAGCATTTGGTGCTCTTCTTTGCCAATTGTGATCGTAACAAAATTCCCTATTTTTCTAACCTGTATAAAATGGTTATCAATTTCCTCCATAAAGATATTTGCATTAACTTCTTCTACCTCATTATTACAACATGATATTTTATTTTTATTATTAAATATGTTAATACTTATTTCGTTACAATTATTACATCTATAAAATTTCATTATTTATTCACCTTTTTACTATTTAATATAACAGTTGATAAATCTTTTGGCCAAAATGACTGATCGTTTTCATCATTAACAACTGATGATGTAAATAAACTACCTACATATGCAATTTTATTTTGTTTCATGTTTAAATACTGAATATTTTTCAAATTTATTAAACTTCCTTCTAATTTACCCGTTAATTGACCTTCAAAAGTTAGTTTTTCAATACTATTATTTGGGATTGAAAATGTTTCGTCATCCATTTTAAAACCTTTTAATACAATTACTTCTCGCGTATATTCATATGATTTATTTAGCTCTGAGTACCTCATTGGATTTAAAATATCATATCCAATAAATGGAATTTCCACTCTTTTTAAATTAATGCAATTTTCACCAATTAAAGTTCCATCAATTGACTCAATGCTTTTAGGAAATACTACCTCTTCTAATGCTGGCAAATTATTAATAACATTATTTTTTGTTTTAGTAATATTATCAGGAAATGTAACTGCTGTCAAATATTTAAAACCATCAATATAATTATCCACTAAAGTATAATTAAAATCCTTTTTTAACACGTTTAATACTTCTAAATTAGGGAAATTACCATAATAATTTAAACTTTTTTCATAATTAGGAATTGATAATACTTTTAAATTGTCACATTCAAATACATTCTTTTCTATATTACTTATTGTTGGGCTTATGTATATTTCCTCTAACATAAAACAAGATTGAAAATATGATTGTGGTACATTATTAGTTCCTACAATTTTAACTTTTTTAATATTATTAGAACCGTTAGCAAAAATGTCTTTAAACTCCGTACCAATTATCGGCATTTCAATTTCTTCTAGTGACATTTGTAAGGGATATAATGCATCTTTTGATATTTTGAGCTGTGGATGAAGTTTTAAGGATTTAATTTTAGTATCAATAAAAATTTCCTTATCAATGGTTATGTCCTTAATATCAATATTTAATTCTTCTAAAGTATTTTTAGAATTTCTAAAGGCGTTACTATTAATCGATTTGATATTGTATTTTTCAGATAATGTAATTGACTTTAAATTAGGTGCAACATTAATTAACACATTATTATAAATTTCTAGTCCATCTTGTAGTTTATAGTGTATTAAACCACTCTTATAAAAAGCTTGATAATCAATAGTTGTTTCATTGATATTATTAATATCTAAGGTTTTGAGTCTCTTATCATTATAAAATGCTCCAGTTTTAATTTTATCTACGCTTTGAAATTTAATAGTTTTTAATAATAAATTATTCTTAAATGCATTTTCACCTATATTAGTAATAGATAATCCAGTTACATTTTGGAGTAATAAAGAATTTTCGAAGGCTTCATCACCAATTTCTATTTCATTTGCGTCTATGGCAACTGATCTTATTAAGCTATTTTTAAATGCTCCTTTATCAATCTTAACTACCTTCTTTTGATCAAAATACAAAGGAATAATAACATCTCTATCAATGCCATTATACTTAGTGATTGTTATTGTATCGTCATAATTTACTTTATAATCAAAATAATCATTACTTTTAGTATATTCGTTATAAAAGCTATTAAAGTTAACAGAAATTAAATATATTAATAAAAACGATAGAAATATTGGTAAAATAATTGATGAATATCTTTTACCTACCTTGATTTCTTTAATGTGATGAATCTTAGATTGAAACATATCTTTTTTAATATTTATTTCATTATTCTGATCCATCTCGTAAAAATGAACTTGTAATATTTTACATTCAATTTTATTGCAATTATCTTTTAATTTAATTTTAGAAGGTGGGATAAAAATTTTTTTGCTTTTGGCATTTAAGACATTATATTTATAAACACTTTTCATAATTTGTTTATTATCATAATTCAATTGTGTAATTTCAATTTCTAATACCTTTAAAGTTTTAGTGTGATTGTTAATAAACTTTAATAAAACGAATTTTTCGTTAGTATCCTTAATAATTGCATGTTCTAATAGTGAAACAGAATCAATATTTTCTACTACATATTGTTTTTTATCCATAAAAGTATACTTCACCATTACACCCCCTATATATTAGGATTTCTTTTCTGAATGACACTTAAATTCATAGTAAAATTTAATACCGTCATTAATAAAATTAATATTAAATTGATAAAAATCCCAAACCCATCTAAATAAGTATCTACTAAATTTCCAGCAAAAATAAAGACTGTCCAGTAAGAGATAAAAAACATCATTAGAAAAAACGAAACGCTATCATAAATTAATAAATTCCTATCTCGAATCATTTGTTTATTATAATAAGTTTCTAATTCATCATTATAATCTACAATGTTAACATAACTTGTTTTCCTTGGAATATTCATTTTTTTCGAATACGTAGATTTTACCTCTTCTTCCACTTTATATATATAAATCAGTTTCTTTTTTTTATTATAAAAATAAATTAATACGTTAACATTATTAACTTTTTTACAATATTCATATATTAAACTTAAGTCGTTATTATTTTCAGTAATAATATATCTATTGATATTTTTATTATTATGACTGTTTGTTTGATAGATTTTATTGGTACTCATCACTTTTTTACTGTTATTCATGTGAATTAATTTTGTATCAATTAATGTATCTTCTACAAAATGATGATTTCCACTAACAACTGGTATTTTTTTATTTATTATTTTTTTTATGAATTTTCTAAATATTTTTAATATTATAACTAAAAACAATGCGATAATTGAAGTTAATCCTAAATACATTATATATCCTCTCCCTTATTTGAGAGGTTTTCAAATAAAGCAATTAATTTTCTTTCGCTTTCATCGAATTCTTCTTCGTTCTCTAATGTATTTGCATGAGTAATCATCAAATCTTCTATGAGTAATACACTTGAAATTTTAGCAGCTAATACTTTTTCAATTAATATTCTAATTAAAACAAAAGAAACGAGTATTTTTACAATTGATACTATAATAAAATCAAATTGAGTATAAGTAAATTGAATTAATATATATCCCAATACACACCATATCACAAATATTAAAATATTAAGTAAATAAATATTAAATAAAGATATGATATTACTTTTATTCATTAAGCTAAAATTAGTATTCATTACTTCACCAATCTGAATATTTTCATTATCTTTTACAATATTAGATGTAGGAGCAAATTTGGCATGCACTAAAAATACAAACAATATGCCAATAATAATTCCTGGAATTAAAAACATGTATTGAATATCAAAATATTTAAGATTAGTCATTTTATTCATTTCAATACCTAAATTTACTGTGGCCTTTGTGATAGTATATATAACCCAAACTCCAGAAATCATTATACCCATTTTTATTAAGTATAACATTAAAGATATCCAATACTTTTTAGATGAATTTGCATCGTCAAATATCTTTTCTAATTTATAATCATTATTTTCAATAACTTCATTGACTAGTCTATAATGACCTAATTCAAATACCGGTTCGATAATTATTAATACCTTAGATATTAAACACGCGACAAGAAAAACCATGTACTTTAAAAATAATATAATATTTTTATAAAATACCTTTCTTGCTACCCGGCTCCCTATTCTATAATAATATAATTTATTTCGATTCATATAGCTACCATTTACTTCCCTTCATTATTCTTTGTAAATCTCTAATGTTCCTATATTTTTTGTAATATAATAATTTTTAGTAACATCGTTACCATTTTCACCCCTAATGATAACATCGTTTATCTCGTTCTCAAGTGTTCCAACTTCTGTAATCCCACTATCTGGCCAAATAATCTCGATTGCCTGACCTGGAGCTAAACTTCCTTTAGATATACTGTAAACTTGGTTAATAAGCTCTTTTCCATCATAGACTTTTTGTGCTGACATTGTTTTAACTTCAATTTCTCGTTTTGTAACTTCTAAAACTTCTGTATAAGTAACGATTTTAAAATCACTTGTGACATCTTGTCCATTTTCATCATAAATGACTATGCTATTTTCATTAATTGACACTTCAGCAAGTCCTGCATCTTTAATTGTATTATCAAATTCTAAATCTATTGTATATCCTTCTGGTAAGTTATTAGATGGTATCCAAAAATCATCTTTATGAAGTGCCAACGTAATTCCGTCATAAACTTTTTTAGAAGCAAATGGCTTTATTTCAATGACGGTTCTTTCATCGTTAGGTACTATTACAAGATCACCATAAACCTGTCTAATATTATATAAGTAACTGACATCTTCCCCCGTATTCTTATCAACAATTTTCGATGAGAACTTATTTCTAATGGTTCCAATATTCGTTATTTCAGTATCATTTATAATCACAACCTGATGCTCTGGTGCTAAATTACCATAAATATAATATTCATCTTTAGATAAGGGACTACCATCATATTGCTTCATAGCATCATAAGAAATTATTTCAATATTTGGTAAATCATCATTACTTTTAAATTCTTCTACTTTTGCATCCATTATCTGGCGTTTCGTTATTGTTAAATTACTATAAACAGTGTTGATGTCATAATTATTTGTTACGTCTTCAATTCCATCATAAATTGTCATTTCATGATTAATTGTAGTCCAAGTACCTACATTTGAACTTGATGAGTATGCTGTTAGATCAATTGTGTGACCTTCGACTAAATCATAACCACTTGTTAAATCTAAATTATAATTTGGTGTGAAAACATTTGTTCCATCATATCCCTTACTTGTATCATTAAAAACAACTGTTATAGGACGCTTCGTTATTGTTAAATTACTATAAACAGGGTCTATTTCATAATTATTTGTTACGTCTTCATCTCCATCATAAATTGTCATTTCATGATTAATTGTATTCCAAGTTCCTACATTTGGACTTGATGAGTATGCTGTTAGATCAATTATTTGACCTTCAACTAAATCATAGCCACCACTTGTTAAATCTAAATTATAACTTGGTTTGAAAACATTTGTTCCATCATAATCCTTACTTGTAACATTAAAATCAACAGTTATATGACGTGTCGTTATTGTTAAATTACCATATATAGGGGTTAAATCATAATTATTTGTTACGTCTTCATTTCCATCAGATATAGTTATGTCATAACTAGTTGCTTTCCAAGTGCCTACATTTGGACTTGATGAATAATTATATGCATCACTGATTACTTGTCCTTCAACTAAATTATCACCGTTATTTAAATCTAAATTATAATTTGGTGTGAAACTAGTAGTTCCATCATACACTTTTGTTGTATCGTAAAAATCAATTGTTATAGGCCTTTTAGTAATTTTTAAGGTACTATAAACAGGGGTGATTTCGTAGTTTTCACTAACATCATTAGAGTTATTATCCATTATAGAGACATTAAAACTTTCAACTGTTTTAGAATCTCCCCAATTACTATCAGCGGTATATACAACTGCATCACTGATTATTTGACTGTCAACTAAATCATAACCACTTTCTAAATCTAAACCGTATTGTGGTTTGAAAATAGTAGTTTCATCATACACTTTTGTTGTATCGTAAAAATCAATTGTTATTGGTCGCTTCGTTATTGTTAAATAACCATAAACAGAGTTAATATCATAATTATTTGTTACGTCCTCAATACCATCATAAATTGTCATTTCATGATTAATTGTATTCCAAGTACCTACATTTTGACTTGATGAGTATGCTGTTAGATCAATTGTTTGCCCATCAACTAAATCATAACCACCACTTGTCAAATCTAAATTATAATTTGGTGTGAAAACATTATTTCCATCATATACCTTACTTGCATCATTAAAAACAACCGTTATCGGACGTTTCGTGATTGTTAAATTACCATATACAGTGTCTATTTTATAATTATTTGTTACGTCTTCATTTTCATCATAAATTGTCATTTCATGATTAATTGTATTCCAAGTACCTACATTTTTATTTGATGAATAAGCTCGTATGTCAATCATTTGATTTGTTGCCAATGATGTACCTGATACAAAGGTAAATGAATTAATATCAAAAATATTTGTTCCATCGTATATTTTTTGTGCATCTTCAAAGACAAGCGATATATAGCGCTTGGTTATTGTTAAATTACCATAAACGGGGCTGATTTCGTAGTTATCGCTAACATCCTCAGAGTTATTATTCATTATAGAGACGTTAAAACTTTCGACTGTTTTAGAATCTCCCCAATTACTATCACTGGTATATACATTTGCTTCACTGATTATTTGACCTTCGACTAAATTATTACCGTTATTTAAATCTAAGCTATAAATTGGTGTGAAAATATTAGTTCCATCATACACTTTCGTTGCATCATCAAAAATAACTGTTATAGGGCGCTTCGTTATTGTTAAATTACCATAAACAGGGGTGATTTCGTAGTTTTCACTAACATCATTAGAGTTATTATCCATTATAGAGACATTAAAACTTTCAACTGTTTTAGAATCTCCCCAATTACTATCAACGGTATATACAACTGCATCACTGATTATTTGACTGTCAACTAAATCATAAACACTTTCTAAATCTAAACCGTATTGTGGTGTGAAATCATTTGTTCCATCATACACTTTTGTTGTATCGTAAAAATCAATTGTTATTGGTCGCTTCGTTATTGTTAAATTACCATATACAGTGTCTATTTTATAATTATTTGTTACGTCTTCATTTTCATCATAAATTGTCATTTCATGATTAATTGTATTCCAAGTACCTACATTTTGACTTGATGAGTATGCTGTTAGATCAATTATTTGACCTTCAACTAATTCATAACCACTTGTTAAATCTAAATTATAATTTGGTTTGAAAACATTTGTTCCATCATATACCTTACTTGTATCATTAAAAACAACCGTTATCGGACGTTTTGTTATTGTTAAATTACCATAAACAGTATCTATTTCATAATTAGTTGTTACGTCTTCAATTCCGTCATAAATTGTTATGTCATGACTAGTTGTAGTCCAACTACCTACATTTTTATTTGATGAGTATGCTGTTAAATCAATTATTTGACCTTCAACTAAATTATTACCACCACTTGTTAAATCTAAATCATATTGTGGTTTGAAAACATTTGTACCATCATATACCTTACTGGTATCATTAAAAACAACAGTTATAAGACGTTTCGTTATTGTTAATTTACCATAAACAGGGATGATTTCATAGTTTTCACTAACATCCTCAGAGTTATTATCCGTTATAATGACCTCAAAACTTTCGACTGTTTTACTATCTCCCCAATTACTATCAACTGAATATACATATGCATCATTGATTATTTGACCTTCTACTAAATCATAAACACTTTCTAAATCTAAACCGTATTGTGGTTTGAAAACATTTGTTCCATCATATACTTTAGTTGCATCGTAAAAGTCAATTGTTATAGCCCTTTTATTAATTTTAAAGGTACCATAAACAGGTGTGATTTCGTAGTTTTCGCTAACATCATTAGAGTTATTATCCATTATAGAGACGTTAAAACTTTCGACTGTTTTAGAATCTCCCCAATTACTATCAACGGTATGTACAATTACATCATGGATTTCTTGACCTTCAACTAAATCATAAACACTTTCTACATCTAAACCGTATTGTGGTTTGAAAACATTTGTTCCATCATACACTTTACTTGTATTGTAAAAATCAATTGTTATTGGTCGCTTAGTTATTGTTAAGTAACCATAAACAGAGTTGATGTCATAATTATTTGTTACGTCATCAATTCCATCATAAATTGTCATTTCATGATTAATTGTAGTCCAAATACCTATATTTTGACTTGATGAGTATGCTGTTAGATCAATTGTTTGACCTTCAACTAAATTATTACCACCACTTGTTAAATCTAAATTATAATTTGGTTTGAAAACATTTGTTCCATCATATACCTTACTTGTATCATTAAAAACAACCGTTATCGGACGTTTTGTTATTGTTAAATTACCATAAACAGTGTCTATTTCATAATTATCTGTTACGTCTTCAATTCCGTCATAAATTGTCATTTCATGATTAATTGTATTCCAAGTACCTACATTTTGACTTGATGAGTATACTGTTAGATTAATAGTTTGACCTTCAACTAAATTATTACTACTTTCTAAATCTAAATTATAATTTGGGTTAAAAATATTAGTTCCATCATATACTTTGGTTGCATCTTCAAAAACAACTGTTATAGGACGTTTTGTTATTGTTAAATTTCCATATACAGTGTCTATTTCATAATTATCTGTTACTTCTTCATTTCCATTATAAATTGTTATGTAATGACTAGTTGTAGTCCAAATACCTACATTTTGACTTGATGAATAATTATATGCATCAACGATTGTTTGTCCTTCGACTAAATTATTACCGTTTTCTAAATCTAAATTATAATTTGGGTTGAAAATATTAGTTCCATCATATACTTTCGTTGCATCATCAAAAACAACAGTTATAGGTCGCTTCGTTATTGTTAACTTACCATAAACAGGTTCTATTTCATAATTATCTGTTACTTCTTCATTTCCATTGTAAATTGTTATGTTATGACTAGTTGTAGTCCAAGTACCTACATTTTGACTTGATGAATAATTATATGCATCAACGATTGTTTGTCCTTCGACTAAATTATTACCGGTTTCTAAATCTAAATTATAATTTGGGTTGAAACTATTAGTTCCATCATATACTTTCGTTGCAGCATCAAAAACAACAGTTATAGGGCGCTTCGTTATTGTTAACTTACCATAAACAGGCTCTATTTCATAATTATCTGTTACTTCTTCATTTCCATTGTAAACTGTTATGTCATGACTAGTTGTAGTCCAAGTACCTACATTTTTATTTGATGAATAAGCATGGATATCAATCGTTTGATTTGTTGCCAATGATGTATCTGATACAAAGTTATATTTATCTATTTTAAAACTATTTGTTCCATCATATACTTTGGTTGCATCTTCAAAAACAACCGTTATCGGACGTTTTGTTATTGTTAAATTACCATAAACAGTGTCTATTTCATAATTAGTCTGTTACGTCTTCAATTCCGTCATAAATTGTCATTTCATGATTAATTGTATTCCAAGTACCTACATTTTTATTTGATGAATGTACTGTTAGATTAATAGTTTGACCTTCAACTAAATTATTACTACTTTCTAAATCTAAATTATAATTTGGGTTAAAAATATTAGTTCCATCATATACTCTCGTTGCATCATCAAAAACAACTGTTATAGGACGTTTTGTTATTGTTAAATTTCCATATACAGTGTCTATTTCATAATTATCTGTTACTTCTTCATTTCCATTGTAAATTGTTATGTTATGACTAGTTGTAGTCCATGTACCTACATTTTGACTTGATGAATAATTATATGCATCAACGATTTGTCCTTCGACTAAATTATTACCGTTTTCTAAATCTAAATTATAATTTGGGGTGAAAATATTAGTTCCATCATATACTTTCGTTGCATCATCAAAAACAACAGTTATATGTCGTGGTTTTACAACTAATTCACCCTCCATATATTTAATTTTATAGTTATGTGAAACGTCCTCTCCACCTTCAAATATCTGGTAATTATTAATAACACTTTTACTTGTTCCAACTGTTACTTGAGAACCAACAATTTCATATTCTGATATTTGATTTAAAGCTAAACTACCGTCAACTACTTGAACCTTTCGACCTTCAAGTGGAGTGTCATCATATACCTTTTCTTGATATTCTGGTTTTATTACAATTTCCCTAGGTATAACGTTTAATACACCGGTTTCTTTCGTTATTGAATAGTTTTTTGTAACATCAACCCCATTTTTATCAAGGATTTTAACGTCATTCATTATGTTTAGGCTTTGTCCTACTTCTTTTTGACCACCAATTGCTGAGACAATTATTTCGTGTCCTTCACCTAAGTTATCAGTTTCTTCTAACTCTGTACTCTCTAAAGCCGTTCCATCATAAACTTTTTCTTGGTCTTTTAGTTTAATTGTTATATTACGTGGTATAAAAACTACCTCTGTTTCCTTAAAGTTAATATTATAAAACTTAGTAACATCCTCACCAACACTATTCGCTATAGAGATGTTATATCCGTTTGCGATTGTATCTGTTTGGGAAGGATCTGCATAAGAAAATGATAAATAAGATATTTTGTCACCGTCGATTAAATCAATTGATATTTCTGGATTTTTTGCAAACTCAACATTGTTATTAACAATAGTTAAATTAACATCCTTTGGATAAATTGTAAACTCATATCTATCTTCATTATGTTTAAATGGTTTATTTGAAATAACTTTTACTTCATAACGTCCAGGTGTAGTTGGTGTTTTACTCTCCCATTTGTTTTGATTGTATAAACTAAATTCATATCTTATATCCGTAAAAATACCTTTCGCACTTATTTTAAAATTTTCCCCATACCGAACATTTTTTGTATAATTTACATCATAAATAATTCCTTTAGTTAGTAGAAAGGTCATTAAAAAGATGCTAATAAATGAGCTTATAAATATAATGAATATTTTATGTTTAATAATTAAATTTTTTATGTAATATCTTCTTTTCATTTTCTTCTCATACAAATCATATAACATGGGTAACCCCCCTCCCTTTAAATTTAAACCACCTTAATTTGATATGGTTAATGTACCATAAATCACCTTAATATTATAATTGCTTGTTACATCAGTGCCACCGTTATAAATACTAATTGAATCAATATTAAGAATATTATCACTTGATCCATATCCTTGTTGCACACCCGTATATATAAAGTCCTCATCTTTAAAAACTTCTCCATCATTAAGAGAACCCGAAACAATTGTATATTGATTAGCAATCAACCCTTCTCCATCGGGTTGCTTTGATGCTGTTGCTGTTTCAATAACTATATCACGCGGTGTAACTTCTAATTTCCCAAATATTTTATTTATTAAATACATATAAGTAACATCATTATTGTTCTCATCAAATATCCTTATTGTAGCTAGGTTAGGTGATGATCCAGTATATTTCTGTTGGCCAGTAAATTCGACAACTTCATGATGACCCTCCATTAATCCTCCGATAATGGTATAATTATTGTTGTCTTTATTTCTGACATAATCATTTTTATATACTTCACTATAATCACCTGTAACTAGGGTAATTTCTGTTTTTTCTACTGGTGGTACGCCTAGTCCTGGTGTAACTTCGATTGGAATCCACCCCATACCATTGATATAAATCTCAACCCACGCATGTGCATCTAAATTAGTAACTTCTGTGTCTACATTTTTTTCTGCATTTGCTAAATATCCAGTCACATATCGTGCTGGTATCCCAAATGCACGATACATCATCACACCAGCAGAAGCAAAATGTTGACATATTCCTTCATGTGAAACTTGTAAAAAGTATAATACTATATTATCTACATCATCCGGTATCGGCGCAAAATCCATATTATATTCACCTGAATTTTGGATAAGTACTTGAATATCTCGAATTAAACTTGAACTGTCTTTGTCGATTCCACCATCAGCTGCGTATTTTAATAGTTCTAATTTAGTAGTCTCATCAATTTGTAAATAGGTTTGTGAAACGTAATTTCTATACTTCATTTCTTCAATTTGAGTATCAGGATCTTTTATATATAAATTATCACTCGCATTTAAATAATACGATATATAATTTGTAGTGTATGGTTGTCCATTGTATGGTCCATAAACATGGAGATCGTCTCCAATATTTTTGTTATCAACTGAAAAATATGGTGTCAGATATGGAATATTATCTCTTATAAACGAAATCGTTAGTTCATTAGTGCTAAAATTATTATCGATTAAAGCTTGACTACTATAACTAAGTGGATTAATTCCATTTCCAAAGTCATAACTCGTAGCATTTTCCCAACCCAAACCAGTATAATTACCAAAGGATAGGTCTCTTAAATAAACAGGTTCGGTTTTATTTCCCAAAACTGTCATTACAACTTCCTCATTAGGTATATTTGGTACTTTCATTAGTGTATTCGCAGAATACAAACTTTTTAATATTTCAAGCGTGCCTAGTAATTGATGAATTTCATAGTTATTTGATACATCGTTGGAATTTTCGTCCATCACGTACACGTGTATTTCATTATCAATTTTTCCAACATCAGTTATACTTCCGACTACATCTACTACTATATGCTGATTTGGGACGGGGGTATCGTTAATTATTTCATATCCACTTTCGACTAAAGGAGTTCCATCATATACCTTAGTTGCCGAGTTAGATTGTACAGTTATTGAAGCTTTTTGAATTTCTAATAAACCATAGCTATATTGTATATCATAATAACTAGTTACATCATTTCCTTTTTCATCATAAATTGTTGCTTCAATTCTATTTTCCACAATACCAACATTTGTAAAGCTTCCTAAAACCCTTTGTTTAACTGAGTGCCCTCGAATAAGTGAACCTGATGTTATGGAGAGTTTTCGTTCATTACTATCTATTGGTGTCCCATCATATATTTTTTGATAATCTGAAGTATTGAATGTAATAGGTCTTTTTAAAACCTTAATTGTTCCATAATTTATGTTAATATTATACTGACGACTGACATCATTTTCATTTTTATCTACAACTTTAACATCAGCAAAGTTTTTACTCTCACCTACACTAGTTTGGCTGCCACTATAATTAACAACTATTTTATGACCATCATGAAGTTTTCCTGATTTTAAAACAAATTCCTCCATTTTATGTTCGTTTCCATCATAGCTAACTTCAAGACTTTTAGTCTCTATGACAATAGAATTTGCACTTGTTTGAATAATCCCAAGTGAAATGAGAATTAAATAAACGATCATAACAAAACATATTCCAATTATGATACTACCGCCAATTATTAACGATCTGGTCTTTATCATGCGCTCTCACCCTTTTTCTCAACTATCATCTATAATTAGTTTAAATGTTTATTTCGATATGTGTAATATATTTTTTACATTGATTCATTTCTTCTTCACCAAATAAATTTTCTATAAAAGAAGATAAATCTGGTGCTGCGCTTTTTACATATGCTAGATTCTTTGATTCTAACTTTCTTAGTACCTTTTTAGACAATATATCATCGATTGCCTCTAGTTCAGTTCCACCTGATGCGACGATAATCGGCGCATAATTTTTTATTTGATTCATAATTCTATTTCCAAATGTAATTTGAAAATGTTTTATTAAATAAGTATCTAATTCTTTTATTCTTCTTAAATTACGATCGGTTATTTCATATCTACTTTGCGCTTCTTCTATTAGTTCATAATATTTTTTAGCTGTTACTCTTTGTATTTGTGAATCACTAGCAATAAAAGGCTTAGCCTTATTGTCTAAGTTTAAAACCATCGCTCTATCATATACCTTATCTGATATCGCAAATGTTGAATCATCATTGTTTGCTGTTCCTATAAACCACATATTATAAGGAAGTGTTATTCGCCCATCTTTTAATAGCTCTGGATCGTTATCCCACTTGTCTGAGACAACATCTAGAATTCTTTTTTGATAATCTGGTAACTCTAGTAGGGATAAAAATTCAGCAAAATAATATTCTATTCTCGCTATATTAATTTCATCTAATAAAGTCAAATACATCCCTTTATTATAATGAGCTTCATACATTTTCTGAAGCAATGTTGTTTCATTAAACTTTTGTGTAAATTCATTATAATAACCAATTAAATCCGTTCGTTCTTTCCACATCGGTTGAACGGGGACAATTACAGTAGGATTATCAATAAATTCTCCAAAAGCATAAGCCAGTGAGGTTTTACCTGTCCCTGACATACCTTGTAATATGATAATCTTTGTTACACCTAAACTGCCAATAAACCTTCTTATATCTTCTATATCATAATTTAATTCTAATTTTTGTGCTGCATAATTTCTAAAATCTTCACACATTTGTTTTAATGTAATATCATCATTATATGTAATGTTTGCTAATACTTCTCTTTTTGCATCTATCTCTTTTAACATGAAAAAGCGACTCGTATTTTCTTTTTCATCTATATGAGATTCTTCTTCAGGCTTTTCGCCATCAACTGGTATCCCTTTTTTAAGAGCCCGTTTTTCCATTTTAAATTCTTTTTTCTTTTGTTTTTTTACATATTTAAATTGCTTCTTTATCCAATTCTTTCTCTTCAAAAGTGCCCTCAATAGATATAGAAGAAATACCAAAAGTGCAAATGACAATGAAATTATAATATAAATTGTTTCTGATTTTATTAATTCTAAATTATCAAGATCACTATCTTCTATATTATAATAAATCACAGTAAGCAGTAATCCTCCGAAGATAAGAACTAATAATAATATTAAAATTAATACCTTATAATATTTTTTATTCATACTAACACCAAATTTTTATTATTCTTTTTTTGTTTTTTTACGTTTTTTCTCCAATAGTTCATTTCTTAATTGCATTTTCGAAGCAAAATGAACCTCTTCACGAATTTTTTGTTTAGTTACTTTCCATTGTTCATCTATAAATTTATTAAAGGCTTTTTTCATATTCGTCAATTCTTGAAACTTCTCTCTTGAAGTAAAAGAATCTTCTTTCGTGATTAAGCCTTGTTGTTGTTTCATTGCATAAAAGTTACCCATAATGTGATTCTTTTCATCCGTTATTTCTTCAACTTTATTATTCAGTTTGATAATTTCAGCATGAAAATTATCTTTTTGTTCAATAAATCTTTGTTCATTTGTTCTTATTAATTCTAATTTTTCAGCATTCAGATTAGCTACACTATCGTTAATAAGATTCATTTCATTTTTTAAATTACTGTTAATATTTTCATAACGATCGACAATATTTTGTTTATCCTTATTGGCTTGTGCTACTATATGACTTATTTCACTTTGATATTCTTGATTGAGTTCCTGTATTTCGTTTTGATGCAACGTGTCTAATTGACTTAATTCTAAAGCATGTGTATTTTTTAAATGTTCTACTTTTACGCGATGATCGGATTCTAATAACGTCATATCTCTAAAATACTTCTCATTTAAATATTGATTTTCAGTAACTTTTTCCTCAATAATACGATTAAGATTTTCTATTTCACTAATTAACTCATTATTTTTTTCTTCTAATTCTTTGAATTGTGCAGTTAAATAATCATGTTGGTTTTTAATTAAATTTAATTCAGCATTTTCCTTTTCTAAATCAATATTTCTTTTCTCCAACAACAACATATAGCTTTCATAACCCATATTCATTTCTTGAACACGTTTTTTTAATCGTTTTAATTCGCTTTTCATTAAAAGTTCAGACTCTATTTTTAATCTTTCTTCTTCTTTAAGAAAGACTTCATTTAAATATTCCGTTATTTCATTTCCATATTGATAAGATAAAAAAGTTGATAATTCTATTACCTCAGCAAATTCGTCTCCTAAATTACCATCAAAAGGGCTATGAATATTTATAAATTCCTCAAATGAATACCCATCCTTGTTATAGGATGTAATGTAATCATACAACTCCAAAGCAGCTCGGAAATTAGGATTCATTCGAAGTACGTTAGTTTTAACGATCGGCGGACGTATCATTGCCTTCTTCGATACTTCTAACATTAATGGCGTTCTTAATAATGATCGAACACTATAGAGAATGATTTCCAAACGCTTTAAATGCGGAAGATTCTTGTAAACATCAATTCGGAATGGGTCCTTCTCATATTCATCTAAAAGGTTTAATTTAAAATGAATTTGACGATTATTTAAATCAATTATTTTATTAATTTTCATACTAGATTGATAAGTGGTAACCTTTTTCTCTATCTTTTCTAATCTTGAATGAACAAACTCTTCTAAGTAAGTTAATAATAAATAAATAAATCGATTTTCATAAACAGCATAGTCATTTAACTTTTCAACAACATAAAGTTTTTCAGGAATAAGCATTTCTCCATCTTTAGGAACCTTTGTTATTAACTTACTATTACGTGACAAATGTTCAACTGATTCCCTTGAAACTTTCTTAACTTTTTCAATTTGAACGACGTCACCTTCAGTACGTATAAATTGTCTTTCTTCTTGAATCGCTTTTTCAATGAATATTAAACCATGCTCAATATTTTTTATCCAATCTTCTTCAATTTCACAATGATATTTAATAGTTGTCAATTCGTCGTTATTAGAATTAGATTTTTTAATCACATTACGAACTTTAACTGCTTCTTGAAAATCTTTTGTTTTTTTACGATATTCATTAAAGGTTAGAAAATATAAATCGATTAACTGCATAAACTCACCCTTTAAATCAGACTTTTAAAATAATACTAAATGTTTATTTCGATATGTGTAATATATTTTTTACATTGATTCATTTCATCTTCACCAAATAAATTTTCAATAAAAGAAGATAAATCTGGTGCTTCGCTTTTTACATATGCTAGATTCTTTGATTCTAACTTTCTTAGTATCTTTTTAGACAATATATCATCGATTGCCTCTAGTTCAGTTCCACCTGATGCGACGATAATCGGCACATAATTTTTTATTTGATTCATAATTCTATTTCCAAATGTAATTTGAAAATGTTTTATTAAATAAGTATCTAATTCTTTTATTCTTCTTAAATTACGGTCGGTTATTTCATATCTACTTTGCGCTTCTTCTATTAGTTCATAATATTTTTTAGCTGTTACTCTTTGTATTTGTGAATCACTAGCAATAAAAGGCTTAGCTTTATTATCTAAGTTTAAAACCATCGCTCTATCATATACCTTATCTGATATCGCAAATGTTGAATCATCATTGTTTGCTGTTCCTATAAACCACATATTATAAGGAAGTGTTATTCGCCCATCTTTTAATAGCTCTGGATCGTTATCCCACTTGTCTGAGACAACATCTAGAATTCTTTTTTGATAATCTGGTAACTCTAGTAGGGATAAAAATTCAGCAAAATAATATTCTATTCTCGCTATATTAATTTCATCTAATAAAGTCAAATACATCCCTTTATTATAATGAGCTTCATACATTTTCTGAAGCAATGTTGTTTCATTAAACTTTTGTGTAAATTCATTATAATAACCAATTAAATCCGTTCGTTCTTTCCACATCGGTTGAACGGGGACAATTACAGTAGGATTATCAATAAATTCTCCAAAAGCATAAGCCAGTGAGGTTTTACCTGTCCCTGACATACCTTGTAATATGATAATCTTTGTTACACCTAAACTGCCAATAAACCTTCTTATATCTTCTATATCATAATTTAATTCTAATTTTTGTGCTGCATAATTTCTAAAATCTTCACACATTTGTTTTAATGTAATATCATCATTATATGTAATGTTTGCTAATACTTCTCTTTTTGCATCTATCTCTTTTAACATGAAAAAGCGACTCGTATTTTCTTTTTCATCTATATGAGATTCTTCTTCATTAGAAACCGATTTATTTTTTTTACTCATCTTATCCTTTTTGACTTTTTTAGTCTTTTGTGATAACTTAGTGTATTTTTGGTAATCACTACTAGTAATTAAGGCTTGAAATTTCACATCAGTATAAATCATAATAATTATGATCATAATGATAAGGATAAAGATTACAAAAATATAAAAGAATATAGCATCTTTCGAAGATAAAATTCGCCATATAATTTCATAAATATCGTTAGGCGATACTGTAAGTTCAATAAAATTATTAAGTATATAAATGAAATTTTCTAGTATCATACTTTACTTCTCCTGACCTATGATATTTTCATTAATTTTTGATAACAAATGTCTCGCTTTCACAAAATTATCTAAGCCAAATAGTCTATCACATAAATCCAATAAACTTTCTTCTTCTTGATCATTATTTATTGCAGGTTTATTTATAATATCTAGGAGTATTTTTTGGCTTAACAAGCTATCAATTGCTTCATATGGCTCTCCATCACTCATTAAATACATGGATAGATATCTTTCTAACTGTCTCAAATACTGGTTATCAAATTTGAAATCAAAATGTTTATTTAAATAAGTTTCTAATTTATCAATTTTTTTCCATATTTCTTCCTTTAAGAAGAATAATTCTTTTGAGTTATTATAACTGTCTATTAAATAGTGGTAACTTAGTTTTAAAATATTTTGATTTAGATTCGTAGGCTTAACTAATTCCACTTCAATATTTAGATAGAATGAACAGAATGATATTTTTTCAGAAATATTATGAGTACTTTCTTTAGGGACAAAGATAAACCATATATTTTCAGGTATATTCATTATATTTTTAATTAAATATGGATTCTCAAAATAATTTAATAACTCAGAAATGATATTTTCATCCATTACTAATTCGATGTCTTTAAATACCATTAAATGAATTGTATCAGTATCTTTTTGTGCAGAATTAAGACATTTTTTTAACCCACTTTTTTCATTGTTTAATAACATTTCAAATGTGGCATTTGATTGTAAATTTCCAATAAATATTGAACTTCCAATAAAATTTGAAAAATGTTTCAAAAATTGAATATTAATTTTATTATCTCTAGGAGATGTAATAAATAAACGAGTTGTTAACATGGTTGAAAATAATTCTTTGAAAAGGCGCGCTTCAATTTTTAGACCACTTTCCTCCATAGAAGAACGAAACATCTGGCAATATTTACCCATATTAAACTTATCTTTAAAGATCTTTTCTGCCAACATGATTTCATTTGACTCATTCCTAATCGATTCCATTTCATTATCAACAATAATGTCTTCTTTAGGAAGATCATGGTCTAATACTATTTCTTCTCTTGCTTCTAAATAATCAATTTCATCCACAACCGTGATTAATTCTTTTATATTTTTCTTTTGTTTTTTTTGTTTTGATTTTCTAAAAACTACCTTAAAGATTAAGTAATTAACGATTAGAATGATAATAACTATAATTAATCGATAATCTGCATTATTAATTGATCTTAAAGCAATATATAATGGTACGTTAAAATATAATAATAACAATATTAATATTTCAGGTTTAAAATTAGTCCTTTTTAACGCCTTTTTCGTGTTTTTATTATAAGTACGTAATTTTAATTTAGTATTAAATGATCTTAGTTCAATAACTAATTTTGAATTTAGATCAATATTATAGTTATAAAAATCAAGACTATCTAAATCAATATTAATACTGATCAATTTAGTTTCTTTAGCATATAAGAATATTTTTTTAAAACCAATTAATACTTTGTTCGTACTATTACCTTTTGATTCATCATAAATATAAATTTGTATAACATCAAAATTCCTTTTTGAATCAAGGTTTGTAACGGTAAAATCAATGGTTGGTAACTTAGATTTTAAACGTTTATACTCAAAAAGTGAATTATTTAATCCGTAAAAATAATCATCATTAAATGTACCTTCATATATTGAGATCTCTTTTTCAACGCTTATCGCTTTTGAAAGGCGCCCTTCAGATTCAACCTTTAATGATAAAATATCTAATAAGCCATAAAACGATGAGGAATTATACAAATCAGCCTTTAAAATCACTGAACAGCTAGTCTTCAAATCAATTTGTAATAATTTATATTCTGATGGTACAATCACAATAACATTTATACCTTTATTATAAATGCTTTTAATAATCTCTAATTGATTACCTAAGTTAAATTCTTCATTATTTAAAATGCTTATTTTAAAAATAACAACCTCAACTTTTTTAATTATGTCATCAAGGTTATTATTTTCATCAAAAAATCCAATGCATGATGGAAAGTAATTATAGATATCTTCTTTCAATATGTCTTGATCTTTAAAAATAGATTGATTGCTAAAAAAGTCACCCATAAAGGCAACACTTTTTTTTGTTAGGCGTTCTAAAATACCTTCCTTTTTCATATAAAAAACAGATGACTGATAGGCGAGCTGCCAGTAAAATTTACCATTTTCCAAATCATTATTCATAGAATTCATTAAGGTTTGGTTATTGTAAACTTTATCAGTAAAACATTTAATTTGAGATACTATTTGATCAATGTAAAAAAGTTCCTCATTCACTAATTCATTAAATTCTTCTAGAGTGATAGTTCCACTCGATAGCCTAAGTTCATTTTCCTCATATAATTGTAATGATTTTTCTATATCCTTTTGATCTATTGATGTAATATTGTTTATTAATGTGTATGATATTTGGTTTTCATTACTACTTTTTTTAAAAATAAGTTGTTCGAAATCAATGTCATGAATTGATGGTGCATCATTTGCAAAAATTATGGCATCTAATCCGACATTAGTAAGTAAATGTAATAATGATTGTTCTAACTTACTACCTATCTCATTATCATATAATCCAATTACAACAATATCCTTTTCTTTTAAAGCAGTTATATATGTTGTAAGAATCATCTTTATATACTGTAAGTCATCACTAATGCTATCTACACCATGTATTATTGTATTTTTTTTATTGATTAAACCAAAAGGAATAACAACGATATTATTATTTGCTTCGAATGTTGATGTTTTGATTTCTGCATATTTCTTTACTAAGTCTAAATGATAACTATTAGCTAATGAAGTTAGTACTTTAGCATCCTTCTCCATTATGTTATAATCTTCTAAAAAATTTATTTTGTTAATTTTTGATTCGTTTAAAATAGAGTTAACCCATAATTTGGTGTTGAAAATTAGCTCAATCTTCTCTCTTAACGTTATGTTTTTTAAAAATGTATTATTTATTTCCAAAATCATTCACCCCTCCAGCTACAAAGTCCGGAATCTTATCAACGTTTTCTTTAACAATATCCATGATTAACTTTTGGTCAGTAACACTTAAGTTATTATACTTGGTTACTAATTCATCAGACATTTCTACTAATTTCTCTTCATTATCAATATTATTTAACATATCCTGGATAATATCATTTATTTCTGGAATATCTACATTGTCTATTATTTCTGTTAACATCTCGTTAATATTAAAACCATTAAATACAAAAATCATTTTTCCTTCTTTAATATCAATTTCCTGAATCATAACTCCATCCTCTACAAAGGGCTGAAAGAAATTTTCAAGCACAATCGATTCATTGACAAGTGTTGTTAGGTCACTATCAAATTTATCCAAAAGCATTTGAACTAACTCTTTATTAACAGGCTTATTTTGTATATAAGTATTTTCTACAGCGAGTATTAAATCATTTCCTCTTGGTGTTAAAGAAAGTTCAAACTGAATACATGTTGTAAAATAGTTATGTCCACTTCCAATCTTTATTGGTATATTTAACATTAATTTATCTGTCACAGTAGTGTATGGCTGAAGTATATATAATTCATAATTTTCAAATAACTCACCTTTGAAAATATAATCGTCAGTTGTTTCTATTTTTCTCATTAAGGTAAAATCAATAATCTTTTGTACATCCTGTTCACTAAAGTCTATTTGATAACCATTAGAAAATAAGTTGGTTAAAACATGGTTTTTAACCATAACTTCAAGTTCGTCTTGGTTATGTATTTTTTGATCATCAGTTAGTGTCACCGGTAAATCATCAAAACGTAGTTTCTCAAAATTAATTCTCCCACCTAAAATATACTCGTCTCCATTTGGAATAACTCCCATTTGCAATAGATCATTTTCTTTAGCAAATTGTAATAAAGAAATGAACATGTCTGAGTTTTTATTCAAAAATTTCGTTAAATCAATTTTTAATTCTAAGTTGGTTTTATCAAATTCACCAATATCTGTTAAAGCTTGGTTTATTAGATCACCGATATCAAAAATTTCTGTGGCCAAAACAACAGTCCATCTTATAGGGATATTTCCCAACTTCATACTTCTTAATTTAAGTATGATGGTTCCAGGTTGAGCATCTTTTACTTCGAATCTTAATTTGAGACTTGTTTTATATGTCATAACTTTTGTGTCAAGATGAACACTGATAATAACATTAATATAGTTATCGTCCAATTCCACCCACACATCTTGAATCCTGTAATGTATATTTTCATAAATGTACCCTTCTTTTGAATCATTTTGTTCAAGTAAATTATGAATCTCTCTATTAATTAACTCTTCAGGTATACCGATACTTATTGAATCAGTCGTTCCTGTTGTTAATTTTTGTATTTGACTTTCAACAACGAAATTAATATATTGATCCATGTCTACATTTAAACTATCAGCTGCTGGTGGTTTTTCATCTTTATACATTAACAAAATAATGACTATGGTAACAATGATAGTAATAACAATTGTTTTAAAGATTTTATTAAATATAATTTGAATAAATCCATACATAAAATAATACCCCTTATAATGTTACTATTTTATATTGCAAATAGTTGAGCAAAAATAAATTCTAAATAAAGTTATAAATTTCCTTGTGGACATGAAAGAGACTCTCTATTTGATTTTACTTAGAGCATAGAGTATCCCTTATAAACTCATATATAGTCAAGAAATTCATTAAACATTTTAATGATTTCGACATTTATTACCTTATTTTAGCATATTTCGACATAAATTACCAATAACTTTGGAAAGAACTAATTAACTATTACTTTTAAATAGGTACTTAAATATATATCCTCTTCCTAAATTTATCAATAAAAACTCTTATAGTACTTTCATAGATTACTGCTCTAGCAATTCCTTTTCTTCTTTCCCACCATACAACACCTAGTGTTCTAACTCACAATAAGGCAATGATATTATGGTAACAGCAAGAAAAAAGTAATAATATAAATATTAAGAAAAATAAGTAAAAGAATATTTATCAATTTGAAGATATCTTAAAAGATTAGTAGCGCTTAACAGATTTGAGTATAAATTAACAATATATTATTAAATTTATGTTAATATCAGAGCTATTAAGTATAAATTAAAAGCAATTTAAATTTAACATATAATTATAGAGTACTTTTCGACACCCCCCCATAAGATTCCCCAAAAATATACGACACCACCTAAAGTCATCATTTTAAATATAATAAAAAAGGTAAGGTTAAATCCTTAAAGTTATTGTCTTAAAGGAATCTACCTTACCTATGTTAATTATCTACTTTAATAATTCATTTATATAAAAGAAAAAAGATGATTTATTTTTCTATTAATTGTATCAACTTGGTATAATCAATAT
>CAWGPU010000002.1:0-236651 GCA_963824615.1 uncultured Haloplasmataceae bacterium | reverse complement strand
CTTGCCAAAGCCATGAACCCCAACTACTGTAATTCCCATCATATCTAAAATAGTGTATAATAAGTTTAGTGGCTGTCGTATCGGCTGCTTTTACTGATACGGAAGTTTTTATCACCAAAAATATTGAAAATATTAAAGTAAAAACTACTATTATTTTTTTGATTTTACACATTGATTTACTTTCCTCCCTTATAGTTATCAATTATGATTATATTAAAAAAATAAAACAATGTAAATGCATAAGAGACTGTAACCAGTTACAATGTAAACGCTTGTTAACATGTAACTAGTTACAAGCCTTTATTCATTGCCATTTACATCTTCAGTATGCTAAAATTTATATATACTTAAACAAGAAGGGCGGAATTAGAGTATGAAAAAATATTTGATGTCTTTTGCGGCATTAATGGTGTTTTCTCTGTTTATTGGTTTAAATGTTCGTGCTGATGCGCCAGTTGCCGCACAAGCATGTGCAGCGGGAACAAAAGCATTAAATTTCCATTATTATAAATTCGATGGAAATTATGATACTACAGGACTTCATGTCTGGGATACCGGAGATGGTGGAACAAACGCTGATGTGATAAAATCATCGACAGATGATTTTCGTGCAGTTTTTAATCTTTGTGTAAACGCGACACATCACTACCTAAAACAACAGATGCTGATAATAATGATCATTACACAATTGGTGTAATCCCATTACAAGTAATTACTCCGGCTATTGATTGGAGTACAAAAGATGATTATTTAGGCAAAGATATGCGTATTGATGTAACTACATTAGTAACAGGAACTGCTACTTCAATGGATGTATACTTTATCTCTGGACAAGATGGAGTTCTTAATGTAGACAATACAACAGGTAATTTAATCGTGGTTTATTTTGATCCAACTCTAGATTATAAGAACACTGCTGAAGATATTACAAACGGTGATTATTGGGGTTCATGCTGGGATAATGATGGACCAGCTGTAGATTGGGGAACTCCTGCACAATTTACCCAAGTAGCTTATTATAATGGAGTCGATACAAATAAAATGGAATTAATCGCATTACCAGTTGGTACCGATGCGAAAGATACCATTGGATTTATCGTTCATGATGGTGATGCTAAAAAGAATGCAAATGATATAAACATCGATGTAACTGGTATTAAAAGATCTGGAAATAAAATTGTTTTTTATAAAGCTGGGAATGCAGACATCGAAACTGATTCAGCAACATTCATTGATGATGCGTTTACGTTTAACTTCATTCCATTTACTTTATCTACATTAGCAGGAACTTATTCTCCAACACCTAATTTAATTAAAGTTGCATTTAATCAAGATATAAAGATTAATGAAACTGACGGTGATGGAAATGTAACTACTGTCTTCCAACCTTCATTCTTTACACTTAAAGAAGGAGATACAGTGATTCCAGCAGCTAATTATGAGATTAAATATTTAAATACAACAACGGTTTGTACATTCGCTATACAATTAAAAGATGGACACGAATTAGATGATACAAAAACTTATACGCTTAGTTATGATAATGGTTTAACTGGTACTGACCAATTACAAGCTTCAACTGTAGTTGATTTAGATACGCAAGCTCCAGTTATCCAAATCGTTGGAGATTCTGCTGTTACAATCACACAAGGTGCAGAATTCACTGGTTTTCCTGATTTTGTTGCTAGTGATGACCGTGATGGCACAATAACAAATAAGGTATATGTTCCTTCAGATAAAGGTACTTTAGATACAGCTAATTAGGTGATCAAACGATTACTTTAGCTGTAGAAGACACATGGGAATACGTAACTGAAAAGAATTTCACTGTAACAGTTGTAGCTCCTGAAAAAAAGCTAACATTGGTTTAATTGTTGGTCTTTCAGTAGGTGGCGTAGCTATCGTTATTATTGGTGCAGTTACAGTTTTTTTAAAGAAAAAATAAGATAAGGAGGAACTAGAAATGAAAAGATTTTTAAGTTTAGTTATAGTTATGGTTGGTCTTCTGGTTTTAGCTGGATGTAAACCAACAGCTGTAACAGGTCATATATATGATTTTAGTCAACAACAAAAGAAAACAACAACTATAAAAGTTTGGCTTGATGATCAAGACAAAAAATGGGCAAATGAACTTATCACTGAGTTCAATAAAATTCACCCAGGGATCATAGTAGAATTTGCACATATGAGCACAGTTGATGCTGAAAGTAATTTACAATTATATGGACCTTCAGGAAATGGAGCGGATATTTTCCAATTCCCACATGACCATATAGCATCTGCTTTGCAAAATGATTTATTAGCTTCATTACCATCTGATTATGTTGACGATTTAACTGCTCGTATGAATCCAACAGCTATGGGAATCGCATCTGTATGTTATAATGAATCAACTAAATCATTTGAATGTACAACTAATTCTCAAGAACAATTATTTGGAGCACCGTTATCACTAGAGTCAGTTGCATTATTCTATAATAAAGATATCGTAACGACTCCAGAGACTATTTTTGACGGTTTAATTCAATATTCACAAGATTATACGACAGCACATCCTGGGAAATATGGTTTCTTAACAAACTATAATGATTCGTATTTTATGAATTTTGCTTATACCGCATTTGGTTTCTCACCATTTGGACCTAACGAAAACAATAAAGATACACCAATGATTAATTCACAACCTGTGATTGATGGATTAACTTGGGTTAAAGACAACTTAAAACCTTTATATGCAGCTGGGTCTACAGCTGCTGGAATTCAAGGATTAGGTGGACAATTTGAAAGTGGAAATCTACCTTATATTATTACAGGACCATGGATGATTGAAACTTATGATAATGATAATTTAAATTATGGTGTAACAACTATACCTACAATTGATGTCAATGGAACTGCTGTTCATCCTGAAACTTATGCAGGAGCTCAAATGATTGGTTTATATAAATATTCTAAGCATCCTGAGGCTGCATTAGAATTCATGAAATTTATGACTTCTGATCAAGGCTTAAATATTATGTATAAAAATAAAGGTAAACTACCTGCATTAAATACTGAGCATTTAGCTAATATTACTGGTTTAGCACAAGATGAACATTTACAAGGGATTGCTGATCAATTACAATATTGATCGCAATGCCTACTATTCCTGAAGTTCAAAGCTATTGGGAACCAGTTCGTCAAATGTTACAAGATGTTTGGGATACAAGTATGGACCCAGCAGCGGCAGCATTAAAAGCTGAAAATTCTTATAATGCATTACTAAGTAATAATTAAGCATCTAGATAACAATGAAAAGGTGGTCATGAAAAAAACATGACCACCTTATTAAAAAACGGTGGTGAACAGAATGGACAAAAGCGAACGTCCTAGAATTAAAGAATCAGAAAAAGCAAACAATGATAATAATTATATTCATTTAATGAAAGCTATTGCTTCTATTTTTATTTGGGGACTAGGACAACTATTTAATAGACAATATATAAAAGCGCTCTTCTTTTTTGCTTTTTTTATCTTGCTTGTAGGTATAGAACTAGGAACAAGTCACTATTTTACACAAGTTGATCCCTATCAAAAAATTAATGGTAATGACTTTCCAAGTACTTTAGCTAGTGATTTTGAAAAGAAATATGAATTTAGTGTTGCTAATAAATTAGTAAAAGGTATACCGGATTATGATGCTTATTATGAAAAAGCAGCACAAGATGGTAATTATACAAATGATGAACTATACGCCTATGTGATGCAAGATTTAGATAATCATGCTATTCAATCAGACGGAGTGACAACATATGTAGAGACTCCTTTTTCTAAAATATTTACTCAATATATGGGGGATTTATATAATAGACCTGATAGTAATTATGATTCTACTGATTATAATAAAATGTTAATCAGAATTTATTTCTATCATGACACAGATATGAAACAGCAGTTTGAAACAAGTTATTACAATTTTTATTATGATAAGGCAGGATTTTTTATTAAGGGAATTTGGGGAATTATCACATTGGGTACAACTCCAAGTGAAGATATTTATCAACATAAGGCCTTAAGTGTTTTGGTTCCACATATTAACAACGGAACAATTATCTTGTCAACTACTTCAGTTTATGGACATCCGTCCGCTTATATTTTATTAAAGGCAATTATTGCGCTGTTACTTTTGTGTTATTTCATGATTGTATATGTATGGAATGTCATTGATGCATGGAAAACTTCAAAAATTATTCATGCTACTAAAGTTGTACCCAAAGCGGGTGAATATTTCAAGAAGGTTTATGAAAATTCCTTTGAATATATTGCTTTATTACCAGCTCTTTTTGTAGTGACGTTTATCACAATCATGCCAATCATTTTTGGTTTCTTAGTTGCATTTACACAATATGACGGTACTCATAATTTCTTTTTCCGTTGGGATGGCATCCACAACTTCTTGCGATTGGCTCATTTTGGTGGTGACAAAATTCCGTTTGGTAAAGTATTTCCACAAGTTTTTGCTTGGACTTTGATTTGGGCGGTCTTTTCAACGATAACAGTATTTTTCGGAGGATTTTTCCAAGCGGTTATTTTAAACAACAAACGCGTTATTTTTCGGAAGTTTTGGCGTACTTTTTTAATTTTACCGTGGGCTATTCCAGCCCTAATTTCTCAGATGATTTTTAGAATAATGCTAAATGAAAATGGTTTTGTCAACAATGTTTTAAAGTATCTGGGTGCGTATAAAGTATTATTTAAGTACGGAATGTTAGGAAAAGATGGTACTCAATTACATGGACTTTGGCAACATTTACTTTATTTTGGTAATCAAAATATTCAATGGTTATCTAATCCATTTAATCCAACATTTGTGAAAGTTGTCTTAATCGTTGTTAATATATGGTTAGGTTTCCCATTTTTTATGGCTTTAATGACAGGGGTTATGACTAGTATTGATAAAACATTATATGAAGCTGCAGAAATTGATGGAGCGACATCGTATAGAAAATTTAAATACATTACCTTCCCAATCGTTATTTCAAATACCGCGCCGTTATTAATCATGACATTTTCAGGTAATTTTAATAATTTCGGGGTCATTTATTTCATCACCGATGGCGGATATGGAAACACCGATGTAACGAGGGCGTTCGCAGGACAGACGGATATTTTGATTTCCTGGATGTATCGTTTAACCACTAGTTCAACTACTCATATGTATAATATGGCATCAGTATTTTCAATTTTAATTTTCTTAGTTATCGGTTCAATTACCGCATGGAACTTTACTAGAATGAAAGCATTTAAGGAGGAATAGAGATATGACAGGATTTTATTTATTAATATTTATAATCGTTGACATCTTGTTAATTCTTGATTTGTTATCTTACGAATTAATAAAACATAAAGGTATCGTAGATAATACAAGCATTCTTCTTTCGTTAGTTCCTGTATTTGGTTTTATGTATGCATTGAATATTGAATCAAAAAATAAGCGGTATGAATTGGCGAATGTTTTAAGTTTAAACAAGATTTTAATTAAATGGGTCATCTATTCATTATTTTTAGTTATTGTATGGGTAGATGTTTCGGCTATTCGTTTTTTTTATAATAAATTATTCAATTTACCATCAGCTAACATTTCACAAGGTATAGCTGTGTATTATATTTATTCATTCTTCATATTAGTTTCTATTTTTGTCATCCAATCGATTACATATGAAATAATGAAAACTAAAGGTTATACAATTTTTACGACATCATTAATTGCTTTAATTCCGATTTTTGGTGTTATTGTCGCATCATTTAAAAAACCAAATAAAACTGTATTGAAAAGTACCATACGCAAGTCATATACACTCACAGAAATAGTGGTCAAATTTATGGTATATACGGAGATGTTACTTGTTGCTAGCTTGGTTGTTGTACCGATTATTTATATTATAGGTGCATCATTCACCAATAATACAAATGACCTACCAATTACCATT
Source organism: uncultured Haloplasmataceae bacterium (assembly GCA_963824615.1). Taxonomy (GTDB): domain Bacteria; phylum Bacillota_I; class Bacilli_A; order Haloplasmatales; family Haloplasmataceae; genus CAWGPU01. The sequence goes on along the minus strand of CAWGPU010000002.1, from coordinate 230,682 downwards.
TGGCCGAAAAGTCCATCTTTAGCTAGATATGTGTATTTATTTAAAGAAACAAAATTTAACAAATGGTATCTTAATACATTAGAAATAGCGCTTGTAAATATGATTTTTGGTGTTATCTTTATCACAGGAGCGGCTTATGTATTAGCACGTTTTAAATTTAAAGGGAAAAAATTTGGTTTAATAACTATTTTAGTGCTTCAAGTATTTCCATCATTTATGGGATTAGTTGCAATGTTTGTTTTATTTGAAACATTTGGTTTATTAGGAAAACCATTAGCCTTATCTATTCTATATATCGGTGGGTCTATACCATTTAATATTTGGATCATTAAAGGATATTTACAAAATATACCGAAAGAACTTGATGAATCAGCAATGATTGATGGAGCGAATAAGCTACAAATATTTTTTAAGATCATTCTACCGTTATCAGTTCCAATCTTATCTTTTGTCGCAGTATCTCTATTCATGGGTCCGTGGATGGATTACATGTTACCACAGTATTTATTAAACGTTCCCAAATCGGGAGTGGATGTGCAAACACAGTGGACGATTGCGGTTGGTTTGTTTAGTATGATTAATGGTCAAGGAAATAATCTGTTTACCACCTTTGCGGCTGGGTCGATGATTGTTGCTTTACCAATCACGATATTATATCTTGTCTTCCAAAAATATTTGGTTGAAGGTATTACCGCAGGTTCGACAAAAGGATAAGGTAAAGGTCAGGTTCGCCTGACTTTTTTTTAAGTGTCTATCAAGTTTTTATGTCATTTATTTAGTTGAACGATAAGTGTTGAATTAGTAATTACGGATATCATCATGATTCAATCATATGAGTATAGACTTACAACTTCTGCCATCAAAGATTAAATGGTGGAAAGATATGTAAAATCACATGGGATTGTTGCTAAATAAAGCTAAATAATCATTTATTTTGAGAATCATTATATTTACACTGTTAGGTAAGTTGAAAGACTATTTTAATAAAGATAAATTTATTTAGTAAAAAAAGGAAAAATTAATAGTTTTCTAACTATAAAATACATTTAAAATGCATGCAATATATACGATTATTATCTAATTGTAACCTTTTTAAAATAATAACGTTTATTACATTACGAGTCTTTCTCTTAAAAAAATATGAAGAGTTATCCACAATATGGTATAATTATGTAAGATAAACATTAGTAAATTTCAATATTTTGAGCAAACCTAAGAACAATCTAGGTATATGTAAAAAACTGGCAAAATGTTATTGTGGAGAAACGGTTAGGTTTTAATGCATACTTTTATTATGAAATAAGCTTTATGACTAATTGATTTTAAATGAATTAATTATTTAATTTTATCTGCTTACATCATTTTGGTGACTATTAATATTTTAGTCAATTTAAGGCGGTTTGTTTATTAATGAACAGTAAATAGTTTATTTATTTTATTAAAATTTTAGTGATAGGAAGGTGAGACCCTTTAGTTAGTCATAAACTACTAGCTAATGGTGCATATGGCAAATATAAAGAATGTAGCTAATAAAGCCCACGTATCTGTAGCGACGGTGTCTAGAGTCATCAATAATAAAGGATATGTAAATGAAGAGACAAGAAAATTGGTTGAAAATGCGATTGAAGATTTAGACTATATACCAAATGAATTTGCTCGTACATTATTTAAAAAAGTGTCTAAAACAATTGGTGTTATTTTCCCTCATTTAAGTAATTCATTTTATTATAGCGTATTAGAAGGAATTGAAGAGATTGCTTTTGAAAAGGGATATAAAGTGATGATATGTAATTCACACGAAGATATTAATCGAGAAAATGAGTATTTAAAACAGTTTGTAAAATATAATATTGATGGAATTATAATTGGGTCTAATAGTGATTTACTTTCAAGATATAAAGAACTAAAAATTCCAATTGTGACTATAGACAGAATTATAGAAGAAGCAATCCCTTCTGTTACAAGTGATAATGTAGGTGGAGGATACCTTGCTGCAGAGAAATTAGTGAATAGTGGATGTAAAAATATTGTTCATTTTCGGGGACCAAGTATTCTACTGACTGTACAAGAGCGTACAAAAGGTTTCCAAGAATCCTTGATAGAAAAAAATATGACATGTGATAAGGTTGATTTGGCTTTCATAAATCCAGAAAAGGATTTAATACAACAATATCTTGAAAGTCATCTTGAGATAGATGGTATTTTTTGTGACAGTGATACAATTGCGGCAATTGTTTTAGCTGAGTTATTGAGATTAGGTAAAAAGGTTCCTAATGATGTCCAAGTAATTGGCTATGACAATACAATATTAGCTGAATTAACGACACCCAAGCTAACAACAATCTCTCAAAAAATGTTTCAAATTGGTGAGGAAGCCATTATGTCTTTAAATTCTTTAATAGACAAAGAAGCCTTACCAAATAAACACAAGTTAATCCCGGTTGAATTAATAGAACGAGATACAACCATTTAGTTTAAATACACTTGTCCTTATTTTTTATTTAATTATCGTAGTATTGTCTATGCAAAATTTCTAAACATCAAGCAATAATTTTTTTAAAAAGCATATGCCATCTAATATTATCAAACAAAAAAACACTGATTCCGATGTACTGAATCAGTGTTTTTTTTAACAATGTTGTTGAAGGTTATCTAATTTGAGTACGTAGAAAATTTGATTATTTGCATATCAGCGAATGCTAATTTCATGATTGACATGTAACCGGTTACGTATAAGATAAAGCCTAATTTTTGGAAAAGTGCAAATATTAAACAGAAAAATATGTTATAATTGTATTACTTTATGAAAATGTAACCGGTATAGATTAAAAAAATTCTTAGAAAATCTATAATTTTGTTAGAATTTAGATGAGGTGAGAAAATGAAGAGAATTTTATATTTGGCAAGCTGTGTTGTTACCATATTAACGCTACTAGGATGTCACCACACAGTAACAAATGAGAGTACACATGAAAAACCAACAGGTGCATATTATGAAATCTTTGTTCGTTCGTTTGCTGACTCGAATGGGGACGGTATTGGAGATTTAAATGGAGTGACGGAAAAACTAGATTATCTGCAATATTTAGGTGTTAAAGGGATTTGGCTAATGCCAATCTTTTCTTCGCCTAGCTACCATGGTTATGATGTTAGTGATTATTTTACAATTAATAGTCAATACGGAACACTAGATGATTTTAAAAATCTTATCCAAGAAGCTCACAAACGAAACATAAAAGTGATATTAGATTTAGTGATGAATCATACATCCAGTGATAATGAATGGTTTATAAAAAGTGAACAAGGGGACCCTATATATAAAGATTATTATACTTGGATTGACCCAAACACAGACTATCGTATTCGTACTAATCCTAACTCATGGTTTCAAGATTCCAATGGGGAGGCCTATTTCGCATATTTTGGTTCTAACATGCCAGATTTAAATTATTCTAATCCGGCTGTTAAAGAGGAAATGTACAACGTAGGTAAATATTGGCTTGAACAAGGCGCAGATGGTTATCGTCTTGATGCTGCTCCATATATTTTCTGTGATGGTGAAGATCAATTTTATAAATTCGATCATAATATAACATTTTGGGAACAATTTCGCAATAAAATGCGTGAAGTAAATCCAAATGTTTACCTTGTTGGAGAAGTATGGCAAGATATAAGTATCTATTCACAATTTTATCAAGGATTAGACTCAACCTTTAATTTTGATTTGGCAAGTTACATCATTAATACTGCCCGTACCACATCAGGAAATTATGCTTCAAGATTAAATGATTATTACCAACAATTAGCTACCTATGATCCTGATTTTATCGATGCACCATTTCTTACTAATCATGATCAAAACCGAGTCGCTACAGATTTATATAATGGCGATGTGAATTTAGAAAAAATGGTATCAGAAATGCTTCTATCTTTACCAGGAAATCCTTTTATCTATTATGGTGAAGAATTAGGTATGTTAGGAGATAAAACACAAGATGATAAAAATGTCCGTCAACCATTCATATGGGGAGATCAATCTGTTGAAACGACCTGGCTTCAAGATAACTATAATCAAAATACGTTACCATTAAGCGAACAAGAAACTGATCCAAATTCATTGTTCAGCACTTATAAAGCAATGATTAAGGTAAGAAATGATAATATCGCTTTAAGCGAAGGTGAATTTTTTCCATATGATAGTTCTAATGTTCATTTACAAGGTTATTATCGTGTCTATAAAGATGGTTCTAATACTCAATTAGTAATTGTTTTACATAACTTTTCGAATAAAGAAGATTATCAATTACCCGATTTTCCAAATGGGACATTAATTTATGCATCTTATGGTAAAAATAGTTATAGTGAAAAGTCTATTTTAAGTCAGTCTACTGTGATCATTGAATTACCGTATAATGATCTATCTAAATACGTAGGAGAATAAGAAGGTGTAGTCATGTTTTTATCAAAAATGTTTTTAAATTCATTGAAATCCTTTCCAAAGATGTTTGAAATGCGGTCGTATAATCTAGTTAAAGTGCTTATATATTTTATTATTTTAAACTTAATTTTATCATTTCCAATGAATTTAAACTTAGTACAGAATAAGGGAATAAAACTAGAGAAGTTTGGCTTAGATTTAAAAACCGATGTTCCTGATTGGTTTCCTTCTGGATTACCTCAAGATTGTCGTGTCAGTGATCAAAAATTAGTGTGTACGAGCACAGAATTATTTGTAAACCAATACAATAATTTCGAATTTGTGGTTAATCCTAAAGGTGACTATCAACCAACAGGAGATGCACTTATTTTCAAAACAGATAGTATTGCATTTATAAAAAATTCTAATCAACAAAATTTTGATTACGAAGGATTTAATACTGGATTTTCGTTTGGACAATTATCAACATTAGATAAAACAGATGCGGTGAATTTGCTTGTTCAAAACATTGAAATCAAATTTACCTTGTCAACGATTTTATTTGGTATTTTACTAAATACTGGTACGAATATTTTAATGAATACGATATTTTTACTTGTTGTTTCAATGATTGCAATGTTATTTAAAGTTGGTCGCAAAAAATTTCCATCATACTTAGATATTTTCAAATTATTTGTTTATTGTATGACTTGGCCATCTTTAATCTGTTTAATGATTGGTTTAGCAGGTGTGTATGCTTTCATTCCAGTTGTCTTTCAATTTGGAACGCCTCTAATTTTCTTATTACTCTTTTATAGAATTTTAAAAAATATATATTAAATGATATAAGATGGAATAATTTAGAATGTTTACAGTTTCCATGATAACACAGCGAGTTAGTACAAGAGTTTATGAAATAATTGACTTTATTGTATAAAAAGTGGCGAATATATGGAGACTGGTACTAACAACCGCATCTGTAGTATGAGAAAGAAATAAGAAAATAAAATAGCACTTTTAAACTAAATAAATAAAAATTGAAAAATCTTTGTTTGCAATGTAAGCAAAGATTTTTCTTTTGAATCTTTTGTATAACATGGTTTATGCAATAATTTTCTAATCTTTCTTCATATTGCTCTATATATTTTTTTGGCATACTTGACTTGAAAATTATATTTAGTCCATTTTGGGTATGGCTATCAAAAATTAACCTAGTCAAATAAATCAATAAATGCTATAATAATTCACATATCTTACTATAGAGAGGGGAATTAGTATGAATGTTTATAAACCAAAATTAAACAGTCTTTTTAGCATAATTATAGTAGAAGTACTGGTTTCAATAATTATATTTGTGTCTTTGGGTTTTAATTATTCTATTTTGTTGATACTATTAATCGTGATTTCTTTAACTTCATTACATGTATTCTTAAAAGTTTACACGCAAAAATTAATTATTGATTCAGAAGGAATTCATATCGAAGGAAAGTTTATTAAAACATATTATGGTTTTAAATGGAAAGAAATCAAACAAGTAGATTATTATACAAACAAAATGGTGTTTTTAACTAATTTTGAAGGTAAGAAAATAAAGTTTACCAATATATGGAGGAACTATAAACAATTAGTATTAAGATTATATGATGAAATAACTAACAATAATAGTGAATGTACTTTTAGTAAATCATTTAATGATCTAATTGAAAAATCTAGATAAAACTCAATTAGAGTTATATTATGTTTTGATTCAATAACTGGTATTTTCATTTATGTTGATGTGTATTCAGATTATATTCCACCAACCATATTGAATTGATATTAATAATACTTCACGATACATAATCAAATGGATAGGTTAGGCTGCTCCTTCATTTTTATATGCGGGGGTATTTTTTTTTGCTTTCTTCGCAGGAATAACATGAATATAAGTTTTGAATGGTCAAAATATGATGATTCTGGTTTAACTAAAAAATAGGAGGAATCAGGCCTCTTATCATGTGTTTGCTAAAACTTGACTTTGTATTTTCTAAATGTGCTGCCGTTGTAGTATTAAATGCTGGACCGCAAACTTTAAATATATAACGTTGTTTTTTTTTATATTTATGCTTCCACAATGCGGACATACTCATGTTTTTAAGAATCTTTTTTCACGAATTTTTTTATAAAATTTATTATTACCAATATCTTTTCGATTCATTAAATCGTGAAATAATTGTATCTTACTTGTTCTTGTTTTGAAAACTAATCGAATAATCCAAAAAATCCTTGAATTTCATGTTCTATAAAAATCAGTCTTTTTGAAATATTAGTATATGGTTATCTTATATTACAGGTTTGATATGATATGGAGAAAACACCGGATTTAGCATCAATATGTCTCTCATTGAGAAATGTCGAAGGTGTTAAAGAAAGCAGAAGACATTATTTATTTCATTAAGACATAATTTTCAACGAAAATATTGAGAAATTTAATCCATTTATTAATGGAAAGTGTTCTAAACACATAGTTTTTATTATATGTTTAAATAATAAATATAAATTTTCACATTATGGAGGGAAAACAAAATTGAAAGACAAATTACAGTCTCTTGCCAATAGAGCAGAAATTCTTATTGATCAAATTAAAAGCGAAGAAGCAACAAAACAATCACTTATATTACCATTCTTTCAAATCTTAGAATTTGATGTTTTTAATCCACTTGAATTTTGCCCAGAATTTGTTGCTGATGTAGGGATTAAAAAGGGAGAAAAGGTTGATTACTGTATTTCAATAAATGAAGTTCCAACCATACTAATTGAAGCAAAAGGTTGTTTTGAAAAATTAGATAAACATGATTCTCAGTTATTTAGATATTTTTCTACCACTAAAGCAAAATTCGCTATTCTAACAAACGGAATTATCTATCGATTTTTTACTGATTTAGATGCGCCTAATATTATGGATCAAGTACCCTTTCTCGAAATTGATCTATTTAATTTAAAAGATTCATCAATAGAGTATTTAAAACAATTTCAAAAAAGTAAATTAGATTTAAATAATATCTATGATTCTGCCAGTGAATTAAAATATATGAATTTGATAAAAATCGTACTTAAAAATGATTTGGAGAACCCTAGTGATAATTTTATTTCATATATCGTAAATAATTTTTTTGATGGTAGAAAAACAACGACAATAATTGAAAAATTCAAACCATTAATTAAAAAAACATATAATCAATTTATTACTGATCTAATGAGTGATAAATTTGAAGCAACTTTAAAAGGTGCAAAACAGGCTTTAGAGGTTAAGGAATTATCAGAAGAGATTAATGAAAATGAAACAGAAAATAATATTGAGATTTGTAAAATAGTAACCACTTTTGAAGAACTAGAAGCTTTTGCGATAATAAAATCAATATTAAGAAGTGAGATTAATTTAGATAGAATTACATCAAAAGATACTGAATCATATTTTGGAGTATTACTAGATAATAATGTGAGAAAATGGATCTGTAGATTTGATTTAAGTATGACTAAGACATTAATTTTGCCAACGGAAATAAAAGGTAAATATAATAAATATTTACTTGAATCGATTAATGATTTATATAAGTACAATGAGGAGATATTAGAGATTTTAAAAACTCTATTATAACACTAAAGGTAAGTTCGTAGCTTTGTTGTTTCTTTAAAATAGCATCATTAAGTGCTCAAATATACTATGTTATTTATCAAATTTGGTAGGACACTTTTTTTAGGTTAAAATTATGCAGACTACATGTCTGCTTTTTTTGTGTAGAGTTGTCTTTAAACTCGGTGATGATAGACCACTCCACGAGAAGAGGATTATATACCGCAAGGGCCTCGAAGAAGACTAGCAACATCATGCGGGTATTTTAAAAAAAATTAGAGATTGTCATATGGTAATCAATTATAGATTTTGGCTTCTAAAAGATGATTTATTGATATCATTATTAAGAAAAATTTATGATATAATATGTTTATGTCCATATAAAGATAAAACTAGTAGATTCGAAATATGAGCCACAATATAGAACATTTTCAATGAGTTTATCGTATTTTACTAGTTTACAAAATTATTAAGAACTGAAAAAACTAAATACAATTTTATTAATTGGAGCAAGTTGATAATATAATAAACACGTTAGGCAATTTAACTAGTAGTCATATGGAATGTTATAGACATTGAATAAGAAAGTATATAAAATGTAAAAATAATGTTGTTATTATTAAATTAAAAATAAATGGAGGTATTCATGAAAGATATTTTAAAAGGGCTTCAACCGGAATTAGTGTTTAAAAATTTTGAAACTCTAACTAAAATTCCTAGAGGTTCTGGAAATGAGAAAGCAGTTAGTGATTATTTAGTTTCATTTGCGAAAGGTTTAAATCTTGAGGTTACTCAAGACAAGAGTTTAAACGTCATTATTAAAAAACCTGGCACGAAAGGGCACGAAAAAAGTAAAAATGTTATATTACAAGGTCATATGGATATGGTATGTGTAAAAAAAGATGATATTGAATTTGACTTTGAAAAAGATGCTATTCCAATTCTAGTTGATAAAGACATGATCAAAACCAAAGGGACAACTTTAGGTGCAGATAATGGTATTGCTGTTAGTATGTCAATGGCTATCTTAGAATCAAAAGAATTAGAACATCCACCACTAACAGTTCTTATTACTGTTGAAGAAGAAACTGGCATGGGTGGCGTAAAACATTTAGATAAAAATGCGGTAAATGGAGATATTCTAATCAATCTTGATTCAGAAGAAGAAGGTGTATTTTTAGCATCATGTGCTGGTGGTGCTAGAAATGTTATAAATCTACCTATAGAATATAAGGATTTAAATAAAGAATTAGATGCTTATGAAATTTCCATTAGTGGATTACTAGGCGGACATTCAGGAGCTGAGATTGATAAGAATAGAGGAAATGCGATTAAACTAATGGGTCGATTATTAGACGGATTAAATGAGGCAGTAGGAATAGATATTTCTAATATTATTGGTGGAGAGAAAATGAACGCTATACCTAAAATGGCTAAGTCTATTGTATTAATTGATAAACAAAAATTTAATCAGTTCAAAGAAACTATTGATTTATATCAACAAGTCTTTACTAATGAATATAAAGTAGCAGACCCTGAAATATTACTCACATTTAAAAAAATAGAAAACTCAACTCAAGTAATTAATGATACGACAAAAAATAAACTGATTGCTATACTACGCCTAATACCTTGTGGTGTTCAAACAATGAGTTCTAACATAAAAGGTTTGGTAGAAAGCTCTAATAATATAGGTATATTAGAAATGAAGGATAAAGAGATTATCATAAGTAGTGCAATTAGAAGTTCAGTTAGAAGTCTAAAATATGAAATAAATAATAGAATTAAATTTATATGTGAATTAGTAGGAGCAACAATGGAATTAGTTGCTGATTATCCTGCGTGGGAATATAAAGAAAATTCACCTATTAGGGAGTTAATGCTTAAAGTTTATAAGCAAATGTATAAAAGTGATGCTGAAGTCAAAGCAATTCACGCGGGACTTGAGTGTGGTTACTTAAAAGAGAAGATTGGCGATATAGATATGATTTCAATGGGACCAAATATTTATGATGTACATACTCCTGAGGAGCACATAAGTATTTCTTCAATCAAAAAAGTTTATGAATTTTTATGTGAAGTGCTAAGAAATTGTTAATAAAACTTTATGTAGAATATTTCGAAGAGTATGCACAATTTTGTTGACCTACTATTTGAGGAAAGAATAAAGTTTGATTTCTAAACAAACTACAATTCTTTGGTTGTTTTAATTATCTGCTTGCGAATTGGATAATAAATTTCATATCTCGTAGTAAAAAAAGTGGCATGCTTTCATACTATCTAGACAGATGCAATAAGGTATTAAAGTAACTATTTAAGATTGTTTAAAAAGTTAAAACAAATTCATCAATATAAAGGTATAAATATATTGTGATTATTTACTATTGGAAATATAAAACTTAGATTTACAAAAATACCTATATCATTTTTAATGAAAAAATGTTATGATTTATTAATAGTATAATGGTAATTTAATTGCTTGTATTTTAATGAGAAAACTAAAGAATATGAGGATAATGAGGAAAAAAGTATGAAATGTGTAGTAAATAATTTAGAAATTAATTATGAGACATTTGGTGAGGGTAAACCAATTATAATGCTTCATGGCTACTATCCTGACCATAGATTAATGACAGGATGTTTCGAGCCAATATTTCAAGATAGAAATGATTATAGAAGAATATATATTGATTTACCAGGTATGGGAAAAACAAAAAGTGAAGCATGGATTAAAAATTCCGATATAATGCTTGATATTGTGATCGATTTTATTGATATAATTGTTCCTAATGAAAATTTCCTATTAGTTGGTGAATCCTATGGAGGATATTTAGCAAGAGGAATAATTTATAAAATGGGAAACAAAGTTGATGGCTTAGTACTATTATGTCCATGTATTATCGCAGATGCTAAAAAACGTGTTAATCCTCCACATATTGTGTTAAAGAAAGATGAATATCTATTAAAACAAATTCCTCCCTTAGATTCAGAAGATTTTGAGTCTATGGCTGTTGTTCAAAATGAAAAAATATGGAAAAGATACGAAAATGAAATTTTATCTGGAGTAAAAATTGCCGACGATAAATTTCTAAGTAATCTTAAAAAAACGGGTTATGAATTTTCCTTCGATGTTGATAAGATTGAGGAAAAGTATGAGGAACCTACCCTTATCCTTTTAGGCCGTCAAGATTCAAGTGTTGGTTATAAAGATGCTTGGAGTATTTTGGATAATTACCCAAGAGCAACATTCTCAGTATTAGATAGAGCAGGGCATAATTTACAGATTGAGCAAGAAGAGCTATTTAACTCATTAGTTAATGAATGGCTTGTGAGAGTTAATGAATCATAATCATCTTATATTACGGTTTATCGGATAAATTTTTGTTAGACTATAAAAATTATTCACTACATACTAAAGCATAATTATATTATTTTCAAAGCTACAAATGGTACAAAAAGCGTTCCTTCCATTGTCTCTTAAGAAGAAATTAAAATATTGCAATTTTGGGATGATTATTCATAGGGAAGTTTTAATTTTTTATTATTTTGATTAAATATAGAATAGAAATCGAATTATTAACGATTATATTAAAGCAAGTAAATTTATAAAAAGGGTGATGTAGATGGAAAAACAAACTAAATTTGCATTAGTTGTTGAAGGCGGAGCAATGCGAGGAATTTTTTCTGCTGGTATATTAGATGCATTTATAGAGCACAATTTTAATCCTTTTGATATATGCATTGGCGTTTCGGCTGGTGCTAATAATATTACTTCTTTTCTATCTGAAATGTACCAAAGAAGTTATAAAGTATATACCGATTATAATTTGAGAAAAGAATTTATTAGTTGGAAAAAATTCTTAAAAGGCGGACATTTTCTCGATTTAGATTGGTTATGGGATATTACCATAAAAGAGATTCCTCTAGATACAAATAAAATAATAAACTCGAAAAGTGAATTTTATATAGGTGTAACTGAGGTTAAATCAGGCAAAATCAAATACATTAAACCAAATGAAGAGAATATAGAAGAAACTTTAAAAGCATCAAGTTGTATACCTGTTTTTTATCGAAATTTCATTAAATTAAACGATGAATTTTATGTTGATGGTGGAATTGCAGATCCTATACCTGTAAAAGAAGCAGTGAATCAAGGTGCGAAGTTAATTGTAGTTCTTCGTTCACATCCTTATTCATATACAATGAAACACCAAAACCAAATGATGACTAATATTTTATTTAGAAAACATCCAGAGCTTAAACAATCCATAAAAATGCGGCATGAAACATATCATAAATCAATTGAATATATGAGAAATAATCATAATGTTAAAATTATCGAAGTAAATCCTCCGAATACCTTTCAAACAAAACGTTTAACTAAGGAACTAGATATTCTAAAAATTGATTATCAAAGTGGATATGATAGAGGATTAGAATTAGTTAAACAGTTAAATGAATTTTTACAATAAGTTACTTGTATGTCTTAACTAAATCTATTTATTCTTTCAAATTAGATAGTTAATTTTTCTCAATAATTTTGGATTATCGCTTTTATATATCTATTCAGACTTGATAGCCATAAGTTTTATTTATTGAAAATACATAATATCAATTAATACAGTGTATGTAATAAATAAAATGAAAAATGATGATATTGGTGGTCCTATTTTAATTAGAGCATCAATAGGTACGGGAATCGGAATGGTTATTGAAGTAGGAGAAACTGTTCGAAAAAAATATACCTAAATATAAATGAATAGAATTGGTGATATTAATAAAGAGAGTGAACTAGGTAGTGTCAACTAATGCATTGAGAAGTGGGAAAAGAAGAAAAAATCACATCTGAACGAACACAAAGTGGTAATAGACGTTACGATAATAACGCTTGTTGGAGTAATAAAAAAGGAGAATGAAAAACTTAGTAGCGCGTACTATATGTACCTTACGAAGATTTAACTGTTCAGTAATTAGTAGTTTTTTATCAAACATCATGTTGTAGGTGAACTAGGAATATGAATGAGTCGTGTTATACCTAAAGCAAAAGAATTAGGTTAGAGAACTTATCCTGGGCTAAGTTTTAATTCAAGATTGACAAATTTTTCACCTAAATTAGCAAACTCTAAGATTAATGTTGAATTCAGCAAATAATTTATATATAATTATAGAAATGACAAGGTCCTTGATTTATACTAGAATCAAGGACTTTTTGCTTAATATAAAAAAATTTCGGGTTAGAAAGATAATTATATTTTATAGTAGTAGTGGTGTTAACATTCAAATTTTAAATTATAGCGGTAAAATAATAAACCAGATAAATGTAGCTCCATCTGGAAAGTTTGAATATTATGATGGTAATTTCTATCTCTATAGCATTAGTTCCGACGGAAACAACAAAATCCAGAAATATAATAGTAAGCTGAAAAAACAATGGGAAATAAAAACTTCTGATCCAATTATTCGTGGTGGAATCGTTAATGGCTATTTTGTTTATGATTGCTATGACGAAAATCATAAACTAATTATCTATAAATATAATACGAGCGGCTATGAAATCGCTAAGTATCCCTATGATATTGATATGAATGCTAGTACATATTTAATTCCAATTTATGCTGATAACACAAGGACTATATGGGAAAAAGAAAGCAATGAAGTAACAAATATCGTAGGTATTGATGACAAGGGTAAGCAGATATTTATTAGTGACCCATATCATTCATTTCAGGAATATCATGAAACTGATGATGGAATTGTGTATATCACTGACGAAAATGTAATTACTAAAATTGACTTTACTGGAAATACCATTTGGGAAAACACTTCTTTTAATAATGTTTCTGTTGTACCACTAGCTGATCAAGAAACTCTTGTATTAGATTTATACAACGAAACTTTTTCAGTTTCGATAATTGATGCAACTGGACAAGTTATTTACAACAATTTAGTAATTGCCCAGCAGGTAGATTCTTCAAATACTGAACCTAAATTGATTCTTTATTTGGGTAATTCATTAGACAAAATAGACGAACTTGATTTAATATCCCCACAGATTTATAATCTGGTAGGAATTCGTCATGATGAGTTGATGATTTATTTTAATATACGATTACATAATTATTTAAAATGAAATAAATTCGTTTATCGTAACCATAAGTAATTTTAATTCATAGGTGTTTATTTCTATTGGAAATCGACTTAAAGTGCAGATATTTTACAAAAAATGGGTATTTTATTTATAAAATGACCCATATATATTGACAAAACGGTAATTTTAATTAATATAAAGAGTATAGATAAAAAAATTTGAAATGGGAGATTGAATTATGATTTGTAAAGTATGTGGGAAAGAAAGTCAAGATGGCTTAAAATTTTGTGGCCATTGTGGAAGTAATTTAGAGGGAAAGGTTAAATGTCTTGGATGTAACCAATGGGTAAATGAAGATTTTACATTTTGTCCTCATTGCTCGACAAAACTAAATCACAAACAGGACCCTGCCGTTATTAAAATAGAAAGTGAAATAAAGCAGGAAAAAAATAAAAATATTTTATTTTCATCAATTACCAATTCTATCGTCATTATATTATGTTTAGGTATGGCTTTATTATTATTTGGGAAAATTGCGAACTACAAATTCGACACCCTTGATGAAAAGATAAGTGTCCCAGCTAATATAGTTAATTTTTATGAATCTGGTATCAAGGGTATTTCTGATTATTCTATAACCGATTTTACTAACCAGTATAAAAATATCAACTTAAATGATATAGAAAGTTATCAAAAAATTAATTTTTTAAATGTCCATATGATTGATGAATATCATGATCAATATATGGTTGAAAAAATATTAATATATGTTGATATAGTACTCATCACTGCCATGTTGGCTATTCCTTTAATCTTATTTGGAATGTCTATTTATAACCTTATTAAATTTAATAATAAACCTAGATATAAGAAATTTTTCTTATTCACCTTAATTACAGGTTTTATATTAGCACTAACTCTTCCTATGATAGGGTATGCAATTGGTAGCGCGTCAGTATTTTATATTCTATTCTCTTGTATTGGTCTTATTTATTCCTATATAATAGAAATTGTTTCAAAAGAAAAAAGTTTTAATAGGACAACCTTTACAATTAATTCTATTACTTCAATTTTAATATTTGGTTTAATATTTATTGCCACTTCTAGTATCGTAAAACTAACTTATACACCACAAGTAGGTAGTAAGCAAACTGAAAACATCAATTTTGGTGGTTTTATCTCATTAATCAATCATATTAACATTGACAAAACCGATATATCTTTATTTACTTCAAATTTCATAAAATTTCTAGTAGATATTACAAAAACAAACGGATGGATTACATATTCAGTCTTATTAATTCCTATATTAATGATTTTTGTACTAGGATTTCTAATCTCATCTTTAATTTCTGAGACTTTACAAAACACAAATCTAACTAAAGGAAAAAGTTATTCAACATTTTATATTTGGACAGCATTTGTTTTTGAAATATTGATAATTATAGACACTGTAATTTTGGTTACTGGATTTAATCGTTATCTCATGATAACTAATGATACAAATTATCATTTACAATTATCAATGGGCATCATCTTTTTAACATTTATTACATTAGCTTTATCACTGTATAAAAGTGTCGTGTCAAATTTGTCGAAATAGTTGTCATATAGTTCTAAATATAACTGCACAAACGTGAGCGTAGGTGCGTAATGATAAGGGTACATAATCTAGATGGTAAAAATCAAACCTATATAAACTTTAGGCAACAGTATTAAGTGAACATCTCAGTACAGAGGTATTTAAATTAAATAGATTATTTAATCATAAATTTGATAAAAAATCATATTTACCCTAATGACATAGAAACTAGTATATGTTATAATCAAGTTGTTTAAATATGCAACAACTGGGGTGATGAAAATGATAAAAACTTTATTAATAGCACCGTATTCTGGTTTGGCAGAAATGGCTAAAAAAGTGTTACATCCTTATAATATTCAGTTAGATATTGTCATTGGGAATCTTGATGATGGAGTAGAAATCGCCCGTTCTGCTGAAAAGAACGGATATCAATTAATAATAAGCCGTGGTGGTACTGCAACATTGATTGAAGATGTTGTATCCATTCCTGTTGTATATATATCTATTACTGGCTATGATATGCTCCGTGTATTGACACTAATTCGTGGTATAAAACAAGGTGTTGCACTGGTTGGTTTCCCAAATATTTCTGAAGGTGCAAATACGATCTGTAATATATTAGAATATGATATAAAAATGGTAACTATTCAATCTAAAGATGAAGTTAGAGGCTGTTTAAACCAATTAAAAAAAGATGGTTATACAGTTATCATTGGTGATGTTATTACTGTACAAGTTGCTGAAGAAATTGGATTAAGAGGTATCTTGATTACATCTGGTAAAGAAGCATTAAAAGATACATTTGATGAAGTCATTAGAGTATATAATTTTTTCAATAGAGTTAATTATCAGTTTGATCAATTACGCAATGTGTTTAATAATACACCTTTACCAATTGTGTTGTTAGATAAAAACCTTAATATTATTGAAAAAAATACAAAATTTGAGCAAGAAAAAGATAATAATAAACTTTTGCATTTGCCTATTATGGCACAATTAGTAAATCGTGTTATACAAACAAAAGAAACCTATTGGACAGAAATAAATGAAAACGACATGATTTTTGAGATTCAATTATTTTTAGTGAGTAATAAAGAGGATGTTGTAGGTATTATTATTCATTCCTTGTCAGCGAAACGAAAGAAAAGTGCAATTACGATAAATAATTCTATAGCCTATTGCCCTATTATTGGGGATAGTAAATTTACTGAACGCATAAGAAGAACACTTGGACAATATGTTAATTCAAATGACCCAATTTGTATAATAGGTGAGCCGGGAACGGGTAAGTTAACGATTGGTAAAGAAATTCATTTTCAAAGATTTGGTCAAGATGCTCCTTTAGTGATTATTGAGTGCAATAAATTAACTGTAGCGGAAATAAATGAATTGTTTAAGAAATTAGGTCGGATAGATTCAGGTAGTCTTATGATTAAAAATATAGAATTATTAAGTATTGATATGCAGCAAACTATATATGAACTAATACTTACAAATGAACAATTGAAGATTATTACTTTAACAAATAGTTCTCTGAATCAATTGGTCAGTCAGGGAAAGTTTAATCAGCAATTATATCAAAAAATAACACACTCCCCTCTACATGTACCGCCTTTAAGAGAAAGAAAAGAAGATATAAAACCTTTTATTAATTATTTTTTAACTTTATTTCATACAAATGAAGGTAATGAGACATTAGGTATGAAGCAAGATGCGCTTGATTATATGAAACTGTATGATTGGGTTGGCAATCTAACTCAGTTAAAACAAGTTGTTAGAGAACTTGCGATGTCAACGGAAGGAAATTATATTGAATTACCTCAAGTTGCCGAGTTGTTGGGAGTGTACATAGATAAAGAGGCAAAAATAGACTTAAGATTCTCCTTACAGGGGACATTAGAAGAAATGGAACAAGAAATTATAAAAGCAGTTTTAGAGGAAGAAAAAAATAATCAATCAAAAGCTGCGAATAGATTGGGTATTAATCGTGCTACATTGTGGCGTAAACTTAAATCTTAGATTAGAATAATATGAAAAATGAAAGTTTAACATGCGTTTTACTTTCTTTTTTATTTCAAGTGTTGCAATATTAAACAAGTGTTTTGTTTTTGATAACTAATTATAAAAAAATATAATTTTTTTGAAATTATAGTGTTGCATAATTTGTCAATCCGTTGTATAATCTGTTTGTAAACGTTTTTAATGTTTCAATTTAGAACAAATTATATTATTGGAGGGAGAATTAAATGAAAATTAAAAGAACGTTAGATAGAATTCCTGGAGGAATGATGGTTGTACCATTATTAATTGCAGCAATTCTTAACACATTTGCTCCACATTTATTAAGAATTGGTAATTTTACTGAGGCATTGTTTGTTAATAGTGCAAGTGCATTAATTGCTTTATTTCTATTGTGTACTGGTGCTCAAATAAATGTTAAAAACGTCGGGGTCAGCTTAGGTAAAGGTGCAACACTATTAGCTACTAAATGGATTGTTGGTGCTGGTATAGGTTTACTTGCTTATATATTTGCTGGAAGTAACGGTCTTTGGTTAGGAATTGCACCAATAGCGATTATTGCAGCGATGACAAATAGTAATGGTGGATTATATGTTGCAATAGTAGGTCAATATGGTGATAAAACTGATGAGGCTGCTTATTCTTTACTTGCTTTAAATGATGGGCCATTCCTTACAATGGTTGCCTTAAGTATCTTTGGAGCAATGGGATTTGTTAATGGAATGTTCTCTATTGTCTCATTCGTGTCAGTATTATTACCTATCGTAATAGGGATGATACTAGGTAATTTAGATGAAGAAATGCGTACTTTCTTGGGTAAAGGAAGTTCAATGCTAATTCCATTCTTTGCATTTGCTTTAGGTATGGGAATTAACTTCCATAGTATTATTAATGGTGGATTAGCTGGCGTTGTTATTGGTATTTTAACTGTATTCCTTACTGGTACTGCAGGATACTTCATCTTCAAGGGAATGAAATGGAATCCGGTTGTTGGTGCTTCTGAAGGTTCAACTGCAGGAAACGCAGTTGCAACACCTGCTGCAATTGCTGCTGCTAGTACAGCCTTTGCTGCTAATGTTGATCTTGCAACTGTACAAGTTGCTGCATCAACTGTGACAACAGCTGTTCTATTACCACTTTACATCGCATTCTTAGTCAAACATTTGGAAAAAAATAATGTTCATCTACCTGATGATTATATTGTAGATAAAAATAGCTAAATAAAAAGAGGAATTAAAATGACACAACTTATTGGAATTATTGCAGATGACTTAACGGGTGCCAACGATAGTGGTGTCCAACTTACAGAAAAAGGAATCAATACTTCAGTGTTATTTGATATTCCAAAACATAAGAATAATTTGGATAGCGGTATAGTAATTGATACGAATTCTCGTGCTTTATCGAAACAAGAAGCAAAATTGATAACAGAACAAGCCTCTTTGTTTTTAAAAGAGGCTGGTTATCGTTATATTTATAAAAAAATGGACTCTACTCTAAGAGGACATATCGGAACAGAATTACAAGCTGTGTATGATATATTTCAACCAGAGTTCGTAATTATTGCACCCGCCTTTCCTCCATATGGTAGAACAACCAAAGATGGTATTCATTATGTGAATGGAATAAAAATAGCAGATACAGAAAGTTCGAGAGATCCAAAACATCCGGTTCTAGAATCATATATTCCCAAGTTAATAGAAAATGAGATTGGCGAACCAGTTGGGTTGATCACGAAACTAGATAGTAATAATTTGCATGAAAAATTAAAAATATATAAAGAAAATAATATTCATTATATCGTTTGTGATGCAGAGTCACAGAATGACCTACAAAGTTTAGCGCAAAATTTAATTGGAATATCTGAAAAAATAGTTTGGGCTGGATCGGCTGGATTAGCTGAAGTCCTCCCGAATGTGTTAGGTATTGCACAGGAAATAAAAACACCCAATTTTACTAATTCAAAACGAGTCATGACAGTTTGTGGTAGTTTATCACAAATGACCCAAGATCAAGTGAAATTCGCTTCTGGGCAACAAGGCATTAGAGCAGTTGAAATAGATACATTAGAAATGTTTACTGAGCAATGGGAATTGTTAAGTAAACGTTATATTGCTCAATGTATTGCGGGACTTGAGGAAGGTAAAGATATTGTACTATATGTTCCTTCTACAGTGGAAATCAGAAATCAAGTTAAAAAGATTGGCACAAAATTAAATTTATCCGGATACCAAATCGGAGAACGTATTTCACAAGACATTGGATTAATTGTTAATGAAGTGGCTAAAATAAACCAAGAAATTACAGGTTTTGTGTTAACTGGTGGTGATACCGCTAAGGATGTATGCCGACAATTAGGTGGTATTGGATTTCGACTAATTAAACAAATAGAACCAGGGATCCCTTTAGGGACGTTAATTGGATCGTGTGTCGAATATAAAGTAATAACAAAAGCAGGTGCATTTGGTACCCAAAATTCTATCTATCATGCAATGCAAGCATTGAAAGGAGTTCACAATAATGAGTAAAAAACCAATCATTGGAATTACGATGGGGGATGCGGCAGGAGTCGGTCCGGAAATTATTGTTAAAAGTCTTCAAAAAGAAGAGTTATATGAAAATGCACATCCTATTGTAATTGGTGATGCTAAAATGCTAAAACGTGCGGCAGAAGTTTTACATGTAAACACTACAATAAAAATATATGACCACAATAGTGATTTTTCAACAAAATTTGGTGAAATTGCATGTTATGACTTAGATATACTACCTGCTGACCTTCCATTTGGTAAAGTTTCTGCACAAGCTGGCGATGCTGCATTTCAGTATTTAAAAACAGCTATTGAACTAGCAAAGGAAGATAGAATTGATATAATTTGTACTGCTCCTCTTAATAAAGAGGCTCTTCATAAAGGTGGGCATATTTATCCGGGTCATACTGAAATCCTAGCTGAATTAACTAATACAAAAGATTTTGCGATGCTTCTCTCATCACCAAAGCTAAAAGTTATTCATGTAACAACACATATTGGATTAATAGACGCTATTAAAAAGATAGAGCCTGAACGTGTTTATAAGGTCATTCGTTTAGCATACGAGACATTAAGTAAATCAGGGATTAAAAATCCTAAAATTGGTGTTTGTGGTATAAATCCACATGCTGGTGAAAACGGATTGTTTGGTAATGGTGAAGAAGAAGAAAAAATTGTTCCAGCTATTAAACGTGCAGCTAAGGAAGGCATCTGTGTAGAAGGACCACTTCCCGCGGATACACTATTCTTCCGGGCTCAGCGTGGAGATTTTGATATTGTAGTTGCGATGTATCATGATCAAGGACATGTACCAATTAAAGTACTAGGGCTTGAATCAGGTGTCAATATTACTGTCGGGTTACCAATTATTCGAACGAGTGTTGATCATGGAACAGCATTTGATATTGCTGGTAAAGGTATTGTTGATGAAGGAAGTTTATTAGAAGCTCTTCGTCAAGGTATTGAATTAGCACCAGAAAAATAGGTTATTAAAATTATAGGCAATTAACTAGGGTTCTAGTTAATTGCCTTTTTTTATGAAATTCTATCTCAGACATGATTACAATTTCTAAGAATAAGTTTATGAAAGATAGGTAAGTATTGTTTCTTAATCGTGCTTACTTTTTTTATAAATTGTTAAGTATCGATTGAATTAAGTGAGTAAATTTACTTTTCACCCTATTAGCTACTTCAATAACCTCCTCATGGCATAATGGTTTATCTAAAATACCACAAGCCATATTGGTTAAACAAGATATGCCAATGACTTTTAATCCAGAATGAGCTGCAACAATGGCTTCTGGTACAGTTGACATACCAACAGCATCAGCGCCTAAAATCCTTATCATTCGAACCTCAGCGGGAGTTTCATATGTAGGACCACTCCACCAGGCATAGATACCTTGTTGTAATGGAATTTGATTTTTATTAGCAACATTTAAAACAAGTTCTCTTAAATCTTTATCATAAACATTTGATAAATCAGGGAATCGTGGACCTAAATCATCATTATTCTCTCCAATCAATGGATTTGTTCCAACTAAGTTGATATGGTCAGTAATTAACATTAAGTCACCTGGCTTAAAGTTTGTGTTAATTGCGCCACAGGCATTTGTGATGATTAAATGTGTTACACCAAGTTCTTTCATGACTCTGACAGGAAATGTTACATCATCTAATGAATATCCTTCATAGTAATGAAATCTTCCTTTCATTGCGATTACAATTTTTCCTTTTAGTTTACCAATTACAAGTTCGTTTGCATGTCCGATAGCTTTTGATTTAGCAAAATAGGGGATGTCACAATAAGGGATGACAATGGATTCGGTTATTTCATCTACTAAACTACCTAACCCAGAGCCTAATATTAACCCGATTGTTGGTTTATGTGTTGTTTTACTTGTCATAAATTCTTTGGCTTTTAAGATTTGATTTATCTGATGCATTTTTTTCCTCCCTGAAGTTATTTAATAATATATATTATACCATTTTTCTATAGATTGTAATCATTAATAGAAATCTAGCACATACAATAGATTATAAAGAAATAAAAATAAAAGAAAAATATTGTGGTATTTAATGGGATTTATGTCTCATGTACTTAGAAATTTATAATAAAATTCTTTTGCTTTACAGAAAAAAAATATAATTATAATTAAAGTTTCAATTATTTATCTTATCATTTATTTGTTTTCTAATTTAATTCTGCAATTTAGTGAAATGTTGTAGAGTCAAAAAAATGTAAGCGTTGTCGCGAAACGCTTTATTTCTATAAAGTTTTATTATATAATAGAGGTAGGGTCTAGTACCTAAAATAAAAGAGAGGGTGAATTTTATGGCTATGCTACATATTAAAGACATGGGTTTTCAAATTAAAGACAAAGAAGGTAACATCAAAGAAGTAAAGGAGAACATTATTGGCTTTCCATATGTTCAGGAGTTATATAAAAATGGTAATAAATTTTTATATAACGGCAAAGAGCTCACTTTCGATTATTTTCAAAAATTACTAATTGACACACATCCGAAAATTTATTATTAAATACTAGAAATAAAAATTAATTATTTATATTTATGCTTTTGTAAGATGGCTTCAATATAGCAATTGGGCCATCTTTTAATTATGCCCTTTACCTAGGTTATGAAATAACGATAATTTTAATTGTTTTATGTTCTTATAATTCTACTTTTTAAAATGTAAGTTTTTTAGTTCTTATTAAAATACTATCCCCAACAATTAAAAATTCATCTATCGTTTAATTTTCTGATAGTAAATAAAATGTTTTTAATATTAATTTGAATTACATTGTAAATTTCAAGTTAATAAATTATAATTATCGTATAATAACTTGAGGTGAAATATGAAGTATAAACTATTAATCATTCTTGGTGTTTTTTTTGTATCATTTGCGGCAATATTTGTTAAGCTAATTGATATTGCACCATCTGTAATAGCTATGTATAGACTAGGTATAGGTGGGTTAATTCTTTTACCATTTGCTTTAAAAAATAAAGATTTGCCTACATTAAAATTAAACGAATTTAAACTTATATTTTTAGCGGGATTTGCGATTAGTTTACATTATTTTACTTGGTTCACCTCACTCGCCTTTACCTCTGTTACAAGTTCAACACTTATTATATGTTTAGAACCACTAGTTGCTTTAGCGATTGGTTTTGCCTTATATAGAGAAAAAATATCTTTAAAACAATTTATTATCTTATTAATTGCCCTTATAGGAGTATCTATCGTCGCTTGGGGTGATATATACCTTAGTAAAGAAGCAATAATTGGTGATACACTATCATTTGCTGCGGTAATTTTCTTTGTGGTATATTTGTACGTTAGTCAAAATGTAGTAAAAAAACATTCGTTTATTATATATACATCATTTGTATTTTTGAGTGCTGGCTTAATTTTATTTATATATAACTTTACAAGAGGGTATGAAATGGTTGATTATCCTCTTAATGATTGGTTAATCTTATTACTAATTTCAATCATCCCAAATGCAGGGCAGCTCATATTTAATTATACCTTGCGGTATGTAAAATCATCCTTAGTTGCGACATCAATCCTATTAGAGCCTATATTTGCGACAATCCTTGCAGTTATTATTTTAAAACATCAAATCATATTACTTAATCATTATATCGGAGGATTCATTATTATCGCTAGTGTTTATATTTATATCAAACGAGATAATATTAAAGTAAAAATCGAATAATTGGTGTTTAAAATCCACATTAGTAAAATGAAAAAATTAGGATTGGAGTACTTGCTCTATGTAGAATGTTGGAATTATTAATTCTTAATACCTTAAATGATACATGATATGATGTATATAACAAGAAAAATAAAATATTATTTATCTGGACAAT
The DNA here is from genome assembly GCA_963824615.1 of uncultured Haloplasmataceae bacterium. GTDB lineage: Bacteria > Bacillota_I > Bacilli_A > Haloplasmatales > Haloplasmataceae > CAWGPU01. Next base: position 206,547 of record CAWGPU010000002.1, on the reverse strand, counting down.
ATAAAAGTAGTGAATAATAGAAAGAGATGATTCAATGAATAAATCAAAATTTAGCGATTATAAATTAAGTGAACAGTTATTAAAAGCGATTGAAATGTTAAATTATGAAAATCCTACCAGTGTTCAGGAACAAATCATACCTGTTATACTAGAAAAAATGGATATTATCGTCAAATCTCAAACAGGAAGTGGAAAAACGGCAGCGTTTGCCATCCCTATTTGTGAAATGGTTGATTGGGATGAAAATAAGCCTCAGGCACTAGTTATTGAACCGACAAGAGAACTTGTTATTCAAGTAAAAGAAGAAATTTTTAATTTGGGTCGATTTAAAAGACTCAAGGTTCCAGCAATCTATGGAAAAGTAGCGATACAACCTCAAGAACGGGAATTAAAACAAAAGAGTCATGTTGTTGTTGGTACACCAGGTCGTCTAATAGACCATCTAGAACGTGGTAATTTCGATACTTCAAAAGTGGAGTACCTCGTAATTGATGAAGCTGATGAAATGTTAAATATGGGGTTTATTGAGGACATTGAAACTATTATCGGTCATTTACCTACAGAACGTGTGACAATTTTATTATCAGCTACGATGCCTAAAGATATTGAATCTTTATGTAATGAGTACATGAATGATCCTATTCATTTAGTAATAGAAGAAGAAAAACCAGCAATAGAACGTATATACCAAGAAAAATATGAAGTAGAAGAAAAAGAAAAAATTGATCTTTTAAAAGATATTTTAACTATTGAGAATCCAGATAGTTGTATAATTTTTTGTAACACTAAAGATAAAGTAGATAAAATATACCAGCTGCTACTAAGTTTAAAATTCTCTTGTAAAAAAATTCATGGTGGAATGGAACAGCGAGACCGCTTAGAGGTAATGTATAATTTTAAACATAGTTATTTTCGTTATTTGATAGCAACTGATGTAGCATCAAGAGGAATAGACATTGATGATATATCACTAATCATAAATTTTGATATCCCTAGAGAACAAGAAAGCTATGTTCATCGGATTGGAAGAACAGGTCGTAAGGATAGGGAAGGTAGAGCAATTTCTTTTGTGTCACAAAATGAGATAAGATGGATGAAAGAAATAGAAACTTACCTTGGGAAAGCAATTGATTTAAAGATGAGACCTCAAAAAGATACTATAAAAGAATTTCAAGAAGCATTTGATCAGAAAATCAATACAATACCACAACGAAAAGAAACTAAAGGTGCAACCCTTAATGAAGGAATTATGAAATTACATATTAACGCTGGTAGAAAAACAAAGATGAGACCAGCTGATGTCGTAGGAACTCTATGTAATATTGAAGGGATAACTCCTGAGGATATTGGAATAATCAATGTGCAAGATATATCAACCTTTGTAGAAATATTAAACAATAAAGGAGAAATGGTTTATCAGGATCTCCAAACGAGAAATATTAAAGGTAGACCACGTAGAGTCAGTAAAGTGATTTTTTAAAAATGTGTAATAAATGTTAAAGTTATATATATAATGTTAATATTCTTATGAAAACCATTAGATGTTGTTTCCTATTAATTTTGAATCAAATTTGTCAAATCTAGTTAGGACATACACTTTTGTTTTCAGTTTCTTTTAATAAGTAATCAAATAAATGTCAGAAAAGTAGAGTTTTCTGACATTTTTATTTTCAATTTAAAAAAGATATTTGAAATAACTTGAATTTTTAGATAGAAATTGATATACTATGACTATAAATACTAATTTAGTCATACAGTATGGAGGTGGACTATGGCTACTGCTTTTTCAGAACAAGAAAAATCAATCATTAATAAAAGATTAAAGGAAGTTGCTAAAGAATTTTTAACTAAATATGGAGTTAAAAAGACGACTATTGATCAATTAGTTCAAGAGGTAGGGATATCTAAAGGAGCTTTTTATAGTTTTTATGAATCGAAAGAAATATTATTTTTTCATGTAATGGAAGATTATCAAATCAATTTAATAAATGATATTAAAACGAAAATAGAAAATAAAAATATAAAAACAGCCAAGGAATGGACTACGATATATATTGAATTAATGAAAAATGTTCGATCTTCATTTTTAATTAACTTGCTTAAAAATAATGAATTAGAACTTATGATGAGAAAAATTCCCCAAGAAAAAATGATTGTTCATCATGAACTTGATGAAGTATTTATGGAAATGCTTTTTTCTCATGTTAAGTTAAAAGAGACTGTTTCCTTTAATACAATTGCTACATCGTTTCGAATGATTTTTATGACTTTATTGCATGAAAAAGAAATTGGTGAAAAAGATTTTAATGAAGCATTAACATTGTTGATTTTTGGCTTATTTCAACAAATTGTCAAGGAGGATTAAGATGGATAAAATAATACAAACACACAATTTGACCAAAGCATATAAAGATATCTTAGCTGTGAATGAGGTCAATTTATCAATAAAACAAGGGGAAATATACGGGTTCTTGGGATTAAATGGAGCTGGAAAAACGACTACGATTAGAATGTTACTAGGTATGATTACTCCAACTTCTGGTGAATGTTACATTGAAGGAACTAAAGTTACGACAAATAACTTAAGTTTATGGAATAATGTCGGCTATATGGTTGAAACACCTAATGCTTATCCTGAACTAACCGTTAAGGAGAATTTAGTAATTTTTCAGAAACTCCGTAATCTTCCAAATAAACAATCAGTAGAGATAATAATGGAGAGATTAAACATCAAACAATATGAAAACACCAAAACGAAAAACCTATCTTTAGGGAATAAACAACGTTTAGGAATTGCTAAAGCATTAATCCATAAACCTAAAATTCTGATTCTTGATGAACCAACCAATGGCCTAGACCCAGCGGGAATAATAGAAGTAAGAAACTTGTTGAAATATTTAAGTGAGGGTTTAGGTGTAACAATTTTAATATCAAGTCATAATTTGGATGAAGTCTCAAAAGTTGCAACTAAAATAGGAATCATTCATAATGGATATTTAATTAAGGAAATTAATGGGAAGAATTTAGATAAGCAATTAAAAAAGACACTCTATCTAGATTGCCAAAATAAAGAGAGCATGATAAAAATTTTAAAACAAAGTGGATATTCATTTTTATATAAGGAAATAGGCCCTATAGAAGTTACCTCGATAAAAGCAATTGAGCATCCAGAACTATTAGCGGTTAAATTAGTCAATGAGAATTGTCCACCTAGATTATTACATGTTGAAAAAGAAAATTTAGAAACATATTTTTTAAGAATGTTGGCTGAGGAAGGAGTTGATAGTAAATGAAACAATTACTTATATCTATTTCTGTTGAAACTAAAAAATTATATCATTCTAAAGTACCGTTCATTACTTTCTTAGCGATGCTACTTATTCCTTTCATGGGAGGGTTTTTTATGTATATTTTAAAAGATCCGGTAAATGCACAGCGATTGGGAATAATTTCTAGTAAAGCACAACTCGCAACTGGTGGAACAGCTGATTGGGTAACATATTTGGGGTTATTATCTCAAGCAATTTCATTAGGTGGAATATTCATTTTTGGATTTTTAACTAGTTGGGTTTTTGGCAGAGAATATTCTGATCGAACTATTAAAGATTTACTTGCATTACCTATATCACGAGAGGATATTGTCTATTCAAAATATATAGTCATTTTCTTATGGAGTTTAATATTATCAATAATGGTTTTTGTTATAGGACTAATTGTTGGATATGTTGTTCATATCCCTGGGTATAATAGTGACACAATTAACCGAGGTATATTGACCTATTTTTCGTGTGCATTATTAACAATTTTATTGTCAACACCAGTTGGTTTATTTGCATGTATAGGAAAGGGCTATCTATCTCCACTTGGATTTCTAGTATTTGTTTTAATATTAGCACAAATGATAGCGGCAACGGGGTATGGAGTATATTTCCCATGGTCAATTCCAGCTTTACATAGTGGAATTTCCGATGCAAGTGAAAATACATTAATGCCAGGAAGTTTAATTATTGTGTGCTTAACAAGTTTACTTGGACTTAGTGGTACGGCATTATGGTGGAGATATAAGGATCATAATTAGATAAATATAACTATGATATAAAGCCTTTAGTGATTATTTGAACTAAAGGTTTTTAAACATTAAATGAATTTAATTATGGATAGTCCAAAAATAAATATTAAATTGAGTAAATAATTTTCATGCATTAGTATTTATTAATTTTTAATAATATAATACAATAAGAATAATTACTGTAACTAAGGAGGAAAAAATAATGGCAATAATAGATGTTAATTATTATTCAAATGCTTTGATGAGAAATGTAACATATAAAGCAATAGTACCAACCGAAGAATTAGAAGTAGGAAAACCTTTAAAAACACTATATCTTTTACATGGAATAATGGGTGATTATACTAATTGGATTGTTAAAACGAGAGTTGCTCAACTAGCTACAAAATATAAAATCGCTGTAATAATGCCATCAGGAGAAAATAGTTTTTATGTTGACCAAGAAGCAGCTTGTAACAATTATGGTGAATATGTAGGAAGAGAATTAGTTGAGGAGACGAGAAAATTATTTCCTCTTTCTACTAATAGAGAACACACATATATAGCGGGCCTTTCTATGGGGGGATATGGTGCTTTACGGAATGGTCTTAAATATAATCATACTTTTGGGGCGATTGCAGGATTATCATCAGCACTAATAATGGAACAAATATTAGCATCAACAGAAGAAGCAAAATGGGTATTTGGCAAAAGAAGTTATTATGAGGCAACCTTTGGTGATTTATCTAAATTAAAAGGTAGCGATAAAGATTTAGAAGCACTCATAATTAATATTAAAAAAGAAAATTGCTCTATGCCAAGAATTTATCTTGCATGTGGTACTGAGGACCATTTAATCAATAATAATCGTCAATATAGAGATTTTTTGATTTCTCAAGATGTTAAACACATTTATTTTGAAACTAGTGGAATTCATGATTGGAAATTTTGGGATGAATATATCGAAAAAGTCATGAGATGGTTATTTACGTTATAAATAAATTACTTAAAAACCACATCTTTATAACTATTAGATTTCTCAAATAATATACCTCTAGTGCTCATTATTTCGAATACTTCATAATGAGTCACATTTAGATATTTTTTAGTTAAACCTTTATATTTTAATTAAATAATGCTATAATATAATTACCATAAAGAGAAGGCGAGAGACAAGCTCGATGACCCTTCAGCAACCTACTTTAGTAAGGTGCTAATACTTGAATGATGGGGCAATTGTGTTTATTTATCCCATCTTTTGATGGGATTTTTTTTCTTTATGGAATATAAAGGAGATAAAGTTAGAATGGAAAATGTTAAACAATGTAAAGTATGGCAAAGTAAATTTATGAATGGAGGGAGAATATGAATTATAGTGATGAGATAATTAAATTATATAATGATGAAATTTATTTACTTCGTAAGCAAATATCAGTTCCCTATAATGAGTCGGATATGATTAAATCACAATTAAAATATCTAAACAGTATTTTAAATAAACAAGTTAGATTAATGTTTATATCTGATATTAGAAAGTATTTTGAGAATATGCAAAAAAATGAATGTTGTAAAGAAGAAGATAATATGTTGGATAACAATTCTAAAGAAATATTTTTGAAGATGAAAAGAAAAATTCAAAATAGTGCTAATAATGATCATACAATTACTTTTATGATTTTAGGATTTCTAGATGAACTAGATAGAACTTTATTACAATCTGTCAGAAACCATATTCTAGAATTTGTATCAACTTTAGCCTTCACATTAAATAAATTAACAGGAATGAATTTTCCAAGTGTTCAAAGTGAAGGAAATATTCAATAAATATTGTTTAGATGAGGATTAAACAACATATCCCATTTCTGTTGATAAATGGAAATTATTAGACATATAATTCAAAAATATAAAAATACTTTTATCACTAAGTTCTTGATTCTAATTGAATCAAGAACTTTTTTTGACATAAAAAAGTAAGTTATTTGGTAAAAACAATATAAAAAACACTAGAAATTCAAATGAAATGTATGATTATAGGTAATCTGTCCTAGGGTATAATATAAAGAAATTTTTAAATAATAATAATGAGTTAGATAGGGTTATTTGAAAAAATAAAAAAAAATAACCCATTGATTTAATTTAATAGAGTTATTATTTCAATATAAAAAATAGGAGGTTTCAAATCTATCTCGCTAGAATAACAAATATTTAATATACAAAATAATGGTAATTATCGGTATATAAATTATTATTTAAGAGTAATAATTGTATTGAAATTAATTACTTAAAAGTAATTATTCAATTATACAAAGAATAAATTCAATTTTAAAAATTAAAAATAATGTCAGAAAAAAAACTCTTATACCTTGACAACTAGATACAAATGATATATATTTAATTATAGGAACGTTCCCATATTTGATTTGAGGTGAGTTTATGAACTCTAAAGTGACTATATTAGATATCGCAAAAGAGTCAGGTATAAGCAAATCAACAGTTTCTAGGTATTTGCGCGGTGAAAATGTAAGCGCTTCTAAAATACGGAAAATCGAGGCTGTAATAGAAGAATCCGGTTATATTCGCAATAATGTAGCTCAACTACTACGAACTTCTAAATCAAATTTAATTGGTGTTTTAATACCTGATTTAGATAATCCTTTTTTTACCAAAATAGTAAAGCGATTAGAAGAGTTGGCACAAGCAAAGAATATGACTTTGATTGTTAAGACATTTAAGCAATCCACAGAAAACGAAATTAAAACTATTGAGTTTATTCGCGGATTTATGGTTGATGCATTATTTCTATGTAGAAGTGATTTAGACGATTCTACTCTTGATTCGCTAAAGATAGATATACCAGTGATTTCTATTGATAAAGAATTTCAAGTTGTTAATTCAGTTGTTTCTAATAATTATGAGAGTAGTTATAACCTTACAAATCATCTTTTTGAACATGTGAATAGAAATGTGATGTTTTTCGCAAGATTTCATGAGAGCACATCAGTTTTACAAAGAATTGCTGGTTATGAAGAATTCTGTTCAGAGTACAATAAAGAGAAATTTTTATATCAATATGACAAAAATATGAATTTTGATGATTTTTTTGATGATTTGATAGAATATATTTTAAATAATCAAATTGAAGGTATTATCTGTCGTAATGATAATGAAGCAATTAAGGTTTTATCTCATTTAAATGACCTATATTCAAAAGGTGAAATTAGAAAAATAAAGGTTTGTGGATTCGATAATATCGCAATTTCGCGAAACATATTTCCGAAATTGACAACAATAGATCAAAACATCGAAAAGATGTGTGATCTTGCATTTCAAATTTTTCTGAATTATGAAAATCATCTGGTACCCAAAAGGTTTGTCCATGAATCAGAATTGATTGTTCGTGAAAGCTCAATTTGAATATGAAAATAACAATGGAATCTTTTAATAGATTTCATGTGCAATAAAAGTACAATGACATCAAATTAAATGCTCTTAATAGAGCAGAAAGGAGAATTGGATGAAAGTAGCGGTTATTGGAAGTATTAATGTCGATTTGGTTTATAAGTTAAACCATAATTTAAAAAAAGGCGAAACCATATTTGCACAAAATTATCAAATGTTTGATGGTGGCAAAGGTGCAAATCAAGCTGTGATGTTAAGTGCTTTAAATGATAATGTTTTAATGCTTGGAGCGGTCGGAAATGATGGTTTTGGAAAAAAAGCATTATCTGGTTTACATGAAAAAGATATAGATACGAGTAATGTTCTTGTCAAAGATGGTAATACAGGACTTGCAATCATACAGGTTGTTGACGGAGATAATTCTATCGTCGTAGTTCCTGGAGAAAATCATAATATTACTAAACAGGATATCGACTCATTCTTTTCACTTCATCCTGATATTGCTGTTGTCGTTTCACAATTAGAAATAAATTATGACGCAGTTCAATATTTAATCGATTTATGTTATGAAAAAAACATTAAGATAGTATTAAATCCTGCACCTGCATCTAAGTTAACAACATCAATGATTGATAAAGTTACATACTTAATACCTAATGAAATAGAATTTGAATCAATTTTTCAAACTAATGACATGGAAGACTATGTTCATAAATATCAGGGAAAATTACTTATTACTCTCGGTTCTAAAGGTGTTTTATTTTTTAATGGGAACGTTCCCGAAATATTACCAGCTCAAAAGATTGATGCTGTTGATACAACAGGAGCAGGTGATTCCTTTATTGCTGGATTTACAACCGGTATTATAAGAAACTATTCACTAAGACAATCGATAGAATTAGGTATGAAAATAGCCTCATTAACATGTCAAATATATGGAGCACAATCTGCATTTAATCAAGTAAAAGGGATGATGAAATTATGAAAAAACATGGGATTATAAATAGTGAAATATCAAGTGTATTATCTTATATGGGACATACAGATCAAATTTGTATTGCTGATTCAGGATTACCTATTCCAAATGAAGTTAAAAGAATAGATGTTGCTTTAGAACAGGGAGTTCCTAGATTTATTGATGTACTTAAGGTCGTGTTAGAAGATATGTATATTGAACGAATTTACTTAGCAATAGAAATTGTTAATTCTAATCCATCTGTGTATCAGGCGATTTTGGAACTAGCTGGGGATGAACCTATTGAATTTGTTTCTCATGCAGAATTTAAACAGATGACCAAACAATCCAAAGCAATCATTCGAACTGGGGAAATTACCCCTTATGCGAATATTATTTTACAGTCAAAAGTTAATTTTTAAAGGAGAGATGTTCATATGAAATTAGATATGATAAACATTAATAAATCCTTTGGTCCTGTACAAGTTCTAACTGATGTTAGTTTACATGTTTTACCAGGTGAGATACATGCTCTAATTGGTGAAAATGGAGCAGGGAAGTCTACATTAATGAAAATTCTTACTGGTATTTATCGTAAAGATTCTGGAAATATATGTATTGATGATGTTCCTGTAGATTTTCACACTATACGTGATAGTGAAGCAATAGGAATTGCAATTGTAAATCAAGAATTAAATGTATTTGAAGAAATGACTGTTCTTGAAAATCTATTTATGACAAAAGAAATTGTCAAAAAAGGTGTTATCGATGAAAAAAGTCAAATCATTGAAGCAACAAAAGTCTTGAAACGATTAGGTATCGAAATAGATTTAAAACAAAAAGCAAAAGAATTATCTGTTGGAATGCAGCAAATGATAGAAATAGCAAAATCACTTATCATCGATGCAGAATTAATTGTGATGGATGAACCAACGAGTGCGTTAACTGGCAAAGAAATTACGACATTATTCCGCGTGATTAAATTATTGAGATCTGAAGGGAAATCAATTATCTATATTTCCCATCGTATGAAAGAGATTTTTGAATTATGTGATAGAATGACAATTCTTAAAGATGGTAGATTCATAATATCGGAAGAAGTCAAGAACATTAGTTTTGATGATGTGGTAAAAAATATGGTTGGCTATGATTTAGGAGGGTTATTTCCTGAAAAGCCTAGTGTTGAAATAGGAGAAACCATTCTAGAGGTGAAAAATCTAACAAAAGACAAACAATTCCAAAATATTAACTTTACAGTTCGTGAAGGAGAAATTGTTGGTTTCGCTGGATTAATGGGTTCAGGAAGAACAGAAATTATGAATGTTTTATTTGGTGTAGTACCCAAAGACCAAGGTGATATATTCATTCGTTCACAGTTAGCAAACATCTCATCACCACGAGATGCAAAGGCACATGGAATAGGATATGTAACAGAAAATAGAAAAGAAGAAGGATTATTCTTAGATTTTAGTATTAAGGAAAATATCCTTTATAATATTTTGAATAGAGTGAAAAATAAAACTGTAATTAATGAAAGAAAAATAAATAACATCGCAAGTGATTATTTATCTCAAGTTAATCTTAAATATCGTGATTTTAATCAATTAGCTGAAGAATTGAGTGGAGGAAATCAACAAAAGGTTGTACTTGCAAAATGGCTTGCTAATCATCCTTCAATACTAATATTAGATGAACCAACAAGAGGGATTGATGTTAACTCAAAGAAACAAATTTATGAATTAATATATAAATTAAAAGAACTAAAAATTGGAATTATCGTGGTTTCATCAGAATTAGTTGAAATTTTAGGCATAGCAGATAAAATATGTGTTATGCGTGAAGGAAGCTTGATGGCTACATTAGATAATGAAAATTTAACAGATGAATCTGTAATGAAATATATGATGGGAGGATCAGTAAAATAATGAAGAAATTGAATTTAAATCGAGATTCTTATGTAGCAAATATAATAAACCCAATTAAGAAACGAATATCATTGTTGGCATTAGCTATCATTATTGTGGTTATTAGCATTTTATCTCCAGCTTTCTTGACAGAATATAATATTCTTAGCGTATTGCGCCAAGCATCTATTAATGGCCTAATTGCCTTTGGAATGACTTTTGTTATTTTATCAGCTGGTATTGATTTATCGGTAGGATCTATTTTGGCATTTTCAAGTATGGTTATGGCCATAGCTATTAATTCCGGAATAAACTCACCAATTGCCATTCTAATTGGTTTAATAATTGGTGCGTTAGTAGGGATGTTTAATGGTATTTTAATTGCCAAAGGAAAACTACAACCTTTTATTGTGACATTAGGGTCAATGATGGTATTTCGTGGTTTGACACTTTATATATCAAATGGCGTACCAGTATCACAACTTGGTGATGGAATGATTGGTTGGATTGGACGAGGGTATATATTTGGGATACCAGTTCCTGTATATATTTTACTAATGGTTTTTGGCATCTTCGTGTTTGTATTAAGAAAAACGGTGTTTGGTAAGAGAATTTATGCTATTGGTGGTAATGTAAAAGCTGCTCATTTAACTGGGATTAATGTCAAAACAAATTTAATTTACATTTATACAATTTCAGGACTTTTAGCAGCACTTGCAGGAGTTATTCTTACTTCTAGAGTGGATTCAGCAGTTCCAACAGCTGGTACATCATATGAATTAACTGCAATTGCAGCAACTGTAATTGGAGGAGCAAGCTTAGCTGGTGGTAAAGGAAAAGCTACTGGAACTTTTATTGGGATATTAATTCTAGCAATCTTAATTAATAGTTTAAATTTATTAGGTACATCATCATATTTACAACAAGTAATAACAGGCGTAATTATTGTTATAGCAGTTATTGCTGATCGTAAAAAATAAGATGTAATTAAAATTAATTGCATAAAAACTGGTGACGACCAGAAACGTAGGAGGAAATTAAGTGAAAAAAGTATTAAGTTTAATATTTATTGTACTCGGGATTTTTGCTCTATCTGCTTGTCATAAAGCAGAACAAAAGAAAATTGGGTTTGCTGCTTCAACATTCACAAATCCGTTCTTTAATGATATACAAGACGGTATCTTAAGTGTATTGAATGATTCAGATTATAAATTGGTGTCATTAGGTGCAGATAACGATGCAGCAAAACAAGCAAGTCAAGTGGAAGATTTAATTTCACAAAAAGTAGATCTTATCTTATTAAATCCAGTTGACAGTACAACTGTAGGCACAATAATTAAAGAAGCAAATGATGCAGGAATTCCTGTTATCACTGTAGATAGAAGTGCTGAAACTGGAACAGTTATTGCCCACGTAGCATCTGATAATGTTGCTGGTGGAACTATGGCAGCTACTTATTTAAAATCAGTTTGTCCAGCTGGAACACCTGTTCTTGAATTAATTGGTCAAGCAGGAGCATCAGCAGCAATTGATAGAAAAGCTGGATTCGAAGCTGAATTTGGAGTTGATAACATTACTCAAGCAATTACAGCAAATTGGGACCGTGCTACAGCACAAACAGTTACTGAAGCATTTTTAACTGCTCAAAATAGCCCAGCTAGCGTATGTGTTTTTGGAGCTAATGATGAAATGGCATTAGGAGCAGTTCAAGCGATTAAAGCAAACCCAACTACATCAATTACTGATTCATTTATTGTTGGATTTGACGCAATTGATGATGCTGTCAACGCAATACAAGCAGGAGATATGTCAGCTACAGTTGCTCAACAACCAGTTGAAATTGGTAAAGATGCAGCACAAACTGCCTTAGATTATTTGGCTGGTAAATCAGTTCAAAGTAATATTCCTGTCGCATTATCACTTATCACAAAACAATAATTTCAGAATAAAGGACAGAATTTATTCTGTCCTTTATTAATTATAAAGTCAAAATATATTAAATGAGGTAAAAATATGGCAAAATACACAACTTCCATGATGTGTGCTAACTTTTTAAACTTAGAAAAGGATATTGAAGTTCTGGAAAAATATACTGATTTTTATCATATTGATATAATGGATGGTCATTTTGTACCAAATCTAGCATTATCATTAGATTTTATTAAAGCAATTCAAAAAAAAGTAACAAAACCAATTGATGCACATTTAATGGTTACAAATCCGAAAGAATATATTGATGACTTAATCGCTCTAGGTGTTTCTTACGTAACGTTACATCCAACTACGATTTTTCAATATGCTTTTAGAACAATTAAAAAATTAAAAGATGCAGGTGTCAAAGTTGGTATAGCATTATGTCCAGCAACAGATTTACAAGTTATAAAACATTATATAAAACTTATTGATAAACTCACAATTATGACAGTAGAACCAGGATTTGCAGGACAACAAATGATTAAAGAAGTACTACCAAAAATTAAAGAAGCCAAAGAATACCGAGAAATAAACAACTGTCACTATTTAATCGAAATAGATGGTTCAAACAATAAATCAACATTTGCGGCATATAAACAACATGGTGCAGATATTTTTGTCTTAGGATCTAGTTTGTTTAACCAACCAGATTTAGAAGAATCGTTCAAAGATATAAAACAATTTATTGAAAGAATTGAGAGTTGATGATAAATGATGAAATATGTAATTGGGGTTGACATTGGTGGAACCTTTATTAGAATTGGCATCGTTAATGAATCTTTAGAGGTATTTGAATCTGCAAAGTTATCAGTCTCAACGGTACTAAAAGGTTCAGGTATTAAAGAATTCAACCAATTCATTATTGAATATTTTGAAAAGTATAAATTAAATTATAATATCATAGGTTTACAAATGGGTTTCCCAGGAATAGTTGATCAAAAACTAAAAAGTGTCATATCAGTTCCAAATCGTCACGAGTTTGAAGGAAGTGATTATCTTAAAGAATTAGAAATTAACCTTCACATACCAGTTCTTATTGACAAGGATGTGAATCATCTTTTAGCTTTTGATTTAAAGGCTAACCACTTAGATGAAACTTCGTATGCTTTAGGATTCTATATTGGTACAGGTTTTGGGAATGCGATTAAACTCATGGGACAAATTTACCGGGGAGAAAACGGTTTATCCGGTGAAATTGGTCATATACCTGTTTATGGAGTTGAAAAAACTTGCGGCTGTGGTAATATTGGATGTTTAGAGACTGTAGCATCAGGAAAGCATTTAGTTGAAATTGTAAATGAATTTTTTCAAGGCTTACCACTTGAGGAAATCTTTACAGTTGCAAAAAATGATCCTAAGATTCAAAAATTTATTGAAAATATAGCTATGGCAATCGCAACAGAAATAAATATATTAGATGTATCTACCATTATAATAGGTGGTGGTGTTACATCAATGAAAGATTTTCCAAAAGATCTTTTAATGAAATACCTATTCGAAAAAATTCGTAGCAAAGTAATTAAAGATAAAATTAATATTATCTATTCTACACCTAGTGATATAAGTGGAATTGTCGGAGCAGCAATTTTGGCGTTTCCATTATTGATTGGAGTAAAACATGAAAATTAGTATAGGCTGTGATCATGTAGCTGTTGACTTGAAGCTATATGTGATTGAACTTTTGAAAAGAAAAAATATTGAAGTCATTGATGTTGGTACCTACGATAATACAAGGACTGACTATCCATTATACGCAAAACAAGTTGCAAGAAATATTCAAAATAATATAACAGAAAAAGGTATTTTAATTTGTGGTACAGGAGTGGGTATGTCAATTTCTGCAAATAAATTCAAAGGAATACGGGCCATTGTTTGTAGTGAACCATATTCTGCTAGAGCATCTGTTGAACATAACAATACCAATGTACTTTGTTTTGGCTCTAGAGTTGTAGGGTTTGAATTAGCTTTAGATATTGTTAATGCTTGGCTAGAAGCAAGCTATCAAGGTGAACGTCATCAAAAAAGACTTAATATGATTCAGGAATTTGAAAAAGAAAAGTAATCAATAAAATAAATCATTCTCCTTTATTTAAAAAGAGGGTACATACTATATAGTTGTGTATCCTCTTTTATTAATAAATTAAAACTATCGAGTTAAATAGCTGTATGAAAAATAGAATAAAGACAATTTAACCTGTTGTAATAAAAAGAATTTTAGAAAAGATTATTATAAATAAAAAGTTGTGTTTCTATTTCATTAGAATGGTATACTTACTATATATATAAATAGTAAGGAGATGTTAATTACATGGATATTAAGATTCAGATAGGAGATTCGTCTCATTTTGCAGATTGTTATGATGCTTTGATGAATTCTGATATAGGAAGGGAATATTTTTTGGAGTTTGATATAAGCGATATATTAATGCAAGGATTAATAAATAAGGAGATTAACGTAGCAATAGATAATAATAACAGATGCTTGGGCTTTATTTGGTACCAAAACGGTGGAGCATTTGGAATGCATACCTATTTACATATGATTGCGGTAAAGAAAGAATTTAGAGGATTGGGTATTGGGAAAAAGTTAATTGCGGATTTTGAATCAAACACTTTTAAGAATGATTTTATGATATTTCTTCTAGTTGCTAGTTTCAATACCCAAGCAAAAAAACTCTATGAAAATCTAGGATATAAGAATGTGGGAATTATTTCAGGATTTTATAAAAAAGGTGTAGATGAACATCTAATGATGAAAGAAAAGATCTAAAAGGAAATGATAAAATAACAAATTGAAATATTTTAAAGACTTGTTATTTTCATAAGGATTTATTGAACATTTTCTTCTTTAATAATAAAATTTTGTTAAAAAACGGTAAATGGTTTTTATTTAAATATAGTAATCACATAGCCTTTGGTTTATAATAATACCAAAGGCTTGATTATTTATCCAGAAAATGTTATAAAAAAATATTGCAAGTGACAAAGAATTTAATAGAACAAAAGTCACAAAAACATCTATGAATTGAATTGGTGTTATTAATGAATTGTAGGGATATATTTTAAAGAAGGAGAAGTCTTGAAATGAAACAAGAATGGATGAAACTTGATAATGCAGCTAAAATTTATCCTTTAGTAGAGTCTGACTATATTCCAAGTGTTTACCGGTTTAGTGTAACTTTAGATATTGAAATAAATAAAGATGTTTTGTTAGAGGCACTTAATCATGTCATTTTGCGTTTTCCTTATTATAAGGTTACTTTAAAAAAAGGTTTTTTTTGGTACTACTTAGAAGAAAATCATAATAATTTGGAAATTTATGAAGATACAAAAGTACCTTGTAGAAGAATCGATAGAGATGATAATAATGGGTATTTATTTAGAATTTTATATGTTGGCAATAAAATTTCTATTGAATGTCATCATATATTAGCTGATGGGACTGCCTGTTTAACATTTTTAAATACAATTGTATATGAATATTTAAAATTAATAGGATATGATGTTTCAATTAACGAATGGATAAAAGATATTAACGAAGAGGCAGATGACAAAGAATATGAGGACTCACATAGTATAATAGGCAAAAAGCATTTAAAAACACATGGTAAAAAAGTAGATATTATAAAGGGTGTTTTTCATATTAAGGATAGATTACTCAATAAAAATCAATTTTTAGTTACCTATTCAACGATTGATGCAAATCTTTTATATACGACAGCTAAAAAATATAACTGCCGTATTACAGCGTTTTTGACAGCTATTTACTTAGAAAGTATGTTAGAAATACAGAATGAACAAATTCATAAAAAGAAAAAAAGAAAGGCTGTTGCCATTCAAGTTCCTATCAATATGCGAAAAAGACTTAAAAGTGAAAGCATGAGGAATTTTTCATTGTATATTATCCCATACTTAATGCCTGATAAAGAATATTCATTTGAAGATATAATAGAGTATGTCAACCAATTTGTCCAAGAAAAAACAGATATTAACAATCTATTAAGTCTGATGGTACAAAACTTTAAGACTGAAAAATCTCCTTTTGTAAGACTATTACCTTTACCATTTAAGAATTTAGTAGCTCCATTCATATATAAAGCAGTAGGAGTAGATACTTATTCTGGAACGATTTCAAATATGGGTAAAATAATATTACCAGTGGGTATGGAAAAACATGTTAGTCGCATTGATTTTTTACTAGGCCCGTGTCCTTTAACAAAATGTTCATGTGCTGTTTCAGGATATAAGGATCAAGTATATATCACATTTGGAAGAAATATTAAAGAAGCAAAGGTAGAAACCAAGTTTTTTAGAAAATTAGTAAAATTAGGAGTAAGTGTCCAAATAGAAAATCAAGGTGGTGAAAACAAATGAAATATTGTATGAAATGTGGTGTTAAGCTTGATGAAGAAAACAATCGAGTATGCCCTCTATGCAATACGATTATATTAACTGATGAGGAAATTAATGAATTATCTTGTAAAGAAATGAAAATAATTCAAACTTTAAAAAAAGATGAAAAAAAAATCATCACTGTGAAGGAAAAGAAAAACAAGACAGGAATTACCTCAATTATCATGCTTTTTTCTTCATTTGTAGCTATTTTTACTTTATTAATAGTTGATTTATCAATTGAATTAAATATTAATTGGTCTATCATACCGATTATTTCAGTTATTCTATTTATATTAACAGTTAGTTTCCCTTTTATGAACCCAAGAAAAAGTATATATTGGTATAGTACGTTTGATACAGTGGTACTTTGTGTTTATTTTATTATATTGAATTACATCCTAAATAACGGGATATCCTGGTCATATTATGTGGTCTTATCCTTATTACTTGCTTGGTTTTATTTATCAGCTATTTTGGTTAATAAAATAAAAGGATTCATTATAAAAATATCAATCGGTTTTGTGGCAACCGCCATTTTTGTTCTTTTAGTCACATTAGGAAATAATAATAGCTCGGGGTTTTCTGAATTAGCACTCCCCATTAATGGATTAGTATTTATATTAACAGTGATTTCATATTTGTTTATTAAGACATATGTCTATAATTGGCGTATCATTATTTCCACATTATCAATTAATGTAAGTATACTTTGTATTGGAATTGATCTTTTGATACAAAGATATGTTCACGCTCAATTATACTTAGGTTGGTCATACATTGTGCTTTTTGTATTAATACCATTTACCCTATTTATGTTTTATCTTGATAATAGATACAAAATTCATAAATACTTAATCAAGAAATTTCATATATAGTAAATACGTTTCGCGTTTTTACTAACTAAAACTCTACGAATATAATAAGCAAATCCTAAGTAGATTTGCTTTATTTTTATAAGAACAGTGATGTCAAAGACAAAGTAAGTAATAAACAATGGAGGAAAGGTATGTATTTTATTAAACCCAAAAAATTAGTGCCTGGTGATCAAGTTGCTACTATTAGTTTATCTTGGGGTGGAGCTGGAGATTGTGATATTAGATGGAGGTATGAGGAAGGGAAAAAACGATTAGAAGAGGAATTCGGACTAAAGGTTGTTGAAATGCCACATACTCTTAGTGGGTCTGATTATTTATATAATCACCCTGAAAAACGGGCAGAGGATTTGATGATGGCATTCAAGGATCCTTCAATTAAAGCGATTTTTACGTGTATCGGTGGGTCTGAGAGTATCAGATTATTACCATATATTGATTATGATGTCATTAGAAATAATCCCAAGATATTGCTCGGATATTCTGATACTACTGTTACTCATTTTATCTGTATGAAAGCTGGTATTTCAAGCTTTTATGGTCCATCTATACTAGCGGAATTCGCTGAAAATATAGAAATGTTTGAATATACAAAATATTGGGTTAAAAAAGTATTATTTAATGATGAAACTATTGGCAAAATTGAACCTTCACCTATTTGGACTAGTCAACTTTTACCTTGGATAGAACAAAATAAACATATAAAAAGGAATGTATATAATAATTTAGGATATGAGGTATTACAAGGTAGTGGAAAAGTTAAAGGACATTTAATTGGAGGTTGCATGGATGTACTAGAAATGATAAAAGGAACTGAAATATGGCCGAAATTAGAAGTATGGGAAAAAAGTATTTTATTTTTTGAAACATCAGAAGATAAACCTGAACCAAATTATTTAGAATCTTGGTTGAGAAATTTCTGTTCAATGGGTGTGCTACAAAAAGTCAAAGGTATTATCTTTGGTAAACCATATGATAATCAATATTATGAAGAATATAAAGAAGTAATATTGAAGGTTATAAAAGAAGAGCCAAAACTTAATTCATTACCAATATTATATAATATGAATTTTGGCCATACTGCACCTATGTTTATCTTACCTTATGGAAGAGATGCCGAAATTGATTGTAATTTAAATCAATTTAGCATATTAGACTCTGGTGTAATTTGACTTTCTTGATGATTTTTCATCAAAGCAAAAATACTTTAAAGATAAATGACGCTTAGTTATAAGCGTCATTTCATATTAAAGGTGAATGTGAAGGAGATTAATAATTAAACAATTGATTTATGATAGAAATATAGCGATATAGACAAATAGATTTAGATAACTTATAATAAGTAGGTATCGAAATATGGGAGGTTTCATGATGGAGATATATTTTCATTATTTTATTATTATTCTATTAATAATCTGTTTAGTGTTTATATTGTTTAATATGATATATCCACATATTTTAATGGTTGGGTTAATGGATAACTATATTAAAAGAAATAAAAGTGATAAAATCAACCAATTAATAAGTCATTTGAAATTATTTATTAAAATTGGTTCTTTATTTGAACCTTTTGTTTGTTATGTAATAAGAAAGAGTAAAGATAAAGTTAAATGTATAAATTATTTAATTGATTTAAACTATGATATTAATATAAAAGGCTCTATCGTTCCGTTAAATTATGCGATAGAAATACAGGACAAAGCATTAATAAAATTATTAATTGAAAAAGGAAATGCTGATTTATTCCAATATGATACATGCGATTTTCTTTTAGCAATGAATGAGGATATGATAAGTTATACTCTGGATACTTATCTAACTATGAATCAGAATCCAAATATTAAAGATATTATGGTTAAAAAGATTGTTGAAAAAGAATATTATAATCAATATATTCTACATACATTTTTTAATGAATTAACAAATTTCATTGTTCAAAAAGATACAAAGATATCAAATGAGTTATTTTGTAAACTCAATGAAAATATCACATTATTAGATGAAATAAAATATATTGTTTTACGATGCCTCAAATTAAATAAATTTGATTTATTAATGATAATATTTAATTATCATCATAATAATGGTCTGTTAATAAAAGAATTAACTGTTGAAAAAACAATATTAACCATGACATTTAGCGATGGACGCTGTATTGAATATAAATTTAACATAAACCAATTAATTGATTATCTGAGGATTTTTAATGTAGGGCAAACATGGATTCATTATCAAAATTTTCTTTTTAAAGCCTACAAGGATGATAATGAGTTTATATCGCAAATAATTCCTTTAGTTGATAATGATTTTTTACCTATATTGTTAATTCTAGGGATAGTAAATGAATGGGAAACACATATAATCAAGGAACTAATTGAAGCTGGTGCTAAAATTGATGAATCGGTTGAAACATTAATCTTTGAATTATTACAAAATGATCAAATACCATATTCTTTAGACCATATTAATCAAATCACAACACTATGTATTCATTATATAAATAATGAAAATCATTTAAAAAAAATAATTTCATTTGTGTTTGATAAAAAAATATCTGAAACAAAAAATAAAATATTAAATGATGAAAAATATTTAAAAGCCTATGAAAGAGTAAAAGAAAATGATTTATATATCAATTATATTGATAGTGAAAATGGTATTGAATTTGAGAACTATCTGAGCTTATTATTTAAACTATTAGGCTATCAAAAAGTGAAAATACCAATAAAAACAAATGAACATAATATTGATCTAATCCTAAAAAAAACGGGAGAGAAACTTGGAATTCAAATTAAGCATGGTGTAGTAGGTGATTTAGCTGTTCAAGAAATAACATTAGGAAGAACTTATTATCAACTAGATAAAGTAATGATTATCACAAATGGTACTTTTACAGAAAGCGCTATTGATTTAGCTAATAGACTTGATGTCATCCTGTGGGATAGAGGTAAATTAAGAGAGGTTTTAAGTAGAGTTGACCATGAACGATTTTTACGAAATTTGATGTTTAATTTTCCTGTCAACAAAAATAAATCAAATCATAATGACATTGAAATGAGTTATACTTACCAGCTATTATTAGAATCAATAAAAGGAAATGATATTGGGTTAGCTAATTTAATTCACAAAGGAATTCTTAATTTTAATATTCAAGATGAATATGGAAAAACTCCTTTAATGTATGCGATTGAATCAAAAAATGTGAAAATTGTCAAACAATTATTAATATATGATTTTGATATCAATATCCCAGATTTACAAGGTAAAACAGCACTTCATTATTTGTTTGAATATAGAAAGGATTACCCTAAAGATTTATGGAATATCCTCATTAATAAAGGGGCGGATTTTTATTCATTAGATTATGAATTTCGCTGTGTCATGCGCCTTATAAAAGAAGAATTAACAGATGATCTATTTCTAAAACATCCTGTTAATAAAGTATATCAAAATTTCTATTTTAATCTTGAACAATTTAAACTAAATTAAAAGATGCCACATATAAATAGCTTATATAAAAAATAAACAAAGGATAATTGAGGTATAAAATGAATATTGATGAAATATATTTAGTTGAACCTTCACTTAATATTGAAAATGAAATATTGAAATATAGAGATGAATGTATAGAAGTAGATGGAAGGGTACATGGAGATGGTGGCTTATGTAATGAGAAATCTTTTTCTGAATGGCTTCTTCTTCTTGATAAAAAGAATTGTGAAAGCACTGTCCCACAAGGTTTAGTTCCATCATCTACATTTTTTGCTTTGAGGAAAAAAGATGGTATAATCCTTGGAGTGATTGACATTAGACACAGGTTAAATGATTATCTTTTTGAACGTGGTGGCCACATTGGTTATAGTATTAGACCAATTGAGAGAAATAAAGGATATGGTAAGGCTATGTTAAAATTGGCACTTCAAAAATGTAGGGAATTGGAAATGAAGCGAGTTTTAATAACATGTGATGATGACAATATCGCCTCAGCTAAAACAGCCATGGCATGTGGTGGAATAGAAGAATTTACTGAATTAGCTTTAAAAGAAAAATTTAGACGGTTTTGGATAGTTATTAATTAATTTGTATTATATTAGCCTATTCTTTGAGTTAATTTGCTTACAAATTTTAGCCATTATTTCCAAGGTAATTATCGAAGAACAATTAAATAATTTTAATGTTAAAAGGAAATTTTATTTTTATTTATGGATTACTCATATTTATTTAATAAAGTGTTGTGCTTTAAGTTTCAGTTAAATTGTTATAAAATAAAATGGTATAAAGAATGTGTTTTAATATTATTTAGCATACTATTATTATAATAGCTAGGAGGACAACATGAAAGAATATGAGTTAGCGACATTTGCGGGTGGTTGTTTTTGGTGTATGGTTCAACCATTCGATGAATTGCCAGGTATTATAAAAGTAGTTTCAGGTTATACAGGTGGTTATACTGAAAATCCTACATATGAAGAAGTTTGTAGTGGTTTAACAGGTCATGTAGAAGCAGTTCAAATTACTTTTGAAAAAGAGATTTTCTCTTATCAAAAATTATTAGATATCTTCTGGAAGCAAATTGACCCCACAGACCCATTTGGACAATTTCATGACCAAGGAGAATCTTATCAAACGGTTATTTTTTATCATAATGAGCAACAATTGCAGTTAGCAAAAGAGTCAAAGGAAAACTTAGAAAAAAGCGGTCTATTTAATAAACCAATAATGACAAAAATCTTACCTGCAGAAACTTTTTATGAAGCTGAAGATTATCATCAAAATTATTATAAAAAGAATTCGTTTCCCTATCAATTATATAAAAAAGCATCAGGTAGAGTAGATTTTATTAACAAGCATTGGAAGAAAGAAATTAACAAAGCTGAATTATTGAAATCATTAACACCTATTCAATTTGAAGTGACACAAAATAGTAAAACAGAGCCCGCTTTCAATAATGAATTCTATAATCATAAAGATGAAGGAATATATGTTGATATCGTGTCAGGAAAGCCTTTGTTTTCATCATTAGATAAATTTGACTCTGGTTGTGGGTGGCCTAGTTTTAGTAAACCTATTAACCCTAATGAGTTAGAAAATCTAACGGACACTAGTCATGGAATGATACGTACCGAAGTACGAAGTAAAGAAGCGAACAGTCATTTAGGTCACCTTTTTGATGATGGCCCAAACCCCACCGGTTTACGTTATTGTATTAATTCAGCAGCGTTACGTTTTATTCCTAAAGATAAATTAGCTATAGAAGGGTACGGAGAATATCTGATGTTGTTTAAAAACAAATATTGAAAATTAACCATTAAAATCTATCGAAAGCTATCTAGAATTAATTTTCAAAGGCACTCAATATCTGAGTGTTTTTTAAATAGTATTATACATCTATTCGCTATTAAACATTGAGAAAAATGATCATCTGTAATGTGAACAGATAGTAAGATTTTTAATCTCTAAATACATAAACATAAGTAATATGATAAATCATAGTAATAAGGAAAGTTGTTTTGGAGTTGATAAAATTGTCGGAATTGTTTAAAAACCTTGTAACTCACCTAGGATATGTCATATTTATTGCGCTTATAATATCAAGAGTAAAAAGTTTTAAACAAATGATTCAAAAAAAGACGTTAAGTAAAGGAGAAATAATCTTTCAATCACTTTTATTTGGAGGTTTAGGGATATTAGGGACTTATGTTGGAATAGATGTAAGAGGTGCTATAGCGAATACACGTAATATAGGGGTTATAGCGGGAGGCTTACTAGGTGGCCCTTATGTTGGTATTTTTGCTGGTATTATTGCCGGATTACATAGATTTTTAATAGATGTTCATGGTATTACATCACTTCCATGCGCTATAGCTACTGTTATAGGTGGATTTATATCAGGTGTAATATATAATAAATCTACAAAGAAAAATAGATGGATATATGGATTACTAGGTGGAATAGTAGTGGAAAATATTAGTATGGGATTGATACTTTTGATATCAAAACCATATGATTTAGCGTTTTTAATCGTAAAGGAAATATACATACCTATGATATTTGTCAATGGTTTGGGAATTGCGATAGTCATTATTATTTGTGAAAACCTTTTTGAAGTAGAGGAAGAAATAGCTGCAAGAACAGCAAAATTGGCACTGGAAATAACCAATAAAACTTTGCCATATTTTAGAGATATCAATGAGAAATCTTTAGAAAAGGTATGTGAAATTATAAAAGAGTCAGTTGAAGCAGATGCAGTTTCCATAACAGATAGAGAAAATATCTTAGCCCATGTTGGAAAAGGTGAAGACCATCATATAAAGGAAAGAGAAATTTTAACAAAGGCAACTGAAGAAGTGATAAAAACAGGGAAAGTACAGGTGTTGCAAAATGCTAATAATATTATTTGCCCTAACAAGGATTGTCCTTTAAAATCTGCGATAATAGTACCATTAAAAGAAAATAGCAATGTCGTAGGAACTTTAAAAATATATTATATTAGAGAAAACGCGGTTACTCATCGTGACCAAATATTAGCTGAAGGGTTATCACAACTCATCTCAACTCAATTAGAAATAAGTAAAATTGAAAATCTTAAAGATATGGCAAATAGGGCAGAGATTAAAGCTTTACAAGCTCAAATTAATCCTCATTTCATCTTTAATGCTTTAAATACAATTACTTCTTTTGTAAGGATAAATCCAAGTAAGGCAAGAGAACTAATAATCAATCTTTCTACCTATTTAAGATATAATCTTGAAAGAGGATTAGAGCTAGTAAGTCTAGCTGAAGAATTAGAACAAGTTAAGGCATATGTAGAGATAGAGCAAGCTAGATATGGGAATAGACTCAATATAATTTACAATATAGAAGAGGATATTGATATTAAAATACCGAGTTTAATCATCCAACCTTTAGTAGAAAATGCGATAAAACACGGAATATTAAAGGTAAATGCTGGTGGAACAGTAAAAGTATCAGTTAGTAAAGAAAGAGAAGATCATCAAGTTATAATCTCAATTGAAGATAATGGAGTCGGTATAGCACAAGAGGTTATTGATGCAATCTATCAAAATAAAATGAAAGAAAGTAAAATTGGCCTATCTAATGTTCATAATAGGTTGAAATTATTTTATGGAAAAGGGTTAAACATAACGCGACTCGAAAATGGAACGAAAATAAGTTTTACAGTACCGGAAAATATTTAGGAGAGTGAAGTATTTGAAATGCATTATTGTTGAAGATGAATATCCTGCTAGGGAAGAGCTAAAGTATTTTATTAATAATTTTAGTACTATTGAAATAGTAGATGAGTTTGAAGATTCTATTTTAGCTTTAAAATATTTGGAAAAAAATGATGTTAATATCATTTTTTTAGATATAAACATGCCTAATTTAGATGGAATGTCATTAGGTAACATTATTAATAAATTTAATAATAAACCTTACATTGTTTTTATTACAGCATCTAAGGAACTAGCATTTGAGGCTTTCGAAATCCAAGCTTTTGATTACATACTAAAACCATATTCAGAAGATAGGATTAAAAAGACTTTAAAAAGATTAGAAGAAAATCATGATAGTGAGAAGGTGTCTAAAGAAAATAAAATATCGGAAAGAAAAATAACATTGTGGAATAATAATAAACTTATCGTTATCAATACTAATGAAATATATTATTGTGAAGCTAAGGACAGGGATACCATAATACATACAAAAAATGATGAATATGTAGCGAATATGTGCATTTCTAATTTCTTGAAGGATTTACCCCAAAGCTTATTTTTTAGAAGTCATAGGTCATATATTATAAATCTAGACAAGATAAAAGAAATAATACCTTGGTTTAATAATACTTATAATTTAAAGCTAATTGACAAGGATACAGAAATTCCCGTAAGCAGAAGTAATATAAAAGAATTTAGAAAACTGATGAGAATATAAACACGAATTGCATTTCGTGTTTATTTTTTTGCATTTCATGATGCAATTTTATCGACTGCCGTTGAAAACGGTTTCTTAATAGATAATTAAGATATAATGATAGATGTAAAAATAATAAATAGAAGAAGAAAGGTGAATTATATGTTAACATTTATCTTATCAATAGTTATTCTAATCTTAGGTTATTTTATATATGGTAAGTTTGTCGAAAAAGTATTTGGTACTTCAGATGACATTAAGACACCAGCAATGACAATGGAGGATGGCGTAGATTATATCCCGATGAGTTGGCCAAAAATCTTCCTTATCCAATTCTTAAACATTGCTGGACTAGGACCTATCTTTGGTGCAATAGCAGGGGCACTATGGGGACCAGTCGCTTTCCTATGGATTGTATTAGGAGCAATTTTTGCTGGAGGGGTACATGACTTTTTCTCTGGAATGCTTTCAATTAGACATAAAGGTATGAGCATATCAGAAATCGTTGGTATTTACCTTGGAGAAAACGTTAAGAAAATAATGCGGGTTTTCAGCGTAGTATTATTAGTTTTAGTTGGTGTAGTATTCATCATGGGACCTGCTGGTCTTTTACAAAATTTAACCAACTTTAGCTCAAGTTTTTGGATTTGGGTCATCATAGCCTATTATATGCTAGCAACTATCTTACCAATTGACAAAATTATTGGTAAAATATATCCAATATTCGGAGCTTCTTTATTAATCATGGCTGTTGGTATCGGTGTTGGATTATTAGTAGAGGGTTATCATATACCAGAATTAACCCTTAAAAATCTTCATCCAAGTGGAACACCAATATTTCCATTCTTATTCATAACAATAGCATGTGGTGCTATATCAGGTTTCCATGCGACACAATCGCCTCTAATGGCAAGATGTGTTAAAAAAGAAAGCGAAGGCAGAAGAATATTCTACGGTTCAATGATTGCTGAAGCTATTATTGCTATGGTTTGGGCAGCAGCCGCTATGACTTTCTTTGGCAGCACTGGAGGATTATCAAGTGTACTTGGAAATGGTGGACCAGCAGTTGTCGTAAATGAAATATCAAATAGTATTTTAGGAAAAGTTGGTGGGGCACTTGCCATCCTTGGAGTTATAGCATGTCCTATCACATCAGGAGATACAGCATTTAGAAGTGCTAGACTTACAATTGCCGATGCATTTAATTTTAAACAAGAAAAAATAACAAACAGATTTTATATCGCTATACCATTATTTGCAATAGGTGTTGCTTTAACAATGATAGATTTTACTATCATCTGGAGATATTTCTCTTGGGCAAATCAAACATTAGCAATGATCGTATTATGGGCAGCAGCAATGTTCTTAGCAAAAAGCAAGAAACTTCATTGGATTTGTACAGTACCAGCAACTTTTATGACAGCAGTTACAACAGCGTACATATTACAAGCTAAAGAAGGATTCCATCTTGCAGCTCAATTATCAAACACTATAGGTATTATATTAGCTGTAATCTTCTTAGGATTATTCTTATATAAAATTAGAACAAAAAATGTAAAATAAGAAATCATAACAGTTTTTATATAAAATTAAATCAAACTCCTTTTAAGTTGATATTGACTTTAAAGGAGTTTTTTTTCATTATACAGATAAAAATTATAATATGAATTAAGAAAATAGAAATTTATTTTACAAAGATATGGTAATATAATTTATTATGATAAAGTTGATTTAAGTTAGATTGTAAACAAATATATGATGATATATTTACGATTAATATGTTATAATTAGAAGGGTTTATATTTTAGTTATTAGCATAATATCAAAATTAAAAAGGTGTGATAGGTTTGACGACTAAAATTTTTTTTGGTGGTAATAAAATTAATCATGTAACGAATCGCAAGCTACAATTAATGCTTGATCGCTTCCATTTAGGAAAGCTAATATCATCAAGTAAAACTACTGAGGGTGTCTCAGGGCAGACTTTGTTTGTCACAACGACAATGGGTCTTTATGTGTTAAAAGGAAAACCATTATTCATGGGACAATTTATTGAAGAAAAGTTTTTCATAGATAATTTAAATGAACGGACGGAACTGTTACTCCCTTATCCCTACATGGTTGATGAAACTATTGATATTTTTGGCTGGAGTTATGCTTTAATGCCTCGACTAAATGGATTCAACTTAATAGATATTCAAGACAAGTTAAATTTAACTGACCAATTAATAATAGCGGAAACATTAGCTAATACCTTATTAGAAATGCATAGCTGGAAAGTCCATGCATTTGGTGAATATGATCCTATATATGATACTATATGTCCATTTGAAGATTCTTTTCAATCTTGGATTTACAAAGAAATTCGTTATTGGCTTGAAGACGATAAAAAATATTCTGTAGTAAGTCATAAGGATGTTGAATGGGTAGAAGAAATATTGGATAATGCGAAAATTATATTCCTAAATTTAACTTCTCCCTCATTTGTGATGAATGATTTTAAACCAGGTAATTTCCTATTAGATTCTGTAGATGACAATTGGAGAATTAGCGGGATTTTTGATTTTACAACCGGTTATTTTGGTGACCCTATCGCTGATTTATCAAGGATGACTATTTACTACTTAGATAATGGAGAAGAAGTGTTAGCCTTGAGATTTCTCTCAACTTATTACGAAGGCTTAAAGGATAAAGAAAATTTCATAGAACGATTTAGAGTTCATATGCTTCATCAACTCATTTTAAATTGGGGATGCGCGCATGCGATTAATCAAGTGACTTGGGACAAAAATATTTCTTTTTTAGATTGGGCTAAACGATATACAGAAATTGTAGCTCAAATATTTATCTTCACAAATAATACTTCTTTCCATTAGTAAAATAAGTATCTCAAACCAAATCTAATATGAAAAATGAATAAAGATACCGTAAAAGTGTGTAATTAAAGTAGTGGGATTATTAATTACAAAGATTATCTAATCTAATGGAGTATTAGGATATATTGTGGTAGAATGGAGTGTGAAAATATTAGACTACTTTTTAAATAAATTTAGATAGAATAAATAGATTATTTTATCTTAGGAAGAGTTAATTATGTTATTAATATTAAGCTTATTTGCTGCTGGCTTTACAACATTATCTTTTATTCCCCAAGCATTTCAAATAATAAAAACAAAAAATACATCAGGCATATCATTAGGGATGTATATGATGTTCACTTTTGGTGTCCTATTATGGTTAATATATGGTTTTTATATTCATGATTTGGCAGTTACATTAGCAAACGGCATTACTTTAATTTTTGCTATTACTATATTGACTTATAAAATTAATAATTATAAAAAGGATAAAATTAAATAAATAAATGTTTATAGTAATTTAACATCTATGGGTTATTAGATACACTTAGGAAACGTCTATATTAATTAAATTTGACCATTAATATGGTTAATTTTTTATTAAGGTCAACAATAAAATAATTTCATATTAAATAACTAATAGCTGTTTTAAATAAAATCAACAGCTTTTTTGCTTGTTATGGGAATTGCTTAACTTTATTAGTATGAATTTATTTATTTCCTAAGCAAATAAAATTAGGAAACATCTCAGCCATTAATAAATAGTAGATAATGATGATTTTTACATTTCTTTAGACGCTAATAATGGGTAGTATTTGGATTTTAACCGAATTGTATTGTTTTTAGTTACATTTCTTGTTAAAATAGAAATATGTGAGAATTCAACATAAGGTGCTAGTCTAAGGTATTGTTTTTCACTTGTATGGAAAACGTCCACTGGCACTTTTTTTATTGTTTTATGCAAACCGCATATTTGCCATCTTAAATCACAAAAAAACGATTAAAAAAACGTTGATTTATATATTAAATAATACCAATCAATCTTTTTGATTTATAATCTGCTTTTCTGCGGAGAAATATTAATAATTTTTTATATTTTTATGCAAACAATATCTACTGATACCTCATTAACTTGTCCTCGTTACATATTATTTTTTATGGATACTTCAATACCATTGAAACAGGGAAATATTAACCTAATCATCTCGCCAACTTTTTGATTAGAATAATAAGCCTAATTAATTTCAATATTACTCTTTGGATACATTATTAAATGATTTAGCTGTTTTTCAAACTTAATTCCTTATCAAGTAATCTTCATAACACAGTCATTTAATATTACTATATTTTATCAATTTAATAAAAGTCAACTGAGATGAAGTAAAGTAACCATACTAAATAGCGAAAACAAAAAAAATACAATTTTAATAAACATTAGAAAAAGGAGCTAACATGCAATTTAAAGAATTAAATATTATGCCCTCAATATTGAGGGCCTTAAACAAAGAAAATTATATAGAACCAACACCAATACAAGAGAAAGCCATCCCGCCAATTTTAAATGGTCGAGATTTACTTGGGTGCGCTCAAACAGGAACGGGAAAAACAGCGGCATTTGCTATTCCAACCTTACAATTGTTAAGTCAAAAAAAGGTAGCAACGAATGTACAAAGGAAAATACTCGCCTTGATTTTAACACCAACAAGAGAACTAGCACTTCAAATTTATGAAAGTTTTCGAACTTATGGTCAATTTACCAATTTACGTTATGGCGTAATATTTGGTGGTGTTCCTCAAAAACCCCAAGAGATGACTCTAAGATCAGGTGTAGATATTCTTGTTGCTACACCCGGTAGACTGAATGACTTAATACATCAGAATTTAGTTAACTTGAAACATGTTGAAATATTTACCTTAGATGAGGCCGATCGGATGCTTGACATGGGTTTTATCAATGATGTAAAAAAAATCATTGCTAAAATACCAGCTAAAAAACAAACTTTGTTTTTTTCTGCGACAATGCCACAAGAAATTTCAAAAATGTCAAGTTCGATTCTAATTGACCCTGTTAAAATAGCAATTACACCAATATCTTCAACAGTTGATATTGTTGAACAAAATATATATTTTGTAGATAAAGGAAATAAAAAAAATCTATTATTACATATTTTACAAGACAAAGCAATCGTTTCAGCGCTTATTTTTAGTCGAACAAAGCATGGTGCAGATAAGATTGTCCGTGAGTTAACAAATGTAAACATAAGTGCACAGGCAATACACGGTAACAAATCACAAAATAACCGCCAAATAGCACTAAATAATTTTCAAAAAAAGAAATTACGTGTGCTAGTAGCAACAGACATTGCAGCAAGAGGTATTGATATAGATGAATTATCTCATGTGATTAATTATGATCTACCTAATGTGCCTGAAACATATGTGCACCGTATCGGTCGGACAGGTAGAGCAGGACTAAGTGGGACGGCAATTTCTTTTTGTGATTATGATGAAATACCATTTCTTAAAGATATTGAAAAGTTGACAGGAAAACATATTAGTGAAGTTAAAGAAAATCCTTATCCGATGTTAATTAAAACAGCAACGCCAAAGGCTACTGTTTCTAATCATCGGACTGCAAAAACTTTCGCAACAGCAAAATCAAAAAACTTTAGACATGACAAAAAAACTAGATAATTATTTATTCTTGTATGAAACTACATTAGGATACCAAAATCAATTTTGGTATCCTTTTTTATTGTTTATTAAAATATATCATATATACTTTATGGATTTCCTTAGAAAGATAGTGGTATAATATAAATGAGTTAAAATATAAAAAACTATTTAAATAGTGTGGAGGCAATTTATGATTAGTTTCTTTACAATTTTTTGTATCGTAATTTCATGTCTAATTACTATTTTATTACCAATTATTTTAATAATTTATTTTAGAAGAAAATATCATATTTCTTTTAAAGTAGTTTTATTTGGAGCTTTAACCTTTATAGTATTTGCCCTAGTATTAGAGGGAATTGTTAACATGGTTATT
This sequence comes from uncultured Haloplasmataceae bacterium, assembly GCA_963824615.1. Classification (GTDB taxonomy): domain Bacteria; phylum Bacillota_I; class Bacilli_A; order Haloplasmatales; family Haloplasmataceae; genus CAWGPU01. Next base: position 175,179 of record CAWGPU010000002.1, on the reverse strand, counting down.
TTAAATGGGCATATAATAACTAGACCAATCTTTATAGTCATTTATTCAGCTTTTGCTGCTGGTATATTTGAAGAATGTGGCCGTTATATTGTAATGAAGTATTTTCTTAAAGGGCATAGAAAATTTACTGATGGTATTGCTTTTGGAATTGGTCATGGTGGTATTGAAGCTATATTAATCGGTTTTCTTGCAAGTTTAAATAATTTGATTTATTCTATTATGATTAATACCAATCTTTTTGATAAAATTTATCGTACAAGCCCGGCAAATACCCAAAGTATTTTATTACAAAATAAACAATCTTTAATAAGTACCCATTCTTATATATATTTACTTCCTGGTGTAGAAAGAATTTTCGCCATAACAGCACATCTTGTTTTCTCTGTTATTGTTTTATATGCGATAAAAACTAAGAAAATACAATATTTATTTCTAGCAATTCTCTTGCATGTCTTGTTAGATTTAGCACCTGCATTATATCAACAAGGTTTCTTAAATCTAAAAATTACAGAATTTATCATCTTTATCTTTTTCTTATTATCACTCTATTTCTTATTTAATTTCAAAAAAGTGTTTAATAATAATAGAAATATTGAAGCATGAGTTGTTAAAAAGCAAAAAAACTATAAAAGTCCTAGATTTTGATATCGAAGGACTTTTTTTAAAATATTAGTTCCTACTTAATTTTAGATAATTAAATAATCCATTAATTTTAAGGATCACAAATTACTATCCAAACCGCTTAATTATTTATTAACAATGCTATTTATATTAACATTTCTATTAATACGTGATAAAATTAAATAAAGTTAGTTATTATATAGTTTCAAAGGAGTTGATAGGATGCTAGAAAAAAATATTACTGTCAGTTACGAAGAAAGAACATTTGAGGAGACATTAAAAAAAGGGTTTATTAAACTTAAAAAAGAAAGACATTCACTAATTTATTATTTCTTAGAAGAAAATATCAATTTAATAATGCTTTTATTAATAATATTCGTTATCTATTTGATATTTTTTGTAATGTAGAGGTGGAGATATGAAATTTAATGAGTTAAGTATAACTAATCAAAATCAATTCAGGAAATATATTAAAAAAAACCATAAAAATATTCATCGATTATTATGGAAGCAATATATTGGGTTTAAATATTTATTGCGAATTAATTTTAAATTTGAATTATATCTTGTTATTAAAAATTACAAAGAGAATTATGAAAGAGAATATATTTTTGATGATATGTCTCGGGAATCTAGGAAGGATATTATATTTCAACTAACTAATATAGCCAATGATTATAGTTGCGTAACAGAATTGTTGAATTGTTTAATGACTTTAGATGAATCTATAAAGCAAAAAAAAGGAAAGCCCATCCCAATAGAGGCATTTCCAAATTATTATATTACTTTTAAAATCTACAACATTACAAAACATCTACGTTCTTCTTTAATTAAGAATGTTCTCTTTTTGGGAAGGTTTAATAAGTAAATGGATATACTGCAATCAGTATTATCCTCTTACAGAGAAATTTAGAATGTAAAAAGGTATAAAATGATTATTGATTTTTATACCTTTTCATTTTGTGTTAATCGTGAAGTTAGGATATATATTGTATTCATGTTGTTAATAATTGACAATCTCATTTATAAATTTGAATAATTTTAGTAAAAAAAATTGATGATATATTATTTAATATCAGTGGCTAAATGATAATATATAAAGAAATTTACATATATTTAAATAAGTGATAATATATACTTAAAGTATATAAGTCAATATATTACAAAAGTGGGGTGAATGGGTAATGTGAAAAAAATATTAAGTTTATTAATTGTTTTAGGCGTTTTAATATTTATGAATGCTTGTCAAAAGGTGATTGACACTAGGATTATATCACAAGTTAATGATGTTCGGGTAGTTGGTATTCAATTTTTTAAAAGGAAGATTTTCTTGATGATTCAAAAACAACAACAGACTCATATTATTTTAATAATACAGGGACACAAAATGATTATATTGTAATAAACTACTATAATAGTGGAAATCGTAATCTTGTAATCGATATGAGTGTATGTGTTAAACTTGACAATTAACACAAAACTCAGTTTATATTTATGGATAAAGATGGAAACATTATACCAGATAGAGATGATAAAAATTGGTCTTTTGGATTTAAAGACTTTGAAATGTTCCATGGAATGATGAAGTTCAACTTATTTCTGTTAACATTCATTATGTGCAGCTAAAAACTCTTACTCAGTATAAGGTAATATTTTTTAATGAGAATAATGATAAAATTAAGGAAGAGGATTTAGACTTTCAAAACAAGAGAAATTCAATAGATATTAGTATTTTAGAGGATACTGCATATTTGATTGTTGTTAAGAAAACTTCTGGTTTAGGATTGTCTCTTGGAAATATCGAAACTGACGAAAGAGTTTTAATAGGTGTGGAAAACTATGTGGATAAAGTGATTTCATTAGATTCAAGTGGTAACAAAATTGTTTATCAATTTAATTTTTTAGACGTACAGGGGGAATAATATGAAAAGAAGATTGAGTTATTTTACTATTATATTTTTATTAATCATTTTGACTTCATGTCATAGTTTGCTGGGGGAAAAAACACTTAATACCACAACGACTGCTCCTATTAGTCATGTCAATTTAGTTGGATTTGAAATCAAAAATCAAGAGGTGATAGATGGCTTTTATTTCCAAGAGATAATTTCTGATAAAATTGATACTAGCAGTATTGCTTTCAATCTTTATCAAGAATCGATGACAACAACAGATTCTATTAGTACGTATAATATTGATGCAAATTATTATTTTAATAAAAATACGACATCGTGTGTGATGTTAAAAGAACGATATTATGATGATGAACAAAAAGAACTTATTATTAACGATGGAGTAGAGATATGTGATATCACAAATCTACAAGTGTATACTTACCGAGTAGAAAATGTGACATTAAATATTCATTTTCAAGCACTTTATAAATACACTAATTATACAGTGGCCATGTTAGATGAAAATAATAATAAACTTAAAGAATATGAATATGACCTATCCCTATATACAACACCTGTAATTATTCAGTTGACAACTGAAACTTATGAAGTCATTGTGATTCAAAAATATCTAGACGACGATAATATAGAACATACGATTCGCAATTTATATACAGGCATGGAAATGAGACATTATGATAGAATGTACTCTTTAGATGATTTAAGTCAGCTTAAAATTTTTGATTTTTGGTTATTTTTGGCTAATAATAATTCTTGATAAAATTTCAAGTAATGTTTCATTGTATTCTTTGACTTCTCGAAATGTATGAAAAGTAACCCATATGAATGAGAAAGAATATTAACAACATAACGAGCTTATGTTGAACCGCTGATTTTTTAATTCGTACAGTTTTAAAGGGAGAAAAAGAAACCATCGTTTAACAAATCCTACTACAATTAGCCTATTAAAACGGAAAAAATGTTTCCAATGAGGAAACATTTTTTTAATATAATCATATAATAATTCTAATTTCTAAATTTAGTTAATGTAATTTCATAATTTGTGATAAAATCACTTGGTTTTATAGACATATTATCAGTATCAACGAACATGAACGCTATATCTACAGAAGAAATATTTTTAATTTTATATTGATCTAAATATTGATTTAAATCAATAGTAAGTATGTAACCATCATTAGATTTTATCAATGTATAATCATTAATTATAAAACTATGCATTCCATTATCAATGAAAAAATATGTCTTTAATCTATAATCGGCGCTATTTAATAGTTGAACAACAATTTCTGAATTAATATTAATCGTTGCAGAATCAAAGTAATAATCATCAAAAAAACCATTTCTGTTTGAAAAATAACAACTAACATGACTTGGTGATATTGGTGATCTTTGACAACTATTGTTTAGAACACCTAGCGATTCATAAAATGCGGTATTTTCATTTAAAATATAACTAGTTGGAAGCTGATTATAGTAACTTGTATATTTATGATATAAAATAGAAGTGTTTATAAGAAGAGCGGTAACTATTATTAATAAAATTAACATCAAGGGTTTATAAAATCTCAATGATTCAATTCTTATCCGTTTTTTAAAAATATAAGGTACAAACAATGTTAGAAAAAACGATATTAGGATGGTCGGTATTACATATAAATCGGATAAGTTATGAAATACAGTTATTATAAAAAAGTATAAACCTATTAAAATTATATAGTATAATTCTTCATAATGATTGAGATTTTTATCTATATTAGGTATTTCTTTGTTATTAAATTCTTCGACTATACTTTTTATAATGGAAAATAACGTAAGAATAAACCAAACTAAATAAAGAATTTCTGTGAAATTAATTTTCGCAAAATCCTTAATATAAGCAGAAAGTACAAATATAATAAAAAGTAATGAATTTTGTGCATAAAAAATCTTGTTTCTTATAATAGTATTTTTTAGTAATTTAAACAAAGGAATTAACAAAAGTGCAACAAATAGAAATAAATTATTAAAAAAGTAATAGCCATTTTCAAATTTCTCACTAAAATGTTTTTCGCCTATTGATTGATAATAAATAGCTAATTCTTTAAGAATATCGCCTTTTGATAAATCTGTAAGTACTAAATATAAGCATCCAACTAATATTATTGAATAGATAAATCCTAGACTAAAATATAATATTTTGTTTTTAATTATCATAATTTCCCCCTATGAAAATATGGTTATTATTAAGAATATCATATAATTGTAGTTTAAACAATTTTAAAAACAAATATATTTATATATATAAGAAAATAAAGTGATCTTTATGTCACTTTATTTTCTTATTTTTAATTATTATTGATTTTAAGTAAATAGTTTTTCCTTACTTCATACTGCGTTTCTCATAATGTACTTAAGATTTAACGAACAACAATTTATTAATCGATAATCAAAGAAATTTCTAATTCAAAGATGATGTAAATATATCATATATATGATTATCAACATAAAAATAAACAAATGCTAAGCATTTGTTTATTTTTTGTCTTCTTTTATCGAATTAATTAGTATAATATTATGAACTATTATTAGAATTAGGATAAATATCAGTTTGATGAAAAATGGTTAATTATGGATAATATTTAACTATATAAATATTTATTATTTAATTAATAAAGTAAAAATTAATTTTTAAAAAAGTAATCCAATAACTGTATTGACAAAATACTGTCATTGTGACTATACTAAATATAATTAGACTTTTTATCTCATAATATGAGATGAAAGGTGTATAAGGATAACAAGAAATTTATTTCTTGTAGTTAATTAGTCAATTAATATAAATAGATTTAACCTATTCTTTTAAAGGAGGAAAACGAAGTTGGAAAATCTTAATTATAATCTAATATTTTATGGCTTATTCTTTGCGATTCTTGCTCTTGGAATTCTTTTTGGATATATGAGGGGTTTTAAGAAATCAATATACTCTTTTATTGTCATGTTAATATTCTATGCTATCTTTTTTTTAACAGTAGATTTAGTTGTTAGTAAATTGTGGTATATGTCTATGCCAGGGCTAGGTAGTTTATTAGGACAGTTTAGCCCAGAACTATCTAATTCAACGAGTCTTAACCAAGCCTTACCAATTATTCTAAATCAGATGTTGGGGGATTCACTTGGACCTACCTTATCAAATGAAGAGTTTCTTGCGTTTATTACGAGTGTTTCACTCTTAATAGTAAAAATTATTTATGCATTTATTTATTTTACTGTTGTCTATCTTATTTATAAATTCATCTTTTTTATCATTCGTATCATATTTTTAAGAACTAATAAAGATGATAATGTACCAAAACGTCGCGGTTTAGGAGCTTTATTTGGACTTTTACATGGTGGATTAACATTATTTTTCTTATTAATTATTCTAGGTGGTACTATGAGTATTTCTGGTAACACTTTAAAATTATTACCAAGTAATTTTAAAGTTGCAGAATTGGATAAAGTTGTTAGTGCTTATAAATCAAATTTAATTGTAGACACAGTTGAATTAGTTGGTGTAAAAGATGCTTCTTCAAATCAAGTTATTCCTCTCAATGAATATTTATTTGATACAGTATTCTCTTTTCATTACCATGATAAAAAAGTTTCTTTAAGAAAAGAAATAGGAATTGCGGCAGATATTAAAGGTATTTATGATCAATCTGATTTTAATACAACGAAAAATTATAGCGATATAACAGGCGATGAGGTTACTGCAGTTTTTGACAAGCTGTCTGGGTCTGATTTATTTACTTCTGTTTTACCACTTGGGATTGAGGTCGCGGCAGATTATTTAGACACTGATGTAACCATCCCTAAAGAGGAACTGTACGCTATTGATTGGAATACAGAAGTTTTACAATTAGGAGAAGTTTCTGTTGTCGCATTTAACATAATAAACACAGCAGGAATCGATAATAGTGATACTGACCTTGAAACGGTAACAGTTAATGGTGATGATGTGAGAGATTTATTTAATTCTTTATCTGAATCGAAATTAGTCACGTTATCTGCTTATGTAGCGTTAGAGCCACTTTTAGAAAAGGCGGGTTCACAGACCCATAATATTATTACTGTTCCTGAAGGCTTAGTATGGGAGGATGAGTTCAAAGCAATTGGACTTGTTGCTGGTGCTATTGTGGATACAGGTGTAACGATAGGGGATTTAGAATCAGGAGACCCTGCACTGATGATTTCATCATTATCAGACCTAGATTTTACTGTTATTTTAAATTCAAAGATTGTATCTAATGCTTTAATTAATATTTTTTCTGGTGCAGCTGATGTAGAAGGCTTTAATGTCTTTGTTGTACCCCAAGATATTGTTTGGAATGATGTTTTGGATGATCAAGGTAATATCACCCAAAGTGGTGAATTAAGAAATATATTAAACGCGGTAAATGAAATTTCGCAAACAGCGGATAATTTTGATTTTGCTAATTTAAATATTGATATCATCTCTGAATTTACAGATGATGCGATTGATGCAATATTTAACTCACGTGTATTAGTTGCGACCGTGTCTACATTAATTACAGATATGGATTTAGGTAATACGCCACTTGTCATTCCTGATTCTGTTTTTGATACAGACCATTACATTAAGAAATCAGAATTAACAGCGCTTGTCTCATCAGCTCGCATGGTTGTTACTACACTTACATGTGATGAGGGGGATGCTTGCCAAGATACTGGTTTTGATGTAGCCAAGGCCTTTAATCTATCTGATACGGATATTACAACTTTACTTTCTTCGCAAATTATAAGTTCAACAATTGGAAATTTGATTATCGATCAAGGTGGTACAATACTCACAATTCCAACTAGTGCTTTAACCACTATTTATATTGATACAACACCAAAAAATATTGTATCAAATGCGGAGATTAAAAAATTATTTAAAGCCGTATATGCTTTAGGTATAACAGACCTTACAAATATGACCTTCGATGCCACTATAATTAAAAATTTAGCAACAGTTGATGATGCCACCGTCCTTGACCAAACGAAAGCTGATAATATTTTCAATTCTGATATTATTCATGCAACCTTATCGAAGATGTTATTAGATTTAGGTAGTGGTGCCTCGAGTGTTCTCGACATACCTTATAAAGATATCAATAATGTCGTAATCAGATATACTGATGACACAGATTATATTACAACTGATGAATTAACTGCCATATTAAAAGCTGTTTTAGTATTAAATATTAATGATTTTGCGGAAGTAGAAACATTAGATGTTACTAATATTACCAATCATATTGACGTTTTACTAGACTCAGCAATTTTCCATGCGACGATATCAGACCAATTATTGAAATTAGGTCCAAATATCATAAAGATACCAAATGAAGATGAAGCGGGAAATGCTGTTAAAATGTTAGTAGGAGATACTGATCAACAAACAGAATTTGTCACAAAAAATGAAATCCATGCGATTGTTGATTCCTTAAAATTACTTGGTATAACTGATATTTCATCATTTGCAGGAGCATTCACTTTGAATAATATATCAACAGATGTTGATCAAAACACTTTATTAGCATCAGCATCTATCCATGCAACAATATCACAAAAACTTTTAGAATTAGATGACCAAGTATTAATTGTTCCATTATATAAACAAGATAATGTAACTAAGATTCAAAAAACAGTTGATGGTACAGATTTTATCGAAAAAACTGAAATAAAATCAATTATTAATGCTTTTCTTGCAATGGATTTCGGAGACTTAAGTAGCTTTGGTGGAACGATAGATTCAAGTAAATTCTTTGCAGAACGCGATACAATATTGTTATCCTCATCTATTCAAGCCACTCTTTCTTCAAAAATACTGAATGATACAGGTGGTCAAATTATCGTTCCTGATTCCGTTCGTATCCTAGAAAGTGATGTAACATATGTAGATGTTGATGAAATAAAAGCAATGATGGGTGCTCTAGATGAGTTAAACCTAACCGATTTTACGCAAATTGACATTAATCCAAGTAACGTATTCACAGTTGATTTTGATGTTTTACTTGAGTCAGCTTCAATACAAGCGACTATATCTGACCTTATATTAGATCATGCATTAGATGATACTGCGGCTCCTGGTAGTGATACCCTTATAGTGCCTTTATATTTCAGAGAAAATATTCAAGTAGATGATGTGCCAAAGGCACAAATTAAATATCCAGAATTACATGCTATATTGACTTCTCTACAAACATTAAATGTTTCAAACTTTGAGGGAGCAATGAATCCGACTCTTATTACGAGTATGAATGATAGTGAATTAAATACTATGCTTGCAAGTGGGTCTATTCATGTAACAATTGATAACATGTTAAAAGGAAATAACACAATTAATACGAAAATTCCTGATTTAGCAAGAGATGATTATTACGACATGACAGGTATTACAAAGGTACAAGAAATAATCGCATTTATTAAAGCCTCAGATGTTTTTGTTTCAGACTTTACAAATGTTACTTTTAATATGTCAGCTGTTGTAAATTTAAGTCCAGCAGAAAGAGGTATTGTTCTCGATTCTATGATTGTTAGGAATTCTATAACACCTGAAATAGAAGTCACAATCAATACATATGGTGGATACTCAATAGAGGCAACAGACTATGAAAACAATGATGTAACAACATTCTTTACAAAAGCAAGCATTTTAGCGATGTTTGATCATATCAATGTATAAATAAAATAGAGAAATAATAATAAATAGAAAAAAATCTTTAGTTTTTAAAAACTAAAGATTTTTTTTAGTCTATTGACTTTAGATTTATCATATTAAATATCATCATAAAACTTGGGAGAGAAAATTTTTACAAAGATATAAATTTTAGTATATATGTTATGATTTTTTAACTAATTCAACTGTAAAAGTTGTGCCTTTGTCTTGTGTACTTTCAAAATAGATTTTTCCATTCGATTGCTCAACAATTTTTTTTACAATCACAAGCCCTAAACCATTTCCTTCTTGTTTGCGAGAGGTATCTCCTTTATAAAAACGTTCAAAAATTCTGTTTTTATCATTTTCTGAGATGCCTTTACCATTATCAGTAATTTCAATTTTAATCAGACTATCTTGATTAGTCAGTAAAACTTTGATTAAACCATTATCATAGGAAAATTTGATCGCATTTTGAATTAAATTAAGCCAAACATGCCAAAGTAAGTTTTCTTCTCCTAAATAATTAGTTTCTTCAAGGTCAATTTCGAATTCAATATTTTTTTTAGTCCATTGAGGCTCAAGAATCAAAATGGTTTTTCTTATTTGTTCATCAAGTGAAAATAGGGATTCTTTTTCCCGAATAACTTGACTATCAAGTTCTGAAAGTCTTAAAAGGTTAGAAGATAAATCCATAAGGCGTGAACTTTCACTAATAATGATATCGCAAAATTCTAAGCGCTGTTCTTCTGTCAATTTATCATCTCTTAACAGTTTAGCAATACCTTTAATTGATGTAATGGGTGTTCTGAATTCATGTGATACATTTGATACAAATTCTTTTCGCAGTAAATCAATACTTTTCAATTCATTGACCATCGTATTAAAATCTGTTGTGAGTTGACCGACCTCATCATTACTTTTTGTCGTTACATTGACTTCAAAATTCCCTTTAGCGACCTCACGTGAAGCAGCAGAAAGCTGTTTTATTGGTTTTACGATTCCTCGCATCACGAGTAAAATAATGATTGTGCCAAGGCATGTGCTTGTAAGAAAAGTAATCTTTGTGGCAAATCTAATTTCAATAAATTTGTTAGTAAATCGGCTAAAATCAATTGAAGAGTTAACAAGATAACTAGTTGAAATGATGTAGATGATTACACCAAAGGTTATAAAATTTAAAAACCACCAAATTCCTAAAAAGATTAAAGTAAATTTAAAATAGATGGATTTAAATTTAAAAAACTTTTTTTTCATATATTACGCTCCGCTTTATACCCAAGCCCTCTAATCGTGATGATTTGGAATTCCGAAAGAAAGCCTAATTTTTCACGCAGTCGTTTAATATGTACATCTACAGTTCTTTCATCGGTTTCTGTGTCAAATCCCCAGATTTCATTCATCAAATCAAGTCGGGTAAATATTTTTTTAGGGTAGCTTAAAAGTTTAAATAATAAATAAAATTCTTTTTGTGGTAGGGCAATTATTTGTGTTTTTGTAGTAAGCGTAAGTGTATCATAATCTAAAACAACATCACCGATTATTATTTTTTTATCATTTGCAATTCTTGCACGTCTTAGTAGTGCAGCAACTCTTAGTAACATTTCATCAAAATCAATGGGTTTAACCATATAATCATCTGTACCAACAGAAAATCCTTTTTTCTTATCTTCGATTCTTTCTTTTGCGGTTATCATAAGAATTGGTAATTTAAATTGGGCAGAACGTAAACTATCTGTTAAGGTGTAACCGTCCATGTTTGGCATCATGATATCTGCAATCATTAAATCGATAGCTTCTTTTTCAATGATAGCTAATGCCTCTAAACCATCAGATGCGGCAAAAGTATGATAGCCATCACGTTTTAAATAAGTAATTAGCAGTTTTCTGATACTTTCATTATCATCTACAACTAATATATTAAACATCTTTTACCTCCTGATATTTGTAATTAAGTGTAAACTCATATTTATATTATAACATTCGGCTAGGGAAACCCTAACCGAATGTAAATAAGTGTTATTCAGTACGTAATGCGACAACTGGGTCTTTATTAGCTGCCATACGAGCTGGAATAAGACCAGCAATTAATGTTAATGCCATACTTCCTATTATCAACAAGAACGAAGATAATATCGTCAAGTCAGCAATACCTTGGATATGGACAAGATGATTTATGACAGCGTTAATTGGTATGATGAGTATATAAGTTATCGCGATACCAAGTACGCCTGCCGCAAATCCAATAATGAGTGTTTCTGCATTGAATACTCTTGATACATCTCTTTTACGAGCCCCTACACTTCTTAGTATTCCAATTTCTTTTGTTCGCTCAATTACCGATACATAGGTAATTATTCCTATCATTATACTTGATACAAGAAGTGAAATAGCGGCAAACCCTACTAAAACATAAGTGATGGTATTTAATAAGGTACCGACCATACTAGTAACCATTTCTGCTAAGTCAGTGTAAACGACTTTAGCATCATCGGTTTTACCAACGTTATAAGCATCTAAATAGTTTTTAATACTGTCTTTACTAGCAAAATCCTTTGGATAGATATTAATACCAGTTGGTGTAGTATCTGCACCTAAACTAAGTAATGTTTTTTCTTTAGCGGCATCATTTACAAAAGGTGTATTTAAAATCACATCATGGTCTGCTCCAAGTTGCGCAGTAGCAATATCTGATTGTTGTGCATTTTTCACAATATAATCCGTTAAAGCAGGTGTGTACACAATACCTTCAGATAAATAACTGCTTGCTGCACCGGACTTTATTCGTAGAATTCCTGTAATGGTCAATTTTACTCCATTGTCACTATTATATAAACTGTCATATGAAGCGGTTGTAGCGGGAGTAAATAGACCATTTGCATCTTCTGTATAATAATCATTATTTGAGAACGACTTTTAATGGTGATGTACCAATAAAATCAGTTAATTTATATTGATCAGCTTTGTAAAAATACCAAGTTTTTGATAGAATGATTCATCTAATCGGTTGTATTCATCTACAACAAGTGCTATTTCATTTTTAGCTGTTGGTAGACGACTTCCTGTCCCAATTAAATCGTATAATGAAAGGATAAAATTAGAATTATCAGGTAATTCCTGCCAATAATTATTACCTCCTCCATAATGACCTTGAATACGATCCTGTTGATGTTTCATATTTAACTACTGAGTCCTCACCTTTAGCTAGTAAATTAATATCTACTCCTCTAGTATATGAAATGGTATTCACCGCATCAGGTAATGCTGTTTGTAGATTAGCAATATAATCTAAATAATCTGGTGTTAAGACATTTGTATGTGCGGTTGTATTTGCGCTACTGTCATAACGATACAAAACATCATTATTTGGAAATTCTGGTAATGTATTATTTTTATCTGCGTTTGGTCCTCTATTATTGAAATTTACATTTTGAGTATTAGTATTTATAGATATCGGAAAGCCAGCTAAGGCATCAGACTGCATATTATTAATGTAATTTGATAGTCCATGAGAAAGGGCAAGAACGAGGGCAACACCGATAATTCCAATACTTCCTGCAAGTGCTGTAATAAAGGTTCTTCCTCTTTTAGTCAATAGGTTTTTAAATGATAATGAGGTTGCAGTCATTAAAGACATTGATGTTTTTGTAAGTTTTGGATTTTTCGCTTTAATTTCTGTAGGTACTTGTTTGGTTTCAATGTACTCTCCTATAGGGTTACTATCGGATTGCACCTCACCATCTAATAAACGAATAACTCGACTACTATATTCATCAGCTAGGTCTTTATTGTGGGTAACCATAATAACAAGTCTTGTTTTAGATACTTCTTTAAGTATCTCCATAATCTGTACACTAGTATGACTATCTAAGGCTCCTGTAGGCTCATCAGCTAAGATGATATCAGGATTATTAACAAGTGCTCTAGCTATTGCTACCCGCTGCATTTGCCCGCCTGAAACTTGACTTGGTTTCTTTTTTAATTGGTCTGAAAGACCAACAGCATCAAGTGCTTCAATTGCCCGTTTTTTTCTCTCAGTTGCAGAAACACCTGATAAGGTCATAGCAATTTCAACATTCTGTAAAACAGTTTGATGAGTTATTAAATTATAATTTTGAAATACAAAACCGATTGAGCGATTTCTATAGGCATCCCAATCGGAATCTTTGAAATTTTTCGTTGATAACCCATTAATAATTAAGTCACCATTATCATAACGATCAAGTCCACCGATTATATTTAAAAGTGTTGTTTTACCACAACCAGATGGACCTAAAATCGAAACAAACTCGCTTTTTCTAAATTCAAGTGAAACACCTTTTAAAGCATCGACTTTTGTGTTCCCTGATGTATATGATTTTTTAATTGTTACTAGTTTTAGTTTTGACATAATCTTTACTCCTTTTACTTAGTATAGTGCCATATTAACAACCTAATGTGAATTGAATGTGAACAAATGAGGATTATTTCGTATTTTAATTAATGTAAACGTTTATATTTTATATAAAATATGAGTAAAAATCAATAGAAGGATATGGTTATTGCATCTAATTATTGTAACATGTATCTGTATCATTTTAATAGTAAATCATTCTGTTGCCTGAAATATTGATTTAAGAATCTTAATCTTTTTGTTTCATATTATTAAGTATTTGTTTAAAAAACATATTTAATTAGGAATTATTATAAAGTTAAAATAAAGCTTTATAAACATAAAATACTTATCCACATGTATATTAATAACTTCAAAGTAAGCATAAAAAATGATAATATTAAAAAACATAATAAATAAATTAAATATAGAATAATCTTTACACTTAAATGATGCATGTTTTATAATAGAACTAAAGACTTTTTATTTACTAATAATATTTATTTCTTTGGTAGATGTTAAATATAACCGAATTAATGATCCGACTACTCAACATTTACAGTTACATTGGTATCTACTGAACGTCAAAATATTTTAGTTTTAAATTATATTAATAAAAAGGAGTGTGCATGAATGAGAAATATTGAAAATACTAGCTATTATTGTTTTTCTTGCAGGAATAGTATTTCGTTTTATATACAAAGATTTAGGTCTAAATAGTAATTTTAGTTTTGTGTTTGTGATAATATTATTTTTTATCATAATAATTGCCTTATACAAAAAAGAGTCACTTTAACATATGTAATACTTGTGATAATTACGAAGTTCTCAAATAGGAGATGATAATGAAATGATTGAAGTAGGAATTAATAAATTAAAAAAATCTTATGGAGCAGAGAAAGTATTTGAAAATGTTTCATTTGAGCTACATTCAAATGAAATAATAGGATTAATAGGTAGAAATGGAACTGGGAAAACGACATTAATGAAAATATTAATGGGAGAAGAGAATGCTGAAGGAGATATCTCTATTAGAAAAGGGATTAAATTAAGCTATTTAAATCAAATTCCTGTCTATGAAAAAAATGAAACAACAATGGATATCTTATATAAAGTCTTCACAAATATTCAACTAATGAAAAAAGAGCTGACTTTATTAGAACATGAGATGGCTAAATTAGTTGGGGATGACTTGAATAAAATCATGGATAGATATAGTCAATATCAAACTGAATTTGAATTGGCTGGTGGGTATGAAGTAGAAGAAAAAGTAGCTAGAATCGTATCGGGACTGAAACTAGAAAATATTATGACTCTAACATTTGAAAATTTAAGTGGGGGAGAAAAAACTAGGGTTATGCTTGGGAAAGTATTACTTGAAAATCCTGATGTATTACTACTTGATGAACCGACTAATCATTTAGATATAAAAATGGTAAGTTGGTTAGAAGACTATCTTCATAAATACAGTGGGGCAGCGATTATTATTTCTCATGATCGTTATTTTTTAGATAGAGTAGTTACAAGAATATTTGAATTATATAATGATGGTATAGAAGTATATGAAGGTAATTATAGCTATTATAAAGTAGAAAAAGAAGTAAGATATGAACAGTCAATGAAGGATTTTCAAAATCAACAAAAGAAAATAAAGAATATAGAAGAACAAATTAAAAGATTTCGAATTTGGGGAGAGATGAGAGATAGTAACAAAATGTATAAAAAGGCTAAGGAACTTGAAAAGCGATTAACAAAAATAGACAAGTTAGATAAGCCAACAAATGATAAAAACATAAAATTAGATTTTGAACAACAACATCGTTCAGGTAAACGGGTTTATGAATTAACAAATATAAGTAAGAGTTATGATCATAAACAATTATTAAAAGAATTAGATCTTGAGGTATTTTATCAAGATTGTTTAACGATTATTGGGGAAAATGGATGTGGAAAGTCAACGCTTTTAAAAATAATTAAACAAGAAATAATTCCAGATGATGGAGACGCTTCATGTAGGAGCACGATTAAGAGTGGGGTATCTGCCTCAAGAAATTGTGTTTGATGATGAGGACTCACCATATTGGAAACATATGAAAAATGTTTTGAATGTCCGAGTGCCCAAGCAAGAAAAGCACTTGCGCGAGTATTATTTTATAAAGAAGAGGTATTTAAAAAGATAAATGTTTTATCAGGGGGAGAAAAAATTAGGTTAAAGCTATTATTACTGATGGATCAAAAAGTGAATGTCTTATTATTAGATGAACCAACAAATCATTTAGATATAGAATCAAGAGAAATATTAGAGAATAGTTTATTAACTTATGATGGTACAGTAATTGCGATATCTCATGACCGCTATTTTATTAATAAATTTACTAATAGAATTGCAGAAATTGAGAATGCGAGACTAAAAGTTTATGATGGAGATTATGATGCTTATATATTAGAAAAACAAAAAGAGAAGGATAAAGAAATTCAAGTAAAAAATACGTTTGAAAAAAATCAAAATAAAAAACAACCTAAATCAATTGATGAAAATAAGTTAACAGAAAAAAAGCAAGAAAGCATTTTATTAGAAATACAAAAAAAAGAAGAAGAAGTATCAGATTTAATACAACAAATGAACTTAGTCAATAATGATTTTGAATGTTTAAAAGATTTACACCATAAAAAAGCTAAGCTTGAACAAGAAATGGAAGAATTATATGAACAGTTAGAGAATTATTTGTAGTAATAAAAATGTAAAGAAAATTTAGATTAAATTACCAGTATTGGATAAATAAAAGTTCTGGTTTATAAAAAAATGTTAAACAAAAAAAGCATCTTACATAAATTTATATATTCCCACTTGTTAAGTACCAATACCAGATGTTTATGATGAAAGGACTTAAGGGTAAACTTTAATAATAAATTTAGCTAATAATTCTAAGGAAATGCAAATTAGTGCAAGTTATTAGTTAAATTTTTATTTATAATATTGTTAGTAATTTTAGGCATTCCTAGTGCTTATAGAAGAACCACTGTGTTAAGTATAAAAGGAACAATTGTTGGTAACTTATTTTTGGATGTAGGTTTAGTAAGTAGAAAATTCGTCTGATTCCAAATTTACTAATCAAACCTATTATTTAGTAAAATAATTTTAGACGCCTATTATTAATATGATTTATTCAACACATTTTGTAAATTATTTACATATAAATATAGAAAATGAAAGGGCTTTAGTCTATAATTAAACTAAAGTCCTTTTTCGACAAAAAATGCTATAAAATATGAGAAAAATGAAGGGTAGATTAAGATTTTATACTAATTAATTGGTTTATAGATTAGAAAATGGTTTCTAATGTTTAAAATAGTAAAAGGTGGTTTATTATATTTAAAAAAACTATTAATAAGTTAGGTGGGGTTGGAAATGGATTATAAAAATCAATTTTCGAAATGCGCATACACATTTAGTAGGCATAAATTGATAGGTACTGATTTAATCAATTATATTGATAATTTCGAATTTGTTAATGAATTGCATCAACGAGCTTGTAACCAAATAAAGACAAGTATAAATCGTTATTCTCCAAATTATGATTCCTCTGATATAATTACTTCTTTGACTATGATTGCATTACAATCATACAATGGTAATTTTTGGCAACACGTGAGAGACACATATGATAATTTATACAGAAGATATTCAGCTCAAAAAATAGAGGGTAGGATTAGGGAAATTCTAAATAAATACACTTGTTGGGTGGATGGAAATAGACAAATATCAATTCCATTGATGAATGCCATTGTTCCCAAACCATATTTGTCAAATTTTTTTGAATTTATATACGATATATATAAAATTAATTTTCAATATACATTGTCGCACGATTTAAAACAAGAATTTATGTTTGTTTATGAAGGATTAGCGGAAAGTGTTTCAGATGATACTGATAATTTGGAACTTTCAGTAACAAAAAAAACCTATAAATTAATTAAATCAACTAAAGATATTATAAAGGAAAAGTATGATATTGAATCTTTGATTGATTTAAGTAGTCATGTAGTTAAAGCAATTGATGCCAATTATTGGAATGAAAAGAATGAATATCTATCCAATAGTTATTACTATGATGGGTTCAAAGATTGGATTTCTCTCAATAATAACAAAGAGAGAACATCGAAATTAAATGGTGAAATGAGGAAAGACTTTGTTTCCAGATGGATCCCCAATTTTAAGAGGGAAGGAAATGACATTGTTCTTTTTACACCTGAACATAAGATAAAAAAAGAATACAATTCTAAAAAAATAAATATTAAGATTTTCAATAATGATAAATTAATTTTATTAAATGAAAAACCAATTATAGAAGAGATTATTGGCGGATATAGTGTAAGAAGAAAAAAAATTCTTATAGAAAATCCACTTGGAAAATTAACCTATATTTTATCGGATGGGTCAAATGAAATCTACAACAGTAAAAACGACTTGCATCGAGATTATATTTTATTTGATGCTGATGGTAATGAATTAAAAAATCATACAGACTATACTAGACAAGTTGTATTTTGTTATAAGAAAATAACAGAAAGAAAAATTTCTGTATTTTACAGAAGTGATTACTATGAATTTGGTGGAACGGTGGTGGATCCTGAAGAATTATATTACCTAGGTCATAACATAATTGCATTATGTTCTATACAAAAACCAGGGTTGACAGGATTAAAATATGATGATGTTAAAGCAGTATCAAATGAGCTTATAATAGATGTTTTCAAAATGGTTGAGAATGTAGTAATTGAAACAGAATCTTCTATAGATGAATTAGCTATCATGATTAATTCAAATCGCAAAAAACTAGATAAGTCATTCGCTATAACAAAAAAACATGGTCTTTACAATAATATAACTATTGATCTTTCTAATTGCAAAATAGGTTATTTTGATATTGAGATATTTGAAATTTCAAATAATCATGTCATTCAAGGTGGCAAATTTTATTTCTTAATCGATTTTACATTTGAATATTCCTATGAACTAATTAATAAATCACAATATCTTATAACTGCGAAGTCAAGTTACGGTTTATTTAATAACTTTTCTGAACAGACACATCAATTCCCATTAAATTTAGTTGAAAATGATAATGTTGATATTCACTTATCTATAGATGGTATTTTACCTTTAAAATATAATGTTCATTTGAATATTCCACTTTATAAATTAGATGATAATAAATGGAGTGAATTTGATAATTATTTATGGCATAAGAGATTGATTATTACTCTAAATTAAAAGTGAAAGGTATTGATATAGACTCTGTTGAAGTGTTAGATACAAATGGGCAATTATTAAGTTCTATTCCACTAAATAATATTAATAGAGAATTTATTATTGAAATAGGTTCTTTAAAGAATTATGAAGAAACATACGACTTTGTGACTCTAGTATTTAAAACAGGGGCATATTCAGTTCAAAAGATTATTTGTTATAACAAATGTAAGTTAAATTTTAAAAAAAGTTATGTTGGTTTTAACCCTGAAACTGGAGATTTAACATTTAATACATTTTATTTCGGAGATGGATTATTAAAGATAATATTAAAGGACAAAAACAACAAAATTTATTTTAATGAAGATGTAAATAAAATGACAGGGATAAATGTCGTTAAAAATTTGTTGACATTTAAAAGCTACAAATATGAAATTGTTGAAGAAAATTCTGACTTTTTTTTAGAACCATATAGAATTGAATTTGAAAAATGGATTAAATATTATAAATACTCGGATTTTGTTGGTAAAACTTTTGAAATAGACAAAATTACCTACGAGTCTTATAATATAACAGCAAAGTCTACAAATAAGTATGATTTTTGGTTAGATAATACCTATATAGCATTCGAAAGTGATGAAAAAAAGGGGAACTATTGCGGGAATATCTTAAAAATGGAAAATGGAGTAATGGTTTCTCTAGACAATATTTTCCCAGTTGACATTGAAATCACCAGTGAAATTTCAGGTAATACATTATGGGCATCAATTACATTTGAAGAAGATGGATTACTTTTAGATTATAATAATAAAACTATATTTAATGGAGAAAATTCAAAATTTATTGACATTTTTGAGTATCGTATATGTTTAGGGAAGAGGAAAAAACAATGAAAAGGATGAATCCAATAGAACAGTCTAAATTCATAGAAAATGAATTTAGAAAATACATAAAATCAACATTTATATTAAATGATCCAGTATATCAAAGTGAATTTCAGAATGAATTAGATGGTACGGATTTATCGTGGTCCATACATTAGTACAAGTTTACCATTTGCTACCACTAAAACTATAAAAGAATTAATAATTAAGGAAGCTTAGTACTGAATTTAGAAAATTTTCTGATATTAATTTAAATATGAAACTATATTATCATCAAGAAGAAGCTATTAATAAGATTTCTAGTGGACATAATGTAGTTATTACAACCGGGACTGGTTCGGGTAAAACAGAGTGTTTTTTGTATCCCATATTAAATAGCATTGCAAGAGAGATTGAAGAGGGTAAAAATGAGATAGGAATTAGAGCGTTATTTTTGTATCCAATGAATGCCTTAGTAAATGATCAAATTGATCGCATTAGAAAAGTATTATGTAGTTATCCTGATATAAAATATGGTTTTTTACAGGTGACACAAAAGAAAATAGTTCAAACAATTTTAGAAAATATTTATCTGAAATTAATGAATGTATAATACCAGATAATGAACTTGTTTGAAATAATGAATTATACAAAATCCACCATATCTACTATTTAGGAATTATTCAATGTTAGAATATTTTATGATTAAGACCAAATATTTCAATATTTTTCATTCTACAATACACATATTATTGGCAGTATGTAGTATTGGATGAGGCGACATAAATATATGAGCATTAGGGATTGAAGTAGCATTATTATTAAGAAGGCTATCAGGATTAATTAATAAAAAACTACAGTATATTCTCACTAGTGCTACTTTAGGAGATCAAAATAATGGGATTGTAGAAATAGTACATTTGCTGAAGCATTAACCTCAAGTACATTTATAAAGAACATATAATTTTCGCAAAAAGGGTGCCTTTAAATCCATCTTTAGAGCAGTATAGAATTGAACCATCACTTTATTCAAGTATTGCTCTAATTAGATGATATCGAGGTAATCAAGATACTTGTCAATCGATAAGGAAATTTTGGCTAACTATTCAAGTGTGAATGAAATATTATATGATGTATTAATTCATGATTATAATGTATATGCATTGATACAATATTGAAAAACATTAGCCATTTAATGTCAGGGCTGAACCAACTTTTACAAAGTTTAAAAAAGAGGCAAAATAGTAGATTTTATTCAATTAATTAGAAAGGCATCCAAAAATGGAAAGACAATTTTTGATGCCAGGTATCACACATTTATTCAGACTTTAACATGTGCATTCATCACATTAAATCCAAATAAGCAATTGAGATTGTCAAATCATAAAAATACCGATGATTTAACTGCTTTTGAGATTGGTGTTTGGAAATTTTGTAATAACATCTATATCATAGGGAAAATGGTGAAGTAATCATTGTATTAAAATGATGATATTGATATTTATGAAGATTACGGTGATAACGAGTACATTCAGTTAGATTATTTTCTAATAAAGGAATTAGTTGCATAGCAATAAGTGGATGAGCAAATGCGAAGCATATGTTGTATGTAGTAAATGTGGTACTCTCTATTTAAAATCGAATTTAAATTCTGAGATTTGTGATTGCGGTTAGAATACCAAGTTGATTTATTGAGTATAAATAATTATATATCTGAGACTAAAGTAATATTTATTCTTGTCCTTGTTGTGGAGGGAGCAGTAAAGTTGGAGGAGGATTGATTAGGCTTCCATTTAGGTAAATATCAAGTTACTGCATCATTGTTACAAATACTTTATAAGGTAATAGGTTTGATTTCAAAATAGAGGAAGAAGAAGAAGAATCAATCAACGCAAATATCACTTTAATCCTTTGAATCTGTACCTTAACAACAAACCCAAGATAAGAAGTGAAACAGCTTTTAGGGTTTTCTGATAGTAGACAACAGGCTAGCTTTTTGCTACATTCTGAATGATAACGACCTAAGATTTCTAAGAAAAAGATTAATTTGGGAAGAATTAATTAAGAATGGGCATATCCCTATAAAAGTTAACAAATTAGGAAATAAACTAGGTAATGTGATTGAGAATAATCAATTATTTGGAGATTATGTGACTTTCATGGTCAAGCATGGATTACCGTCTTATACGAACTACTTAATGTGGATGGAAATTATAGTGCTCAAAGGTTAGGTTTATTTGTGTTCGAGTTAGATTTTGATGATTCGACAATTAGTGATCAAATAGTAGAAAGTCAATTGGTCGATTCGCTCTTAAAAAGTGTGATATATTAACATTAATTAAAGTAGTTTTTAATATTTTTAGAACAGCACCAGCAATTTCATATAAACAATCGGAATTAAACCCAGAAGAGAAGAAAGAAGCTCTGGGATACAGAAGTTTTGATAATTTTATGAAGCTAAAAAAAGACCAGTAATAAGGGGTAGGGGTTCTTCAAGAACGGATAATAATATAAAAAGTTTTATTCCAATTTTAGCAACAGGAAAAAATAAACTAGTCGATTATGTGATGAAAATTTGTAAAACTACTAAACCTGAATCAATCGAAATATTGAAACAACTGTGGAATGTTGGAATGCATTTGAAGATACTAACAAAGAGTGAAAAAATTCAAGATTTGGTATATCAAATAGATGCAAATAAATATTCTGTACATAGTTATAAGGAACTAAAATGGTACAGATGTCGTAAATGTGGGAAAATTACAATCTACAATATTCATAATACTTGCCCTACTAATGAATGTAATGGCACTTTAGTAGAATGTGATCCGGATGAGGTATATAAAGAAAATTATTACAGAAATGAATATATGAATAAATTCATTGAAAAAATTATTATTAAAGAGCACACAGCTCAATTAAGCCGAGAAAAAGCAAAAGATTATCAAAAGAATTTCAAAAAGCAAAATATTAATGTATTAAGTTGTTCAACGACTTTTGAAATGGGTGTAGATATTGGTGGTCTGAAAACAGTATTTCTAAGAAATGTCCGCCTACACCAGCAAACTATGCACAGCGAGCAGGACGTGCAGGTAGAAGGGATGATAGTTCAGCATTTATACTTACATTCTGTGGAACTAATTCACACGACTATACATATTTTAATGATCCCCAAAAAATGATATCAGGAAATATTATTCCACCACATTTTCAAATAACCAATGAGAAAATTATTCTTAGACATATCCTAGCCGCATCTTTAGGATTCTTTTTCAAGAAAACCCAGAGATTTATCGTGATGTGGATAGTTTAGTTTTCAAAGGAGGTATAACTAGATATCTAGATTTTATAAAATCAAAGCCAAAAGAACTTGGTAAATATATAGATGAAAGGATTCTTGACAAAGTAACAGTAACTATTTTTGGAGATTATAAATGGCTTAATAAAGTATCTAATGAAGATAGTTCAATAACTAGATTTGTCAACTCAGTAATTCAACAATCGGATGACTTTGAAGAAGCTATGAAGCAAGCATCATCTAATGAGGATTTTAGAACAGCTGAATATTTTAAACGACAAATTGATACTTTGAAAAAAGGTAACGTCATTAAGAATCTATCCAATTATAGTGTGATTCCCAAGTATGGTTTCCCGGTTGATGTTGTTGATTTGGTAATATATGATGAAAGCGGAAAAAATACACAATATGATTTATCACGTGATTTATCTATTGCAATATCAGAATACGCACCAGATTCAGAAATTATTGTAGATGACAAAAAGTATACATCTAGATATATATCTCAACCTAAATCTGGTGAATTGACTAAAAATTATTTTTATAAATGTGCTAAGTGTGAAAGAATTAATATTAATGTTTATCCTAATAAAATGGATTGTTGTGAATATTGCAGTGAACCCCACCTTATTAGAGTAGCAGATTATTTTGTAATACCTATTTATGGATTCGTTACAGATATGAAAAATAAGGAATCTAAGTCAAAGAAACCTAAAAAAACATATTCTGGTGATATAGAATATATAGGAAAAGGAGAATCTAATAATGACTTGGTTACTTTGAATGATTATGTGCATATAGCATCTACAATTAATGATGAATTATTAGTAATGAATACAAATCCATTTTATCGATGTTTGAAATGTGGATATACAGTCATTAACAAAAAAGCAGGAGATATGTCTCAAATAAGTGAAAAGCATAATAATCATCGAGGATTTTCATGTGAATGTAATTTACTAAATAAAGTATCTTCGGGCATAGATTTAAAACTGACGTCGTCAAATTATCAATTAATAGGGGGATGAATAGACGAGAAGTATTATCTTTATTATACGCTTTGTTAGAAGGAATAAGTTATTCTTTTGATATTGAAAGAAGAGATATTAATGGAGTAATATACAAAAATGTTAATGGAAATTATGACCTTATTATTTTTGATAATGTTCCTGGAGGAGCAGGGCATGTTAAGCGTATTTTAAATAAAGAAGGGTTAATTAGTGCATTTAAAGCCGCTTATAATAATGTAAATCATGAATGTTGTGATGAAGAGACATCATGTTATAATTGTTTAAGAAATTATAATAATCAAAAAATTCATAAGGATCTTAAAAGAAGATATGCTAGAGATATACTGAGGGATATATTAATAAGAATAGAATAGAATCAAATTGTTTATGGTACAAGTATCAGTAAAATGTTTACTTTATAAATTATAAAAAGGAAAAATAATATGAAGTGAGAGATATATGTAGAAATGTATTATGAAGATATGCTAGAAATTATAACAAAATTAGAGTATGATAGAGAATTGGTATTAATAACTGAAGGCAATTATGAATTATCTGTGCTAAGGCCATCTGTGCTATCTAAAAGATTTAAAAATTATGATTTAACCAAGAACTTTCAAATATTTTTAAATGATGGCAAAAATCATTTTAGACCTAACCATTTACGTATTATGATAGATATAAATTTAAGAGTACGGAGTAGGCCAGATTTAAAAGCATTATTGTTGACTATTTTTGATAATATATTTTATGGGAAAAATCCAGAAAACGAAATAGAAATTATCGAAAAAGAAGTATTTGAGCATTATTTGAATCCAATAAGAATTATAGCAAATCTTGCACAATTATTCCTAATTGAGCAAGACTTTGCTTACAATAAAAAAAGTAACTATGATCCTGGGACTTTATTTTTTCAAGGTTGGATAAGAGAATTTTTAGATAATAAAAAGGAAATCGATAATCTATGTATGAGTGTATGTAAATTCCAACCTCCATCAAATAAGTATGTGTGTAAAGAAAATAAAAATGATAAATTATACACAGACGTTTTACAACCACTGTGGTATTTAAATGATTAAAAGTTATAAAATTTACACCTCCAAATAGTATATAATATTGGAGGTGTTTTTTTATGGAATTCGATAAATTATATAATGAGGATTGTATACAAATCTTAAAAGAAGTTGAAAAAGATTCAATTGATTTAGTATTTGCTGACCCTCCCTATTTTTTATCTAATGGAGGTGTATCATACAGTTGTGGAAAAGTCGTATCAGTTAATAAAGGGGAGTGGGATAAATCTAACAAGGAGGATGCTAGAATATTTACAAGAAAATGGCTGATTGAATGTAAAAGAGTATTAAAAAATGATGGTAGCATATGGATAAGCGGGACTCATCACAATATATTTGATGTAGGATATGTATTAAACGATTTAGATTTCAAAATAATTAATTTTATTACGTGGAATAAAAATGACCCACCACCATTAATATATAAAAACAAATTTAGATTCTCAGCTGAATATATAATTTGGGCTAAGAAAGGATATAAACATACATTCAATTACGATGAAATGTTTAAGATAGAAAATAAAGAAATGAATGATGTCTGGGTAATGAATGCTGTTAGTATGACTGAAAAAAAACATGGGAAACATCCTACTCAAAAACCAATTAACTTATTAAAAAGAATTATATTGGCGAGTAGTAACGAAGGAGATATCGTGTTAGATCCATTTATGGGTAGCGGCACAACCTGTGTCGCTGCTAAAATGTTAAATCGAAAATTTATTGGTATTGAAAAAGAAAAAGAATTTTACGAACTTGCAATAAGAAGGATAGATGCTGTAAAATAATGTCTGGATATGGTACAATAACCTTATAAAATAATAAAGGTGATAAAATGTACGCAAAAGACATCAACCCATTTGTTAAATGGGCTGGAGGAAAAAGACAAGTTATACTAGACATTGAAAGAAGATTACCAAATCATTTTAACCACTACTATGAACCATTTGTAGGCGGTGGAGCAGTTTTTATGCATTTAAAAAAACAAAATATTGTCATAAACGATTATTCTCAGGAATTAATAAATACATATTTAATAATCAAAAATCAACCATATAAACTTATGGACAAGTTAGATGAATTTGAAAATAATCATAGGATAAATCCTGAGGAATATTACTATAAAGTTAGAGGTATGGATAGGGATTTCGATATATTGAATGAACTAAGTGATATAGATAAAGCTGCTCGTTTTATTTACTTAAATAAAACATGCTTTAATGGGTTATACAGAATCAATTCCAAAGGGCAATTTAATGTTCCTTTTAATAAGAAGGAAAAAGTTAATACATATAATAGGAATAATATTATTAATTTAAGTGAGTATTTAAATAATCATCATGTAAAAATCTTAAATGGTGATTTTGAAGCATCAGTTATAGATGCAACAAAAGGTGACTTCATCTATTTTGATCCACCTTATGATTTAATAAAAAAAGATACCTTTGATAGTTATACTATAGGTGGATTTGGGGTAGAAGGTCAAAAAAGGCTTGCTCAGGTGTTTAAAAATTTACATAAAAAGGGATGTTATGTTATGTTAAGTAACCATGATACTCCACTGATTAGAGAATTGTACCAAGATTTTAAAATAGATACTATTAATGTCAAACGTATGATAAATTCCGATGCTAAAAATAGAAATGGTGAGGAAGTTATTATATATAATTATTAAAATATGAAAAGAATGGGGAGATTTTTATGAAACAATCATTTGATGTATTTATGTCAACATTAAAAGATACAGTAGCAAATTATAAATATTACACAGATTTTGATAAAGTTTATAAGAATGTAGCAAAATTGAAAATCGAATTAAATATTTTGAATTCTTTACTTGGTTCAACTAATATTGAAAAAGAATTCGTAAATATTATCACTGAATATCCAAAAACTATCAATGCAATACCACTACTTTTGGCAGTGAGAAAGACGGAAATTCCGGTAATTGATGATAAAGAATTTAAGATTAATTTTAAAAACAATTATCAAGATGCGAATGTTTACGTAAAATTTATGCGCGAGACAGGTTTGTTTGACTTAATGGAAAATAAAAAAATAAAATGCTTATTGGATTATGTTACAGGAGTAGAAGTTGGATTAGATTCAAACGCAAGAAAAAACAGAACAGGTACAGCAATGGAAAATATAATTGAGAACTATATTAGACAAGTACCTAATGTTAAATATAACAAAGAAATGAAAAAGGCTGAGATTAAATCGGCTTATGGAATAAATTTAGATTCATTAATTTTAGATAACAATGCAGAGAAAGATGCGGAAAAAAGATTTGATTTTGTGATTAAAACTACTAATCATTTATACTTGCTTGAAACTAATTTTTATTCTGGTGGTGGTTCTAAGCTAAATGAAACAGCTAGAAGTTACAAATCATTAGCGAACGATATAAAGAACCTAGTAAATATTTCTTTTGTATGGGTAACAGATGGTGTAGGTTGGAATAGTGCAAAATCAAATCTAAAAGAAACATATGATATTATGGAACATGTTTATAATTTATCAGATCTAGAAAAAAATGTTTTTGAATATATATTTAAATAAATCAAATTTTTATCTATTAAAAGGAAGATTATATGGATACCATTACTAAAACAAAGAAATGTTATTTCGAGGAATATAATTTTAAATTATTATTAGGTGATAGTTTTAAATTACTATCAAAGATTAACACAGGTTCTATTAATATGATATTTGCAGATCCACCTTATTTTTTATCTGGAGAAGGAATTACATGTAAGAGTGGAAAAATGGAAAGTGTAAAAAAAGCTAAATGGGATGAAAAAATAACACTGAAAGAAAAACATAAATTTAATAGAAGATGGATAAGAATGTGCAAAAGAGTACTAAAAGATTCTGGGTCTATTTGGATTAGCGGAACTATGCATAATATTTATTCTATTGGATTAGCACTTGAAGAAGAGGGATTCAAAATCATTAATAATATTACATGGAAAAAAACAAACCCACCACCTAATATTAGTTGTAGAACTTTTACCCATTCAACAGAAACTATTCTTTGGGCAAAAAAGGATATTAAGAAAGCCAAACATACATTTAATTACAAATTAATGAAGTCATTAAATAATGATAAGCAGATGAAAGATGTATGGGAAACTTCTTTAACAAAGCCAAGTGAAAAAAAATATGGGAAGCATCCAACGCAAAAACCATTAGAATTATTGCGGAGAATTATTTTAGCTTCTACGAATGAAAATGAAGTAATTTTAGATCCTTTCAATGGTAGTGGAACTACAGGGATTGCTTGTAAAGAATTAAATAGAAAATATATCGGAATTGACAATGTGAAAGACTATTTAGATTTAACAATTAAACGTTATGAGAATTTCCTTTTATAAGTTGTATAAAGCAGTAAAAAAGGAATAACTTAGCTTATTTCTTTTTTTAATATTGCATTAAGATGTAAATTATTGTAATTATATGTTAAAAATGATAGAATATACTCATGAATGGGTGAAAGGGAGGAGATGAGACGCAAAGCTAATCAACTGATTAAAGGTTTTTTTAGAAGAAAAAATTTAATAAATAAATAAATAGATATTTATTATAATATAATAAATTGGGGAGTTGTTTATTTGAAAACTGTGGGAGAAACTTATCTTTCAGGGAAAAAGACAAGGATTTTGAAAAAAAGAAAAAATTATTTTTATAAAAATAGGAAAGAAATGATGGAGAATTAATCGAAAAAGAAAAGATAGGAAAGGAAAACCACCACTTAATAATTTTAAGGATTTTTTTACTTTTATTAAATATAGTAAATTTAATGTTAAAACGCATTTAAATATATTAAATAAAACATATGCAAAAATTACAATTCCTAAATCTTTTTCTTTAGTAGATAATCCTGAGGAAGCTATTAAGGTGTTTCAAGAAATTTATACTATTAAAAAGAAAAAGGAAATCAAAGAGATTATATTTAATCATGAGAATTGTGAAAATTTGGAATTGGCAGCGTCATCTATAATGGATATTTTTACATTACACTTGAATGGGTCTCAAAGATTGATATATCAGGAATACATCCTTTAAACCCAAAAGTTAGATTATTAATTGAAACCAACGGTATCAAGTATAATTTAGGAATTTCTGATATTGATAGACAACAAGTAGATAGTTCAGATTTGATAGACTATATTGAGTTAATCAAAGGTGGAGATAAAACTAAAACGTTATTTGGTATAAATAATAAACTAAATTCAGATTCTGTTTCGACTAGAGTCACTGATTTTTTTGATAGCTGTTTAAAGAAACATGCATTTAAACTAAATATCAATGGAAGACGTGTAATTCATAAATTAACTTCAGAGGTAATCGATAATTGTATCATTCATTCAACAAATAATGAATTAGATTTCAAACAATGGTTTGTTAGTGCTTATTATTTGAAAGAAGAAGATTTGGGAGAAGTTAACATCGCTATCTTTAATTTTGGACAAACAATATATGAGGGTTTATATAAACATTTTCATAAACCTAATCTTGATAACGTTGAATTACAATTAAAAAATCAATAGATGATTTAACGGTAATACACCAAAACAAATTTAATAATAAGTTTAGTGAGGAGTTGTTGTGGACCCTATATGCTCTTCAAGATGGAGTAAGCAGGTTGAGAAATATTAATACTATAAGTAAATCAAGAGGTTCTGGTACTAAACAACTAATTGAAACTTTTCAACAAATTGGCAATACAAAAGAAAAGGAATCAAAAATGTGTATTATTTCGGGTAAATCATACATAAGATTTACAGGGAAGTATAAAATGCAAAAAAATAATGACAATAATAGAATGCAAATCGCATTTAATGACGATAATGATTTAAGAAAACTACCAGATGATAACTATGTTAAAACAATCTCAAATTATTTTCCAGGGACTATAATATCCATGAAATTTTATCTGGATCCAAAGTATCTAAATAAAATTGTAGGGAAAGAAGATTAGGAGGTCAATAATAAATGGTAAATAATAACACATTGGATATTCGCAAATATAGATCTGATAATTCATTAATTTATTCAGGAAGAGACCTAGGTGATAAAGCTAGGGAAGAATTAGGTATAACCGTTAAAGATAAGGTGAGAAATACAATGTAGTAATACATAAAGATACAGAATTAATTACATATTCATTTTTTTTGGGACTTTTTTCAGAAAGTATTAATAATTTAGGTGAGGATAAATTTAGAGATAAATATTGTTTTAATCTAGATAATATAACATATAAAGATGAAATTAATGAAGATATAGAAAGAGGAATTGAAGAATCAAAAAAAGCGGGAGATCCATTAAGAAAATAGTAGAAATAATGGGAGGAGTAATTTGTGAGTGAAATCAGTAATGTGGAAATATGGACATTGGTAGTCGCTATAATAAATTTACTATTTATAATTATTTACAGTATATTAATGCTACAATTCTATAAGAATGAAAACAAATATCAAACTAATAATTACTGGTTTAGGTCGATAATAAAACTTGAAAGTATATTAATTATATTTAGCGAGATTATTGCAAAATACAATAATCTTAATAAAAGAAATATTCACGAATACTTTATAAATATAAAAGAAAATATAGTTGATAATATAAAACTCTTTAATATTGATTTATATAATCAGTTGGAAGATTTAAATGAATATTATTTAGATACAATAATGGAATCTATTTTAAAAGGTTCTAAGCCTTACATTCAGGTAAATCTATTAAAAGAATACAAACTGAAATTAATTCAGTCATTACATAGCTATGAAATAAAAAAATACAAAAAATTTTTATAGAATATTACTTTACCAAAAGAGTTGAGATTTTTTCAAATTATGTATTATTAAGTACACAGTTATCAATCTATAGATATCAGGAATGATTCTGTAAATAATAATTCCTGATTTTTTTAATAAAATTACAAAAATTCGAACAAGCAGCAGATGAATTTGTTAGAGATTTATTAATACATGGTCAGAATTGTACTAGATTTGCACAAAACAATTGTTTTATAATAGATGATATAGAACTTTTTACCAAAGAAATTGTCATTCATCCAAGCATTGTTGTTGGGAAATTACAACATGACTGATATATAAGCTATGATCAATTCAATTACTTGAAACAAATTTATCATATTCTTTTAAATTGAATGCAATCTTTTTTATGATGCAGAGTATCGGAAAGTATCATCAAACTAAGCATTAGTGAAGGAAAATACAAAAGAGAATATGAAGCAACATATAAAACGGTTAAAAGCGAACCAAAAAAGGTACCAAAACTAGCCACTCTTTGGATTAAATCTAGCTATTTATAAATCTTTAGTTTATAATAAAATTAAAGGTTTATTTTTATGTCTAATGAATGTATAGGGATGGGGTCATAAAATGCAATATGAAACGGAGTTTTTAACTAATTATACTGATAAACGATTTTTAGATAAGATTAAAGAATCAATTCTAAATTGTAAGAGTTTCCATTTTTCAGTAAGTTTTATTAAACTTGCGGGATTAAAATTAATTATTGATGAAATTGAAACAGCTTTAAAAAGAGGGGTAGTAGGTAAGTTGATTACATCAACTTATCAAAATTTTACAGACATTCCGTCATTAGAAAAATTTTTAGAATTAAGCCAGAAATATCAAAATTTTTCTTGTAAAATTGATTATAAAACGTTTAGCAATATTGGTTTTCATTCTAAAGGCTATCTCTTTGAATATGGTGATTATTATGAGGTGATTGTCGGTTCCTCTAATATCACAAGGTATGCTTTGCTTAAAAACATTGAATGGAATATATCTCTATTCTCCAAAGAAAGAGAAGATATCTATATTCATGTGATAAATGAGTTTAATTATTTATGGGAAAAAACTGATGAATTAACAAAAGAGGTTATTGTTCAATATACTAAACAACTTGAATATGTGACTGAGAAGTGGGACATGGATTTTGACCCTATTGTAGGGTTAATTACTCCTAATTATATGCAAATAAAAGCATTGAAAGAAATTAGACGCTATCGAGACATGGCAGTTGATAAAGCATTAGTTATTGCGGCAACAGGGAGTGGTAAAACATATTTAGCTGCTTTTGATGCCAAAATATTTGATGCCAAAAGATTGCTGTTTATTGTTCATCGGGATACGATTATTAACGAAGCGATTAAAACATTTAGAAAAGTTTTTGGCGAAGCTGTGTCATATGGTAAAATGATTGGTGATTTTAAAGAGATAGATAAAGATTTTATTTTTGCATCTAATATTTTATTAAGTAAAAATCTAGTATTATTTAATAAAGATGAATTTGATTATATTATTATTGATGAGGTTCATCATGCTGTTGCTAGTACATATCAAAATATATTAGAATACTTTCAACCACGATTTTTATTAGGACTAACCGCTACACCAGAAAGAATGGATAATGAGAGTATCTTCGATATATTTAAAAATAATGTTCCTTATGAATTGAGGTTACGAGATGCATTAATCAATGACCTGATTGTTCCGTTTAAATATTATGGAATAAAAGATCAATTTGTTGATTATAGTGAAATTAATGCGAGAAAGCTCATACAAGAATTATCATCAAATGTAAGGGCTGAATTTATTGCTGATAAAATCGGCGAATATAAGCCATCTGGTCAAAAACTAAAAGCAATTGGCTTTTGTCGTAACATTGACCATGCTAAATTAATGAGTGATAATATGACGTTCCTAGGTTATCCTTCTACTTATTTATATGGAAAGAATAATACAAGAGAAAGAATGGATGCTTTCTATCGTTTGCAAGATGACAAAAATCCATTGCAAATTATTTTCACAATTGATATTTTAAATGAAGGCGTGGACCTACCTCAAGTAAATATGGTTTTATTCTTAAGACCAACAGAATCCTCTACTGTTTTTATTCAACAACTAGGAAGAGGATTAAGAAAATATCCTGATAAAGAATATTTAACTGTATTAGACTTTATAGGAAATAATTATAAGCGAAGTGTTCAAATAGCATTAGCACTAAGTACACTAGCACAGGATGTTTATGTAGATAAATCTTTTTTAATCGCTAGTATTATGAATGATTTCACTAATTTAGATTTACCAATAGAAATCAATATTGATGAAAAAAGTAAAGAAGAAATATTAAAACAAATCGAAAGTACGAATTTTAATAGTCTCGTATTTTTAGGGCAAGATTACAGTAATTTTAAAACTTATTTAAATGGTGAAATCCCAAAACACATGGATTATTTTAATGTTGATAGTTCACCAGATATTTTAAGATTTATTAAAACAAAAGGTTCATATTATGAATTTTTAATTAAACTAGAAAATGATACGCCAACATTTATCAAGAAAGAACGAGATTTTATTAAATATTTATCATCTTTTCTTCCACTCATTAGAAAAGAAGAATTTATGATCATAGGGTCTTTAATGGAAAGAAATAATCAAAATTACGATGAGCTGTTACGGTCTATAAAAGATGAAACGAATAACTTCTCATTAAGAGCATTTGAACATGCTTTAAGTTTCTTACAAAATAAGTTTTACAGTGAAAAAGAACAAGCCTTAAAAGAACAGTATGTATCTTCAATAGATGATAAGATTAATTTAAATATTTCTTTTAATAATGAATTATTTAAAGACTTTATTAATGATTTATTAGAATATGGTTTAAAGAGATTTGAAAAAGAATTTAGTAATTGTGAAACAAATTTAAAAGTACATACCCATTATTCAAGAATTCAATTTTTACAAGCTATTTATGCTAACACCATGACATTTAGAGAAGGAATCAAATATTATGAGAATGAACTTTATTTATTTATTGACTTAAAAAAAGATCAAAGTAAAGATGAATGGTTATTATATAATGATAAATTTATAAACGCGAGTTTACTACAATGGGAATCCTCAACTAGTACAACATTACTTAATAAAACAGGCACAGATTTAATAATGCAAAAATATTGTCACTTATTTGTTAGAAAAATAAAAAAAGAAGATGGCATCACTTTACCATATATTTATATAGGTAAAGGTGAATTAACAAATCCCAGACCTAGTCAAAACACAAAACTAAGTTTATTATTTGATATTATTCTAAATCACGAAATCCCAGAATATTTGAAATTTGATTTTGGTATTTAGCAGGAAATGAAATTACAGTTCTTAAATAGATGGACTAATTAATATAGTTCTTATATGATTAAAAAAATAAATCATATGTTTTATAGAAAAGGATGTGATTTATTATTGCGTTGTTATTATAAATAAGAAAAATCAGGCTTAATGAACCTGATTTTTTCTTGTTTAATATGTTTTAACTTGGTTACTAAATCTTTTAACTATAAGGTCATTAAATTTATAATTATTTATAAGATAATTATTGTTTTGATAAAACTCATTTATGACATTATCAATTATTTCATCATTTGATTCTAAGTCTCCAAGGTATTGCATATTTTCAATATTTGTTTCTTCAGTATCTTTATCACTCTATATTTTATACCTAAGCTTTTAATTGTTAGTCATAGTTTATTATGAAAGCTGAGGTATGAGGGTTTCAATTTTTACAAAGAGCATATCCATATAACTGCATCTAGTTAATTAAGATATTAATGGTATAAACATGATGGGGAAAAAATTTTATTCTTAAAATATACTATATTAAAACGAATAAACTTCACAATTAGAGAAATAAAGAGTATAATAATATAGAATAAATTACTTTTTTGGTAATAAAATATTAGAATGGAGTTGTTATTCTTAAATGGATCTTCGATATGAAAATAAAAAAATTAAAGAATACTGCTCATCTATTAAAAAAGCAAAAAGTGTATATGGAAATAATGTTGCAGAAAAACTATATTCCATCATTAATATACTAGAAAGTGCAGAAAATCTTTTTGATATTAAAGCTTTTTCGAGTTATAGATTACATCCTCTGGGAATTAAGGATGGAATAGACAGAACGGGACAATTATCAATAACACTTGCA
Source organism: uncultured Haloplasmataceae bacterium (assembly GCA_963824615.1). Taxonomy (GTDB): domain Bacteria; phylum Bacillota_I; class Bacilli_A; order Haloplasmatales; family Haloplasmataceae; genus CAWGPU01. The sequence goes on along the minus strand of CAWGPU010000002.1, from coordinate 140,067 downwards.
AAAAGTAAATATAGATTAATTATAATTCCCTTAGATGAAAAGGGAAAAAAATGGGATGGAAATGATATGATTACAATTTATAAAATATCAAAGGTAATTATCTTAATGGAGGTGGTTGATTACCATGATTAAACAATTATATGAATACGGTGATATTATTACTTATCATCCTGGATACTATATTGATGAACAAATAAAGGAAATGGGTATTACCCAAGATGAATTCGCTAAAAGACTTGATGTAAACTCGAAAACTATCAGTAAATTAGTTAATGGATTAATACCCTTATCTAATGATGTTGCATACAAATTATCGATTATGTTTGGTACATCAGTTTCTATGTGGTTAAAGTTACAAACTGTTTATGAAGAGAAAGTAATCCAAATAGAGGAATGTAAAAAATTTGATAAAGAAAAAGAATTCGCAAATTTAATAGATTATAATTATTTTATTAAAAATAAGTTTGTTTCTAAAGTGGATAATATAAATGATAAAATCAAAAATTTATGTTCATTTTTTCATGTATCCTCTTTAAGCCTATTAGCAAAAATTGATATATTTGCGAATTACCGTACAGCAACTACAAAACATGACATTAAGAGAATAGTTAATTCCAATGCTTGGCTACAAACCGCAATAAATATTGCACAGCTAAAGGATACGCCTCCAGTGAATATCGTAGGTTTAAAGCAACATTTAGATGAAATAAGAATTATGACTATTGAAGAACCCGAACAATTTTTTCTTAAATTAAACGAAATATTATATAATTGTGGTATCACTTTTGTTCTTCTGCCTCATTTAAAAAATTCTGGCATCAATGGAGTTACAAAATGGCTAAGTCATCAGAAAGTGCTTATAGCGCTTAATGATAGAGGTCTACGAGCTGATACTTTTTGGTTCTCATTGTTTCATGAAATTAAACACGTCTTTCAACAGAAAACGAAAATAGCTTTAGTTAATACTGACAAAGCATTTAAAATATCAGAATTAAATCTAAAATTCGAACAAGAAGCTGATGAATTCGCCAGGGATTTATTAATACCGAGTCAGGATTATACTCAATTTGTACAAAATAATTGTTTTACAATTGATGATATAGAACATTTTGCTAAAGTAATTAGTATTCATCCTGGTATTGTCGTTGGAAGGTTACAGCATGATAGACACATTGGCTATGACAGATTTAATAATTTAAAACAAAATTATCATATTCCTTTAGATTAAATACTGAAAAAAATGAGATGTGTATTCAAAATATTACAATATTTCAAATTATAAAGAATTATCCTGCAGAATATCGTTTCTTCGAAAAATAGTATAAGAAGGTAATGATGGAATTAATCTTATTGCTAAATGACATTATCTATAAATATCAGGGAAATTTGGAGAATATTTCTTATACTAATTCAGAAGGAACAACCTTATGAAAGTTCTTGCCAGTTAATATTAGCTTTCGAAATTGTTAATTATGAATAAAATTCATTATGAAAGATAAAAAACGCAAACAAAAATCAGGTCACAATGAACCTGATTTTTTCTTATTTAATACGTTTTAACTTGATTATTAAATCTTTTAACAATCAGGTCATTAAATTTATAATCTTTTGTAAGGTAAGAATTATTTTGGTAAAACTCATCGATGACTTTTTCGATTGCATCATCATTTGATTCTAAGTCACCAAGGTATTGCATATTTTCAATTATTGCATCTTCATTATCTTTATCAGGTAAAGTAGTTGTTCCGTCTCTAGTAAGAAATATATAAAAATATTTTTTATCCATAGCACCATTTCTTTCTTTCTTTATTCTATTAATTTTATTATGCTAGATCATTAACAATTATATACTGATTTCATGTAACATGAAATATTATTTCATAAATACTAATTTAGTATTACAATTTATGGCATAATTACACACATATAATATTAAGTAAACTTGATGTTAGATAGTAATCTAACTTTTTTTTACAATATCGACTATTATCATACAGTAATTATTTTTTTATTACTTTATTCTACTTCTAATGATGTAAATAATGACAAATAGAATTCATTATATAAGTGATTATAGTAAAATAGATAAAATTGAATAATAGATTATATAAAAGAGTTCATCTGTAAAATATAACAAATCATAGGTGAGCTATTAAAAGGAGGGTTCTGTATTGAAAGAGTACAAAGTTCTAACACAAAAAGATAAATGGTTTTCTGGTAAATTTGATCCAGCTAAATTAGAAGGGGCACTTAATTCATATGCACAACAAGGTTGGGTATTAATTACATGTGCAACTGCAGATGTACCTGGTGGATTTGGTGGAGCTAGACAAGAATTTGTTGCTGTGTTAGAAAGAGAAGGCTAATATGGCGTATACTAATTTTTATAATGAAGTTTGTTTTATTGAAGGAGATTATGAAGTAAGTAAAAAAGTAGGGAAAATAAAATCTGATTTAAGTTTTAAAATTGGAGCACAATTAAAGAATTTAAATGATGTTAAAGCAGATTTAGCCAAAAAAGCTAAGAAAAAAGGATGTAACTGTATCACTAATTTTAAATATGGTCAAAAAAGTCGTTGGTTAGCAATTGATGATGTCGCATTTTATGGTGAAGGTATAGGTACTATTCTAGATAAAGAAGAATATCGACGTATTGATGAATAAATTTTTAGCTAAAAATTAATTGCATGTCAAATATATGGAAAAGGTAAATGATGGTGGTAATCCTCATTTACTTTTTTCATATTAAAATGTTCTAGAATCATTTGGGAACTTTTAAGTAATTTTGCTATATAACACTAATGGAATTAGATTCATCCATATTTTAAGTGACTATAATAATCAACTTGAGAGATCAATTGATAAGCTTGTTTCTAAATCAACTAGGTATAACTAAAATATTATATCTTTGATACTATATTAATGAACAAATAAAAGAAATGGGTATTAAACAAGATGAATTTGCGAAGAGACTTGATGTTACCTCGATGTCTTTAAATAAATTAGTTAATGGATTAATACCTCTATCTAATGAATACACACACAAATTATCAATCATGTTTGGCACGTCTTTTTCTATGTGGTTAAAGTTGCAATCAGTTTACGAAAGTAATACAAATAAAGGACAGAAAAAAAACTAGATATTGAACATCAATTATCGCTCAATCGACACATAGGCTTGGATATATTGAATTTTCTTAATATGAAAGGAGCTATTTAAAATGTAATTTTCATATTACGGCTCCTATTTTATTTTATATTTGTAATGGTTTAAACGTATCGCATTTATGATGACTAATATGACATTAATATCATGAACTAACATACCAAGTGCCATAAATACTTTACCAAGTAAAACACCCGCCAATAGCACAAATACGACTAGTAAAGAAAAGCTTAAGTTTTGTTTTAAATTCTTGTTTGTTGCCTTACTTAAGGGAAATAGATAATTAATTTTACTCAATTTATCAGATAATAAGACAACATCCGCTGTTTCAACTGCAACATCTGTTCCTATACTCCCCATTGATATCCCTAAATCAGCAGTTGACAAAGAAAGTGCGTCATTAACCCAATCACCAATCATCGCAATTTTATAATGCTTTTGAAGTTTAGTGATTATGGTTAACTTATCCTCAGGAAGTAAGTCGGCATAGATTTCGTCAATACCTAATTGATGGCCAAAAGAATCGGCAATAAGAAAGAGGGGATTATCGTGAATAAAATACAAATGATAGGGAAAAACATCACATTGCGTCAACCAAAAGAATCAGACATTGATGACAGAATAAAATGTGGTAGAACAAATTCGAACGAAGGGGAGATAAGAATAATGAGATATTGTCTTGCTGAAATTTTAGTATGAAGCTATAAGGTGGCGAAAGTTATTGTACAAAGGTTATAAAATGCGCATTTATCTTTGATTTGCTTAAGTGAAAATTTAGTACCTTAGCAATTTTAGAAGGTTGTCATTTGGAGTATCGTTAGCTTCTGAACGAACATACTTTTCATTGCTGGAACTAAGTGCAGGGATTAAATTAGGATATGTATAAATATTTACTTGAATTGTGCCTGGATTTTTGTTTTAGGTAATCATATAAAACAGATACTTCGTAATATCCAGGTTCCTTACATCCTTCAAGATAAATTTGAGAGATTTCATGAATTATGTTTGAATGTTCACATCCTAATTTCATTTTGATTTTTGTTGCTTTCATTGTTATTCCCTCCGGTTATTTTTATCTATGTAAACAATAATAGGGAAACCGTTGAGAATAAATGTTCGAATTGTACATGGGATTATTCTGTGGTACACTGTCTTTGGGAAAAGTACGTATGTACACAAAGCCCAGTATTCTATTTTTTAGATGCAGGTTTCTTTTTTATTTGAATTTTTGTGTTATGATTTATTACTTTCTGTACAACAACTATAACATCGCAAATATATAAAGTCAGTGATAAAGTAAAATATTTTGTCCCAATATTGACAAAAATGTCCCTAGTTATATAATATATATAGATTAATAAGTATAGGAGTGTACGCATATGAAAAAGAAAAACGTTATTAATTTAATAAAATATTATTCAGAGGATAATGATGCAGGATTTCGCAGTGAAGCATACGAAATTGCAAAAGATTTTGATGACAGCAGGTGATTATCAATTAGCAGAATATATTATGGCATTAATGTCAAATGCCAATACATTTATCCCACAATTGAATGAAAATGAATCTGCCATTTTTGAAAAAATAGAATCGATCAGGGTGACATGCTTTATGGCTTCCTGAAGCCATTATCAGGATTTATTGGGAATTGTTAATGCGGTTGCTCATAATGTAGGAATTAATAAATTTCTGCTTCAAGGAACACCAGGAACAGGAAAAACAGAAGCTGTAAAACAATTAGCACGCATATTGAATCGTGATATTTATATGGTGGACTTTGCTGCTATAATTGACAGTAAACTTGGTCAAACTCAAAAAAATATTTCATGCATTATTTAAAGAAATAAATAATTTTGTTCATCCTGAAAAGGTTATAGTCTTATTTGATGAGATTGATGCAGTAGCTTTAGATCGAACAAATTCCAATGACTTGAGTGAAATGGGACAGAGCTACATCTGCAATGCTAAAAGGAATGGATTATATGGACGAAAGAATTGTTTTGAGTTGCAACAACAAATTTATTTTCATATTTTGATAAAGCATTGATTCGGAGATTTGATTCCGTTATAGATTTTAATCGATATACACAAGATGATTTAATATTGATAGCAGAAGAAATGCTAAATAAATTTCTGACAAAATTTAAACTTGCTAATAAAGATGTTAGGCTGTTTCGAAAGATACTAGCATTTAATGGATCCAATACCCTATCCAGGGGATCTAAAAAATATTATAAGAACAGCAGTTGCATTTAGTGATCCAGAGGATGGCTATAGATTATTTTAGAAGATTGTATTATACAGTTTGTTCATGAAAAACCAGAAGATTTAAAAAAACTACAATCACAGAAATTCACGATACGTGAAATTGAAATTTTATCAAGATATCTAAAAGTAGTGTTGCACGTGAATTAAAGGAGGCAGAGTGAAGATGAATAATATTTTACAATTAAAAGGGCAATTTCAACAAAGAAAAAATATTAATGCGCTTTTGGGCCAATAAAAATTACCTAAAAAAGCAAAAGTAACAGTACAGCATATTGAAGAACTAATGAAGTAGCAACTTAAGAAAATTTTGAGGATTATTGGGAAAAAAATCAACAAACAATAGGAGGTGCACTTAGTTAGTGTGCATTATAGACATGTTGTTGCAAAAAGTAATCGACTACAAAACATTACTAGGAGAAGGAAGCAAATCCCCTAATAAATCGATTCGTGGGGCGAAATTTATTTGGGAATCTGAAAATAAAATGGGAAGCTAAACAAAAACATGTTTTCACATATTTTATAAATCTTAAAGCAATTCAGGATTCTATATAAAAATTAGATGCTTCTGAAAGAATTATCCGGGATAAGTATAGAGGTCAGATTACAGATAAGGAAATTGAGAATATTAATAATGGGAAATTATAATGACAACTCATATTGTCAAAAACTACTTTTTTACGAACCATAGTCGATGCATACTTTGTTGAAAAATTTGATATTGACAGAGATACACAATAAAATAGAAGAAGAATCAATCATTACTATATATAAAACCGGAGTTGGAACATTAAATTTATTTAGAAAATTTGGAATAGATATGATAAATGCCAAAATGATAGATGAGACAACTATAAGACTTGAATCCGGATGAAATTAGAATTCTTCAAGAAAATGCACCATATCTTGATAGCTATGAATGTGAAGGACTTTTCAGAGATCACACGTGAAGATATAACATATTTTGATGATGAAAAGGAGAAAATGATTACAATTCGAAAACCAGAATCAGGAACCGGTTGTTGGTGTGATTGATACTCAGTTTGATGAAAGAGTATATTTTCATGAGTGGGTTAAATATAAAAATAAATTATCTTCAGATTTTGAAATAAAGACAGAGGATTGTAATCATGGAACTGCAGTTTCATCGATAATTGTAGATGGGCCATCATTTAATCCGTCGTTGGATGATGGATGTGGTAGATTTCGTGTAAGACATTTTGGTGTTGCTACAGCAGGTAGATTTAGTTCATTTACAATATTAAAACTCATTCGAAATATCGTGGCAGAAAACCGAGATATTAAAGTTTGGAATTTATCTTTAGGTTCTGCAATGGAGATTGATAATAACTTTATCTCTCCTGAAGCAGCAGAATTAGATAAGATTCAATGCGAATATGATGTAATATTTGTTGTTGCAGGTACCAATAAAAGAAAGAGAGTCACAATCATCATATAAAATTGGTGCCCCAGCAGATTCATTAAATTCACTTGGTGGTAAATGCTGTTGATTTTCAGTGGGAAATCAGCATCTTATACCAGAATCTGGACCAGTCTTATCTTTTTTTCATAAGCCAGATGTAAGCTATTATGGTGGGGATGGACCAGATAAAATTGTTGTATGCGAACCATTAGGTAAAGCTATGTTATCGGGAACTTCCTTTGCGGCTCCTTGGATTACAAGAAAAATGGCATATCTTATTCATATTATGGGACTGAGTCGAGAGAGTGGCAAAAGCATTGATAATTGATTCAGCTGCAGGATGGAAGCGTCAAGGATAATGGTTCATTTCGTATTGGTTATGGAATTGTTCCAAAGACGTATTGAAGATATTTTATATTCAAAAGATGATGAAATACGCTTTATTATGAATGGATCAATTGATGAATATGAAACTTATACGTATAATATACCGGTTCCTCAAGATATGAATGCGCATCCGTATTTTGCCAAAGCAACACTTATATATTTCCCTAAAAGTGACCGTAATCAAGGAGTAGATTATACAAGTACAGAGATGGATATCCATTTTGGACGTATTATGGAGAAAAAGGGTAAGGCAACTATAAAAACAATTGATTGTAATAAGCAAGCAGAAGAAGGAGTAATTACATATTTATGAAGAAGAAGCACGTAAAATGTACCGTAAATGGGATAATGTTAAACATATTAGTGAAACAATTAAAGAAAATGCAAGACCACGAAAAGTTTATGATGCAGGAATGTGGGGATTAAGCATAAAGACAAAGGAACGTCTTGAACCAAAAGCAGGACGAGGACTTCAGTTTGGAGTTATAGTTACTTTAAAGGAAATGAATGGTGTAAACCGTATTGATGATTTCATAAAGATGTGTATGGTTAGAGGCTGGATTGTAAATAGAATTGATGTACAAAATCAATTTGATGTATATAGTAAAGCAGAAGAAGAAATTAAGTTTGATTAGTATTGCATATATTGAATGATTGAAAGCACTGCAGATGCAAATTGATCTGTAGTGTTTTTTCATTCAAGAATTCTTTTTTGCGCGAAGGCTAAATGATATATCAGTTGGTATATTATGTGATAAAAGCAATTGATTTTATGTTACCAAACAAAGGAAGGGTAACTGGTGCAGAATTATCAACAAACCCATTTTCTACAATAGTTTCTTGTTCTGAACATATTTTTCAAATCGGAATGTTCCACATCAAGTTACTGCTTTAGAATATTCTCAGCCTGTGAATAATACAGCATTGCCATCTTGGTATTTCCAGCAGAGGCACAAATAGCTGCAAGATTCTGTGTGAGATAGCCTTTGGTAATGATATTTTCGCCATAGACCTGATTTACCAGACCAATGCAGTTGGTGTATATTTTGGATAGTATCCTTTAGATTACCACTTTCATACAACAGTTTTGCATAGGATGTTAGAAAACGACAATTACAAAAACTGAATCATTTAGTTATGATCAAAATAATAATATTGATACCCATAAAATAGTAGATAACGGTAATACAACAGTTAATGAACAATATATTTATGATACTGTTGTTAAAGATAGATTAGTTTCTATTAAGAACTTATTGACAAATACTACCGTAATGTCACTAGAATATGAGGATGCATATAAAGGTAATCCTACAAAGATTATAAAAGATGGGGTAACTAATACATTAATTTGGCAAGGCAAACGCTTATTAAATTTAAATAATATTTACAACCTTGTTTTCAATACAATCTTCAACAGGTTTATATAAAGAACTTTATGATATAGGTTCTACAAGTCAAAAGTATACCAAATACACTTATACAAAAAGTCATAAATCATTTACAGTTAATTTTGATTACATTACTGGAAAAATAACTGATATTGTCGATGAAAATGGAAATAAAGCTCTATTTTACTATGTTAATGATTTACTATATTGGAATGCTCTTGTAACTAGTTATGTTGACTTTTATGAACCGATAATTAAAGGACTTGAAAATACTGGCAATTATGAATCTGTTGTCACTATTAATGGTGATCCAAATCAAACAATTTCATTTGAGCAAGATGTAAATGTCTCAGGGGAGAATGGATGACTCTTGTACTTTAATTTGATTAGCAACAATCACTGCTATTTTTCCTGTTGATTCTACTAATAGTATTTGTTTTGTAGCCTCATCTGTTATCCGGGATATGATTGTCCATTAAATCTAATGTAGGGTACATTCTTCGATTTGAAGGGTGTCTTTTTTCATCTAGTTATTAACAGATAGAAACCAGTTTAGATAGTTATTTTATCGTCGAAATTAAGATTGTCTACATCTATGAGATAAAAAAAATATGTTATAATATATGGGTTGTAAAAAATTATTTGTTACAGCTATTATGTAACAATATATTATATAATTAAATATGAAGATAAATTATTGAATTTGGTGGTAAGATGGATATTACGAATAAATTATTAAAACAAATAGATGAAATGAGATATTTAACAGCTAGAAAATGCCTGGAGATATAGGAGTATTCTGCGGATACTTTTATCTTCAATATGAAAAAATGAAATATTGGATTTATAAAGAAGAGATTTTTGAAGAGCTTAAAAGATCATCAAGAATTTAGTTCGAATATACAATGGATCAATGTAAACAAGATTTAGATGTTCTTATTAGCATGGAAAAATTTTTCTAGCAATTCAAGATACCTCAAAGGTTACTACCGTAGATGAATTTAAAAATAAGCAGTTCCGTTATCAATTCTCTGAATATACGTGTAGAGATTGAAAGGCTAACTATAAGACTTAGAAAATTTATCATATTGAAAGTGCTTCTCTTGGAACCCTCACTTCTCGAAAGAATTAAGGGAAGAACTTAAGTAAAGTTTACCAAAATGGCTCAGTCAGATATAAGAGAGAAGTAGGCGGATGGTGGAATTCATTTAATAATGATTTTAAGAGATCTAAATCAAAATTATCAAGATTATATAAGAGAATTGTACAGTTTAAAAGCAGAAGAAATGATGAAAACTAAGAGAGTTTTTAATGTTTAAAGATAAATTTATAGAATATTTAAGAGATTTTATTAAAAGGCCTTCAATATAATTCTCAATGCGATTGAATATATTTTAAGTCAAATATCATGATGATACCGTTGAAGCTAGTATTAGAAAAAGCCTTTGCAATATGAATAAGTCTATACCAAGAATAGATATGGAAATTTCTGATGCAGTTGATATTAGAGAAAATATTCTATGGACGATGGAATAATTTGAAAGGCTGGTTTTTGGGTATACAATGGAGTTGAAAGTGAGGCTTCTAAGATTCTTAGATATTACAAATGAAATTATAAGAAAAATAACAAGGTATGCTTCTCAAATTGCAGAAAGCAGAAATAGTGCTGCAAATAGAAAAGAGGAATATAAAAAGCTGTCGTGAAATGTTTTTAAAATGCGAAGACTATGGAAGAGGCACATAAATTATCAAGTCTTAGTCTTTGGTATTTTTAATATGAAACATATAAAAGGTGAAATTGAATAGAAAAACAGAGAGTATAAACAGTGGAATTTTTGAGGAAGAGCCTTATGTGCAGAAAGTATAAAACCTACGAATTAGATGCTTACAGAGAAAAGCACTGAAGAAATCCTATCGCTGAATAATCGGCAAGAGAAAAAGCTTAAATGCTTGAAAAAATAATAGAAAATAAGAGAAGAAGAAAAAGTAAATAATGGACAGTTATATTTTTGATAGATCATATTGATTTTGCAAAGCTGCCTAAAATAGAATCCCATGTAAGACTTGACTCTTTTAAAATGGTTCAGTAAGGGAATAAACTCTACCGGACAAAAAGGGAAAAACTGAAGACGGAAGGATTTTTAAGGTGAATGAAAGCCGCAAGAGCAATGGAAAAATGTATAGCTATACTGTGATGACGGTGAAATTTTGAAATGCCTAGCCTATATAATTATATTTGAAAGGTAGATATGATGAAAGAACTTAGAAATATTATGGAAAATTATTGGATTATTAAAGATAATAATAAAGATCTATATTATCAAATAAAAGATCAAATACCGCAATTTAAAATCATTTTGATAGAAAAATTAGGATATCAATTGGTAGTTAATCCTTATTTCATTAAGTTGGAAAAGCTTGCCGGGTAAAATAGAATCTTGGATGGGAATTACTGAATTCAATCATCAAATGGAATATGCGATATTTATGTATATTACTCATGTTTTTAGAAGATAAGGGTAAGGAAGAACAATTTGTTTTATCACAATTCACTGAATTTATTCAAGGGAATTATCATGCTGAGAATAACGATAGATTGGACGTTATTTCAACATCGAAAATGCTTAATCAAAGTGTTGAAGTTTGCAGTTCAAAGGGTATCATTAAAATAAATGATGGTGATGAAAACAAATTTGCTTATAATAATGAAATTGAAGTGTTATATGAAAGCACAGGTATTTCAAGATATTTTGTTCGAAATTTTACTATGAATATTCTAAATTATAATTCCTATAAAGATATAGAAAATGAAGAGTGGGGTTATATTGAAACTGATCGAGGAATTATTCGAAGACAAAGGGTTTACAGAAGATTAATGATGTCACCAATTGTATATAATGAAGGAATAGATGATGTTGATTATGATTATATCAAGAAACAAAAAGGTTCTATCGCAAATGATTTAGAATCTTATTTAAATTACAATCTTCATCTTCATAGAAATGGAGCATTAATTGTTTTAGAACAAGAAAAAAATATGAAGGATACTTTTCCAGGAGGAAAAGCAATTAGTGATATTGTATTATTATTTAATAGCATTATCATCCAAAAATTAAAAAATGGCGAATTAATCGTTAAGGCAAATGATACAATTTTAATTTCAAATACTTTTTTTGAAAATCTAATTGAAGAGCTTATTCTTTTATATAGTAAAGGATGGACAAAAGAATATAGAGAAATGGATTATAAACAGCTTTGTGTAGAAGTGAAAAAATACATGGAAAGTTTTAATATGATCAAAGTGTTAATGGGTAAGGAAATCGAAATACTTCCGCTTACAGGAAAAATTATAGGTAGATATCCAGAAAATTTTATTAATGGAGAAGATAGCAATGACAAATAATCGATGGATAATTAATCGAGCTGGACTAATTAATTTTTGGTATTATGATGAAGAAGAATTTCATTTTATTGATGGTAAATTACTTTTAAGAGGTTCAAATGGTTCTGGTAAATCAGTGACGATGCAAAGTTTCATTCCCTTATTATTAGATGGTAATAAAAGTCCTGAAAGATTAGACCCATTTGGTTCTAAAGCGAGAAAAATTGAGAATTATTTATTAGGTGATGAAGATAATGGAAAAGATGAATCAATAGGTTATTTATATATTGAATTTCAAAAAAGTGAAACAGAAAATTATTTGACAATTGGTATGGGTTTTAAAGCCGTTCGGGGTAAACCTTTAAAATCATGGGGATTTGCGATTAACTGATAATAGAAGGATTGGTATAGATTTATTACTTTATAAAAATGTGGGTGAAAAATTACCATTAACGATAATGGAATTAGAAAATAGAATAGGCGCTGGTGGATACATTAAAGAAGGCCAAAAAGATTATATGAAATTAGTAAATGATCTGCTATTTGGATTTAATGATATTGAGGAGTATGATGAATTAGTAAAATTACTCGTTCAGTTAAGATCACCAAAACTTTCTAAGGATTTTAAGCCAACTGTCGTATATGAAATCATGGAAAATTCACTTCAACCTTTATCAGATGATGATTTACGTCCGATGTCAGAAGCAATTGAAAATATGGATAATATTAAAAGTCGTCTAGAAGTTTTAAAAGATAGTAAAAAAGCAACTGATAAAATAAAAAATGTTTTTGATCACTATAATCAGTTTTTGTTATTGGATAAAGCAAAATCATATATTAACAATCAACGTCAATTTAGATGACATTAGAAAAAGAAATACAAAAAACGCAAACTGAAAGAGATATTTCTTTAACTAATTATGAAGAATTAGAAGCAGAATTAATTCAATTAGATATTGAACTAAACGTGTTTACAAATAAAAAATTGGAGTTAGCTAAAAATGATAGTGTACAAATCAGGGATAAAATAATTAAACTAGAAGAAAATATTGAGATTGTTAAAAAAGCAACAAGAAGAAAAAAATAAACAAATTGAAAAAAAGCAAACATTAGAAATCCAATTGAATAATCAATTAGATAAACTTGAAGCAAAAAAAATCTCTGAAATTAAAAACTATAAACGCAGAATTAGCGGAAATGAACGAATTATCAGAAGAATTTCAATTCGAAGAACAAGCTTTTTTACAGGCAGAATTATCTAATAGCATAAATAAGCATATCGTTTTTCCTATGTTAAAAACAAATTAAAAACATATAAACAAACAATTGAAAAAGGAATTAAATTATTAGAAGAAGAAAAACGAAAACATTTAGAACATGATGATATTTTGAAAGATTTAGAAAAAAGTAAAGAAGAACGAGATTGTAAAGCACAGTTTTTAGCTGCGAGCAATAATAAATTATTAGAAGCAAAAGAGGGCTATATTGAAGCAATTTATGGGTGGAGAAATGAATAATCATGAATTAACAATTTCTGATGGTAATTTAATCGCAATTTCTAGAGAAATTAATAATAGTGAATCTGTTTACAATGAAAATTTGATGTTTATTAATATTATTCGGCAAGAATATCAGTTATTTAAAGAAGACTTAAATAAAATAATTTATTCAGTAAATAACGACAAAGAAATAATGAACAATGAATTTGAAATGAAATCAGATGAATTAAAAGATTGGAAAATAAAGAAAGAACCAGAACCAGATAGAGATGAAAAAATAACGATAAATAGAAAGAAATTAAGTGAAATGGAAATTCCATTTATACCTTTCTATAAAGCGATAGATTTTCAAAATAACACTAATGAGCGACTAAAGGGATTGATTGAAGAAGCATTACTTGATATGGGATTACTAGATGCTTTAATAATTCCTAGAGGAGTATCAGGAAAAGGTGCTGAATTTAGATTTTGAAGGTGCAGATAAATACATATTCTCATCACCTACAGTTTTAATGCATAATCTATCTGATGTTTTAAAAAGTGAAACTCTCAATGTGAATGGAATAAATAAATTAATGATTGATGAGGCCATTCAAAGTATTTTATTTGAAGAGAATAACGATTATACTTCAATTACTAATAAAGGAGAATATCATTATTGGAATACTAAAAGGAAAGGTTAGTTCATTGCTATGTTTCAAAATTTATAGGCAGTCTTTGCTAGAGAAAGGTATAAAGAAGAAATTATCAATAAACTTACAAAATGAGTTCAATTTACTTAAAGATAAAATTGACGTTTTAGATGAGAAATTAGTACAAATAAATGATAAAATAACCATCTTAAATACTGAATTTTTTAATATTCCCAATCATTTTGAACTTAGTAATAGCTTTGAAGTTGTTAAAACAGCACAATTTGAATATGATATGTGCCAAAATAATGTTTTAAGTTATACTGAAAAAGAAAAAGTTAAATATGAAGAACTAACAAAAATTAAAGAACTAGTCTATGGAAGTAACATAGTAAACTCTCTTTAGGAGCTCATTTACAAGGATATCTAGACGCAAATGAAATAGCTAAAGATTATACTGATAAACTTTACCAATTAGAAAATAGTCATAACTCCTTATTAATTACTTTTGAATACATACTAGTCGCAAAATATCCAACTAGAAGATGCACGCATTGATTTAGATAACTTATCATTATGATTTAGAGCTAGTTGATAGAAAATTAAAAGAAGAAGGTCTACAGCATAATAATTTGCAGTCGCAACTTCAATTATCTGATTATAAAGAAATAGAATTAGAAATAGAGTTATGTAATAAAAGACTAAAAGAAATTCCGACTGAAAAAATAAAAACTGCAAGAAAAAGCGAGTCAGAAAAACTTAATGCTGAAACAAAAATAAATGATTTGTTAAATAGGCATGTTGATTTAGAAAAATTAATGAAATTAAAAGATATTTATGAACAATCCTTTATCCAGGAATATACACTAGGATATTGTTATACACAAGTGGATAACATTGATTCTCTTAAATTAGCCTACAAAATGATAAAGGGAATAGATGAAGATAAAAATATTAAGAGTAAAGGTGATCTTGAAAATTCCATTTTTGCAAAATATTACGAAAATAGCCAATTCTTAAGAGAATATATCGCTAAAAATAGAATATTTATTTGAAAATCCATCTGAAATTAATTTTGAAGAAGAAAAAATTGCATATTCAAATAGAAAAAGACTAAATATTACAGCTAAAATTAGAGGAAAGGACGTTAATTTCGATAAACTCTGTGAGTTTATCACAGAAGGTATTGAAGAAAATGAGCATTTGTTTAAAGAAAGTGATCGCCAATTATTCGAAGATATTTTAGTCAAAAATATAAGTAAGAAAATTCGCTCAAAAATTTATCATAGTGATGAATGGGTTCAAAAAATGAATCAGTTAATGGAATCTATGAATACATCAAGTGGGTTATCCTTTAGTTTAAGATGGAGTAGTAAAAGGGCTGAAGGAGAAGGACAACTTGACACAAGAGATTTAGTTAATCTATTAAAACAAGATGGTAATTTACTGAAAGAAGAAGATTTAAATCGACTTATCTGAACACTTTAGATCTAAAATAGACTTAGAAAGAAGAAGATTAGAAGATAAAGGACTAAATTTAACTTTTCATAGTATTATAAAGGAAATTTTAGACTACCGGAAGTGGTTTGAATTTAAACTTTTCTACGTAAAAACTGGACAAAATAAAAAAGAATTAACAAATAATGCTTTTTATCAATTCAGTGGTGGTGAAAAGGCGATGGCAATGTATGTTCCGCTATTTTCAGCCGTTTATGCTCGATATGAAAATGCAAGAAGTGATAGCCCGAGATTAATCTCATTAGATGAAGCTTTTGCAGGTGTGGATGAGAAAAATATCAGAGATATGTTTAGATTGTTGAATGAACTAAACTTAAACTATATTATTAATTCACAAATTTATGGGGAGATTATGATACGGTACCCGCTTTATCAATCTGTGAATTAATAAGACCTGATAATGCCGATTTTGTTACCGTTATTCGGTATAAATGGAATGGAGTGGTTAGGGAGATGGTTGGATGAAACAACTGTTAAATGAATGTATAGGTTACTTTAAGCAAACACCTGGCTTTAAAAGAACCTTTAATAAGATAAAGGAAAAATATGAATCTTTAGGTTATCTAGGTGGGAATATTGTATTATTAAACTTAACTGATGAAGAGAAGGATGCACTGTCTGGATTATTAAAAAAACCATTTAATCATAAAAAAGCAACTTTAAAGTGGAAGATTTTATTAAAACGTTGAAAAATACAAAATTTGAAGCGATTGATTTTGATGATTTATTGATAGGATATTTTGGTAAAGAATTAATATCTAAGCAAAAAAAGAGAAATAATTATGCTGAAAAAAAGAGATTATTTTTTCAAATGATTATCAATCAATTTCAAGGTAATAGAGCGGAAAAATGGCTACTTTACATCTTTACAAGTAAAAAAAATGCCTATAGAATAATTAACTCTCGATATGATGGTGATAAAGAGGAACTAAATAAGGACTTAACTAATGTTTGTAAAGCTTATAATTATCTGACATTTGATAATAAAAATTCTATTCGATTAGCCATTCTTTCTTCTATAATAACGAAAAATCCGCACAGCTTTGATGATAATACCCCCTGTGGAAATCTATTGGTAAATGCACTTTCCTTTCATTTAAATTCTGAATATCCACAAAATGCCGAGAGTTTAATGGAAATACTCTATATACTGTCCGGAATTATAAAAGATGAAGTATCTAATTATACTTTATGCAGTGGGCTGTTATAGGATATCTTGAAACACAAATTCATGAAGGTTGGAAAGGGTTTTATGATCATTTAGAACCTTTACAATTAACTTTATGGAATATCAGTACGATAAATAAAATCACTAGTCCTACTAATAAAGTATTTGTTTTTGAAAATCCTTCCGTTTTTAGTGAAGTATTATATCAAACAAAAACAACAAGGCCATCATTAATTTGCACATTTGGTAATACAAAATTATCTACACTTGTTTTGTTAGATAAATTAGTAGAAGAAGGGACCATTATTTATTATTCTGAAGATTTTGATCCTGAAGGGTTATTAATGGCAGATAAATTGAAACAAAGATATAAAAAGCAATTAATTTTATGGAGATATGGGGAAAATGAATACTTTTTAAGTCAATCACAGGTTATATTATCCAGCTCAAGATTACAAAAGTTAAATAATATAAAAGATTTAGAACTTCAAAAGATGTCTAATTTAATTAAAGAAAAAAAATATGCCGCGTATCAAGAATTGTTAATTGACTTATATTTGAAAGATATAATAAATATGTAAAGCTACAACAAATTGAGAAAATATAAGGTAGGTATTCATGAAAGATGAACAAATATATTCAGTTTTAAAACAATTTTATGGTTATGATACTTTTAGAAAAGGACAAGTTGAATTAATAAACAGTATTTTAGCAGGAAAAGATGTATTAGGGATAATGCCAACAGGGGGAGGAAAATCAATTTGTTATCAAATTCCTTCACAAATTCTTGATGGTGTCACAATTGTTATTTCTCCTTTAATATCGCTTATGAAAGATCAAGTGGACACACTTTGTGATTTAGGAATTAAAGCAGCATTTATTAATAGTTCATTAAGTAATAATGAAATTAATGACATCATCGAAAATGCAAAATTAGGGCAATATAAATTAATTTATATTGCACCTGAACGTTTAGAGACGCTAAATTTTAATGATTTCTTAAATACAATTAATATCTCTTTAATAGCGGTTGATGAAGCACATTGTATTTCACAATGGGGTCATGATTTTAGACCTAGTTATAAGCAGATATCATCTATTATAACAAAAATGAAAAAAAGACCGGTTGTTGCCGCTTTTACAGCAACAGCTACAATAGAAGTAAAAGCTGATATTATAAAGTTACTCAATTTAAACAACCCTTATTCTTTAACTACTGGTTTTAATCGAGAAAATCTTTATTTTGAGGTGGTAAAACCGCAAAATAAATATAATTATCTATTAGATTATTTAAAGAAAAATAATAGCGTATCAGGAATTATTTATTGTTCAACAAGAAAGACTGTGATTCAGTAACGGAAAAATTAATTGCTAAAGGATATTCTGTTACTAAATATCATGCAGGACTTTCTGAAATAGTAAGATCAACTAATCAAGAAGATTTTATTTATGAGAGAAAACAAATAATGGTTGCTACAAATGCTTTTGGTATGGGAATAGATAAATCAAATATTCGCTATGTGATTCATTATAATATGCCTAAAACTATGGAGTCTTATTATCAAGAAGCAGGACGTGCTGGGCGTGATGGACTAAAGTCAGTTTGTCTATTATTTTTCAGTGCAGCTGATATCATTACTAATAAATTCTTAATTAGTCAAAATGGGGAAACAAATTCAGACAGTGCTTATAAGAAATTGAATGAAATTGTGGATTACTGTAATACGGACAAATGTTTAAGAAGTTACATCTTAAATTATTTTGGTGAAAGAGATGTCAATAATGTTTGTGATAATTGCGCTAATTGTAACAACAATATTGAAGAAACGGATATAACTCTAGAAAGTAAAAAAATTATGTCATGTATTAAAAGAATGAATGAACGGTTTGGCGTAAATCTTGTCACTGATGTTTTAAGAGGTTCAAACTCTAAAAAAATTAATGAATTAAAATTTCAGGAGTTATCCACATATGGTATTATGAAAGATTATCATAGTGATAGTATTAAAGAAATTATCTCATATCTTGTTTCTGAAAATTTCTTAGAAATAAAAGGGGATAAATACCCAATCTTGACGTTATCACCTAAATCATATGATGTTTTACTAGGTGATAAAATTGTCAATATTAAAAGAGTTATTGAAAAAATGAAACCAAAAATTATTGAAAATCAATCTATTGATGAAAACCTATTTGAAGAGTTGCGTATTTTAAGAAAAGAATTATCTATGAAAGCGGGAATACCTCCATTTATTATTTTTTCAGATGCATCACTTCAAGACATGTGCAAAAAGTACCCCATAACTAAAGAGGAATTCCTCTCTATAACTGGTGTCGGAGAGAACAAGTTATTAAAATATGGGGATATATTTATTAAATTAATTAATCAATATGTCACAGAAAATGAAATAGTTAAAAATAACAATGTTGAAATACCTCAAAAAAATAAAAGAACAAAATTATCACGATTAGAAACTATGGATTTATATAATCAAGGTCTAACTATTGATGAAATTTCTATGCAAAGAGGGCTTTCAACAATTACTGTTGAAGCTCATTTAGTTGAATGTCTAGAAAATGGATTACATTTTGATTACGAAAAATTGTTATCAACAGAATTTGAAACACAAATTATTGATGTGGTTAAAAATATTGGTAAAAGCAGTTTAAGACAGATTAAGGAGTCTTTACCGGATAATGTTACTTATTTGGATATTCGCTTAACTATTTATAAGCATAGTTTATAAATAGTTAAGCTAAGGCAAATTGACTAAAAAGCATTTCTTCACAATATATTGCAATAAAAAAAATATGATTATTAACTAATCTGATTTAATAGTTTATTATTAGACACGATAGATTTTTTATTTGTAATATCAACAGGTGTATTTGAGATATAAATCCTTTCGTTTATAATTAAACTTAAGGATTTTTTAATTAGAATAAAAGGGATAATTTTATGGATATTTGTGTGTACTTGCGAAATAGGAAAGCGGAGATAAACATTTGGGAAAAATTGTTAAAATTATGGTTTGCTTCTAGAAAAAAAAAAACTTTGGTTTATAATAGAATTATTATTAAAACTGATAATAAGAATAAAATTATTAATATCAGTTTTTACTCTTTGTAAATTTATATTTGAATTTTCAAATAATTTATTGAATAACTAAACGTAGAACTTCACAGTACAGGGAGTGGATTTTATGCCTAAATATGATTTTGCACTTTCTAATGATGCTAACGAAAAAATGATTGATTCAGAGGATCTTAATATCAATAATGACATTTTTTATAAGTGTCCTGAATGTAAAAAAGCCGTTTTGGTCCATATAAACGGTTTTCAAAGAAAGGACATCTATATTGGCCCATACTTCAGAACAAAAAAAGGAATGAATCATGCCATTACTTGCTCCTTATCACATAATTCTCTTTTTCCAACTAATTCTAATGGTGTTCCAATCATTGTATTTCCAATTATTAGTAGACATTCGGCTGAATCAATTCTTTCGTACGATAATTATGTTTATCAAAAAAATATCAGAAGATTACTAGCTTTAAAAGAAATAATTATGGATGATTCTATTCAATACGTCAAGATTCAGCAGCAAATAATTAATAAAAGTGAATTTGTTAAAAGATTCTTTATTAATTATATAAATTTTGATAATTGTCTAATACGAACCGGCCATATGTTTCTAGTTGGTGAAGTCATACATAAAGACCTTAAAAAAAAGACCTCAACCTTACACCTCAGCCAATTATATCGATATCCACGAATCAAAATTGGCTATAAAGATAATTTAAATAATGGTGATTTAGTGATGATTTATTTAAATAAAGAAAGTGAATATATTGATACAGAGCCTAATCATCCAAATTATTATTTATTTAATCAAGAAACAACTGTAGCTATTGTTGTAGATTCATTATTTAAGAATAAAATTTACTCAATATTAGACACTCTAATATGGGATTTTAACGTAAAGAAAATTTAATTAATATTAATTAAAGTCTGTGGTGATTTTTTTATATTATAAGTGGCTGATACAGCTGGTAGATTCGTTTTTTATAAAAACATTATATTATATTTAGAAATTTCTATGAATGGGAAAAAATTAAGAAAAAAATAATACAAATAATAAAGGGCTGATTTAATCAGCCCTTTATTACTTTTTTAAAAATTTCGTTTATTTAATTTACTCCTCGGAAAATTCTTGTGATACAGTAGTTGTTCCTTTTAAGAAAGTTAATACAACACCAGTTGCTATAGTAAGGAAGACAACTCCCCAACCACCAATTAATAGGTATTTTATCTCATAACCTCCATATGGAACTTTAATATTATGAATTAAGTAACTGATGCTAATATATAATAACACAGCTGGAGTCACAAATTTAATCATGATATCCCACCAAGCGCCAAATTTGATGGTCGCAAATTCGTTAAATTCCTTACGGAGTTTTTTAGCACCGAATACCCAACCAATGGCGATTGATTCAACTACACCAATAGCGATTAAACTAAAATCATTAACCCAATGGTCAATAATGTCTAACCAATACAAGCCAGCTTTTGTCGCAAAGAGGAGACTCCCAACAAAGCCGACTGTACAAACAGCGATAATTGTTTTTTTCTTTGACCACCCAAATTTATCGACAAGACCAGCAACAATTCCTTCAACAATAGAAAATGCTGAATCGATTCCGAGAGTTAATAACATGATAAAGAAAATCAAACTGAAAAGAACTGCAACTATTTGTCCACCTGGTAGAGTAGCTATAGCTGCGGGGTAAGTAATAAACGCTAAATAAGGACCTGAGTAGCTTAAATCGGCAATACCTACACCATCTAGTTGTGCAAGATACCCTAAAGTGCCAAATACCGCAAATCCAGCTAACAAACTGACTGCTGAGTTGGAAATTGCGATAATAATCGCATTCCTTGGTATGTCACTTTTTTTAGGAAGATAACTAGCATAAGCAATCATTATCCCAAATAAAACACTTAAACTAAAAAATATTTGCCCATAAGCCGCAGCCCAAACATTTATGTTAGTCAATTCTTTCCAATTAGGTGTAAGATAATATCTAATACCATCAGCTGCTCCTGGTAGCGTAACTGCTCGAATTCCTAAAATAACAAGCAGAATGATAGGTAATGGAACAGTCCACTTAACAACTCTACCAACGGATTTAACACCATTTCTAATACAAAACCATACAAGCAGCCAAGTAAGGACAAGTCCAATTAATACCGGTATACTAAATCCACCTAAATGACCAGGGCTATCCGATATTTGAAGAATATTTCCTAAAAAGAAGTCTTTAGCTCCACCTTTCCAAGAAACAGTTAATGAGTTCCATAAGTAATCAAATACCCATGCCATAACAACACAATAATAGGCTACAATTACAAAACTAGTTGCAAGTGCCCACCAACCTAAGGCTTCAAATGGTTTTCTCACTGATCCTAAAGCACCAGGAGCACCTTTTTGAAATTTCTTACCAATCGCATGTTCTAATACTAATAGTGGAATACCTGCAGTGATCAAAGCCACAAAATACGGAATTAAAAACGCACCACCTCCGTTTTCAAATGCTTGTCCAGGGAACCGCCATGCATTCCCAAGGCCGACTGCAGACCCAATTGCTGCCAGGATAAAAATATTTTTCGATTTCCATCTCTCTCTAGCCAAAAAAAACACCTCCTAAAATTATTATTTATATAAATCTATTTCATCAATACATGAATACATAAGTTAAGCCACTTTACCTGAAAAAAGTGTATTGTTAACATTATATAAAACTCCATCTCATAATGTCAATATGAAAATGTTTTCATAAAATCTCGTAGAGATGGATTAAATTGATAAAAAAAAGATTACTTAATATAAATTCAGTTATAAAAACATGTTCACAAAAATAATGTAAAATATTGGATAAAAAATATCTCTTGATTAATTCTTCAAATTTTATTGGCTTTGTTCTTTAAATCTTCTCATCTATGAAAAATAGTAGGGTTTGTTATTCAAGATATAGGAAATACTCATTTGTAAATTATTTTGTATCATCTACATAAACAATACTATAATGATTTCCAAATAAAAAAAATGTGAAGTATTTTTTAAAACGTTTATAAATAATTTCTTCACATGAAATAACTGCAAAATGATGTCTAAATTTTTGACGAAGTATTTAATTATTTCAATTCCAAAATGAGAAATAAAAATCATTATAAAATATGAATAATTATAATCTAGTTATAATTTAAATAGATTGGATAGGAAATTAGAGAATCCTCATTTATTTAATAGGGTTAAAAAGAGGATGTTTTCATCCTCTTTTAATTTTAGTAAAATTATTGAAGTATTTTAGTAAAGATGTTATACTTTTTATATATATGTAATAAGATATATCATGGAGGATAGAATGATTAAACACATAATGACTCGTTATGAGGAAGTATTTGGTCCGTTTACGGGAAATGTCTATTTTGCACCTGGTCGTGTGAACCTAATTGGTGAACATACTGATTATAATGGTGGATATGTTTTTCCTTGTGCACTTAATTTGGGTACATATTTAGCAGTATCTAAACGTAATGATAAGTTATTACGGTTTTATTCAGATAATTTTCAAACACAGGGCATTATTGAAGTATATTTAGAAAATATAAAATATGCGATAAAAGACGATTGGACTAATTATCCTAAAGGGGTGATAAAGGTATTAAAGGATTTGGGATGTGATATAAATCAAGGACTTAATTTAATGTACTATGGCAATATTCCAAATGGTGCTGGTTTATCCTCTTCGGCATCTATTGAAATGGTGACCGCTATTATGTTAAATGATCTTTTTAATTTACAATTAGATAAAATAGATTTAGTGAAATATGCGCAAAATGCGGAAAATAAATTTGTTGGTGTGAATTGTGGAATTATGGATCAATTTGCGATTGGAATGGGAAAAGAAAATCATGCTATCTTACTTAATACCAAAAGCCTTGTACACGAATATGTTCCATTAGAATTAGCTGGATATAAATTGATTGTCACAAACACAAATAAAAGAAGAGGACTACAGGATTCAAAATATAATGAACGACGTAGTCAATGCGAGGAAGCTGTAGACATTTTAAAGAAGCATGTAGAAATCAACTCGCTAGGAGATTTAACTATTGCTAAATTTAATGAATACAGTCACTTTATCGTAAGTGATATAATTAGAAGGCGAGCAAGACATATCGTTTATGAAAATAATCGTACGATTGAAGCTAAAAAAGCCTTAGAAGAAAAGAATCTTAAGCTATTTGGTCAATTGATGAATAAGTCTCATATTTCTTTACGGGATGATTATGAAGTAACAGGAATTGAACTAGATACATTAGCTAGCTTAGCATGGAGTCAATTGGGAGTAATTGGTTCAAGGATGACAGGGGCTGGTTTCGGGGGATGTACAATTAGCATCGTGAGAAATGAATTTGTCGATGCCTTTATGGAAAATATTGAAGTTAAATATACTCAAATAATCGGTTATAAACCATCCTTTTATATAGTCAAAGTGGCGGATGGTGCTAAAAAATTAATAGAAGGAAGTGGAATTTAATGAAAATTTTAGTTTGTGGAGGAGCAGGGTACATCGGTTCTCATACCGTGTATGAATTGATTAAAAAAGGTTACGAGGTTGTGGTATTAGATAATTTACAAACAGGTCATGAGGATGCGATACACAAAAGTGCTACTTTTTATCAAGGTGATATCAAGGACCAAGCATTCTTAAATAACTTATTTGAACATGAAAATATATCTGCTGTTATCCATTTTGCGGCTAATTCAATTGTTGGAGAAAGCATGACAGACCCTTTTAAATATTATGAGAATAATGTCTATGGAACATTAGTTTTGTTAAATACATTAAAGAATCACGGAATTAATAAAGTGGTGTTTTCATCAACAGCTGCTGTTTATGGCGAACCAAAGGTAATTCCCATCTTAGAAACAAATGAGACCAAACCAACAAACACTTATGGTGAAACAAAATTAGCTATGGAAAAAATGTTTAAATGGTTTGATATTGCTCATGGTATTAAATATATTGCACTTCGTTATTTTAATGTGGCAGGTGCTTATCTAACAGGAGAAATAGGAGAGGATCATAACCCAGAAACTCATTTAATTCCTTTAGTTTTACAGGTTCCTCTTGGAAACCGCAAATTCATTAGTATTTTTGGTGAAGATTATGATACACCAGATGGAAGCTGTATTAGAGATTATATACATGTGACTGATTTAGCTAATGCTCATATTCTTGCTTTAGAGAAACTATTATCAGGTCATGATAGTGATGTATTTAATTTAGGAAATGGTGAAGGATTTAGTGTCAAACAAATAATTGAGGCAGCTAGAAAAGTAACGAATCATCCGATTCCTGCAGAAGTAGTTGATAGAAGACCTGGGGACCCTGCTAGATTAATCGCTTCTAATAAAAAAGCACTTGAAAAATTAGGATGGAAAATTAATTATCCCGATGTTTTTGATATAATTGCATCAGCATGGGGCTGGCATCAAAAAAATCCGGATGGATATATAAAGTAGGTGTTTCTAATGGATATTCAGTTAGAAATAAATCAATTACTTCACTATGGATTAGAAAACCACTTAATTGAAGAAGATGATTTTTATTATTGTGCAAATCGGTTACTTGCTTTACTAAAGTTAAATGATTTTAAAGAAATTCCTATTAAGACAGATTATAAGTTTCAAGAAGTACTAAATCGCCTCATTTTTTATGCTTATCAACAAGGCATTATTGAAGGCAATAGTATTATTTATCGTGATCTATTTGATAGTCAATTAATGGATTGTTTAATGCCAAGACCTAATGAAGTGAATTCAAGATTTTGGTTAAATTATAAATTGAGCCCACAAATAGCGACAGATTATTATTACCACTTAAGTAAATCAGCTAATTATATTAGAATAGATAGATCAGCTAAAAACTTAGAGTGGCAAACTAATACACAATATGGGAAATTAGATATTACAATCAATTTATCAAAACCAGAAAAAGATCCACAATCTATCGCTTTGGCTACAAATATACCCAAATTAAACTATCCTAAATGTTTATTATGTCGGGAAAATGAAGGATACAGAGGCCATATCAACCATCCTGGTAGAAGTAATCACCGAATAATAAAATTACATTTAACGAATGAAATTTGGTTTTTACAATATTCACCATATGTCTATTATAATGAACATTGTATCGTATTTAATAGTATTCATGTCCCTATGAAAATCTCTCGACAAACATTTGAAAAGCTTCTTGATTTTGTGAAACAATTCCCCCATTATTTTATAGGATCGAACGCAGATTTACCAATTGTTGGGGGTTCTATTTTAACCCATGATCATTTTCAAGGAGGACGTCATTTATTTCCCATGATGCATCAAGGATATAAAGAAAAGTTTACTATTAAAGGATATGAGGATGTTGAAATGGGAATTCTTGATTGGCCACTTTCTGTAGTGCGATTACGTTCAATGAATATTAGTTCTTTAATAGAACTATCAGACCATATTTTAACAAAATGGAAATCATATCTTGATATAGAGGCAAACATTATCCCTTATTCAAATAATGAAAGTCATAATACCATTACTCCGATAGCACGCTTTGTGGATAATCAATATGAAATGAATTTAGTTTTACGAAACAACATTACGACAGTTATGCACCCCTTGGGGTTATTTCATCCTCATGAGGAACATCACCATATAAAAAAAGAGAATATTGGGTTAATAGAAGTCATGGGGCTAGCTGTCCTACCACCAAGATTAAAGAGAGAAATGGAGCTTATGAAAACCTATTTATTGACAGAACAAAAGGTTTCAACTGATGATTTTATGAAACATTTATCATGGTTAAATTTGATTAAGGATAAATATAAGTTAATCACAGAAGAGAATGTTGATACAATTATTCAAGATGAAATAGGCGAAAAATTTGTCCAAATTCTTACTCAATGTGGAGTTTTTAAAATGCAAAATCACTTTATAAAATTTATTGAATGCTTATAAAGGAAGTGAATTATGATGGCTACAATTAAAGATATTGCCGAAAAAACTGGAGTTTCTCTTTCAACTGTTTCTCGAGTTTTAAATCAAGATAAAAATTTTAATGTTTCTGATCAAACACGAATTAATATTTTAAAAGTTGCTGAAGAATTAAATTACCAAACGAAAATTAAAAAAGAAGTTAGCCATTATAAAATTGGACTTATTTATTGGTATACTACGGTAGAAGAGTTAAATGACCCCTATTATTTCTCTATTAGATTAAGCATTGAAAAGGAATTAAAGGAAAGACAGCTTAATTATGTTAATATCTATTTTCCTGTTACTAACCTAAATGAGATAAGTCAATTAAATTTAGATGGAATAATTGCTTTAGGTAAATATAGTCAAAAGATAATTGAACAGTTATATGGTATTAATAAAGATATTGTGATGGTCGATTGTTTTACAAATCACTACCACATTGATGTTGTCATCTCAGACTTACAATCGGCTACAGAGAAAATCATTAATTATTGTTTTAATCATGAGCTGAATAAAGTTGGGTTAATTTGTGGAGTTGAAACAACCTTTGATGGAGAAGAAATTAATGATCCTCGATTAATCACTTATCGCAATTATCTAATAAATAAAAAATTATATGATGAGGATAACATTCATTTAGGTAAATTTACCGCAGAATCAGGATATGAAATTATGACATCAATTATTTCAACGGGAGTTTTGCTAGATGCTTATATTGTCGGGAGTGATTCAATGGCAATTGGCTGTTTAAAAGCTTTAAATGAAAATAATATTAATGTTCCCGATGTAGTATCGATATTTAGTTATGATAATACAACATACTCGCAATTTACAATTCCTTCATTATCTACTGTTGAAACGAATACTCAGTTAATGGGTGAGACTGCAGTAACACTTATAGAGGAACGTTTATCAAGTGGGCGGGTTATCGCAAAAAAAGTGATTATCCCTACACAATTATTATTACGTGATAGTAGTTTATAAATTACAGAAGAGGTATTAGTATGTTGCAAGACAAATTAAAAGAATATACAATAAGTAATGACTTTCTCGAGGTATCTTTTGTTAACATAGGGGCAAGTATTACTCGTTTAGTTGATTTAAAAACAGGGAATAATTTGATTTTAGGATATGAAGACATTAAGTGATTATATTAAAAACCCTAATTATTTCGGTTGCATTGTTGGACGAAATGCCGGTAGAATTCAGAATAGTGAAATTCTTTTAGATGGTAAAATAGTAACTTTATCAAAGAATTTTTTAGATAAACATCAATTACATAGTGGATATCAAGGATTTCAATTCCAATATTTTGAGGCGATTATAAATAAACATCAAATAACTTTTCTAGCAACTAGTCAGGATAATGAGGATGGCTTTCCTGGTAATATTACTTTAAAGGTCATTTATCGATTGGTTAAAAATGAACTTCAGATAAATTATGAAGCAGTTAGTGACCAAGAGACGATTATAAATATGACAAATCATGCTTATTTTAATTTGAGTGTAGATAAAACACAATCAGTTGAAAATCATTTATTACAAATTAATGCGAAAAAATATTTAGAACTTGATAGCGAAATGATTCCTAAATCGGTAAGTGATGTTGCTGAAACTCCATTTGATTTTAGGAATACTAAATTAATTGGAAAAGACATAGACAAAGATAATACGCAATTAAAAATCGCTAATGGCTATGACCATCCCTTTTTAATAAATAAGGAAAATAAATTAAATCCTGTAGCGTCTCTTAGTTTAAATAAAACAACATTAGAAGTGTATACAAACCAAGATGCACTTGTTTTATATACAGGTAATTTTCTTGATAGTACGAGTATGATTGAAAATCATAAAACAGCTAATTACCGTTGTGCTGTTTGTCTTGAAACACAAGGAATACCAAATAGCGGTAATTTGGCTCCTTTTAAACAGAAGAATATTTACCATAAAGGGAGTATTTATACACAAACGACTATTTGGAAAATCATATCCAAATAATCTTTTGTGACAACAACTATTTACTTATATTAAACTTATGATTTAATAAAACTATTAACATATTTTATTGAGGTGATTTATTTGAATAGAGGATTTATTGTTCAGGCATGGGAGAAGATTTTTTATGTGTTAAGTCTAATATCAATTCTGAAACTTATAAAGAAATTACTTCCTAAAATGGATGCTTACCTACTAGTTGAAATATGGGTTGTTTTCAATGTTCTACTATCGATTGTAGGAGCCTTGTTAACGTATTTAACAAAAAGTTATTCATTAGGTTTTATCTTTTCTTTATATGCATTTTATCGCATATTTGAAATTTTA
Organism: uncultured Haloplasmataceae bacterium; assembly: GCA_963824615.1. GTDB lineage: Bacteria > Bacillota_I > Bacilli_A > Haloplasmatales > Haloplasmataceae > CAWGPU01. Next base: position 110,808 of record CAWGPU010000002.1, on the reverse strand, counting down.
GTTACGCACATAAAAATTACCCTATTCGATAGTATTAAGAAAATACCATTAAAATCTGTCCAAAGGTCGATTATATTATTAATTCATAATATTGTTGAAATGATCTTTTGGTTTTTAACCATTTATGTGACAGCATTACTTAGTTATACACATAATTTAACTGCTGATTTCTTTGTATATTTTTTACAATCTGTATTATGTCTATTGACATTCGATTATCAAACCTTACTTCAGAATGTTAACAATAATATCATGTTTTCATTGGCTTCATTTGAAGTATTATCGGGTATGATTTTATTCATAGTTGTTTTAGCTAGATTAATTGGGATGATTCCCGCAGTTGAGTTAGATGATAAATAGCATACTTAAAAAGTCGACATTTTAATGTTGACTTTTTTTTAATGGTATCATTTTAAAAAAATAATGGATTAATGACAAACAAAATATTTATGTTTATCATTCTATAGAATTTAACCAAATACTAAATCATCTTTTATGAGTCAAATATGTGTGCTATAATATAGAAAAAAGGCTTACATTAGGGGGGATTGTATGTTAAAAGTGGTTATTGTCGATGATGAAATCGATGTAAGAGAACGTTTAGGGAACATGCTCAGTAATATTGATAGTGGATTTGTGTTGACTGCTACTTACGAAAATGGCATAGATGCTTATAATGGTATTATCAATAATCCACCAGATTTACTGATTACAGATATTAAAATTCCCTATATTAATGGTATTGAGTTAATCCGTAAAATTAAAGAATTTGAACCATTTATCAAAGTTATCATCATTACAGGTTATGATGAATTAGATTATACGAAACAAGCAATAGAGCTTGAAGTAGTTGGTTTTATTTCTAAACCGACTAGTATTGAAGAATTATCGCGGATATTAAATAAAGCAGAAACAAGAATCACTCAAGAATTCACCTTAAATTCAAATTTATCCGAATTGATGGATTTTAAACAACAAAATTTATCCGTTATTCGTGAAAATGATCTATGTAAGTTAGTAACGATGCGCGCATTGTCTCTTGCCTTTCAAAGAAAATTACTAAATGAAGGTGTTAATTTAAACTTTGAATGTATGATGGTCGGAGTTTTCGATTTTGATCAAAGTATAGAAGATTTAGATATGGAGCTTTCGCAAATGACATTTTTGTCGGTTAAGCAGAAAATGGAGAAAGAGTTTTTATCTGATTTTGAGATTTTTAACCGGGAGAATCAATTAATTGTTATTTTAAAATCAAATAAAGGATTTTTATATACAGAAATTGAAAAATACATTAATTATGAATTATTACGTGTTAAAAAATTTACCAAAATTCGTTTAAGTATAGGATTTAGTGAAATATCAAGAGGAGATCATGATTATAAGCAATTATACATGAATGCCAAAAAAGCTCTTGAACTACGTCGTGTAATGGGTGAAAGTAAAGTTTTCTTCTATGAAAATATCAAAAATATCACGACATCAAACAAGACAATTGATGATTCTGAATATAAAATGTTAGTTTATTTATTAAAATATCGACCTAATAATGAGGTCTATGACTATTTGAATCATTTGAAGACGATTTTGGGAGACCCAATTTATCATGCATCATTTTTTTTCATTGTCTCTAATATCTTAAACACTTTACTTCAAACATGTGATAATCTACAAGCATTATATAAGCAATATCTTGATTGTAATCAAATATATATTAAAATGAGCTCGCTAAAAACAGTTGATGAAACGTTTAAATGGTTTCTTGAAGTAGCTGAAAAAGTAAAAAAGATTAATGATGATATTATTGGGGGAACAACAGATTTTAATTTACAAAAAATAATTGATTATCTCAGTGCCCATTATACGGATGAAGATATAAACTTAGATGTTGTTTCAGAAAAAGTAAACTTAAGTCCAAGCTATATTAGTTCATTATTAAAGAAACATAGTAATTTGTCATTTGTAAAATATGTTACCATGTTAAGAATGGAAAAAGCGAATGGGCTATTGAATAATCTACAATTAAAGATAATTGATGTTTCAGAACAAGTTGGATATAGTGATCCTTATTATTTCAGCCATTGTTTTAAAAAATATTATGGCCAATCACCAAAAGAGTATAGAACTAATGAAAAAAATTAATAAGAAATCCAAACACTCTATTGGATTTACGATTGTTTCTTCGACTATTGGAATGATTATTGTATTGGTCGTATCAATTATTGTCTCTAATTACATTAATTTCTTTCAAAATATAAGAAATACGACCAATGTTCAAACACAAGAAATAAGTCGGCAAATCGTTTACAACTATGAAAACTATATCGGAACTATTATTGAAACATCCAATTTAATTCAAGTAGACATAGCTAATCGTGATGTAGATACGGATCAACTTGCAGTTTCTGATTATCTTAGTGATATTATTCGTTTGAAAAATGAAATCATTGGGATTGGAATTTATGATGAAAATGGTAAATGTATTACTTCTAGTGAAAAAAGTGAAATTGGGATGAGCTTACCATCACAAGAAAATTGGTTGGTTCTGGCACTTAAGGAACCTACTATTCATAATTTTTCCGTCCCTTATGAAGAATATGGAACGTATCGGATAACAATCAGTAAATATATCGATTATAATCAAAGTAGTAAACATGGAATTTTGAAAATTGAAATTAATTTTGATAACATCATCGAACTAGCCAATAAATCCAATTTAGGTGCTAGTGGCCATATTTCAATCATAGATTCAGGTTACAACATGGTTTATTCTTCAAAGTCGCCTACATCGACATTATCAAACGCTGATGAAAAGGCAGTTTTGAAGTCGATTATTTTAGGGTCCAAATCTACTAAAATCGGCGATTATGAAATGATGATTCATGTGGATACCCTAGCAAATACCAAATGGCGAATCTGTGTTTTTTCTAATATTGATCATATAATGGCAATTAATAGTAATTTCTTGAAAAATATTATTTTAATCTCGGTAATTTTTATTATAATTTCTGCCATCATATTTATGCGGATATCTCGGAAAATAACCCGACCGCTAAATCAGCTTGAACAGGCTATGAAAAATATTGATAAAAATGATTATTTTATGATTGAGGAAGTTAACCTCACGGCAAATAAAGAGGTTGAGAGTTTAAGTAATAGATTTAACCTTATGATGCAACGAATTAAGGAATTAATGGATAAAGTCGTATTAGAACAAAAAGAACAACGAAAAAGTGAATTAAAAGCATTACAGCATCAAATTAATCCTCATTTCTTATATAATACTTTAGATTCGATTACTTGGTTAATCGAAAATAATAAGAACAAAGAAGCTTCTAAAATGATAGTTGCTTTAGCCAAACTCTTTAGAATAAGTATTTTAAGAGGGAAAAATATTATTCCGGTTAGACTTGAAATTGAACATGCCCAAAACTATTTATTGATTCAAAGTAATAGATACCAAGACACCTTCACTTATGAATTTATTGTTGATGAAAACTTATTAGAGAAACAAACGATGAAGTTAATTCTACAACCAATTATTGAAAACTCGATTTATCATGGACTTAAAAACAGAATTGATTCAGGACACCTTATTATTAAAGTAGAGCAAGTCGAGAATAAAATTAAATTCTCTGTAAGTGATAATGGTTATGGAATGCGTAAAGAAAAAATTGATGAGTTGTATAAGAATTTAAATAATCCTAATTTAAATGATGGGGTTGGTCTTAAAAATATCTATCAACGTATGGTAATTTATTACGGTAGTGAAGCTCAATTAGTAATTGAAAGTAATTTAGATGAAGGAACATGTATTTCGATTATGATTCCTATGGCTAATGAAATGGGTGATGAGTAATGAAAAAAATGATGTTTATATTAGGCATTAGTATTCTATTATTACTAACAGGTTGCTCAGATAAAACAACGAAAGTTGGCATATTAATCTATGATGAAAATGATACTTTCATGGCATCTTTTGAGGATTATCTTGTGGGCAATATGCCAAACAATGTAAAATATGAAGTTGCTTACGCATCTAATTCTCAATTCATACAAAATCAACAAATCATCACCTTTTTAGATGATGGTATTGATATTTTACTAATTAACGCTGTCGATAGATTAGCTGGGTCAACTATCGTGGAAAAATGTGAGAAGGAGGGGGTTCCGGTAATATTTTTTAATCGAGAACCGCTTGAAAGTGATTTAGAGAATTCCCAAGACGTATATTATGTCGGTGCTGATACCGATAATATGGGTAATGAACAAGCAGATATTGCGAGTGGTTTATTTGGACCACCTACAGATTTAATAAAGACCTATGACAAAAACCATGATGGTATGATTCAAACTGTCATAATTAAAGGAGAACAAGGTCATCAAGATGCTGAAAAGCGGACAAGAAATTCAATTGAACGATTAAAGAGTTTAGGCTATAATGTGGATTTACTTTCTACACGTGTTGCTAACTGGCGACGAATAGAGGGCTACGACGTGATGAAAGATATGTATCAAGAATTTGGTGATTCAATTGAACTCATTCTTTCAAATAATGATGATATGGCATTAGGGGCAATTGATTATTTTTTGGAAATAAAATTATTCGCTGTTTCACAATCAATTTCATTCAATCAACCGATTGTTGTTATTGGTGTTGATGGGACGAAGGCTGGTTTAGACGCTATTGATAATGGATTAATGTATGGAACTGTACTAAATGATGCTTTAAAACAGAGTCAAGCGATAATTGAGCTCGTTAAATATATCATCGATAAAAAGGATATGAAAGATTTTCCATTTGAAATTGTCAATGATCATTATATTTATATCGATGGAAAAATCATTTTATAAATTATTTTGAATTATTTGAAAAACCCGAAAAATCGGGTTTTTTTGCTGTAAATAATGGAAATTTATAGGTTTATTCTTGATTTTTACATGGGAATTATAGCGTTTTCATCTATAATTAAACTATCATAATAAATAGGAGGGTTTTTTAAAAGTATGAAAAAGATTATATCTATTGTATTTATCCTTACATTCACTTTAGTGTTATTTGGATGTAATAAAAAAGACACAGGATTCCAAGTAGATGTGTTTATCTATAATTTCTCTGACACATACATTGGTGGAGTTCGCTCTGAAATGGAAGATTTATTAGGTGATCTTGACAACGTAACATTTAATTTCTATGATGCTGCAAATAGTCAAGAAACACAAAACACTCAAATTGACAATGCAATTGGTGCAGGGTCAGATTTACTAGTAGTCAACATTGTTGAAACAGGTAGTGGTGATGTCGTAGTTAAAAAAGCTAAAGATAACAAATTACCAATTATCTTCTTTAATCGAGAAGTATCTGATACTGTTATCAATTCATATGACAAAGCTACTTTCGTTGGAACAAACCCAGATGAAGCAGGCTATATGCAAGGTGAATTAATTTCTGATTTATTACTTGCAACAGGAGCTTGGGACACATATGACTTAAACAATGATGGAAAAATCAATTATATTATGTTAAGATCTGATCTTGACAATCCTGAAGCAAATGGTAGAACTACTTATTCAGTTCAAGAAGCTAATCGTATATTAGTTGCAGCTGGAAAACCTGCATTAGTTCAAATTGGTGCTGACACAAACTGTGGATGGGATTTAGCACAAGCTAAAACTGCTACAGATACTTTCTTACAAAGTAATCCATTTACAGGAGATGACCCAATTGAATTAGTAATTGCTAATAACGATGATATGGCATTAGGTGCTATTCAATCGTTAAATATCGCTGGCTATAATACTGGAACCGATGCTACTAAATATGTTTTAGTTGTTGGAGTAGATGCTACAGCAACAGCTGTTAGTGCAATTGCTTCTCATAAAATGGCTGGTAGTATTAAACAAGATGGCGTTGCTATGGCAGAATGTATTGTTAAATTCGTTGAGAATACAGCTAATGGCAAAGCATATACTGACGGTACTGACTACGCATATGAATCAGGCGTTGACAAAATTCGTATTCCTTACGCAAAATATACTGGAGAATAGAAAATTAATAAAGTTGAAGTGACCTTTTTAGGTCGCTTCACTTCTATTTATAATGATACAAAGAATTCTATTAACCACCTAATAAAAATGCATGTTGGTGGGTAAATAAGAGGGGAATAGAAGATGGAACAACAATATTTATTAGAAATGATTGATATTTCCAAAGAGTTTCCCGGGGTAAAGGCTTTAGATAAAGTTAAACTTCGCGTAAGACCGGGTACTGTACACTCTTTAATGGGAGAAAATGGTGCTGGTAAGTCGACATTAATGAAATGCTTATTTGGAATTTATTATAAAGATACAGGCGAAATAAATCTAGATGGAAAAAGTGTTAGTTTTCAAAATACAAGACAAGCATTACTAAATGGAGTAGCGATGGTTCAACAAGAATTGAACCAAGCGATTAAACGTAATGTTATGGATAACTTATGGTTAGGACGTTATCCCAAAAAAGGGATTATGATTGATCAGAAAAAGATGTATAAAGACACAATAGAAATTTTCAAAAGGTTTAATATTGATGTAAATCCTAAAGAAATAATGAACAAATTATCAGTGTCAAAACGACAAATGGTAGAAATAGCTAAAGCTGTTTCTTATAATGCGAAAATTATTGTTTTTGATGAACCAACTTCATCGCTTACGGAAAAAGAAATTGATCACTTGTTCACTATCATTAAAATATTAAAAGAAAGAAATTGTGGAATTATCTATATCTCACATAAAATGGAAGAAATTTTGCGAATTTCTGATGAGGTGACGATTCTACGTGACGGTAAATGGGTTTCAACAACATCAGCACAACAATTGACTATGCAATCCATCATTAAACAAATGGTTGGAAGAGAACTCACAAACAGATTTCCTGTAAAAACAAATAAACCTGGGGAAATCAATTTAGTAGTTAAAGATTTAAATAAGGTGTATGAGCCTAAAATTCATAATATATCATTTGATGTACGTAAAGGTGAGATTCTTGGAGTAGCTGGTTTAATGGGAGCAGGTAGAACTGAATTATTAGGGACTCTATTTGGTATAGCCGCCAAAGAGTCAGGTGAGATATATTTCAAAGGTAAATTGATTAATAATCGGAATAGCCGTGTTGCCATTAAAAATGGTTTTTCGCTTTTAACTGAGGAACGAAGAGCATCCGGAATTTTTGCGGTTTTAGATGTAAAAGCAAATATGACAATAGTAAATTTAAAAAATTACATTAAAAGGTTTTATTTATCTCAGAAATTAATGCAAGTTGATTGCAAAAAAATAATCGATGTATTGCGTGTTAAAACGCCATCCCAAAAAACAAAAATCCAATATTTATCTGGAGGTAATCAACAAAAAGTAATTCTTGGGCGGTGGTTATTAACAAAACCAGAGGTTTTTTTAATGGATGAACCGACAAGAGGAATCGATGTAGGTGCTAAATATGAAATTTATCAACTGATGATAGATTTAGCTAGCGATGGTAATTCCATCATTATGGTTTCTTCAGAAATGCCAGAATTACTAGGTGTTTGTGACCGTATTATGGTGATTTCAGGTGGAAGAGTTGCAGGAATAGTGGATGCTAAATCAACAAATCAAGAAGAATTGATGGAGCTTTCAGCTAAATATGTATAAAGGGGACAGACGATATGACAAATAAAAATAAAATCAATCCAAATTCTACGATTACTTATGATGGACCTAGTAAAGAAGAATTGCTTGAAGAAAGAAGAATAAGAAATCGGAATATAAAAGAGTTTTTCTTAAATTATTCACTCTATATTTTAATTTTCATTTTTATTATCTATGTAACTTTTGATAATCCTCGTTTTATTTCAATTAGTTCAATTGTTAATATTATTACCCAAACTTCATTTCGTTTACCGATTGCATTAGGGGTTGCGGGAATTATCGTTTTAACTGGTACCGATTTATCTGCAGGGCGAATAATCGGTTTAACAGCCTGTATAACAGCCTCGCTTTTGCAAGTAGCGGATTATCCATTTAAAATGTTCCCAAATTTACCGGAGATACCGATGTTATTAGTTTTGGTAATCGTCATGATAATCGGCGGTATTGTAGGATTACTGAATGGTTATTTCGTTGCTAAATTTCAGTTACATCCTTTTATTGTAACCTTAAGTACCCAAATGATTGTGTATGCTATTTCTTTGCAGTATATAAAGTTAGGCGAAAATAAAGGGGGGCCAATTGGAGGGTTAAGACCAGATTTTACTAACGCTATTACTGGCGGTATTGTAATTGGCGATGTTAAAATTCAATTTTTAGTTATTTATGCGATTTTAATGACTATCATCATGTGGTTTGTATGGAATAAAACGGTGTTTGGTAAGAATATGTTTGCGGTAGGGTGTAATCCTGAGGCCGCAAATGTTAATGGAATAAGTGTTAACAAAACTATTATGGTAACATTCATAATAGCGGGAATTCTTTATGGAGTAAATGGGTTTATTACGAGTGCTAATGTAGGTTCAAATAATGCCGCAACAGGACTTAACTTCGAACTTGACGCTATCGCCGCTGCCGTTATTGGTGGGGTATCATTCTCTGGTGGTGTAGGGCGAATAAGGGGTGTTGTAATCGGGGTTTTCTTGTTACAACTAATTACTTCATCATTTGTTTTTCTAGGGGTAGATGCAAATTTACAATATGCAATCAAGGGAGTAGTTATTTTATTAGCTTGTTCTGTTGATATGCGTAAATATTTGGCGCGTAAGTAAGATGGAAGAAATAGATAAAAAACCAGAAAAAAAATTGCCAATTGAAAAGGGTGGGTTTTATTCTCGTTTAGATGGTAGTTCGAAAAATTCTTTAACCGTTTTAATCATTGTATTATCAATTATTTTAATAATTTGTTTTGCGATAGTTCTATTCGGTTAACATTCATTAGGAGGAAAAAATGGGATATCCTGTAACATTAATCATTGTTATTTCAAGTTTGTTGACATTAATTTTATGTTTTACCGATAAAAAAGCGGAACTTGAAAATAACCTTGAAAAACGAATTAAAATAAGAACCACATTATATTCATCAGCACTATTTGGTTCAATAGGTGTCATATTCGCAGTATTATTTTTTGGATATCAAAAATCAAACAGGAAATTTATTTTACTTAATTTAATCTTTCTATTGATACAAGCATTAATTGTATATTTGATATTAAAATAAAGCTAAATCATGTAAGTAAAGCATATTATATGTTTCTTACAATGACATAAAATGAAATCTTTCTATATTCTCTTTCTCCCTATTATAACAGTTTTAAAAAAACGGGTAAAAACCCGTTTTTTTAATGTGAATATTAGCTATTATTTAATAAAATTAAAAACTCTATTATCATTTGACAATAGAGTTCATCTAAATTTAATTATCTTTATTGCTAGTATTAATACTAATTACCCGCAATAACCTAATTAACTCACCAAAAGCAATAAATAGAACACCGGTTATTATGGGAACTGATATATTAAGTAAATAGATGAAAGATTCTAAATAGATAGAAATAATAATGATGATAAATGATCCAAAAACTAGAAAAATATAACCAAGTATATTTAATATATCTTCAATCATAATTTTAGTGTTCTGTTTTCTCAAATGCATTTTATTAAATATTTTATCAACTTCATAGTTATTATCTGTCATTTTATACCCTCCCTAAAATTAAAACTATCTTTAAATTAGCATGATATCATTCATTTGTCAATTATATTTTATTCTCTGAAAATTCATTTCTCTTTAAATTATTTAATTATAAATGTTGTAAAAATGGTGATAAAATTGACTAAGGTGTTAGTGTGTGGAATAAATAATCTTTAAGTAAAATATAGAAAAAATTTTATAACTAATATTTAATCAATATGGTTGACAAGGTTAATCATCATATGAGAAAATTAATTGTATTAATAACAGTAAAAATAAGTATGAGATATCTATAAAGATATTTAAGGAGAAAAAGATATGAAAAAAGTAATTCCGAATATTAAAGTTACAAATTGTAAAGAAGCACTCGATTTTTACAAAGAAGTATTTGGTGGACAAATCAAAAATGTTCAACTAGCTGATGGAAAAGAAATGTTTAAAGGTCATGAAGGTAAAATTATTCATGCGGAAATGCATGTAAACTCTGATTGTATTTTCTACTTTAATGATAATTTTGAACCAGAAAATAATACAAGCAATATAAGTCTTATTCTTGTTCTTGACAATGAAGAAGAAATAAACAAATTATTTACAAGTCTTAGTGAAAAAGGTACGGTGCAATTTCCTCTTCAAAAAACTTTTTGGGGATCTTATCATGCTGTAGTAACGGATTGCTATGGCGTTGTATGGAATTTGGATTTCGCTAAATAGATAAAAAACAATTTAAAATATAAAATTGACGGCTTATCAAGCCGTCTTTTTTCATTTTATAAAGTGTCAAATTTTGTTTAATTATGATATATCATCATAATTAAACAGATATAAATTGACTTAAAAATTTATTAGAATTTTTTTTATATGCTATATAGAGGTTATTTTAGGGATAATGCTAAAAACGCGCTTAATCTACGTTTATTATTTGAATATATATAGAACAAATCAAACTTGACTATACAAGTGGAACTGGTTATAATGTATATGTAATAAGCGAAAAATGGGTATGAAACCCGAGAATATAAAATATTTCGAGAAAAGTAAAGATGAGGAGAGATTAAGTTGAATATTGCCGTATGCATTAAACAAGTACCTGATTCAGGAGATGTAAAAGTAGACCCTATTACAGGTGTTCTAGTTCGTTCTGGAGCGAGTAGTAAAATGAATCCTTATGATCTATTTGCGATAGAAACAGCTTTGAAAATAAAAGAGAAAAATCAGGAAGTGAAAATAACAGTTATCTCAATGGGTCCACCTCAAGCTAAAGTAACATTAAAAGAAGCTTTATGGATGGGGTGTGACGAAGCCATATTATTAAGCGATAGAAAATTTGCTGGTGCTGATGTTTTAGCGACATCACGGACATTGAGTCAAGGAATTTTGGAACTTGGAAAAGTGGATTTAATCATCTGTGGAAAACAAACGACAGATGGAGATACCGCACAAGTAGGACCAGAGATTGCAGAGTTCTTAGATTTACCTCAAGCAACTTATGTGAATGAGGTCATAGATTTAAAACCAAATTCCATTGTTTTAAGTACAAACTATGAAAAACATTATGAAATTGTAGAAATTAATTATCCTTGTTTAATTACAGTAGATAAAGATATTTATACACCACGCCTACCATCCTATAAAAGAGGAATAGATTTTAAAGATTATGAAATCAAAACATTGTCAATCACTGATTTATCAATAAATGATGAAAATGTGTATGGGTTAAATGGCTCACCAACTCAAGTTGAGAAGATATTTAGCCCTGATAAAAATAAGAAAAAAATTATTGTTGAAGGGTCGACTGAGACAGTAACAAAAGTTCTTTTTGACGCTTTAAAAGCTAAAAAGTTTATTTAGAAGATAGGAGAAATTTATGAGTCATATTAAAATTAATCATGATAAATTATCAGAAGAATCAATTAAAAAATTAATGGAAATTTGTCCTTTTAATGCTTTCGAATATGAAAACAATCACTTAATGATTAGTGCTGCATGTAAAGTTTGTAAATTATGTGTAAAAAAAGGACCAATAGGCATTTGTGAATATATTGAAACAATTAAAAAAGCGATAAATAAAGATGAATGGGTAGGAATTGGGGTATATATTGAGCATGATGAGGATGGTATACATCCTGTGTCATTTGAATTAATTGGTAAAGCAAAAGCATTAGCTGAAAAAATAAATCATCCTGTTCATGCGATTATAATTGGTGCCAATATTGATGAAAAAGCTGATGCACTTCTTAATTATGGAGTTGATAAAGTATTTAAATATCAACATCCCTCATTAACTCATTTTAATATTGAGCCATTCACTAATATATTTAGTCATTATGTTGAAGAAAATAAACCTTGTGCAATTTTAGTAGGAGCTACTTCTTTAGGGCGTTCATTTGCTCCCCGAATAGCATCACGCTTTAAAACAGGTTTGACCGCTGATTGTACAGTTTTAGATATTAAAGATAATACTGATCTCATACAAATACGACCAGCTTTTGGTGGTAACATAATGGCTTCAATTATTACAACGAATAATAGACCACAAATTTCTACAGTTCGTTATAAAGTCTTTAATAAACCAGAAATTAGTGAGAAATCAGGCATTATTATTGAAAATAATTGTGAAACGATTTCTTTAACAACTCGGTTTAAACAACTTGGTATTAAACCAAAAGAAAAAGGTATGGATATTGCGGATGCCAACATCATTGTTGCTTGTGGAAGAGGCTTTAAAAATAAAGATGATTTAAATCTAGCGATGGAATTAGCTGATTTATTAAATGCTGAACTAGCTTGTACACGTCCTTTAGTTGAAAATAATTGTTTTGACCCACGTCGACAAATAGGATTAAGTGGGAGAACGGTTGCTCCTAAATTACTTATAAATTTAGGGATATCTGGGTCGGTGCAATATATCGCCGGTATACAAAATAGTGAATTCATAGTTTCAGTCAATATGGATAAAAATGCAGCTATCATGGATGTCTCTCACTTAGCAATAATTGGCGATATATATGAGGTTATACCTAATTTAATTAAACAAATAAAAGAAAATGGTGTGTTATATGGATTATAAATTGATTGAACAATATGATATTGAATATTTTCAAAAGGTAATCGAACCGAATCGTATCTTTACAAAAAATGAAATAAGCCCTGATTATGGTAAAGATGAACTTGGCACGATTGAAAAAATGCCTGATGTTGTAATTCAAGTATTGACGACATTAGAAGTTTCTATTATCATGAAATATGCTTATAAATTTAGGATTCCTGTTGTTATTCGCGGGGCTGGTACCGGGCTTGTTGGTGGGTGTGTACCAATAGAAGGTGGAATCATTCTTGATACCTCTAAAATGAATAATATCATAGATCTTGATGAAAACAATTTGACATTAACAGTTGAACCAGGGGTTTTATTAATGGACATCTATAGTTATGTAGAACCAAAGGGTTATTTTTATGCACCTGACCCAGGGGAAAAAAGTGCAACAATTGGTGGAAATATCAGTACGAATGCTGGTGGTATGCGAGCTGTTAAATATGGTGTCACACGTGATTGGGTTCGGGCTTTAGAAGTGGTTTTACCAAATGGTGAAATCATCCAATTAGGTGAAAAAGTAGTCAAAGATAGCTCGGGATATCCACTAAAACAACTAATGATTGGTTCAGAAGGTACTTTAGGTATAATAACCAAAGCCACACTAAAATTAATCGCATTACCTAAATATAAAATAAGCTTGTTAGTGCCATTTGAAAATATTGAAAAAGCGATTAAAGCTGTCACTGAAATTGTGAAAACAGAAATAACACCAACAGCAGTAGAATTTTTTGAGCGAACAACTATCCAATTCTCAGAAAAATTCTTAGGGAAAAAATTTCCTGATGCTACATATGATGCCTATATATTATTATCATTTGATGGAAATAACCAAAACCAAATCGAACATGACTATGAAGAAATTGCTAATTTATGCTTAAATAAATTAGAAGCAATAGATGTCTTTATAGTTGATACACAGGAACGAATGGACTCAGTGTGGAAAGCACGTGGTGCCTTTTTAGAAGCAATTAAAGCATCAACAACATTTATGGATGAATGTGATGTTGTTGTCCCACGTGATAAAGTAGCAGAGTTTATTTTATATACGCATCAAATTTCAAAGGAGCTAGAGATTAGAATTCCTAGTTTTGGACATGCAGGAGATGGTAATTTACACATTTATGTTTGTAAAGATGATTGTTCAGATGCAGTTTGGGAAAGTAAATTAAAAACATCTTTTGAATTATTATATAATAAAGCAAAGGAATTGAAAGGATTAGTTTCAGGAGAACACGGGATTGGATATGCTAAAAAAGATTATTTAAAGAATCAGTTAGGGGATATTCAAATTGAGCTGATGCGCGGAATTAAACGTGTTTTCGACGAAAAAAATATTTTAAATCCTGGGAAAATTATCTAAATTAATCGTGTAAAATAGCGGAAGCCATTAGTTTTTATTAACTAATGGCTTTATATTATTGGTTGTGTTAAAGATAAGTACTGATTTATGAACCTAAGCGTAAATTCCATATTTATATTCACCCTAAGATTTAAATAAATCAACTGGAATCTTTTTATTATAGATATCTTCAATAAACATCTTCTAAAAAGCTAACATAACATAACAATATGTTCTATTGTCCATTTCCGAATATTCAGTTGTATGTTTCAAATCCTTATAGAATCTAAATAAATCTATCTAATGTCAGGTTTTAGATACTTGTTGATATTTCAATATGAAGCTGTACATAAAATTTTCATGAAATTGGTTAAAAATAAGTAAAGATAACTACTATTGATTGAAATATTAATTTATATAATATATAATATTATCACAATAAAAAAAATTATGTCGTTTTTATTTACTGGGGAAAACAATTGGTCACGATGTTTGTGACTTTCTACTTTAACTTTGGAGGGATAATATGAAATCATTTTGGAAGGTACAATTTACATTTATATTCCTTTTTTTTATGATTATTGTATCAGGGTGTCAAATGACATATACCTCATATACAATAACTTTTAATAGTAATGGAGGAAGTGCGATAACAGCTATTACTTTAGTCAGTAATACGGTCATCAACCCCCCAACAAACCCGACGAAACAAGGATATACCTTTATTGATTGGTATACGAATAATGATTTAACTAACTCCTATTCATTTACAAAAATGCCAGCTGAAAATATCACTTTATATGCGAAATGGGCAGTTAATTCCTATACATTGACATTTAATAGTAATGGTGGAACTGTAGTCTCTTCTATTACACAAAACTATGAGACAGCTGTAACTAAACCTGCTGACCCCACGAAATCCGGTTATAATTTTGCTGGATGGTTCAGCAATAACATATTGACTTCTGCCTATACATTTTCAAGTATGCCAGCTCTCAATCTTACTTTATATGCAAAATGGGCTTTAACGGATTATACTTCAAATGATTTGTTTATATCTGAATACTTTGAAAGTTCAGCAAACAATAAATATATTGAAATATACAATAATACAGGTCAAGAAGTTAATTTGTCACAATATCAAATTGCTAATTATGCTAATGGCAGTACGACTGGAGTTGCTGTTGATTTATCTGGAGTATTAGAAAATGGCCATACTTTAATTATTTATAATAATCAAGCGACAAATCAAGCTATTGTAAATAGCGGGGGAATTGCTAGTTCAATCATTTCCTTTGATGGAGATGATGCAGTAGCATTACAGAAGAATGGAATTGTGATAGATGTATTTGGAATCATCGGTACAAGACCACCTAGTGGTGGGTATACTGTTGATGGCGTGGACAATGCATCAGTTGATAACACGATAATAAGAAATTATGGAGTGTTTAATCCAACGGCTACCTTTAACCCAGAACAATGGACTGTATTAGGGTTAGATGATACCTCAAATTTAGGTATTCATAATATGATTGGTATTACACCTGTTGAAGACCCAAATGACCCCGTTGTAGTCGATAAAACAACACTCGTCGTTAATACAGATGAGTCTATGCAAGATGCAGTGAATGATATGTATCAATATTATGGTGAATCGGATACTACCTATCTCTTACCATCGACTGGTAATGTGAATCTTTTGGTGATTCCAATCCAATTTCCAGATGATTATTTTACAAATTCTGAATTAAACACGATTGATTATGGATTTTTCGGAAATGGTACATCCTTTGAAACTTTGAAATCCTATTACTATAAAAGTTCATATGGTGCTTTGACTTTTTCAGGTAATGTCCTAACCCCATATACTGCTAGTCATGGTTATGATTATTATGACCGCTATTCTAGTACTCATAATCAAGATGCAAGTGGAGTAGATTTATTAATTGAAGAAGCAATCACTTACTATTTAAATGCTTTTCCTAATCTTGATTTATCCATATATGATACGGATGGAGATGGTTTTTTAGATGCAGTTCATATCGTTTATTCAGCTCCTGTTGATTATAACTCTGACACTTCAATCTATTGGGCTTACCAATATTATTATAATGCGACAAAAGGAACGGATGATAACGATTATGTATCTTGGGGAAATTATGAATTTGACTCTTATGTATTTTCAGGTGTTGACTTTTTCACTGAAGATGGAATTCAAAATGCCTGGACGATAATTCATGAAACAGGGCATTTAATGGGACTTGAGGATTATTATGACTATACTCCTGGTAGAACGGACCCAAATAGGGGGGGATTAGGTAGTGCGGATATGATGGATGACACAAGAGGAGACCATAATCCATTTAGTAAACTTCTTTTAAATTGGGTTGACCCAATTGTTGTTACCAATTCATGCACGATTACCATTAATCAATTTGAATCATCGGGTGATTCTATCATTGTTTCTAATCAGTTTAATAGTATTTTTGATGAATATTTTATCATGGATTTCTATACACATACAGGATTAAATATTGAAGATGATTACTTGACTCAAAGTGGATTGTTAATGTATCATGTTGATGCAGAATTACCTACTAATTATGATAATTTGCCTGATTATTCTTACTATTTACAAAATAATAACTCGGATTCTTCAAGAAAACTAATTAAAATAGAAGAAGCAGATGGAAATAACAGTATTTCATCACATGATGATTACACTGCAACAAATAGTGACTTACTTCAAACTGGTGAAACATATGTTTTAAAATTGTATAATAACACAACTGTTTGTACAGTTACAGTACTAGAAATAACAGCTGATACAATGACACTTTCATTTGAATTCTAATAAATTTAAGGATAACAAAAACTTGTTATCCTTTTAAATTATTACTAAATATATTCATAAAATATTAAGTTAGAGGATTTTAATAAAATAAATATTTAAATTAAAAAAGCATAAAGAATATCAATTATAGTTGATATAAATCTCTATTTTTACCTTTTGCCTATTATTTAATTAAATAATGTGTCTTTTAAAGATGATCATGTAACTATTAATTTCATGGTTCGCTTTGGTTTGTATTTGATTTCAAGTATCTTATTTTACGGAATTATGCTTTTGAAAAGAATTGCTTTAAAAACGCGACCTGGTTAATTACCATATTTAGTGATTATTCAGATTTTAATGGATTTTTCCGTCGCTATTTTTCTAATCTATTGCGCATATTAATATAAATAGAAAAATATTTCATAAGATTTGGATTGAACATATAATTTATGGTTATTTGAATAGTGATAAATTACCTATTTGATAAATTTTAAAAAAATATATAAAAATTACCTAATTTAAAATAGAAAATTAAAAGTTTTTGGTTTATAATAAAACTGAAGACTTTTTTACGACAAAAACCGAGGTATTATGCTTATTTTTAAGGGTTATAAGGAAATATGTGATTTTGGGTGGGAGAAAACATGAAAGAAGAAGAATTTTACAAATTGAGTTTTAGATATCATAAAGACTATAAAGATTATGGGTTTACAAAGATTAATGATGATTTGTATAAAGATAAAGAAGGGAACTATTGGGAAAACACCGGATCTTTTGATTTTGGTTGGGGTGAAGAAATTGGCTATAGCCGATTACCCAAATTGAGTTTTGCTGATAATTTTCTATTATTGTTGAAAAGTAAATCTGATAACAATTTCTATGGAGCCGCTGCTTATTTATTGAAATATGATTGTGAGAAATTATTTGATTATTTAAGTGATAGTGACACCGTCAATATATTAATTTTAAAATATGGAAGAAGATATATTAAAAAAAGATTTAGATGGATTCATTTATCAAATATAACTAATTTTTTCCATACATTAGGGAAAGATTATGAAGAAATTTGTAAAGACAGTGATAGAAGCAGGCAGCTAATAAAATTACTTAAATCAAAAAAGGTATTATAAGTCTTTCTAAATAAATTAATATTCTTTTTTAATGAAACTGAATAAATGTACATAAAAAAAGGCTAAATATGATTATTTGGCCTTTTTTTTATAAAGGAGAGGAGATTAATATGAAAATTATATTACTTGTAATCAATCTTCGTTCTAACCTCTCTTATTATAACTAACTATTGTTAATTTCATATTAGTTTAAAGTTAAGTTAATGATAGGATTATATTTAATGAAATAACCAAATTTATTCTAATTTTTAACATCTAGTTGATACGAATTTAATATTAGTATTATAAAATATAGATATAAAAATCGATAGGAGGATTTATGAACGTATTTTCTAGAATGGTTAATTTTTTTGATATCAAATTTTTATATCTATTTAATCATAGGTTGAAATGTTTAGTGTTTGATAAATTTTTCCCTAATATTACCCATTTAGGGGGGGCATTCTTCACGATTCCAATATCTTTTCTATTATTAATTAGTAATACTAGTCTGCAAATGGCTGGACTATTAAGTTTAATGTCTTTAACAACAAGTCACATATTCATTTCATTTATGAAAAAAATATGGGTTCGCAAACGACCGTTTGATACTCTTCAAAATATTCATTTATTTAAACATCATTTGAAAGATTATTCTTTTCCCTCAGGTCACACAACAGCGAGCACATCTATCGCTTTCTCCTTAGCTATTATTTATCCTAATGTTTTTTTAATCATTATATTATATCCGATTGTTATTGGAATATCACGGATTTATATCGGTGTCCATTATCCTACTGATGTATTTGTTGGGATGCTCATTGGCTTTATTTTTCCCTACATAAATTATCTTATCATAATGAGATTTATTTAAAAAGGAGTTTAAAAAAATGAGAATAGCTATATTTACTGACACTTTTTATCCACAGATTAATGGTGTAACAAAAACATTACAAAAGTTAGTTAATCAATTTGAAACAGATAAAATTGATTATATCATCTTTGCTCCTAAAGAGCAGGGAATTAAAAATAACCAAAAGGTTATCCGCTTCTTTAGTTTACCATTTATCCTATATCCGGAATGTAGATTTACCTTTCCGCTTTATCCATCTATTGAAAAAACGTTAAAAAATTTTAAACCTGATCTTATTCATATTGTAACTCCTTTTAGTGTGGGTTTGTGTGGACTATATTTCGCTAAAACGTACAAGGTCCCTCTAGTTAATTCTTATCATACTAACTTTGATCAATATTTGAAATATTTTCATTTGTCGTTTTTACATAAATTATCTTGGAATTATATGAGATGGTTTCATTCCCATTCATTAAAGAATTATTGTCCATCAAAAGCAACACTTGAAACCTTACAGATGCATGGAATCAATAACCTAGATATATGGACTAGAGGAATTGATACCTATACATTCTCTCCTCAACATAGAGATGAGGCATATCGAAATTCCCTCGGACTAAATGATAAATTAATCTTTTTATATGTTGGGAGAATGTCAAAAGAAAAAGATTTAGATATCTTCATGGATGTAGCACAAAAATTAAATGAAAAGTATAAAAATAGTATTCATTTTCTAATGGTTGGTGAGGGGCCGTTGCTTAATAAATTCAAGAATTTCGCTATGGAAAACATGACGTTTACGGGATTTTTACATGGAGAAAACTTAAGTAAAGTGTATGCATCCTCTGACGTTTTTCTTTTTCCATCATCAACTGAGACTTTGGGAAATGTGATATTAGAGGCGATGGCATCATCATTAGCTGTAGTCGCATGTGATGCAGGTGGTGTTAAAGATAATCTTATTCATCGGTTTAATGGTATTGCTTGCTCTATACGCAATGAAGTTGAATTTTATAAAGCATGTGAAAAATTAATAAACAATAGAGATTTATTAAAGAAACTACAACATAATGCTAGATTATACACATTGAATAAAAGTTGGAATCATATATTTAGTGAGTTAATTAACAGTTATCAAGAAGTAATTGAAGCTAAAAAACAGTTGAATGAGATTTTCGCTTAAAGATTTTAGGTGAAACAAATAAATTTTATATTGTTCATATTTGGTATAAAGGTTATGATTTAGCTAGAACTAACATATTGAAATGGAATTATGATAAAAAAACGAAAATGTAAATCTTATGGTTTAGAACTATTGATAAAAAAAATATATAGTAGTTAATAAAAATAACCCTTTAATGTTTAAACTAAAGGGTTATTTTGTTTTATGAGTTTTTAATTTGGCTGATATACATAGAATGGTAAAATCCCTCAAGTGATAGTAAATATTGGTGATTTCCACGTTCAATAATTTGTCCGTCATTGATTACTAAAATTTCATCACAATCTCTTATAGTACTTAATCGGTGTGCGATAATAAAACTAGTTTTTCCTTTCATCAATTCTAACAAGGCATCTTGGATATGCTTTTCAGTTCTCGTGTCAACACTACTTGTAGCCTCATCGAGAATTAAGATAGGTGCATTCGCTAATATCGCTCTAGCAATCGCAATTAATTGTCTTTGTCCTTGACTTAGACTATTACCGCTTTCTGTTAATTGTGTATCATATTGATTAGGCAGACGTTCAATGAATACATCAGCACATGCCTTTTTAGCTGCCGCATAGATAGCATCATCACTTGCATCAAAGCGTCCATAACGAATATTATCTTTAATTGTTCCTGTGAATAAATAAGTATCTTGTAATACAATACCAAATGTTTGTCTAAGACTATCACGTGTATAATTATTGATATCAATATCATCAATTGTGATTTTACCACTTGAGACTTCATAAAATCTCGCTAATAAATTAACAATCGTTGTTTTTCCAGCTCCGGTGGGTCCTACAAGTGCAATTCGAGAGCCACTTTTTGCGGTAAAAGTAATGTTTTTTATAATTTGAACATCGCTTCTGTAAGAGAACGAAACATTTGAAAAAGCAATATTTCCTTGAGAATTTTCTAATAAGACTGCTTGTGGATTATCTTTTGTTTCTTCGTTTTCATCGAGAATCTCAAAAACACGTTCAGCTCCAGCAAGTGCACTTTGTAATGTATTAAAAATAGTCGCAATGTTATTTAAAGGTCTGCCAAATTGTTTAGAATAGGTCACAAAACTAGCAATCGTCCCAATTGATATTAAGTTTTTAACAGCTAATATACCACCAGCACCTACAACTAAGGTAAAGCTTAAGTTATTAATGACGTTCATTAAAGGCATCAATAAACCAGATAAGATATTTGCTTTTGTTCCTACTAGGCATAATTTCTCATTATTTACTTCAAAAGCCTGGGTCGCTTTTTCTTCATAATTGAAAGCACGAACCACATTAATTCCTGTTATATTTTCTTCTATTTGTCCATTTAATTGACCAAGGACTGTTTGTTGTTTAACATATAATTTTTGTGTTCTTTTAGTCACAAATTTCGTAAGCAAATAAATAAGTGGAACAGTTGCCATAGCGGCAATAGTTAAAATTGGGCTTAATATTAACATCATCACAAATGATCCAATTATAGTAATAATAAATGACATGAGTTGGACAGTAGCTGAAGATATCGTTATGCTAATGTTGTCAATATCATTTGAGAACCTACTCATAATTTCACCATGTGTTTTTCGATCAAAGAATGAAACAGGTAAATTTTTTAATTTCGCAAACAAGACACTTCGTAAATGTAAGACTATTTTTTGAGAAACAGTAGCCACTAAAAAACCTTGTATAAAAGTTAAGAAAGCTGTAATGAGATATGAAACAACAAGTAAAATAATGATGATAATTAATACATTGAAATGAATTACATCATTTTCAATGACATCAATCCCTTTCCCAATCAAATAGGGAATTCCTAATGCGATTAATGAACTTAATCCAACGAAACCAAAAATAATCCATAAAATTTTACGTTCACTCGCAAAATATTGCCACAATCGTTTCAATGTCTTTTTAACATCTTTTGGTTTTTCTACGACACGACGTCCGTGACCGAAACGTCCACCACCTAAACCAGCTTGCTGACTAATAAATTCAATTGCGTCACTTCTTTTCTTTTCTGCCATCATATTAGGTCCTTCCCTATTTGTGAAAGATAAATATCTTTATAGACAACACATGATGAAATGAGCTCATCATGACTTCCGAATCCGACAATCTCTCCGTTTTCTAAGACGATGATTTTGTCACAATCCATGATAGAAGAAATGCGCTGTGAAACAATAAAGGCCATAGATTGTGATAAATATTTTTTTAAACCATCACGGATATCTTTTTCTGTTGTGACATCAATTGCGCTTGTTGCATCATCAAGAATGAGAATTTCAGGCTTTTTGATTAATACTCTAGCTAAAGAAATGCGCTGTTTTTGTCCACCTGATAAATTTACACCACTTTGGCCAATTATTGTGTGATACGATTCTGGAAATGATTCAATAAATGTTTTTGCACTTGCGGTAGTTGTTGCTAGGGAAATATCTTCTTCTGTTGCCTTTTCATTACTCATGATGAGATTTTCCATAATGGTTCCGGAAAATAAAACACTTTTTTGTGGGACGATGCCTATTAAATCGCGTAATTCGTGTAAATTTAAATCAACTATATTAATATCATTTAGGAGAATTTCTCCTGTTGTCACATCATAAAACCGTAGTAATAAATTTAATAATGTTGATTTTCCTGCTCCTGTTGAACCAATAATTCCAATTGTATCACCACTTTGACATTTAAAAGAGATGTCTTTTAAAACAGGCAATCCTTTTTGACCTTTATAAGAATAGGAGACCTTTTTAAATTCAAGTTTAATTGGACTTGTTAAGTTGAATCTTTTAATATTTGTGATACCATTTGCGCTTTCCGCATTCAAGATTTCTCCAACTCGAGCACTAGATGCTCTAGCACGAATCAACATATTAAAGATATTTGTCATCATCGATAAAGAATTTAAGATTTGTGTCATAAACATGACAAAAGCCATAATCTTTCCTACTTCTAAGGCATTATTATTTACTTGAATAGCCCCAATATACAATAAAGCCGCAATTCCTAAATTGACTGTCAATGCGATACCTGGGGAAAAAATAGCCATAATACGCATTGTTTTAATAGTTGCATCAGCAAGTGATATATTGGCTTTTTTAAAGCGCTCCTCCTCATATTGATAGCTATTAAAGGCTTTCACAACACGAACCCCAGTAAGATATTCACGCAATACTGTATTCATATGATCAAGTGCTGTTTGAACTTTTAAAAAATAGGGATAACCAATTTTCATACTTAAAGCAATTAATAAAATAGCTAGTGGAAATACAACCACTAGTATTAAAGTCATTTTCGGACTTAATAGAAGCATCATAATGATTGCACCGACACAAAGAATTGGGGCTTTAAAAAATACCCGCATAATTCCAAAAGAGAAGTTTTGGATCTGGGTAATATCATTAGTAAGTCTTGTAATTAAAGAGGCTTGTTCTATATGGTCAATGCTTTCAAAACTGATTACTTGAACTTTTTTAAAAACATCAAGTCGCAAATCATGACTAAATTTTTGCGATACTGTGCTTGCTAAATAATTTCTACTTAATGCAAAAAGAGCTCCCATTAAAGTGACACCAAGCATGATGGTGCTTAATGTTAAAATATGATTTAAATCCTTCTCTTTTACACCATTATCAATTAAATTAGACATAATGGTTGGTTGCAAGAGATCACAAGTTGCTTCTAAGGATAAAAATATAATTCCCAAAGAAAATGGTCGTCTATACTTTTTTAAATATTTTAATAGAAATTTCATTTCCTCACCTGAATTCACATAAGATAACACATTTATTATAGCAAATTTTTATTCTCTATTAAATATAAATCTTATGTTATCCTGTTTAATCATAATAGAATAATGGTTTTAATGTGAAACAATAAATTTCTTAATAAGTAGTGAAAGAAGATTAAAAATAATGTATTGACACTTTACTTAATTATTAATAAATGTTAATAGTCATCTAAAATTTTTTAGAATGATTATCGTAAAAATCGGTTTAGTTGCTAAAAATATGAACTTACCGTATACTAAGACTAATATTGTTAGTGAGGTATGAAAATGAAGCAAATATTAAAAGTTGGGATTTATTAGAGAATACGGAATGTATATCGCCTTATTGACGATTTGGATTTATTTTTACATTCAAACATCAGGATTATTTATGTCACCGCAAAATATAAACAACTTATTTTTACAAACAGGATATATTGCGGTATTAGGGGTAGGGATGACACTTGTTATCATTATCCGTCATATTGATTTATCAGTTGGATATGGTTCAGGATTCTTAGGAGCTGTTACAGCAATCCTACTTGTTCATTTGGGACTACCTATTTATCTCGTGATTCCGATTGTCTTATTAGTTGGGTTATTAGTTGGATTCTGGAATGGATTCTTTGTGGCAGTCGTGGGAATTCCTTCATTTGTGACGACTCTAGCGGGAATGTTAATCTTCCATGGCGCTTTATTAAAAGTAACGAATAGTTCAACTATTCTAACGAATAATAACACTTTAAAAGCAATTGGGTCTGGATATCTCCCTTCATGGGGAATGGTTCATTTCGGATCTTACGGACTTCATTTATTGACGTTAATATTAGGAATTGTTGCTGTGTTAGCATTTATTCTTAATGAATTAAGAACTAGAAAAATCAAAAAACAATATCAATTTGAAGTTCCTAATAGATTGACATTTATGGTAAAAATTGCAATTATAGGGATTGTAGCTATGGCTATCACCTGGTTACAAGCAAGCTATAAAGGATTATCATGGACTGTCTTAATTGTTATTATTGTTGTGTTTATATATCAATTTGTTTCTAACCACACTGTTATCGGTCGTCATATTTATGCCATTGGTGGAAATCCTGAGGCTGCTAAATTATCAGGTATCAGTGTTGAAAAGATAACATTTTTAGTATTTGGTAGTATGGGAATGTTATCTGCTTTATCTGGTATTTTATACACAGCTAGACTAAATTCAGCAACACCTAGTGCTGGTACTGCATTTGAATTAGATGCCATTGCGGCAGCATTCATTGGTGGGGTAAGAAACAGTTATAAAAAATATACCTAAATCTATCTAAATATGAATATAAATGAATAGAATTGGGGAAATTAATATTGAGGTGGTCAATATTAAAATATCAATAAATAAAGCCAGTGAAATAGTTGGTGTGTCAATTAATACATTGAGAAGGTGGGAAAAAGAAGGGAAAATTACATCTGAACGAACAAAAGGAGGACATAGACGTTACGATAATAACTCCTTATTGGGATTAATAAACAAAGGGAATGAAAAACTTAGTATCGCATACTGTAGAGTATCATCATTTGATCAAAAAGATGATTTAATAAGACAGATTAACACGGTATCAGAATATTGTATTGCTAGAGGATATCAATTTAGGATTATACAAGATTTAGGTAGTGGACTGAATTATAATAAAAAAGGATTAAAAGAACTAATAGAATTAATATGCAGCCAAAGAATCAATCGAATCATCATCAATTATAAAGATAGGCTAATAAGATATGGATATGAAATCATAGAAAATATATGTGAGCTAAACGGTGTTAAAATCGAAATCATTAATCATACAGAAGATAAAACATATGAACAGGAATTAGTAGAGGATGTATTATCTATTATTACAGTTTTTTCTTCAAAATTATATGGAAGTAGAAGCCATAAAATAAAAAAAATCAAAGAGGAATTTATAAAACTAATGAAATAAAGAGTTAATATGGAAGATAATATTAACTTTTTTAAATATATCAATCATTATTCATTGATAATCAAACAAATGTTTGCTATAATGTATATAGGGGAGGTGGTAATATGATATTTAATAGAAGCGTTGAAATTACTTTTAATAAAAAAGATCAATTGATATTAGATGGTCAAAGTAAAATATGTAACTGGTTATATAATCATTTATTAGAGATGGTTAAAAGTGATAAGGTATCCGGATTATTAGAAGGTAGAAATTTACGAAATGAAATACCAAAACTTAAACTAGAAAAACCATTTTTAAAAAGTGTTTATTCATCACCATTAAAAAATGTAGCTTTTAGATTAATGTCAACATTTAATGGCTTTTTTAATTATGATAGAGGGTTTCCTAAGTTTAAATCTTGGAAAGTCAAATGGTTTTCTTTATTTTATGATGAACCTAACAAAGGATATAAAATAATCAATAATAAAGAAATACAGATAAATTTAGGAAAAGATAAAGATAATAGACGATTAAAAGTAAATGGCTTATTAAATGAGTCATTACATTTAAAAGAAACCGATCAAATAAAGAATTTTAGAATCTGTAAAAAACGAAGAAAATTTTATGGCATATTCTGTATAGAGCGAATTGATATTGTCCCAAAACATGTGAACAGTTTTTTATCAATTGACCCTAACCATAAGAATTTCTTTGTAGGAATTAATAATAAAGGTGAAAGTATCGAATTTGAGAAAATAACACAAATTCAATATTTTGATAAAGTAATCGATGAAATTAAATCAAAAAGAGATAGATGTAAAAAAGGTTCGAAAAGGTGGAAAAGATTAAATAGAGTAATAGATAAAACATATCACAAAAAACAAGAACAGATAAAGTCAATGTGTTATTGTGTATCTAATTATATAGCGAGAAACTATGATTGTGTATTAATAGGTGATTATACTCCTAGTTTAGAAACCGCAAAATACGAAACGATGCATCGGAGTATGTTAAACCAAACAATCATAGGAAAATTTAGAACGATATTAGAATGGGTGATGATAAGAAGTGGAAAACAATTTAAGTTAGTAGATGAACATGAAACAACGAAAGTATGTTCTATATGTGGTCATAGTGAAAAGAAGAATCCATCGATAAGAGAATTTGTTTGTCGCAATTGTGGGCGACATTTAAATCGAGATATTAATAGTAGTATAAATATCGCTAAAAAAGGAAATATATTGTCTGACTCGGACTTTGTTAAATGGGAATTATCTCATGTAACATATACTGCAAAATGGGATTATAGGAAATCTAGAATCTTATTTACAGGCTATGCATCTAAAAAAGCTGCATAGATGAATTAAATCAAAGATAGGAAAATCTTTGAGCAAAATCTACCTAATGTTAGATTTTAGACAGATTTAGTTAGATTTTGTAGAGCGGCTAGTGCTGCCGGTGGAGTTGGTAAAGTTACAGGTGCTATTACAGGTGCTTTAGTTATGGCTTCCCTAACAAACGGAATGAATTTAATGGGTGTTGGCATCAGTTGGCAATACATTATTCGTGGGTTAGTATTAGTCGCTGCAGTTGTATTTGATGTCAAGACTCGTAATATGAAAGTTGCATAATTATGAAATGTGGAAAAGGTTAAAGATTCTTCCTCCTCCTTTTCCATGTAAATGTTAATATACGATAAAAACCTTTAAAATTTAGATGAAAAACGTAAAGAAAATCTTTTGATGAATCTTTACGTTTTTTATATTTATGTGATTTTATTATAAAGTTTTTTAAGTAGAATATAATGTTTAAGATAAGTAGTAATTTTAAGTTATTATTTTCTTTTGTTTTAGTTGTTTTTAATAAATATAGTAGAATTCTTTCTGAAATCAAGTTATAATAATAGTAAAATAATAGCGGAAGAGGGAAACTATGAGAAAATTTTATTTTTTATTTTTATTAATAGGACTATTATTCTTAACAGGATGTACTAGTTTAGATCTAAATAGTAAGGCATTGTCAAATGAAGAGTTAAAAGTACAATTAAATAAACTTGTAAATGCTACTTATGTTGAATCTTCAATTGATTTTAATTTTGCTACTGAAGAAATGAATTTAGAATTTTCACCACTTATAACTGAAAAAACATTAGTTAAAGATGATGGAATCATCTCAAGCATTAGCTATAATAGTTCTTTATTAAATGCTTTTAATCTCGGGCCATTTGAGTTAATTGTTGATGGTACAACGAATAATATATATTTAAACAATAGTAATTCATGGGTTCGTCTTGATATGTCAGATTATGAGAATAGCTCAATTGATCAAGGCACACAATTAATCACAGATATTGAACAAATCATTAATAATTGTTTTACAGACTTTGATAGTGCTAAATATATAGATACAGAAATGGTAAATGACATAAGTGTCATGCATTATCAAATGAAAATTAATATATTTCAGGCATTAGAAGATATTTATACAAAAATAAATGACAACACAGGGAATCAGTTACCTGATTTCAGTACAATGATTGACAATATGCAATTAACGGATTATATAGATTTACTACAAGGATTTACCCTTGATATATATGTTGATGCAAAGACTCATGATGTTTCACGAGTAGAAATCAATTTACTACAAATTATTGATTATATATTAGCGTTAAATAATAATTTTTCTGATTTAATACCAGAGAACGTGGATATAACCCACTTAAGAGATTATGTCACTAAATTTAATATTGGAGTTAATTACACGAATATAAATGCGAAAGATACGATTGAAATTAGCGATGAAGCCAAAAATGCAGATATTGTTCCTATAGATTCGATCATATCATCTACTTTGGGTCAAGGACCACAAATCACACTAAATGGTGCAAGTGAGATTGACTTATATGTCGGAGAGACTTATACAGAATTAGGAGCACAAGCGACTGATTCAAATGATGGAAATATAACCGATTCCATCACGAGAATAGGGACGGTAAATACCCATTTCCCTGGGTCTTATCTTTTAACTTATAGTGTTCAAAATTCATTAGGAGAAAAAGCGACAGTCAAAAGAGTGGTCGTCGTCTCAGTTGATACTTCAGTAAATGCAAGACCAACGTTGAATTTAATTGGTGATGCAACTATAGATTTTTACATCGGAGATACTTACACTGAGCAGGGTGCGACCGCAAATGATAATATAGACGGTGACTTGACATCTGAAATCGATATTACGAATAATGTTGATTTTAGTCACGTGGGTACTTATCAAATAGTTTATCAGGTGACAGATAGTAGTGGAAATTCAAATTCAATTTCAAGAACAATCAATGTGCATGCTGCACCTACAAGTTATGAAGCAAAAGATACATTAACTTTCAAAGCTTCGCAATCTGTAATGAACCCAACACAACCTATTATCTATTTTCTTGATTCTTTCAATAAACGACTCGTAGCATATAATTTAGATACAAAAGAGACCAATTATACAACATTTTCTTATGTCCCAGAACAATTAACGTTTTCAAATGACAAGATTTATGTCACTTTATTAAAAGGACAACATAGTTCATATTTGTGGGATGAAGACCAAATTGGTGCATATGCTGTTGTGAGTGCGGATGATTTTACTGATGTAACAGTTTATGATATCGCAATTGATCCATTTGATATCGCAGTTGACAATGATGGCTATGTCTATATCCCATCAGGGTCCGGTCAATGGACTAATATGAATATTTATGATATAGATGGTGCTCTCGTTAAACAAGTTGGTGGAATTCGTCAGGAATCTTATATTAATTACAATCCTTTGTTGAATAAAATATATCTAATTACAACTGATTCATCACCAAGGGATATAGAAACCTACGCTTACGATAGTGTAACCAATTCTATATCAGGATATGATTCTATCTATCATGGTGATTATTCCATGAATAAATTTTACTCGATTTCGCCTGATGGAAGATATATATTTAATGGTGCAGGAACTGTCTTTACATGTGATAATTTAAGAGCAACAGATATTAATTATGTAACCAATTTAAACAACCAATTTACATCAATCGCTTATAATATTGATGCCAATGAATTTTATATATTAAGTGGCAACACAATTTATATTTATAATTACGATACTCTTAGTTATAAATCTACCATGACATTAAATACAAATGCTGATTCTATCCATTACTTTAATCATAAATTATATGTAGTTGGTAGTGATATTAATAGTTATGTAAAAATATATAATTTAGACTAATATATTACTAGGAAGACCAAATTGGTCTCCCTAGTTTTTTAAATATCTAAAGCATAATCTTATGTCTCATTATTTCTTAGTGATATAATGTAATTGTAATAAAAATTACATAAGGAGGCATACTTTGAGTAAAGTATTATATATAAAAGCAAATATGAAACCTGTTGGTACGTCTAGAACGTATCAAATATCTGACCAATTTATTCATTCTTATCAAGATTCACATCCTAATGATGAAATCATCACATTGGATTTATATAATGAGGGTATCAAATTTTTGACGGCAGAAGATACCGGCAAATTATTTGGACCAAAAACAGCTGAAAGTAAAAACCAACCACTTTTAAAATATGCTTATATGTTTGCTGATGCAGATAAATACATCATCAGTGCACCGATGTGGAATTTAGGGATTCCTGCGATTTTAAAAGCATA
Source organism: uncultured Haloplasmataceae bacterium (assembly GCA_963824615.1). Lineage (GTDB taxonomy): Bacteria > Bacillota_I > Bacilli_A > Haloplasmatales > Haloplasmataceae > CAWGPU01. Next base: position 80,267 of record CAWGPU010000002.1, on the reverse strand, counting down.
TATTGATTATGTAACTGTCACAGGTATTACTTTCAAATATAGCGCGAGTGGACCTGTTGGTTTATGCAGCGGTAAAAAAGCAGTTCATATTACAACACGAGGTGGAGACTATCAGAAAGAACCTGGTTCACTATATGAAATGGGTGATCGGTACTTAAGAACTATTTTTGGATTTTTAGGAATTACAGATTTTACGACTATTGCGGCTGAAAAGCTGGATGTTATTGGTGAGGATGTAAATGCGATATTAAATAATGCGATTGAAAAAGCAAAAAAAATAGCTAAAGACTTTTAAAAAATAAAAAACATTTATGATAAAATTCATAAATGTTTTTTTTGACTCTAAGTTCTATTTACAAATTAATAGAGTTTAATTCGCTTAAAAAATAATTCTTGTCTTCTTGTTTTTCTATTTGATTGGATGCTGTTAATGCTAAATCTATGAACTTTTGCATGTTATCTTGGTCTTTTCTTATCATATAAACTCTAGCAATTGCCTCATAGGCAAATGCTAAATCAAAATCTCCTATATGATTCTCTAAACAATACGCTAAAGATTTTTCACCATGATATAACGCACTTTCAGACATGCCTAATAAAGCATAAACTCTTGAAATTTGCCATTCTCCTCTAGCAAAATTAAGAGATGTTCCGATTTTTCCCCAATGAAATCTAGATGCATGGGCTGCGTGTATCATGTTTAAATTATCATCTTCTGTTCTATCCTTTTTGTCAATTAAATCCCAAGTATGATTAAAATTTTCAATTGCTTCTTTTTTATGCCATTCATTAATTGCTAAGTTTTCCATATTCATTAATTCTCTCCTTCATTCATATATAATAAAATAATTATAGGATAATAAAAATAATAAGTCAATTACAAACCTTTACGATAATTTATATCTTTTCATATACTAAATTCATTATATATTATGTTTCTTGACTCATATAGTTATCTTATATTGATTTCTTCACAAAAATTTTAAAAATTGAATTCGAATATATGAACGAGTGTGATAAAATAGAATAAGTCAAGGAAAACATTTTGTAGAATATATTAAATTTCTGATGTTAAAAATTTTGTAAGCAGGGTGGTAAAATGGAAACAAATTTAAATATTAAGTGGTCAGAATTCATGGAGAAAAACGATATGGTTTGGGATAGAATGCCTTTTTCATGGGATGAAGGGGCATTTATGGGAAATGGTACCTTAGGTTCATTAGTCTATATAGATGAGAAGAAAAAATTATTAAAACTAGATATTGGTTCAAATGAAGCTTATGATTATAGAGTACCTAGTTCTTATGGCGTAGATGGGAAATATGATAATCCGAGACTCCCTATAGGTGCGTTTTATTTAAAGACGAAAGGTGAAATTATAGATTTCAAGATGAGATTGGATTTATATAATGCTGAAACTCAGGGAACAATCAAAACTAATTGTGGAGAAGTTAAATTTCAGACCATTGTTCATAGCGATGAAATGTTAATATTATTTAAAACAGTCTCTTCTGGAGATGAAATAGTCAATTGGGAGTTTATACCTGCTATTTCTAGAAGTCCAAGACAGGAATACGGAATTCAAAAAAATGACAGTACAAAATTCAGACTAGATTATGTTGATAATCCTCCTGCAGTACAATTTAAAGAAAAAGGTATTTTTATATCCAAACAACAATTAATGTCAGGTGGCGAAATATCAGTCTTTTATAATGAGACTCATCAACAAAATGATAAAACACTATATGTGAATATTAACTCAAGTTTAGCACCATCTAATGTCACTATAGAAGGCATTGAATATTTATCAAACAAAATAAATTATCATTATGATACTTATTTAAAATCTCACAAGAAATGGTGGAATGGATATTATCCAATAAGTTTTATCACATTACCTGATAAACGTTTAGAGGCATTTTATTATATTCAAATGTATAAGTTAGCAAGTGCAACAAGAAGCGGACGGGGGATAATTGATAATCAAGGGCCTTGGTTAACTCCAACAGCATGGCCAGGAACGTGGTGGAATTTAAATGTTGAATTATCATATTGGCCACTGTATACTTCAAATCGATTGGAATTAAGTAAATCATTATGGCAAACTTTACAAAAATATTCTGATGATTTGATAAATAGCATTGATGAACGATATAGACATGATAGTGCAGGAATAGGAACTTCAACTACAACTGGTTTAGTCTCAAAGGTCGCAGTACCAGAAGAAGATAATGGGAATATTTTTCATGAATTAGGAAATTTAACATGGGTTCTTCATAATTGTTTCTTATATTATAAAATGATAATGGATGATAAATATCTTTCTGATTTTCTATTTCCATTATTAAAAAGAAGCATCAATTATTACAGGCATTTTCTAAATAAAGAAAGTGATCAAAAATATCATCTTAAAGCAACAGCATCACCTGAATATGGAATTTGTGAACAAGGTGATGCCAATTATGATTTATCATTAATCATTTGGGGATGTCAAACATTATTGTATTGTAATGATCATTTAGGACTTAATGATGAATTAGTACTAATTTGGAAAGAAATTGTTGATAATTTAACACCTTTTCCACAAGATGAAAATGGATTTATGATTGGAAGAAATAAACCGTACAATAAATCACATCGTCACTATTCTCATTTGTTAATGATTTATCCATTATATTTAATAAATAGGGATAATGAAAAGATGATCCCATTAATAGAGAAATCACTATCTCACTGGCAAAGTAAAAAAGAAAAATTATTAGGTTACTCCTGTACCGGTGCAGCCTCTATTAGTGCCGCTATTAATAAAGGAGACCAAGCATTAGATTACCTAAACCGGTTATGGTCGGATTTTTTACGCCCAAATACGATGTATAAAGAATCGGGTCCTGTGATTGAAACTCCACTTTCTGCTGCCCAATCTATCCATGATTTTTTAATTCAAAGTTGGGGTTCGAAAATCAGAATATTTCCAGCTGTTCCATCTAGTTGGAAAGACGTTGCATTTCATAATTTACGTGCAGAGGGTAACTTTGAAGTTTCAGCTATACAGAAAAATGGAGAAACGAAATGGGTTAGAATAATAAGCCATGTTTCAAAACAATGTGTGGTTAAAGTGACATTCAATCATGATATTAAATTTATTAGTAATAAAACAATAAAATGGAAACAGGTTGCTTCAGATGAATATTCAATACATTTGTACATAGATGAAGAGGTCATAATTAGTGTCGCAGATAATGATGATTTTGACATTACTGAAAGTGATTGTGCTTTTGGATGTAAAAACTATTATGGATTAAATCAAAACAATCAACCTTTATAATTCTACTGTTATCATCTTTTATTATAGTGAAAATGTAAATGTATTATTAAATAATGCCACTGTTGAAGTTGATAAAGTGAATATGAAAATATTGACCTAGATGTTGATAGTAATTATGTTTACTTATGGCAATGGAGATACAATTTATGACAATGACCAAATTGAAAAATGTTATTCGCTATTCACATGTTCCCTCATACCAAGAGTATGTGGGAATTTTTTTATTGAACTCAGAAACATACAATTAGACATCTAAATTTGGATTATGTATAACAGTATAGGTATTTAGAGTGAAAACGATCTTTTAGCCTAAACAGACAACGTGCTTTAGGAACTAGAGCCTCAACATCAATGAGACATTTAAATATGATGATGCGTAGTTGTAAATGGTAATGTCACTACACGAATAAATACAATCACATACACAGAGTTAAATGGATTAAGTTATACTCACCCATATTTAAATGGATAATGTAAAAGATGCTCTTGTTAAGGGTAGTAAAGTGGGGAAATATGATTATTACTATTATGAATTAAATAATTTAATCAGAGATGATGTTAACTTAGAGTGAACTAATACAAGTAATGATTTTATATAATTTCTCCCTTATTGTGGCCACACTTCAAATATATGTTATAAATTAAAATAAAAGTTGATATTTTGTATCAACTTCAGTATATAATTAATTTATATTCTGAAATAAAAAACCATAAGTTACAATATAATGAAGGTATTAGTTAATAACATAGTTGAAGAAGGTATAGAACATGAAAATATATATAGTTGGTCTAGTTTCAAGTGGTAAGTCTACACTTGCAAAAGTATTATCTAAAAAATTGAAAATTCCTTATTATTCTTTAGATGATGTTATACATATTCCTGATAAGACAATTAAACCGTAGGGGAATAGAAAAAGGGATGAAGAAAGTCGGAATAAATTGTATTTCTCCATCATAAATGAATCTAAATGGATTATTGGTATGTAGAAAGACCTTGTTTTGAAGTTGGTTTAAAAGAAGCAGATACAATTGTATTACTTGATCTTATAGAAGAAGAAATTATCGAATAAATAAAAGGTGGATTAAACAAAAACTTTGCTTTGAAAAATGCATTTATTCACCTGGGATAAAAGTGTTAAAATCTATGCTTAAATGGAAAAAAATATCAGGATGGAAAAGATGATTTGATGAAGAAAATTGCGTTGTATCAAGAAAAAGTAATTGTTTTAGGAAAGAAATCTATTAATGAATTTGTAAGATTGCGTAATTCATTGAATTAACTTAAAATATATGGTATTTTTATCATAACATTTAAATAAATGAGGAATAAAATGAAAGTCAAAAATCATATGATAGACAAACAATTAAGAATTAAGGGCAAAATTATTAAATTAATGCTAAGGACAAAAAGTGAAACCAAGTATTTTAAAAGTCAAAAGAGAAATAAGAGGCTGCTCAATAAATTTTTAAGTGGAAGAAACATAAAAGGCTTAAACTGTAGTGAGATTTGGATTAGCCGTCAAAAAGATGGAACCAAAATACGTCTTCGTATTTATGAACCAATTGAAAAAATAGATAATGTACCTGGTATATTATGGATACATGGTGGAGGATATTCGCAAGGAATACCTGAAATGAGTAATCAAACATATAAACGATTAATTGATGTAAGTAAATGTGTCATAGTGGCTCCAGATTATCGATTATCAATTGATGCACCCTATCCTGCCGCATTAGATGATTGTTATGATACTCTTTTATGGATGAAAAACCATGCAAAAGAATTAGGAATAAGAGATAATCAATTAATGGTTGGTGGAGAAAGTGCCGGTGGTGGATTAACGGCGGCACTATCTCTTTATGCAAGGGATAAGGGAGAGGTAAATATTGCTTTTCAAATGCCTTTATATCCCATGATTGATGATAGACTGATACATGAATCGGCAAAAGATAATAATGCGCCGGTTTGGGATTCACAATCAAATCAATTTGCTTGGAAATTATATCTTGGTGATTTATATGGAAAAGATGTTCCTCCTTATGCAGCTGCAGCTAGAGCAACAGATTATCACAATCTTCCACCAACTGTCACATTTGTTGGTGATTTAGAACCTTTTAGAGACGAAACGATAGAATACGTTAATGCGTTAAAAAATGCAGGAGTTCCAGTTTTTTTTGAACTATATACAGGATGTTATCATGCTTTTGATATAATGTGCTCAAAAGCAGAGATAAGTAAAAAGGCCATATCTTTTTTTGTTGATTCATTTAAACATGCGGTAGTTAATTATTTTGCTGAACAAAAATAAGTTTACAAATTAATTTATAAAGGAGAAACAATGGACGATAAATTTTATAAAAAGAAATATTCCATTCGCCAATTTTATATCATCCTATATAAAGCAATAAGAACAATGAGCTATTTGAGAAGGGCAAAAAAAGAAAAATTAATAGATTCAAAATTTATGGAACGAATCATGCTAGCGGTAACTGAAGTCAATGGTTGTCCTATTTGTGCTTATGGGCATACAAAAATGGCTCTTGAGATAGGTTTGAATGAAGAGGAAATTAAACAACTTTTATCAGGTGAAACTAAGGAAATACCGATTTCAGAAGGTCCTGCGATTATTTTTGCACAGCATTATGCAGATGCTAAAGGAAATCCATCGCAAGCATCTTGGGAGCGGATGGTTGAAATTTATGGAGCAACAAAAGCTAAAGGTATTTTAGGTACTATTCGTATGATTATGATGGGTAATGTTTATGGCATGGCTTTAAGTGCTTTTGGTAGCCGTTTAAAAGGAAAAGCTGTTAAATTATCTTTTTTTTATGAAATAGGATTGATACTAAGTCTCATCATATTTTTGCCTGTGGCAATAGTTCATGCAATTGTTTCAAAGTTATTTAAAAGACCGATTATTTAATTTAAAACATCCTCTATTTAAATTGTTTAGGAGAAAATAGAATGAGTCGAGCTACAGTAACAGTAGAGATTGATACTAGTGTAGCAATAGAAGAAGTGGTAAAAAAAATCGAACAATTGAGTGGATTTTAAGGAGTCTAGTATGAAGATAGAATATGTAAGTAATCAAAAAAAAGAAGAAGATATATATCTGTTATATGAAAAACTAGAATGGAACGAGTTTTTACAGATAAGTCAACAACAACTCATAAAAGCCATGAAACAAAGTTTTTATATCATTTACGCTTATGATGAAGAAAAACTAGTAGGAACAGGTAGAGTTATTTCAGATGGAATTATAAATGCTTATATTTGTGGATTAGGAGTGTTACCTCAATATAGAAAAAATGGAATTGGAACGAAAATGATTCAGTTATTAATAGGACACTGTAAGAAACATAATACCCATATTGAATTATTTTGTGAGGAAGAACTAGTTCCATTATATAATAATTTGGGGTTTGAAGTATTCGCCGTTGGTTTGAAATTTCATTCATGATTTAGTTGAAATCATATCTATAAAAGTTATCGTTAATCATCTAAAAAATGTCTATTATTTAAAAAAATAGACATTTTTTTGATTTATTTATATTGATTTTTATTTGTGATGAATCATTGATATTTTAATTCCATTTATTAAACTCCATAGTAGGACTAATTGTAATTGGATAGATAAAAAGAAAATTGAGTATGTGGCATTCATTCCTTGATAAAAACTAAAGTAAAATACTAAATTAGAGATTAATTTAGTGAGAATAATTGAATTATGTTTTTTTGATTATAGGTGGAAAGTGCGATGTGTTTTAAATCACTTTATAAAGAGTAATATATAAAACTTATTGCCAAGAAGGTTTTATAACGGAATTAAATATAAAAATTTTAACTAGTAATTCAAATAATTTAACATAGAATTGGTAAAAATGAGTAATACTTCCAAATAGTAGAAAAATATAGAATGATTAAAAAAATATTCTATTGTTATGGAGGTTAATATATGAAAATTCTATTTGTGTATCCAGAGTATCCGATAACTTATTGGGGATTTCAATATGCGTTGAAATTTATCTCCAAAAAGGCTAGCTTCCCACCACTAGGTTTAATTACTATAGCTGCCATGTTGCCTAAACATTATGAGAAAAAGCTCATTGATATGAATGTGACTAAACTAAAAGATAAGGACATTTTATGGGCTGATTATGTATTTATTAGCGCTATGGTAGTCCAAAAAAAATCGGTAAGAGAAGTAATTGAACGATGTAAAAGTTTAGGTGTTAAAACAGTGGCAGGGGGTCCTTTATTCACTGAAGAATATGAGGACTTTGCGGATGTTGATCATCTTATATTAAATGAAGGAGAACTTACCCTCCCTCCATTTATTAAGGACTTAGAAAATGGAAGTGCCACTCACATTTATGATACAGATAAGTGGGCAGATCTTAAAATGACTCCTATTCCTGAATGGGACCTTTTAGATATTAAGAAATACGCAACCATGAACATACAATATTCAAGAGGTTGTCCTTTTAATTGTGAGTTTTGTAATATCACATCGCTATATGGGCATACTCCTCGTACAAAGGATAGCATGCAAATGATTGAGGAATTAAATTCTCTTTATGATGCAGGTTGGAAAGACTCTGTATTTTTTGTAGATGATAATTTTATAGGGAATAAAAAGAAGTTAAAGGATGATTTGCTACCTGTCCTTATTAATTGGATGGAAGAGAAAAAATACCCATTCACTTTTTTGACCGAAACATCAATTAATCTTGCAGATGATGAAGAGTTAATGCAGTTGATGGTAAGAGCTGGATTTGATTCTGTATTTATTGGAATTGAAACACCAAGTGAAGAAAGCCTAGAAGAATGCGATAAGATCCAAAATAAAAACCGTGATTTAATCAAGTGTGTTAAAAAAATTCAAAACTTTGGTCTACAAGTTCAAGGTGGCTTTATTGTAGGTTTTGATAATGATAAGGAAACCATCTTTGATAAGATGATTAATTTTATACAGGAAAGCGGGATTGTTACCGCTATGGTAGGACTTCTAAATGCGCCAAAGGGAACAAGGCTTTATAAGCGTTTAGATAAGGAAGGAAGAATTCTAGAGAACTTTACAGGAGATAATACAGATTTTACGATGAATTTTATTCCTAAAATGGATAAAAGTCAGTTAGTAAATGGATATAAAAATATTGTAGACTCTATTTATTCACCCAAAAAATATTATGAGCGTGTACTTATATTTTTAAAAGAATATAAGGTTGAAAAATATGGAACCATGCATCTTCAATTCATCCATATCCTTGCTTTTATAAAATCTGTCATTAGACTAGGAATAATCGGCAAAGAAAGAGTTAGTTATTGGAAACTGATTTTTTGGTCTTTATTTAAACGTCCGCAAACATTTCCACTAGCTGTCACCTTATCTATTTACGGATTTCATTTTAGAAAGGTATTTGAACACACGACTCTAGAATTGACATAGGAAGTAAAAAAGTTCCCTCAATAATAAAAGGGAACTTCTCTTTTTGATATAGTAAATTATATATAGAAGTATTCAATTATAAATTTATGTATGCGGATTTAAACTGATCTTATCTTATCTTATCCTAACTTATTTCTTTTCATTTGGGAATTTGTATACAAAAGAAGAACAAACAAGTAATATAAGTCAAGATGCCATAAAGCATCTTTTTTGTTCCATATTTAAGAGACATTTACATGATTAGATAGCTTTGCTATAATGAAAGTATTGATATTAAATTTATAGATACAAGGAGAGAAAACAATGAAAGTTGCGATTTATGGAGCTGGTGCGATGGGTACTGTGCTAGGCGCGTATATAGCGAAAGCAAATGAGGAAATAGATCTCATTACACATAATGCATCTCATTTAAAAGGATTAAAGAATAATGGAGCTAAAATCATTGGGAAAGCAGATTTTACTCAAATGGTAAATGCTTTTTCACCAAATGAAATGAAAGAAGAATACGATATTATTTTTTTAATGACAAAACAGTTAAATAATAAACAAGTGGTTGAAGAACTGGTACCTTTCCTTAAAAAAGACGGAGTTATCTGTACTATGCAAAACGGTCTACCAGAATTATCAGTCGCAGAAGTAATTGGTGAACAAAGAACCTATGGCTGTGCAATGGCTTGGGGAGCGACTATGATAGGAGAGGGAATAGTAGAGCTAACATCAGTTGAATCACGTGATACTCTAACATTTAACCTTGGTGCTTTTCATTCTGTTTCAACCGCTCATTTTAAAGAAATTAACCGTTTATTATCCCTCATGGGAAATGTTACGGTTGAGGATAATTTCATTGGTGCAAGATGGAGTAAACTTCTTGTTAATAGTGCTTTTAGTGGAATGTCAGCCATTTTGGGAGCGACTTTTGGAGAAATTGCTCAAAATAAAACTTCAAGACGAATTGTTCAAAAATTAATAAAAGAATGTATTGACGTAGCGAAAAAGGCTGAAATCAAAATTGAACCAATTCAAGGGAAAGACATCGTAAAATTATTAGATTATCAAAATAAGATAAAAAAAGCGATTAGTTTTATGATAATACCTTTAGCGATTAAAAAACATTGGAATTTAAAAGCTAGTATGCTTCAGGATATCGAAAATGGGAAAAGAACTGAGATAGATGCGATTAATGGAATAATCAGTGCTTATGGTGATAAAGTAGGAGTTAATACCTCAGTTAATGACAGAGTTATATATATAGTAAAGAAGATTGAAATAAATCAATTGAAATCAAACTGGGATAATCTAAAATTACTTGAAGATTTAATTTAAACTATTTCATTTTCAAATGTAAATAATAGCTTTTAAAATTGTTAAAGTCTTGTTAAATTGATTGAAAAATGGGGAATTTAGGGTTAAGATTAAGATAAATTTTATAAATTGTACTGGTGTCCATTGGACTTAATAGAGAAGCAGGTTAAACACCTGAGCTGTCCCAGCAACTGTAAACGAGGACGAATTGACAATTACCACTGTGAAAACGGGAAGGTGTCATTAGTAGAATGATTCGTGAGCCAGAAGACCTACCGTATCAATTATAAAATATTTCTCCTGGGGGTGGGAAATGAAAATTGTTTATGATAAATAACTTTTTTTCTATCCTCCAGTTACTTAATAATGTATGGAGGTATTTTTTATGGTTAGAAATGTGAGAAAGAGATCAGGTATTATTCAAAATTATCAGCGTGACAAAATTACAAATGCGATATCTAAAGCATTAGATGTAACATATCAAGAAATGAGTGAAGAAGAAAAAAAAGAACTCTCATTACTTACAACAAGTTTAGTGGAGTATAAAATCAAAAAGAAATTTAGTATTGAAATAATTGATTTAGAAGAAATTCAAAATTTAGTTGAAGAATCATTAATGGATTTAGAATTAAAAGAAGTGGCTAGAAATTATATTCGTTATCGTTACCAACATGAAAATATGAGAAAAGATGAAAATGCATTTATTAATGTGGCTAAAATGCTTAATGAATATATAGAAAAAGTAGATTGGAAAGTCAATGAGAATTCTAATATGGATTATTCTTTACAAGGTTTAAATAATCATATTGTATCAGAAATCAGTAAGAATTTCTGGCTAAACCATGTTTTATCAGATGAACAAAGAAATGCGCATTTAAATGGTGAATTTCATATTCATGATTTAGGATTATTATCCACATATTGTTGTGGGTGGGATTTAGAAAAATTATTAAAGGTGGGATTTACTGGTGTCCGCAATAAAATCCAAAGTAAACCGCCTAAACATTTTAGAACTGCCCTAGGGCAATTAGTGAATTTCTTTTATACATTGCAAGGAGAAGCTGCAGGTGCTCAAGCTGTTGCATCATTTGATACTTATTTAGCTCCTTTCATAAGATTAGATAATTTAAGCTATGGACAAGTCAAACAAGCCATGCAGGAATTTATATTTAATTTAAATGTACCGACACGTGTTGGTTTTCAGACTCCATTTGTCAATATTACGATGGATTTATACCCACCTTCAATTTTAAAAAATAATCCAATCATTATTGGCGGAAAATACCATCCGAACTATACATATGGCGAATTCCAGAGCGAGATAGACATGATTAATAAAGCATTTTGTGAGGTGATGATGGAAGGGGACGCATCAGGTAGAATTTTTACTTTTCCTATTCCAACTTATAATATCACCAAAAACTTTGATTGGGACAACGAAGTATTTGATTTAATCATGAAAATGACCAGTAAATATGGCATACCCTATTTTGCTAACTTTATTAATTCAGATATGAATCCGGAAGATGCAAGAAGTATGTGTTGTAGATTACGTCTTGACAATAGAGAATTACGAAGACGTGGAGGCGGGCTTTTTGGTGCTAATCCATTGACTGGTAGCATTGGTGTTGTGACAATTAATTTAGTCAGAATTGGTTATTTAGCTAAAAGCGAAGATGATTTCTTTTATCATTTAAAAAAAGTGATGAATAATGCAAAATCAGTGTTAGAAACGAAAAGAAAAGTCATTGAAAAAAATACCCAAGATGGTTTATATCCTTATTCTAAATATTATCTAGCAGAAGTTTATGAACGATTTCAAGCATATTGGAAGAATCATTTTAATACGATTGGTGTCATTGGTATGAATGAATGTATTAGGAATTTTTATCATGATGAAGAAGATATAACAACTAAGACAGGACAAGCCTTCTCGCAAAAGGTTCTTGATTATATGAGAGATATTTTATTAGAATATCAATTAGATGGAGATTTGTATAATTTAGAAGCAACTCCTGCTGAGGGGACAAGTTATCGGTTAGCTAAACTAGATAAAAGTTTATATCCAGATATTATTACTTCTGGGACTAATGAACCTTACTATACAAATAGTACGCAATTACCTGTTGGTTATACAGATGATTTATTTGAAGTATTAGAATTACAAGATGAGCTTCAATGTAAATATACAGGTGGAACTGTTTTGCATTTATTCTTAGGAGAACCTATCACAGATGAAATGCAAACTAAAAAATTGCTTAAATCGGTATTGAGTAAATATAAATTACCTTATCTATCGATTACGCCAACATTTTCAATTTGTGAGGATCATGGATATTTACAAGGTGAACATTTCTTGTGTCCTATTTGTCAAAAAGAAGCTGAGGTATGGACACGCGTTGTTGGATATTATCGACCTGTGCAAAATTTTAATAAAGGTAAAAAAGAAGAATATAAAGATAGATTAGAATATAGTTTAAAATGAGGGGAGAAATTGATGATAGCTGGAATTGTTAAATGTTCATTAATTGATTTTCCAAATAAAGTCGCCTGTGTTATCTTCTTATCAGGATGTAATTTTAGATGCCCTTATTGTCATAATAAAGAATTAGTCATTAACGATAAAAAGATGATTAGTTTAATAGAATTAGAACATTTTTTAACGAAAAGACAAGGTCTATTAGAAGGTGTAGTCATAAGCGGCGGAGAACCAACTCTTGATAAGAATCTATTTATATTAGCAAGTAAAATAAAATCATTTGGTTATAAAGTTAAACTAGATACTAATGGTAGTAATCCTAAAGTTTTGCAGAAATTAATTAAACATAAGTTAGTAGATTATATCGCCATGGATATAAAGGGGGCCCCATCACGCTACAGTGAAATAATAGGAAAAACAATTAATATGGAAAACATATCGCAATCAATAAAAATAATTCTAGCATCAGGTATAGAGAATGAATTTAGAACGACTTTAATGGAAGAGTTTCATGATAGTGATGATTTTAAAGAAATAGGGAAATTAGTAGAAGGTGCAGATAACTTATATCTACAAAACTATCGTTATACTAATAACCAATTAATAGATAAAAAATATAATATTATTTCTGATGAGTTAATGAGTCAAATTAGGAAAACTTTATTAAATTATGTAAAAAACGTTACAGTTCGTTAAAATACTGAATGAATTAAGTTTTTTAGGAAGAATATTTTAATCAATAAATTTAACAATATAATAAGAATATAATTTACTTGATTCTTTTAAATCTATCACATGGATGACAATTTTTTTGTATAAAATTTAAAAAAGCATCCTAAAAATGAATAAATAATCATATTTATATCAATCTATATATAGAAATTAGATAAATTTTAGTTTATAATAAAACATAAGGATTTTTTATGTCAACATAAAAAATGAATCAAAACGATGAGGAGTGACTTAATGGATATTTCAAATAAAAACATAGCGTTATTAATAGATTCAGAAAATATATCATCAAATTATGTTAATCTGATTATTGATGAAGCAAATAAATATGGAACAATTAATTATCGACGAGTATATGGGGATTGGACGACAGAATCAACTGAAATCATGGAAAAGTAAATGTATTGAATACGGATTAACTCCTATTCAACAATTTTCATATGCATCAGGTAAAAATTCATCTGATTTTACTTTAATTATAGACGCGATGGATATCTTATATAATGGTAAAGTTGATAGTTTTTGTATTGTAACAAGTGATAGCGACTTTACAAAATTAGTAGTCAGATTAAAAGAAGATAATATGTTTGTATTTGGTATGGGTGAAAGTAAGACTCCTATATCGCTTGTGAATTCATGTGAAACTTTTTCTTATTTGGACAAGATGTTAGTTTTAACAAATACTAAAAATGTGGAACCAGTAGCTGTTATTAATGAAGCTGATGTAATCGCAAAACCTAAGAAAAAAAGCGAAAGTAGTATTACCCCAATTGAAGACATTCTTCATGATTTAAAAGGAATTATTAATGACAATTCAGAAGATGATGGTTGGGCATATTGGGGACTTGTTTTTCAGTTATTCCATAAGAAATTCCCTGGTTTTCATCCAAGAAACTATGGTAATAATATGAGAGCGATTAACTTTTTTAAAGATCAAAAAGAATTTCAGTTTGAAAAACGTAAAACATCAATGTATGTAAAAACGAAAAATTCTTAATAGCGAACAAACTGAATCTGTATTTTACAGATTCTTTTTTAATGAAAATTGTCTAAAAGTTTTTGAAAATAATGGAAATATAAGAAGCGAGTAATCAAATATAGTAAATAATAATTCGAAAATTTAAAGAAATGAGCTAATTAAATGACTGCTTTTGATGGAAAATGATAGATTTTGATAGATTTTGAAGTAAAATGATTGACTTCGTGAAACCGTTATTATATAATAAAATTATGGGTATGGTGATTGTATATGTTAAAAGATCAAAGACTAGAAATAATTAGAAATATGGTCATGAATAAAAAAATAGTTCATATTGATGATATTGTTTCTGAATTAAAAACATCCGAATCTACTGTAAGAAGAGATTTAGATGAATTAGAAAAAGATGGATTTTTAAAAAGAATCCATGGCGGCGTGCAATATATTAATAAAATAAAAAATGAAGCAATTATCGCAACAAAACTAGAAACAAACAGTGTAGAAAAAGAGAAAATTGCTAAATTCGCTGCGACATTAGTTGATGAAGGAGATTGTATCTTTTTAGATGCAGGTTCAACAACCTATGATATGATTCAATATTTGGCTGATAGGAATATTACTGTCATCACAAATGGGTTAACTCATATAGATCGACTAATAGACTATAACATTAATAGTTATATTGTGGGTGGTCATATTAAACCCACTACAAAAGCTGTTTTAGGTGAAGAAACAATTGATTATATCAATAAATACTTTTTTGATAAAGCTTTTATTGGCGTGAACGGAATTAGTTTTGATAATGGATTTTCAACACCAGATATAAAGGAAGCAGCCGTTAAAAAAACAGTCATAACAAGAAGTAAAAATTGTTTCTTTTTAGCCGATTCATCTAAATTCAATAAGAGTTATTTTGTTAAAGTAGCTGAATTAGATGAGGGTGTATTAATAACAGATAAATTAAATGAAGAATACAAGGATGATATAACAATGAAGGTGGCAAAATGATTTATACATGTACGTTGAATCCGAGTATTGATTATGAAATGCATATAGAAAAAATTAATATTGGGAAATTAAATCGTTCAGTACATGAAAACTATGTTCCTGGTGGTAAAGGGATCAATGTATCTATTTTATTAAATAATATTAATGTCGAGAATCATTTATTAGGTTTTATTGGAGGATATACAGGTTCTGTCATCATTAATAAACTATGCCAATATCAAAATTTAAAATTGGATTTTGTCAATATAGTGAATAGTACAAGGATAAATGTCAAAATTAAAAGTGATGTTGAAACAGAAATTAATGCTGATGGTCCACAAATAAGTAGTGAAGAGTATAAGTTATTACTTGAAAAAATAACTAAAATTAATTCAACAGATGTGTTTGTTTTATCAGGAAGTATACCATCATCCATACCGAATGATATATACAAAGAAATTGCCCATATTGTAAGTGATAAACAAGCATTGCTCGTTGTTGATGCAACAAAAGAAAGCTTATTCTCAACATTAGAATTTAATCCATTTTTAATTAAACCTAATAAGGCAGAATTAGAAGAATTATTTAATGTGAAGATAACAACTTTTACAGAAATCATTAAATATGCAAAGACCTTGCAAAATAAAGGTGCTATTAATGTATTAGTATCACTTGGCAAGGATGGTGCTATATTGGTGACTAAACAGAATGCGTATTATGCAAAAGCTCCTATCGGAATCGTTAAAAATACGGTGGGTGCAGGTGATAGTATGGTTGCTGGTTTTATGGCAGAATATCTTAAATCAAAATCATTTGAAAAAGCATTAAAGCATGCGACGGCTTGTGGCAGTGCAACAGCTTTTTCAAGTGTAATTGGGACACAAGATGAAATTAATGATCTGATAAAGGAAATAGAAATACATGTACTTACGGAGGAATCGTAAATGAAAATTAACGATATATTACTTGAAAATACGATGAAATTAAATTTAGGGGCAACTACTAAAGATGAGGTTATCGATGAATTAATAGATTTATTATTTCAAGCAGGTAGAATCAAAAATAAAAATAAATTCAAAAAAGAAATACTTGCTCGAGAAGAATTAAGCAGTACAGGCGTTGGGGATGGTGTTGCAATTCCTCATGCAAAAGATAAAAATGTCATTGAAGCAACATTAGCCTTTGGTATTAGTAAACAAGGAATCGATTATGATTCAATGGATAAAAAGAAAGCTCATATCTTCTTTATGATTGCTGCTCCATACAAAGGGCATGATATTCATTTAGAAGCATTAAGTCAATTGGCGAGAATGCTAATATATGAAGATTTTAGAGAGGCGCTAATGAATGCTAAAACAAAGGAAGATATTATTAACCTAATAAATCAAAAACAAGAATAGGAGGATTTATAGTGAGTAAAAAAATTATTGCGGTAACTGCTTGCCCGACAGGCATTGCCCACACATATATGGCTGCTGAGAAATTAGAGCAAGCAGCAAAAGCAAAAGGGATTGAAATTAAAGTAGAAACAAGAGGGTCTGGTGGAGCTCAAAATGTCATCACGAAACAAGAAATTGATGAGGCTGTAGGAGTCATTGTTGCGGCTGATACTAAGGTTGAATTAAATCGTTTTGCAGGTAAACATGTGATTTTAGTTTCTGTTAGTGAAGGGATTCATAAAGCCGATGAGTTAATTGAAAGAGCCTTAAATCAAGATGCCCCTATATATGAAGCAACAAATGATGGTGGGGGATCATCTAGTAATAGACAAGGTGTTTATAAACATTTAATGAATGGTGTTTCTCATATGTTACCATTTGTTGTTGCTGGTGGTATTTTAATCGCACTTGCATTCTTATTTGACTTTAAAAATATTGGTCAAAGTAATTATGGTTGGGGAAACCCATTCTCATCTTTCTTAGGTGATACAGGTAAAGTAGCGTTTGGATTCATGTTACCAATCTTAGCAGGATATATCGCCTATAGTATTGCGGATCGACCTGGTTTAGTCGTAGGGTTTGTCGGTGGCGCTTTAGCTGCATCACCTCTTACTTTAAATTTTAAACTTTGGGGTTCGGCAGTTGGTGCTACTCCAAGTGGATTTCTAGGAGCATTAGCAGCTGGGTTTATCGCCGGTTACATTATGCTATTATTAAAGAAATTATTAAGTGGATTACCTAAATCACTTGAAGGAATTAAGCCAGTGCTACTATATCCATTACTTGGTGTTTTAGCCATTTCAGGTGCTATGATTGTTGTGAATTTATTTATGTCACCAATTAATAGTGGATTAATCAACTTCTTAAACAATTTAAGTGGTGCAAATGCGATTATCTTAGGATTAATATTAGGTGGAATGATGGCTGTTGATATGGGTGGACCTATTAACAAAGCGGCTTATGCGTTTGGGACGGCATCTTTATTAACAACAAGTGGTGCGTCTATATCAAGTGCTATTATGGCTGCCGTTATGGTGGGTGGAATGACCCCTCCTTTAGGAATTGCGATTGCAACTACATTATTCCCTAAAAAATACACAGTTCAACAAAGAGAAGCGGGAAAAGGAAATTACGTTCTGGGATTATCATTTATCACAGAAGGTGCTATTCCATTCGCCGCAGCTAATCCAGTGAGAGTTTTACCTTCAATTATCGCAGGGTCTGCTTTAGCAGGTGCATTATCAATGGCCTTTAAAGTATCATCTCCTGCTCCTCATGGTGGAATATTTGTATTCCCAGTTATTACGGGTTGGTATTGGTATTTTGTAGCGTTAATGGCTGGTGCATTATTAACAGCTATCCTATTAAAAGTCCTATTACCAAATGTAGAAAAGGTTGAAGAATAAAATAGAGAAATAAGTAAAATGGATGATGATCCATTTTACTTTCTTTCTTTTAAAGTTTTAGAAAAGAGGAATTTTATGATAAATGGAATTACCGCTAGCTTAGGGATTGCGATTGCTAAAGCGTATAAATTGGAAAAGCGTGTGCTCAATGTAACGAAAAAAATCGTTTCAGACAGTTCAAATGAATTAAAACGCTTAGATGAAGCTATTGCTAAAACTAAAATAGATTTAGATAAAATAAGAATCATTACTGAAAAGAATTTAGGAAAAGAAAAAGCTGACATATTTGAAGCCCATTTACTTATATTAGCTGACCCTGAATTACTAGGTCCTGTGAAAATAAAAATCGAAAATGAAAACATCAACGCTGAAGCTGCATTAAAAGATGTTAGAGATATGTTTGTGACTCTTTTTGAAAATATGGATAATGAATATATGAAAGAACGAAGTGCTGATATTTTAGATGTAACGAATAGAATGTTATCTCATTTGCTAAATATAGAAATAAATGATCTTTCATTAGTAGATACAGAGGTCATCGTTATCAGTCATGATTTAACACCATCGGATACTGCTCAATTAAATAAGGCGTTTGTGAAGGGTTTTGTGACAGATATTGGTGGTAGAACAACACATTCTGCCATTATGGCACGTAGTTTAGAAATACCTGCCATAGTTGGGACGACAAATGTCATGGATGTTGTTCAATCAGGAGATATGATTATCCTAGATGCTGTTAATGGAGAAATACTTGTTAATCCTACAGATGATGTTATTAAAATGTATCAAGAAAAAATGAAACAATTTGAAAAAGAAAAAAAAGAACTTAAAAAGTTTAAAGATAAAGAAACTAAAACATTAGATAATGTTCATGTGGACTTAGGTGCTAATATTGGCAAGCCAAGTGATTTAAAAGGTGTTTTAGAAAATGGAGCGGAAGGAATTGGTCTATTTAGAACTGAATTTTTGTATATGGACCGTAATAATCTCCCGAGTGAGTCCGAGCAGTTTGATGCATATAGCGAAGTATTAATAAAAATGGAACAAAAACCCGTTGTTATCAGAACTTTAGATATCGGTGGAGATAAAAAATTATCTTATTTAAAAATGCCTGAGGAATTAAACCCATTTTTAGGTTATCGTGCCATACGGCTTTGTTTAGACCAAAAAGACATTTTTAAAACACAACTAAGAGCGCTTCTTCGTGCTAGCATATATGGTAATTTAAAGATTATGTTTCCGATGATTGCAACACTTGAAGAATTTAATGAAGCAAAAGCATTTTTACTTTCAGTAAAAGCTGAATTAATTAGTGAAGGGATTAAAGTAGGTGATGATATTGAAATTGGCATCATGGTAGAAATTCCATCAGCGGCGCTTCTTGCTGAGCAATTTTCCAAAGTGGTTGATTTTTTTAGTATCGGAACGAATGATTTAATACAATATACATTTGCGGCAGATCGAATGAATGAACATGTTTCCTATTTATATCAACCTTATCATCCATCACTTCTTAAATTAATTAAAATGGTAATTGATGCCGCCCATAAAGAAAATAAATGGGTAGGAATGTGTGGAGAAATGGCAGGAGATGAAATCGCTGTTCCGATTCTTTTAGGGCTTGGATTAGATGAATTTTCTATGAGTGCTACATCGATATTAAAAACACGTTTATTATTAGCGGGATTAAAACAAAATGAAATGACAAAATTGTCTGAAATAGCTTTAAAAAAAGCAACGAACAATGAAGTGAAAGAATATGTTTGGCATCAGATAAATATTAAAAAATAGTTGCTTAATGATAAAAACACAGTGATAAAACTGTGTTTTTTTGCATAAAAATGCGTTTAAAATAAAGGAAGCATCGGATTAGTTTTTATTAATATGATAGCTATCATCCTAATAAATTGTATCTAAAATCATCTCGTAGAAGGTGAAGATTGTTATAAAATAAACAATCTTAATTTAAATTGTCGGATTGTTTATTTTTATGGAGAGGTATGCTATCATATACTTAATGGGATATTATGAAAGCGCTACAAATTTATTAAAGTTATTCATTTTAAAGGAGTATATATGGAAACACTTGGTGGATATATGGGTCATGTAATTAAATTAGATCTACTAACAAAAACAGTCGATGAATATCCATGGTCTTATGAAGATAGGGTTAATTTTTTAGGTGGAAAACTAATGGCAACAAAAATCATTTCAGACCTTGTTTCCCCTGAAACAAATGCCTATGATGAGGGAAATGTCGTTGTTATTTCAACAGGTCCATTAACGTTAACGGGTGCCCCCTCATCAAGTAGATTTAATGTGAGTACAATATCACCCACCACCAATTTAATAGAAGCCTCTAATTGTGGTGGTAGTTTTGGGTTAATGTTAAAAAAAGCAGGTTATGATGCAGTTATTATCACTGGAAAAGCAAATGATCCAATGTGGATTGAAATTAATGAAAATGAAATCTTATTTCATAATGCAAATGATTTATGGGGAATGCCTACTTTTAATACCGAAGAAAAATTAGAAGCGGTGACAAATAAATCTATTCAACTAGTGATTGGTCCTGCAGGAGAGAATTTAATTACTTATGCAGGATTATATTCTGAAAGAAGAAGTTTAGGAAAAGGTGGAATGGGAGCTGTTTTTGGTGCAAAAAACTTAAAAGCAATTACAGTGACTGGGGAGATGGCACCTTATATCGTTTCTTACCACCAGTTTAAAAAATTTAATACCCGCTGGATTTCATCACTTCAACATAAGAGAGGTCTTATTCTATCAAGAATGGATGAAAAATATGGTTCTCATACTTATGCTTCTCTTCATAATAATGGATGCATCACTTGTCCTATTCAATGTGATAGAGTCTATAGCTATGAGAAACAGGTAATAAAAGGGAAAGAACTTGAAAAATTATCTTATCTTGGTGCTCATTTTGGAATTGATGATATGAAAATGATGTTAGAATGGAAGTTTTCATCAGATAACATGGGACTTGATACTATTAGTTTTGTGAATATAATTCTTGATGCTTTAAAGAAAAATAAGTTAAAATTAGAAAGTGTAACACAAATACAACAAGTGATTGAAGATATCACTTATAAAAGAGGAATCGGGAAAGAATTAAGTGAACTAAACATAAAACCAAACAAACACAAAAATAAATTAGTTTCATTTATAGAGAATTTGAGAGAAGCAATTTCCGCAACAGGTATTTGTTTGTTTACTTTATATGGCGAATTAGATATTAATAATGAGAAATGGCTTAAAGAATCACGCGAAGGATTGTTAAGTATATATTTAAGTTTTGTTTTACCATACAAAAAGGCATTAAAATTAGTAACTGGTATGAACATAACTGTAAAAAAATTAAATGAAGTAGGGGATAGAGGTATTAATTTAGAAAAAAATTATAACTCTAAAAGAGAAGTATTCATGGGAAAATCGAACAAAATTAAACAGTTAAATTAAAGGAGAGATTAGTTGTGAAAAAAATTTTAAATGTATTTATTATGTTATGTTTAGTAACGGTATTATTTTCTTGTCAAAAAGTAGATCATACGATTATTTTAGGAACTACTACATCCACTGATAATAGTGGATTATTGAATTACTTAATGCCATTTTTTAAAGAAGATACTGGGATTACTGTTAATTGGGTTGCAGTAGGAACAGGTGCAGCTCTACAAATGGGAAGATCAGGCGATGCTGATATTCTAATGGTTCATGATAAACCAAATGAATTAATTTTTATGCAAGATGGATATGGAAGTCAAAGAAGTGACTTCATGTACAATGATTTTGTGATTGTCGGACCAACTAATTCAACAATTACAGGTGATTCAATGGAATCTGTATTAGACCAAATTGTTGATACAGGAAAATTTATATCTCGTGGGGACAATTCAGGAACTAATTCTAAAGAGTTATTTTTGTGGGATAAATATGGTATTGAAAATACAGGTGATTGGTATGTTGAATCAGGGTCTGGAATGGGTGCGACATTAACTATGGCTAATGAATTAGGTGCTTATACTTTAACTGACCGTGCTACTTATTTATCAATGAAAGATCAATTTGATTTAAAAATAGTTTATGAAAATGACCCTGATTTATTTAATCAATACGGTGTTATTATCGTAAATCCTGATTTACATAAGAATCTTAATACAAAAGATGCAAGTGTTTTATATAATTGGCTTTTATCAGATAGAGGACAAACTTTAATTAATGCCTATGGAATAGACACTTATGGACAAGAATTATTTTTTGGGAATGCGCCACAAGAGTAAAGCATGAATTTTATTTTTGAAGGGATAAAGGAAGCTTTTCAATTAATTTTTAGTTTAGATAGTGAGCTTTATGATATCATATTATTATCACTTTATGTGACACTTACGGCGACTATCATAGCGACACTCATGTCTATTCCAACAGGTTTAATGATTGCAACACATGATTTTAAATTAAAGCGTCTTTTATCAAAAGTATTATATAGTTTAATGGGATTACCTCCCGTTGTATTAGGTTTATTTGTATTCCTAGTGGTCTCAAGAAATGGACCACTAGGGGGGATGCAGTTGGTGTTTACACCAACTGCGATGATTATCGCCCAAACTTTGTTAATTACCCCGATTATTACGAGTTTAATATTAAATAATACTACAGAAGTGTCAATTGATATTATTTCTACATGTAAAACGTTAGGGACTAGTCGTTTTGAAACATTGTTACGACTTATCATGGAAGTCAAAACTTATATTTTTATCGCTGTTATTATGGGATTTTCCCGGGCAATCAGTGAAGTAGGAGCGGTCATGATTGTCGGTGGAAATATAAAAGGAGCGACTCGAGTCATGACGACTTTTATCGCTTTAAATAACAGTCAAGGGAAATATTCAACCTCAATTGCGATGGGAATAATACTCCTATGCATATCATTTCTCATCCAATCGATATCATATCATTTTGTGATGGGTGGTAAAAAATGAAAATAAATATTAATAATTTAACCAAATATTATCATAATAAGTTAATATTATCGATTCCAGAATTAGAATTTAGAGAAAATAAGACTTATTGTATAAGAGGCAGAAATGGGACCGGAAAGACAACTTTGATGCAAATGATTGCCAATCTTTTAACTTATGATAGTGGTGAAGTGCTTTATGATAAACAATTGATACACCATGAAATAATGAAAAAAATGACCTATGTTTCTCAAAATCCATATATATTCAATACATCAGTCTATCAAAATATTGAATATCCACTGAAATTAAGAAATGAAGATAAAGAAACGATAGAAAAGAAAGTCAATACATATTTAGAATATTTTGAACTAGATACGCTAAAATATCAAAATGCGAAAAAATGTTCAAGTGGTGAAAAAATGAAAATAGCACTTGCTCGTAGTCTTATTTTCAAACCAGAAGTGTTGTTATTAGATGAACCAACTACCAATTTAGATGTAGAGTCTATCGAAAAACTAAAAAACATCTTATTAAAGATTAAAAAAGATACGACTATTATATTTATATCACATGATCTGAATTTTATTAAATCAATCAGTGATATCGATTTATTACTTAAAGATACAATATTAGAAATAGGTGAAGCAATTGTTTAATGTGTGTACAATTGAAGAGGCAAAAAAAATAATCAAAGATAGATTTCTATCTTATCCTTTAGAAATAGAGGAAATATCTATATTGAATAGTATCAATCGCTATTTAGCTATTGATATAGAAGCAAAATGTGATGTGCCTCATTTTAATCGGTCTATTGTAGATGGTTATGCGGTAATGAGTAGCGATGTTATGGGTGCAAGTGAAGCAATACCTGCTTATCTTAAAATAACAAGCGAGGTCAAGATGGGCGCTTTGTGTTGGGATAAGGTAAAACAGGGTGAAGCTATTTACGTTCCAACAGGTGGAGTATTACCGAATGGAGCTGATTGTGTTGTGATGATAGAAGATACGGAAAAAATAAATGAAGATGAATTATTTGTTTATACTAAATTAGCGCCTAAGGAAAATGTTTTATTTAAAGGCGAAGATATCTCTATTGGAGAAACCGTATTGATTAAAGGAACCAAGATTTGTGCTCAACATTTAGGCGTGTTATCCTCTATTGGATATGAAACAGTCAAAGTTTATAAACGGTTAAAATATACCGTCATTTCAACAGGTGATGAAATTGTGAGTCCTGATATAACACCTAAAATAGGTGAGGTCAGAGATATTAATAGTTATACAATAACTGGTGTTATAAAAGAGAAAAATAGTGAGTTAGTTCAATTGTATGTCATAAAAGATGATGAATCGTTATTAAAAAAGGCAATCAATGAAGCCTTAGACACAAGTGATATTGTGCTTATTTCAGGTGGCAGTTCTGTTGGAAATAAGGATTTAACGTATCAATTATTAGATGAGATAGAAAAAGGTAGTGTATTTGTTCATGGTATTGCGATTAAACCAGGGAAACCAACTATCATTGCGAAAGTAAAGCATAAATTAGTTATAGGTTTACCAGGTCAACCTGCATCAGCTCTACTCGTTCTCAAGACATTTATTGATCATATTGAACAGGTATTCTTAGGAAAAAGTGAAGAACCTTTATTTTTTATTACAGCAACTTTAACAAAAAATGTGCATTCCACTCCGGGTAGAGAAACTTATCAAATGGTTAAACTAGTAAAAAATGAAGCGGGATATAAAGCTGAGCCCATTTATGGGAAATCAGGAACGATTACTTTAATTGCCTCTGCAAGTGGTTATATTAAAATAGATGCAAATTGTGAAGGGTTAGGCGCCAATGAATTAGTTAAAGTGTATAAATTGTAGGTGATGAAATGGAAAAATTTAAAAGAAATGTCTATTTAGATACAGTAGATTTAGAAGAAGCTAAACAAATTATTAATCAAGTGATATTGAAACGATGTCCTAAATTAAGTATAGAGGAAATTCTGGTTGAAAATGCACTTCATCGAGTGACAACTGATGCGGTTTTTTCAATTATTTCTTCACCTTTTTATAACGCTAGCGCCATGGATGGAATTGCGGTAATCGCTAAAAAAACACATGAAGCTGATTTAAATCATCCCCTTGAATTAATAAAAAATGTAGATTTCATGTTTACTAATACAGGAGACCCGTTAGAGGCACCATTTGATGCCGTAATAATGATTGAAGATTTGATTGATGTGAAAGACAGTAGTGTTACAATCAATAAACCAAGTAGTCAATTTCAACATATTAGACCGATTGGTGAGGATATTGTCGCAAACGATATGATTATACCGGCCAATCATAAAATTAGACCTGTTGATATCGCAGCGATGATTGCTGGTGGTATCACTACAATTCCTGTTTATAAAGAACCCATTGTTTCAATTATACCAACAGGTGATGAAATCATTAATAATCCCAAAGAGATGGAAAAAGGGAAAATTATTGATTCAAATTCTCATTTTATTAAAAATAGTGTGCTTGAATTAGGTGGGATACCAGTAAGAACGGTACCGATAAAAGATCATTATGAATCAATTAAAAATAATATAATACAAGCAGTAAAAACAAGTCAATTAGTTTTAATTGTCGCTGGTTCATCAAGTGGTAGTAAAGATTATACATCGACTATAATTAAGGAATTAGGCGAAGTTTTTGTACATGGTATTGCGATTAAACCAGGAAAACCTGTCATTATCGGAATGATTGAAAATGTTCCTGTGATTGGAATTCCAGGATACCCGGTATCCACTTATATTGCTTTTGAAGAAGTGGTGAAACCAATTTTAAATGGACTTTATTATCAAATGACTAAAGAGAAAGTAAAAGTAAAAGCTACACTTACTAAGAAACTTTACTCATCACTTAATAATCTTGAATTTGTTCGTGTAAAGTTGGGGATTGTTAATAAACAATTAATTGCGACACCTTTAAGTAGAGGAGCCGGAGTGACGATGAGTTTAGTGAACGCTGATGGACTTTTATTAATTGATAAACAATCAGAAGGCTATGAAGCTAAATCAGTTGTTGAAGTCGAATTATTAAAGGACATGAAAGAAATTGAAAATGCGATTGTTTCAATTGGAAGTCATGATATTGTATTAGATTATATCGCAAATATTTTGCGTAAAGAAAATAAAAGTACCCGTTTATCATCTGCTCATGTGGGGAGTTTTTCTGGAGTCATGGCAATTAAACGGGGTGAATGTCATATGGCACCAATTCATATTTTAGACCCTGACTTAGGGACTTATAATGTTGAGGTGTTAAAAAAATATTTTAACGATGAAGTGGTTTTATTAAAAGGAATCAAAAGAGAACAAGGTTTTATGATAAGAAAAGATAATGATAAGAAAATTACTTCTATTGCGGATTTAAAAAGAGAAGATGTAACTTTTATCAATAGACAAAAAGGTTCTGGGACAAGAATATTATTTGATTATCTCTTAAGTGAGAATCATATAGATTCTTCATTAATTAATGGTTATGAGTTTGAAGTGACGACCCATATGATGGTTGCTAGTTCGGTATTTTCAAAATCTGTTGATTGTGGATTAGGAGTAAGGTCAGCTGCACAAATATTTGATTTAGATTTTATTCCGATTGGATATGAGGATTATGATTTTTTAGTTTTAAAATCAGAACTTCAAGCTAAGCATATCCAAGATTTTATTCATGTTTTAAAAAGTGATGCTTTTAGGGACAAAGTGATGCAGCTAGGTGGTTATAAGATTGAAAATATCGGAGAAGTGATTGATGTAAAGAAAGGTTTGAAGTGATGCAAGATCGATTTAAGAGAGAAATAAATTATTTAAGAATTTCAGTTACGGAAAAATGTAATTATAATTGTTTATATTGTAAACCTGACAAATCTTCTTTTGAAGATGTCAATCAATTAACTGATGAAGAGATTTTAAAGATTGTTAAAGCGGCAAGTCTAATGGGAATCACTAAAATCCGTCTGACAGGTGGGGAACCACTTATGCGTAAAGGTATAACAAATCTTATAGAAAAAATCAAAGCAACTCCAGGAATAGAAGAAGTAGTGATGACAACAAATGGGGCATTACTACTAAATAATATCAATGCATTAAAAAAGGCAGGACTTGACCGTTGTAATCTGAGTTTAGATTCTTTAGATCCTATTAAATTTAAATACATTACTAATGGTGGTAAATTAAGTGATGTATTAGAAAGCATTGATAAATTATTAGCACTAGGAATGACACCAGTAAAAATCAATGTTGTGTTAATGAAAGGGTTTAATGACCATGAGATTTCAGATTTTATCGAGTTAACAAAAGATAAAGAAATCATCGTTAGATTTATTGAGTTAATGCCTATAGGAAGCAATGATTTTCCTTTTGAACAATATTATTTAAGTAATAATGAGGTCTTAAAAGAAAATCCAGAGCTTATAGCGTTAAGTGGAATACAAAATGAAACTGCTAAATATTACAAATTGCCTCATTCAAAAGGAAAAGTAGGGTTAATCAGTGCCATTAGCAAGCATTTTTGTGCTAGTTGTAACCGAATTAGGATTACATCAGATGGTAAAGTAAAAACGTGTTTACATGAAAATAGTGAATATGATCTTCTAACCTATATGAGAGAAAATAAGGGACCGATAGAAGAATATTTAAAAGCTTGTATTGATAAAAAACCAAAATCTCATAAAATTAATGAAGAAGATTTTGAAAAAGTGAAACGAAGCATGTATCGGATAGGAGGTTAATATGGAGTTAACGCATTTTAATCAAAGTGGACGTGCTAAAATAGTGAATGTCACAAAAAAAGCAATAACGGAAAGAAACGCTATCGCTACAGGTACTGTGAAAATGAAGCATGAAACGCTTCTAAAAGTGATTGAAGGACAAATGAAAAAAGGTGATGTTTTAAATGTCGCCCAAGTAGCAGGAATTATGGGTGCTAAAAAAACGAGTGAAGTTATCCCCATGTGTCATTTTCTATTAATCGATGGTGTTGATATAGAGTTTGAAATAAATGAAGAGAAAAATGAGATCATTATAACTGCATCTGTTGATACAGTAGGTAAAACAGGGGTAGAAATGGAAGCTTTAACAGCTGTATCAATTGCTGCTTTAACGATTTATGATATGTGTAAAGCAATTGATAAAGAAATGGAAATTACAAATATCTGTTTACTCGAAAAACGCGGCGGTAAAAGCGGACATTATATAAAAAAAGGAGTGGAAAGAAATGAAGGCTAAGGTTTTATCACTTAATATAAGTGAAAAAAAGGGAACAGCAAAAAAACAAGTTAGTGAAGCATTGTTTGTTGTAGATCATGGTATTGAAGGGGATGCACATGCAGGAAATTGGCATCGTCAAGTCAGTTTATTATCACAAAAGAGTATTGATAAAATGATTGCCCAAGGTGTAGATAATTTAATTGCAGGTTCTTTTGCGGAAAATATAACAACAGAGGGGATAGAACTCCATTTATTACCAGTTGGTACACAATTACAAATTGGAGAAACCATCCAAGAAGTTACTCAAATTGGTAAAAAATGTCATTCTAAATGTGCAATTTTCCAACAAATTGGTAGTTGTATTATGCCAACAGAAGGGATATTTACAAAAGTCATTAAAGGTGGAATTGTAAAACCAGGAGATAGTATAGAAATATTAAATAGTTAATAACCATTTAAACCCTAATGGACCAAGGTTTTAGAGATTTTGGACGCGGGTTCGTCTCCCGCCATCTCCACCAACTTTATCCGCTACATTAGTAATTTCTGTTGATATATCTGAATCATCAGTGTTGTCATCATTATTTGAACTACTTAAGTTAATTTTATATATGATATCAATCGTGTCAGGGCATACCTTAATTTCTTTAACGAAGGTGTGGATGACACGTTTTTTATTTTCTGGAGATTCATCATCAATTAAATCACTAAATAATAATAATAATCCTTTTAATTTTTCGAAGCTGAAACTGTAGTTAGCCATCGCTTCAATTTTATTTAATTCATATTCATATACATTCAACTTATCCTTAATTTCACTAGATTTATTTTCTAGTAGTTCTTGAGTCATCGCTTCAGCAAGAAACAAATCAAGCAGCTTACTCTGTTGGACCTTTAATTTATTTATCTCTTTTTCAAGTCGGACTTTATCTTCAAAGTTGGTGTTGTTCTTTTGATATTTCTTCAATACGTCTAGCAATTTCATTAATGCCTTGTTCAGAGAAGATTCTTTGTTTTAAATCTTGAATCACAAATGCTTCTAGTTTTTCTTTACTGATTTCTGGATTGTCACATTCCTTAGTTGCTTTTCTGTGGCTGCAGATATATGAATAATAGGCTTCTTTTTTCTTCCTGCTTGTCCTTTTTTATTTCCAACATAAGGACCACCACAACGACCGCATATCATTAGTCCAGTTAACAGGTATACCATATCACCTTTAGGTTTAGATCTAGGACCACGAAGATTTGATTTCATTTTATGTTGTACTTCTTGGAAAGTATCTTTGTTAATAATTGCGGGGTGATTGTTCTCAATTAAAATATATTCATCATTGTATTTCCAATTATTATTTTTAGAATCAGCACGTTTCCCAAAAGTATAGTTTCCTATATATTTCTCATTAAATAGAATATCTCTTATTGAATTCTTTCTAAAAGGTTTACCAGTTTTAGTTTTTCTGCCTAATTCATTAAGTCTTTCTGAGATAGTTTGATAACTATCACCTTGTAGAAACCATTTATATATTTTTGATACTGAATCAGCTTCTTCTTTATTTTTAACATATCGTAGTTCAGAATTTACATCATAACCAAGAGGTGGTATGCCGCCATTGTGAAGACCCTTTAATGCATTTTCATTTTGTCCCTTACGAACTTCACGTGCTAGGTTTTTAGAGTAATATTCTGCCATTCCTTCAAGGACCGATTCAAGGATTACTGATTCTGGTGAATCATCAAGCTGCTCAGTAATTGATATAATTTTAATACCATAACCTTTAAGTGCCTTTTTGTAAAAAACAGAATCATATTTATTACGAGCAAATCTATCAAGTTTATGAACTAGTAAAACTTCGAATAATCCTTCTTTAGCATCTGAAATCATTTGTTGAAATTCGGGTCTTTACTCATTCGTACCACTTTTGCTTCATCCTTATAGATGTGAACTATTGTCAATTTATTTTTATCAGAGTATTCAGTAACTGCTCTAACTTGAGCATCAATAGATTCAGTGCGTTGATTATCAGATGAGAAACGAGCGTATATCGCTGCTTTCATAATGGGTACCTCCATAATTTATAATTTAATAATAACTTGTACTACTTTTCCTATTATTCTAACATTGTCTTCTTGATTTAATTTTATCGGCGGATAATTTGGATTTTCCGCAATTAACCACTTAGAACCATCGCCGTATTCTTTATAACGTTTAATAGTAGATTCTTCTCCATTATTCAAACCCATGACTACAATGTCATCATTGCGTATGTTATACGTCTTATAAACCAGAACTATATCACCTTCAGCGATTCGAGCGTTAATCATACTATCACCAGACACCTTAAGAAGAAAATAATTTTCATGGTCTTTAGATGGTAAATTGACAATCTCGTAATCCAGAATATCTTGCTCACTAAATGTTGGTAATCCAGCTTTGACAGTACCTAGAACAGGAATTACTTGGATGTTAGGATTATCTTCTATTAACATGTCTAAAATGCTTGGTGGTTCAACTGGGTCGTTTGCATCCTTTGTTATTTCATCTAAAGACACCGCTAACAGTTTCGCTATTTCTTTTAACTTATCGATTGGTGGAAAAGATGCGTTGACTTCATATCCAGCATAGGTAGAACGACTAATATTAATTTTATCAGCTAATTCATATTGTGTAATTTTTTTTAATTTTCTATATTTTCGTAAATTTGAACCTAAATCCATCTAAAAACCTCCGAAATTATTAATCATATAATGTTAGTATTATACACTATATTGTCGGTTATTCCAACACTTTTATTATATTTAGTAGTTTGGTAAAAAATTACAGTTGTAAAGGTCTTGATGATAGACTATAATACAATTGTCGGACAAAAAAACAAACAATTGTTTGCCACAATAGAGAGCGGTGGAGGATTTTTAAATGGTAGAATTTAGATGCGAACATTGTAATAAATTACTAGCAATCGGGTATGTTAAAGATGGAGTAATTAAAATCAAATGTAAGTATTGTAAAAAATTAACATTGATAAAAAGTAAATAAAATTATAGAGTGCCTAGAGCGCCATTAGTTTAGATGATTTCAAAATTCATCTAACTATGGCGCTTTTTTTATTTGGTGTAGGAGAACAAAATGAAAAGAACAAAAATGATTGAACTTCGTAAGAAAAGAAATTTGACCCAAGAAAAAATAGCTTCTAAGTGCAATATTGCAAGGTCAACGTATGCAGGAATCGAATGTGGATTAGTTAACCCTTCTTTTCAAGTAATGTTAAAGATTAAAGAGGTTTTAAAATATAAAAAGGACGATCTATTCTTAATAACAGGAGTAAGTGATAGTGTTGAAAGTTGTGATTAATAGGAAAACATTCGAAATTATTAGTGAAGAAGAGATAGAAGATAATACAAATTGCGAAGAACAAGCACTAGACAGTTTTACTGATTATATATTAGAAAAATTAAATTTTAAAGGAGTAGAAAATGAAAATAACAAACAAAGGTAACTTACCGGTACAATTCGAACAAATAGCACAATCATGGTATAAATACAAACCAAAACAATACAGTGCTACTGCGTTATTATCAAGTATTCGTGAATTGATGTTAAAAAGAAAATATAATGAAGAAATTAACAAGACTGTGCTGATTTAATATGGGCATTAGTTGGTAGTGGCGTACATAAGGCATTAGAACAATATGGAGAAACCCAGCACGAACTAAAAGAAGAAAGACTTGAAGAAGTTGTATATAAAGATTATAAATTATCAGGTTACTTTGATTTATATAATGCAAATACAAAAACAATAACCGATTACAAAACCACTAGTACATGGGCTGTAATTTATAAGAACGATTATCCTAAATGGCAAAAGCAATTAAACATATATGCTTATCTACTCGAAAAAGCAGGATTTGAAGTTCAGAACTTACAGATTATCGCTATATTACGCGATTGGCAAAAATCAAAAGCGAAGTATGATGGTGATTATCCACAATCACAAGTACAAGTCATTAAATTTTCTAAAGAAAAGAATATTGAAGAATGGATTGTCGAAAGATTTAAGGAAATTGAATACTACGAACAGATTGATGATGATGACTTGCCCTTATGTTCACAAGAAGAAAGATTTAATAATGGCGATAAATATGCAGTAACAAAAACTGGTAATAAAAAGGCATTAAGAGTTTTTGATGATGCAGAAACTGCAAATAACTTTCTAACAAGTCATAAGGACCAAGATAAATTATATATAGATATTCGTGAAGGTGAAGACAAAAAATGTCTGGAATATTGTAGTGTTGCACCCTTCTGCAGCTACTATAAACAAAAATATGGCGGTGAACAAAAATGAATATTTTTCAAAAATTAATAGAAGTCAGAAAAGATGTTGAATATTTACAAAAGAATGAATCAGGATTCGGATACAAATATGTATAGAGGAAAATGCGGTCCTTGGTGCTATAAAACAAAAGATGAATAACATCGGTTTATTACTCATACCGACAATCAAACATAGTACCAGTCAGATAACACCTTTTGAATATGTTAATGCCAAAGGTAAGCAAGTGAAAGAGAATGTAATAACAGCTGAAATGGATTTTATATGGATAGATGCAGATTCAGGAGATAAGCTGGAAGTTCCTTTTATTCTTGTTGGACGACAACAGGATAGTTCTCAAGCATTAGGAAGTGCATTGACTTATTGTAATCGTTACTTCTTATTAAAATTCTTTCAAATTGCAACTAACGAAGCAGACCAGACAAGTGGCGAAGTCAACAACAAAGTAAAGAAAATACTCAAGATAATAAACAAACGAAGGAAGAAGAAAAAGACTAATTCATTAAATCGT
Source organism: uncultured Haloplasmataceae bacterium (assembly GCA_963824615.1). GTDB lineage: Bacteria > Bacillota_I > Bacilli_A > Haloplasmatales > Haloplasmataceae > CAWGPU01. The sequence goes on along the minus strand of CAWGPU010000002.1, from coordinate 47,098 downwards.
GTTGAAGAATTATTAAATGTTAAAAACATTAATAAAGTTAATTTTAATGACTGGATTGTTAAAACATTTAATAGGAAACTGGATGTGTTAACAGAACCAGAACTTAAAAAGGTTTTGGAAACTTTAAAGAAGAAGTGATGATAACTAGAGGTGCTATATGTCTGATAATAAAAAATATTATTACTTGAAATTAAAAGATAACTTTTTTGATACAGATGAAATTAAAATTCTTGAAGATTTAGACAATGGATATCTCTATAGCAATATTCTTTTAAAACTATATTTGAAGTCGCTTAAAAATGAAGGGAAATTAATGTTTAATGATCGCATCCCATATAATCCAAAGATGATTGCCACTATAACAAATCACAATGTGGATGTTGTAGAAAAGGCATTAAATATATTTAAGCAACTTGAACTTATTGAAGTCTTAGATAATGGTGCAATATATATGCTTGATATTCAAAATTACATTGGAAAATCAACAACAGAAGGTGATCGTAAACGATTGTATCGAAAGAAAATTGAAAGTGAGTCAAATGAATTAATAGGACAAATGTCTGACATTCGTCCACCAGAGATAGAGATAGAGAAAGAGATAAAGATAGAGAAAGATATAGAGTTAGAGATATCTCTTAAGTCAAAACAAACTTTTGACTACCAAAATATCATTAATCGTTATAATCAAATTTGTGTTAGCTTACCTAAGGCAATACAACTTACTGATAAAAGGAAAAAAGTAATTAATTCAATACTTAAAGATTATGAATTAAATCTAGTTGATACCGTATTTTATAATGCTGAAAACAGCGATTTCTTAACAGGTAGACAAATAAGTAAAAATACAGATCATCAAAATTTCAAAGCTAGTTTTGACTGGCTATTAAATAAAAATAATTTTATCAAAGTTTTAGAAAACAATTACAAAAACAAAGAACGAAGAAAAAACATTGAATGAAATTAATATTGAACCTGATTATAGTTTCATGTAGGAGGAGAAAATGACAGTTGAAACATTTATAAAATTAATGAAAGCATTTAATAATTTATATATAAATTTTAAATTGAATGAAGAACAGACAAAAGCATGGTATGGAGCGTTTGCGAATTATTCGGAAGTTGAATTTAAAGAGATGCTAAATGTATATATGAATACAAGTGAATTTCCACCATTATCACCTATGTCTATTAAAAACAAGTATGGTGAACAAGTTAAAAAACAATTAACTGGTAAAGAAATGACTGCTGATGAAGCTTGGAACTTAGTTCGAGGATCAATACAAATTCACAGTCCTTACTACTACCCAGAGGGATATATACTCCTACATTAAATCACGAAATGATGTTGCAGGTAAACTTGCTGAAGAATACCTGAATGAAATAAATGGAGCAACCAGTGAAGCATTAAATTTCCTTGCGACAAGATTTAAACAAAGTTATGAAATAATGTTAAAAAGAAAAATTGAAGATAACCAATTAAAACTTACAAATACATCGATTAAAAACTTATTAGGAGATGGAGGTCTATACTGATGCTGATAACAGGAACAAATAAATTTATTAATCTAAGTAAAGATGCAATTCGGATGTATGAATTACTAGAAAGAAATAAAGCATTTGATGAAGCAACTGCTCTCACTGCGAAGGAAATATCAAAAATCTTGAATGTGACAACAAGGAGAATAGCAGATTTAAAAAACGAATTAATATTCTGTGATGTTGTAGCTAGTAAAAATAAAAATGGTGGTTACTTTATCGCCACCAACATTGAAGAACAGGTTCATTATAAAAATTTAATAATAAGTCATTTAAAAAAATATGTAGCATTAAGCAAAAGATTAAATGACCGAATTGAAGAAAGACAGTATGAAGGAGTCGTACATGAATAGAACATTTTTAATAGGAAGACTTATCAAGGACCCAGAGTTGAAGTTTACTCCAAGTGGAATTGCAAATATTAATTTTACTCTAGCGGTTAACAGACAATATAAAAACCAGAATGGGGAGACTGAAGCAGATTTTATTAACTGTGTTGCTTGGAGAAAAACTGCAGAGATATTAAAGCAGTACACAAGTAAAGGTAGTCAAATTGCAGTTGATGGTAGAATTCAAACTAGAAACTATGAAGCCAGTGATGGAACAAAACGATACTTAACTGAAGTAATATGTGAAAGCATACAACTATTAGGAAATAAGAAAAATCAAGAACAGCAAAAGAACGCACAGTATCAATATGAGCAAGATGATTCACTACCACGAATAGATATTGGTGATGACAATCTGCCATTTTAGAGGTGATAAAATATGGAAACAATGAAAGCATACAATCGATTAAAATTAGACCCAAACACTAATAAAGCAACTTTATGTGCATTTAAAGATGAACAGGAAGAGATTATAAAATATTGTGGACCTAAAGAGGTCTCCGCAATGGATTATTATAAAGATAAAGGGACAGGAAAACATTATACAAATGATTTTATTTTTGGAAGATTAATTGAATTATCAACTTTAGTCCCTACTTTTTAAAATATAGTTGAAAAACTTACTACAGCTTTAAAAGAAATCGAAGAAGAAATAAAACAATATATAGAAACCACTGATAACGATGCTGAAGCAGAAGTGTTCTATTATAGGTACATTAGAGGTAAACCATTAATATGGGTTGCTAAGAAATTAAATTATAATTATGGTATATACGTCAAGTTCATTCCAAAATAATAAAAAAATTATACAACTAACATTTAACTAACACTTTATGTGTTAATATTATAGTGTATAATAATATACAAATTGTTAATTTATAAAAAAATAGGCGAGAAAAAAGCCATTCTTTCAAATGGCAGCTTTCTAAATGTTATTAATTGTTAGAGTAAGTATTAAATTATTATAATTAATAACACGTAACGTCTAATCTTACCCTTTTGTATTTGTATTATTAGGATTCATTTGATTAGAGCGATTATCCACAGCTGCCTTATGTGTCTCGTTATTAGGATTTTGTTGATTGCTATGGTTAGCTTGGGCTGCATTAAATGATGAATTGTTCGGATTTTGTTGGTTACAATGATTCGCTTGAGCAGCATGATGTGCAGAATTATTAGGATTCATAGAATTCGAACGTGCATTATTAGAAGCACTTCCTCCTTTTGCCATATTATTCACTCCCTTCTATTAAGATAACTCAATAATATAACAATATTTTTAAAATTTCAACAACAAATAAGAAAAATATAAAAAAATTTATTTAAGACATCCTAATCGGGTGTCTTTTTTGTTTGACAGGAGAAAGCATTAAGATAATAACAAAAAAAATAAAAGATATAATTCCTTATGCTAACAACATAAAAGAACATCCCCAAGAACATATTGACCAGATAAAATCAAGTATCATAGAATTCGGATTTAATGATCCAATCGCTATTGATGAGAAAAATGTAATAATAGAAGGTCATGGAAGATATGAAGCACTAAAACAATTAGGTTATGTTGAGGTCGAAGTAATCGAACCAGATCATTTAACCGAAGCTCAAAAGAAAGCTTACATCATAGCACTCAACAAATTAACAATGAACACAGGTTTCAATGAAGAACTTCTAAAAGTTGAACTGGAAAGAATTAAGTAGTTAGATTTTAATCTTGAATTAACTAGTTTTAATATGGATGAAATTAACGCATTATTAAATACAGAATCAGAACAAGAAGTAATTGAAGATGATTTCGAGCCACCTGCTGCAGTAGTGAAAAATTTTTCGGAAAAAGGTGATATCTGGTTATTAGGTAAACACAAATTAATTTGCTGTGATAGTACAACAACAGATGTTGATAAATTAATGGATGGAGCCATTGCCGATTTGATAATTACTGACCCGCCGTACAATGTTAATTATCAAGGGAAAACAGATGAGAAACTAAAAATCCAAAATGATAATATGAGCAATGATAACTTCTATCACTTTTTATTTGATGCGTTTAATAACTACAATAAAATCATGAAGATAGGATGCCCTGCTTGTATGGTTGGAAAGAAGGAGAAGCTCATAAATGGTATGGAGCAAGAAATAAAGATACTATTTTAGAAATACAAGAAGACCAGCTGGACATTTCAAAACTCAAGAAACAGGAACTGGTAGAACTGGTAGAACAGTTATTGGAAGATAAAAATAAAGATCACACAACAATCATCGAAGCAGATAAAACAATTAAAAATGATTTGCATCCAACAATGAAACCACTGAAATTAATAGGTTATTTAGTAAAGAATTCAAGTCAAAAGGATGATGTTGTTGTTGATTTACAGGAAGTGGAAGTACAATGATAGCAGCTGAACAATTAGAAAGAACTTGTTATTTAATGGAACTCGATGAAATGTACATAGATAGAATTGTAAAAAGATTTGTAGATTTTAAAGGACCAGAAGCGAATGTTAAATTAATTCGTGATGGTAAGACTTATGAATTAAAAGATATAAAATCAAAAATGAAAATCTTTTTTGTGGAGTAAATGAGGAAGTATTATATCGACCATGACTTTATAACACTCAATGAATATATAGCAAAAGAAAGAAGTATTAGGTTCGCTGCAGCAAAGATAAAGAAAGAAGAAACTAATTATGCCTATAATTATTTTATTAATAAAGAAAAAATAAAAAACAAACCAGTAATAATTCATTTTACATGGTATGTAAATAATAAAAGGAAGGATTTAGATAATATTTCTTTTGCGAAAAAATTTATATTAGATGGGTCTAGTTAAGGCTAAAATATTACCTTCAGATAACCTTAATAATATTATAGGTTTTCATGATAAGATACTAATTGATCAAAATGTTACAGGAGTAGAACTAGTAATAATAAGTTGTTAAACATTTATTTTGTTAAATAAGTTAAAATTAATGTACTAATAACACCAATAAAAACCCCTGTAATGATACCAGTTAAGTTAGTTAAAAACCATTTAAATATTTTTATTATCATATTTTTAGTAGAATTATTCAAACTATCATTAATTACATCTTGTAGGATTAAAAATGATGTTATTTTTAAATATTGTTTCTTTAATTTTTTCCAGACTGATTTATTAGTCATTGAGTTAAGCAAATATCTACCTTTATCAGTAAGACTAGAAGTAAAAAAAATATAAATACTTCCATCAGCGTATGTTATTTTGCCGTTAATGAAATCATTATCCAAAAGTAATTTGCAATTAAAATTAATTTCATCAATTGAATAATTTATTGTTGGAATACCTGATGTTGACAGTCCTGGTTTCCCATTTTCATCTATGTAGGTTAATATCTCTTTGATAAGTAATATATTCATTTTCATTTCATTATTCCTCCCTAATTTAACTATACTAATTATATTTTACTATTAATTTGTGGAAAAATATCGAAATATAACTAAAAAAAATATAATTTGAATAAACAAGGAATTATCATTATTCCTTGTTTATTTATTTATGAACAAAAAAGACAATAAAAAGAAAGGGACAAGCAAAATGGCTAATCTCAGTAAATATGAAAAAAGCATAAAACCACAATTTAATAAGATTCAGAACCTATTGATGGAAGGTTATTCAAGAAGTGATGTTGCTAAATCTTTGGGTATTAGCAGATCAGGTTTATATAAATACATGGATGATTATCCAGAGTTTAAGGAATTCATAGAAAAGTCAGAACAGAACAAGAAGAACTTACTTAAACCAGCTATGTTGAAGACTGCTCTTGGTGGATATTTTGTTGAAGAAGAAAAGGTAATCATCGATAATTCCAAAGGGAAAGCACAAGTAGTAAGAAAAGAGATAACAAAAAGATACATTCCTCCAAGTGTTACAATGCAGATATTCCTTGCTAAAAATTACTTCCCAGATGAATTCAAAGATAGACATGAAATAGAACATAGTGGAAGTATTTCAAATACTAACATTGATTTATCTAATCTAACAGAGGAAGAGTTGAGAAGCCTTGCAAAAATGGACAAATCAACAACTAACAACGATAGCTAATCAGGCCAAAGTAGAACTAGCAAAGAGAAACTTGTTAGACTTCACTCTTTATACAAAACAAAATTATTATGTCAATTGGCATCATAGAGTATATGCAGAAAAACTTGATAAGTTTTCTAAAGGGAAGACAAAGAAACTAATGATATTCATGCCGCCGCAACATGGGAAAAGTGAACTGTGCAGTAGAAGACCTCCTGCAAAATTAATAGGTGATAATCCCAATAGAAGAATAGCGGTAATAAGTTACAACATATCATTCGGTAAGAAGTTCTTAAGAGAAATAAAACGAATAGTCAATTCAGAAGAATATTATAAGATTTATAATTTATCTTTAAGCAATGGATTTATGGTTATGTTAATACATCAGAAGAATTCGAGATACCCTGGATATGAAGGTTCAATAATGGGAACAGGTATCGGTGGTGGGCTAACAGGTAGGCCAGTAGATATTGGAATCATTGATAACTCGTATAAAAATGCACAAGATGCTTGGAGTGAAACCATAAGGAACAATGTAAAGGACTGGTATGATACAGTATTCAGATCACGTCTTCATAATAGTCCCCAGCAATTAATCACATTAACAAGAAGGCATCCAGAAGACCTAGCGGGATGGTTACTCGAGAATGAACCAGAAGAATGGGAAGTAGTCATATTTCCAGCGATTAAAGTTAATGAAGACAACCAAATAGATGATCGTTTTGTAGGTGAAGCACTATGGGAAGATAAACATAGTATTAACACACTCGTAAAAATTAGAAATCAAAATCCTTATGTGTTTGAAAGTTTATATCAACAAAATCCACAACCTGCTGAAGGCTTATTATTTCATCGAGATGAGCTCAAATACTTTAGTGATTATCAGATTAGAAGAAACGATATATCTAGCGTGATAGTAGGAATATGTGACGTTGCGGATGAAGGCTCAGATTATTTATCATTTGGGCTTTTTTATATTTATGATAAAGAAGCTTACTTAATGGATGTAGTGTTCACTCAAGCAACAGCTGAAAAGACAGAACCAAGAGTAGCAGCATTGGTAAACGATTACAAAGCAAATAAAGCCTTCTTTGAAAGCAATAATGGAGGGAAGAGTTACGCTAGACATGTAGAAACAATGCTCACAGAACGAACTGTAATCACTTGGGAAGCAAATACAAAAAACAAGGAAACTAGAATCCTTCTTAAGAGTGGAAATGTTAAAGAACAAGTACACTTTAGAAATGATAAGAGTGTCCCAGAAGAATACAGACAATTCATGAATCAATTAACATCTTACATGAAAGATGGCAGGAACAAACACGATGATGCTGCAGACATGGTAACAATTTGCTATGAAAAGATACTTGAAGGAAATAAAAAAGTTAAAGCAACAAATAGATTGTAGGTGAATATGTGGAAAAGAAAGCAGAACTGCTACAGAAATTAAAGAATAGTAATTTAAACCTTAATTTGATAAAAGAGATACTAGAATGGCATAAACCAATTGCAGATAAATTTATTAGTCAGTATAACGAATATAAAGCAAAGGACCTCTCAATTCAACATCGAACCTTTAAAGATGATAAAAAGATTAATCGCAAGGTAAATAATGATTTTGAAGGGGAAATCGTAGATCAGGCCGTTGGTTATGTATTTGGGAAACCAATTTCCTATGAACTAGAAAAGAATAACTATTCAGATATTAATAGTGGTGAATTAAAAGAATCTAATAAATATCAATCACATTATAAAGTCTTGCATGAATTCTTAATTCGAAATATGATAGATGACCTTGATGCCGAAACAGTTAAAAGACAAGCGATTCATGGACTCACCTATCGACTATGCTACATAGATGAAGATGGCAATACTAGACTAATGAATCTACCGCCAGAAGAAATTATCATATTTGAAGATGGAACAGGAGAGCCAGAATATGCAATAAGATATTATGAAACAGTTGATGGCCTAGCAGAAAAAGTTATTCAGATTGAATTATACGATAAGGTTAATATTTATGAATATGAACTCAAAAACAGTTTATTAACTCCAATTCAAGAACTTAAGCACATGTTCAACTTAGTACCTATAATCTCCTTTAAAAACAACAATGAGCAGCTAGGAGATTTTGAGAAGGTAGCAAACCTCATAGACCAGTATGATCGTTTATTATCAGATGGCAGCAATGAACTAGAAGAATTCAGACTAGCATATATGGTTTTTACTGGAGCAGAAATTGATAAAGAAACAGTAGAAGCGGCAAGAGCCAGTGGTGCGTTCAGTTTACCTGATGAAAAATCAGATGCTAAATTCCTTGTAAAACAAATCGATGTAAACTTTCTTGACTTCATGGAAAGCAAATTATCTGAAAATATTTATAAGTTTTCAAAGACAGTCAATATGAGTGATGAAAATTTTAGTGGTGGAAACGAATCAGGTGAAAGTAGAAAATGGAAACTACTTGGACTAGAGCAAAAAGCAATCATAAAAGAGCGAAAATTTAAAAGAGGATTAAGACAAATGTTCAAAGTCATCTGTTCCTCTTGGAATATAAAAAATATAGATATTAATTATTTAGATATCAATTATACATTCAGCAGAACAATACCAGTTGACTTAAAATATATCGGTGAAAGTATTAATGCACTTGCTCCTCACATATCACAACAAATCATTATTAAAATTATTGCCATTTGTTGATGATCCAATTAAGGAAATGGAATTAATAAAAAAAGAAAGAGAAGAAAACCAAAGTTCTTATGGTTTTGAAGTGACCCAAAATAATGAGTAATACCTATTGGGAAGACCGTAAGAAAGAACAGATTATACGAGGAAATCAAGCTGCAGATGCGGTTGTTAAAGATTTAAGTCTTGAATACCAGAAATGTCTAAATCAAGTTACAAAGGACCTATCAGTTTTTTATGCAATGTATGGGAAGAATAACATATTAGAGTATCAAGAATTATTAAAGACAATGAGTAATGAAGAAGTTGATATGCTATATAAAGAAATTGATGACTTCTTCGAAAAATATAATACACCTAAAGCACTTAAGGCCAATAAGAGAAAAGTATTATCAGTTTACTCGCTTACAAGGTTTAAGAGCAAATATCCTCATGAATTTAGTAGAACTCGGTGATAAGGAAAACACCAGAATTAAGAGCATGTTGGAGAATGTATATAAAGATACTTATTATAGAAATATATATAATTTTCAAAGGTTAACTGGATTTGACAGTTTCAATAAAATTAATGATAGAGTACTAAAAAACTTAATAGAAGAGAAATGGATAGCAGGAGATAACTACTCTGGTCGCATTTGGAAAAACAAAGATGAGTTACTAAATGTCATTGAAAGAGAATTTACTATAGCAGTTGCAAGAGGTGATGCAGCTGATAAAACAATTAAAATAATGCAAGATAAGCTTAATGTCGGATATTATCAAGCAGAAAGACTTGTACGAACAGAAATGTCCTATGTCGAAGGGCAAGCTGATATTCATGCATATAAAGAAGTTGGAATAGCTGAATACGAGTTCTTAGCAACATTAGATAAAAGAACAACAGTAATGTGTCAGGAGATGGACAGAAAAAAGAATCCGATTGATGCGATAAAGGTAGGCGTTAATTACCCACCACTTCATACATTTTGCAGATCAACAACGATTCCAGTTGTTGAAGGTTCAAAAGTCGGGAAAAGAATCGCTAGAAATGAAAATAACAAGAATATAAAAGTTATTGGTGATATGGCTTATAAAGATTGGTTAGAAAAAAATGTATCGTAATAAGTAATATAATTGCACTTTGCTTTACTTCTATTAAAAATTGAAAAGAAAAGAGGCATCTGATATGCCTCTTACTTAAAGTTTTTAATTTTATCTTCCAAATAACGTCCGTCTTCTTCGCTTAGGTATGCGAAACCATTCGCAATTGCACCTGTAGGGAAATTAATATTATTTTTTTCTTCACGTATATTAAGAAGTTGATTTTTACCACGTGACCTTTCACTGAAATCTTGGTTTAAATTTTTAACATCGACATAGTTTACAAACACTTGGGGGATCCCTTGTGCACCAATTCCTCCAATGCTCCCCTTTTTGAAATCGCTTGTGGATTGATAAACCCCCAAAATACGTCCGCCTATTTTATCTTTAGACTTTAGACCTAAAGGTGCATATTGAATAAATATATCACCTATAGAATGATAAGCGGGCTTATTTTCTCCAAAAAAAATCTTGCTGGTGTGTAAATAATATGCTGCTCCTTCTAATTTACCCATTTTGTCAAAATCGGCGGCAGACATAGCACTTTTGGCTGAACCGTAAACTTTAAGAAAGTAATTCATGAGTTAACTCCTTTAATTTATTTATTATGCTCTTTATTTAAAAATAAATATGATTGTTCCGCTATTAATCACAAATAGTATATAAATTAACATCCATTTCTTTTTTAAGTTATTTTCATTGTGTGCATCTACAATTTTATCTATTAGCCCTAAATTTATCAATATACCAAATAGTGAACCGATGATATATAAAATTATATCTAGAATATCCAAAAAACTCACTCCTTATTTTAAAATTTGATTATAAATATATTAACATCATTTTCATATTTTGTAAATGTTCCTAGGATGGATTCAGATATTGAATAATCCTTATATATTAAAAACTCCAGAAGGTAAGCTAATATATTGCCTTTTTATTTGTTAAAGGCTTTAAAGAATAACAAAGATATTGCCGATGGGCGTAAAGCAGGAGAATAACAATGGAAGAAAACAAAGAAACAATCGAAATAAAAGATAATGAACAATCATGGGATGGTAAATTTACCGATGAACAACAGGAAAAAGTAAATGAAATAATATCTAACCGATTATCAAAAGAAAAATCAAAATGGGAGAAAGAAAAAGAAACTGAAAAAGAAGAAGCAGCTAGACTTGCTAAACTATCAGCAGAAGAACGTGAACGTGAAAAGTTTAAAAAGCAACAGGAAGAATTTGATAAACAAAAGTCAGAGTTTCAAAAAAAGGAACTTGTTGCAGAAACAAAAAATGAATTAGTAAATCGTAAACTCCCTATTGAATTTGCTGAATTGTTAGTCGGTAAAGATGCAGAAACAACACTAGAAAGTGTTAAACAATTTGAAATTAAATTCAATGAAGCAGTTGCAAATGCTGTTGAAGGTAAATTCAAAGAAAATGGTAGAACACCTACTATTAAAACAGAAGAAAGAAGAATCTTCACTAGAGAACAAATCAAATCAATGACACCAGAAGAAATCAATGCGAACTGGTCAAACATCAAAAATTTATTATAGAAGTAATAGGAGGAAGAGACAATGTCAGTAGCGAATTTTATTCCTACAGTGTGGGAAGCAAGATTAATAGAAAACAACCATAAAGATTCAATCTTAAATGTTATTGCGACAAAGGCAACAGTTGAAGGTGAAAAGTTAGTAGTCAACAGAGTCAGTGCTATCGCAAATAAAACATATACAGGAACTGTAGTGTGGGATGACCTTGATACACCAAAGGTAGAATTACCAATGGACCAAGAGTCATACTTTGCATTCAAAGTAAACGATGTGGATAAGGTACAAGCTAAGGGTGAACTAGTAGATTCACATACACAAGAAGCATCCAAATCAATGGCTGAAACCATCGATAAATATGCACTTACAAAACTTGTTCCACTCGCAGATGCAACTAATCAAATTACAGAAGCAGCTGGAGCAGCAGTAACAGTAGATAAAACCAATATCTATGATTATATTGTAGACTTGGGTACAAAATTAAATGAAAAGAAATCAGGTAAAGAGCGATTCTGTACTATAAAAAGTGAATTACTTGGTCTATTATCAAAAGATGATCGTTTTACAAGAACCCCAAATATATTAGAGAACGGTGTTGTTGAAGGACAAAAAATTAATGGTATGCAAATTGTTGTATCAGAAGAATTGCCTACGGGATTTATTCTTGCTAATTCTAAGAATTCTTTAGCTTATGGAATTCAAATATCAGAAATAGAAGAATTAAGACTTGAAAACACCTTTGCTGATGGTATCAGAGGTTTATATGTCTATGGTTCACAATGCTTCAAGAATGAAGATGTTGCCACATTAAAATATGTGATTGGATAGGATGTGAATTCCTATGCTATTAGATAGAGTTAAATTAAGACTTAAAATTGAGGATGATTCTCAAAATGAAATATTACAAGATCTAATCAATTCAGCAGTTGATGACATTTGTCTTTACATTGGAGAAGATGAATGTCCAGATAAACTACAAAGTACATGTGTTGATATTACAGTAACAACCTACCGCCTTTTAGGACTAGAAGGATTACAAAGCGAACAAGTAGATGTAATAAATCGGACTTATATCGCATCGGCAATTAGTATCCATCAAAATAAGTTAGATATGTACCTACTACAAAAAGAGAAAGCAGAACAGAAATTAAGTAGAAAGGTTAAATTTTATTAATGGTTTATCATGATAAGATAACCTTATTTGAAACGGATGAGATACAAGATGATCTGGGCGGGAAAAGTGAAATTGAATCACTTTATAAAATAATAAGTTGTACTGTATTATCTAAAAAAGAAGTAAAGAAAGAACAGTTAAAATTTAATAAAAATATAACGATAGTAAAAATAGCAACTAATGATGATTTAAAATCAAGTTGCTATTTTTATTTTGATAATAAGAAATTAATTCTTACAGAACAAAAAGATTGTAAAGAAGTGATTATTGCACAATTCGAGGAAGTGATATCGTGAAAGTCGATTTTAAAATTGAAGGAATAGCGGATCTAGTTAAGGACTTACAAACACGTAATGTAGAATGTGATAAAGATATTGAAAGAGTCATAAAAATATACACACTAGATGTTCATGGCGAAGCAAGGAAACGTGCTCCAGTCGATACAGGTCAAATGCGAAGACAAATAAGATTTAAGTTTACAAGAAACAAAAGTGAATTTGTGGGAGAAATCATTTCTCATGCAGAGTATTCACCGCATGTTGAATATGGCCACATTATCAAAAAAGGACAATTGGTCCCTTTAAAAATTGATGGTAAACAAACCTTCAGAACAGTAACAGAAACTAAGTTTGTTCCAGCTCAACCATTCATGAATCCAGCATTTGATTTATACAAAGAAGATTTCTTACGGGATATCACAAAAGCATTAAAACAGATAACGGATTAAGGAGAAATTATGCTTGAATTACTACAGAAACAAATCTTTAATAGATTAACTGAAAGTTTAGAGATTCCAATCTCCGATAGCTATTCAACACTAAACGATACCTTCCCCATTCTTATCATCTCGGATATCAATGAAAAGGATTATGGAATAAAGACTCATGATATAAGACAATGTACTATACAACTTGACTTATATTCTAATTATACAGGAAACAAAGAAATTTATAGTATCTATGAAATAATTCGGCAAACTTTAACAAGTAATAATTTAACAAACAATGAAATAGAAGTCATGGTGAAAAAGCCAACAGTAATCATACTAAGCGATTCTGTAGGCGGTATAAAAGTAATCAAACATGCAGTAATCAATTATGAAATAACGATTAAGGAGGCTTAATATGGCATTTGAAGAAGGAGTCAATGTAATGATTAGTATTGCAGGAAGTCCCATAGGTGGACAACGTGGAGCTAAACTTAACAGATCAGCTGAAACAACTGATACCACCACAAAAGATAGTAATGGATGGAAAACCAAAAAAGCATCTTGGAAAGATTGGAGTATCGTATGCACCATACGATGATACATTAAAGTACAATGTAAAATTCGATGGTACAGGGGAACTAACAGCAACAATTAATTTAATTATGGAGGTTTAAAAATTGAGACAAACAGTAACTATTGAAGCAGATAGAACAATACAATTAAGGTTTGGGTTTAACCAGCTAGTAGAACTTGAAGATACATTAGGAAAACCACTAACAGAACTTGATAATAATATTGGAATCAAAGATATGAGAGCAATACTCTTTGTTGCGTTAAAGAAAGATGATCCGACACTTACGCTTGAACAAACAGGAGATATTATTGATGACGTTATAGAAGCTAAATCAATCGAATATCTAACACAAAAACTAGCTGAGGTGATGGAATTAACATTTGGCAAAAAGAAAGTGGGAACACAAGAAAATGTGGGTTTTACGAACCAACCTCAATACAGGCAACAATAAATAATTTATTTCCTAAGTTAATCTTTTTAGGAATTAATATAAATGAATTTTGGAACATGACACCTTATGAAGCAAGTTTAATAATAGATCAATCGTATTTAGAGCAGAAATATGAAATAGAAGCATATAGCCATGCAATGCGTGTCGCAATTATTAATGCACTAGATAGTAAGAATTATAAAGTGTTTGGTGAAGTGAACCCCAAGTATACAAAGTCAACTAAAGAAGATAATCAGAAGGAACTAAACGAAGTATTGAAGGCTTTTAATACCTCTTAGAAGGGAGGTCAATATGTTAGGAGAAACAATTAAAAACTTAACCATACGCATATCTGCATCCACAAGTGGACTTGATAAAACATTAAATAGTGTAAAGACAAAACAAATAGCATCGGTAAAGATATCACCAAACTAGGCACAAAAATGTCACTTGCAGTTACCACTCCGATAGCAGGTCTTGGTGTGTTTGCGGTAAAAGAAGCTGCAAACATGGAAGGAGCAATGTCAAAGTTTAATGTAGTCTTTAAGGGTGGCACAGAAGAAATGCTTATGTTAAGACTTTCGTTATGTAAAGAATGGACATGAAAACATAATGATTAATGAAAATATAATCCATATTTCTTTACATAATAAATCATATGTGTTATTCATAAATCAAACATAACAAGGAGGTTTGATTTATGATAACTGATTTTAAAAGATTGATGTATTTATGCGAAGACGAATTGAACAACAGGGAGTATGCCGCAATATACCATGGAAAAATCAAAGAAGAATGGGAAAATCTTACCAAATGGATGAAATTACACAATCACAAAGAATTCTCTGAATCTATTGGGTTCCAATATTGTGATGAAACTTTGGGAACCCATATACTTATTGATAATTTCAAGCATAATGATAAAATAAGGCTCCGTGCAGTCCGGATGCTGATTTCTTATCAGAAAGATGGTGATTTTGAATTCCGTACTCCCCGGATTGAAAGGAATTTTAATGGAAATATAGGTAATAAAATGTACTTTTATCTGTCTTATATCAGAAATGAGTTGCATCTTTCAGAGAGTACAATTAGAAATAAAGAACTGTATTTATATGAATTTTACCTTTATCTAGAGAAACATGCCCTGACACTGGATGATATTAGTATTGTAATTGTTGAGGGTTTTCTTAACATAATGAAATATTCACTTGCTTCTAGAAATAATTGTAGTTCGACTCTTTGCCCCTATTTTCAGTATGCTTATGATAATGGAATTACTAGAAAAGATAATACAGTATACGTTTTAAAAGATAATAACAGACATCATAGTAAGATTCCTACAACATACAATGAAGAAGAAATTCGTAGGATGATTGTCTCTGTGGAACGGTCTTCCGCTACAGGGAAGCGTAATTACCTGATTTTACTGCTAGCTCCTGAATATGGGTGGCGGGCTAGTGACATTGTTAACTTTACGCTCAATCAGATAGACTGGGATAAGAATGTCATCAGTTTCCATCAACATAAAACTGATGTACCGGTAGAGTATCCGTTACTTTCTTCAGTTGGTAATGCCATAATTGATTATCTAAAGTATGGACGTCTGAAAACCAATTCAGAAGAAATCATCGTGTCAGCAGAATCAGCAAAAAAGGGCCGGCCGCTTTCATCCCCGACTGTACATTCCATTGTGACGAAATACATGAATAAGGCAAATATCAATAATTGGAAGAACAAGAAACACGGTCCACATTCTCTTCGACATAGTTTAGCCACAAATATGTTGAAAAAGAATGTTTCTGTCCCGATCATCAGTATTGTCCTTGGACATCAAAATACCGAGACAACCAAGGTATATCTGAAGATTGATATCGAAAAGTTATCGCAATGCCCTCTATCCATACCAAGTATAAATTCAAAGTATTTCAAGATGGAGGTAGCTAAGCATGAGTAGACCAAAATTTCAATCAGCCTTTTCAGAAGAGATGAATCATTATCTGGATGATATGGTAGCATCCGGATATAAAGAAAATCGCAATCACTTACGACAGTTCGATTAATTTTGTATTAAACATGGAATAGTCCAACCAATTTTCACTGGTCAGAATGCGGTCGAATGGATAAAACGGAAAGAAACTGAGGCAAGTACAACACATTATTCCCGTATAAATAGGATTAAACAATTCCTGATATCTCAATCGCAAGGGATATCATGTTTTTGTGACAAGAGATATCGGTTTCAAACAGACGAATTTCCAACCGCACATATATACAGATGATGAAGTAAAAAGATATTTTCTTGCGGTTGATACATATGAATCATCACGAAATCGTAAGAATTCAATTCAGTTTCCAATTTTATTTCGGTTATTATACTGTTGTGGTACGAGAATTAATGAAACTTTGGGAATACGAAAAAAAGATGTGGATTTAGAGAATGGAATAATTAAACTTTACGAAACAAAGAATGATTGTGAACGCTATATCGTATTAGGAGAAGATTTGGGGATACTTATGAAAGAGTTCGCGGGAAATTGTTTTTATTTACTGGATGATGAGGATTATATTTTTACTATTTCTAATGGAAGTGGAATGCATGGAAAGGTCGTGTATGAAACGCATAGATTATTCCTCCAGCAAGCTGGTATTCCTTATATTGGAGGAGGAAATGGACCTAGAATACATGATTGGAGTTATCCAAACATAAATAAAATCCAAATCTTTTTCAAAGTTGCTTGAAATAGAAAGAGTTTAATAAAAAAAGGGCTCCTTGCTACTTTGTGTTACCCACACAAAGTAGCGAGGAACCAAAAAGGTATAGTTTTTCAGTGACCTCGGTTAAACCTTGTCTTTTTATATGTTTTGTTTTAAGAAATAGCTACCTAAATTTGACAGAACTACTTTATAAACATATAATTGATATAGTTTATATATTTGGAGGAGTTATGAAAGAATTAGAATCATTAAAAAGTATTTTTAAAGATAAAATTTTTAAAATACCTGATTATCAAAGGGGTTATGCATGGACTACAAGACAATTAAAAGATTTTTGGGAAGATATTGTTAACTTACCTAGTGACAGGTTTCATTATACCGGATTATTATCTCTTAAAGAAGTAAATAAAAATGAATGGAAGTCGTGGATTGAAGAAAAATGGTTAATTGAAGATAGAGGACATAAACCATTCTATATAGTTGATGGCCAGCAAAGACTTACTACTTTTATTATCTTTATACAAGGAATTGTAAATTTTATTAAAGAATTACCTGAAAATCAAAATAAAACTGATGAAGAAATATATATTGGTACATTTAATCTTAAACAAATCAAAGAAGAATACCTTATAATACAAAAGCCACCAAAATTCATCATCAACACATATAAGTTTGGTTATGAAACAGATAACCCTAGTTTTAAATATCTTAGACATAGAATTTTAGACGAACCCGATGGCGGGAGTATTCAAGAAACTTTTTATACTTTAAATCTTGAAAATGCTAAAAGATTTTTTCAAGAAAACTTACTGAATTATTATGATAAATATGGAGAAAATGAAATTGAATTACTATTCAAAAAGGTTACACAAAATCTAATGTTTAATATTCACGATATTCAAGATGACTTTGATGTATTTGTTGCTTTTGAAACAATGAATAATCGAGGTAAGAAACTTTCTAATTTAGAATTGTTAAAAAACCGTTTGATTTATTTAACAACACTTTATGATGAAGTTGAATTAAAAAATGATGAACGTAATATATTAAGAACAAAAATAAATGATGCATGGAAAGAAGTATATTATCAACTTGGCAGAAACAAACAAAGACCACTGCCAGATGATGATTTTCTAATAGCCCATTGGATTATGTATTTTCAGTATACACGTCAAAAAGGCGATGATTATATTCGGTATCTACTTGATGAGAAATTTACTCCGCAAAATATTTTTAGTAAAACAGAAGTTAAAGTATCATCAATTGTGGAAGTAGAAGAGATTAGGGGTGATAATGAGGATGATGAATTAGAAGATATAGGGTCAATAGAAAAAATTGTTAAACGTTCAAAATTACAACCTAAAGAAATTGATGATTATGTTGGAAGTTTGAAATCTGCTGCGGTACATTGGTACAATACTTTTAATTGTCTTAACAACAATGATTTAACATATGAAGAAAGCATGTGGTTAGATAGATTAAATCGTATTGGTATAGCATATTTTAGACCTCTTATTGCTGTTTCCTTTATTTCACCAAATGTGACTCCTACTGATCGCATCAAATTATTTGAAGAAATTGAAAGATTTATATTTATTGCATTTAGATTAGGAAGAGCATTCTCAACATACAGAAATAGTGAATTTTATAGAACAACAAAACAATTAAGAACTGGACAAATTTTTATAAATGATATATGTAAACTATTAAGGGAACGAGTAGAAGATTGGCTTAAAGCTGAAGTAAGTTTTGATTATTTACCATTTAAAACATATATACAAAGAAAATACAAAAATAATAGTGGGTTTTATGATTGGAACGGCTTGCGTTACTTTCTTTATGAATACGAGATTAATAAAGTAAATCAATTTGGAAATCAAAAAATAGATTGGAAGCTTTTTGTTAAAAGTGAAAAAGATAAAGTATCTATCGAACATATTTATCCACAAACCCCTAGTAATGAATATTGGACAAATGCATTTAAAGAATTTACTAAAGAAGAAAAAGCTATATTGACCAACTCTCTTGGAAATTTAATTCCTTTATCTAGTAGTATAAATTCAAGTCTTCAAAATGATAGTTTTGATGACAAAAAATTAAACAAAATTGATGATAAAGGAGAAGTTACCAGAAGAGGCTATTCTAATGGTTCACATAGCGAAATTGAGATTTCAAAATATGAAAAATGGAATACTGAAACTATTCTAGACCATGGATTAAAATTACTTACATTTATGGAAAGAAGATGGAATATTAAATTTGCAAATGAAGAGGCTAAAAAAGACTTCTTATTTTTAAATTTTATAAAAGAATAATGCGAACCACAAAATGGTTTATTCTACTCAATTATACATAAAACCGGAATGGATTAGTTAATTTTCAATTCAATAAGATGGGAGATAAAAGTCGGAATTTAAAAAAGACTTTATCAAATTATTTAGATTCCGCTATAAAAATTGTTAAAACAGGTAAATCAGCAAGTATAAGAATTTTAACAACAGTTATAAATCATAAGGGGAGTGTTAATAATCAATTAGAAGCTATGGAAAAAAGTTTTGATGCAATAAATATCTATGATGAAATGGCTTGTGAACTATATAATGATGATATATTCAAGTGTGTATAATAAATGAATAAGTTCTATAATATAAGATAAATATGTAGTTTTTATCTAGGGGTTAACTGTAAGAATAGAAGATTAAATGCTTACAAAGAAGCCTGAAGATATCCGGTGATGCATTTGAAGCACTATTAGGTACAATTTATCTTGATTTAGGGTATAATTCAGTGAATAAAACTAAAAATATTATTCCCATTAGGATTTCATCAATGATAGAAGTGTAGTTGGAAAAATTTATTGTAACACAAGTATGATAAGAAAGAGCAATAGGAGGTATTGATGGAGTCAAAATTTGATAAAGAACAATCATTCAATGTAGATTATAGCCATATCAAAGCAATCAAAGCTTCGGTAGATAGCTTCTTTGATGGTTATTATTATGTGAATATTGATTTTTCCACATTGAGTGTTTCATGGAGTCATAGCTTAAGTGTTGATGAGGGTACTATCCAAATATCGACAAGCCCAACGATGGCTTGTAGACTTATTAATGAAATAAAGCGTATTAATTTGCTGGAATGGAAAGCAAAGTATATTAATCTAGAAGTATGTGATGGAACACAATGGAATGTAAAACTAGTATTAGAAGATAGAATAATTGAAAAGTATGGAGATAATAGTTTTCCTGATAAATGGGAAAAGTTTTGTTCTTTGATGAAATGGATCACATGCAAACAATTTGGATAAGTTTGTATATTACTGACTAGAATGAGCCTTAAAGATAATAATTGCAATAAACCCATTTGGAAATAAATATTATAATAATGAACAAGAGTTAAGTAAAAGAAAAACGGTTCTTTTTCAAGTAGTGTGGGTAGGAAATTATCCAATAAACTAAACAATAAGGATTAAGCCAATTTTGCTTAGTCCTTTTTTCTTATTACACAATCCTTGCGTAATAAGTATTCTGGCTTTAAAATGATAAAAGCTACGATAACCAAAAGCAATACGTTTGATAACTTTAATCTTATTGTTGATTCCTTCAATGACTCCATTTGTATAATTTGTACTCATTGTATTTACTATGTACTCTCTATAAGTCTTAAGTGATTTAATAGATGTTTTCATATATACTGATATTTTGGAATATTCTTTATTTAAATTATTTAAGATTTGATTAAATCGATCTATATTTTTAGTTTTAATAATATGCAATAAATCTTGATATAATTCATATGTATGTCTTAATTCTTAATTTTGGTCGATTAAGTAGTTAACAATATCTTCTTCGCACATCATTTGTTTAAAGCAGTACCATTTTTTATATACCTTGATGTCTAGTGCAGAACGTGCTTTAAGAAGAAGTTTCCAGTATCGCTTAAACTTTGTATAATTAGCTTTATCTTTATTCATGATTAAAATCCTAGTTTTATTTAAAGAACGAGAAATCAGCTGAATAATATGGAACTTATCCATCACAATCTTAGCGTTTGGAAAGACCTGTCTTATAAGGGTTATATAAGGCTTGTACATGTCGATGACAACAAGTTTAACACAGGGAGCTAGAGCAAGAATTTGGTAGTAATTTCTTTATATCTAATCAAAATGTTTACATAGAAGTTCCAAATAATGATAATCCAACTCCCAAAAAACAAAGAATTAATTAATATAAAACAAGTAATTTAGAAGTGGTTATTATGATGATTATGACATAAAAAGGTTAAATGAATTAAAACTACCACAATTAAAGCTTCAAGAACTTTAGAAAATAAATCTACTTGGAAAATCACCAAAAAAGTAATATCTACCGATATTGCTTTTTCTTTTTGTTTACTTGCTTTTTTATTAATATTGTTTCATAATGATAATATATAATTAAATAATTTAAATAGGGTAACAATGAGGGATAGATATGTGGAAATATTCAGGTGGTTATATTGATGCTTCAAATAATTTTGTTATATGCAATGTCGAAAATATTAATAAAAAATATTGTTTAACACGGGATAAAAATAATATTATTAAAATATTAAAGAATATTTTATTTAGAGGAAATCCAACATGGCCTTCATTTAGTTTAAGAGAGAAATATCACTATTTTAATACGATTAGAAATAATAAAACATGGCATTATTTATCTGCTAAGCAAACTATTTGGGATAGAACTATTTTAGGAAATGACAATGGCCAAAATCCAGCTTTTGATTTTTATAAGAATTATTTATCGGTTTATCTGGGGAAACATTACCTCAATTTAGTGATTCCAGAAGCTTTCATTAGTGATATAGTGGATGATGATTCCAACGAATTTAAAGATCAACGAGTAGATTTCTATTTACCTGAATTAAAATTAGTTATTGAAATAGATGGAATCCAACATTTAGAAGATCAGACAACTTTATTAAATGATGGTAGTAGGGACCAATATTTAAAAGATAATGGTTGTGAGGTAATAAGAATACCAGTTAGTGATATTACTAATGGTGTAGATAATTGTGGTTTATTTAAGAAATATGTTAGCATATTAAATCAAGAGTTATTTGATAGTAATGATATGCATAGAAATCTTAACCACGATATGCTTAAGAAAAATGCAGTCATATTAAATTCAATATTTAGATATCAAATATTAATTATAACATTACTAGAAGAAGGAATTGTTTCTTTTGAACAAGATATTTGGAAATTTAACTTAATTAATAATGATGAATTTGATTGTTTTGAGGAAGCTATAAGTGATATATTTGACTGGTTAGATATATTATTTCAATTAAATGGGTTATCACTTCAGATTCCCAAGTTTATAGTAAATAAAATTAAAGAAGATCAAATTTCTAATAATGATACATGGATTACAATTAATTTTAGTTTATTTCGCAGATATACCGATGAAATACAAAAATTCCCGAAAGTGGTTTATATTAGAACGGATTATTACTATTTGAAAGATTATTTTAAAGTTTCAATTGGTGACACTATTAAATATAGTTTAAGTGGTGATGAAAACAATATTAAAATTGATTCACTAAAAAAAATTCTAAAAAATATTTATAATTACGATACTTTTAAAGAAGGTCAGTTAAATGTTATAAAACATGTATTAGAGTTAAATAGTACAATTGGTATCTTACCTACTGGTGGGGGAAAATCTCTTTGTTACCACTTACCAGTATTATTACAACCTAGACTATCAATTATAGTCGCTCCCATAAAGTCTTTAATGAAAGATCAACTTAAGAATTTAGAAAAATTTAAATATAATAAAATAAAATTAATTAATTCAAGTTTAGATTATGCTAAAAAGAATGATATATTAGATAATTTTATAAATTCCAAATATTTATTTGTAATTGTATCTCCTGAAAGATTTCAAGATAAGAATTTTATGTATCAAATCGAAAATTTATATGGAAACAATTTATTAAGTTATTTTGTATTAGATGAGGTCCATTGTTTATCAGAGTGGGGACATGATTTTAGAACATCCTATTTAAATTTATCACATATTTTACAACGTAATCTCAAAGGTGTAAATATAATAGGTTTAACTGCAACCGCTTCAGTTAATGTACTAAGGGACATAAAGAAAGAACTAAATATAGAAGAAAATAACTTAAAGACCATTTCCTCTTTAGATAGAAAGGAATTGAATTTTCATATTATTTCCATTGAAGGTAGTAAATATGAAAATGAAAGTAAATCTAAATATCTATTAAATCTTTTAAATGAAGAAATTTTTATAGATCAAAGTAATAAATTAAATACAGACTATGCAGGAATTATATTTACTAAATATGTTGGTTCAGTTAATGGATGTTTTGAAATTTCGAATCTATTGAGTAACATTCTTAAAATGGATGTAAAATTTTACGCGGGTAGTCAGCCATCAAAATTTAATCATGAAAATTTTTCTGCATATCAAGAGAAAGTACAAGATGAATTTGTTGATAATCGTTATAATTTACTCGTCAGTACGAAAGCCTTTGGTATGGGAATTAACAAAACGAATATCCGATTTACTATTCATTATAGTGCACCTGAATCATTAGAATCTTTATATCAACAAGCCGGAAGAGCTGGTCGTGATGGTCAAAAAGCAGAAAATTATATTATTAATTTTTTAGATGATGATGATGAAAATTTAGAAAAAATATTCAATATCAATACAAATATAGGTGATATAAAAGAAATTGTTCATCAACATATTTTTAAGGGTGATATACAAGATAATATTTATTTGTGGCAGGTTGGCAATAATGATATTAAAGTAGAATTTGAACATATTAGATATGTATTAAGGACTATAAATGATCCTAAATTTAAAAACACTATTAAGTGTAATGAATTAGGAAAAGCAGATGTTGAAAAAGCATTATATCGCTTGAGTGTATTAAATATAATTAATAATTGGTATATTACAAAATGGACAAAACATTCTGAAGTAATTGAGTTGGTTATTAATAAATGGGATAATTTAATAATAGTTGAAAGGTTAACCGGCTTTATTTCAAAATACGAATTGAATTTTAATTTTGACAAATTCATAATGAGATCAGATTTTATTAATTACAAAAAAGAATTAGGCATTAATGTAACTGATGTACTCGAAAATGCGATATTAGTACTTATCATGTGGACATTTGAGAATATTATATATAATCGCAAAATGCAGATAAAGACAGTCTATGATTATTGCATTAATTATGGAAAAGACTCAGATGAGTTTAAAAGAATGTTAAATAATTATTTTGTTTTTAATGATTTTAACGTCATATTAGATGAAATGATAGATGATTATTTCTTGAGAAATAAAATTAAGAACCTATTTTTTATAGATACTAGTATGGATTCATTAGAATTGAAATCAAAAAAAGATTTAGAGATTATCTATGCTCAATTAATTCGTTATGTAGAAAGTTATAAAAATAATCCATTAATTAATATCAGTTTTAACTGTTGCGAATTATTATTATTAGAAAGAGATACGTATAATTTAAATAGGCTAAAAGATGGTATTATTTTTTATCAAAATAATAATATTATTGAATACGATATATTATTAGAGAACATTTTAGAAATAGGAAAGTTGATGAATGATAAAGCAAAAGAATTTTTATCAAAACAATTATTAGAGTTATTTCCGAAAAATTTCAGGTTAATTTATGATAAATTATTGGACAAGTATTCTTATGTAGAAATTATTAAAGATATAAATAATAAATTAAAAGGAATTGATGAGGTGTTGTATGAATAAATATGAAAATTTGGATAAGGTCATTAACGAATTAGATACCCATTCAAAAAATATCGGATTAGTAAGTAAATTTAAAGAAGATATTGTAGCTTTTAATAATAATTTAAATGAGCTTAATCACTTAATTGCAAATAACCATAATGTGGTGGTAAATAGTGTTTCAGTTTATGATGAAGAAATTAAAAAATTACAAGTTAATATCCAGAAGTATATGAATTCTGCAAATTCATTCCTAGAAGATCAAAATGTTGCAATAACACATATAAATAAATTTATTTCAGATTATCATGTTATTGTGGAAAATATTATAAAAAGTAATATTATTACTTCAGAAGATACATTGATTAAAAGACTAACAAGGGTTTATGAGGATTTGAATAATGAATTAATTAAATTTAATAAAAATTTAACAGAAATGTTTGGGGAACAAGAAAAATTATTATATGATTTATTAAAGAATTTAAAAATAGAAAAAGAAGAGAATCAAGTATATAAAA
Organism: uncultured Haloplasmataceae bacterium; assembly: GCA_963824615.1. Lineage (GTDB taxonomy): Bacteria > Bacillota_I > Bacilli_A > Haloplasmatales > Haloplasmataceae > CAWGPU01. Next base: position 21,883 of record CAWGPU010000002.1, on the reverse strand, counting down.
GAAAATTAGATAAGAAGATAAATTATGCATATATATTAATTACTTTGTTACTAATCAGTAACTTTTTAATGATTTATTTATTATTAAAATAATTTATATTGTTTTGGAATGGAAGAATAATTGTTCTATTATTTCATTACAAAACAAAACATAAGAAACCTTGACAGTAAATTTGCAACGCTTTGTCTTATTTGTATGCGTATGCATAGTTTAAAGATATACAAACAAGGTTTTATTAATTCATTTAAAGTGCAATCATACCCCCTCATCAAATAGTTTTTAATAAAGGATTTCATGAAGGGTAATTTAATGATAAATTTATTTAAAAAAATTAATGTATAATATAATTAGGGGGAGTAAATAATGCCGGAATTTTCTAATAATCATTATGTTCCAAGATTTATATTAAGGAAGTTCTCTGATAAGATTTCAACATATAATTTTAAAACTGGTGAATTAATTGAGAATCAAAAATGTGAAAAGGTATTCGCTGAACAAAATATCTATCCTACAGAATTAGAGAAACAATTTAATACACATATTGAAAGTAATTTTGCTAATATATTAAATAATAAAATATTAAAATCTGATACCATTTGTGAATTAAATAGAAAAGAAAATCATATTGTAAAGAAATTTCTATTGATTGCACAAATGCGTTCTTTAGATTCGGAAAATTATCTATTCGCTGAAAAAACCATGATGCCAAAATTCTTTAATTTACCAATTAAAGAAAAGATAATTGAAAATGAAGGCACTAGAGAACGTTGGTTGAGAAATTTAAAGGTTATTTTAGAATGCGATAGCGTCAAAGATATGTTAAATCATGAATTAGTCACTAATGAAGCCTTTAGATGGGCAAATATCTATTACTCAGGTTATTTAGGTATATGGGATAATACTAATTCAGGAGAAGATTTTATTATTACTGATAATGGTATGACATCTGAACAAGATATCCAATATTATATGACAGGCATAAATGCAAAAAAGCAGTACTTGTATCAAAAAATTCAATCGAATAGAAATAGAGAAATTTATAACAATATTCTGTATGCTCAAAAAAACTTCCATGAAAACTTTTTAATGTTTTCTATTTCGCGAAATAGAATGATAACCATAATAAACCCATTTTATAGATTATATGATAAACAAGATACTCCTTATTTATCAACTCCAAAAATATGGCCAACTGGAATAATAAATAAGAAATTATATGAGAAAAATCGATATAGATATGTTAATGAAATAAAAACCAGTAATGTCATTGAAAGCATGGATGATGTTTTTATTTATAAAATACAACCAATGAATCTTCAAGACTCTGTTTATGTAAATAAATTATTGCTAGACCGAATTGATGCAGTATTTGGTTTTGCAGATTTAAAAAAAGTTAAAAATAGTATAGATGCCTATGATAAACTGGGATGCAAAAGAGTTAATTATGATGGTTTAGTTTTAAAAATGAGAGAAAAAGGCCTGTTATAGTCGCTTGTAAATAAATATACTACTGTGAACAAGGCTATCTAATAAAGCTGTATACAATAACAAGAAGTGTGTACGATGATTATTATGCAGAAGTAACGAGAATAACGAAAGAAAATAATGAAATGTATAAACAAAGAAAATCTATAGTAGAACACCCTTTTGGATCCATTAAAGGTATCTTCAAGGTTATTTAGACCTTTTCAGATATTATAAAGATCTAAAATATACAACAGAGTACGTAGAAATGGACAATAAAACATATTGTTATAGGATGCTATACTCGCTTGTATAAGTTCTTTAGGTACAAATTGATTATTGTATTAAAAAAATAAATAAAATAATTTGGAGGGGTACAGTGTTAAATATAATAAGTTCTTTATTACAGAATTGTAATTCTAAATCAACAAAACTTACACCGACAGAACTATATAATGAGGGATGGCTATTAAGGTTAGTGATTAATTGGTTTAAAAATAATCGTAAATACAATCATGATTTATGTTTTTTGAGGGTAGTACATGGTTTTCAGAAGCACAATTGTATTCTGCCTTTTTAGCAAGAGCAAAGAAGGATAACTTGAGCGAAAAACATACACATGCAGACGGAACTATAGGGAATATTTTAGTTGGTGATATCTGGAATAGTTCAATACGAACTACTGAGGAAAATTCAAAAACAGGATTGACATTACATCCAAATGTAAAGCAATTCATTGTTGTTGAAGCAAAGATTAATAGTAAATTGGCATCAGGTACAGCCCACGTCCCTTTTTATAATCAGGCTACGAGAAATATTGCCTGTATGGCAAAAACTTTAAAACGGTCGAAGATAAAACCTGATAAAATTGATGATTTAGCATTTTTTGTAATTGTTCCAAAAATGCAAATAAAAAAAATTAGTACATTTAAAGATTTTACAGATAAGAACATGGTTATTAAGGTAGTTAAAGATAGAGTAGAACAATATAAAAATGATGATTATTACGTTCAGCTTCAAGAATGGTTAAATTTATGGTTTTTGCCGATGATGAATAAAATTAAAATTAATTGTTTAGAATGGGAAGATATAATTCACTTTATCAAATCAAATGATAAAATTTATGGATACGAATTAGAAGAATTTTACGATAATTGTTTGAAGTATAATTAATATATAAAGGTTTAAAATGCATTAGTTTAAAAAAAACTAACGCATTTTTTATTTTTGATATATTAAAATTACTGAAAATAACAAATTTTAATGTTCCGATTTTTTACATTGTAGTATAAAATTGGAACAGTAATTGAATAAGTTCAAAATTAGTGATATGATTTATTTACATTATTTGACAAATAAATGTCGAAAGGGGAATATAATGATGCAAAATTTTACGCAAATTATTGCTGCTAGAATAAAGCAGTATCGGGAAGAACGAAATTGGTCACAACAAGAATTAGCAGAAAAATTGTTAATTACTCGTCCAACTCTTTCAAAATGGGAGAATGGGCAATCTGAACCATCATCATCTCAATTAGCTATGTTGGCTCAACTTTTTAATGTATCTATTGAAATGATATTTGGAAATGCTAAAAAAGCAAGTTCAGTTATAGTTGTTGATACTTCTATATTTATTAAAACGCCTATCGTTATTGAAGAATTAGTTGATAAGTTTGATGAAGTAGTAATACCTGATATTGTTATACAGGAATTAAACAATTTGAAAGATAAGGGGAATAGCAATGTCAAACAACGAGCATGGTTAGCGATGGTTACTTTACAAAAATATCAAGAGCATCAAAAGGTATTTTTTACGAATGCCAAATATTTAAGTGATGAAAATAATGATACTAAAATAGCGAATGTCGCAAAAGAGAGAGCTAAAAAATCATTGAATGATAAAGTTTATATGTATTCTAATGATGTATTATTTAGTTTCCTTGTAACAGGTTTTCCTAATTTAGAATCAATTACACCAGAAAAATATCAACAAATATTTAATGATAATAAAACAGACTATAATGTGTTTGAAACTCAGAAGTTTACAAACGAAGTATCAAAAAGAAATATTAATGCAGTAAAGAATTTTAAATTAAATGATATAGAAGTTAATATTGTTGATAGTACAACGGGGTGGACTCCTTTAATTATTGCGATTAGGAATAGAGATTATAATATGGTAGACCAGTTGTTACAAATCAGAAAAATAGATATTAATGCTAAGGACAAGCATAAATATAAATTCACGCCATTATTACATGCTTGCCAACTAAAAGATTTAGAAATGATGAAAATACTTGTAGAAGCAGGAGCAGATGTAAATATGGGAAGTGACGGTGAAAACCAAGGAAATACTCCTTTGATGGTTTGTGCTTGGGGTGGATTTATAGATGGGGTAAAGTATTTAATGGAGCAAGATATTTGTTTTAACCAACAAGACAGTAACGGATTTACAGCTTTACACAAAGCTTGTATTAAAGGTTATTATAATATCGCAGAATTACTAATTGGAAAAACAGATATTAAAATAAGAGATAAAAAAAACAAAACTGCTGATAAGTACATTGATGTTACAAAAGAAAAAAATAGACCATTCTTTGAGTTGTTTGAAAAATACCGAGGGGAAATATTATAATGAGCAAAAGCACAAATATAGAGTTCATTTCAATTGATTTTCAAAAAGATTTTACCGATGAAAATGGAATATGGTTTAATAAGGGAAGCAGTGTTCCATTTATTAAGGAAATTTTAATTCCATATTTTAGAGATAAAAATATAATAATAAATGAGATAATATCAGACTATCGATTACCAAGACTGGGGCGTAAAGGCAATGGTTGTAACCCTGATGACTTTGGTTATGAAAGCGAAATTCCATCTGATATTAAAAATAATAAAACTTGGATTAAATGTATGCATAACCCCATTTGGACTCGTAAAAATATTGGAAAAAAAGGTACTAAGCCTGGAGTCCCGTATCAAGATCCAAAAGGATTTAATAAATGGTTGAACAAAAATATTGGTAAACCATCAATAGACAAAAAAGTAATCTTATTTGGCGAAACCATGGAGTGTTGTGTATTAGCTACTGCACAAGAATTATATTTTAGAGGATATGATGTAAAGTTAATATATGAAGCAACAGATCCAATGAATGAAAGAATAGAATATAAGGATTTTATTGCTTTAAATTCAACTTTAAAGATATACGCAGAAGTCATGAAATTTCAAGATTTAAAAGATATGATAGAAAGAGATTAATTAAGGGAGAAAAATATGGTAGTATTTATTATGATTATGAGTTTTGTACTTGCAATATTAGCTGTAGTAGTAAATGGTTGTACACAACTCTTTTATGCAAGAAGTTTAGGTTATAAGTTAAAACCAACTGGATTTGCTTATTTTATAGGTGCAATAGGTAATTTACTTACAGGTAATGTTGTTCCTATCTCAGCTCAAGCGGAAACGCTAACAGTGAGTGGTTTAATTAAAGATTTTAGAGCTAGGTTAGGGGCACTATTAATTGCAAGCATAGTAGGGATTTTATTAGGAGTTACTGGTGCTATTTCTTATATTGTTGATTTTGCTGGTGAAACAATAATATTTGGGATGATGTCAGGAGTTGGATTAATCTTGGCTGATGTTTCTTTAACATTGGCTAAGCAAGAAAAAAGGATTGGAATTATTTCAATGATTTCAGCAATATTAATTTGGATATTCACTCATGATGTTGTATACACCATTTCTGTTTCAGTAATTGTTTCTACATTTGACTTTTGTTTGTTGCAAAAAAGAAGAGTTGATTTATATACAAATGATTCTAATGAAGAGTATGAATCTCAAAATTGGAGATTTTGGAAACGGGATTATTGGTCTGATTTTAAAATATTAAAACCGAAATTTAATTTTATTGCTATTGTTGGTGGCTTAGGGATTATATGCTTGAATATAGGCACTAATATAAGTTTTGGAAAAATTACATCAGGAATTGCAAGAGTTCCATCTAAATTAGATGCTTTAACAGTTATAAATAGTGCAGCAGATATTCCTTCGATCATGTTTGGTGGTATGCCAATTGAAGCAATTATTTCAGGAACCGCAGCTGCTCCATGGCCAATCTTAGCGGGAATCGTAATGATGTTCATTTCTGGATGCTTAATTTTTGCAGGCTTAATGACTAAAATAGGTAAATATGTTCCTGCACAATCGATAGCTGGTTTTTTATTGATTATTGGATTTGCATTGACGTTAGTTCCTAATTTACAGTTAGTGGCCAATAGTGATTCACCACTTGAAGGTATAGTAGCTGCTTCGGTCACAATGTTGACTAAAAATGCATTTTTAGGAGTAACTACAGGAATATTAGTTAAATTCACAGGGAATTTAATGGGGGTACTATAAGATGAAGAAAATTTATAATATAAAATTAACACCAACACTTTCAATTGATTTACCATTGATAAAAACAGATAACATATCGTATTATTCATTTAATATGCTTGGTATGGCTAAATGGAATCAAGAAATAGCAAAAATCCTTTATGATAAGATTTCCATGATTCTTAAAAATGAAACACCTGATGTCATAGTTACAGTCGAGTCTAAGGCGATTGGATTAGCCGAGCAATTATCAAGATTATATAATATTGAAAAGTACATAGTAATTAGAAAGACTAAAAAATCATATATGAATAATCCGATAACAATAAATAACAGTACTATAATTTCAGGTAAATCAACATATTGGATTGATGAGGTTGATTTAAATTATTTGAGAGACAAAAAAGTTATCATATGTGATGATGTTATATCAACTGGTGGTACAGTCCATGCTATTTTAGACTTAATTAAGTCAATTGAGTGTAAACCGCTATTATTGTGTTGTGCTTTAACAGAGGGGATAGAGTGGACAGAGTATACCGGAATCAAGGTCGTTTCATGTGCTCATCTTCCATTACCTATTAATGAAAATAGTGTGGAGTATAACAATGATTGATAGAGCGTGTATTTCAATTAACTCCAAATGTAATTTAAGTTGTAAATATTGCCATTTTAACAACAATATGAATTTAATTAATACTAAACAATATGAATTTTCTGATGAAGAAATTGTAAAGGTCATGACTAATCTTATAACATATATCAATGTGAATAAGTTACCTAAATTCAAATTAGGAATAGTTGGTTCAGGAGAACCTTTATTAAATTTTAATACCTTGGTGAGGATAGTTGAACAAGTAGAAAACTCTAAAGTATTTGGGAAAATAGCCATTTATACTATCACGAACGGTACATTACTAACAGAAGATCAACTTGATTTTTTTTATAAGAACAAAGATACAATATCTTTAAATTTTTCTCTTGATGGAAATAAAAAAATCCATGAAATATTAAGGAGTAATTTTGATAAAACTTTTAGTAATATATTGAAATATGAAAAATTATTTGGTGAGATGCCATTAATTAATTGTGTTGTAACAAAAAAGACAATTGAAAATAAAGAAAGCATATTAAAATTCTTCAAAGATAATAATTTAAAAAAAATCAATTTTTCAAATCTCTTTGGTATAAATGATCAGAGTTTAATGGTTTCAACACATGATTACAATCAGTTTTTAAACGAATGTAGTAATGCTGGTTTAGTAATGAGACAAAAAAGCATGGAATTAGAAAATATTTATGATTGTTCAAAATATGGAAGATTATGTGGAGTAGGAAAAACTAATATTTTTATTACTAAAACAGGAATATATCCGTGTGGAAGATTTATCAACAATGAGAAATATAGACTGGCATTATTTAATGATGATTTATTCGAGGTTGAAAAAAGCCTTAATAAGATTAATCCCGTTGCAAATGGGGAATGTTATTATGATTTTCATAAGATTGGGGAGGTTAAGATATGAAAATAGCTATTTATGGATTATCAAGATGTGGTAAAGATTTTTTAATAGATCAAATAATTAACAGAGTAGCGGGAATAGTAAATCATTTTTATGGATCAAAGACATTAAGAGAATTATCTCAATCTTATTTTGAAAAACAGTTTAAAGAACTTTCTAATGATCAACAAAAATTTTTAAGAGAAAAACTTGTTGATAAGGTAAATGAAGCAGAAGAAAGATATCAAAATATTATAGTTGATGGTCATTATGCTTTCCCAAATCATCAGGAAGGATTCAATATAGTATTTACAAATGCAGATAAACATCTTTATGATTTATTTTTTTACATAAAAAAATCGCCAAAGTACGTTATAGAAAATTCAAGAAAAAGTGATCGCCAAGAATGGCGAGAATACCTTGAAAAAGAAGAAAATATTAATCAATGGCAAGAATTTGAGATAAATGGCTTAAAATCAATTTGTAAAGAGTTAGGAAAAGAGTTAATTATCTTAGATGATGATACTAGTTGTTCTGTAGATTTTATTTGTGATATCTTGTTAAGTAAAAATAAAATTTATCCGAATGAAATAGCTGACGAAATATTAAAATCATTATTATTGCATATCAACGACTATAAAAAAATTGTTTTACTCGATTGTGATAAAACCGTTAGTATTAATGACTTAACATATGATTTTTGTGATAAAGGTAATCTAGAAAAAACAAAATTAAAATCTATTTTTCATGGTGATTATTATACAACATATCAATTTTATAGATTTCATCAATTTATTTCTAAAAACGAAGATTATAGTGGGTCATTAGCTTATTCGGTTCAAAATTTAATTTTCAACTATCCTCTTATTGATGATTTAAATAAAAAAAACAAAAATGTCTTTATAATTGGCATTACAACTGGAATAGCCGATGCTTGGATTAAAGTAAATGAACATCATAACATTTACAATCTTATTATCGGTAAGGGAAAATCAAATAATGAGAATTTGATTAATAATTTAGTAACTCCTTTAGTTAAACAAGAAGTAGTAAAAAAGCTTAGGAATATAGGCAAAGAAGTTATTGCTATTGGTGATTCTATTATTGATATTCCTATGTTAGAAGCATCAAATTTAGGAATAGTTGTTGCAAATGACAAACTTAATAATAAAGTTATTGAATACATTGAAAAAAATAATAGGACAAATATCTATCAATTTGCTTATAGCAATTTTAAATATAAAAACTTAAAGGAGCGTTTAAGTATATGGTAATAACACTACCTGATGTATCAGAAAATGTTCTAAGAATAATAAATGAATGTAAAAGCAATTCAGGAATTAGCGGGGCTAAATTACGAGAGGCGCATTATAGATTAGGACGTGAACTAGCAAGATATATTAATAAAAAAGAAGAACTAAATAAAAATAATTCTATTACAATCTTTATTTTGATGAGAGCAGGCTTATTTTTTGGTATAGGAATAAGTGATGAATTAGAGTCATTAGGGTTTAAAGTTAATATTTTGCTAAGCACTAATAATACATTAAAAGAATTTGACAATAATGATGACAAAATTATCATTGTAGATGCAGTTATCAATTCTGGTGAAACTGTAATTAATTTACTTCAATCATTAAATAACAAAGAAATTATAGTAGCAACTAATGTTATTTCATCCTCGCATATTGATAGATTTGATGATATAAAAACTTATGCAACAAGAATATCAGAAAAATCATATAAAGGTTCTAATAACAAAACAGTTTCAAATGGTAAAGGACCCGATACAGGGGACAGGCTTTTCAGTAGTAATTTTTATGAATAAAAATAGTAACATCAGGAGGGATAGTATGAATATAAATTTACACATTCATTCAAATAATTCAGATGGAAAATTTAATTGTCAGGAATTAATTAATATTATTAACGACAATAATTTAAATTTAGTTTCATTAACCGATCACGATACAATGAAGGGGGTTCCTGAATTTCTACATTTGTGCGACATAAATAATATCACTTGCATACCGGGAGTAGAAATATCATCATATGTAGAAAATTGCATGAGTTTTATTGATGTGAATTATCTTACTACTTTTCATATTCTTGGATATTTTCCAAAATATTTCAATGAAACTTATATAGCTGAAGTATTAAATCTCGTAAAATCCTTTCCAAATCCTCAAGAAAGTATTAATTTTATTCATCGTCTAAATGGCATTGCCATTTTAGCTCATCCATTCTTTGGAATAAAAAGATATTATAACGCAACAAAAGAAAAGTTTAGTCATGATAAAATAAAAATTACAAGTGAATTAGTAGAACAAGTAATCGTAAAGTGTAAAGAATTTTCTATAGATGGTATTGAAGCTTATTATGAAGATAACACTGATGAAGATACTTTGTTTTTAGTAGACTTAGCAAAAAAAATAGGACTAAAAACTACTATTGGGACAGATTATCACCGAACAGGAAACAGTATTATTTCAAAGTATAATGATATAGATAAATATAATTTTTGCTTTGATAATAGAACTTATATTTAAGATATTATAGTCTTTCAAGTTTTATGTAGTTGTTGTTATTTTATGAGTTTGATGGTTATTAGTAAAAATGAGTAAATAGGGAGGACTAAGTTATGAATTATTTATCATGGGATGTTGAAATTATAAAGGGTGAGATATATTTATTAGGTTATATAATTTATGATGAATTATTTAATGAAATAGAACGCAATATAATTTTTAATGAATCAGCTGATTTCACGTTAAAAAATGGTAAACCCAGAGTTAAATCTATTAATAAGGTTAATAAGATCAAAGATGATGCTATTGTTGTCAAAGGTTTTAAAGAGCTAAATGAAATATTCGAACCGATATTATTTGATGAAAATAATTTAAGTGTATGTTACTCTGAAAACGATATTCGTAAATATGATACTGAAAGAAGTAAACTTAATTTGACAAAAACCAAATTACAGTATATTGATGTGCTTCGAATATCACGAGCATTTTTACCAGCTAAAGATTATACATTAGAAAACATAACAAAGGATTTTAATATACCACATGAGGAACCTCATAATCCACTTTGTGATTCTGAAGCAACTATATATTTATTAAAGTATATTCTAAATAAAAATTTAATTATTATTGAGGATATAAAAACTAATCTATCAGTTATTAATGATAAAAAAGTAAACCATTATTATGAACCTGTTAAATTTGATATGTTAGACATTATTATTAAGGAATTTCAAGATTCAAAAATGATACACACTTATAATTCAAAATTTCCTCTTGAAAATCAAATAATATGTTTTAACAAATTTTTTATAAAAAAACATAAACTACAAGTTAATAAGATTAATGATATAATTAAAAAATATGGAGGAAAGTTAACGCAAGACCCAGCAGAGTGCACCATATTTATTCGGAGAGAAACAGATAAAACAGGAATATATCAAAAAATTATGGAGTTAAACGGTTTAGGGAAAAATATCATTATTTTAAGTTTAAAACAATTATTAATCTTTATTAATATGCAAAAATCAATGTTTTTCAAAAAAATTAAATAAGTAAAAAATTATGATTCACCTTATTTAATCAAATTTTACTATGTTAAGTGTTATATTTTCGTACTCAAGGGAAAAAACGAGCGTATCTAGATTAAAAGGTAATCTATCTAAAAAATTAAAATAACCTATGAAAATAAGTTAAAAAGATATATAGTTGATAATTCCCAACTTGGAGGAAATTAAACATTCATAGAGTAAATATAGGTGAAGATTCAAAGTACCTAGTCCAAAACAAATTGTAAATTCTTCGGTTCATCAATAAAAATCTTAAATTAATTGAACTTATATTTAACATATAATATTTAAATATGATGCCGTAAAAACTCATTTTTTGTGGAATTATGGCATTTTTTCTATAAAAGTTACAAAAAGATATGATATACTTAATTAATGTGTGCGTCCTGTGAATGTTAAACATTCCACTTTACTAAAAGGTAATTTGTAAGTCATTAATATATAGTGGGTGGGAATCCCACACAACGAAGGGTGATAACGCCACGGTTGTTATCTAGTCTTGGCACTGAAGCAGTAATGTCAAGTGTAAGCGTAGACAAGAAAGCATTCGAGCCGAAAGGGAAACCTGAAACGATTGAGCCACGAAATATAATAAAGTTCCAAGTGCCGATACGGTATTTTACGTCGCAGGCAATACCTAGAAATAGGGCTTGGCGGGGTCTTAGAGTTTGGCGAGTTTGACATGGTTATATTAATGGAACAGGAGAGAGCCTACCAACCAAATATTAAAATACGGCAACCAGTCGTGAATTGGTATTCGGCTAACCAACGTCATAGGTTAAACTTCTAAAATGTTTGTATGCGAAAGCAAGTTGTAAAAGGCAAGCCAAGCAAATGTGAAGTAGGCAGTCAGATTGGCGCGTAGTAGCGTAGAAGTTGGGTAATGCCAATGGAGCGAAGGGGCCAGAATTTTATAGTGTCTTATAAATGTAGTTTGTTCACACAAGAGGTGGTAGGAAATGAACAAAGATTTATCAAGAATAAGAGAATTAGTTAAAGGACACCCAAACAGTAAAATCGAAAATTTAGCCACTTACCTAGATTTTAATAACCTAAATCAAGCACATAGTAAAGTTAAAGCAGACAAGGCAACTGGAATTGATAAGGTTACAAAAGAGGAATACCTTAGAAATAACGAAGAAAACCTTAATAATCTTATTAAAAGAATGAAAAGCGGAGCATATAAACCTCAACCATCAAGAAGAGTTTATATACCTAAATCAAGTGGAGGCAAAAGACCACTAGGAATTCCTTCTTATGAAGATAAACTAGTACAAACAGTCATTGCCGAAATATTAGGAATCATCTATGAAGATATTATCTTTCTTAATAATTCTTATGGATTTAGACCAGGTAAAAGCCAACATCAAGCAATAACTGAACTTATGCGATTATTTCAAACTAAGAAAGTCAATTGTGTCTTAGATGTAGATATAAAAGGATTCTTTGATAATGTCAATCATGAATGGATGATAAAATTCTTGGAACATAGAATTGCGGATAAGAGATTTATTGAATTAATTAGTAAATTCTTAAAAGCAGGTACTATGGAGGAAGGGAAATATTTTGACACTGAAAAAGGTCAACCTCAAGGTGGCATCATATCACCAATATTATCCAATATCTATCTTCATTATGTACTCGATTTATGGTTTGAAAAATTTATTAAGGTTAAATCAAAAGACGAATGTTATTTAGTAAGGTACGCTGATGACTTTATATGTTTATTTCAATATGAAAATGAAGCCAAGGAATTTCTTGAAGTATTGAATGAAAGAATGAATCAATTTGGGCTTGAACTCTCAAAGGAGAAAACCAAAATGATTGAATTTGGTAGATTTTCTTGGGAAAATCGTAATAAAAGGGGGTTACCCCGGCCCGAAACCTTTAATTTTCTAGGATTTACCTTTTATTGTGCATTTAGTCGAGAGACGAATAAATTTATAATAAGAATAAGAACTGAAAAGAAAAGATTAATAAAGAGAATAAAAGAATTCAGTGAATGGATAAAGGGAATTAGGCATGGCTTTGAAGATAACATTGAAAGAATGAGAGCTAAATTAAGAGGGCATTATAACTATTATGGTGTTACTTATAACTTTGAAAGTATAAGGTATTATTACTATAACGTTAAGAAACTAGTCTATAAATGGCTTAATAGAAGGAGTCAAAAGAAAAGTTTCAACTGGGAACAATTCCAAAGAAAGTGGGATAGAGAATGGCTTATGCCAAAACCAGTAAATAAAGTTAGTATAATAAGTTATACTTATTCTTAAATATAGAATTAGAGCCGTATGCGTAAATAGCGCACGTACGGTTCGTATAGGGTGAGGTACCAGTGATGGGCTGAACTACTTAATAATTTTGAGATAAATTTATAAAATAATTCATGGAGGGCTGTATGTTTTTTTTCTTTAATGATTCTAACGAAACTAATGAATCTATTCTTTTTGAACAATTTGTTACTACAATTTTGTTAAGGATTGCAAGTAAAAATGAGCAAAAAATAACTTTAAATGGTCAAAATGGAATAAAAAAAACTGATTATAAATTTCATTTTGATGCTTATGCTCCAAATGGAATAGATGACTTAGAAGGCAATATTATAATAGAAATTAAGAAGAATGCACCAGTAGCTGAGATTCAGAATTTATATAAAAGATTTAAACAAAATTATTTAGAAAATTTTAAATTATTAGTAATAACAGATAGTAAAAATAAAAAAGTTTTAGAATATAATGATCTTTTTGTTTGGGGACATGAAAAAATTGCTTATTTACGAAATAAATATACTGTAGATGCATTTAACTATTTTGAAAATGTATTTGACTTAACAGAAGATGATTTTATCTCGTACAATGAATCTAACAAAAACCTCCTTAAAAACATTATTTCTAATAACGAAAAATACTTAACTCTTGTTTTAGGATCAGGCGTTTCACTTGATTTCGGGCTCCCAACTTGGGATGATTTAATAAATGAATTTTTAAGTAAAATAACAATCAAAAAAGGTGTTACTAATTTCGATTATATATTTTCAAAAATTGGATCAAGTAATTTAATTAAAAGTCAATTTATTATAGAAAATTTTAGCACAAAAATTCATGTTTCTGATAAAGAAAAAGATTTTTGTATAGAACTGCAGAATTTTTTATATAAACATAAGGCCTTTAGTTCAAAAATTAATTCCTCATTACACAGTATCGCAAAATTAATTGAAAGAAATAATAGAACTAATAAAAGTAAAATAGAAGTAATAACATATAATTATGATGATCTACTTGAAAATTATTTTGATTCTTTAAGTATTAACAACTATCAAACAATTTTTAAAGATGAAACTCTCAAGAAAGACAATATACCAATATTTCATGTTCACGGTTTTTTACCTAGAATTGGTATGATTACAAATGAAATTTCTGAATCTATAATTTTTTCGGAATATAAATACCATAAATTATTTAATAATCCCTACTTATGGCAATTATCTTGTCAATTAACTAGGTTTAGAGAAACGGTTTGTCTATTTATTGGATTCAGTCTTATTGATCCTAGCGTTAGAAGGTTATTAGAAACTATAATCTCATCAAACCCCAATATACAGCATTTTGCAATTTTTGCTCGTGAAAACAAGATGTTAGCAGATATTATAGATTTTGCTACGGTTTCTCGGCACTTTGCTGACTTGGAGTTAAAATAGTCTGGGTAGATAAATATGCAGATATTCCAAGTTTTATTGATTCATTATAAATAAACTAATATAAAATGGAGATATATGATTCTAACTTATACAATAATTATATTGGCTTACATATATATATTTACTGGAACTATTGTGGAAACAGAGCTTTCATTAGAACATAAAAAAATTTTGGTTATAAACCGATTGGTAATGGGATGGATAAATAAAGTAAATTAGGAGAACATTGAATAGTTTTTGAAAAATAAAAAAAATTGTTAGGAATTCTATTAGAAAAAGGAGATATGTGTAAATGAATACAAATGAAATCATTGAAAAACTTAGAAAATCTTTAGTTTATCAGATGTCATTAGGATCAATGGAGCTCTTTCATTCTAATATCTGGAAATGGTTAATTGACTTTGATCACAAGATGGCAAAAATATTTTTCCCTGAAATAGATATTAATAATATTGTCAGTATTGAAAGAGAAGAGCGTAAAAGAGATATTACGATACATTTAAATAACGGGAAAATATACATAATTGAAAACAAAATAAAATCTCTTCCAAATTTAAAACAATTGGATGATTATCAAGAAAATGCAAAGGAATTATTTATTGAAGGATTATTAACAGGAATAGTACCTTCAATAGATTTAAATGGTAGGCCATGGAAATTTCTAGCTTATTCTGATATTTCTGAAAGAATTCGTATAGAAGTATCTAACATGTCGTCTGAAATAATAAAGAAAAACATAGATATAATATTAGAGTATTGTGAATTTATTAAAGATATTAATCAGTTATTTAATAATTATTTAATTAAAAATCATAATAAATTATCTTATGAATGTGGAAATCTTTGGAAAATAAAATTAGATGATATTTATAAGAAACTTAAAGCTGATCAATTTGCAAAATATATAAAAAATAATAACAATATAACAAATTTGGAGGAAATAGGTTATACATTAGATATTTGGACTGGATACTCAAATAAAAATGCAATTATCGATGTTCGTTATATCAAGAAAAATCACTTGTGTATTGGAATTCAAATTCAGGGTAATCAGTATCGAATTATTGCTCAACGTGATAAGGGGAATATAGCACCAGAGGTATATAAGGAATTCTTGGAACTTGGATGGTTTGACCAAACATATGATTCACATGCAAAAGATAGAGAAGTTTTTGGTAGGAAAACAAGTATGAAACCACCTTATTATAAAAGTTTTAATAAATATCAAACTAGTTGGTACAGTTTTGTTTATCAATACTTTAATATTGATGATAGGAACTCATACGAGGAGTTAATGAGCCAGATATCTATTGATATGAATAAGGCTGAAGAAATTATCTGTAAATTAGAATCTATATAGAGTTATTTTCAAAAATTTGGTATGAAATTTTTTCCATTTCTTTTCCATCTAAAAACAGTTTTAATTCCTTAATAAATAATTAATGTATTCAGTATTCTATACTAATTATTGAGTTAATGGATTTTAATAATAATATACAAATCTTTTCATATATTTATCGATATATAGTTTTTTCCATTTCTTAGTATGATTTTGAACTTAGGATAAATCATTTTTAGTTAATACCTTATAATTCTAAATCAGGCGTTTTTTTTGTATCCTATATATAATAATAAAATTTTTTGATGAAAATAAATGAGTTAAACTTGTAGGAGAATAGGTATGAAATTTGATATTATTAATGAAACTAGAAGAATTCAGCAAAATAATAAGCCTGAGGAGATTCATAGGCTGGTTTTGGAACGATTAAAGAGAGTACATTATAAACTTTATCAATACTGTTCATTTGATACTGATAAAGACCCGTTTTCATCAGATGAAGAATTAATAAAGTATAATAGGTATTTCAGTAATGTTTTGAACAAACAAATTTTTGCTTCAATGCCAAGTAAATTTAATGATCCTTTTGATTGTATAGTTGGTGTATCTACACAAACTATTCTATCAGCAATTGTAATGTTATTTCTTAATGCGGAGTACATACATCCAAGAATTAATAAAGGTGAAATGAAGAAAATTCTTAATGGTGAAGTTAACCCACAAAAATCAATAGAGATACTCACGCACAGAGTACCTAGTTTAATGAATGATGTTATGTTAGGAATACTTAGAAATAATAATGTTCAAAATCGTCTTCGACAAGCAAATCAAAAACGATTTTCAGAAGCAGAGAAAAAAAAGTTATTCATTCAAATATTTCAAGATTCTAAATTCATCAATTCTTTTATCAAAAATTTCATAAAACCCAAATATTCATCTCATGACACAGCGGAAAAAATTAAAGAATTAATGATTGATAATAGTATGTTAGTCACTGGCTTATTACTTGAACCTGCAAAGATAGATTTTGATGAAGAAGGTAAAATATCTAATTTTAACTTTTCAATAGAAAAACTTGATGAAATTGCTAATAAACGAGGTCAAGATATAAGCAAAGAAACTAAGTTACTTCAGCAAAATATTGATATCGCTTTTTCTTTAGCAAAAAAGGGTTTAGAAGAATTTTATAATAAAATTGATAACCAAATGGGAATCACATGCTTTAGTTCAAGTAGTGATATACCATTGATGTGGTCTCATTATGCGAATAAACATACAGGCTTTGTAGTTGAGTATGACCTAAATAAGTTATCCATCCAAGACGCTGAAAAGTTAGCCTTCTTGATGCCTGTAAAATATTCAAAATATAGACCAAATTTAGATCATCACATTTTGGAACATATTGATTTATTAAATAAAGAATTTAATTATCAAGACACTTTTCTTGGAACCATGATTTCCACAATTTATACAAAATCCAACATATGGAGTTATGAAAAAGAGTGGCGTAACTTGGTATTAACCAGTTACACTAATAAAAGGAAGATTCCATTTAATTATATAAGCCGTATTATTCTCGGAGTAAAGATACCTGAATCAGCAATCAAGCATTTTGTGAAATTACATGAACAAACTGGTATTCCTATTGCAAAATACCGGCTTGATGATGATTCTTATAGATTAGTTTATGATGAAAACTTTAACATCTTATAGTCAATTATTAATTGGAGATAATGGAGGGTATATGCGAATCCTTAAAAATAATGAAATTAATAATAATATGATAAAGCAAATGCGAAAAACAATAATATCTGACAGTAAAGAAGTTAAACAATTCTTAGGTATAAATTCCAGTAATATTACTTCAGTATTACCTATTAAAAATATAAACTTTAATATATGGTTTTTATGTGAGGATGATGATCAAATTATCGGGTTTTTAAGTTTCGATGATATGGATAATGACGTTAAGTATATAAAGTCATTTTATATAGTTCCAACATTCAGAAAACATGGATATGGAAGAAATTTTATAAACAAACTATACGAAAATTATCCCAAATTGGAATGTAGGATTAATCCAGGTAATAGCATCATGTATAAATTAGTCAAATCTATTGGAATGCGTGAAGAAAAATTCACAAATTCTAGAAGGCTACCTTTAGACACTGAACCGATATGGTGGAGTAATTATAAAACTGATTCTATTTAGAGAAATACAAAATATTTCTTTTTTAAAGAAAGTTAGGAAGGGTTTATGAAAAAAAATTTTAATACTCAAAGAGAAATTGAAGCTTATGCTAATATTTTAAAATTAATTGTAATAGAGCATAAGGAAAATGGAACTAAATCTATTAATACTGTTTTTAAATATGCCAGTAGAATTGTTGCTGAACACATCAATCCAGTATACGCTAGTAAGAAAGCATATGAAAAATTTTATGAAGCTACTAAAAAGGATATTAGAAAATATGATTGCTACAATATTCCAAAAATTAACGGGATATCTGCACAAAAGATATTTACATATGAACATATGATTCCCGCGGGTGCTTTTAGAAAAAATCTCTGTGAATTATATGATAAGAATGAATTAACTATAGAGTCAATTAAAGATTTGATACTGAAGCAGAAAATATGTTGGGTTACTAAAGAAGAAGATAAAAAATTGAAAGAATTGGGATATTCAGTAGTGAGACCAGAACCTTTTATGGCATATTCCGATGCTGGCATAGATATTTATATATAAATTTCCTTTTAAAAATCAATAATCCAAGCTGTTACTTGTATTTTTGCATAAAGTTTATTACTTTCAAAAATAACTTGTTCGATATATATTATATAATAATTATAGTATAATGACCTTTATGGGATATTAAAGAGAATAGGGGAATGGTTAATATGCTAAAAGAAATAGAGAATGCTTTGAACAATTTTATAAAGTATACTAGTGAATATAATGTCGACTTATATAATGAATTCAGCTTGCAACATGAATTAGGAATATACCTTAGAGAAAAATTCAAAAATACAAACTATAAGATTCAATTTGAAAGAAATGTTTCGTATTTTGGAATCAACAAATCCCGATTGATAAAAAGAGAAATTGATTTATCGATTTTTACACCTGATCTGAGTAAAAAGTATGCAATTGAGTTGAAATATCCGATGAATGGCCAATATCCTGAAACAATGTATTCTTTCATTAAAGACATATGTTTTTGTGAACAACTAACTGAATCTGGATTTGATGGTGCAGTAGCATTTACCATAGTAAATGACAAATTATTTTATGAAGGACCCATGGTTGAGGGGATATACAGCTATTTTAGGTCATCAGAAGCTATAAAGGGAGCTATTAAAAAACCAACAGGTTCAAGTGAGGAAAATCTCATTTTGAATCAAGCCTATAGAGTAAAATGGCATGAGATAAATGGAACTTCACGATACTACATAATTGTATCTAAAAAAGATGAATCCAAAATAATCAAAAATCAAATAAAATCAAAGACTGTTGAAAAAAGAAACTATCACTCAACTGAAAATATGGGGATTCAGCAGATAAAAGATTTTATTAGTAAAAGGCTTAAGCAAAAAGCGGAAGATGGATTGACTTATGTTGAGCTAGTATCTGGAGATATACATAAGGAGCTAAAATTAAAAAATGCTATGCCAACTGTATGCAGAGCCATGGAAAAAAGTATGGAAGAATATCCTAATTCAAAGATTATTAGGCTGGATACTGTCAAAAAGTACAGTTCAACCATCAAAATAAGGTATAGTCTCAAATAAGTTATTTATATAGCGGGATGTAGATTTAACGTGTCATGAAAGGTTTCTATCCAAAAATAAATAATCAAGTTTTAGTAACTTATCACTCAACTAGGAACTTAAAGATATTTAATCTGATCTTAAGTGATTTCTTGTATTGAAGTTATTTTTTATATGCTGTTTAATTTTACAAATTAGGGTTATAGCGCATAATACTTTTTTGAAAGTATAAAAGGAGACAAGTTCATATGGGGAAAAAATATATAATGGATGAATGTAAAATCTGTGGGAAAATAAAAAAATTAACTTTTGAACATGTTCCTCCCGAAATAACATTTAATAATCATGCTGTTAAGGTGGTAACTGGAGATGCATTGTTAAATAAAAATACAGAAAATGAACGATTACCATGGGAACTTCAAAACTTAAATTACAACAATCAACAAAGAGGACGAGGGGGATATTATTTGTGTGAAGAATGTAATTCTAAAACTGGTTCTTGGTATGTACCATTTTTTAGAGACTTTATCCATGGTTTTCACAGTTTATTAAAGCAATACAAACAGAAAGATTTTAATGCAATGCATGTTATTGCAAAAGATATTAAACCGTTAGCAATACTTAAACAAATTATGGTGATGTTTTGTGACATTAATAAGGGCTGTATGGGAGATATTTCTTTGAGAGAGTTTCTTCTAGATAAAAATTCAGTAAATTTTAATAAAGATAAATTCCGATTATTTGCTTATTTACAGGATGGTAAATTAGAACGTATGAATGGTATTTCTACTATGTTTATTTCTGGTGTTGGTGCAATTACTATAACTGAAATTTCTTCATATCCATTAGGATTTGCTTTGTACATAAATTTGCCAGATAATTACACCCCAAGAGGAGTTGAACTGACATCATTTGCTGATTTCAATTATGAAGATATATGTGAAGTAGAGGTTATTATTCCTAAACTAGAAAATAATACTTTTTTTTCTGGTGATTATAGGACGAAAGAAGAAATTATAAATTGCATAGAAAAAAACAGGTTATGGGAAGAAGAACACCAAGAGGAAATATAGTAATTTAGGATACACAATATAATCCTAAAAATTATGATATTCATTATATAAAACTAAATGAAAAGCAAATACCTCAAAATTATTGGATAATAAAAAATGTTTTTAATTTTATAATGAGGACTTTGTTAATAATTCTAAATTTCTCGTTATTACTGATACTTATGAAATTTATGCAAAAGTTAAAGAAAACATTGAAAAATAAAATTCCAAAATATTTAGACTAACTATAAATGTCATTATAAATGCTCGCAATTTTTACAAGAACTATAGAGATAGATATGAAAGAAATGGAGAAGTTTATTATGAATGTAGTGAAAAAAGTTAATAAGAGCAAAATTTTAAATGAACGTGACTGTCCAAACTGTTATGGGAACAAGAAACTTGGAACAATGTATATTAGGGATGGAGTAAATTGGGTTTGTGAGGATTGTGGATATTCTTTTACTGAAAATGAGCTATCAAAAGATATGGTTTTTTGGTGGTGTGATAGCTGCGGAGTATACCTTAACACCCAAAACGGTTTTACCCGAAATAACTACACTTGGACTTGTACTAATTGTGGATTTGAAAATGATGTTACAGATGCAAACATCGAAAAGAGTAAAGTAGAACAATTGATAGAAAAATTAATAGTAAGTAAAAAAATTGATGCTTTCTTGTTGAATGCAGAGAAATACTTAAGAGAAATATACCCAGAAAATCAATATTTCATGATTCCAATTATAATGCAAATGATAAAAAGCTACTTATCCAAAGAATATAGTAAAATACCATGGAGAACTCTTATAGCTCTTGGAATATATACTTTAGACAGCAAAATTAAAAACAAATTTACTATGTCAATAAAAAATGCTGCAAGAAATCTACAATGGATTACAACAGATGTTAATGATTACATCAAATGGAGAGATTCAAGTGGCAAGAATTGAGACAGTTTGACGGGGTGCTAATTGTTTAACAGGATAAAATACTTTAATAATTGTAGCAACTTGGGCATTACACTAGTAGCAACATGGGTATGTAAAGAGATTTTATGTATCAACATGGGCATGACGACAC
>CAWGPU010000001.1:0-256739 GCA_963824615.1 uncultured Haloplasmataceae bacterium | reverse complement strand
TTGTAAATATAGTGGATTTAATACTTTACAAAAATGGATTATTAATCAAATTGAAGAGAATAAAGATGCTCAATTTGCGCCAATAAGAGTAGATAACTCATGGGAAAATTATTTTTCGGAGAATAAGTAATGTGTAAAATTATAAGTTTCATTGGTATTCCTGGTTCTGGAGAATCAACACAAATTCAATTGCTTACTAATAATTATAAACAAGGAAATTATTTAGTTGCATCTATTCCATATTTAGTTAAAAAAGATGGGTTATTAAATAGTTTGTTAACTGAAGACCAAAGAGTTATTATTAATCAATCACAAGATAAAATAAATGATAGTAGATTAAATGGAGAATTAGCTCCATTTGCTTTAGATCAAATCCTATTTAATATTATCAATAATAACGCACATAATTATGATTTAATTATAATGGATGTATGTCCGAGAGGAATTAGACAAGCAAAGTATTTTTGGCAATTATTAGATAATGATATTAAAAAAAATTACTATATTTTTGTCTTAAATTTTGAAAATAATGAAACAGAAAAGTCTTATGAAAGACAATTTCAACGCGATTTAATAAAAAGAGGAATTGATGAAGCAATTTTAAGAAAAGAATAATACAATAAAAAAATAGAAGTATTTAAAAATGATACTTCTATTGGTATTAATTTTTTAAAAGAAAATCATGAAAATATTTTTTTCTTGAATTGTGAGCTTAACAAAGAAGAAATTTCTAATGAGATAACAAATATCTTTTTTTCATAGAAGGGGGATTTAGATTGAATATATATTCTTTAGACGAATGTTTTGATAAAGACAAAAATGAAATTGGTGGAAAAGCTTTATGGGTTAGTAAAGTAAAAAAATTAAATGATAGGATAGTTCCTAAAGGGATATGCATATCAGTAGAACTCTTTAACAACTTCATGAATCATCATCCATATAAGAAAGAAATCGATATCCTATTAGATGAAATAAAAGTCAATGCAATTACAATCAGAAAAAATCTATCAATAATTAGAAAAATAATAACAGAAAGTAAATTAGATAACCGTTTTCTTAACGAGATATGTAGATGCTTAAATGAAAATAAAATTGATTTAACAAAAGGTGTTGCTGTTAGATCATCATCTGTTAATGAAGATAAGGAAATTCATGTTTATGCAGGAATATATACTTCTACCCTATTTATCACAGATACAATTAATCTAGAAAAAGCAATTCTTAAAACATGGGCATCACAATTTTCTGAAACGGCATATATATATGGGGGTTTAAATAATATTTTTAATGGAATAGCTGTACTCATACAAGAAATGGTTGTTGGTGAATATCATGGAGTAATATTTACACAGTCTCCAAATAATCCGAAAAATATGTTAATTGAAGCTTCACCTATAATAACTAATGTAGTTGATGGTCATTCTCCAATAATGAGATTAGAAATAACAAGAGATGAATATAAATATAATGAAAATAACGCAGTCATTGGAAAAGAAAATATTGAAAAGGTCATTGAAATTGCTCATTTTCTAGAAAAAAACTTTCATATGTTTGTTGATATTGAATGGGCTTTAAAGGATGGAGAAATTTATATACTGCAATGTCGCCCTATTGCGAATATGAAACAATTAGATAGTGCTTTTCTTATTTTTGAACAAGATGATATAAATCAGGGATTAAATCTTTATTTAGGACCTTGTCAGAATTTTTTTAATCGCTTTTTAGGTAAACAACAGCTTTTTCGTAAAAAAGTTCTAGAATGTGGTTTTCATACATATAAACAGTTTTATATAATATATAAAAAAGGAACTTTAAATAAAGTAAATATAAATATTATTAGAAAAAAATTTGAAAATATTAAGTTTATAATAATTGAATTTGGTGATAATAATCCTCTTGTTTTATGTACAATTGATGATATAGAAAATCAATTAAATAATTATGAAAGTAAGTATAATAATGATTATATATATTGCAGAATCGGGGAAATAATAAACGCAGACTTATCAGGATACGCATCTATAAATGAAAAAGGAGAGGTTCTATTAGAATATGTTCCTGGCAGAATGAATGGGTTAATCCATGGTTATAGCGAACCAACTCAAGTTATTTTACAAAATGAAAATATTAAATACATATCAAAACCAACGATTGAATTTATTGAAACAATAAATGATCAAAATGGTTCAAGGGAAAAAAAAATCTATGGAAGATTGTCTCCAAATCTATCTGACAACCAAGTTTCTCAATTAGAATTATTTACTCATAAATTGACGAAGGAATTTCCAAATGCTAGATTAGAGTGGTATTTTTTTAATAATTTATTATATGGAAAAGATATTTCAATTGAAAGCAAAGATTTAGATTTTTCTTCTGAGAATAAAGATATTATTTCATCTGGATATGCTAAAGGCAAAGCTTTATTTTTAGAAAATATTAATTTACTAGATGAGGTCGCAGATAGATATAATTTGAGTTTATATGCTCATACTCAAGAAGAGAATTTAATCTATGAAGATTCTGAATTTAAAAACTTTTTTGAGAAATTACAAAAAGAAGAGAATGTGATACTATTTGCTGATAGACCATCAATCGGCTTACTTGCTATTTCTGATTGGGTTAAAGGTTTTGTCTTTAGACAAGGTTCCATACTATCACATGTAGGAATCTGTTTGAGAGAAAAGAAAAGGGTAGCAATAATATCCCGTGATTCATTTAAGGAAATTAAAGATGGGGATGAAGTTATCATTACTGACAGAGTACTAAAATTAGCCCAAAATTTAAATAGTATAAATGATGATTTATTACAAATTATCAATGAATTTATTTCGAGTATTGACCCTCTCAGAAAAACCAAATCTATAGGTATACAAGGCGGGTATGCTAGAGGAACCTACAATAACAATTCTGACATTGATTTAGTTTTACTTTTTACTAATAGAGAAGATTCGCAAAATATATTTAAAGGAAGAAAGGAATTTGAGAATCATTTATTTGAGGTTCGACATATCTGTTTAAATAATTTAAATGTTTTAAATTGGAAACCAAAACAAAGATATATATATGCTAATGAAACGCAAGTTTTATATGATAATAATTTTGAATTAGAAAATATAATAAATAAAGCTGTGATGACTACAAATGAGCAAATAGAGATTATTGTTTATAATATTCGTAAAATGGGCACACATGGAATTGTTTATGAAGGAAAATCCGGATTTGTTTGGCGAAAATTTAAGTGGGAGGATGATGTTTATTATTGGATACATAGAAATGATATTTTAACAGCGCATCTAAGACTAAATGAATGCAATGAATATTTAATTACCTTATGTTTTGCTCTTAATAAACAATTTTTACCATCATCTAAATGGAGATATCATATAATGCAAAATCTTCAATGGTTACCATATGATTTTGAAACTAGAATGAAAAATATTTTAGCTTATAATCTGGATGAAAATTCATTTCAAATTAGAGTAAAAAATTATATATTATTATTGAATGATTGTATAAATAAATCAATTATAGATCAATTACTTCCAGAAAATTTTGGAAAATTTTATGCAAAAAAATTTCAAAATTTTTCAGATGATACAAAATGATTACGAGTAAAATTATAATTTCGATTAATGAATTATATAGAAAAATAATTGTTCCTACCATATATTTTGATCTTGATAATACATTGATAACCTCTATTTTTACTCGATTAGAACCAATGCCTTATATGAAATTTTATAAAACTGGTGATTGTGAAGATTATAGATACTCAATTGTTAGACCGGGAGTAAAAAATTTTTAAAAAAAATTAAAAGAAATGAAAATTCCTGTCAGCATAGTAACTGATGCTAAAAGTAAAAGAGCAAATATCATACTAACACAATTTGAATTAATAGATTTTATAGTCCCTTACGAATGTTTAAAATATATTGAAGAAAAAACAAATTTTAGTAGAAAAAGTAAGCCATTAGATATCTTAAATGGTATATATCTATTTGATGACTGCATAGAAGCATATGAAAGAAATAAAAGTCAGTGTACATTAGTTAAACCATTTATAGCCACTTATATAAATGATGGGAATTTAAATGTGAAAGGTTATACTGAAACCTGGATGCCATATAATTCAAATTTTGAATATATTGAATCTAAATATGTGCTAGAATGGCTAACTATAATCAAAGATTTAAAATTTACATAATATTCAATTAATATAATTTTTTTAAATTAATTATAATGCAACCTGAATTATTCACGGACTCTCTAGAATAGGCCTTCCATGGAGTTTTCTCCATAGAATTAAGCCTATTTTTTATTTTTATCGCTTTTTTTGATCGGTTGTTATTGTAATTTCTTAATTTTTAATTGATGACGAATAGAAACATTAGTTTCCACAAGCACAAAAAGGGAGTTGGCGAACTCCTTCTTTTTTATTTACTTAAAAGTATATGTTATATACCTTTTGAATTAATTTATCACTTAACTGATATGTTGCTTTCTTATTATAAATTTCCTTGTCAATAGTAGATTTAATAATAGAAGAAAAACCAAAGACTTCATCAAACTCATGATAAAGAATAAGACCTGAATCAGTGGTTAATTGTCCACCTGAAAAATTACATTAATTTTGTTGCTAAATTTCATTGTTTCTGATATACTATTCATTAGAAAGCTCCTTTATGATTGGTTTATTTGCAAATTAATTATATCATAAAAGGTGCTTTTTTTCTATATAGGAATAAAAAACAGGCGTTTTATCATCACCTAATTGGTGCAAATAGAATACCTGTTTTTCCCTTTTATATCATAAATAATTATCATAATTTACATCAACTTTAATAATTCAGGTTAAATGCTATAACCGCTTTCGCTTTATATTACGATGGCAGTAATTGTTTTTAAGTGTATAAAAAAGTTAGTTTCTGACGGAGTAAGACTAGTTTGTGAATAATATTATGTTACCACTTTGAGAAAATTAGTCCCGTATGCATTATAATAGTATTTTATTTTTTCAATATTTTAAAAAATAAAATACTAGAAGAATATATTTATTTTCAATAATAATTATGATATAATACATATGAACATATTTAACAAATTGTTCATATGTATAGGAGTGATAAGAATGGGTAAGCCATTTAGTGAAAAAGAAAAATTAGAAATAAAACAAAGATTAAAAATTAGTTGTGAGGAATGTTGGAATAAATATGGCTATAATAAAACGAATGTAAGAGAATTATGTAAAATGGTTGGTATATCAATTGGATCATTTTATTTATTTTATGATTCGAAGGAATATTTATTTGTTGACACTGCCGATAGTGTTTTACAAAGACTTGTGGATATAATGGATAAAACTATGCCTAATAGTCCAACTAAAAATGATTTTGTAAATAGCCTTAAGTTAATAGCGAAAGAAATTGTTAAAGTTGAATGGATACTTTCTTTAAGAAATGATTTTGATATTTTACTACGTAAACTCCCAGATGGTTATTTTGAAGAAAATTTTAAAAAAGATAAAAATGATTTTTTAGATTTGATAAAAAAATATAATCTAAAACCTAGAATTACTATTGATGAATTAACAGCAGTATTTTGGACTTTATTCTCAACATTACAATATCGCGATATAATAGGTGTTAACTATTTTAAAGCTTTTGAATTATTATTAGAAAGTGTTATTAGCGATATATTTGAATAAGAGGAGTGAAATAGATATATGAAAAGAAAGATAACTGGTGAAGAAAGTATTTTTTTAAGAGCACCTGAGGCAAATGTATCACTCATAGCAAAAATAAGAGGAAATGTTAAAGAAGCTGTTGTCAAGACTGCTCTTGTTAAATTATTTGAAGTTCATCCATTACTTAATACTCATGTTATGATTGATAAAAATGATGATATTTGGCTAGAATCAAATGAAAACATCAAATTAGACTTAAAAATATTATCAAAAGTGTCAGACAATCAATGGATGAAGGTTATACAAGAAGAATTTAAAGTTCCATTTCAACTTGAAAAGGGCCCTCTTATTAGATTTATACTTTTAAAGTCTACTCAAACTTCTGATTTAATAATATTTTGCCAACATATTATTTGCGATGGATTGTCATTAGCAAATTTTGTTAATGAAGTATTAACTTTAATGGAAAATCCAGATTATAATATTGAAATTGAGCATAATGTATGCTTACCAATACAAAAAAATATTAAATTAACTAAAAAGAATATCTTAAAAGACATTATCCAAAAAATTATATTTAAATATATATATTATAAATGGAAAAAGGTTAATATAGATTTTAATAATGAGGATTTTTTACAAATCCATAAATCATTTGTGAATAAATTTAATTATGAAATAATTGTTACGGAATTTGATGAAAATAATACAAAAAAACTTGTTGAAGTTTGCAGAAATAATGAAGTAACTCTGAATTCAGCTATTAGTGTAGCTTATTTAGCAGCTAGAAAAGATATTATGGTTGAATATCAAAATGATATACAAGGAATAGCAGTAAATATACGTGATCGTTTATCTAAACCAGTTGGAAATGCATTTGGGTGTTTTGTAAGTGATGTAGGATTTAAATTCAAATATGAACAAAAATTAAAATTTTGGGACAACGTTCGCATTTATCATAAAAGTCTAAAAAATGAACTTAAAAATTATAAAGACTTAAAATCTTTAAACTCATTATCCAAAATAGATTGTAAATTCATGGAAGCATTAACATTTGCGAGACATGTGAATTATAATGTAGACTATTTTAAAAATGATGATAAATTATATAAACTTACTAATAATAAAAATATTGTTACTCGTATATCCAAGGAAGGATTGAAAGAATACCCAGGTTTATTAATTACAAATTTAGGAGCAAGGAGATATTCAGATGTTTATGGTGAGTTAAAACTAGATAGGCTTTATTTTGCTCCTTCTTCAATTCCTACTCCTGATGGAGGTCTTATTATAGGTGCTGTATCGATGAATAATCGATTAAGTATTACCATGAATATTACTTCTCTTTATGATAATAAAGAGCTCTTAAAGATCATGAATGAAATAAATAATAATGCTACTGCGATATTAAAAGATAAAATTTAAATTTATATAAATAAAAGTAAGTTAAATTAACTTAATTAAAAAGAATTTATGTAGAGTAAATATGGTTGGTGATAAAAATAAAATATTTCTTTGGAAATTGAAAAAGATTTAATATTATAAACTACAATTTACGAAATAAATTAATTTATTTTTCTATAATTTAATAATAAAAGAATAATTTTGATTGTGCATAGAACACGTCTCCTGCCGGCGCCACCATAATAACAAAAATTAATTGATAAAAAAATAACTATATTAAGGACTTTATATTGCAATTAATATAAAGTCTTTTTCTGTTTAATAACTGTTTTTCATAATATAAAGATATATAAAGAGATATTAAATATTATTGGACGTGGGTTCATTTCGATATATCATTAATTTATTATAATAAATATGAAAATAAGAACTAACTTAATAAAATTAATCTGAGAGTGGGTAATAAATGAATGTATTTCAGGGAATTTTTTATCATTACGTCCATGGAAATATATCAGTAGGTTTTAGGCAGATTTTTGAAAATAGACGTCCGAGGAAACACATCAATATAAAATCAACATATCATAGCCTTTTGTCTATCCATTTAAAATGTTTTATTTGACAGTGGAAAATATTTCATCCTTCTATAGAGATTCTTGTTTCGACCATTGCTTTATTTTTTCTATCTCCGCTTTTGAAAACCCTAATGATTCAAGGAAAATCGTATGCTCTGAAGGTGATATCTGTTCGAAAATCATATGCCATTTTCTTGATGAATTCTCATCAAAACCTGTTGAATGCATAAGTTTATTCCAGGTTTGCTTAGTTATAAGCTCCGATGTTTTGAGCAGTTCATTATTTTTGAGCATGCTTGCTATACAATATTGTTGATTTTTCAAATTATGTATCTGAACGTTTATCTGATTAAATCTATCAATCAATATCTTACTATATTCTATATCTTCATTTTTCAATAATTGTTTTATTTCATCGAGTGATACTCCTGCTTTTCTAAATGTGCATATTTTCTTGAGTCTTAATGAATCCTCATTAGAATATAATCGGTAATTAGATTCCGTTCTTTCACTAGGTTTTAGAAGATCAATTGAATCATAATAAAGCAAAGTACTTCTTGAAAGATTAAACATTTTACATAATTCACGTATTTTGAACATTATAAGCATCTCCTTGAAAATATTTATTATCAATATGGTTGACCTGTCTATTACTTTATAGTTTACACTTAGTATATAAAAAATAGAAGGGAAAATCAATATGGAAAATTCATTAAGAAAAGAATTCAATCATACAATTAAAATACTAGGTGATACTCAAACTATTTTCAAATCGTTTTGTCCGATTGCAGAAAAAGAGTGGGTAAAAGGCTGGGAATGCACGATACTTTACTCCAAAACCGGAATTGCAGAGAAGAACTGCATCTTCACAACCAAACATGACAATATGCCCGAAGTAGTTTGGGTATGCAGTATTTATGACCCAGGCAATGAAGTTGAATATGTAAGAACTATACCAGAACATTTCGTAACTATAATAAACATAAAAACTACTCAAGTAAATGATCTTACAGAATGCACAGTAAAATACACACATACAGCACTTTCTACTGGTGGTGCACATTATATTTCAAGTCATTTCACCGAAGAGCAGTTTATCAGGCAGATAGATTCATGGAAGGAAGAAATTCCACTTTATCTAAAAAAACATAAATAATCAATTTGATTGTCTAAAACATAATCAAAGGGCTATTATTATATTCTCATATTTGTTGTACCATCGTAAAATGATTATATTTAATGTTTTGCATAGTTTATTAATCAAGACACTTTCAATAATAAATTATTTGTTGTAGTTAATAATGATAATCATGTCCAAAATGATTTACTGAAGTCAATGATTGTAAAACTGATAGAAAAGAAGTAATTCTTGAATATAACTTTAGAAATAAAAATTTTACTTACTCGCTAACTAATGGATTTATAGTTACAAGTTTTAAGGAAGATAAAGATGTTAATAAATATGTACGAGTTATTTGGAAAGGATTTGAGAATGAAGGAGTTCCTCCTGTTTTTGATGAAGAATATAGTGAACCAGTAAGGCAAAATTGGAATGAAGAATTATCTTTACTTGTAAAAGCTTCAGACGGTGAGTATACAGCACATTGTGGAATATGGTATGAAGAAGGAGAAAGAACTGCCTATATTGAACCTGTTTGCACAGTTCCAGAGTATCGGAAAAAAGGAATGGCAAAAGTAGTAGTTTACGAGGCAATGAAAAAATGTAGTAAATTAGGTGCTCAAAGAGCAATTGTTATTTCCAATTTAGATTTCTATTATAAAATTGGTTTTAAAGTTAGTTCAACTTATTTCTTTTGGAAAAAGAATATAAGTAAATTGCCTGGACCAATAAATTCACAATCATCTTTTTAATTAAATATTATATTATTAATCTTTTCTATAATAATTTAATGCAATAATAATTTTAATTGTGCATAGGACCGCTCTCCCACTAACAATACCATAATAAGGAAATAAGGTTATTTGCTGGGAAACAGTATGATATAATGAAGTAAATACGCTATCGTTACGATGAAAAAACAGGATACTACTATTTTAAATTTACGTTATTATAATCCTGGAATAGAGATATTCATGGTTACAATCAGTTGAATTAAGCTAAGAATAGTCCTGTTATGATGGTTGATTAGAATGGATAAAGGAGAGGTAATATGATTGCAAAAATACTACTTACTTTAGTATATATTCACCAAACCATAGATGTAATAGGAATAAAAGGTTATGTTGATAGACCTGGTAAGGTTAGTACAGACACTATTGGGTGGTTATTACTTACTGTATTATATATTACATATATTTTGGGAATTCCGGTAATTCCGTATATTCTTATAGTAATAATAGGATTAGTGTTATTTGCTGCTTACTATTTTCATTGGAGATATTTTTTCTTTAAGGTATCTGAAAAAAAGGTTAAGTCTTATAACGAGTACTTTAGAGGTAATCATAGATTAATGCCTGAATCAAATACAAAATGTGTTCCTGATACATTTCACATAGTGCACACTATTTTATATTTACTTGTTTTTATGGGGCTACTTTTTGAAGTGATATGATAGTATTTGAATAGACTATAATTACTAGAGAGTTTTTGAGAAGATGTTTTAGAGTTTATAAATTACTGGTCTGATAAGTTATATAGTTTATCTTATGAGATAGATGGATTAGTTATTAAATTACATGATTTAGCTAGGCAACAGGAAGTAGGGTTTACAGCTGAAAAAATCAAATGGGCTATACATATAAGTTCCCTGCTGAAGTGGTTGTAACTAAATTAGAAGACAGTATATTTACAGTTGGTAGAACAGGTAGTATTATTTAGATTAGGTATTAGATTTGTAGGTAATAAAGTAGCTAAAATATTAGCTAAGAAATATATAAATTATAATGTTCCTTGATTTTATTCCGTTATCGGTATACAATATTACTGGAGTTGATATTATGAATTATAAAAGTATTAAAGAAATAGCATTAACTTGGGGATTGAGCGAAAGAAGGGTAAGAGTCTTGTGTAGTGAAGGCAGAATTGAAGGTGTTGTTAAAGTAGGAAGAAGTTGGAATATACCTGAAGATGCCACAAAACCTTTGGACTATAGAATAAAAGTTTTACTTCCGTTTGAGGGAATCATGAATAATGAACTTCTCAAAAGTAACAGAGTTACAGAATAAATTAGATTCCTTAAGACCTTTATCGACAAAATCAATTGAAGTTGTTGAAAGAAGATTTGGCAATAAGATGGACATATAATTCAAATGCGATAGAAGGAAATACCTTAACTTTGAAAGAAACTAAAGTAGCTCTAGAAGGAATAACAATTGGCGGGAAGACAATTACTGAACATTTAGAGGTAATTAATCATAAAGAGGCAATAGACTATTTAGAAGAGGTAAGTAAGTTACCATTAACTGAAAAAATTATTAAAGATTTACATTTTTTGATTTTAAAACAAATTGATTCCAAGAATGCAGGTATTTATAGAAAAGAAAATGTAATTATTAGCGGGGCTAAACATAGACCTTCGAAGTACTTAGAGGTACCAACACTTATGGAAAAATTAGTATATGATTATAATAACAGTTTCAAAGAATTTCATCCAATTGTGAAAGCAGCATTGTTACATGGAGAATTTGTAAAGATTCATCCTTTTGTAGATGGTAATGGAAGAACTGCAAGAATTTTACTTAATTTCTCATTAATGAAAGATGGGTTCTTACCTGTGGTATTTACAAAGGAACAAAGATTATTGTATTATAATGCTTTAGATGAAGCACATACAACATTTGAGTATACTAATTTTATTAGCATGGTTAATAATTTATTAATAGATGAACTTTCATATAGAATATCAATTTTAGATTAGTATTCTTTTTTATATGATAGATCTTAAATTAGTACATTCAGAATACGTATTAATTTACTCAATGAAATTAAATAAAATTAATTAATATTTCTATAATTTGCTAATGAAATTGTAATTTTGATTGTGCATAGGACATATCTCCTGCCGGCGTCACCAAATTGAAAGTTAATACAATGATAATAAAAACAAAGCGATATATTTTTTATCTTTAATTTTATATGGAACGTCATTTTAAAATCAGGTCTAACATTAAATTCTATTCTAATACTTAAAATATCTGTAAATAATTTTTTTGAAACACCTATAATCAGGTCTTAAAACAAAATAAACCACAATGTTAAATACATTGTGGTTTGTTTGTCAAATATAAATATTTTTCTTTCCTGTTCGTAAAAATTCTACAACTGTGGCTGTGACCACAGGATTAATACGTTTTGCCAACGTTCATATGAGGATAAAGAAGGTAAAAAAGATAAATAAATTAATAGAGACAGGCCTTAAATTTTTGTTTTGTGGCATTATTTTCCTTTGATCT
Organism: uncultured Haloplasmataceae bacterium; assembly: GCA_963824615.1. Taxonomy (GTDB): domain Bacteria; phylum Bacillota_I; class Bacilli_A; order Haloplasmatales; family Haloplasmataceae; genus CAWGPU01. Next base: position 244,664 of record CAWGPU010000001.1, on the reverse strand, counting down.
ATCTTTTTTTTTGTTTAATGGAAACTAATTGCAACTTTGAGTTAATTGATTGAATATCTTGCTCACTTAGCTCTGAATTTTTATTTACAAGCATAGGATACATCTGGGGATAATCATTAACTTCTTTTTCTAAACATATTTCAAATATCCATTCATTAAAATTATAATTAAAAGATAAACACTCTTCTAAGAAGTAATCAATTTTTACATATCCTGGCTTTTTTACATGATGACTTTGTGAATAAAGTGCAAATAGACTATCAATTGGATTTTTCTCTAGTTCCTGAATATATTTTAACAATGAAGCTAAATCATTAGGGACACTATTTTCTTTAAAAGCTTCATTGTCATTTGTTAAAATTAAATTACAATCATCAAGGTTAAATGTATAAACCATTTCATTTTTCTTAATATCATGAATTTGAAAATTCCAGACTGTATGAATAATCTCATGAAGTTTTTTAAAAGTCATCCCACTAGGTACAATTACTTTTCGTAAAAATCTTGGTTTTCGATCGATGAGTTCAATACTAATTTGATATGCAAACATGGTAAACCTCTATTCTATTTATACAAACAACAATGCTTGTATTTCTTTCCACTTCCGCATGAGCATGGTTCATTTCTTCCAACTTTTTTTACACTAATGGATTGTGATTTTTGCGTTTGTTTTTGAATTGTCTTACTAATTCAGCCATAGCCTTCTGTCTTTCCTTTTGCTTTTGTCTTACTTCCTTAATTTTTGATTCCCATATCGATAAATCTTCGTGCTCTATTTGATTCAACAAGCAAGTAATATAAATCTCTTCTTCTAATAATGTATACATCTTATCATATCCATCTCTAATAAATTGAACGATATATGGAATACTTTTGATAGATAATTGATGACATAATCCCGATGCAATCATTGTTTTTTTACATAAATCTTTTTCTATGTGAAATAAATCAATCAAAATTTCTTCACTGAGTGTCGAGTTTATCTTTTCTAAGATTTTGAGCGCATGAAATTGGTAATCAACTGATTCTTTTGAATAATTCCTTTGAATGGATTTAAGTACTTCATCATGATTCATCAAAATAAGGTTTTTCGAAGCAATTTCATTTAAAAATTCATCTTCCTCATTTAATCGGTCGAAGAGATATGGTATTCCATCAATATATTGATAATGACCGATTAATTGAGTTAAGAATAGATTATTACAGTAAAAAAGATTATTCTGAATTGAACGATCCTTTATATATTCATTTAATTTATCATATAATAGAGTTGCTGGAAAATCATCTCTTTGAACTAATTCATCAATTATTAAAAATCCTTGATAATAATCGACCCTTCCAGATTGTTCTGAAAGGTAAATGCTGAATTCCCACAGTTCATTCCATAATTTCAAAGTGTCCATTTGTGAATACTCAAACCGACTCTTTAAAGTGGTGATGAATGTTTCTCCTTTTGGTCGAATATGTGGGTATTCTTTAAGAATAGTAAGGTCCGAGTGAGCAATGATTTTATTCTTATAAAAAGTCGTATTAATATCATCGTCAATTAAATTATTAATCTCTTCTAATATTTTGAAATCTCTAGGAAGTTGTGATATATGATACAAAAATTTGTATGAATTATAATCCTCTTTAAATAGATAATATGCTTTTAAGGTTAACCTTGTCGTTTCCAAATCTCCAAGTTTTCTATCAGTAATATAATTTAATACAAAATCACTAATATCTAGATTATCATTTACAATCCACTTTTTTAATTCATTAATTTTTATCATGACATTACCATCCTTCACTATTTTTTACAATTTTAATTTTATCATAATAGAAACAAAATTTTAAGATTTTTTGTCATCATTCTTTTTTTTATAAACCCCTTAAATTTTTATCATAGTAAGATTATACTTGATTACTGTAACTTAGAAATAACTAAAACAGAAAATATAATTAAAGATAATCAATTACTGTAGATTTTTTTAGTTATTTTTAAATAAAAAGGATAATTTGAAATTAAACTGATGATTCATAACAAAACAGTACCGTTTCTAAGCTTACGGTACTGTTTTGGATTTTTATATTGAATATTTATTCAGTCATTGTTCCGTAAATTACTGAATAACGTCATAACGAAATGAATTGAAAAAAAGGCTGTCGTTTTTCCATCATCATCCTTTAATTAGGTTACATGTAAATGATCATATTTTTGTAAACATCACTTTTCCACCAATCAACTGTTTTTAAGTACTATACGGATATCACTATAAACGCAATACCCGAAACGTTGTAATCTGCTATGCGCTTTCCTTTATGGATTAAACAACGTATTAAGCAGTTATGCCATTAATTAGTTCCTTTTTCGAATGATGAGATGTGCAAAATATACTTGAGTACCCGTTACTGCCTCTATATTAGATAAATCAGCAAACTCAGATCCATTACAATCAGTTATGGTTTTGAATATGAGACTGAACTGTTGAACGAACAATATCTGTAATTTTTTTAGTTCTTCTGTAACAGCCTCAGCTTTCTTGGAAGCAATTTGTCTTATAGCGTTTCGAGTCTGACGTTCCACAATTGTAAGCAGTACATTGTCTTCACCTGATTTTTTACCAATTTCGGTATCTATTTCCTATGCTCAAATTCTTCTCGTGTATTAATATAAGCTACTATTAAAAGAATATTCTCATGTCTACAAAATCAATATTTTAAAATTCTGTCTTATTAATACATCATCTAAAAAGTGAGTTCGCCACTAACTATGGATGAAAGCTACAATTAAAGCAACAAACCTAAAAAAAAACTACTCCAATATTAATGAAGTAGTTTCTTTAGAGTTGCTAACTAATTTGTATATGTCTTAACACCAATTGTACCACTAATTGTTGTTGTAGCATCTTGTACAAATGCATTTTTTAAAGCATCTGTTGCGAAATAAAGATTTCCGTTGATTGTTGCATCTTTAAGAGTAAATCCAGTATCTTGTACATATACATCACCAGTAATTATTCCGTACTCAACTTTTTCATTCTGACCACTGAATACTAAATTAGGTACTGTAATTGTATATCTTGCAGTAATATTATGATCTGCATCTTCTTGAGCTGGTGCAATTGAACGGTTAGGTGCATCACTTTTTACACCACTTTCAACAATTAAATCATTTATGAAAGTTAAGTCTTTATTTACAATTACCATATAGTCGGTATTGTCACTTGAAATTTTTTGTACAAAGGTTGCTTCATCATTTACTTGTGAAGCTGATGCAGCTGCATCTACGTCAGGTGTATATGTCTTAACACCAATTGTACCACTAATTGTTGTTGTAGCATCTTGTACAAATGCATTCTTTAAAGCATCTGTTGCGAAATAAAGGTTTCCGTTGATTGTTGCATCTTTAAGTGAAAATCCATCAGCTTGTACATATACATCACCAGTAATTATTCCGTATTCAACTTTTTCATTCAGACCACTGAATACTAAGTTAGGTACTGTAATTGTATATCTTGCAGTAATATTATGATCTGCGTCTTCTTGGGCTGGTGCAATTGAACGATTAGGTGTATCACTTTTTACACCACTTTTAACAATTAAATCGTTTGTGAAAGTTAAGTCTTTATTTACAATTACCATGTAGTCGCTATTGTCACTTGAGATTTTTTGTACAAAGGTTGCTTCATCATTTACTTGTGAAGCTGATGCAGTTGTATCTACAGTAGTAGTAGTAGTAGCAGCAGCAGTAGTAGTAGTAGTAGTATTTTCAGTTGTTGTTGTGCTCGTTTGATTACTACCGCATCCTGCTAATAATGGCATCGTAAATACAATCATTAGACCAAATGCTAATAAAAATTTTTGTGATTTTTTCATATAAGTCTCCTCCGGTTTAAATATATGTTTGCTAATGCAATAACGAAAGATATTATACCATAATTAAGTCGTTAACGGAGGTTTTTTGCACTATTGGATAATTCTTCCATCATGTCTAGAGTCTAATATCAATCGATGAATGTTTTCTTTTTCTATTGTAAAAAATTTAAAACTAATAGTTTCATTGGCTGAATATAAAACGTGGTATTTGTAAATATATAAATGATCAGGTAAATCATAAATTAAGTGTAAGAGGTTATATATCAATTGAGTTGTATGCCGAATGTAGTAAGATTAAGATACAGAAATGTTATAAAAAATCCGAATTTAAAATAACGGATATCAAAAAATGGCAAATGGAACAACCATAGAACGTCTTAAAATTGAACATTTATTATTAATATAAATCCTACTAAAACTATTTTATCCAAAATGGTATGGAAAAATATTTGAACTACGTTCGATTTAGCTCAAACTTACAAATATTATTAAATTGAAATGATGATTATAAAAAAGAAATTAAAGGATAAGTGAATAAAAAAATATTATTGTAAAGGCCTTGCAAGTTATCAGTTAGTTTTAGAAAATGGGATTTCGAAAAAAGAAGATGTAATAAATCAATTCTTAACTGTACGGATTCTCCAACCATTAATAACTTTCCCTGAGCTATAACGTCTTTAGAGATTGATATTGTAATGATAATGGAACATGAGAGAATTTAATAATCAATCATTTATATAGAGTATGAAGTGGGCATATGAGGACTAGACAATTTTTTAATATATTGAAAAATGTATTAATTCATGCTAGTATATAAGGGATTTTTAAATTAGGGAGTAATCATGATGAAAAGTTCTGAATTATTAAGTTTAAAACAAATAAGTATTGAGAAATTTAGTTTATATAAAAAAAGATTTAATTTAATCTCATATTTTAGATTAGTTGATTTTATTTTTTTACTAATTTCACTAATTTTCTTTTTTGTATATAAAGATTATTTATGGTTATTTACGACAATCATTTTTAGTGTGACTTTTATAGTGTTGATGTATCTACATGATCAAATAGATATACAAAAAAAATACTATATGAATAGGATAATTGTCATTGATGATTATATATCTAGAATTAATGGTGATTGGATTTATAGACTTAAAGAAACAGGAAATGAGTATAATACAAACAATAATCGGACCCTTGAAGACCTAAATGTAATTGGTGATGCATCACTATTTTCTTTTTTAAATGTTGCTGAGTCTTATGGTGGAAAGAAAAGACTTTTTGAAAAGTTATCTAATGGTTATATAGATGATGAAAGTCTAAAAATAAATCAAGAAAGTATTTTAGAGTTAAGTAAGAAATTTGATTTTAGTTTAGATTTTCAAGCAAAAATTAAGTCCATAAATCAAAAAATAAAATTAGATAATGTATCTGATTCATTTCAGGATTCCAAAGTAATCTATAGTCACTTTATTGTCGGACTTATTTCAACAATTGGATTTATTGTTTTATTAATCTTAGGGTTTATTGGTCAAATAAATAAAAATTATGCATCGATTCCAGTTTTGATTCAAATTTCAAATTTTTTTATCTTTAATTATACGAATAAATCGCTATTATCATCGATTCAAAAGACAATATTATCTTGTAATACATTAAATGATGTTTTTTCAATCATGCAGAATGCAAAATTCAATTCAAGTAAATTGACTAATATAAATAATAATATAAATAAATCATTAATAGGGTTAAAGAAAATTTCTAATCTTGTTGGTTGGGATAACTTAAGGAATAACATTTTTACAATCATCATCGCAAATTCTATTTTGCCATTTTCAATACTAATATTAATTCTATATGATAGAAGCATAAAAAAATATTCAAAAGTAATAGAGGAAGGCATAAAATCTTTCGAAGAATTTGAATCTATATTAAGTTTAAGTATCATTGGTCAAGTAAAAGAAAATGTTTGTTTACCAAAGCGAACCGGTAAAATAACGATTGAATTTAAAAATATTCAACATCCACTACTAACTGAAGAAAATGCAGTTCCAAATGATTTTTATACACCTCAAGGAATCAATATTATAACTGGTTCTAACATGAGTGGTAAAACATCATTTATGAAAACAATAGGTATCAATCTTGTATTAATGAACGCAGGAACATTTGTCAATGCGAATTATTTTTCCTCAGCGTACTTTAAGATCTTCACTTCAATGAGGATTACAGACGATATTACTCATGGCATATCAACTTTCTACGCTGAATTATTACGAATTAAAGAAGCGATAGACTATCAAAAAGAAGGCAAAAATATGCTTACTTTGATTGATGAAGTTTTTAAAGGAACAAATTCTAATGATCGTATAAAAGGAGCTATTTCATTAATTAATAAGCTTAATTCAGCTAACTCAATTGTTATCATCACAACACATGATTTTGAATTATGTGATATTAAGACACCTAATTTATTTAATTATAACTTTAGTGAATATTATGAAGGAAATGAAATTAAATTTACCTATAAAATAAACAAAGGAAAATGTACGACTACTAATGCGAAGTTTTTAATGAGATTAGTGGGAATAATAGATGAATTATAGATTTTATTTTGCAGTTGTATATCTATTATCATTCTTTAAAATCTGTAAAATTGCATATATATAATAAAAGGTGATAAAAATGACTGCTTTTAGAGATTTTTTATTTGGTTCAATCCTACAATAGTTGTGTTTTCTTTAACTAATGATATACGACAAATCAATGATTTAATGAGATTTTCTAGTTAGTTTCATATTAAATTTATAACTCTATTGATACAATATATAAAGCGGTATATAATTATATCGGAAATATGATATCTTTAGACTGGAGTGATAGATATGGATTTCACCAAGTATAAGAAAAACAATAAAATGTATAGCGGTGCCGAAAAGAAGATTGGCATCACGATTAATGGTGAGGATTATATTGTAAAATTTCAGAAACATCACGCTTTTGGTGTCCTAAACAATCATATATCTGAATATATAGGATGTAAGGTATTTGAGAGCTTGAATATACCTGTTCAGACAGTATACTTAGGAACGTATAATAATGAAAATGTGGTTGTAATGAAAGATTTTGTGAAAGAAAAGCAAAATTTTGTTTGATTTAATGATGTCGGTGAAAGCAGTATTGAAGAGGACAGGGAAAAGTTCCAATATTCCTATGAAAACATAATGGAAATACTAGGATTAACAATAAACTGGATTCTCCAAAAGAAACGATACGCATGTTTTGGACATTATATATAGTCGATGCGATTATCGGGAATTTTGATAGACATGGCGGGAACTGGGGGTTCATTAAGGAAAATAATATATATACACTGGCTCCTATTTTTGATAATGGGTCATGTTTATATCCTAACCTGACAGATGATGCGGAAATGTTAAAGATTATTGAGAATAATGAAGAAACGGATATGAGGATATTTAAGTATCCGACTTCGCAAATCTTGTTGAATAATAAAAAGAGTTCATATTTTGATGTAATCAGTAGTTTGAAGTTTCCGGAATGTAATGAAGCGTTAAAAAGGGTCTATTTAAAATTTGATTTAGAGAAAGTTTTTAAGATTGTAGACGAGACGAATTATATTAGTGAAATACAGGGAAAATTTTACAAACATATGATTAAGGAAAGATTTAATAAAATTATAAAATTTTCTTATGATAAGCTGGTGAATAGAGATGAAAGAACATAGCGTAGAAGGAATCATTTATGCTGTAGATGAGCTTAATATAAAATATGCCGTATGTTATATTAAGCAGATTTATTACGAAGATAAAACTATTAAATATATATTCAAGCCTTATTATCAAATTATAGATATGTTGAATCCGTCATTTTTTCAAGGTATACCGGGATTAAATTTAGATTTAAGGAAGAAAGAGTATATTAGAGAAAACAGAACACCGACATTTATTTATGAAAGAACGCCTCAGGAAAATCGTGAAGATTTATGGGAGTTGTTAGAAGAAGTCAATTTGAACTATTTAGATAAGCTTGAATGGTTAATTCGAACAGATAAAATATATACCGGTGACAGTTTGATTGTTGAGCGATTTAATGAGCCAAAACTAAAAAACAATGTTAAGGACCTTGTTATAAAGGATAACATTGTTGTTGATTCAATTAATGTTTTAGGAAGAGATACTTATGAAGTCATCAGAAATTTGCTTAAAATTATTACGTATGGGGCGTTTTTGAAAACAAAGGATTTTGAGGTTAATGATAAAAACCGTACCAATTTGTATGCTTTGATTTATACTTTATATAGGAACGAATATAAGAAATTAAAAAAGCGGCAGCGCGACGGAATTGAAAAAGCAAAAAGTAAAAATGTATATCGAGGTAGAAAAAAAATAGAAGTATCACTCCCTAAGCTAAATGAAGTGGTTGAATACATGAAAGCAAAAAAGATGACTGAACAGGAAGCAATGGAAGTACTTGGACTTCATTCACGGAGTACTTTATATAGAAGAATTAGAGATTATAAGAACAATAATTTATAGATAGCTATTATAAATAACTCCCACCGTCCCATACGGTAGGAGTTATTTTATAAGGTTCTGTTTTATTAATTTGTTATTTTTGAATAATTTGATAACGAATAATATGAAGAATTAAGGTTGGATAAAAAATGAATAATATAGATTTTTTTACAGCTGCATTTGTGACAGTAATGAAACAGTTGATACAAAGGATTTAATTCTATACCATGGTATCAAAGAAAACATTAAAATCATAATTTGTGATATGTCACTGAGTTTTAGAAATGGTATCTCAAACAACTTCAAAAACAGTCGTACCATTATTGATAAGTTTCACGTTATGAAACATGCAAATGGAGAGATTAAAAAAAGAAGAAACTAAGACAATTGAGATATTAACATAATACATCGGGTGAAAAAACGAAACTATTAGAAAAGAAGCATTTTCAAATCAACAACAGCTAAAGACAGGACGTGCTTATCAAATGAGTTAGTACTACAAGAAATCTATTTAACAGGTTAGAGGCCTCTAGAGCTATCAAAAAGCTATTATTAGTAACTACGATAAGAAACCATTTTAATGAGATATTAAACTATTTTGACTATCTTTACAAAAGCTCAATTCTTGACGGAATGAATAGTATCATCCAAAATATAAATACAAAGTGTAAGAGGATTTCAAACGATGAATTATTTAGTGTGCAGAAAATTGGATTTATCCGGATTTTAATTGGATCATGCTTTTTAGATTTACCCACACAAAGTAGTGAGAGGCCGTTTTTATAGGGATATTATTATCTGTAAAATTACGATAATAATTCAACAGGAATACACAAAAATTTATTGTTATACTCCTACTTATATGGTATGATGAATTGGTTTAATTAATAATTCGAAATGCTGTTAAATGCTTTCAAAAGATATCTTAATCTTAAAAAAGAGAGTTTACAAGAAGGAGAGAGGAAACTTAATATATGAAGTTGGATATTGGTAACTACATCATGCATGACTGGCTGTCAATTTATTTTTCTCTTATCATTATTATAATTTTCATTCCGATTTTCATCTACTCCATAGGATATGTACAGGAATATAAAAAACGTTATTCCACTTCATATTTATGGGGAATGATGATATTTTTCGTTATATCCATGCTCGGAGTGGTATTATCAAGTAATAGTTTGAGCTTTTTGATATTTTGGGAGCTTATGTCTGTGTCCTCATTCTTTCTGGTTATTTATGAACACGACAATAAGGAAAATATCAAATCTGGAATTATGTATTTCATTATGACTCATATCAGTGGATTGCTGCTTATTCTTATGTTTATAATATTAGCAAAATATTCGGGAAGTCTTAATTTCATGAATTTGATAAATGGAACTCACAATTTTACAGCTATAGAAAAATATATCATATTGTTTTTAGCTTTACTTGGTTTTGGAGCCAAAGCTGGATTAATTCCTATGCATGCATGGCTTCCAAAAGCTCATCCATCGGCACCTTCAAATATTTCCGCGCTGATGTCTGGTGTAATGCTTAAAATTGCACTTTATGGATTTATCCGTGTGGTATTTATGTTTGTTGGCGATATACCTATCTATTTTTCCATGCTAATTATGGTATCAGGAGCTGTAACAGCTATTTATTCAGTTATAAATGCCATTATGCAGGAAGACATAAAGAAGCTTTTAGCATATTCAAGTGTCGAAAACATAGGAATGATTTTTTCTACCTTAGGGCTTTCAATGTTATTAGAGCAATATGGACAACATGCCTTGAGTGTGTTAGCATTAGCTGCCGCATTATTTCACATATTAAATCACGGAGTATTCAAAAGCCTTTTATTCGTAGGTGCCGGTAGTGTACTTTTCTCAACCGGAACCAAAAATATGAATGAATTAGGTGGCTTACATAAAAAAATTAAATTTACTGCATTCTGTGTATTTATAGGAACAGCAGCTATATGCGCAATACCTCCATTAAATGGCTTCGCCAGTGAGATTTTAATATTTAAAAGCTTTATCGAAGCAGGAACTGCGATTTCTAATCCTCTATTAATACTACTAGTATTGTTCAGTGGAATTCTTCTTGCGGTAACAAGTGGAGGTGTAATGTGGGCATCAGTTAAGAGTTTTGGAATTACCTTCCTAGGAGCACCTCGAACAGAAAAGGCAGTTAAAACACATAAAATTCCAGTTTCTATGAATTTTGGAATGGCTATTTTAACCGCTTATACTATTATACTGGGTATCATTTCACCGGTAATTATAAGTTGGATTTATAAAGAGGTTTCTAAATTTACAGGGTTAACAGGTACTGTATACATGAAAGCCTTTAGCTTTGAAATATCCATCATCTCATTATTGCTTATTATTGTCGGTTTTACCATTTATATATTTCTCCGCTTTATAAGAAGAAACGAAAAGAAAGAAACTTACGAAACCTGGGCTTGCGGTTTCAATGAAATTAAGCCTTTCATGCAGTATTCTGCAAGTGGTTTCTCACAGCCAGTAGCAAAATTTACTGGGAATATAACTTTGTATAAAAAAGAAGTCGTAGTTAAAGATACAATCTTTCTTAAACAAAAGGTTGGGGATTTCATTGAGACACATCTCTATTCCAGAATAATAGCTTTTTTTGATTTTGTAGCGTCTAAAATAATAAAAATTCATCATGGGAAAATTCAAGCTTATGTTTCATACATATTTTTCGCTTTACTTGTAGCGATCGTCCTTGTAATGAATTTCATATAGAGGTGATAAAATGACACAGTATATTATTTATTTCATTCAAAGTCTACTTATTTTACTGCTGACTCCTCTTTTCATGGGAGTTATAAAAAGCCTCAAAGCTTATTTCAGGGGGTACAAGGGCTTTCCGGTATTTCAAGTTTATTATAACCTGATAAAGCTATTTAAAAAGGGAAGAGTCATTTCAACGACTAGCTCCTTTATTACAGAACTAGCTCCGGCTTTATCACTAACTTTCGCTGTTACCGCCGCTTTTTTAGTTCCTGTATTCTACACCGGTCATAACAGTCCACTCGGAAATTTATTTATCATTATTTTTTTATTGGGTATAAGCAAATTCCTTTATTCTCTATTAGGACTTGATAGTGCAAGCACCTTCGGAGGAATGGGTGCTAGCCGCGAACTTTTTATTTCAATGTCAGCTGAACCGATTATGTTTGTGATGATTACTTTTTTATTCATAGAATTCAAGAGCTTTAATATATATGATATCGCTTTTTTAAACGCAGGAGGAGGCTATTTAAGTGTTCCTCATATTATTGCCGCAGCAGCCTTTTTCATGGTGTTGATTGCTGAAAACGCTAGAATACCTATAGATAATCCTGAAACACATCTTGAACTGACTATGATTCACGAAGCAATGATTCTAGATCTTTCAGGAAGTGATTTGGCTATGGTTGAGCTCGCTTCATCTATAAAACTGGTACTATTTTTGACATTGTTTCTTAATTCTTTTTTTGCATTTGGAATTAGTACAAGTATTTCATTAGTACTAATGGCACATGGCTTTCTATTTTTTATTATCAAAATGTTTATCTGCTTAACTGTTATTTCTCTTATCGAAACATCCATGGCAAAATTCAGATTGTTTAGAGTTCCGGAAATTCTCGCTGCAGCCCTTTCTTTAGGTGTTATTTCCGTAGCTATTTACTACTTTATGTAAGGGAGTGCTTATAATGGTAGAATTTTTAATCGCATCGATACTACTTTCAGCAATAACTATGACAGGTCTTCGGAGAATAAAACTTCTTATTAGATGGTTTTCCATTCAATCCTTATTAATAGCAGGTGTCTGTTTACTTAAAGGAATTGAGTTAAAGGACTACGACTACTTTATTTTATTTGTCTTGACCCTGACTATTAAAGTATTTATAGCGCCTTACATTATTAATAGAGCTGTACGTCATCTGAAAATTAACAGAGAGCTAGAGTTTGTAATAAATATATTCTGGTCCTATATTTTAACCGGCGTCTTTGTTGTAATTACCTTTGCTGCACTAGTTAATGAGACAAGCTTCTTTATGAAGGTAGGGATAGTACTTATGGGGGTAGGAATGATACTTCTCATCGGAAGAAAGAAGGCAATTACCCAGATGCTTGGACTTCTCACTTTTGAAAATGGAATTGTCCTGCTTGAAATATCCATGATTAAAATGGGTGCTGTAATCGAATTCGGTATCATATTTGAATTACTTATACTTGTACTTATAATGGGAATTATGATATTCAGAATTAACCAAACCTTTGACACAGTAAATACAGATTATCTTTCAAATTTAAAGGAATAGGCGGCGAATTTATGTATATCTACTTAATACCAGCTATATTTGTGATTATGCTTTTAGCTAGTCTATTTTTTAAGAATATAAAGAGTATTTCGGCAATAGTTACTCTAGGAATGGTTGTTTTAATCATAATCACTTTCATCATAGGAATTGAGGTAAATAGTAAAGATTATCTCTATTATATAAATGATAATATTTATATCGATAGTTTCAGTTTAATCCAGCTTTTACTTATATCTACAGTAGGGTTTATAGCTTCTGCTTACTCCTACACCTATATCAAAAATGAAGTAAAGGAAAATGTTATTTCATTAAGAAAAGCCAAAACTTATTATACTTTATTTATATTCTTTGTGTTATCCATGTTTTATTTAAGCACTAGTAACAATATCATGGGGATGTGGATAGGGCTTGAGGCAACAACTTTGTCCACGGCATTTTTAATAGGCTTTAATAATAACAAGCTATCTCTTGAAGCTGCATGGAAATATATCATACTGTGTTCCATTGGTATAGCGATAGGTCTTGTGGGAATCATCTTCCTCATCTATGCTTCCTCAAAGGGAAATAGTGGCGATAGCAACATGCTTCTTTGGACAAATATGGTTAATAATTATCAAATATTTGATAGTAACATAGCCAAATTGGCTTTCACCTTCATTTTTATAGGAATAGGTACAAAAGTCGGTTTAGCGCCAATGCATACATGGCTTTCTGACGGACATAGTGAGGCCCCATCGCCTATCAGTGCAATGATGTCAGGTGTTCTCATAAATTTAGCACTGTATGTTGTAATAAGATTTTATATAATTGTGAAAAAAATAGATGGAATTCAGGATTTGAAATACTTGTTTATTGTCTTCGGTTGTGTTTCTCTCATAATTGCTACCTTTAGCATCTTAAAACAGACAAACTACAAGCGCTTATTAGCGTTTTCTTCTGTTGAGAATATGGGGATAATAAGTATTGGTATAGGCTTTGGTGGTAGCGTTGGTGTATTTGGCGCATTGCTGCATTCAATTGTACATGCCTATGGAAAGACGTTGTTATTCCTCGTATCAGGCAATATTTTATCTGTATATAAATCAAAACGAATTGATAAAATTCATGGTCTTATTAAGACAATGCCCATAAATGCTGCGTTTTTATTGATTGGTATTTTAGTAATCACCGGTACACCTCCTTTTGGATTATTTTTTAGTGAATTTAAAATTATTTCTGCAGGTATAAACGATGGACACTACATTTATGTAGCTATAATTTCTATGAGTCTATTATTAGCCTTTGCCGGTTTTCTCATTGCCTTCATCCCGATGACTTTCCTGAAAGAAAAGGAAGAACAAGAACTATTGAGGGAAAAAAGAGATAGCGAAAATATCCTGCCGCTTATTCTTAGTCTACTATGCATTCTGTTTGTCAGTGGCACATTCAGCACCTTACTGTTACCGTTATTAAATAAAGCTACGTCTATTATTGGCATATAAGGAGGGATGATATGAATATTGAATTTTTTCAAAAGGAAATTGAAGAATTAAATTTTAAAACCTCACGTATTAATGAAAATGAATTATATATAGAAAGTACTAAAAATTTAGTAAAAGATCTAGTGATTAGGTTAATAACGGAATACAAATTGCACTTTACAGCTGAATTTTGCAAAGAGGAAGAGGAATTTATCATAAGCATCCTTTTTACAGATAGAAACCAGGGTTACTTTGTGTTTGTAAATTATAAAACAATAGATGATATAATTTCCCTACAAGATATTATTGTTCCATCGAATTTATTTGAAAGAGAAATATCGGATTTATTCGGTCTTAAAATCTCTTTAGGTTCCGATACAAGAAATCTTGTAAAACATGAACTTTGGGAAAATGTTGTGTATCCTTTAAGAAAATCCTTTCCCCATGGAAAAAAGATTGCGATTTCTAGGGAAGTTCCGGAATATAAATTCAAAGAGCTCAGTGGTGAGGGCGGTTTTCAAATTCCAGTTGGTCCTATTCACGCAGGAATAATAGAACCTGGTCATTTCAGATTTAGTGTTATCGGAGAACAAATCGAGAATTTGGAAATAAGACTTATGTACAAGCACCGTGGAATAGAAAAATTATCGGAAAACATGGATGCAAACAATTTGAATCTATTATTTGAAAGAGTTTCCGGAGAATCTTCTGTAGCTTATAGTGAGGCATATGCGCTGTTAATTGAGAAATTGACGAGAATGGAAATTTCTCCTGAGGTTAAAGCTGTTAGAGTTGTACTTCTTGAACTTGAAAGAATTTATAACTATCTTGATGACATTGGCGGAATGTGTGTTGATATCGGCTTCAGTTATCCCGCAAAGAAATTTGCCTATTTTAAAGAATTAATCCACCAGTTGTGCGAAAGATTGACAGGTAGTAGATTTTTAAGAAATTCCATTATACCCTTTGGGATAAATTTTGCCTTTACTAAAGAATCTTCAAAGGATATAGAAAATACATTAGAAAATATAAAAAAGCGGATGAATGAAATAATTGAAATGACTCTTGATAATGTTTCTTTTTTAGATAGAGTTGAGCATACTGGCCTCGTATACAATAAAAAGGCAAATGCACTATGTCTAACAGGCATTGTGGGAAGGGCAAGTGGAATCAGCTATGATGTTAGGACAAGTTTTCCATATGAAATATATGGCGATATAAAAAAAGAGGTTAAAAGCGAATCTGTTGGCGGTGTTTTTGAAAGATATAAATTAAAAGTATCTGAAATAAGAGATGCTTTTGATTTTATTAGTAAGGCCTTGGCTTATATAGTGAAAGATATTCCAAAGTTCAAAAAGAGAATTGAGCTAATTCCAAATCAAGAGGCGGTAGTTGCCGTAGAGACTGTAAAAGGCGAATTAGTTGTGTATGGAAAAACAGGTGAAGACAATAAATTCAGCAGGATTTATTTTAAAACTCCATCATTTACAAACTGGAATGGCTTAAGCTATGCAGTTTTAAACGAAATAGTCCCTGATTTTCCTCTTTGCAACAAGAGTTTCAATATGTCTTATTCTGAAAATGATAGGTAGGTAAACTATGAGTATTTTTACGGATAGAATAAAATACGGAAAAGAAACAGTAAAGGATCCTCTTTACGATAATCAATATTCCTTTGGTAAAATTGTTATAAAAGATGATATATGCAACGGCTGCGGTGAATGTTTGAAAAATTGTGTTGTAGATGCGCTGTCAATAAATGGCGGTAAAGTATCTATCGACTACAAAAAGTGCATTTTCTGCAAGAACTGCCTTGATGATTGTGATAAAAATGCCCTTGTAGAAAGCCACGATTATAAAATGGCGGAGGTAGAAGCTAGTGGCTATGCTTTAAAAGAAAATATATATAAAATGTTTAAGCGTTCTCTTGTTTTAAGGTTAGTAGATACAGGTTCTTGTAATGCTTGCCTTCAAGAGCTATCAGCAATGCAGAACACCTATTATGCACTTTCGAGGTTTGGTATTGATTTTACAGCATCACCGAGACACGCTGATGGAATAGTAGTGACCGGACCAGTTTCCGCAAATATGAGGGATGCACTTATAAAAACATATCATGCTATGTCAGAACCAAGACTTGTTGTTGCTATTGGTGCTTGTGCCTATAATGGAGGGATATTCAAAGAAGGCTACGGTTCATGCCAATTATCAGAATTACTGCCTGTAGACATTGTAATACCGGGATGTCCTCCTACGCCTCAAGCAATAATTTATGGATTATTAAAGTTACTAGATAGAATAAAATAAGATAAATAATTACTAGCATTATTTCAGTAATATTAAAACCCGTGAGAATCATATTGACTTTCACGGGTTTTATTGATATTTAACAGCGCATTCACGCGCTTTTCACTTAATTCAAGGACTTTTGTAAAGAACACTTTGTCTTTAACAGATATTGATTTACTTTTAAAAATAAGAAAGAAAGTGTATTTCAATATCAAGTCGGAATATGACATTAGAACAAATACCATCCGTTTATTATAACTAATTTCAGTACAATATAATTATTATGATGTTATTGAAAGAATTTTACATAATCAATTTTATTCAACATTCTCAATTATCGCAATAATCGGAATAATTATAAAAGCAATCCAGGCAATATACCATAAATTATAGAAATAACCTAGTAATATAAATATCGTTAAAGCTATAAAAGGACTCAATGGTGTAAATATTTTATTATTTTCACGATATTTAATAATCATTGCTACAGGTATAATTAATAGTAGTAAACATGAAATATCCCATACGTTAGAGAAATAACCTGCTACTAAAAACATTATTATCGAGATAAGTACAATGATTCTGTCTGTTTTATTATTTAATCCGGTGACTTGTAATTTAATAAAATCTGTAAATAATCCGATTATTATAAAGATAATAAAAGCTGAAGATGCGACTAACCATGTATCAAAATAAAAACCAATTGCTAAATATAATCCTGTTGAAACAATTAAAGATAATAGTAATAATATTTTATCAATAGCTTTATCCATATGGAAAATTCCTAAAAGTACTATCAATAAAAAAGTTAACCAAGCTAAATTATAAGCCCCGGTATTAATACTTATGAATACAAAAGCAATAAAAGAAATAAACGGAGATAATGCCGTAAAGAAAGTTAAGCGATCCATATCACGTTTAGACTCGATAATACCCAACATAGGAATAATAATAAATATCAACCAAGTTGGATTCCATATTCCTTTTAAGAAACCGAATAATAAGAAAAAAGTAAACGCTACAAACGGACTTAAAGCTGTCAAAATGTATTGTTCTTTATTCTTTCCCATTTCAATAATAATCGCCACTACAGGTATTAACAAGAATACCATCCATCCCGGATGCCAAAGGTTTCTAGTTAAACCTAGCGTCATAAAGATGATAAAAGATATAAAAGGTGAAAGTGCTATAATTTTCTCTCCAGAGGGGAACTTCTCTTTCTTTTTAAAGCCCAATTCATTTGTAATCTTTTCAGGTCTTCCTATCATTTCGATAATTTTTTCTTCATTTAATCCTTTTCTCTCTCCATCTTCATACATTTGTTTGTAATCGTCTATGATATCTTGTTTTTCTTTTTTTGAAATTTGATATTCATTTAATTTTTTTTCTAAATTCTCAAAAAACTTAATGGTCATATTAATCTCCTCCTAATATTTTGAGCACATTATCTAAAAAACTTTTCCATTCTTTTTGAAATTCTTCTAGTTTCTCACAACCAAGTGAGGTAATTTTATAATATTTACGCGGTGCTCCTATTGGCATTGCTTTTGTATATGTTTCAAAATAATTCTGATTCGTTAGACGTCTAAGAATTGGGTAAATCGTATTCTCATTAACATCAATCTTAGTACTTAGGGTTTCTATTACTTCAAAACTAGATAATTCTTCTTTACTTATTACCTTTAATACACATAATTCAATTATTCCACGTTTAAACTGTGAGTTCACGTCATTTCCTCCCTTATTGTGTATTACACAATAATAGTATATGACATTATTGTGTAAAACACAATAAGTTTTTTAAAATTTTATTACTTATTTTTAAACAAAGATAGAATATTTCAAAATACATTGATTTTACTTTTATATATCATTTTTAAAAAATGCTTAAAAATAAGGTGAGTAAACATGCATTAAGTAATAACTTGCCTATTATTAATTAAGTATAATGAAATGTCGAGATATGAAATTAATCGAATCTTTTCGATTGTTTGTAAACCATTGGATAATAAGAGCGGTTTGTCTAGTAACAGCAAATTTATTACTCTTATTACAATCGCCACAATCTCACGAGCCCAACTTTACTCGATCATAAAGACATGTAAAATTAAGTGTAAAATGTTAGCTGGAAATACAGTGCTTAATACACTATAAGTTCTAGAGAAATTTATACATTATTATAAAATAGCAAAATAACATTTATTTAACTACTTTTTTTTGATAAAATATGGGTACCATGAATATATGAGGAGGAGTTAGTATGCAAATTTTTAAAAACTTAAAAGAAGCTCAAGAAGCAGCAACAGATATTATTAAAAACCCGTCACTTACGTATGAACAACAAACATATGGCTTGGCCAAGCTTTCAGAGAATTTATTGCCTTATCCAAGTGGAGCTGATGATAAATTTTTTGAACTTGTTAATGATGGGATAATATGTGATTTAGATGAAGGCCATGCTCCATATGCACCACGATATATTTTGCCTACTTATGATAAGCTTTTGAAAGAAGGCTGTGAGTTTTTAAGATTAAAACCGGCTATGACCTTAACAGACGCGATTAACACGCTTTTGGTATTTTATCATCATGTCCCTTCGATAACAAGATTTCCTGTATATTTAGGCAGAATAGATAAATTATTAAATCCGTTTATTGTTGATGAAAAGCAGGCTAGGGAACAAATTAAATGGTTTTTAATTCATTTAGACAGAACAATTAATGATAGTTTTTGTCATGCCAATATCGGACCTGAAGAAACATTAGCCGGAAATATCATTATCGATTTAGAAAAAGAGTTGCAAGATGTTACACCAAATTTAACAATTCTATATGATAAGGATAAAACTAGCAATGAATTTGCATTAAAGTGTATAGAATCATCTTTGATTTGTGCTAATCCAGCATTCGCTAATGATAAGATGTTTAGAGACGATTTTAACGGTGATTACGGAATCGCTAGTTGTTATAATGGATTGCCGATAGGCGGTGGCGCATTTACACTATCAAGATTAAGACTTAACAAGATTGCTGATAATTCAGTTTCTTTTGAGGATTTTTTCCAGGTACAATTGCCGGAAGCCATCTGTGCTTTAACTAAATTTATGGAAAGTAAAATCCACTTCATTGTTGAAAAAACTCCATTTTTTAAAGAAAACTTTTTGGTTACTGAAGGATTTATCACTTTAGATAGATTTGTCGGTTTATTCGGATTAGTCGGCATGCATGAATGTGTTAATAAACTGATGAAATATGAGAATAAAAACCTATCTTATGGTAAAGATCAGGGAGCCAATGAAGTAGGCATATTAATTTTAGATACGATAAAAGAAAAAGTAGATAAATTCGAAAGTAAATATAGTAAGATATGGAATCATCATTTTATGTTACATGCTCAGGTTGGGGCTGCTAATGATGAGGATACAACTGCGGGAGTAAGAATCGCAATCGGTGAAGAAATTCCTCTATATGATCATTTAAGACAGGCAGGGATGTATCATAAGTATTTCCCCTCAGGTATAGGAGATCATTTCCCGTTTGATTATACCGCAAAAAAAAATCCACAAGCGGTTCTTGATATTTTTAATGGTGGTTTTGAATCCGGAATGAGATATATCTCAGCCTATCCTGAAGATGGTGATTTAATCAGAGTTACAGGTTATCTTGTAAAGAAATCTGACCTAGAAAAAATAAACAATAATAAACAGATAAGTTATGATACAATTCAATATGCCAAAGATCCTTTAAATAAATACAGAATTTTAGAACGTAAGGTAAGAAATATTAATGATAAAAGCTAATATCAATAAAATTATTGACAGCAGTGTTGTTGACGGGCCTGGTAACAGAACAGTAATATTCTTTCAAGTTTGCAATTTTAATTGTAAATATTGCCATAATCCTGAAACAATTAACCATTGTATGAATTGTCAAGAATGTGTAATTTCTTGCTCTAATCAGGCACTGACTGTAGTTAATGAAAAAGTTGTTTGGAATAAAGCTAAATGCATTGATTGTGATACATGCATTAAAACATGTAAACATGATGCTTCTCCTAAAATATTAAATTTAACTGTTGGTGAAGTAGTTTTGCGTATAAAAATGAATTTACCTTTTATTACTGGTATAACTGTATCTGGTGGAGAATGTACTCTACAAAAGGACTTTTTAATTGAATTATTTAAAGAAACGAAAAAATTGGGATTAACAAATTTTATTGATTCCAACGGCTCCATTAAGTTTTCTGAATATCCGGATTTATTGGAAAATACCGACGCCATCATGCTTGATATAAAAACAACCGATTATGATGAACATGTAAAATTGACATCTAAAAATAATGTAAATGTCCTTGATAATGCTTTGTTTTTAGCAAGTATCGGTAAATTATATGAAATCAGAACTGTTATAATTAAAAACTATCTGAATAACCAGAAAACTGTCTATGAAATAACTAATATGCTTAAGGAATATCAAAAAATTAAAGAAATAAGATATAAATTAATATGTTTCAGACCTTTTGGTGTAAGAGAAAAATATAGGCATCTGGAAACCCCGACAGAGAATGAGATGAATTATTTAAAAAATATTGCTACTGAAAATGGTTTTAAAAACATCTTGATATTATCTTGACCTTCGTAAGAACTTAGAGTTAGTTATAGAATCGGAACTAGCATAAAAGTTTGTTTTGATAAAGTAATCGGTTTACTGAAGATATCGACGAAATTATTGAAATTACTGGTGACTTTGTTGACAAACATGAAGAACGAATTGAGAAGGAGCAACTATATATCTTGCGCAAAGACAATGTATTTTTAGGTATGGGAATTATCGTGGATAATGTAATTATGAACGGTTGCAAGGGTACAGGGATGTTTACTAACCCTAAATACCGTCAGCAAGGTGTAGGTCGTAGTATTATTTTGCATCTTAAAGAGATTTGTAATGAGAAAGGGATTATCCCACTTCCTGGGTGTTGGTACTATAATCATGAGAGCAAGAAAACATTAGAGAGTGCAGGATATATTAGTAGAACACGTTTATTAAGAATTGAATTTTAATCAATATTGATAGTCTACCTTTAAAATAAAAATTAGCCACAAAGAACTAAATTTTTAAGGCTTTGTGGCTTTTTTTATCCACTTTGAAAGTTTGTTCTTTGATGATGGGATTTTATATAACCTGTAGACAATAACATTTTATCAGACAAATCAGAAATAGTTAATCTTAATAGAATCATTAAATTGTACTGCTATTAAAAAATGTTTGACTTGGAGTTGACTCTAGGTTCTAAAATATAATTGTGGGATAAAAAAGAGGCATAATGTCATAAGGAGTAATTTTGGAATAATGATGCTAGTATATAAACATAGACATAGAGTGTTTGACTTGATTATAGAAAAAGATTATAATTCATAGATAAATGATAATTGAAAGGAGTAGAAATGTAATGAAAAACAAAATAATTCTTGTTTGTTCAGATCAATTAGGCACAGGAGATAAATTGCTAGGTGAGAATATTCTTGAAACATTTTTTACGTTATTAAAACAAAAAGAAGATAAGCCAGTCGCAATTTTTTGTATGAATCGAGGTGTCTTTACAATGACAGATAATTCATTAGTGTCAGTGCATTTAAAAGAACTTGCTGATCAGGGTGTAACTATTTTAGCTTGTAAAACATGTAGTGACTACTATGGTGTTACAGATCAATTAACAGTAGGGATTCCAAGTAGTATGAGCCATTTTATTGAACTTGCCAGCAAATATGAGGTGCTGACGATATCTTAAATATTAATTTATATGTTGCATGTATTTACACTAAGATTTTTATTTAAAATAACCTCAAAAATATGATAAATAAAAAATTGAGTGAGAGATATACCCATAAATAAAAGCATATCGCATTGATATGCTTTTTTTGTTCAATTATTAATTTATTAACGACGACCAAAACCAGGACGACCAAAACCAGGACGACCAAAACCAGGACGACCAAAACCAGGACGACCAAAACCAGGACGACCAAAACCAGGACGACCGAATCCAGGACGACCGAATCCAGGACCAAAACCGGGACGACCGAACCAAGGGCGACCAAAGAAGGGGAAGAACCAAGGGTAGAAATAAGGACTAGGATAATACCAAGGGTTACCATAGTATCCATCATCCCAGTATCCATCTCCATACCAAGGATTGCCTACGAATCGGGCATCTTGATCAGAAAAATTAAGGTCATTACATCCACAATTCATAAAATATACTCCTATTCTAATATAGTTATTAACACTATAACATATGACAATATACTAATTAATGAATAGGCCATTAAAAGTGGTTTTATAAAAAAAATGAAAAATATAGGTTGTTTTACCAAACATAATACAGTCATCCTTATCTTAAGAATAGTGATATCAAAAGTTTTAGAACAGGAATTAAACGTGAACAAGCACAACAATTGAAGGAGGCTCTACTTGCTCACTTCATGAAATAAATCCAATTTATCAAGAAATTGGAAAATATTTTGCTTTAAAAACAATCTATTTTAAAAAATCGGTGTTAAGTCAACATATAGTAGAGAAAAAGAGTCATTTCCTTAAATAAATTATAATTCAAACCTTACTAAAGATATTTAAATTGATTTTTTAAATGAAAATAACCATTTCAGCGTTTAAGTTAGATGATAACAACTTTTAAATTTATTCTATTTCAAGTAATTAACAATGGAATATTGACTATAAACTCATTAGGAGATAGATGGTTTTTTTAGACATCTTCGCATATTCTTAAAAAGTAGAACAAATTAAAGATAGATAAATAAATTTAGTTTTCTTTTGATAATTAATGCATATTAAATAATTAAATATCATATTTCTTCAATAATGAGATTACTTGGCTACATTTTTATTTAGAATTAATTTGTTTTCATACAGTTTTTTCCATGAATTTAATTATTAGCACTGAAACGTTCTTTTTGTTTGAAAAACTCATTGATAACTGGAAACTTTTTGTTTTGTTGCTTGATTATTATTAATAATTATGATAACATTTTATTAAATGAGAATACATGTTATAAAGGGAAAGGAAAAATTTATGAAGTTAAAATATTCTTTTTTTATTGGGCTATTGTTGTTGTTTCTTTTTGCTTACAACTCATCTGTAGTACATGCTGAAAACGAATATTCTTTAAATGGAAAGGAGTATGTTTTAATAGAAAATGGTATTGGCTATACTGACCCAGGAGTTTTATTTAATGG
Source organism: uncultured Haloplasmataceae bacterium (assembly GCA_963824615.1). GTDB lineage: Bacteria > Bacillota_I > Bacilli_A > Haloplasmatales > Haloplasmataceae > CAWGPU01. The sequence goes on along the minus strand of CAWGPU010000001.1, from coordinate 220,942 downwards.
AGAACTTTATGAAGTAACGCCAAGTATTACTATTACAGAATCTACTACAGCTGGAGATTATACGATTAATTACGTGATTAATGATTCGACTACTTTATATCGTTATGTAAAAGTGATTTATGGATATGACAATAATAACCTTTATTTGTTTACTCAAAATAACATATTGCTTGATGGTAATTATACGATAACAGATACAATTAGCACAATAGATGGCGGGTTTATCATATTGGCATCTGGTTCAATCATAAAATATGATCGCAATTTTCAGGAAGAATGGAGTAAGGATGAACAGTTAGGGTATGCGAAAATTGTTTATAATCCAGAGAGTGATAATTATGTAATATTAACACGTGATCATTTATTAAGCATTAATGAACAGGGCGATATATTATTTGACAAATTCATTGATGGATTTAATGAAAAAATAATGCTTGTTGATGATGGCTACATTGTAACGGGTAACTATTCCCCATTTGTTGAAAAGTTTAATTTTAATGGAGATTTTGGATGGAAAAAAGGTATTAGTGGTTATGCCACCTCAATGATAGAAGATAATAATAATTATCTTGTTATCTCGACCGAAGATAAACTTTATAAACTTAAACCAGATGGGACTTATGTATTTAATTATGATAATACGAAATATGGAGTAGAAATATTACTAGTTAATCAATTAGAGGATGGGACTTATTTAATTATTGGATACAACCCAAATAAGGATTTAGTTTTAATCAAACTTGATCAAGATGGAGCGGTTATTCAAGAAAACAGTGTTTCGTTAATTAATATCTCGAGTTATTCTTTATTCCAATTTAATTTATTGAAACTTATAAAGGCCCATGATAACTACTATTATATCCTTGGTTCTGATTTTAACCTTATTCGTTTTGATGAAAACCTCAAGATAGAAAATTATCGCAATTATAATAATAACAGTTACTCTGAAGCAAATTTTTATTATAATTATGTTAGTTTTACGAGTGAACTGTATGTGCCTATAGAATATAGTGAGTTATTAAAGGAAAACGCTAATGAATACTATTTAATCTTCAGTAATACAATCCTTGATTGTAATTCAGAAGTTATAAAATTTTATGATTTCAATGTTAATTTAAATCTTACAGGATTTAATGATAAAACTACCACCAACCTATCTAATTTTACAGGATCTGAAGATCTTAAATTTGAAGATTCTTACACATTAGACCAATTAACTGACTTAAATAAAAATGCGTTTGGAGTAAAGTCTATTGTTTATAAGTTTACCAAAGATGATACAGAGATTATACTTTCCCGAAATATAACTATAAAAAAGTTTAATTTTATTCCTTATATTATTGGAGGTATCATTGTAATTTTTTTGCCTATAAATGTAATTTTAGCGTACAAAAATAGAAAGAAGTTAAGTTTAAAAAAGAATATTGTAGGTATAAATGACAGTGAAAAATAGGCGAAAAGAAATATTTAATGGTTTAAAAGAACAACTTATCCATTTTATTTACTAACCTCTTTAATAAAAATTATATAATTTATAAAGGCACTCATACATTTATTTGTAACGAGACGCCTTTTTTTATAATCCACCAGTATTTTATTAAATCGTTCCTTAAGACTTCATTACTATATAAAATTCGTAGGAGTGGTGAAATATATTTTACAAATATAGAAAAAAAGTATTAATTAATCCAAACGAAGAAACTGTAATATTTATACTTATTAAATGATGATTACGAGAAATCACTACTTAACGAATGTAAATATGCATTTATATCAAGTATTCAGGGAATGTGTATAAATGTGAATAACCCATTTTAGCTATTTATAGGATTTAGGGAATTGGAAAAAAATTAAAAAAAGTGGATTTTATTATTGACATATGTCATAAACATGATACAATAAATTTGTAAATGGCATATGCCAATAAAACATTTTCAAAAAATACACTTAATAATCAATAAAAAGTTTATATAATGGAGAAAGGTAACAGTGGATACTTCTGTAAACTTTTTAAATGCGAGGTGAAGCGAAAGTGTCAAGGCCAAGAAAATGGCGGAAAGTTTGTTGTTTACCAGACAGTGATAGATACGGGCCACTTAATTCACTTATCGATATGGAATGTTTCATTACGATGACTGTTGATGAATATGAAACCGTACGCCTAATTGACTTAGAGGGATTTACACAAGAGGAATGTGCTAATCAAATGCATATTGCCCGTACTACTGCACAAGGAATCTATAATAATGCAAAAAAAAAACTTGCTGAATCTCTAGTGAATGGAAAAGTGTTAAGAATCGAAGGCGGAAATTATGAACTCTGTGACAAAAGTGAAAAAAATTGTAGCGTTGGTCGCTGTTGTAGATGTAAAGATAATGATAAATGATTATTTAAATAATAAGAATAACACAATTAGTAATAAAATAATTCACCATTTCTGTCATATATACATGTGTATGATGTATTCTATCTAAATATATAATGATAATATTTTGATAAAACACGTAACTTTGACTTTAACATTAATTATTTAAGTAGAATGCATAAATAAATATAATAAAAAAAACGAAGGAGATTTTTAAATGAAAATAGCAATACCAGTAGATGATATGTCTATGAAAAGTAAAATAAGTCAATCCTTTGGTCGTACAAATTATTTTTTAATGTACGATACAGATACAAAAGAAAGTGTATTTCTTGTTAATAGTGCTCAATCAAGCCAAGGTGGTGCCGGAATAAAGGCGGCACAGTTAATTGTGGATAATAATATATTTGCTTTAATTAGCCCTCGGTGTGGAGATAATGCTGAAGAGGTTTTAAAAAAAGCAAATATCCTCATTTTTAAATCAATTAATGATGTAATATTAGATAATCTAAATGCTTTTCTTGGAGGAAATTTACCTAAGTTAGAAGATATACACCCTGGGTATCATAATCAAGGAGAAATGTAGAATGAAAATTGCTGTTCTTAGTGGTAAGGGTGGAACTGGAAAAACACTTTTATCTGTGAATTTGGCTGCAGTAGCAAAAGAATCTATTTATATAGATTGTGATGTTGAAGAACCAAATGGACATTTATTTTTCAAACCTGAAAAAGTTAATATAAAAGATATATCGGTTAAAATTCCAGTTGTAGATGAAAAATTATGTAGTGATTGTCGCAAATGCGTTGATTTTTGTAAATATAATGCTTTGGCGTATATTTATAAAAAACTTTATATTTTTGAGGACATATGTCATTCCTGTGGTGGATGTGTCTTAGTTTGCCCAAACAAAGCTTTATCAGAAAAAGATAAATCTATTGGTGAAATTCAAACAGGAGAATCGGAAAATGTCACAGTGATTTCAGGAATATTAAATCCTGGAGTAGAATCTGGTGTCCCTATAATAAAAAAAATATTAAATTTAGATTTAAAAGAAGATCAACTAACTATAATAGATTGCCCACCTGGGAGTTCTTGTACTGTTATGGAAAGCATTAAAGATGCTAACTATTGTATTTTGGTTGCAGAGCCAACTATATTTGGTGTTCACAATTTGAATATGGTTTATGAATTAGTGAAACTTTATAATAAATCATTTGGAGTCGTCTTAAACAAATGTCTAGAAGAAGAAAATCCTGCGGAAAAGTATTGCCTGGAAAAAGGAATAAAAATTTTAGGTAATATTCCATTCGATAATGAACTTGGATTTCTTAATTCTAATGCGATGATTTCTGTAAGAGAAAATAAAAAATACTATGATTTATTTAATAATATACTCCGAATTGTTTATGAGGAGGTGCAACATGAAACAATTGTTAATCCTTAGTGGAAAAGGAGGAACAGGTAAAACTACAATTGCTACTGCATTTATTAGATTGTCAAATGCAAAAACTTATGCAGATTGTGATGTTGATGCACCTAATTTACACCTACTTATTAGTAGATTAAAAGAATCTAAGCAATCAGATTATTTGGGGTTACCAAAAGCAGAGATTGATACCCTTAAGTGCATAAGCTGTGGTTTATGTGTAAAAAATTGCCGTTTTGATGCGATAAGGGTAAATCATGTTTACAAAATAGATTACAATTCTTGTGAGGGCTGTGGGGTATGTGAGATTATTTGTCCTGTCTGCGCAATATCATTAAAACCTGCTGTTTCTGGGAATTTGATGTTATATGTAGATGATAATGTATTTTCTACAGCTCAGTTAAAAATAGGAAGCGGTACCTCTGGCTTGTTGGTTACTGAGGTTAAAAAGCAAATGATAATGGCTTCTGATAATATTGATTTGGCTATTATTGATGGGTCACCGGGAATTGGCTGTCCTGTAATTGCATCTATTAGTGGTGTAGATATGGTCTTAATCGTTGCCGAACCATCAATTTCAGGAATTAGTGACATGGAGCGAATTATTAAAACAGCGAATAAATTCCAAACAAAAATAGCAGTATGTGTTAATAAATTTGATACAAATATTAAAAATACAGAAAAAATAGAACGTTATTGCATTGACCATAACTTATCATTTGTGGGGAAAATTCCTTTTGATTCAGAGGCAGTGAAAGCAATCAATAATGGACAGAGTATTGTTGAAATTGAGTGTGCATCAGGGCAAGCAACTAGAGATGTTTTTGAAAAAACCATAGCATTATTATAAAGTTAAATTCTAAGACATGTTTCAAAGCTTAATCATAAACTTATTAAAGTAAAACAAAAAAGGAGTAAAAAAAATGGACGATAAATTAAATCAGGAAAAAATTCGTACTGAAAAACCTCATGAATTGAGTAATGTTAAAAAAGTAATTGGTATTTTAAGTGGTAAAGGTGGTGTGGGAAAATCAGTTATAACCTCTATGTTAGCAGTAATTATGAATAGAAAAGGTTATAAAACTGCTGTTCTAGATGCTGATATAACAGGACCATCAATACCTAAAGCATTTGGTATAACTGGGAAAGCAATCAACAATGAATTGGGATTATTTCCCTTAAAAAGTTCCACAGGAATAGAAATCATGTCGATTAATCTTCTATTAGAAAATGTCACCGATCCTGTAATCTGGAGAGGTCCAATTTTAGCAGGAACTGTTAAACAATTTTGGACAGATGTAATATGGAATGATGTTGATTTTATGTTTATTGATATGCCCCCTGGAACTGGCGATATACCACTCACTGTATTTCAATCTTTACCCGTAGATGGAATTATAATAGTCACATCTCCCCAAGAACTTGTTTCAATGATTGTATCCAAAGCGGTTAAGATGGCAGAAATGATGAATATACCTATTATCGGAATTATAGAAAATATGTCATATTTTAAATGCCCAGATTGTGGTAAAGAAACAAGGATATTTGGTGAAAGCCATATTGAAGAAATTACAAAAAAATATAATATTGATGTACTAGCTAAGTTACCTATAGATTCTAAAATGTCTGAAGCATTCGACAAAGGCATAATAGAATCTTATACAGGTGATTGGTTTGAACATATTTCACAAATTTTAGAAAATAAGGAGAAAAATTATATGAAAATTGCAGTGGCATGCGAAAATGAAAAGGTGACTGGTCACTTCGGGTACTGTGATAGTTTCAAAATTTTTGATGTAGAAAACAATCATATTGTAAAAAGTGAATCTGTACCTAATCCAGGACATAAACCAGGCTTTTTACCTAATTATTTAAATGATATGGGAGTAAATGTTATTATTTCAGGTGGAATGGGTAGTAGTGCAGTTAATATTTTTAATGAAAAAGGAATAGAAGTAATAATAGGAGTAACAGGAATTCCACAAGATACTGTCATTCAATACTTGGATGGTAAGCTTAAATCAACAGGTTCTGTTTGCCATGAACATCAACATATTGATGAGTGTGGTCATTAATAGAAGAAACTTCTGGTAATATAATAAAAAAATCGAAAAGAAAAGAGAAAAGTTAATTTAGGAAAATTGTTTCATTTGTTTAATATATTTTTTACTATATCCTATCGAATTTTCACTAGTATTTTAAGTAAAGTACTAGTGATTTTTTTTTAATTTATTCAAAAGTGAAACAATTAGAGATGTTGGCTTAAAAGTTATTATTTTGATTGTAAAGTTACAGTTAGAAGATTTCATCATATCTAACAGGGTATGAAACAAAATACTTAAGAGATTTAAATAACTATGAAAGTAATAATAAATATGGCAGGTATATCTATATGAACATTTAAGATTCGAATATCAAAGAAAGTAACACATAATTTGTTTAAAATAGTATAGTATATATTAAAGAAATAGAAAAGAAGTTTAAATATTCATAATCCATATAATATTTAAATAGATTTATTAAAATGCTATAATGATAACAGATTTAAGTATTTTTTGCGTAATGAAAGGATGATTTTATATGTCAAATTATATAATTGCTATAATTTTAGCTGCTATAATTGTCGCTCTTATTGCTTTACGGAAGATGAGAATTTATTATCAATGCGACAAATGTGGGCAAATATTTAGCTTGTCTTTTTTTGTAGCTGTTTTCACACCAAATGTTATCTTTAAAAAGCTTGTTAGATGTCCTATTTGTGGAGAAATAACTTGGGCAACTCCGATACCAAAAGAAAAGTAATTATATATATTTTAAAAGTATTTGTTAAAAGATATAATTTACTGTACTATCTAGAAATGTAAAACATAATGATGTTAAATTGTGTCTTTTCTTAATTAGTCAATTTATTAACTTTATTATTATTATCATAAAAGAGGTGCTTATGATTTATGTATCTGGTGATAAAATATATCTAAAAACATTTACTAAAGGCGAGTACCATAATTTTTATATGTCTTATATTCCTGATCCTATAATGGACCCTAATCCTTATAATTATGATGAAAAACAAATTGATAAAAATTATATACTTATGACTGAAAATATGGAGAGATATCTAAGGATAGGCATATTCTTATCAGATAATACATCAATAGGAGAATTATCAATTAAAAGAATAAATTATGAAAACAGTCAATGTGAACTCGGTATTATTCTTGCAAATGATCATTATAAAGGATTTGGTTATGGTACTCAAGCTATTAGATTAGGAATTGATTATGTAACTAATACGTTAAAACTTGAAAAGATATTTGCTGATACTATGGGGTCTAATTATAAAATGCAACATATATTAGAAAAACTTGGTTTTAAATTTTTAAATAGAGATTTGAAATACTACGATATGCATAACCGATGGGAAGATAAATTAAACTACATGTTGGATTTACTAAATCCTGTTATGTTTAAATAAAAATGACGGATTTAAATTATGAAAATAAGATTATTTCAATAAAAAATAAACTTAGAATACTATTTTCTAAGTTTATTTTTTAATTCTTTATTACAACTATTTCAGTTATATATTATGAAAAAATATTGAACAAATTTGAGTCATAAAAAAATAAAAATGTAGGCGATAAATTGAATTGACCTTCCTTAAATAGAGGAGTATAATCGGTAATTATGACAATAATATTTTTTTAATTTTATGGACTATTATATATATTTATTTGAAAGCAGGTAAGGTTCAAAATGGGCTTTAGCTTTTTACATCAGAACACGGAAAAAAGACGTGATTTAATCTTAAACGGACCAATTTCATCAACAATTTTACTACTATCAGTCCCTACGCTTATGATGGGATTAGTTCAATCAATTATGCCTGTTGTGGATGGTATTTTTATTAATAATATCATCGGGACTATGGCAGCAAGCGCTATAACCTACTCCGGCCCAATTATAAATATGCTTATTGCAGTTGCTCAAGGACTGAGTGTTGCGGGTATGGCTCTTATTGGACAAATGAATGGAATAGGTAATTTTAAAGAAGCAAAGAGGGTTTCCACCCAAGTATTCGTTTTTGCTTTTACCTTGGGTTGTATTATCGCTCCTCTTCTTTTTCTGGTAGCTCTTCCTGTGTCTGGGAGATTAAACCCACAGATATCTCACAATGTATTTATATATCTAGCTTTAAATTCACTAGTTTTGCCTTTTTCCTTTCTTGAATCGATTTATAATGCGATTAAGAATGCTGCCGGAAAACCGGAAGCTACGTTTATTAGAATGTTAATTATGCTTGTATTAAAAATTCTTTTTAATACACTGTTTATTGCATATTTCCAATGGGGAATTATCGGAGCTGTAATGGCTACATTAGTATCTAATATTTTAATTAGTGTTTGGATGTATTATGAATTGTTTATTAAAGATGGAGAAGACAAACTTATATTGAGTAATTTCCGGTTTGATTTTAAAATTTTACACCATCTCATAAAACTCGGACTTCCTGCTATGATTACTTCTCTAATGCTCAATTTAGGATTCCTTCTTATTAATAATGAAATTGAAAAATACGGACCCATTGTTTTAAATGCTCAAGGAATTGCAGGTAGTATTACATCTGTATGTTTCAATTTACCATCAGCCTTTGGAGCTGCTGTCACTATAATGGTCAGTATGAACGTTGGAGCGGGACAAGGTGACAAAGCTCGTGCCTCCTGTATTATAGGCTGTATTGTCAGTGCTATTACTGCTGTTATACTGATTGCGGTCGTTGTACCACTTGCACCTCATCTTACAACTTTATTTACCCACCAGAAAGATGTGATTGATATCGCTAATAAATCTTTGAATATTTATACATATTCTGTCGTGGGTTTTGGTGTATGTATGGTAGAGCAGGGAGCTTTTATTGGTCTTGGACGTACAAAAGTACCACTCGTAACAGGTATTTTAAGAATTTGGCTATTAAGATATGTTTTTATATTGTTAACAGAGCGCTATCTTGGTTTTTATTCTGTATTTTGGGGAAACCTTTTTTCAAATTACCTTGCCGCAGTTATTACAACCATATTAATTATGAGAGTGAAATGGGTCTCTTTTATACCTCAAAAAGAAATAGTAGAAAACGAAAGAGTTGCAGCCTGAATAATTGTATCAGTCAGACAATACACTAGTCTTTAAATATTAGAAAATCCTTCTTAACTTTCGTAATATGATTTGAGACATATAACAGTTTAATAAAGACTAATTATTCATAAAAATTCGGTTTAAATTGGAAATGTCCCTAAATATTCAAATATAAGTATAGAATTTTTAAATCCTTTAGTTTATAATAGAATTAAAGGATTTTTTTATGTATAAAAGCATATATATTTAAGCTATTTTATATATCTAACCAATAATTCAAATCTAGGAAGGATAATACTTACCGTATTAAACTATTATTTTGTTACTTGTTCTAGTTTTTTTAGAACTGATTTAGAATTAATTTTATCATATATACCTTAGAGAGGGGTGGTACTATTTGAATTTATGTGTAGTAACACATCAAATCGATGAATATTTGAAGAATTATCATGTATTAGTCTGTTCTCTTAGAAATTCTAGAATTAAAGCTAAAAAAATAGCGATAATGGAAATGTTTAATTCGCTGTTTCCACTCAAAGGAATATTTATTTCAAATGGACCATTAGGAGATGTAAAAGGGCTTTTTTCCTTTTTTATTCTAAAAGAATATAAAATAGAATTAAAGAAGTATCTGAAACAAATCGGATACTGCGATAAATTTTATATGTTAGATTTTGAAAATCCAGAGTATAAAAACACGAGTGAAATAAATAGTGTCAACGGGTTTTTTTGGAAAAAAAAGAAATTTTCTATTCAATTATTTTATGAACAAAGTGATGAAATATATAAAAATCAATCGCCACATAACAGAAAATTTTTAATTATTGGGAAGGACAGATGTGTTAAGGAGGTTTTTGGTTACCGTGGTGATGGAAGTGAAAGAGGTAGACGGGGGTTACCTGTTGAAGATGCTAGATGTTTAGTAAATTTAGCCACTCCATCTATTTTAAAAACCTTAATAGATCCTTTTGCCGGAGGGGGTGGAATTGTTTATCAAGCTAAATATATTAAAGAAGAAATAGATGTGATTAGTATAGATATTGACCCGACCCTTGAGCCTGGCTTGACATTTTATGGAGCAAAGCATTATGTTAGTAATTCATGTACAATTCAATTGGGAAATACTCAAATTGATGCTATTGTGACAGAAGTTCCCTTCTCAAATGAAGCAACTACTGATATTATAATGACATTAAAAAATATTAGTAAGTATTTGAATAATAATGGAAAAGTGATCATTATGAGTTCAATACAACAAGCGGAAAAAATCAAATATTGTATAAATGAATTAGGTTTATTTCCAATTATGTCATACCAATTAAATAGAAAAGGAACAGACGTCGTTATTATGACATATACTAAATCCCAAGTATATTATGAGATGGAAAAAGAAATCTTAAATGTAGTAAAATACATTTATTAATCAAATAGTAGGATTGGTTAGATATAAATAAATGTTCAGATTTCATTTAGAAGGAAGTAGATTGTTAAAAGGATTGGAAAATATAATTAATTACAAATGGTCGGTTTTTTCGAATTTAAAATCATAATCATGTTTTTCTGTTTAAAAATGTCGTTTTATATAAATTGTAGTTGAAACCACTACTATTTTGTAAAATGAATGAATATATATATAATGAATATTAGAAATTAATACTAGATTAGTTCAACAAATAGTCATTTAAAGGAGTAATTAAAATGCCAGAAATTGAAAAGTTTTATTTGCTAAAATTGATTATGAAATTTGCATTATCAATCCTTGCATTATTTCTTGTCATATTTTACATCAAAGATTTTGATATTCTCATTAAATGTAGTTTAGGTTTTTTCAGTTTGATGTTTATCTATGATGTAGTTCGCTTTATTATCCATAAAAACAATCGAATAATGCGTTTGATTCGTATTTTATTTACCATAATATTATTGTTAAACTTAACAAGTCTATTAGGAAAAACTGTGACTATCATATTATTTTGCATTTGGCTTTTAGGTTATATTTGGTATCGTATATTTAAAGGCAAATTAGCAAAGGAACAAGTATTAGGCTCTGGTGACGTATATTTTATAGGGCCAATACTTTTCATGTTAATGAACGAATTTATTATTTCATTCCTAAGTAAAACGTCTTTGATTATCCCTATTGGCTCAGGTAGATGTATTGATAATCCAACTTGCATCGTCTATCCTGGATGGCCTTTTCAGTGGGGTTTGGCAGCTTTTTTAACAATTTATCTAATTGGTTTATCTTCACATCTATCACTATTTAAACATCATCCGTTTCATATTGAAGAAATGAAGTTCAATTCGATGTTAAGATAAACGGTTAGTTTTATGCTATATGAACAAAACTAGTCAAAGTTCTTATTTATAGTTACCTAGATAACTATATAAAAGCATATTATTGTTAGTCGACATTTTAGTGATATATTTCTAACTTAAGTTTATATATGCACATAAAATAAAAATCCTTTAGTAACCACTAAAGGATTTTTATTTTATTCATTATTTGCTGGGTTATATTCCTCATTCATAAATCCTAGTTTACTTAAAACATAGAAAACAAGTGAAAGTAACATTCCTGTAATAGCTGAAAGTGCCATTCCTTTTAATTCTACTTTCGGTCCAATCATAATGCTTGCTCCACTAATGCCAACAATAAATGTGACTGCAGCAAGAATCATATTATAACTTTTGCTGAAATTTACCTTATTCTCAACAAGCATTCTAATACCAGAAACAGCGATGACACCATATAGGAGTAGTGAAACTCCACCAATAACTGCTAATGGTATTGTTTGGATTAACGCAGCTATTTTTCCAATACAAGAAAAAATGATTGCGATGATAGCTGCACCTCTAATTACCCAAACAGAATAAACCCTCGTAATTGCCATTACACCGATATTTTCACCATAAGTGGTATTTGGTGGTGAACCAGCAAAGCCAGAAAGAATTGTCGCTATTCCATTCCCTAGTAAAGAGCGATGTAATCCTGGGTCTTTGATTAAATCTGTTTCTGTTATGTTTCCTGTTACAATTAAATGTCCCACATGTTCAGCTAAAACGACTAAAAATGCTGGAGCAATAATAATAATAGCGCTGATGTCAAAAACAGGAGCTGTAAATTTAGGAATAGCAAACCAATGTGCTTCATTCATTACTGTAAAATTAATAATCCCTTCGTACCATGCTAATAAATAACCAAATACAACAGAAATTAAAATAGGTATGACTTTTAAGAAACCTCTAAATACAACTGAACCAATGACACCGATAAATAATGTCGTTAATGCTACCGTTATAACCTTTCCATCTGGTGTATAAGCTAATACGACTTCACCTACATCTGTAGGTTTTGGTAGAAGCCCTGCATTGATTGCTGCACTAGGTGCTAGTTCCAATCCTATGACCGCTACAACCGCCCCCATAACGGCCGGCGGCATGACTATATCAATCCACTTTATCCCAAAGAATTTAATAATAAATGCCACAATGACAAAGAAAACTCCAAATACTATATATCCTCCCTGTGCATGTGAAAATCCACCATAGCTAATAATAATTAGCGACGTTGGTGCAATAAATGCAAAGCTAGATCCAAGAAAAGCAGGTATCCCACCCTTAGTCACATATGTATAAATAAGTGTCCCGATTCCGTTCATAAGTAATACGATGGCCGGGTTCATCCCGAAAATTAATGGGACCATTATTGTGGCTCCAAACATAGCGAATAAATGCTGAAAACTTAATGGTAATGTTTCTAATATTGGTAATTTGTCATGAATCCCAACTATTTTTTTCAAATAAATATCCTCCTTCTAATCTACAAAAAGTACTGCCTATTATCCCCACTATCATAATAGTAAATACACTATAACAAAAAATGCGTTCTTTGTAAATAATTATCTTAATTAGAGGTAATTTACTTAAGATAATGTCAATATTTAAGTATTTTTATTTATCAAATTTATCTGTTTCGATTATTAAATCCTAATTTCAACTAAAAGTCTCGTTCAATCGATAAATTTAATATTATAGAAGCAATGAATCATTTGTATTATCTTCCGATATCTTTATTTTATTAATTAATCGATCTAATCTTAGTCTAACTGTCGGATATGTAACATCATATAACTTCGCTATTTCTTTTAATGAACCTGAAGATAATATATACTTTTTTATAAAATTTATCTCTTCCTCATCTAATGATACTAACCATTCGGGCATTACTTCAGTTGGCATGAAATCAACTCCTTGAATATTATTGAAGTTTATTTCATTATATTGTTTAATATTGTTAAATTCAATATTTATACTTGGATCAGAAAATAAAGAAGATAAATATAGAGTAGCTATGATTCAGAGTAAATAAATTTATTAATTTCTAAACATGAGTTATTTACGACGATTATTTAACTTTTTACTATCTTAGAAGAATTACTATTCTCTTAAGATTAAAAATGAATATTGTGATTGTTGGTAGTATTTACACGCTTAGAAGATGATGAGTTTTTGATTTATATTTTTAAGTTCTTAATTCTTTGTCTCTATCATATACCTGTTTTTTTTGCTTAGTCTTTAAAATCATCAATTTTTCGAAATTAATTGTTGTGATATTTTGATATAACTATAGAAATATGAATGTTTTTGATTTATACTTAAAAAATAGTAAAGTAATAGGAGGTAAAATATGTTTGGGTTTCGTTTCATAAAATTTCAACCAAATGAATATGTTTTAAAATACCATAATGGGAATATAGTTAAAGAAGGTGTTGGTCTTTCGTTTCATTATTATGTACCAACTACTTCTGTTGTTGTTATTCCAATGGGAAGTGTTGACATTCCATTTATATTTGAAGAAGTAACTTCTGATTTTCAAACTGTTTCAATACAAGGGCAAATTACATTTAGAATTATTGACCAAAAAAGAATTGCGAAACTATTGAATTATACTCTTAATCTTAAAGGTCAGGGTTATAAGTCAGATGATCCACAGAAACTTCCGCAAAGAATTCTTAATATGGTACGCGTCCTAGCAAAAAAACAGCTTCAGGCATTATCATTAAAGGAAGCCGTTCAATCAAGTGAAGGATTAGCTAAAAATATTTTACAGGAAATAAAGGAAACAGATGAAATAGAGTTTTTAGGGATAGAGATTTTGGGACTATCGATTTTAGCAATTTTGCCAAATAAAGAAACCGCTAGAGCCTTAGAAGCAGAAGCAAGAGAAGAAATATTAAAAAAGGCAGATGAGGCAATCTATATACGGAGAAATGCCTCAATAGACCAAGAACGTCATGTTAAAGAAAATGAATTTAATACAGAAATAGCGATTGAGAATAAAAAACGTGAAGTAAAAGAAACGCAAATTGAAGCATTACGCATTGTTCAACAAAAAGAAAATCAATTAAAGGATGAACAATTAAACTTTGAAACTATACAAGAAGAAAAGAAAAAAGCGTTTGTTGAAAAACTTGTTTTAAATAATAAGGCTTTATCTGAATCTAAGGCCTATGAATTACAAGCGATGATGAAATCCTTGGAAGGAATTAATCCTAATGTTATTCAATCACTAGCTAGTATAGGGATGGCACCAGACAAATTAATTGCGATTGCTTTTCAATCCATGGCTGAAAACGCTAATAAAATAGGTCAATTAAATATTTCACCAGATTTATTAAATCAATTATTAAAAGGAAATGATAATGAACCGAACAACAGAAAATAAGATCATTCTAATTAAGAGAAAAACGCGTTTAGAGGATTTAGTAGCAAGATTTAATACGATTTCGCAAGCTCAATTTTATATAGAACATCTAGGAGCAGATTTTTCTGATTACCTTTTAGAGGATGAAAATTATAAAAAAGCAATCATTACCGCACATAATGATTTAGAAAATCTAGGGAGAGTCCAAATTGTTGACCGCACATTTGTCCCAAACTTTATTTTTGGTAAGGATGATTTAGTGGTGGTCATCGGGCAAGATGGTTTAGTTGCTAATACCTTAAAATATTTAAACAATCAATTATTAATTGGAGTAAACCCAGAACCCAAACGGTGGGATGGTGTTCTAACTCCCTTTCAAATAAAAGATTTAAAGATAATTGTTGATGAGGTCTTTCAAATAAAACGTCCTGTTCAAAATGTGACCATGGCAAAAGCAAGTTTAAACGATGGTCAATCTATTTATGGAGTTAATGATCTATTTATCGGACAAAAGACACATGTATCATCTAGATATCAAATAAAATTAGGCAATCAGAAAGAACAACAATCATCAAGCGGAATTATTGTGTCAACAGGACTTGGTGAAACTGGTTGGTTTAAAAGTGTCATTACGGGAGCTAGTAAGATTGTTAATAATTTGGCAAATCAAAAACTGCCCATTCTTAATGAAAAACGGATGAGTTGGAATTCAGATTATTTATATTTTTCTGTTCGTGAGCCTTTTTTAAGCAAAACATCACAAGCCAATCTAATTTTCGGAAAAGTATCTTCACAACAACCGCTAACGATTTTATCACAAATGCCTGAGAATGGAGTCATTTTTAGCGATGGTATTGAAAGCGATTATCTAGAATTTAATTCAGGAATACAAGCCACCATAACTATCGCAGAAAAAATTGGCCATTTAGTAATTTAAAATTTATACTATATCTTAAATAAGTAATATAACATTCTAAGTGAAAAAAAGTTGAACTTTATAATTTAATTAAATACACAGAAAAATGATTGTTAGTAAATTTTTAATAATTTTACATGAATTTTCTGATATTTTATAATAGTGTCTTTACAATTAGTGAAAGTTATTAATTATAATATCCAGGTAATTTTTTAATACCAATGAATAAACGACAAAATAATAAACTGTAAAAATTCATATGTATAAGGCGCTTATAAAATTTCTTTTCAGAGAAAAAAATACAAAAGCGATAATAAATATTTAGATACATCTATGAAAGGGAGAATATACATTGAATGATAAATTGCATCTAAAAAATATATTAAAAATAATTAAGGAAAATGATTATAGAGTTCCACAAGACATTAATATAAATGATCTAGCATATGAAATGATAAATAATATTGGTAGCAAGGATTCAAAATTAAGAGATAATTATATCTATACTATATTTTCTTATTGGATACAAAATACCGATTTTTTAAATGACAAATTAAAGGATATACTAAAAATAGCTAGAGATGAAAAGCACATGTTCTACAAAATTGGAGAAATAAATACAGACTCGGTTTTTACTAGATCATTTTCTGTTTTATTAATTCCACTTATACTTATTAACCATAGGAAAAACAAATTTTTAACAGAAGCAGAAGTAAAAAATATATTTTTTGATGTAACACAGTATTTTTTAAAAGAACTAGACCTAAGAGGATTTGTAAAATGTAAAGGATGGGCACATTCAGTTGCGCACACTGCAGATGCATTAGATGAATTAGCTATTTGTACAGAAATTGGCTATGAAGAATTATTATATATACTAGAAATTATTAAAAATAAAGTAAAAACATCTAATTATGTATTTATAAATGAAGAAGATGAAAGATTAGTAACTGCGATAATAAGTGTATTAAATAGAAAATTAATCTCGAATGAAGAGTTTTGCATGTGGATAAAAAGTTTTAATGAAATTAAAAAGGTAGGCATCTACCCGGATGATAGTAATATTAAAATTAATGTTAAAAATTTTCTTAGAAGTTTATATTTTAGAATATTACCATTAGAAAACAAAGAAAAAATAGTTGTTGAAATTGCACATACATTATCAATAATAGATAAAATGTAAAACAATAAATATACAAGATATTAATTTTAAAGCAGTAGATTTATATTTTAGATTATTCTATAAGGTCAAAAATAAGGGAAACCATTATTGGTTTCCCTTATTTTTAAATTAAATCCTCAATTTCCTAAATATACCCATAATTACTATAACTATGGACTAATCCTTGTTTTTTCGTTATGTTTTCTATTATTATGAGATGATTATAGTAGATAAGTATCTATGTATAAAAACTCCTACGTAACGATAGTGTTTGGAGCAATTTTCTTATTTTTTTCTGATAATTTTATACTTCATTTGTTTCATTGCTTGTCTTTGAATCATTGATTCTGATATTCCGTTATAAAACATTAATTCTCCATTAAAATATACCCAAGGTAATAGTTGTCCTTGTGATAAATTTTCCTTGGTTAATTCTTCATTATATGCATCATGTAGAACATCAATTAGTTTTAACTCAACTTTATTTTTCATGAAACTGTACTTAAAATTTTCAGCTATTTGATTCATTAAAATACGAATAGTTTTTACATGTCCGTCGTCATTATAAACATTTTGATCGGTTACGGCGTAAACTTCAATTAATAATTTTTTCATGTCATTCTCCTTCAGTTTTCCTTATTTACTATTATTCCTAAATTTCAGTTAATTATTTCTACTATTATGAATATTGGTTTTTTATGATACCCTAATTAATTATATACGAGAAAAACTAAAATTAATATAGAAATGTTTAGATAAATATTTTTGTAACACTTAAAAAAAATAGTTTTTAATTATATTTTAAGTTAAATCGAATCATAGATTCTCAATTTTTATTGTTATTATTTATAGAAATGAAATTTACAATTTATGACAAAGAATGATATAATATAAAAAAAAGCTATAATTTGAATATGAATAGGGGGTATTAATAAATGTTTCATACTATTTCCGCTGAAGCTATTTGTTCAATACCTATCATCACCATAAATGGTAATGATACCTTAGAAGAAGGAACTGCCTTAACCGCAACAGATTGCCTATTAATTCAAAATGGAGATTATGTAGATCATATATATATTGATTTACCATATACGACATTAATGATTGATACTAGTGAAAACAATACTCTCTATTCTAGAGTTGGATATCATAAGCTAATTCAAAATGAAGCGAATTTATATACTGAAACAATTGATTTTCTCATTAAGGAAGAAAATTCATCGGTATTGGATAATAGAATCTATGCTCCTAACATTATTTCAACTATTATGCAATGTGTTTTAAAAATTATCAGGAGCTATTATCTAAATATTCTTAATTTTACATTAACAAATGTTGAAAATATTAAGTACACAAAACCTACTTTAATCAAAAAACTAACTAACAAAAAATATTGCCTTACTGGCAACACTTTTTGTGGGAATTTCCCTTCTATTAATAAGAAGAAGAAATGTGGTGTTGTATGATAGAATTTATTAATCAAAATACTTTTAGAATCCTGGAATTTTTTCTAATATATGCATTTTGTGTGATTATTGTTGGCTATCTTCAGGAATATAGATTAAGACATCGCTCTAAAATAACCTATAAGAAATTCATGAAATTAAAAAAATTATTTCAATTAAAAATAAAAAAAATTTATCTGTTCTTTATGGTACTATTTATTTTATCATCCATTTATTATTCTTTTATTATTATCAAGGACCACGTCGATAATATTTTTGTTTTAGTGATTGGTTTATTAAATGTGTTAATTTTTATAATGATCTGGCTACATATTACGAGTCTCAATTACAATAAGGATATATCCACTTTTAGTAATTATTATCAAATTATTCAAGATAATTTCAATAATGAAGGCTTATTAGTTGAACATATTAAAAAACTAGAGAAACAAAATGCCCTTTTATTAAATGAATGTGATTTGATGAATAATGAATTTTCAAAATTTATATCTAATTTTAATGGCATTGACCATTTACAGGATACGCTATTACCATTTAATAACGTCATTCGGTTATATCAAGAACAGTCAGACAATTTCGATTTTGACATTATAAATAAATTTAATGAGGCATTAAAAGCCTTTTTAGTAGGACTTCCTTATGATTTAACAATTGAGGAATATAAATTTATTGATACAGTAAAATTACAAAATATCCTAGATTCGATTGCTGAAGACCAAAAAAATTGTATCCTTCAATTTTCTTTTAATAAGATAAAGGAAAAACAAATTGTTTCTTTAGACCAACTATTAAATATGATTAAAAAATTAAAAACTTTGAAAATTTCCTTTTCTGATGAATATACAATAGATATATTAAATTATTCAAATGAACAAATAAACAATAAGGATAAGCTACTTGCTTTTTTAGCGGATGAGAAATTAATTTCTGTTGATATTTTATGTAATTACGTACATGTACATGATTTGTCATGGGTTTATAATGTTCCTTTAAGTAAATGGATTCAATCATCTGATGGTCTTTCTGTTTTCACTTCTATCATTAATCATAATGCTTCTAAATGTGCTTATAAAATATTAACTTCTAATAGTAATCAATTTAATGCTAGTATTAAAAAAGCAGTTGTAGAGGACCAACTTGATAACGAAACTAAAAATATGTTTGTTATTTTTAGTAATATCCTCACAATGGATGATAACTTTAACAGCACATCTACTAAATATGAAAATATGGCAGTTGTCTTAAATGTATTTTTTGGAGAGTATGACCAATATAATACCGGAGCAGCCAATATAAATAATATTATTCAAAATCAAACTTTTCAAGAAAATGCCCTTTTTATTGAAGAGACTTATGAAAATGTGAAAGCAAAATATAAAGATTTATTTTTAAGTATCATCAATACCTTATTCATTTATCATGATAGTTCTTGTGTGAATGTCGAATATATTGATTATGATAAAGTATTAAAACAATATTCAGAATATCGGAAAAATTTAAACATTAATGAGTTGAAGACGTTAGATTTA
This sequence comes from uncultured Haloplasmataceae bacterium, assembly GCA_963824615.1. Lineage (GTDB taxonomy): Bacteria > Bacillota_I > Bacilli_A > Haloplasmatales > Haloplasmataceae > CAWGPU01. Next base: position 201,234 of record CAWGPU010000001.1, on the reverse strand, counting down.
CTTTTAAAAACATTAATACTTATGACTGAGGAAGATGTATTGCAAGTAAATGAAGTCTTTCAAATGCTCAATCAATCAAATACAAATATTACCGATAAACTATCTCAAAAAGAATTACGCTATGATAATAGAAGGATAGTGGGTCGAACAAATATCCATTATTTAACGACTCCAAGCAATATTAAAACTTTAAAACGTGTTTTAAATAGAATTGAAAATGGTCGTCTGGTATTAGATAGAATAGTTAATTTATAGGAGGAGACTATGAATAATGGTAAATTGTTAATCAGTATTATAATTGATAATAGTTCTTCTATGAAAGGAGATAAAATTCGGGAATTAAAGGCAGCAATCAATCAATTTAATCAAGATATTTCTTCAGCTAATATGAATTTATATTTTGAATATAGCTTAATTGCTTTTGAGGGGTTACAAGCTAAAAAAATAAAAGAATTTTATCATCATGATTATCCATTAGAGAGTATTTCTGAAGGTGGTTTAGCATTTTTGGATAAAGCAATTTCACTTGGACTTGATGATTTATTGAGTCGATTAAATGAACTTAAACAGAATGGCTACCAATTTTATAAGCCGTGGATTGTTCTCTTAAGCGATGGACAAAGCTATGAAAATTTAGATTTAGTTTCAAGCAAATTAAAAGAATTATATCAAAAGGGGATTATTTCTTATTTCCCATTCATGTTATCAAATGGTCAAGTTGATGAAAGATTAGAGGAATTAAGAAAAATAAAAAAGCCTCTTACTATCTTTAATGAACAATATAATCAATTATTCAAATGGTTATATGATACAGTTAAAAAAAGAATTTCAACTCCAATTGGGGAATCAATCAAATTAGATATTGATTGTTTTGATGGGTGGACGATAAAATGATAATAGAAAAATGGAAACAAAGTCATACATATGTAAGAGGTAAGGATCATATTAAATTAAACATAGTTTGTCAGGATCGCACTTATTATGCTAAAAACGAGGGGGTCCATGTCATTGCGTTAGCTGATGGAGCAGGTTCTAAAAAAATATCGGAAATAGGGGCAGAAATTGTAACGAAAACGATATGTGAATTATTAGTTAAGAATTTCTTTAAATTTTATATGGGCTTTGAAAGAAGAGGCAAAGACGAACAACAGTATCATCAAGGTATAAAATCCTTGAAAAAACAAATCCTTAATGCCTTATTAGATGAATTATATGACTATGCAAAAACTCATAATATCCCTTTAGAAGAATTATCTTCAACTTTATTATTCTGTGCGCTCTATAAAGGTAAATATATTATGGGCCATATTGGGGATGGTGTGATTGGAGGGCTTTTTGAAGAAGATAATATTTTCTCGATTAGAGCATTATCAGAGCCAAGAAATGGTGGTGCCCCAAACATTACATTTTTTGTGACAGACAACGATGCCTTAGATAATTTGCGCATGGAATCTGGTGAATTCCGTAATCTACGAGGACTTGTTCTCATGAGTGATGGTCCTGCAGAAGTCATGTATCATAAAAATAACGGATTAAATGATAATGTGATTAAGATTTTTGAAAATTTTAATCAGAAGCAGCCAGTTGAATATAATGATATTTTATACCATTTTTTAAACGAAAAAATTTCCACTTTTAGTAGTGATGATTTAAGTTTAAACGTTCTATATTTAGAAAGTCTTGATACGTGTGATAATAATCCCTACATTCTCGATTTATTAATTGATATTACCGCAAAAGATCAAATTATTTTTAAATCACAATATTGTGTAGAACTTGACCCCACCTTAAAAGCAAGGAATAATGACTTTTACTCATTAGATGATGTAAGGAGATTTATTAAATGGACTTAAAATTATCTCGCAATAATTTGATTTTTATAGAAGAAACAATTCTTTTATCAGAGGGGTTTTATCCATTTTTTGAAGATTTAATAAATCAATTAAATGGTGCTTCATTAACTGTATATGTGGAAAAAACAATCGATAATACGATTTCAAATGATAAGCTAACCCAACATGTGCGAGATGGTTACACGATTGAAGGATTTCTTGATATTATAGAACAAATGCATTTTCTCAAGAAAATTGATACAAAAAATTATTTTGATCTTGAACCTATAGAAACAATTATAGAAAACAATTCATCGGCTTATATTTTAATGTTAACGCAAAAAGAGAGTGTCTTTAAATCACTTAATAAAATAAAAGATAGATATCCCCAGGTAATTTTAGCTAAATTATCTAATAACGGATTGTTTTTCTGGGACTCTATACCTAAAGTGAAGGATGATGCCTTTTATATAAATGAAGATATTTATGTTAATAAAGTCGATATTAACAAAATTGATTATGTTTATTCTCCTAAATTTGGTTATCTAAAATTAGATAAAACCTATAGTTATAAAGGGGGAGAAGGAATTTTATATAGAACTTATAATAATCAATTGTGTAAGCTTTACTTTGAGGAACATCAAACATACATCAATTATAAAAAACTTGAACAAATGTTAGATCTAGATATATATAATCCATATATAAGCTGGCCAAAAGACATATTGTTTTATAAAAATGATTTTGTTGGTTATCTAATGGATGAAATAAGAGGTGCACAGACACTTGATGTTCTTAGAATAAGTTCATTCGAAGGTTTCAGAAGGTTTGATTTATACATTTTATGTTATAATTTATTATTAAACATAAATTATTTACATCAGAAGAATATTCTAATCGGTGATTTGAAATTAGATAACATACTAGTAAAATCACCTGAGGATGTTTATTTAGTGGATTGTGGATGTTATCAAATTAATGATTATTCATGTGATGTCTATCATCCTGAATATACAAAAAAAGTTTATACTAGTGAAGAATTAAAAAAGAAATTAAGAACTGTTGAAGATGAGTATTATCCAATTAATAAAATTATCTTTGAATTATTAATAGGAAAAAATCCAAATTACAACCGCTATTCAGGTGAAGTAGATATTGAGAATAAAGATAATTTTTATTTTCCTTTAGATTTAAATGAAATAACGGAGCAAACTAATGAACTGAATTTATGGCGCTTATTAAGTGAGCGGATGCGCGATTATTTCTATTACTATTTTAAAGAAAATAAAGTGACTTATTTATCAGATTGGATTAATGAATTAGAAATGTACATTGAAAATGCCAAAGCAATGAAAAGAAAAGGAGCGCGATAAAAATGTATAACAATAATAATGGAGATTTTAATTTTGATTTGTTTGGTGATTATAAACAACCGAATATTGATAGTTCTTTAAAATTACCACTTTGCTTAGTTTTAGATAAAAGTGGGTCTATGTTAGAAAAAACTAAATCAGCTAATGGCTCTATTGTCAAAATTAATGAGCTTAACTCAAATGTGGAAAGATTAATTGATTATATTAAACATGATCCAAAAGCAAGTAAAATTTGTGATTTGTGTATTATTACCTTTGGAGAAAGGGTTGATTTAGTTACCGATTACAAGCGAATTGACCAAATAAGCCCTGTTCACTTTGAAGCATATGGAAGAACACCACTAGGAGAAGCTGTTGGACTTGCAATCCAACTACTTGATAAAAGAAGACAATATTATCGGGAAAATAGTATCGAACATTATAAACCTATTATGTTACTGATGTCAGATGGAGAACCAACTGATAAATATCATGATAGTGCTGTTAAATGTACAGAAAAAGTCAACAACAAAGAACTTAAAATTTATCCTGTAGGAATTGGCAATGATTTTAGAGTAGATATCTTAAAGGAATTCTCTCCTGTCGTTAATCCTAAAAGAATAACTGATATGGCTGGATTCATGAAATTATTTGAATTATTAAGTAGAAGTACAAGTAATCCGACTGATGATTCCATTGATAAATGGTTCCAAGAGGATATTTAAAAGGATAAACGCCTGCTAAATTAGAAGTCTTATATGAAATATCTTTTTCTATGTAAAATAAGATTTATTTATATAATCATCAAAATGATTTTTATACTTATAAAAATCATTTTTTTGTCATATACAAACATTATTCTATGTTGACAATTGTAAAAAATTAGTAGATAATATCTATAAAGGTAGTTATTTTTAAGAGATAAACCATTAAGATTATATTTATTTGAAGGAGGGATAATTGTGAAAGAAGTTATTAAATTTGCAGGTAACAAAGAAGATTTAGTTTGGATTTACCCCAAAAACACAATTAGTCAAGATGCTAATGTTATTGTAGAGATGGGATATCTTGCAGTAATGATTAAAAATGGAGAAATGGACATCCCTTATTTCCCGGGTACGAATGATGCTTTTAATGAAAAACAAGCAAAATTTTCATTATTTAATAATAAGCGTGTGAGTGATTGTAGTATTTATTATTTTAATACATCAATTGATGTTAGCTCTAAAGAATGGGGTACAAGATATCCTATCAAATATTTTGATAAACGATATAAAATGGAATTAACGATGCGTGGACATGGTACATATAAGATTCATTTAGAAAACCCAAGATTATTACTTAAAAGTTTTAAAATTGACAGTAATTCTATAGCGAAATTAGAATCATCTATTAAAGATATAATTATTTCTAAATTAACCGCTTCGATTGCGCAAGTATTAACTAAAGAGGATTACGATTTACTCAGTATTCATGGAAGTTATGATGAAATTACTAAAAAGGCACAAAGTACATTAAATGTTGAATTTGAAGCTTATGGTTTTAGTATTTTTGATTTAAGCATTACTTATTTAGAACCAGTAGAAGAAGATAAAATCAAGGTATTAAGAGATTTACAATTTAAATCTGCAGTCTTTGATACTGAATTTGAAATGGCCAATAAAGTTAGAATAGCAAATAATGAAGACATACTAGTGCAAAACCAAGTTAAAAGCCAACATAATGATCTTTTCTGCCCAACTTGTCACTCAATTATCAATAGTCAAATGAGATTTTGTGCTAGCTGTGGTGAAAAATTAAAAGAGGTTGAAAATGGTGAGCAATATGGCAAATAGTAAACAAAATTCTCAATTTATCAAGCTTCAGAGAGAAATATATAAAAAATTAAGTGAACTTGAATTTGAAGTCAAACAACCAGATTTGCGAAAAAAAATAACGTTGTTAATTGATAAAATTTATAATCTAAAACCACTACAAAATAGTAAAGTAGTAGCATCGTGTGAAGAAATCATCAATTATATTAAAGAATTAAAGAATGAAATGATTAATCCAATAGATTTAATAATAAATAATTATATTGATAAAATTGATTCTTTATTAAATAAACTTAAATTTGAGAGTGAGGGATAGTATGTTTGGTATTCGTAAAAGTAGAAAGTCACTACTGACTAAAGAAGAAAATAACTGGCGTTTAGAAAACGAAATATATCGCAAAATTCATGAATTAGAAAATTTATTTCAAAAACTAGAAGAAACAAGATTAAAAGGAAAAAGTGAAAAAAATCCTAATTTGCAGCAATTAATCGCTAATGAATATATTCATATTGAAAGTAAAATTAAAATGCAGACTGTCTCTTTAAAAGAGATGCAAAAAACCTATCTATCAAATCAGGATTATATGAATAAAGAAGAATTATTAGATACTTATAAATTGATAGATGAGTTTAATATCTCTAATGTGGCAGAGTTAAAGAAAATCGTCGTTAAAATTAATGATATTCAAGATTCTAAAAGGGAAGAAGACAAAGAACGTCAAGATATTAATGAAGTATTTGATGAGAGTATGAATATGTATGGTACCAATCTTGAAAATAATCGAGCTAAATCCTTAACAGAGCTCTGGGCTCGGGAAAATGAAGAAGAGCAATTGAGTAATGAAATGAATATGAAAGACCAAGATATGAGCTTATTAGAAGAAAATAAGGGGGATATATAGGATATGTTTAAATCAAACAAAATGGCAAAAGAAATGGAACGACGCATGAAAATCAAGAAAACATTATCCAATATGAATAAATTTGTCTCACAAATTGAAATGAAAAAAAAGAAATTAATTGAACAAGCTAGTATTGCTAAATTAAAAGGCATTGATTCTCAATATAATTTAGCAGTTCAAGGCTTAAAAATTGCTTTAGCGCAACAAAAAAGAGTGGAAACGATGTTGTTAAATTTTGAAATCACAAGTCAATTAAAAGATATTTCAGAAATGACGAAAGGCTTTTTTGAATCTATGAGTATTTTTTCTGATGAACTATCTAGAGATAATAAGACGAAGGATTTATATAAAGTACAACAACAATTTGAAAAAGCGATGAGTAAATCGGCAATGCAAACACAAAGACTTGAGACTTTTTTAGACTCAACAGAATCTTTATTTGAAAACTTGAGTGTTGATTCAAATACTGTAACAGATAAAGAAATTGAAAAATTAATTGAGTCAGAAGCAGTTAATATGAATGATGATTTAGATGTACAAATTGAAGAGAAATTAAAAAGTTTAGACAACAATCAAACGTTGTAGGAAAAGAGGCTATTATGGAGAATCAACAATTTTTACTTGATGCATTTAACAGTTACTATAATAATGGCATGGAAGCGAAGAATAAAAATAATATTCCTCTTGCAAAATCAAATTTTAAAAAAGCAGCTGAATCTTTATTAAAACTTGCTAAAATGTCTTCAGGTGAATTGAGACAATCCCGATACGATAGAGCATCACGTCTGATTGATTTTGTTAATACTTTGCAGCCAACTGTACAAAAATCATATATCAATAATAATAATTCGGATCAAAATGATTCTAAGAAAGCACCAAAAGATGAAACAGAAACACTTTGGGAAGCTGTATCTGTTCCTAAAATTGGTTTTGATGATATTGCTGGTTTAGAGGACGTTAAAGAGTCTGTACGAGCTAGAATCATCCTACCTAGAAAATATCCGGAAATTTATCAAAAATATAAAAAGAAACCAGGCGGCGGTGTATTAATGTACGGTTTACCAGGAACTGGGAAAACCATGATAGCAAAAGCAATTGCCAAAGAAATTGATGCCAAGTTTTATAGTGTGAAAAGTAGTGATATAGTCAGTAAGTGGTTTGGTGAGGCTGAACATAATATCAAAAATTTATTTGAAACAGCTAGAAAAGAAAAGAACGCTGTAATATTTTTTGATGAATTTGAAGCATTAGGAGCTAAACGTGGTGGAAATTCTACTGTGATGGGAAGAATCATTCCAGAATTATTGGCGCAGATTCAAGGCTTTAATGAAACTGAATCTAATATTATGTTGCTTGCAGCAACTAATAGACCTTGGGATTTAGATAGTGCATTTTTACGACCAGGCCGGTTTAATGAAAAATTGTATATTCCTTTACCTGATTCTAACGCAAGAAGATTCATTATCACTCGTGCATTAGAAGACCTTCCTTTAAATGAGGATGTCGATATTGAAAGTATTGTTAACTTTACTAATGATTTCAATGCATCTGATGTTGTGGAATTTTGTGAACGATTAAAAGATGGACCGATTAAACGAACAATTGAAAGTGGCGGAAATGACTTTAAAAATATAACCATGGCTGATGTAAAACTAACAAAAAATAAAGTAAAAAGTTCAGTCAGTCCGCAAGATGTCCTCGCATTAGAACATTTCAAAAATAAGTTTGAGAAAAATTATGACTGATAAAACAAAAAGTGAGGTGTAAAATGGAAAGTAATATGAAAAAATGTCCTTTTTGTAATAACGTTCTCGATGAAAAAAGCATTTTATACAAAGGTTATTATGTTTGTTCTAGTTGTAACAGTGTTGTAAATGAAAGTCAAAATGCTGATATAATTCGTCGTTATAGTAACTATATTCGTATTTTAGATTTTAAACATGCTAATTCATTAAGACATGAAATGCTTGATGACATCATTTTAGATATAAACGAACTTCAACTCTTCACCTTTTATTCAGCTATATTAGATTTATTTCTTTCAAGTGATCCCAATAAAATCATTAAATTCTTAAATGATAGTACCGCAACAGATACAGGTGTTGTTATTGAAGTCTTAAATTTTTTATCTAGTTTAGTTAATCACATTGAAAAATTGGGTGGATATATCTTGAAATACGTTAATATGCAAGAAAAGTATTTAACTAATTTGAATAACAGAGAATTAGATAGATCTATTATTGAAGTGAAAAAACATTACTTTAAATCAATTTTAAATAAATCAAGTTTTGTTCAAGAAAGTTATCGCCAAAAGAAAATGAGTTTAAATGAAATTATTGAACTCGTGAATACGAAAGACCCGGCTAATATAGCTGCGTTATATTCTATATTTAATGATGTTGCGGATGAAGATTACTCACCGGAAGAAATTAACAATTATCTTTTAACTTGTGATTATTCATTAGAGTTATATTATGAAAAAAACAAGCGCAAGATTACTGGTAATTATCGAGAATATAATAAAAAAGCTAATTCACTACGCAAAAAACTTCATCTAAAAAAAATAGAACGTTATAAATGGCAAAAGCGCGTTAAAAAAAATGCTTGGAATGTATTTAGTTACTTTTTTATCATATTTACTATTGTAGTCTTATATGGAATCTATAATATACTATCCTAAGAAAGGAGATATAGAGTAGATTATGTTGTATGAACCAATGTTAGAAAGCGGAACCTTTTTAAACGATTCATTAAAAATTATTGATTTGATAGGATCAGGCGGACAGGGTGAAGTTTACAAAGTGCAATATAATAATCATTTTTATGCATTGAAATGGTATTTTTCATATATTTGGAATGATGATTTAAAAAAATCATTACTCAATCTCATTTCTAAGGGTTCACAAAATGATTATTTTCTCTGGCCGATATCACTTGTTGAATACAATGGGCAATTTGGTTATTTAATGGAACTGCGCCCATTAGAATATAAAAGTTTATTAGATTGGGTTACCTTGAAATTTGATATGAGCTTTACTTCAATTGCGAAAGCTGGTTTTCAATTAACCGATGCTTTTCATAAACTTCATGCCAAAGGATTTAGTTATAAAGATATCTCTTTTGGTAATTTATTTATTAACCCAGAAAACGGGAATATATTAATCTGTGATAATGATAATATTACCGCAAATGGTGTGAATGTAAATGGACTTTTAGGGACACCTAAATTTATGGCACCTGAAATTGTGATGGGGGGGACATCTCCTAATACCGAAACCGATCAATTTTCACTAGCTATCCTGCTGTTTTATATGATGTGCATTTCCCATCCATTTGAAGGGGCATTAGAGGCCCACATACATTGTTTAGATGAAGAAGCATCAATAAAGTTATTTGGTACGGATGCTGTATTTATTTATGATGAAAATAATGATTCGAACCGACCTATACCCGGTATTCATAATAATCCAATAAATTTATGGAAACACTATCCTCAATATATAAGAGATCTTTTCCACAAAACGTTTACTTTTGGAGTTAAGAATCCTTCCAAAAGAACAAGAGAAAGTGAATGGAGACAAGCTTTTTTTAAGATGTACAATTCCATCATTAAATGTCCACATTGTGGAATGGAAAATTTCTATAATCATGATGTTTTAGTGGCTAATGGGAAATTAGAACCGTGTATTTTATGCCATAAAGATTATCCGTTACCACCGAGAATGCGTATTCTTAATAGAATAATTGTCTTAGATGATGAAAAACAATTATCAGTCAATCATATTAATCAAAGCGATCCAGCCAATTTTACTATTATTGCGAATATAAAAAAAATTAATTCTGATTTTCTATTTAAAAATGTTTCACAAGATACGTGGAGTTATGTGAGGGAAACTGAAACAATTGACCTTTTACCACAACAAACCCTTGTTTTAAAAGATAATATTATTATTAATTTTCTTAATGTTAAAGGGGAGATAAAGCTTTAATGAATAATAAGCTTATCTATTGTGAAAGTGTTTGTGGTAGCACACATAAAAGGAAAAATTTCATAAATCAGGATTATGGAGTTGCTAATATTTATCGTGATCACTGTGTATTAGTCGTAAGTGACGGGCATGGGTCAAATGAATATTTCCGCAGTCATATAGGGTCAAAGATAGCTACCGATGTAACAATCGAATTATTCAATGATTTATCAACTCATTATAGTGATTATGACAAGATAGTAGAAAAGAATGTTTCAGAGATTTTAAAAATAAATATCGTTAAATCATGGAAAAAATTAGTTTTCAATCACTATTTGAATCATAAGCTTACAAATTGCGAGAAACAATTCACTACTGATTCAAATCAATCACCTTATGAGTTTTATGGAGCAACACTTTTAGGTGTTTTACTTTTAAGTGATTATATGGTAGTAGTGCAAATCGGCGATGGTAATATCCTAACTTTGTTAGAGGATGGTAAAGTAGTCGAGTACATTGAAAAAAATAGTGCGCTATTTGCTAACCAGACAACCTCATTATGTGATAGTAATGCTATAGAAAATTTGAATGTTGTTATCGTTAAATTAGAAAAAAGACCAATTTTAATCACATTAATGACTGATGGAATAATTAATTCTTTTACAAATTCAAGTGATTTTTATAGTATTCCTCATGAAATATTGGCTGAAATTAATTATTCAAATTTTATAAACACCTGTAATAATTTAAAGTTATTACTTGAAGATATGGCAACAAAAGGAAGTGGAGATGATTGTACAATATCACTTCTTTATGATCCAAATATAAAATTAAAAAGGAAGGATGATGAACATGGGATTAAGAAAATTAGGAGCTGAAAAAATATCCGCTAGACCACTTGAATTCATTTGGGTTTTAGATATATCTGGCTCTATGCATGGTGAAAGAATTGCCGCATTAAATTATGCGATAAAAGAAGCAATACCAGCTATGCAAAAATCCGCACTAGGAAATGTCAATGCAGAAATCATGGTTCGTGTACTGACTTTTGAAACCAAAACCAATTGGCATGTGTCTTTAAGAACTCCTGTTAAAGATTTTGAATGGACAGATGTAAAAGCAGGTGGATTATCTAATTTAGGTGAAGCATTCACTGATTTAGCAAGTGTTCTTGATGATAAAGTAATGCCAGAACGAGGTCTTAGTCCTATCATAGTATTAATTACGGATGGACAACCCACAGATGATTATAAAAAAGGGCTAGATTTATTAATGTCAAAACCATGGGCTAAGAAAGCATACCGATTAGCCATTTCTGTTGCCGATGAGGTGGAAAAGACTGTATTAGAAGATTTTATTGGAAATATTAATATAAAACCAATTGAGGTCGAAAACGCCATGCAACTAACGACCTATATTAAATATATATCAACTCAAGTTATATCAAGTGTATCGATGGTTAAATCTAATTTAAACCCTTTAATAAATTTTGATTTTGATTTACCTGATGAACCAAAAAGTAAAGTCCAAGTATATGATACATTTTAATTTGGTTAGATATGAAAATAAATATAAATTTAGGAGTTGACTATGGAAACCACAAAAATAGTTGAAATTTTAAAACAAGTAGATATTAATTTATTATTAAAACAGAATATTCTTAAAGCTGTTTTGGCAGATCTTTTGTATGAGCATGAAACAGAACGAAAAATTCTTAATACAATAAATAATAGTGTAAATGTGGTTGATAAACTTTATAAATGTAAAAATAAACTCTTAGAGTATCAAAGTATAAAAAATGAACTATTAAGTTATGGATTGAATGAATCGACTGTTGATTGGGCAATAAATATTTGGTTAGGTGTCTTAAATATTAATAAAGTAGATAACACTCAGGATCAATTTATTAAATTTAGTACGGGTGGTTCTTTTACGCTTGCCGTTCTCGCCTCACAAAAAATTTATGCGTGGGGTAATAATCGTTGGGGACAGCTCGGTTTTGGTACCGTAATTGATAGCGTTAAACCAATAGAAATAACGAAATATTTTCATCTTAAACCAGAAGAAAAAGTTGCGAATATCTATGCATCATTCCGTTCTTCTAATTTGTTAACAACAGAAGGAAGATTGTTTGCTTGGGGTAATAATGAATTTGGGCAATTAGGAGATAATTCAACGAATAATCATAATATTCCAATTGAAGTGACTAGTAAATTAGGTCTTGTATATGGTGAGAAAATTAGCCAAATGACAACGGGTGGATTTCACACATTATTAGTGACTTCATTAGGTAGAGTATTTTCATGGGGATATAATGAATACGGACAATTAGGAGATGGCACTAATATCTATAAAAATGTACCCGTAGAAATAACTAAGATGTTTAATTTAATGAATGATGAAGAAATTGAGAATCTAGGTGCAGGATTAGGTCATTCCATGTTAACAACATCACTAGGACGAATTTTTACTTGGGGAAATAACGAGTACAGTCAACTTGGGGATAATACATCAAACAAAAGAAATCATCCATCTGATATTTCTAAATTTATTAATTATAAAAAAGATGAAAAGATTAAAAAAATATCATTAGGTTCGCTTCATACTTTTATTGTGACTACTATAGGACGAGTTTTCGCTTTTGGTAATAATGATAATGGTCAATTAGGCGATATAGCTACTAAAACGTGTGTTAAGCCAATTGATATTACTGAGCGCTTTAATACATTACCTGATGAAATTATCATTAACATCATAGCGGGACGTAATTATTCTTTGGCATTAACATCATTAGGACGTATTTTTTCATGGGGTAATAACAACAATGGACAATTAGGCATTGCTTCTTATATAACAGGAAGTACAGGCCCATTAGAAATAACTGATAAAATTGTTAATAATGATGAAGAATGGATAGTGAACATCTTTTCTGGTGCTACTTCAACGCATTCTTATGCTGTTAGTTCGAATAGGAAAATATATGCTTGGGGAAATAATGAACAAGGGCAAATTGGTGAAGGAACAACTGTTGAAAAAAGTTTACCTTTTGAATAATTAATTAACCATAAATTATCTAAATTATTTTTTTCATAAACTAATGGATATAGTTATATATAAATATTTTATTTCACTTAAAATCCATATTTGTAATATGGGTTTTTTTGTTATACAATAGTATTATCTTATAAAGAATTGTAATTAAATATATTTTAAGAAAGGATGGGTTAAGATGCCATTAATCAAATTAAAAGTATTAGTAGATTATTTAGAGATAGACATGATAAAAAATATTTTTTCTAATTGGGGAGTAACAATATTATCAGATGAAAATATTGATATAGTCAATCAATTATATAAAGAAATAATTTATAACAATGTATTAGATAATGTGATTATAGTTCTAGATCAAAAGGGTATGGATATAATTGAAAAGGTCGCGAAATCAGGTTATCTAAAAACTAAAGAAAATGATCCATATCTAATGTATTTAGATGCACTTAGCGATTATGGATTATTATTTAAATTATTTGAGGATGAAGAAATATATTATACAATAGCTAGTGAAGTGTATGAACTTATTTGTCGAAACAAACCTAAAATAGAAGCAGAATTTAACATGAATCAACTTATTTTTAAATTCGCGAAAGCAGCAGTTGCTTATTATGGTTTATTAAATAAAGATGAAATAATGGAATTATATAATTATTATCACCGATATAAAAGCTTAGATATCTTGCCAAGATTATCTTATCTAAGCAAACTTCAATCAGTTTTTACTTTTAATGGAAAATATTTGTATGACAATAATGTTACTGATATAGAAAAATTTATTAAAGATAAAGAACATTTTAAAGACCTTTCTTTATATAAATATACATCTGAACAATTTTATGTAGATGAACATTTTGTCGATATTGACATTGATTTTGATTTTTATAATGAAATGGTACAATATTTTGCTGATGAAATAGGATGTGATTATAGTATTATAGTTGCTATTTACTATTTTTTAATGTATGAATATAATATTGAAAATTTAAAAGATACAATCGAAAAAGAAACTGTTGTTGATACCATTAAGTTAAATCAAAAGTTTGATAACTATGTCAAAGAGTTATATCAATCTGTTAGATGCTGGGTATTAAAAGGTCATATGGTGAGAGATGTTAATGAGATGATAGAAAGAAGCCCCAATTTTTATTTGGAATCTGACTTTGTGCTTCTTAAAAAACCAGAGAAAAAAAATAAAAAACGCGGTTTATTTAGTAGATAAGAAACAAATGTTTTTTACCTATTTAATATGGTAAAGAGTTAATTAGTAATCTTATAGTTAGATTTATATAGATTTCTACTATAAATTATTATAAGATATAGATAGAAAGTGGAAAGGTGATTGTTGTGAAATTAGTAAAAAAATAAAGGAGGTGTATTTTTATGCAAGATAAAAAAGTTATAATTATTACAGGTGCTAATTCTGGTATAGGAAAAGTAACGGCTATAGAGCTATCTAAAAATGGTGACATTGTTGTGATGGTGTGTAGAGATAAAATTCGCGGAGAAAAAGCATTATTAGAGGTAATAGAAGCAAGTGGGAATGAAAATGTTCAATTAATGTTATGTGATTTGAGTTCTTTTAGTGATATCAAAAGGTTTTGTAATGAATTTAAAAAACAATTTAATTCTTTAGATATCCTAATTAATAATGCAGGTACAATGATTCATGAGAGAAAACTAACTATAGATGGTTTTGAGATGCATTGGCAAGTAAATTATTTGGCACCATTTCTTTTAACACATTTGTTGCTAGATAGTATAAACCCTAATGGTAGAATAATAAATGTCGCTTCCTTAGCTCATAAAATGGGTAAGATTCATTTTGAGGATATAAACCTTAATAACCATTTCTCAATGTTTCGTGCTTATGCACAATCTAAACTAGCATTAATTTTATTTACATATGAACTAGCTAATAGATTAAATGGTATTACAGTTAATTGTCTTCATCCGGGTACAATCGTTTCAAATTTAGGTATATATAAAGATAAAAAAATAATTAATGTGTTGACAAATCAATTAAAATGGATATTTGCATCACCTGAAAAAGGAGCACAAACAAGTATTTATTTAGCAACATCACCTGATGTAGCGACTACTTCAGGAAGTTATTTTAATAAGAAGAAAGCTATTAAATCTTCTGAGAAATCTCATAATCAGTTATTAGCAAAAAAACTTTGGGATTACACTGAAGAATTACTAAATTTAAAATAAAAAGGAATACATAGTTTATCTAGAAGGAGAAATGAGAACATTACATAGATTAAAATATTATAAAAGGGGAGATATTTATGAAAAATTCACGTGATTATAAACTTTATTTTCTATTCTCTAGTTTGCTGATGTTAATGTCACCTTTCTCGTATGGGGTGACCTACATTTTTTTCGGATATGGATACGAAAATTTAGAAATTATTGGACTAATTATTAATTCTGCACTTATTTTAATAAGTACAATAATTGTTCTATTACTAGTTTATTACTCGAAAATCAATAAACCAAATAAAGAAAATAGTTTATTTCTCTTATTTGGTTTATTGAGTAACTTCATTATTTATTTATTTGTTTTTCAGTACAACCTTAAAGTAGATGAATATGTAGATATTTATAGTAGCACTATAGCGATATTAGTATTAAACTTAATATTAGTCAATCGAAAGAAAATAAATGTGGAATTATTATTGATATCTATTGTTTTATTTAGTTTTTATCGATTTCATATGACATTTGTTCATTTCAATTACCCTAATGAACCGACTATTAATGGTGTATCTGTGTTATTGAGATTATTATACAGTGTCATCCCATTTGTCATTGTAGTAATTTATGCTTATATGTTAAAGCTTTCTTGCCCTGTCACTAAACTGATTTCTCTAGTTGTCTATGAACTGCTCCTAATGCTGTCATTTGGAAATTATATTGTTCGGGATAGTCAATAACTACCCCGAACTCTATACTATTGAATAAATCTTATTGATATCGCATTCAGCGCTAATCTTTGATTATCTTCATCGAGACTATAAAATAATGAAACTGGTGAAGTGGAATTATCAGTATAGCCATTATACAGATTGAAACCTAAACGTATGAGGGATTTCATACTTGATGAAAAATCAACATCCTCATTCTGCAGACAATTTTTTATACCGTGCTTCTTAAAATCATAAATATAAGACCGCTTCTTATATAAATCGCTATTTCCAGATATTATATAGAATAATGCAATACGTTCTGTATCTCTAGGGTAGGTATTATCTTCTTCCAGAAGTTTTTCGAATTGTATTTTGTGGAGAGGCATTGAAAATGTAGGCTGTTCCATCTTCACACACCCCCCATCATTTCATGTTCTACTACATACCTTACCGTATAATCATCTACCAGCTTCTTCTGCTGTTGGAATGCATACATGAGGCATTTCTCACAGATACGGTTTATGACGCGCATGGTGCCGGAGGAGGAACGGAAGATTTCGTCTATGGCTTTATCCGTAAAAAGTTCATGACTGCATCCGGCATAATTCAAATGGCTGTTCATATACTGCTCAGTCTGTGCTCTGTCCAGATGAGGGAGAACGCAGTTCATATCAATTCGCTGGCGGATTGCTGTATAACGTTGCAGCTTTAGCTTATCCCATAATTCGGTTTGTCCTATAAGAATAAGTGACATGGGACTCATGGAATCAAATTTAAAATTTAATAAAAACCGGAATTCCTCTAGGGTTTCCTTTTCCAGGAGATGTGCCTCATCCAGTACACAGACTACCTGTTTCTTTTGTACACCTCTAAGGATTTCTATTTCCTTGTGGAGCTGTCTCTTTGCATCTCCTCTGTAAAACTTAGATTCTATTCCGAGCTGATCCAGACAGTCCTTTATAGAACCATCTTGGTGTCAGTTTTGAATCAGATAAATATAACAGAATATATCGTTCCTTTGAGAGGGACTCGGTAAACTTACGAACGGTGGTGGATTTTCCACATCCTGCATCGGCAGTCAGTACGGTAAATAATTGTCTGTCTGCTGTATAAGATAATCTCCCAAGTACTTCATTGACATAAGGTGATTCGTATAGTTCTGAAGAAGGAATATCCCTTGAAAACGGAGTGTGTTTCATTTCAAAGAAGGCTTCATACATGATTGTTTGCCTCCTTCTTAAAGGAACCAAAAGAGATAGCAGAGGCTGCCTGTTCCTGTTTGTCTTTGTATTTCTTCTCTAGTCCTTTAAGAAAACGTGAGGTTTCCGGTTCAACTGGAAGTAGATACTCCGGAATCTTTAGGACTTTTTTTACAGAACTCACCGATTTCTAAGGGTTTTGCTATAAATGGTTCCATGTCCCGATAGGTAACCCTTATGGTCTCGTAAGCCATTGGGTCATAGGCAATTGCTACCTGAGCTCCTATCAAACTTAATCCCACTTCGTATTTTCGGTTTTTAAAACTAATACAACCACTCTTATCAACGTTTCGATTCTCGTGATGGAGGAATGCTTCTGCTACTACGTTTACGTCAAGAAAGGTAAGTGGACGGCTATCACGGTTCCATTCCATACGAGGTGTAACGTTTTCTCCCAAAGCACTATGCGGTTTATCATGATAATAAGCCTGAAGCCATACTTCCCACAGATGATTCAATTCATCCAGAGTTTTTACTTTAGCTGCCTTACATTCATCGATAAAAGCATTCACGAAATCGTTAAATTTTTCAATCTTACCCTTCGATTTTGCGACATATGGCTTACAATATTTGAGACGTATACCCAGTTTTGCACAAGTTATTAACAGTTGTTTTGATACATACTGTTTTCCATTATCCAGGTATCCAGCATCGAATTTTCCGTATTTTAAGACCGCTTTATGGAAGGTATCTTCCACAATAGTGGCTTCCTGATTTTCATAAAAACCTGAAGAAATAATGAATCTCGAATGGTCATCAATTGCGGCCGATAAATAAGTCTGTACTTTTGCTCCATCTTTTCCAATTGGAAGCTTTGGACCATACTTAATATCTGCCTGTATCAGCATCATACGATGGGGTTTCACAAAGCGTCCGGAAGATGTGGCTTTTGCTTCCACATACTTTTTCATCTGCTTCTTACCATAGCCCCTCTCATAAAGATGGCGCTGCAAGGTAGGGCGTGATAGAATACCTGGAGCCACCATCCCTTCCATTTCCATAATAGAAATGATCTGGTTAATGCTTCTGGAAGGCACTTCCCTTTTCAACTGAATTGCCTCATCTAACAGTTCTTTGAAGTTTGCCGGTAGTTTTGGCGAAGGACGTTTATCCTTTGTGGTTGGTTTCAGTGAAACAAAGCCACCGTTGCGATAAGATTTCTCATAACGGTATACAGTCCGCACTGAAATACCATATTTTTCAGCCTGACTTTTTCGGAGAGCCTGTCTCTTTTGTGGATCAAGGGAGTCATCAAGTAAAGGGGAAATGATCTGATGGCGGTTAAGGGCAGTTTCGTCTTTCCAATTATTCGTTAATGTTGTGTTCATTAGAATACCTCCTATTCTTTATGGAAGTATTCTAACATCCTTCAAAATATGACAACAACACAAAGCAGGTGCATACCGATTAATGGTTTCAGGTACTCAACCTGTAACCAGTATTATAGATAAAACGGAGAATGATCCTAAGCCAATCCCCTCCTGATTTCCGCAATTCTGTGAGCAATGAGACCTTTGATTTTAATAGTTGATCACCAAATCCAAGCAAGGTAGTACCGACAGAACGAAGCGTTCCCTCTACACGTAAAGATTCTCTGCAAACCAATGTTTCCACCGTTTCATGGTTGCTTTCACAAGGATAATCCTCAGTAGAGGCATCTTCTGGTGTAGAAACTTCATCAAGAACATTTTCAATTACTTCATTTCCATAATGTTTATAAGGAACGGAACAATCAGGAAGTTCGTTATGTAAGCGACCGCAAACACTACATTTCATACGCCGGATGATGAGGTGTCTAACCTTGCCACCATAAAACTTCCAAATGCGCACCCTTGAATCCCGGTATTGTAGTTTCCCTGTGCATTCTGGGCAAACACTATCTTGTTCATTGCTCACAACATAAAAACAATCGAGTTCCTCATTGTAAACTAAAGTATATTTTGATATAATTATCATTGTGGTTGGCCCTGAGGAACTTTTTTCTGCTAAGATGATGTAGTTCCTTGGGGTTTTTCCTTTCTATAGTATAATAATGACATTATACCGAGCAATTCAATGACAATCAAGTAAATCAACTTTAGGTCATTCTATAAGGTCAAAAACACTTATAAAATATACAAGTATAAAATAATAGATTGGTTTAGTATCATCTATATGTTCCTTACAGTCATCATTTCATGTAATTTAGTTATATCACTAGATCTGAATGAGTTATTTTCAACGATTTTATTAATCATGCCATTTATCATGATTATCGATTTCATTGTTTCAAAAATTAATAAAAATTTCAAAGTTAATAAAATTGCTTTTTATATTCGAATGGATTCCTTAATCATCTGGATTTTAATTTTAAAATCAGATTCATATTTTTCTACTCTTTCATATTGATATGAGTCGATGTATATATACACATTTATCATGTATTCGGCTATTTTTGTTAACATTATTGAACATTTTATTTATGTCCCCAAAAATAATATTGATGATCCTCAATTAGAAGTATTACAACAACAACTTGATTTACCTAAGAATTTAAACAAAAAGGTTTTTTATGTTTGTAATTGGTTTTTTACATTATTTTTAGTAATAAGTTTATTTTTATTTTTTATAGGCTATGCAGCAAACAAATATAATGTTTCAATCAGTTATTATATATTTAGCGCTAGCTTTCTTTTTATCGCTTTTAGTATATTATTATTTGGAATGAAGTATCATATCATAGATATAAAAGAATCAGCTAAACTATAAGCAAACAAAATTGTAAAGGGAAACCGCATAACGGTTTCCCTTTAATTTTTCAGAGTGTTCTAAAAATTGTGATACTGCTTTTATTATTTTTGAATCGATAATAAATCATCAATTCTATCACCCATATATTTATATGAATCGTATACACCTTGATTGTAAAATTCTTTAGCTAACTTTTCAATGATAAAGTTTAGCATCAGGCTTGCTGCCAAATCACCTATTTCTTCTTCTTTTTCTTCTATAAAATAGGTCTTTATTGCCGAGATCATATGTTCTTTAACCTCTCAAACTAAGAGTTTTACTACTATTAATTCTGATCTTTAACGCCTTAAAGAATGGTTAATCAAGAATAATTGTTTCTATGTTTGTATGGAATCCACTGGAAAGTATTGGATTCCTGTTTTTAATATTCTTGAAGATAAGATCAAAGTTGTTCTTGACCATCCCAAACATGTTAAAGCTATCAAAGATAAAAAGACAGACAAGAAAGATTCTAAATGGATAGCCGATTTATTTAAACACGATTTAGTTCCTTGCTCTTTTATCCCTCCAAAAGATATTAGAACTTTACGAGATCTTTGTAGATATCGTTATAAATTAGTTAATAATCGTACCTCAGAAAAAAATCTCATTCAAAATTCGATGACTGTTTCGAATATCGCCCTCGCTAATATTGTTTCTGATCCTTTTGGAAAATCAGCTACTAATATTATGAAATATCTTATTAGTTCTCCTAATCAAATTGATGAAGAACAATGTGGACTATATGCCGACTAGGGCACTTTTGCGCTCAAAACTACACTTTAGCTTTAAAGTCCTAGCCTTAAACGTTAAAAGACTTCAAAGAGGATTAGAATATATGGAAAAGCGACTATAAATAGTTGCTTTAATACTATAAACCAAGAAGAATGCATTCTATTTAGAAAAACATATAAATTCTTAAGATTTAAGTTGAATTTAGCAGCATAAAATTTTTTAGTTTCTGTGCTCTAATCATTTATATCCTTAATAGTTTTATTTTTTGCAAATTTTGTAAATCCATTAATTTTAACAGTTTTAGTAGTTACTTTACCATTAATTCAATATTTGTATTGTAAACTTCTGCTTTCATCTTTATCCATAAATATTATATATTTTGCCAAAACATTCCCCCTTCAGTATTATTATGTTATTCTCAATATTATACCAAATTTTTATCGCAAAAGTAACCGAAAACCCAATATATATTACAAAAACAGAAAAAAACGTATAAAAATTATGAAATCTAGTGTCCTAGGAGACTAGATTCAATACTTTTTATAAATTTCTACATATATTTGACAAAATATGATATAATTAGTTAATTTAAAAAGGAGGGGTTTTTAATGAAAAAAATGATATTTTTTTTACCAATTGTTGTTTTATTATTTTTGTTTCAACCAACATTTAATGCTGAAGCTTTTGGAGGTATAGTTCCAAATATAACAGATCCAGGTGGTGGTGGTGGTGGTGGTGATTCCTATGGAAATGCTATTCCAATTAATATCGGAAATATAGGAACAACTGTTAGCTAATGTGATTTTATGAGTGAAGACAGAGTAGAAGTGTATTACAAATTTACTGCTCCTGGAACGGGTGATTATTATTTTAATATTACTCCAGATAATTCTCTAAGTATGTACGCTGAATTGGATAATTCTGTTTATTATCCTCAAGGTTCATCGAATAATTGGGATGACAATAACGCGGTTAGTTTTGATGTACAGTTATCTTCTGGACAAACGTATTATTTAGTTGTTGAAAATTCTAGTCTATTTGATTCTGGTTTCGTTACTAGTTCTATATTTAGGGCGGATGTTAATACAAAAGAGCATCCTCAATCAATAAATGCTGGTGTTGCTAAAAGTTCATTAATAGATTATATTGGAGATGCAGATTATTATTATTTTTATAATACTGGTGGTGTTTATGACATTTATTCAACAGGTTATAATAATGGAAATATTGATACGAAGGCAGAATTATATGTCTGTTATAACAATTGTACAACAGAAAATTTAGTGGCTACTAATGATGATCATATATCTAGCACAACTGTAGAATCTTTTTATAAAGATGACACTGCGGTTACTGCTATATCTTTATCTGGTCAAGGAAACTATGATTTTGGATTTAGAATTAATTTATATAATAATAAGACATATGGTAATAAATATATTTTAAAGATTCACCATTATAATAATACTATGACAGGGAATTATACACTACATTTAAATAAATATGTTGGACCAAGTTATTCTATTTCTGATTTGAAAAATCAAGGGGTAAAAGCAGTTTTATGGACAAGTAATTATAATCCTAATCCAGGAGATCTTTATGTTAATATACCTGACATGTTTAATGATAATGTAGGAGCTTGGAATACAACTGATGTAGATGGAAATCACGTGTTTGAATCAAATTCATATGTTATTACTAATCTTATAATATTTGATCCCCAAATTTTAAGTGATGTTAGAGATAACTTAACAGTTATCAGAGATTCATTAAGCACATTTGATATTTTAAGTGATATTACTTCGACTGTAACTTTCGGTTTAAGTTCAGGTATATATACTATTATAACTTCAATTGGTACAAAGATTGTTGTGAAAGAAGCAGTATGTGATTTGATATCAACGACATTTATAACTACAGCTTTAGGGCTAACAATTGGGTTAAGAATAAATGATATGATAAATGAAATAAATGATATAATATATGCTATAAATCATAATGATAAATTATCATTAAGAACAGATGTCTTGTTAACTGAAGTGCCTTTAGACGGTTCTATCTTTTATCAATTTTCAGGCTACTTTGATAGAAATTTCAATAATTTAGTATATACAGAAACATCTATATTAAGTGATAATGGTCCATTTGGGGGAAACATAACACTTTTAACCAATGATGATGATATAATAAATTACGCTGATGAAATAGTAGGGTACTAATATAGGGAGGTTGTATTATGCTTTATAAAAAGATTTTCATATGTTATTCTGTTGTTGAAATATTATTAATTTTATTCTTTTGGTCATTTTTATTTATTCCAAATATAATAAAATATGAAAGTTCAATATTTATTTGTACATTGTTTATATTACTCATTACTAATTACGTATTTGCATTCTCGCTAAAAATTATTTTAAAGCATAAATATTTTTTATTAGGATATACAATAGTTTTTCTAATAGGGAGTATTATGATTTATTATTTAGAATTAAAAAATATATTAGGAATAATATTTATTGTAATTCTTATAAGTTATCGTGATATTTTAGTGATTACTTTTAGAAAATAATAGGCAACATTAATATTAGCTTATAATATATTTTGGGAAATTTTTTTAGCTTCTAGGGAATTTGTAACAGTAATTGCCACTAAGCTTATGGTAGACGGAAAGACTGCAATAAAAATTTCTATTGCAGTGCATATTGTTGATTCTATTTATACTACATTAAACGCTCATATTGTACATAGATATAAAAGAATCTACTAAACTATAAGCAACATCAAAATTGTAAAGGGAAACCGCTAACGGTTTCCCTTTAATTTTTAAGAGTGTTCTGAAAATTGTGATACTGCTTTTATTATTTTTGAATCGATAATAAATCATCAACCCTATCACCCATATATTTATATGAATCGTATACACCTTGATTGTAAAATTCTTTAGCTAACTTTTCAATGATAAAGTTTAGCATCAGGCTTGCTGCCAAATCACCTATTTCTTCTTCTTTTTCTTTTAAAAAATAGGTCTTTATTGCACAGACCATATGTTCTCTAACCTCTTTAGATAAATTAATCTTGTTTTTATCCTTCATTATTTACCTCCTGTTCTTCTCTTTCAATATAGAATATAAAAAACTACATTCTAACTAATTGAAAGAGATTAAGTGATTTAATGTGATTTAGTTTTTTAAACAAGTTCTTTGTCTTTAAAAGCAACTTTTTTATGTACGAGCATTAATAATAAACCAATAATTATTAATAGAACGAATGGTATTAAACTACACCAAATTAATGAAAGATAATATCTAATTACAAAATCATTTTGATTATATGAATTATATGATGAATAAACACTTTTATATGAAATATAGGCATAATAGATACTACTTAATTGAAGGATGCCTATTACTAGTAAACATAACCCTACTACTTGATTTGAATTTATTGGATTTTTTTGTTCTACATCGGCTACTATTCTGTCATTAGATTTTCCTATAAAATATATGATTATTGATGCAATCATGAAAAAAATATAGGTACAAATATAAGTTGTAATGTCTTTGTCTTGAGTAAACATGGAAAATGTAATGTCCTGATTATTAATAATCTGTATATCTATTGAGCGTACAATAAATGACAGTAAGTTAATGAATGTGTAAATAAATCCGAATAAGCCTGCCACTTTTAGATAGAAGTTTAAATATAATTTCATAAAATACCTCCTATAATGTATTAGATTATAACATATTTACTAACATTTGTAAAAATTTATTATTGAAATATGCGTTTATAACTCAACACTTGGAAATATTATTAAGGAGATTTAAAAACTGTTGGTATCCGTTTTTGCTTTAGTTCTTAGCTCATATTCTATTATGCAGTTACATAAAATAGCGACGATGGCAGTAACGTACAAGTAGAAAAGTGGACGTATGCTTACTTCATATAGAATTTAATAAAGAAAAAGAGTTATTTTTATATAAATGGAAATATTAAAATAGAAATATCAAAATAAGGAGTTTTAAATATGAGAATTATATTTTATACAGGTAATGGTGGAACCGGTAAATCTAGCATGGCAGCACTCTCTTCGCTAAAACTAGCAGAGCTGGGATTACGTACTCTTATAATGAGTAAAGATAACAATCATAGTTTAACAAATATATTTGATATGCCAATCGGTAATGAACCGACTAAAATCACTAATAAACTTTGGGGTGTTGAAATAGACCACATTTTATCTTATAAATACTGGGATATAATATTAGATTGGTTGAGAAGAGTAATGAAATGGGAAAAATTAAAAAGAATTTCTCTTGATGAAATTCCTATCATTCCCGGTATTAAAGAAATTATTAGTTTGTTTGAAATTAATAAATATATAAGA
Organism: uncultured Haloplasmataceae bacterium; assembly: GCA_963824615.1. Lineage (GTDB taxonomy): Bacteria > Bacillota_I > Bacilli_A > Haloplasmatales > Haloplasmataceae > CAWGPU01. The sequence goes on along the minus strand of CAWGPU010000001.1, from coordinate 176,250 downwards.
GATAATCAATATGATGTCATAATAATAGATAGTGAATTAATGGGGGAGGTATTACGGTTATTAAGTTATCCTGAATTGATAGAGTATTGGGGAAATCGTTTATTTAGAAAAGATAGATATTTATTTAAAATGGTTAGACCATTTGCGAATATGGTAACTAATTTTGAATTACCTAGTGATGATGTAATACAAAGTGGCGACTATTTATTAAAACAGTTGTTAGCATTACAAAAAGTAGTGTTAAATCAAGAAATAACTTCATTTAGAATCGTGATGAATCCAAACAATGAAGATTTATTAGAAACCAGAAAATTAGTGACTTATATGAATATGTTTGGATTTAATATCGACTCAATTATAATTAATAAAATATTTACTAATGAAGTAGAAAAGGGATTTTATTCAAACTGGTTTGAAGAACAATTTAGAAGTATAAAAGAAATAGAAGAAAGCTTTTATCCACTGCCTATTCAGAAGATTTTTATGCATAATGAAAAAATTGAGGGTATCAATGTGCTGAGAACTTTTAGTGCTGAGATATTTAATCAAATTGACTTATCACAAGTACTTTATAAAGACAAATTTGTTAATATATTAAAGGAAGAGGATCATTATACTTTAGTGATTACTATGCCAAATATATTAAGAACACATCCGCATTTAAAGATAGATGGTGATGTGTTAATAATTGAAACAGAGTCCAACAATCGCAAGATTTATTTACCAAGAATTCTTTCTGAGCGTACTGTTGAGGGGATGAAGATTAATAAGGATAAGTTACTCATTCGCTTCATAAAAAAACCGTTATAATTAATAACCAATTAGTTCGTTCCTAATTATTTACGTTACGCTATAATAATTTTTAGTTAAAATAATAGAGTGATATCAATTGAGTGTTATTGTGAAAATAATCATTAATATACCACGGTTATAAAAATAGAATAAACTGTGTTTTCTCTATTTTTTTTATGTTATAATAAATAAAAAAGCGTTTTCAAGAAAAGTGAATTAAAAAGGGATGATAGAATGAAAGAAATAATGACAAAAGAAAAAATCAAAGAATTGGATGTATGTATTATCAAAAACAAATTGAAACCAGGTCCATTAATGCCTACATTGCAAGATGCACAACGCATTTTTGGTTGTGTTCCAAAAGAGGTTCAAGAACACATATCAGTGGCGTTAAATGAAAGTTACGCTAAAATTAATGGTGTTGTCACATTTTATACAATGTTTTCAACAGAACCGAGAGGTAAACACATTATTGGTGTTTGTACAGGAACTGCTTGCTATGTAAAGGGGAGTCAAAAATTAGTGGATAAGGTGTGTGAATTATTAAATACTCCTTATGGACAAACGACTAAAGATGGTTTATTTACGATTGCACCTACACGTTGTTTAGGAAATTGTGGCGAGGCTCCAGTTGTTATGGTTGATGAGGAACAATATGGACGTGTTACAGTGAGCCAATTACAAGAAATATTAAGTAAATATAACTAGGGAGGAGATAACGATGAATTATTTAGAGTTAGAGAAAATAAAACAGAAGACTTTAGAAGCTGTAGGCGATAAATTTAATAAAGATTTACGTGGACATCCTAAAGAAGTGAGAGTGGTTTTAAGAAATTGTGATTTAATTGACCCTGAGAGTATTGAAGAATATATTGCTCGTGATGGTTATTTTGCTTTACATAAAGTATTAACTGAATTAACAAGTCAAGAGGTTGTTGACATATTAAAAGAATCAGGGCTTCGTGGCCGTGGGGGCGGGGGATTCCCTACAGGTGTTAAATGGCAATTCGCCTTAAATAATGTATCTAACCAAAAATTTATTATTTGTAATGCGGATGAGGGAGACCCAGGAGCATTCATGGACCGGTCTGTTCTTGAAAAAGACCCACATGTCATTATTGAGGGAATGACTATAGCTGCTTATGCGATTGGGGCTAGTGCGGGTTATATTTATGTGCGTGCAGAATACCCACTTGCTGCTAAAAGAATGCAAATTGCGATTCAAAAAGCACGTAAGAACGGTTTATTAGGTAAAAATATATTGGATAGTGATTTTAATTTTGATATTGATATAAGATTAGGTGCGGGAGCATTTGTTTGTGGTGAAGAAACCGCATTAATTGCCTCAATTGAGGGAGACCGAGGAATGAGTCGGAATAAACCACCTTTTCCGGCAGAAAAAGGATTGTGGAAGCAACCCACTATTATAAATAATGTAGAAACATTAGCGAATGTTGCACTGATTATTAATAATGGTGCAAAATGGTATAGAGGATTTGGTACTGAGAAATCTCCTGGTACAAAAGTATTTGCTTTAGCGGGAAAAGTTAAAAATTCTGGTTTAATAGAAGTTCCGATGGGGATAACCCTTGGAGAAATTATTAACGAGATTGGTGGCGGTATGGCCAAAAAACAACGAAAGTTTAAAGCAGTATTAACAGGAGGACCATCAGGAGGTTGTTTAACTGAAAAACATTTAAATGCGTCCGTTGATTTTGACACACTAGTTCAATTAGGATCTATGATGGGTTCTGGTGGGATGATTGTTTTAGATGATCGCAATTGCATGGTAGATATTGCGAAGTTTTATATGGACTTTATTGTCGATGAATCTTGTGGTAAATGTAGTCCATGTCGTGAAGGAACTAAACAGATGCACAGTTTATTAGAAAAGATAACAAGCGGCAATGCGAATTTAACTGATTTAGACCAACTCGAAAAACTAGCTAAACTTGTTAAAAAGGCATCTTTATGTGGGCTTGGGCAAACAGCACCTAATCCAGTACTTTCAACACTTAGTAATTTTAGAGATGAATATTTAGCACATGTCTTGGATAAAACTTGTCCATCTAGCGTATGTAAACCATTAATTAATAAATACATGATAACAGATATTTGTATTGGCTGTTCAATCTGTAAAAAAGGTTGTCCAAGTGATTGTATTAGTGGCGAAAGAAAAGGTGTACATATTATCAATCAAGATGAATGTATTAAATGTGGTAATTGTTTTGAAGTATGTCCAGTAGATGCTATTACTACAGAAGGAGGATTGCGATGAGTAATAAAGTAAAAATCACCATAAATGAACAAATAGTTGAAGTGGATAGTCGATTGTCAATCCTTGAAGCAGCTAGATTATTAAATATTGATATACCAACTTTTTGTCATGATGAACGTTTGAATCCAACAGGGTCATGTCGTATGTGCGTTGTAGAAGTAGAAGGTGCACGAAGTTTAATGACCGCATGTTCGACCACATTAAGAGATGGAATGGTCATACGGACCCATTCAGAGAATGTAATGGATACGAGAAAAGGTATATTAGAACTGATGTGGGCAAATCACCCCAATGAGTGTTTAATTTGTGAAAAGTCAGGGGATTGTAAACTTCAAGATTATAGTTATCAATACAATGTGAATCCTGATAGTATATTTACTTCAATAAGTAGTCGAAATATGCTTGATGAGTCGAATAAATTCTATTATTTAGATAGTCGTAAATGTATATTATGTGGAAAATGTGTGCAAATTTGTTCTGATTTGCAAGTAACTCAAGCGATTGGTTTTGAAGAACGAGGAATTGATACCCATATTTCAATCAGACAAAATGAATGTCCAATTGATGGAGTGATTAACCCTTATACATGTGTATCTTGTGGTAATTGTGTTAATAATTGCCCAGTTGGAGCTTTGATGCCAAAAAGTAAAGATAAATTTAGAAATTGGCAAGTTGATAGAGTGAAAACTACTTGTCCTTACTGTGGAGTTGGGTGTCAATTTTATTTAGTAGTAAAAGATAATAAAGTTGTTCGTGTAGAACCAGTAAAAGGCGGAACAAATGATGGACTCCTTTGTGTAAAAGGTTCATTTGGCTACAAATTTATTAACCATCCTGACCGTTTAACAGTTCCATTAATTAAAAAAGAAGGCGTATTTGTTGAGGCTACATGGAACGAGGCCATGGAATTAATTGTTTCTAAAATTAAAGAAACGAAAGAAAAATATGGTTCAAATGCTTTTTCAGGCTTATCAAGTGCTAAATGTTCTAATGAAGAGAATTATTTAATGCAGAAACTAGTGAGAGGTGCCTTTGGGACTAATAATGTGGACCATTGTGCAAGACTATGTCATGCTTCAACAGTTGCAGGACTAGCAACAACTCTAGGTAGTGGGGCCATGACTAATAGTATTTCAGAAATTGGCGGTACAGACACATTCTTTGTGATTGGATCAAACACGACTGAAACACATCCTGTTATTGGAATTATGATAAAACAACGTGTGAAAAAAGGTGCTAAATTAATCGTTGTCGACCCCCGTGAAATAGAACTTGCAAAAATGGCAGATGTCCATCTTCAAATAAAACCAGGTACGAATGTAGCACTTACAAATGGAATGATGAATGTCATTTATAATGAAGGATTATACGACGAAGCATTTATAAATCAAAATACAATAAATTTAGATCTATTACTAGAAGTAATTAAAGAATATACACCAGAAAAAGCCGCTCTAATTTGCGGCGTAAAAGCGGAAGATATTATAAAAGCTGCCCGTTTATATGCAGAAGCAGACCGTGCTGCCATTTATTATGCAATGGGAATTACCCAACATAGTACAGGAACAAATCATGTAAAATCAATGGCAAACCTTGCTTTAATGACAGGAAATGTAGGAAAAGAATCAACTGGTATTAATCCATTACGAGGGCAAAATAATGTTCAAGGTGCCTGTGACATGGGAGCATTACCAGATGTGTTTCCTGGATATCAAAAAGTATTTGATGATGCCGCTCGAATGAAATTTGAGGCTGCTTGGGGTGTTCCTTTATCAAAAGAAGTGGGACATACCTTACCTATAATGATGAATGAAGCATCATCTCAAGATATTAAATTTATGTATATCATGGGAGAAAATCCTATTGTTTCAGACCCTGATACTAACCATATTAAAAAATCTTTATCTAATTTAGATTTTTTAGTAGTGCAAGATATTTTCTTAACACAAACAGCAGAATATGCTGATGTCATTTTACCAGCAGCAAGTTATGCTGAAAAAGATGGTACTTTTACAAACACTGAACGACGCGTTCAACGTATCAGAAAAGCAGTGAAATCACCTGGATTAGCTCGTGGTGATTGGGAAATTTTAAGCGAGTTACTAACTCGATTGGGTCTAGCTGCTAATTATAATAATGTGGAAGATGTATTTAAGGAAATGGCCGCTTTAACGCCGATATATGCAGGTTTGACCTTTGATAGACTTGATAGTAATGGTATGCAATGGCCATGTCCTAATCCTACACATCCGGGTACTAAATATCTTTATGATGATGGGTTTACCAAATTAGGAAAAGCAATTTTCACACCTATACACTATGTAGGACCACAAGAATTACCAGACGGAGAATTTCCGCTTATATTAACAACAGGTCGTACACTATATCATTTCCATACCAAAACCATGACTGATAGGGTAGATGGGTTAAGAGAATTAGTTCCGGATAACTTTATTCAAATTTCACCTGATACTGCAAAGCAATATCAAGTTAACCATAATGAATTTATTTCTGTTAGTTCAAGACGAGGCACAACAAAAGCAAAAGTACAAATTACCGATACGATTGATGATGGTGTTGTATTTATGCCATTCCACTTTGCAGAAGGAGCTAATATGTTAACAAATCCGGCTTTAGATGAAATTTGTAACATTCCAGAATTAAAAGTGTGTGCGGTAAAAATCAATAAATGTTAAATAATTGTAAAACAGCGATTATCCTTGCAGGTGGAAAAAGTTCACGTATGGGATTTGATAAGATCGATATACCTTATAAGGATGGCAATTTACTTGATTATCAAGTAAAGGAATTAAAAAAAATTTTTTCAGAGATTATTCTTGTAAGTAACAAATTAACACACTATCATGATGATAGTGTTATAGTAGTAACCGATGAATTTAAAGAAATAGGTCCTTTAGCTGGGATGCATGTTGGATTAAAACATGCATCTAGCGCCTATTGTTATGTGATTGCTTGTGATATGCCCTTTATTAACATTGAATATATCAAAATAATGGATGCATTATTAATTAATTCCAATAAAGAGGTATTAGTATCAGAGATAAAACGATTTATTGAACCATTTAATGCGATTTATCATCGTTCACTTTATAAGAAAATTGAAGCATTCGCATCTAGTGGCGAAATTTATAGCTTAAAAGATCTCATAAATCAATCTAATTATCAAATTATAGACCGAAAAATCGTTAATCTATTTAACAAAAATATGTTTTATAATTTAAATACTGTTGAAGATATCAAAAAATATTTAGAAAACGAAGTGGTGACGAGTGGAAAAAACAATCGTTGAAATAAAACAAATTAAAAATTCCGAGATAAAAATTGAAAACGATGTTGTGATTTGTGAATATCCATTAACCATTTATATCAATAATGAAGAATTCATTACTCTTTTATGTACACCAAAACATTTAAAAGAACTCACCTATGGTCTTTTATTTTCAGAAGGTTTTATCAGTTGTAAAGAGGACGTAAAAGATTTCATGATTAATCAAAAAAGTGGTATTATTCGTGTTACTTTAGATAAAGAAATTGATATGATTAAAAAAATGAATGGTAAAAGAGCAAAAACAACAGGATGTGGAAAAGGAACTATTTTTTATCATACAATTGATTCTTTAAAAGCCAAAAAAATTGAAACAAATTTTAAATTGACTTATCAAAAAATACTTGAGATGAGTAGAGAACTAAACAAGAAATCAGAGTTATTTTTAGAAACTGGTGGTGTTCATACGACGATGTTGATTGATAACAGCCAAGTTGTTTTGTTTTATGAGGATGTCGGTCGCCATAATACGATTGATAAAATTATCGGTGATGCTTTACTTAATCAACGAAATCTAAATGAAATGGCTTTATTTACGACAGGTCGTATATCATCAGAAATGATTTTGAAAGCTTTAAAAGCACAAATACCGATAGTAATCAGTCGGTCAGCTCCAACTGATTTAGCTATTCAAATTGCGTGTGAATATGATGTGACTTTAATTGGCTTTGTTCGAGGAGACCGTATGAATATTTATCATGATGTTAATAGAATAATTAAATGAGAAGTCTAATTAGACTTCTCATTTAATTTTATAAATCATCTGTTAAAGGTTAATGAAATAAGCTATTTATGTATTAATGCACAAATAGCTTACTTTATTAGTATATATTTAGTTTGTTCTATATTTTTAGATGTAAGAAATTTTCTAAAAAATGATGGCTCATTCTTTTGGTTTTAGGTAAGGATATTCGCCTCTTTCAACATAAGTTGTATGAAGATACTTTTTTGATACTTCTGAGAGGGGTTCACCTAAGAATTCCTTATATATTTCTTTAATGCGCTCATTTTCATGTGAACGTCTTATTTTATTACTTCTATCAATATTATAAAGTGCATCTGCACGATTATGACGATAATCAAGTGATATTTTCTTGTGATCTTTACCACTTAATATAGGTTGACCGCCTCCACCGACACATCCACCAGGGCATGCCATCACTTCCATGTAATCAATTCTTTTTTTGCCGTTTTTATGATTTTCTAATGCCGTATGTGCATTACCTGTTCCGTGGGCAATTACGATTGATAATTTTTTATCTCCTATTGTTACTTCACCATATTTTAAACCACTTTGTGAACGTGTATCTGAATAATCGGGTATATCCATTTCATCTCCAGTTATAAAGTAATGAGCGGTCCTTAATGCAGCTTCAAATAAACCACCGGTGGTACCAAATATAGTGCCAGCACCGCTAAATTGATCAAATGGTTCATCATAAGGCATATCTTCTAAGTTAGCAAAGTCTATACCTGCTTGTCTAATCATTCTTGCTAATTCACGAGTAGTGAGTACAAAATCAACATCCCGTAAGCCATTAACTTCCATTTCAGGTCTTGCTACTTCATATTTTTTTGCCGTACAAGGCATGATTGCGACATTAATAATCGATTTTGGGTCAATTCCATATTTTTTAGCATACCACGTTTTTGTTAATACACCACACATTTCATGAGGTGATTTACAACTAGATAAATTGGGAAGTAATTCAGGATAAAAATGTTCAACATATTTCACCCATCCAGGACAACATGAGGATAATAATGGTAACTTTTCTGGAGTTTTAATTCTCTCGATTAATTCACTTGCTTCTTCCATGATGGTTAAATCAGCGGTAACATCAGTTGCGAATACTTTTTGAAAACCAATTCTTTTTAAAGCATTTACAAGCTTGCCTCTTACTAAAGTACCTATTTCCATACCAAATTCTTCACCTAATGTTACTTGTATAGATGGTGCTGTTTGGACGACTACATGTTTAGTTGGGTCAGATAAAATGTCCCAAACATCACCTATACTTTCTTTCTCCGTAAGAGATGCTGTTGGGCAAGCTAAGATGCACTGACCACACATAATGCAAGTAACGTCCATTAAATCTTTTTTGAATGCAGGAGCTATCAAAGTATTCAAACCGCGATTTAACTGGGAATATACATGACATTCTTGTATTTTATTACAAATTGCTTCACAACGTCTACAATTGATACATTTATTGTAATCTCTTTGGATTGCTGGATTATTATTATGAAATCCATTGTCATTCATTTCACCTGTATATGGAATATCTCTAATTCCTAATTGATCGGCCAAATTTTGTAGTTCACAATTTAAGTTTCTGATGCAAGTTAAACATTCACGATGGTGATTTGATAAAAGCAATGTAACTGCCGTTTTTCTAGCTCTTCTTACTCTTTCTGTATGTGTCTTTATTTTAAGACCTTCACGAACTGGGTAAACACACGATGCTTGTAATGATCTTATTCCTTCTATTTCTACAACACAAACGCGACATGCGCCTATTTCATTGATATCTTTTAAATAACATAGGCTTGGAATATCAATATGCACCATTCGGGCAGCTTCTAATACAGAAACTGTCATGGGTACTTCATATTCAATGTCATCAAAAAATATTTTGACTTTTTTATTCATTAATTCCTTTTCTTTTTCTTCTTTAATATTTTCCATTATATCACCATCTCTTTATCGTTTGTAAATGGCATTAACAGGACACTTGGGTATACATGCACCACATTTTATACAGATATCTTGATGTATAAGAAATGGTGGTTTTTTTCTTTCTCCTGTTATAGCACTTACTGGGCAAATTCTAGCACAGATTCCACAAGCAATACATTTATCAGAAATGACAACTTGTAACAAAGCATTACATACACCAGCAGGACATTTTTTATCATTAATATGCGCTAAATACTCTTCGCGAAAATATCTCAAAGTACTTAAAATAGGATTAGGAGCAGTTTGACCTAATCCACATAATGAACTATCTTTTATATCGTAACAGAGTTCTTCCATTATTTTTAAATCTTCTTCTGTTCCTTTTCCTTCTGTTATTTTATTTAATATCTCCAATAGCCGTTTAGTACCAATTCGGCAAGGAACACATTTTCCACACGATTCATCTTGAGCAAATTCTAAATAGAACCTGGCTATATCAACCATACAATCTGTTTCATCCATCACAATAAGTCCACCAGAACCCATCATGGAACCGATATCAGTCAACGACTTAAAATCAATGGGGGTATCAATTAAAGAAGCTGGTATACAACCACCAGATGGTCCCCCTGATTGAACTGCTTTAAACTCCCTACCATCTTCTATTCCCCCACCAATATCATAAATAATGGTTCTTAATGTTGTTCCCATTGGAACTTCAATTAATCCTGTATTTCGAATTTGACCAGCTAAAGCAAATACTTTCGTTCCTTTACTATCTTTAGTGCCTATTTTATTGTACCAATCAGCACCTTTTCTTAAAATAGTAGGTATGTTTGTGTAAGTCTCAACATTATTATTCAAAGTGGGTTTTTCCCATAATCCTACTTCTGCAGGAAAGGGAGGTCTTGGTCTTGGTTCTCCCCTCAATCCCATAATAGATTGTAATAATGCTGTTTCTTCTCCACAGACAAATGCTCCGGCACCAAGTCGAATTCCTAGTTCAAAGTCAACGCCACTATTAAGAATATTTTTACCTAATAATCCCATGTCTTTAGCTTGCTCAATAGCTATCTCAAGACGCTCTACAGCAATGGGATATTCTGCTCGTACATAAATATATCCATTTTTTGCACCTATTGTGTATCCTGCGATAATCATTGCCTCAATAACACTATGAGGGTCTCCTTCAAGAATAGAACGGTCCATAAATGCTCCTGGGTCTCCTTCATCGGCATTACAAACAATAAATTTCTCATCACCAACATATCCTGCAGCGAATTCCCATTTCTTCCCTGTAAGAAACCCTCCGCCCCCACGTCCTCGAAGACCAGAGTTAGTTATTTCTTTAATAATATCTTTAGGTGATTTTTTTTCTTCTAAGATATTTGAGAGTGCCAAATATCCATCTAATGCGATATATTCATGTATGTTCTCCGGATTAATCACACCACAATTTCTTAATGCGATTCTTTGTTGATCATGAAAAAAATCTAATTCATCTAATGTTCTCTTAACTTGTTCATCGCTATCTTTAAAAAGCAATCGTTCAACGACTTGATGATTAAGAAGATGCTTTTCTACAATGTCATCAATATCTTTTTCTGAAACTCTACAATAGAAGGTACGGTCTGGATGTATTACCATAATAGGTCCAAATTTACAAAAACCAAAACATCCAGTCTTAAAAACCTTAACTTTATTTTCAAGCTTATGTTTTCTAATTTCTTCTTCTAATTTCTTCATAATTATTTGACTTTTTGAAGCTGAGCAACCCGTTCCTGAGCAAATTAAAATATGATACTTTTCAATATCATTCATATCATGATTAATGTCTTTTAATCGTAATTTGATTTTATCAAAGGAGTCCACTTGTACTTGTTTAAGCTGACTAATATTTGATATATGTTGTATATTCATATTTTAAACACCTATTATTTTTCTAAATTATCTTTATTAATTTTTGTGTATTGATGAATTAAAGAAGGAATATCCGATGGACTTAATCTACCATGAACATCTTCATTAGCAACAACAACAGGAGCCAAACCACATGCTCCTACACATCGTGTACTTTTAAGTGTGAACATTGAATCTAATGTAGTTTCTCCTACATCAAGCCCTAATTCTTCCTTAATAGCACAAAGTATTTCTTGTGAACCTTTTACATAACACGCGGTTCCTAAACAAACACTGATTGTATTTTTTCCTTGTGGTTCTTGAGAAAATAAAGAATAAAAACTAACAACACCATTGACAGTCGATATAGGAATATTAAGTTTTAATGAAATATAAGATTGTACTTTATCAGGTAAATGACCGAAGACCTCTTGTGCCTTTTGTAAAATCCTAATTAACATTCCTTGTTCTTTACCATATTTTTCAATGATTTCATCAAGCATTTTATAATTTACTTCTTCAGTTTTATCAATATATATATCCATTTTATCTCCTAGATTATTTATTAATTCAAGTAGTATTATTTGTACCATTTTACAAATTTATTCATTTCAGAAAGATTCTGGCAATAGTTAAAAACAATAATATTCTTCTTATATAACATGAGTTAGTAAGTATGAAACAAGTAAATTAAATTGAAGAACCAAAAATAAATTCTAATGATGAGAATTACATAAAACGGTATACCATCTGATAATTATGTTAGAAATGTCATATTAGCAATAGATAATGTGGATTTAAGAGAAGTGGATATGAATAAACAAGGCAAATCATAATTAATGTAAATGAAGAAGTCAATTCTGGCTTCTTCATTTTTAATAACTATTGTTATTAGCTAAATATATGGTAAACTAATAATAGTGTGGGGAGTATAATACCGAAATTTATGGAGGGGACGGAAATGTTTAAAATTGTATTAGGTACTATCATTATTGTCATCAATTTACTATTACCTTTCTGCTTCTATTTGCTCATTAAGAAACATAAAAACTTAAAAAAATCATTTCGCGCGTATTTTAATGAATATGAAATATTTTGTATTCTATTATCAGGTTATTTAGTATATAGAGAAATAGTGAGTGAAGAAACCTTACAATTAAGGTTAGTTTATACACTATTATTCATGGTCATCTTTGTTATCTATAAAGAGTGGATTCAATATTTGACGATTATTCGTTTATCGCTTCAACGTTTTACAAAAAGAGAACTATTATGGCATATCATCCATCAACTTATTTTCATTTTGTTTTGCGGTGTGATAGGAATGTTATTAATCGTTAATATTTTGAAACCATTGTCTTTTAATTTTAATGCGCTTATATATTTTTTAATATCGGCTGTCTTGTTTCCTATTTTATATCCCTATCTACTACTATCTTTAAGCGGAAGTAGCTATTTTGATGAAAATCTTAAAAGGAATTTAGCTGCGTTTATTAAAAGCTACCATTTTAATCATATATCCTTACATGCTACGCTTACTATTTTACCTAAATGGATATTATGTGTAGGAAACGGAGTATTTTATAAAAAAATCATTATCTCGGACTATGCGCTTGAAAAATTTACAGAGTTAGAACTCAAGGCAACAATTACGAAGCAATTGGGAAGCTTTAAAGAAAAATATCAGTTAAAAACTTATCTATCATTACTTATAGGAATAATAGTTGAGTTCTTTCTAGTATTTATCATGGGTCCGATTCGACTCATTTACTTATTACTTATTTTTATGTTGTATGTATTTATTGTCGCAAGTAAAGTATCCACGTTTTATGAATATAAGTCACTACAACGGGCACTATCATTTGGAATGGCACTAGAGACATATGAAACGATGATTTGTAAAAAAGCAAAATATAACGGAGTAGAAATTGGGTTAAGAACATTAAGACAGATAGAATCTCTTAAAAATAAAGAAAAATAAAGGATGAGTCAAGTGGATAAATTATTATTAGTAGATGGACACAATTTATTATTTCAAATGTTTTTTGGTATGCCTGCCAAAATGTTTGGTAAGGAAAATAAACCGATTCATGGAACGATTGGTTTTGTCGGTGGATTGTTAAAAATGATAAATATTATTAACCCCACTCATCTAGCGGTCATTTTTGATGGTGAAAGAGGTAGTGATAGGGTAGAAATTAATTCAGATTATAAAGCCAATCGAATCGATTACTCTTTAGTTCCAGATATAGAGAATCCATTTACACAATTGGTAGATATAAAAGCTGCTTTAAATCATATGAAAATTAATCATTATGAAACATATAATATAGAGACAGATGATGTGATTTCAGGTTATGCATTAACTTATGGAAATGAGATGCAGATTGTGATTGCTTCTAGTGATACAGACTTTTTTCAATTAGTAAATGACAATGTATCTACATTTGTATATCGTGGTAAAAATTCTGTTATTAATGATGTTAGTAATGTATATAATAGATATGGAATATATCCACATTTATTCGCAGATTATAAATCGTTAGTAGGAGATCCATCTGACAATATTAAAGGAGTGCCGAGAATTGGTAGTAAAACAGCGGCGCGTCTATTAAATCAATATGGGAATGTTGATATGATTATCGAACATATAGATGAAATAACTCCCATTTCAATAAAAGAATCACTTAAAAATAATATAGAAAAGTTACGAGAAAATTTATTGCTAATTAAGTTAAATAAAAATGTATCATTACCATTTGATATAGAAGAATTACGCTTAAATAACCTGAGTAAAGAGATGTCAACGATGAAAATTCTGAGAGATATCGAAATTCTTTAAGAGAAGGAAACTTCTCCTTTTTAATTATGGGCTTTATCACTATAAGTTTCACTAAAAATTAATCATATATATAAATTTATTATGAATTTAAGTTTATTATTTTTTCAAATACTGGTATAATTTACTATTATGGGAGGGACTTATGAAAAAAATTAGTAAAAAAGATGTTATTTATTACATGGTTTGGATTATAATTGGGCTATTATTTATTTTAAATATTATCGGAATATTTATCGTTAAAAACGATAGCCAACAAAGTAGATTAGGATCTAATGCCATTGAATGTTTATTGCTGTTATCTGTATCTTTTATTCCGGGTTTAATTGAAAGAAAAACTAAAGTTAATATTCCTGATTTTATGGAGATAATTTTTATTGTTATGTGTATTTGTCATTTTATTTTAGGTGAAATGGGAAGTTATTATGTTAAATATAGTTGGTGGGATGTAATGCTTCACACACTTTCTGGGTCAATGATTGCGATTATTGGATTTTCTTTAATTAATTCATTAAATCAAGAAAATAAGAAAATGAATTTAGTACCTATCTTTGTCTCTATTTTTGCGATTTGTTTCTCTGTCACTATGGGCGTATTATGGGAAATTGTTGAATTTACATCTGATTATTTTACCGGATCTAATATGCAACGTTATTTAAATTCAAATACGTTAGAACCATTTGTAGGGAGAGGGGCATTAATGGATACAATGAAGGATTTAATATTAGATACAATAGGGGCCTTTGTCATTTCAATTATTGGTTACATAGAAATGAGAAAACAAAAGCCTGCCTTTAATAGTTGGACATTTCGTAAGAAAAACATAGAGGAAAAAAAGAACTACAGTCAAAAAGTAAGCTAATAATCAATTATAAAAACTATGAAAAAACTATATGTACTATTAGAGAGAATGATTCTCGTATAAAAGTGGATAAGAGCTATATTTTTTATAATATGTGATAGAATGTGTAAAAGAATTAAAAAATACTCTCCATACGGAGAGTATTTTCATTTAGTAATTTAAAACTACAATTCCTTGATAGTCTTTTAAAGTATCCTTTGTAATGGATAAGATTTTTTCTTTAGTAACTTTTTCATTAACTAAATTTAGAAATTTATCAACTGTATCTAAACCCAACCCAATTGATTCTATTGCTTTTGTGTTATAATGCATTGGGATTGTAACAGTTGGTTTAAGCTGTGCAATAACCTTTAAAGCAGCTTCAGCATCAATTGTAAAGACTCCACCAACAGGAATTAATAATACATCGACTTCACCAATTTGTTTTAATTGTTCAGTGCTTAATAAGTGACCTAAATCTCCCAAATGACAAATGTTAATGCCATCAATAGTATATTTAAAAACAACATTATTGCCTCTTTTACTCCCGTTGACATCATCATGAAAGGTATCTATCCCTACTATTGGGATGTTTTTCACATTATAGTTACCCGATTTATTAAATAATTTAAATTGACCGTTCACCTCAGTTGTATTGTTATGGTCAAAATGTCCATGACTGATAGTGAGAATATCTACCATATCATCTGGCAAGTGATAGCCAGGAAATTTATGAAATGGATCAATTAAGATTTTTGTATTATTGTCAGCAGTTATTAAGAAACATGCTTGACCGTACCATTTAATGTTCATTGTTTCACCTCAATTATTATTATATATATTCATTTTATCATAAAATCAAATATTAAGGTAGTAAAAATAGTTCGTTTATTTGAATTGATATCTGAGTTTAAACAAGTTAGAAGATATATATTTCTAAATATAAAACACTGACCGATTAGTATTATGTATTTAGATAATGATTTTTTTTGTTTAACTATTGACATTAAATATAGATACCATGTTAAAATATAATAAAAAGGGGGATGGTCATAATGGAAAAATTCATTATGTCAATAGACCAGGGTACAACAAGTAGTAGAGCAATTATTTTTAATAAAAAAGGTGAAATTGTCTCAGATGCACAAAAGGAATTTGAACAATTATTTCCAAAACCAGGTTGGGTAGAACATAACGCGAACGAAATCTGGTTATCTGTCTTATCAGTAATGGCAAATAGTTTATCAAAAGGAAATATCGAGCCATCACAAATATCAGCTATTGGAATTACAAATCAACGGGAAACAACAGTTATTTGGGATAAACATACAGGATTGCCTATATATAATGCGATTGTATGGCAATCTAGACAAACATCAGGAATTTGTGATGAATTAAAAGCTAAAGGATATAATGATTTATTCAGAAATAAAACTGGATTATTAATTGATGCGTATTTTTCAGGAACCAAAGTTAAATGGATATTAGATAATGTAAAAGGTGCTAGAGAAAAAGCTATTAAAGGTGATTTATTATTCGGCACAATTGATACGTGGTTAATTTGGAAACTTTCTGGTGGGAAAGCACATGTAACAGACTATACAAATGCTTCAAGAACATTAATGTATAATATATATGAACTTCAATGGGATGATACATTATTAGAAATTCTAAATGTTCCTAAATCAATGTTACCTGAAGTTAAACCATCATCACACGTTTATGCTAATACCGTAGAATATCATTTCTTTGGTTATGAAGTACCTATTGCGGGTGTTGCAGGAGATCAGCAAGCTGCATTATTTGGTCAAGCGTGTTATGAAAAAGGCATGGCTAAAAACACATATGGTACAGGATGCTTTATGTTAATGAACACAGGAGAAGAAGCTATCAAATCTAATCATGGTTTATTAACAACAATCGCCTGGGGATTAGATGGTAAAGTTGAATACGCATTAGAAGGTAGTATTTTTGTTGCGGGATCAAGCATTCAGTGGTTAAGGGATGGTTTAAGAATGTTAAGTGATGCATCAGAAAGTGAAGTATATGCACGGAAGGTTAGTAGTACAGATGGTGTTTATGTAGTACCTGCCTTTGTAGGTTTAGGGACACCTTACTGGGATAGTGATGCCCGTGGGGCTATTTTTGGATTAACTCGAGGAACTACTAAAGAACATTTAATTCGCGCTACATTAGAATCAATCGCTTACCAAACAAAAGATGTATTAGGTGCGATGGAAGAGGATTCTAACATCAAATTACAATCATTGCGTGTTGATGGTGGAGGGGTAAAAAATAATTTCTTAATGCAATTCCAGGCTGATATTTTAGGTACACCAGTTTTTCGCCCTATAGTCAGTGAAACAACAGCGTTAGGTGCTGCTTATTTAGCTGGACTTGCAGTGGGTTACTGGTCAAGTAAGGATGAAATCGCTAAATCATGGAAAATAGATAAAACATTTGTTCCAGAGTTTAATAATGAAACTCGGGATAGTTTATATGAAGGATGGAAGAAGGCTGTAAAAGCAACTATGTCATATAAATAGGAAGCAAAAAAACAATAGAATTCCATAGAATTTTATTTCTAAAACATTTATTATAAGAAATAGTAATCAACTTTTAGTATTTATGATATAATAAAGTATAAGTTAATAAAAAGGCAAGAGAATTAGAGAAAAGCCAAAAGAGATCTATATTTAGGTCTCTCTTGGTTTTTTTGTTTTTATGGGAAGGATGATAAATATGTATGATGTCATTATTATTGGATCAGGAATCATTGGCTCTTTTATGGCGAATAATCTTTCAAAATATCCTTTAAATGTATTATTATTAGAAAAAGATATTGAGGTATGTGATGGAGTTTCTAAAGCCAACAGTGCAATCATTCATTCAGGATATGACCCTGAACCAAATTCATTGAAAGCTAAATTAAATGTTTTAGGAAATAAATTATTTGAAGAAATTACAAAAGAATTAAATGTTGATTTTAAACGAATTGGGTCTTATACATTGGCTTTTACAGATGAGGAAGTAGTTCAACTAAAAGCGTTATATGAACGTGGTATCAGTAATCATGTAGAAGTATATCTTTTGGCAAAAGAAGAGTTATTAAAAGATGAGCCTAATATTAATGAAAATGTATTATTGGGTTTATATGCTCCTACAACAGGTATTCTAGCTCCTTGGGAAATGGTCTATGCTTTACTTGAAAATGCTATTTACAATGGCGTCGTGGTCAAAACAAATTGTGAAGTTGTTGATATTAAAAAGAATAGTTCTGGGTTTACTGTCATGACTCTTAATGAATCATTTGAAACAAAATATATTATCAATGCGGCAGGGTTATATGCTGAACATATTTCTAATATGGTGACAAGTGAGCCTGGGTTTAAAACGATTCCAACAAGAGGTGAATATTACGTATTAGATAGAGGATATAATGATTACGTCCATTCTGTAATTTATCGGACACCAACAAAAAGGGGAAAAGGTATACTTATTGTACCAACAATTCATGGGAATGTATTATTAGGTCCTACTAGCGAAGTGACGAAATCTTCTGATGGGACTGAGGTTACCAAAAAAGGATTAGCATCTATTAAAGAACATGTGAATTTAATGATGAATAACACACCTTATGAAGGTATTATTAGAACATTTTCTGGTATCAGGCCTAAAACAGACCGTCATGATTTTATCATAGAGGAATTAAAAGATGTAAAAAACTTTATTCAAGTAGCTGGTATAGAATCACCAGGATTAGCATCATCACCAGCGATTGCGCAAATGGTAGAAAAGATGATTATTAGTAAAGAGAAAGTAGTAAGAAAAGCAGGGTATCAAGTATATTCGCAAAAATATAAACGTTTAAATGGAAAAACACCAGATGAAATCAACAAAATAATCAAAGAAAACCCTAAATATGGTAAAATTATTTGCCAATGTGAATCTATTACAGAAGGTGAAATAATTGATGCCATTAATAGTCCATTAGGTATAACGACTATAGATGGAATTAAAAGAAGAGTAAGACCAGGAGCCGGTAGATGCCAAGGTGGTTTTTGTCAACCACTTATAGTAGCGATTCTTGCGACACAATTAAAAAAAGACAAAAGTGAAATTTTATTAGATAAAAAAAATTCTAATATACTAGTTGCAGCTACGAAAGCAACTGGAGGTGTTATTTGTGAATAATCAATATGATGTATGTGTAATCGGAGGAGGTGCTGCAGGAATGGGGGCCGCATTAGGTGCTTCTCAAAATGGTGCTAAAAAGGTATTGTTAATTGAAAGAAGTATCGAATTAGGTGGTATCCTTCAACAATGTATTCATAATGGATTTGGACTACACCATTTTAAAGAAGAATTAACAGGCCCTGCTTATGCTGAAAAAATTTTCCAACAATTATTACAAACGGAAGTTGTCATTAAATTAGAAACAACAGTCGTAAAAATTACAAGTGATAGAAAAGTTCATTATATGAATGAAAAAGATGGATACCAAATAATTGATGCATCGTCAATCGTTGTCGCGACTGGATGCCGAGAGCGTACAAGACATCAAATTGATATTCCCGGAAAAAGATTAGCAGGGATTATGACAGCGGGGCTTGCTCAACGATATTTAAATATTGATGGGTATTTAGTTGGTAAACGTGTATTAATTTTGGGTTCAGGTGATATAGGTCTCATTATGGCAAGAAGAATGACTTTAGAAGGTGCAACCGTCGTTGGTGTAGCTGAATTAATGCCATATTCTAATGGGTTAAATCGTAATATAGTTCAATGTCTTCATGATTTTAATATTCCGTTATATTTAAGTCATACGGTAACATCCCTTAGTGGAAAAGAACGCTTAGAAAAAGTCGCTATATCTCAAGTTAATCAAAAATTTCAAGTGATTGAGGGAACGAGTAAAGAATTTGAAGTAGATACTTTATTATTATCGGTAGGGTTAATTCCTGAAAATAGTTTACTTAAAGATTTAAATGTTGAAATCAATCCAATCACTAATGGAGCCTATGTAGACAATCATTATCAAACTAATGTTTTAGGAGTATTTGCTTGTGGTAACTCATTACATGTCCATGATTTAGTAGATTTTGTATCAGAAGAGGGCTATGATGCAGGAAAAAATGCAGCACAACATGTTTTTAACCACTATAACGAAGTATCGATATTAGTCAAACCACTTCAAAATGTGCGTTATATTGTTCCTAATATTATTAAATTAGATGATGAAACAACCATAAAATTGAAATTCAGAGTCACTAAACCGTTCTTACAAGGTAAATTATTAATTAAACAAGGAGATAATCTCATTAAAGAAATGAAAAAGAAACATTTATTGCCAGCTGAAATGGAAATAATAGAGATAAATAAATCTTTAATAAAAAATAATGGTGAATCATTGACAATAGAAATAGAGGGTGGTGAGGATAGTGTTTAAGAAAGAATTAATTTGTATTATCTGTCCTAGAGGATGTAGGTTAACTGTAACGAAAGTAGATAACGATTATATCGTTAGTGGGAACTTTTGTAAAAGAGGAATTGAATATGGTATAAAAGAAGTTGTGAATCCAGTAAGAAAAGTGACATCTACAGTAAGAATTAATAATTCAATTTATCCGCGTTTACCTGTTGTTACAGACAAAGAAATTTCAAAAGATGATATATTTAAGGTAATGGAGGAACTTAATAAAGTAACCGTTCAAGCACCAGTAAAATATGGCGACATTATCATCAATCATGTACTAGGTACAGATGTTAATATTATTGCATCTAGAAGTATGGAGCAAAATAGTTTATCAATTTACTAATTTAATTTAGTATCATTACATATAATCTAATGTATAATTAGATATATACTAATAATTATAGATTAAAAAGGAGTTGTAATACCATGATTAACCAAACCATAATACCAGTTTTAAAAAGTATAAAAGAATGTGAAAAAGTAGGAGATTATCTAGGTGATTATGTGATTATTATCGACACTCATTTATCTCAATTACAACATTGTTGTCAGTTAGCTATAAAAAATGGGAAAAAAGTCATTATTCATCTAGATTTAATAAAAGGATTAAAAAGTGATGAATACGCTGTAGAATATCTTATAAATGATTTATATGTAGATGGTATTATCTCCGTTAAAAGTTCTGTTGTTGAAAAGGTTAAAAAACTAGGTAAAATTGCCATCCAACGAATATTTATTATTGACACACAATCGTATAAAAAAAGTATTGAATTAGTAAAAAACTCTAATCCTGATTATATTGAATTGTTACCAGGATGTCTGTTTAAAATGATTGATAGAGTTAAAAAAGACCTGGATATTAAAGTTATTGCGGGGGGGTTAATTGAAACAGTAGAAGAATATCAATTAGCAATTAGTAATGGAGCTACCGCAATTACAACTTCAAAGGAAACATTACTTAATACAATAAAAAAAGCTGACATGATATAAGTAAAAAAGGTAAAGCATTAATGCTTTACCTTTTTTAACTAATATATACTATTTTAATTATAAGTATATTGATTTATAATTAAATGATTAGATATAAATAAAAGATGGAGATACTTATCTATATTCTACATTTTTTGTACTTTTAATGAGATGAATTTAATATTTTTTCCTTCTCCTGATTAAATTCTTCTTCAGAAAGGATACCTTTTTCTTTTAATTCTCCAAGTTTCTCTAATTTTGTCAGATAATTAATAGGTTGTTGATTTACTTGATTTGATGGTCCTTTTGCTTTATAGATTATTAACCAAGTAAATAAAGCTGCAACAGGTAATCCTAATAGAAGACCCAATATAACACCTGAGATAACGCAAGTTAAAAAGCCTAATAGTCCGTATATAATTTGATTTTTAAAGACACTCACAAATAATGGAACCATACCGCATAATATACCTACTAATAAAGCTACATAAAACTCAATCGACATAAAAAACCCCCTCATATAATAATAATAACTATCTATATAATATAATAAATATAAGATCATATTATGTCGGAAATAAGATTAGCTATCCTATATTTCATATAAAACATAAATGATTAAATAAAAAATTGGTATTATGGGATACCTAATTATATAAGAGAATAGTTATTATCTAAACTAGATAATACATTAAAAGCAATTGTAAAACAATTTGAGATGACAATTGAGTAGTCAATAAATATCAATAGTATATATTGCTTTTGTGTTATAAAACAGATATATTGCTACTTTAAATAAATTTTTACTCATCCTAATGATATTGTCGCACTAAATTGCTTTAGAATCTATTAAAATAGATTAAATGATGCTATAATAGTCTTAAATTTGAAGGAAACGAGGATAATTGTATGTATAAGAAGACTATTGGGATGAGACTTATAGCGTTTTTGATTGATTTTCTAATTGCTTATGTTGGTGTTGGACTCATTTTACATGCTACTGTCGGTTTGGGTACTGTAACTAGAACAGATGATGGAGTAACAAAATCTGTATTTTTCTCATTAAATTTTTATGAAATAATGATTGTAGTTGTAATATACTATTTAATTTTTGCAATCATATTTAACGGAAAAACAATAGGTAAATTTATTACTAGAGTAGAGATAAGACGAATGGATTTAGAGAAAGTAGAAAAAAGAGATATTATTTTGCGGGAGTTTATGAAATCATTATTAATTCTAATCAGTTTAGTTTCTTTTATTTTAGTATTAGCAAGAGGAGATAGAAAATCATTGCATGATTTAATGGCAGATACGATTGTTGTACGGAAAACACGTAAAAGTGATTTTATAGAACCTAAAACAATTCCCAATGATTAAGGAATGCATGATTATATTTTAATAATGTAGTATAAATAATTAAAGGCAATTTGAGATTATCACAAATTGTCTTTTTGTTATTTAATAAAATATCCATAGATTAATTTAAATTCTTCTTTTTTAATTAATCGTGTAAGCATTAACAGTTTTAAAAATTAATTTACAAAAATTTGTAGAAAAATGAATTTTTCTGATATAATTGAATTACATGTATAAAAGAATCGAGGATAAGTATGAAAAATATAGAAGTGGTTGCAGCAGTTTTTATAAAGAATAATAAAGTGTTTTGTGCTCAAAGAGCCAATAAAGGACCTTTAGCTTTAAAATGGGAATTTCCAGGTGGCAAAATTGAAGAAAATGAAACTAAAGAAGAAGCATTAATAAGAGAAATACAAGAAGAATTAGATACTAAAATCACAGTTGATAAGTTTTTAATGACAGTCGACCATCAATATGAAAGTTTTCATTTAACAATGCATACTTTTTTGTGCACAGTAGCATCAGGTAACCTAACATTAAATGAGCATGTAAATAGTTATTGGTTAACTAAAGAAGAATTAGATACTTTAGATTGGGCAGCTGCGGATATACCTATTGTGGATAGAATTAAAGAGATATTATTTAGATAGAAAGTAAACAATTAATAGCATTATATATTTAATATAAAAAATAATCTTATAAACAATTTTATTCCTAGTGAATACTTAAAAAATTTAATCCCGATATGTTAATAAATACATTGTTATATGATTGTAAATTATATCTAGAAAATGAAATTGATAAAGACAAATTGGGGTTATATAATGCTATGTTACAAAAACGATAATATAAGTTTACTGTTTCTCTAAAAAATTATTTAAGAAAACTAATATAATATTATATATGAGGTGATAGTATTTTTAGTAATAAATATATGCAATATTTACAAGAATTTTCTGTTGAAAATTTAAAACATTTTCTTGGTAATAATTTAACAGATATGTTAATTGAATGGTCAGATGAATATGGAAATTTATTTACAAAAACAAAATTAATAGACACAATTCATACAGTTTATGGTTATGATATTCTAAAGAATAAAGAGTTTAGAAAGGAACTCTTATACAAAATGAAAGAAAAAGAAATTAACTCATTTAATGAGGTGCTAACATTAGATACTCATTTCCTTGATGAAATGATTGACATAATTTCTTCAAAGAAATGGGGTAAAAATAAAACGACCTTTCATTTTTTAGAATTATTAGAAGTTGAATACAATATTTTGGATGAAACTGATTCTACAACATTAAGCCATGAGTTAATAACGGCTCACGATATTTTTTATGATTTACTAGATTATCAATATATCATAAAACAGCAATCTTTAAATATTTTAAATTCTAAGATTATTAAAATTCCAAGATTTCTCATTCATATGCCAACAGGAACAGGAAAGACAAAAACAGCAATGCATATTTTAATACATTATTATAATTTTATTTTAAAACAAAAAGGATTAATTATATGGATGGCACATACTACTGAATTATTAGATCAAGCTATTGAGACCTTAACATTAACATGGAGTCATTTAGGCCTTGGAACAACAAATTTATATAAGCTATTTGGAGATAATGAGCTAGATGATACACCATTAATGAATGGATTTTTGATATGTGGATTTCAAAAATTAATATCATTACAATAAAATAACCAAAAGATTTTTAATGAAATATATAATAAATGTAGGTTAGTAATCGTCGACGAAGCACATAAATCAGTTGCAGATCGAACTCGAAAAGTAATAAATGAATTGCTTAAGGTCAAACCTGGTATGCAAGACAGGGGATTAATTGGTTTAACAGCTACACCCGGAAGAGACATGTTTGATAATATAGAAAATCATCGATTAGTAAGAATGTTTGAAAATCGGATAATTTCAATTGATATTGATACGACAGAGAGAATTAATTTAGATAAAAGACAATTAAGGAATGTATCTCGAGAAAAAGACATAATTGTGTATTTACAAAACAGAGAAATATTAGCTAAAATAAAAAGAGAAGTATTGAAATATAATGATAGTTTATCAAAAATTGAGATTCAAAAATTAAAGGTACAAGCTACACTAAATGGTTATAAAGATTATTCAATAGAATTTCTTAAAGAAATTGGGAAAAATAAGAACCGTAATATGGCAATTTTAACCCAATTAATCAAAATGGATACTTTAAGAATACCTACTATTGTTTTTGCGTGTTCCGTAGAACATGGAAAGTTATTATCCTCTGCATTAACATTAAAGGGCGTTGAAAACACATTCATATATGGTGATTTAAGTCCTAATGTAAGGAAGAAACATATTAATCAATTTAAAGATAGAAATGATAGTTTAAATATAATAATTAATTATGGGGTTTTAACTACAGGTTTCGATTCAACTAATATTGAATGTGTTTTTATAACTCGGCCAACGCAATCAATTGTATTATACAGTCAAATGTTAGGTAGAGGTCTTCGAGGACCGCAAATGGGTGGTAATGAGGAATGCCTTTTAATAGATATTGAAGATAACTTAGATAGATACTGTGATGAGTCTTTAGCGTTTAAATATTTTAATAATTATTGGAATTAAATAGAGGTGGAAGAAATGGAAAAACAAGATATTATAAATTTAGAACAATATGCTGACGCATTAAGAAGTACTGGGTATAAAAATATTGAAAGTGCAGTTTCTGAAATTGTTGATAATTCACTAGAGGCAGATTCCCAAGATGTAATGATAATAGTGAAAAATAAGGTATCCCCTACAGGAAGAAAATGGGTTGAGGAAATATCTTTTTTGGATAATGGTTATGGAATGAATAGAGATTTGGTTCAATCATGTTTACGAATTGGATATGGTACTAGAGCGAATAGAAAGGGAATGGGAAGATTTGGGGTCGGACTACCACAGGCTTCAATGCATGTCACCCCTCAAGTTGAAGTATATTCTTGGCAAAATGGAATTCATAATAGCTATAAATCTTATTTGGATATAAATAAAATTAAGAATGGTATTCAAAAATACTTTGATGAACCAGAAAAGATGAATATACCTGAAGAATATAAAGAATACTTAGAATATTATTTTGATGAAAATATTAAAATAAATTGTCAAGAACACGGTACACTTGTAATCTGGAAGAATTGTGATAATATAAGTCCGAAAACAGTTATTCCATTATTTGATAGGCTAGAATTTTCATTAGGACAGAAATTTAGATATTGGATAACTAACTCTACAAAAAATATATTTCTAATAAATGATGAAAATCACAATGATAATAGACGTATATTACCAAATGACCCTTTGATGCTTATGAAACATAATTTAGTTTTAGGTAACCCTTCTCAACCGAGCAAGTTAATGAAAAATCATAATTTCAATGAACCTATATTCGAACCATTCACAAATGAAGTCAATAAAACTGGTGAAGTAATTTTTCCAATAACATATATGGACCGCACCACAGGAGAAATAAAGGAATCAAATATCAAGATAAAATTTTCAGTAGTAAGAAAACATTACTATGACCAAAATGCTTTTGCTAATAACCCAGGAAACTCTCAAATAGGAAAACATGTAAAAAAATTGGAGGGTATTTCAATTATTCGTGCAAAAAGAGAAATTGATTTTGGAACATTCGATTTTTACAGTAATCTTAACGAACCTGAGCACAGATGGTGGGGTTGTGAAATTTCATTTGAACCTGAATTAGATGAAGCATTTGGTGTATCAAATAATAAACAACATGTTGAATTAATAGAAATCAATAATGAAGAATTTGAAGATGATGAAGTAAAACCTGTATGGCTTCAATTAAAAAGCACAATACAATCAACAATTAAGGAAATGTACAATAGAAACAAGGGTATTAGAAAAGCATCAAGAACTATTACTAATATTCAAAAACCATCTGAAGAGATTATAAATGAATCTGAGGAAGACAATAATAATCCTACAGAAAGTGAAGAAATAAGAAAAATCAAACCAGTATATGAAGTTAGGGAAGAAGCGATAAACACATTATTTGAACAAGGGGTAGAAGATCCTTCTGATAGCGAAATTGATAAATTGTTATTAAACAAAGTGAATATAATATATAAAAATAATGGAACTGCGAATTTTATTGATTATTCTTCAAGTTTAGGAGTGTGCAAATGTATAATCAATATTGAACATGTTTTTTATAATAAATTTATGCAGCATATAGAAAATAATCTTGATGCAAAAGTTGCTTTCGAGTTATTTATAGCTTCATTAATCAGAGCGAGAAATGAATTACCAGTGATAATGATAGACAATCTTACGATATAGTCATTTCAGATTGGAATTATAAACTGACAAAATATATTAGAAAGTTAGATAACTGATGAAACGAGTTTTACATACGACTGATATAGGAACTGAATTACTGAATCAATTAAAAAGTGCAAAAGAAAGTGTAGACATTGTTACTGCATATTGTAAATTAGATTCATTTAAAATAGTGAACTTTTTTTTAGAGGGTGCTGTCAGAAAGAAAATTCTGGTTAGATTTCGATTAGACGATATTTTATTTGGTGCAACAGATATTAAAATTTATGAGTTCTGTAAAGAGAATAACTGGGAAATATATATAAATTTTGACCTTCATTCCAAAATATATATATTTGATAAGACAAATATAATATTAGGAAGCGCAAACTTAACTTCTAGAGGTCTTGGTTTAATAAAAGATGCAAATATTGAATCAGTAATTCTAGATACTATAGATAAAGATGAGTATGAAGATATTGAAAAAATATTTAAATCATCTGTTAAAATGAATGATGAAATTTATTATTTAATGTTACAACAAGTCAAAAGCATTGAAGAAATAGCCAATAAAGAATATAATAAACTTAAGTGGAATGATGAAGTTAAATCGCTTACTGTTAGAGATATAAAGTACTTGTGGGTTGCTGATTTAATTGAAAGTTATAACCCTAATTATTTAACACAGCATGATCAAAATAAATTTTCATTGAATTCAAATGACCCTGAAGATATTAAAAAATCGCATTTTATAGATTCTAAGGTATTTAAATGGTTAAAATCAACAATTGATAAAGAAATGTACTTTGGAGAATTAACACAGTTGCTTCACACTGCAATCATAGATGATCCTAAGCCTTACAGAAAAGAAGTCAAAGAACTCTTAAATAATCTATTGAACTGGATTATTTCACTAGATATTGATGAATTTATTATTGATAAGCCTAATCATTCTGTTAGAATTAAGCCTAATAAAGAATACCTGTAATATTTCACATTATAGGTATTCTTTATATTTAAAAATATAATGATTTCTTACATCTATTGTGTAAGAAATCGTTATATAATAAAGTTGTAGAAATGATTTGTCTTTTGAAATAAATTAATCTTATCGTGTATACTTATTTACTAAAATGATAAAATTTGATAAATTTAGTACTGGAAGTAAGTTATCCAATAGAAAAATAGAGGTGTAGTAAAATGGGTTTCGGACAACATCAAAGCTTTTATTTAAGAGAAAGATGGTTAAGTAAAGGCATAAAAGAATTAGGGAAAGATAGGAATTTTTTTAATGATATCAACAATTTTGAGAGAATTGGATTAGGTAAAAATATGTTTAATTCTCTCAAATTTTGGATGGGTGCAACAAATATAATTGAAGAAAATAATAGAATAATCTCATTATCAGACTTAGGAGATTTAATCTATAAATATGATAAGTTTTTAAATAATGTATTTACAAAATTATTAATACATTATTATTTAGCTATAAACGATAATACGTCAAATAAATATAGTAGTACCGTTATTTATTGGCTATTTAACGAATTTAGTGAGACAGTATTCACTAAGGAAATAGCATCTGAACAGTTTTTTCGTTGGGTTGATAAAAATATATCACGAGAAATTAAACAAACAAGTATAGATAAAGAATTATCGATGGCTCTTCAGTTATATACAATTCAAAATTTTTCGAGAGATCCTGAGGAAGTGGCTATTAGCCCATTATCAAGTTTACAACTAATTAAGCGTGATGAAAAAAGATATGTGAAAAGTGAAATGAATTTTCAAGATATCCCTTCAGAAATAATTATGGTGTATTTAATAGACTATTACAATAAAACTGAAAATAATTATATTACTATTGAAGAACTTATTTCGAAGAGACTAAGTATAGGTAAAATATTAAATATATCGAGATCAACTTTAATTAGTAAATTAGATGAATTAATGGATAGGAAAAATAATAAATACAAGATTAGTTTTACTAGGACTAATAATCTGGATACTATAACTATTCCTGAAAATCTAAATATTATTGAATATATTGAGTATGTTTTTGAGGGGATGTATAAAAATGAATAATATATTTAAAACAAGTATAAACATAAAATATGATTTAGGAAAAGAAGAGTTCTTTAACCGCTATATCCCTACCTCAGCACATTCAGAAGTTTTAAAAGGTATAATAGATGGAATAAATAATGAAGGAACACGAGCGCATATTGCAATTGGACCATATGGTACAGGAAAATCACTAATTACAGCACTAATTACAGGTATTGTATCAAAATCGGTTAGTAATGCAACAATTGATAATTTAGCATTTAAATTTTCAAAAAGCGATGAAGAAATTTATAATAAAATCAACAAATTAAAAACTGCTAATACTATTATACCTATAATTTTAAATGGTTATGAAGGTGACTTTGAAGAAGTATTACTAAATAAAATAAATAATGAACTAAAAAAGAACGATATACATGTAACAGGCAGCACAATGCATTTACATATTGTTGATATGATAAATAAATGGGAAAAAAACTATCCTTTATTGTATGCAACTTTTCTAACTATGTTGGAAAAGACTGCCTATGATAGCGTTGAGCATTACTTTAATCTTCTTCAAAATGAAAATGATGGTGCAATTACGTGGTTTAGAGATATTTATCCATTACTTACAGGAGGAAATGTTTTCTCTTCTTTCAGTGATCATAGTTTTATGACTACTATTGAAGAAATTTTTGAACAAACAGAGCAACAAGGAAAAGGCATATTCATCATATATGATGAGTTTGGTCGATTTCTTCAAACTTTACCGGAAAATAAAATAGAAAAAACAATGGGGATTTTACAAGATCTCGCAGAGTTTATTGATCATAAATCTAAGATTTCATCATTATTACTTATTACACATAAACATCTTAGTAATTATTTTATAAGATTCAATGATGATTTAAAAAATGAATTTAATCGAATTGAAAAAAGATTTAAAATTTATATAATTAAAAACGATCAGGAAACATTTTTCGATATCGCTAATGAACTTATAAAAAATTATGATATATTAGAGTATTCTGAAATAGACGTTCAGAAGCAAATTTCAATGTTACGTAAGTTTAGTTTATTTGATTATAATCAGATTGTTTTAGAAAATAAAATTGTCAAAGGCTGTTATCCTATACACCCTGTATCAACCTATTTGCTTATCAAATTATCTTCCTTATACGGACAAAATGAAAGAACCTTATTCACGTATTTAGAAAGTGAAGAAACAGGCGGCTTTGCCAATCATATTAAAAAAAGTGATGATTTGTATTTAGCTTACAATTTATTCGATTATTTTTTCTCTAACTATAAAGACATAAGTTTTGAAGAAAATCCTGACAGTGTAAAAATGTTTTATAAATTAGAAAAAAAAATTAATGAAAATTTCAATAACAAAAGCTATTTGATAAATATTTTAAAGTTCATGACGATATGGGAGGAAACAAATGGTAATTCCATTCAGAAATTGACCGATGATTTTTTTAACTATGTATTCAATGAGGATGTTACTGAATACATAGAATTATTAAAGAAATTAAAGCTAATTAGATTCAATAGGATATTAAATAAATGGGAATTATTTGAAGGGAGCCCAATAGATGTAAACAAAAAAATTGAGGAACTTAAAACAAATCTGATTATCACAGAGAATGATAAGATTAAATTGCTAAACGATTTGTTACCTATAAAATTCTATTTTCCTAATGAGTATAATCACGAAAAAAGTATGACTAGATTTTCAAAAAACGTTATTATTTCTTATAGTGAATATCTTATCGATGATTACGAATATTCAAATATAGAATCTGATTGTTACGTTTATTATGTTATAAATGATGGGAAAATATTTTTAGAAAAAAGCAAAAATGAGGACCATGATTTCAAAATTTTTTGTATGACAAATTTGAATCAAAATTTATTTGAACATCATTTAATAGAATGGTTTTGTTTAAATAATCTATTAAAAGATAAAGATTTTTATAATCAAGATATAAATTTGAAAGTGAACTTCTAATAGAATTAAAAGACATTGAACATGAGTTAATTAAATTATTAAATAAAATGCAAATTTCAATGATAAACAAATGTGGATTTATAAATTAAACAATATCAACATTAATTCAGAAAACGATTTATCTGGTACTTATCCAACGAGTTTAGTGAAATTTATGAATTCACCACTGAAATTAAGAATGATATGTTTAATAGAAAACATATTAGTAATCAACAATTAAATGCTGCTAAAAATTTAATTAATAAAATTATTAAAAACCCTTTGGAAAAAGATTTTAATATCCAAGGCAATGGACCTGATTATTTGATATATGCAACTATTTTTAAAAATAATAATTTTTTATCTGATATTATTTCGAGTGAAATAAGTGACGCAGGGTTTAAAAAAATTGTATAATATGGTTGTAAATGAAATTGAGATTAAGAAACGCAGTCATTTTAGAGATTTAGTTGACATATTTCTTAATCAACCTTTTGGTATTAGGAGACCCGTTATTCCAGTATTACTTGTAGGTATTCTTAAATATAAATGGAACTATATGATGTTTTTTAGTAAAGGTTCATTTATCCCAAATGTAACCGGTGAAACGCTTTATGACATGTTAGAACATCCAGATGATTTTGAATATATTGTATTTGAATATGATGAATCTTATACATAATTTTTCGAAGCAATGAGTGAGATATTTGCAATTATAGAGAAGTATTACTAGAAAATAAACCATTACATATTAGAGTAGCTGCAGCAATGTTAAAGTGGCTGCAGAACCTTCCCAAAGTAACACAAACATCTTATAAATTAGAAGAAAGTTTATGTTTTTTTAGAAATAACATCAAGAAAATAGAGATTGATCCGTATAAAATATTTAATGAATTTAGAACAGAGTTTGAAATAAATAGAGAAATCATAGGAATAAAAACGCAAAAACTGGATGTATATTTTGCAGAATATTTAGAAAACCTTGCACTAAAATTATATGCTGTAATTAAAAATGAGGGCTTAAAGGAATGGGTAAAAATCAATAAAACTGACCACCCTGATAACATGTTATTACAAATTTTGGAAGAAAGTGATTACAAGGTTAATATAGAAAAATTATCCTCAGGGTTAATTGGCGTAAATTTATATGATTGGACAGAAATAACTGAAACAATCTTTTTTAATGAAATGGATAAACAGTTAAAAGCAATTAAACAGATTACTTTTGATCCAAATAAGCATATGGTTATCACTTTTGGTGATGATGCAACAATTATTCATAAAAATATCGAATTATCGACAAAAGCAAATCTAATAACTAGTAATATTAGTAGAATAATTGAAACACAAGGTAAATTTATTACAAAAGAGGAACTTGATTATATCATTTTTACATTGATTAATAAATATTTGAAATAAAGAGGTATATATTATTATTAATCAAAGGTAAATAAAGAAAAAAAATATATAGCGATGTTTAGTGGTGGTGCTTCAAGTGCCTATGTTGCTTATAAGATGGTTCAACAGTATGGAAAAGAAAATTGCATTTTATTTTTTACTGATACTTTGTGGGAAGATGAGGATAACTATCGCTTTATGGAAGAAATCGCACAGTATATTGGGATTGACATAACTTATCGCATTAATGGTCGTTCTCCTGAAGATATATTCTTTCATATGGGTTATCTAGGTAATTCTCGCTTAGCAAAATGTTCTGAGGAATTGAAAGTTAAAGAAACTGTATTATTTACAGAAGAATTGCGAGAACAAGGGTATGAACCAATACTTTTCTTTGGAATTGGACCTCATGAAAAACATCGGGCAGTAAATTTAAAAGATTTTTATGAGCATTTTCCTCTAGAACCAGTAGAAACAAGATTTCCTTTAATTGAAATTTATAAAGGTGATGTAGATGCAAAAACAATTATAGAAAATGAATGGAAAATAAAATTGCCAAATATGTATCACTTAGGGTTTTCACATGCTAATTGTGGAGGCAGATGTGTTCGCGGAGGATTTAAACATTACGCTTTACTATATAAGGTTTGGCCAGAACGTTATAAAGAGCAGGAAGATATGGAAGAAAAATTTAGAAATAAATTTAATAAAAATGTGTCTATTTTAAAAAAGGAAAAAGGACCATATACATTAAAACAATTGCGAGAACGTTTTGTCATTGAACCAGAATATCTAGAGTATTTGTTGTCTGGTATTTATATAGAAGATGAAGATACTCAAGGGGTTCCTTGTGTTTGTACTTTTTCTTAAATCATTGAATGCAAAATTAAGACTTGCCTTTTATAATATGTATATTTATATTATAAAATATTATCATTACTCTCACTATAAGTTTTCATAACAACTTAGATATTAGTTTTAGAATATTTCTAGAGATATTTGAATACCTTTAAATAAGGATGTTGAAAATAAGTAGGGGAATGGATAAATGAAAAGAGCACGAATTATATATAACCCTATTTCAGGAAAAGGGTTAATGAAAAAAAATTTACCATATGTTTTAGAACGTCTTGAAAAAGCGGGTTATGAAGCCAGTGCTTTTATGACAACAGGAAAAGATACTGCCAAAAAGGAAGCTTTTAAAGCTGTAGAAAATCAATATGATTTAATTATCGCAGCTGGTGGGGATGGTACTATATATGAAGTGGTTAATGGAATTGGGGAGCAGGTAAATCGTCCTACATTAGGAATTATACCTGCAGGTACAACTAATGATTTGACACGAGCATTAGGTATTCCCCGCCAAATAGAAAAAGCGTGTGATATTTTATGTAATGGACAGACTTATCCTATTGATATAGGAAAAGTAAGTGATAAATATTTTATTAATGTGGCCGCAACAGGTAATTTAGTTGAAGTAACCTATGAGGTCCCTAGCAGAATAAAAAGAATTATAGGTACAACAGCTTATTATTTAAGAGGCATTCTAAAATTACCTTTTATTTCGCCAAAACCAATTCGTATAGAATATGATGATAATGTCTATGAAGGAAATATATTTTTCGTAATTATTTGTAACACCGCATCAGTTGGTGGTTTTGATCATATCGCAAATAATTCTAAATTTGATGATGGATTGTTTGATATTCTTATTTTTGAGATGATGTCTATCAAACAGATGTTAAAGTTAGGAAGACAAATTGTCAGTCATTCTAATTTAGAACATGCGAAAGTGAAATATATACAGGCAAAACATGTAAAAATTGAATCCAGTAAAAGCTTAAAATTAAATTTAGATGGTGAATTTGGCGGAATGCTCCCTATTGAACTTATAAATTTACATCATCATTTAAATATACTTCTTCCCAAAAAAGAATAAAGATAGGAAAACATCAATCGTAATCTAATTAGATTATTATTGATGTTTTTATCATTCTTTATTTAAATTTTTAGACATATCTTCTACTAAAAGAACTGGTAAGTGTATGTTATTTCTTATCATCAAATAATAATAAACTCTTTCCACACCCACAATTTAAAACAGTCATAATGAGGGGAAGTTATTCTATAAATATATGATGATAGTTGTTTGTTTATAAAATGTCCCATTCTATATATTTTTTCATAAAATAATATTAATAGTATTCATCTAATATTATTATGGAGGGGTTTTGATGACGACAATTGCTAATGGGTCTTGTATTGGAATCAAGTTTTCACGAAAAAAAAACGAAAAATATTGTTCACATAAAGATAAAAGTATGCAGTACTGTGTTCATAATGGAAGGTTTCTGTACGCTATAGTGAATGGAAAGAACGTGCTACATATAAATACAGATGTTTTAGATAAAGTTGAAGCAATTATCTTTACCCATGCAGGGCATTGTACACAAGGTAAAGCTGTCATTCATTCAATAAAAGTAGTTGATATTAAGGATGTTAAAATAATACCAGCATTTAGTCATATCTATAAGGACATTAAGAATCCACAAAAGACTCGTAATATAAAGGAATATTGCAAAGGTTTTCGACCTGGATCTAAATATTATAATGGTCATAAGCATGATTTAGATAAAATTTTACCCACTCAATGCATATCGGTTTGTTATAAAAAAGCTGATGGGAAAATAGGTGTACACAATGGTAGATATTTATATTGGCAAGATAAAACCTTAAAACACCACTGTGTGCTCAATAATTCAGATAAACCTTTTAGGATTTGGTATAGTCATATGATATTTAATGAACATGGCAATTTAGTTCCAGAATTAAAATATAGAGAGAATATTCATGGTTTTTCAAAATTATAAATTATTAAATACATTAAAAAATTCCCACTTTAATTAAAAGTGAGAATTTTTTAATAAATGTAGTTCAATAGATTTGGTTGTGGATTTTTGTAACCTATAAACTCCCTATCTTGCTGTATTGTCGATAAAGACATTGAAATAATGATGATAGATAATTGAGGACAACAGTTTAATAATACCCAGCTATATAATAATCACTATATTTTTATCACTATTTACTTATTAATGTTGCTTAAAATCATACTTTTATTGTAGTTATTTATAATGTATATTAAAATAGAATTAAAGAGGGTGGTACTATTTTTTTAAATGAAAATGTTGAAGTGATTCTACATAAAGAAAGCACACCAACAGATTTTGCTAAAAGGTCCTTATTTTATTATAAGAATTTTTATCAATTAAAAATCATTAATGAATTTTCCATGAATTATTCAACTGCTAGTAGTTATTACTTATATTATGTCATTAAAGGTTCTAGCTTTATTACACTTGAAGAAAAAATATTTTCATTAAAAAAGGGAGATTTATTAGTTGTTAAAAAAAATTCGAATATTAAATTTACTTCAAGAGATGCAACTGTATATATCATTGAATTTGATGGGAAAATTGCCAAAGACTACATTGATGAAATGAATACTCAAAGTGAGCAAGGAATTTCTGTTATTGATTTTACCAACATTATTATGTTTTTTGTTAGACTCAAAGAATTAACACAATACGACAGTGTAAATGAGGTATATATTTCTTTAAATCTAGAAGCAATATTAGTAGAGATGTACACGAAAAAATTTCATAGTAACAAGACAGACATACCTCCACAAAATTATGCGATTTTACAAGCTTTATTTTATATTGAGCAAAATGTCGGAAATAAAATTACACTCGAAGAATTATGTGAATTTGTTGGCTATAGTGTTTTTCACTTTTCACGCCTATTTAAAAAAGAAGTTGGTGTATCACCATATGAGTATATTATCAGATTTAGAATGGATTTAGCTAAACATTTACTAATTACAACAAACAAATCTGTAAAAGATATTTCTAAACAATGTGGTTATGCAAATGAAATTAATTTTTTTATCTTATTTAAAAAATATGAAAGTATGTCACCGAAAAAATTTCGGTTAATTAAACTAATGGAGGAAGCTAAATGAAAATTTATTTAATGCATCAAACACATACAGATATAGGTTATACTGATAGACAAGAAAAAATCGAGAAGTATCATGTGGATTACCTAAAACAGGCAATAAGAATATCAGAGAAAATTAGAAGTGGAGCTAAACCGGAATGGGAAGGTTTTATTTGGAATAATGAAACTTATTGGATAATAGAAACATTTTTAAAACATGTTGATAAGTCTTGGGAAAATCGCTTAATTGATGCGATTAAAGCTGGACATATTAGACTCATGGGAAATTACCTAAATTTGACTGATTTAGTAGACGACCTTATTCTAAGAAAATATTTGAAAAAGGCAACTGATTACGGTAAGGAAATTGGTATTAAGGTGGATACTGCAGTTTCTATGGACATAAATGGCTGGGGATTTGGCTATTCTCAAGCATTCTATGATGCTGGAATTAGAAGATTTTATACATGTATTCATAATCATCATGGGTTTGTTCCTTTCTTGCGAAAACATAACCTCTTTTATTGGGAGACACCAAATAAAGATAAGATTCTCGTTTGGAATGGAGATGTTTACAATCAAGGAAATGTCGCTAAATTGGCTCCTAATGTCATTGGGACTTATGATAATGGCATATTTGAAACGAAAGGAATTATTGATGATAGCCGTTTAGCCTACGCGAAGGAATGGTTAGATGATTATATTGAAAGTGTAAACACTCAAGGGTATGAATTTGACTTTTTACCTTTAGTTACAAAAGGGCTTTTAGTTGATAATGCCCCCCCTAACCCACATATTATGGAAGCAATTAAACGATTTAATGAATTATATGGTAATGAAATTGAAATTCAAATGGTAGGTATCGACGATTTCTTTGATATTTTAGAAGGGATGAATTTAGAAATCCCAGTTTATCGTGGTGATTGGACTGATTGGTGGAGTGATGGATATATGTCATCACCGAAGCCAGTGCTTCTATATCGAGAGGCACAAAGAAATTATCATAAAATTATCTCATTAAAAGAAAAAGGATTTTCCTTTAATGAACAAAAATTGAATGAACTTGAATATAACCTTATGATGTTTTCTGAACATACTTGGGGTTACTTTACTTCTGTTTCTGAACCATGGAATAAAATGACCGTAAAATTAGACTCTCGAAATGAATTGTTTGCTTCATTAGCAAATAAATATGCGGACGAGCTTATTGATGATTTTGCACAGGCAAATGGTGAAATGATGAAAGCAGCCGGAAGACCAATGCGATACAAAGTAATAAATCCTTTTAATTATGAAAGAGAAGAGTTAGTGAAATTATATATTAATTGGTGGGAAGGATTCATAGTAGATGAAGGCTATGAATTATACGATACAAAAACGAATGAACGATTAGAATATCAAGAAGTACGAGTAGATGAAAAAGCCCGTAGAGAAGTACGAGCATACGTTAAATTAAACCCATATGAAAGTAAAATACTTGAAATAAGAGGGATTAAAAAAGTAGAACGTAAAATGCCTATCGACCCTTTATTTACCCGAGACACACGATATGATTATGTATCACCTTATTTAAATAACACTGTTCATGCTTCCCAATTTGGTTTAGAAACACCATTGGTGAGAATATCTTGGAAAAAAGATATTGGAATTACAGAAATATATGATAAAACACAAAACAAAAGTTTAATACGTGATGATATGCTTTATGCTGCATTTACCCCAATTTATGAAGTCAGCAAAGTTGAATATACTTATAAATTTGCACCAATTGAAATTAAACAAATCCGCGCTGATTTTGGAAGAAATAGAAAATTGTTTAGTTCAGAACGTTATATTGGTCGATTGATAAATACGAGAGTTTTAGCGACCGGTCCTTTGTTTGTGAGAGTAGAATTAAAATATGAATTAAAAGGAACAATTTATTCAACGATTGAAATAACAGTTTATCGTGATAAACCACAAATTGATTTTTCCTATATTTGTGGAAAAGATACCGTATGGGAACCAGAAAGTTTGTATTTATCTTTACCTTTTACTTATCATGAAAATGAAAAATTATGGATTGAAAAAACTGGTGCTACTTTACGGCCACGAATTGATCAATTACCTAAGACATTAACCAAATTCTATACGATGCAAAGTGGCTACTCGTTAGTAAGTGATCAAGGTTCGTTAATTATCGCTACACCAGATACACCTCTACTTTATTTAGGTAGTTTAGAACCAGAAGAAATTAAGTTATGTGGAGATCCAACGCTTCAAAATACTGATTTACAATATTCCTGGATTATGAATAATTATTGGGAAACTAACTTTGCCACTTCATTAGGAGGGTTTTATCGTTTTGATTATCAACTTTATTTCACTAATAATATAAAGGATGAGCTAACTGCCACAAATAAAGCTATAGATATGCAAACTTCTTTTATTGTTGCTCAAGTGGGGTATGAAAATGAATAAAGTGTTAATTGGAATGACTTTATTGTTACTTTCATTAATGCTTGAAAGTTGCAACGGAACATATACAACAACTGTTGCAACTACAGCAGTTCAAATTAATGATTGTCATTATGATTTTCAATATTATGCGGGTGAGGCTATTCCTATTTCTAATATAGTAATAGATAATGCGAATGTATTAGGTAATTTAGAAAATTTCATTAACGTATGTAAGGATAACAGCGAAAATCCAATTGTTTTAACTGGTAATAAATTAAAATCATATACAATTGAATTTTTATTTGACAATATTTATCCTTTAAAAGATGTTGAAATCACAAATTTTTTAGCAAATCAAGCTGATTCATTAAAAACGATTAATATTGATGTATCTAGTAATGGAGTATCATATGATCGGATAAAAAATAATGTTGTGCTATCAAATGATAATAATATGGATAATATACTTGATTTAAATGGGATATCAGCTAAATCGGTAAAAATTACCTTTATGGGAGATAAAGGAGTGGGTAATTATGGTGGTGATGAATTTGGCTTAAATGATGTTCGCTTCCATTTGGGTAGTGGGTTGATTGTTCAAGATGCGACTGATTGGGATAGTGCATTTTTACGTTATGATGGTTGGACAGGTGCTGATGGAATATTCTCATTTAATTT
Source organism: uncultured Haloplasmataceae bacterium (assembly GCA_963824615.1). GTDB lineage: Bacteria > Bacillota_I > Bacilli_A > Haloplasmatales > Haloplasmataceae > CAWGPU01. The sequence continues at coordinate 136,873 of CAWGPU010000001.1, read as the reverse complement.
AACGAATGGTGATGATTATGTAGGAGCCCAAGCTAATACTACAGGTTTTATTTTTAGTGATACTTTTGTAGGCAGTGTTTATCCAAATAATGATTTAAGACATAATTACAAAATGATTAATAATTCCTTAGGTTATTATGATGGAAATCAAGATATTTCTCAGGGGATGTCATTTGATTATAAAACAGGTCTTAATGATGTACCACAAAGTGTTTTTACTCCTGATAAATTAGTGGGTTATACAGCTAATAATCTAATCAATGGTTACGGTTTAAATGTATATGATAGTAAAGAAGCACTATTAGATAATGAAGCACCTGGTATTATGTGGTTGAGCCAAACATTTAATAATGAAGAAGTTAATTTTGATTTAGAAAAAAGTGTTGATTTAGGAAATATTGATTTATGGAATTATAATGAAGATGTTTTAAAAGGTGTTAAAGATTTTGAATTAGACACTTCATTAGATGGTGTAAATTGGACATCTGTTGATACTTATACATTAGATAAAGCATCAGGTAATATCAATGAGCCATATAATAAAGAAATTGACTTGACAGGTATCACAGCAAGATATCTTAAATTGAAAATTTTATCTAGTTATGAAGATAATCCATCTCAAGTAGGTCTAGGAAAAGTCATGATATTTGATGATAATAATAATTATATGTTCGCTAAGGTTACAGCTTCCTCTACTGACCCAACATTAGTCGGAAATGAATTGACAGCAAGATTGTGGCTTCAAGATGGTGTTGTCATCGGTAACTATTTTTATGATTTTCCAATCACTGTTAAAGATGATGACAGTGCATTTAAAATTTATGATGTGTCAATGATTAAAGTACCAATTGTCAATGAAAGATTGGATTATGATCATGCGAAATATTTAGATACACCACTGCAATCAAGCACAAATGATGGGGGAACCATTTATTATGGTGCTGGTGTCATGAATATGTCAGCAAGTGGTGGATATCCGGATAGTGATGGTTATGTCTATATTTATGGATATAAGGATTTAAATGGAGATAGAAGTTTAACTGTTGCTAGAACGAAACCGGAAAACATCGCTAATTTTAATGATTGGGAATATTATAATGGTTCTGGATGGTCTAGTGAAATTAATGATTCTATAGGAATTAAATCTGGCGTTTCAGCTGAATTAAGCGTAACTTATATGTCTGATGGAATGTTTAAAGGCAAGTACATGTTAGTTGTAATGGAAAATACTTTAAGTGGAAAAGTTTCATATGCTTTAAGTGATACACCTTATGGTCCATTTTCAGATTATAAACTTCTGTATCAAACAACAGAAGCATCTCAATTTACATCCGCCTATACATATAATGCGAAAATGCATCCAAGTTTAAGTGAACCCGGAAACTACTTAATTTCTTATAATGTAAATTCATTTAGTTCTTCGGCCTTAACTAATGTTAATGTTTATCATCCACGATTTATAAGAGTTATAGAAGTAAAAAATAGATAAAATAAATATAAAAACCTAGTTATTTACAAAATAATTAGGTTTTTATAATTAACATGACAGAATATTTGTTAGGAAGTAATCCTTAAAGGACTTGATGGATAGTTTAATTTTTCTCAATTAAGAATAATTAATGTTAACATATACTATTACAGAAGAAGTTAATTTTACTAGCGGATAAATATAATGAAAACAGAAATCTGAAAACTCAAGGTATAATAATATTCGACCTAATATATGAATGTAAATAAGAGAAAATATCTCCAAAACAAATTAATCTTGTGAAATAACTAAATAATCTTGCTATTTATAATGAGGAAAATATAAAAATATACTGGCAAGATTTTATGGAATAATGTAAATCACGAAATTCTCGAATAGATTAAATAAACATTACTAATATAATGCTCATATTCTATAGTATCTTGCTCTTTGACCAATTTTCGATGAAATTCAACAAATTAATTGGTATAATGGGTTTATGAAATCGTTTTATTTAGGAGTAGTGAATATGAAAAACAATGATTTACTTGTTAATTTGGTGGTAAAAGCTAATGAAGAAAAGGTTATAGATTTAGAAAATATATACCCTTTAGGTACTATCAAATGTGACAATATAATAAGTATAGCTTATAAAGTTGATGGTGATTGGAATTATTTAAAACAATTTGATTCGTTTGAAAATGAAACCGCAAGATTCATAAAAATTTTAGTTGATAAAGACTGTCCATTATCTATTTTCTTGGGTCTTGGGTTTATTGCAACTAAGGCAGAAGATTGGACAAGCTTATTTAGTCGAAAAAATGGTTGGGCTGGTAGCGACGGTATTTTCTCATTTAATTTAACCGATGGAAATGATAGCTTTGAGCAAAAAGAACCAGTGAATACATTATTTGTTTTTGGAGATACATTAATCGGTAAAGTGGATAAGAAAACAAATCAAAGGCTTTATCCAATTAGCATGCCAAGCAATTCAATAGCCTATTTACAAGGTAATGAACCAAAAGTAGAAAAGATTAATTTTAAATTTAATACAGATGAATTTGATTCAATCATCCCCTATTATCAACCACAAACGGACGCCCAATATGGGGGGACATTACCAAATAATCTTTGTAAATATCTTTCAGATAAACCATTAACTCCCTGGTTAAGTGGTTATTCTCCTAAGAAAGTTGAATTATTATTTGATTTATATGATCAATATGAAATTGAATATATCGATTTTTATAATTATTTTCTTGAAAAGCAACCTGGATATGATTTAGAATCTCGCGGTATTAAAGAATTTACCTTATATGCTTCAAATGAATTAGAAAATTGGCACAATTTAGGAAAACAAGAAATAAAGAAAGCTTCTAATTTGTATGATTTTACAAGAATAATAATTCAAGATAATTATCGTTACTTTAAAATGATTGTTACACCAATTCAAGGAGTAGGTAATCATTATGTAAAAGAAGACGATTGTGAAGTCGTGTTTGGTCTAAATAAAGTTAAATTTTATAGTCATAACACCTTATTAACAGATATCGCCGTTAGTGCCTCTTCTATCATGCAGAAAACTAAACTTGACTCCGTATTTTGGTTACAAGATGGAGTTGTTATTAATGATAAATTATTCTTCTTGCCACTTCAAATTATTCCTGATATGACTAAACCTGAAGGAATGCAATTTGCGGTAAAAGAAATTTCATTAGTTAAAACACCGATTGTTAATGGTTATTTGGATGTCTTGAGACAAACACAAAAGGACACACCACTATTTGTTGAAAAAGATGGAGTGGAATGGTTATATGGTTGTGCCTTTATGGCTCATACCGTTCAAGCTGGTGCTTATAATGCTGAAGGGTATATTTACATTTATGGATACAAAACACAATCACTATTACGAGGACTAATAGTAGCACGTGTGCAATCAGAAGATTTTGAACATATTAATAAATGGCAATATTATAGCGAAAACGGTTGGGTGCAGCAACTCACAGAAGCTAAAACATTACTTGAAAACATATCATGCGAAATGAGTATTTCACCAATTACAAGTGGCGAAAATAAAGGAAAATATTTAGCTGTATTCCAATATGATGTTACTACGGAATATGTTGCGTACAGTATAGGAGATACTCCTGTAGGTCCTTTTACTAATCCACGAAAAATATATCAATGCCCAGAAGTAGAAACTCTAGGTGGAATGACATATACATATAATGCGAAAGCACATCCACATCTATCTAGTAGTCAAAATGTATTAGTTTCCTATAATGTAAATACTTATTCTATGTCACAAAACGAAGCGAATAGTGATGTATACCATCCACGGTTTATTAGATTAATGGATACATCTAGGAGAAAATAATGGAATATATAAAGAAAATTATTAATGGATATACACACTATATTTTTGATAAAATTTACCCTGTTGATAAAATTAGTTTCAATGAAAAAATTAGTGAAATAAAATGGTCATTAAGTGATATAAGATTTTATGATGATTCATTAAGCATCCATCAAAATGAAGTGACCTTTAAGAATATTCATCTAAAATATCTTAAGATTCTAGGCGATGTGACTATAAAAGAACTTTTAATAGGTAATGGGTATATCGTTTTAGAAGCACCAATTGAAACAAATGTCTTTAAAAGATCGACTGGTTGGACGGGTGCTGATGGCGTTTATCAACATCAAATAGGAAATCAGATTCATTGGTATTTCAGTGATACCTTTATAGGAGAAGTTGATAATAGTACTTGGATGCGTAAACCAGGTTACATTATGGTTAATAATACATTAGGAATGTCAAAGGTAGAGAACATCTTTGATATACAATTTCTCATAAATCAAAAACAAGGGAATTATCAAGCATTCTTTAAACCAGTTAACGAAGGATATTATTGGCTACAAGATGGAATTTTTTTAGAAGATGATTTCTATTTAACCGTTATTAGAGTGGTTAACCCTAAAAATGGAGAGGGATCTTTTTCAGTAGTAGGTGTTGATACTTTAGCAATTCCCTATAGTAATCAACAATTATTGGTCGAAAATTATCGACAAGTGGCTTTAACTAATTATTTTGAAATACAAGGTAAAACATATACATTTGGTGCCTCGATATTAGATGACCGTGAAAGAAGCGGCTATATTTATGTTTTCGGCTATGACGACGATAGAGATAGACATTGTGTGGTAAAAAGAGTAAGAAATCATCTTTTAAACAATGAATATGAGTATTTAACAGATATAGGATGGTCGAAGAATATCTCTAATTTAAAAACAATCGCAGATAATATCGCTTGTGAGTTTAAAGTGATTCATGATGGGACGCAATATTTAATTTCTTATACTAGAAATAGTATTGGCACTGATATAGTGATTGGAAAAACAGTTGATTTAAAAGATAAATTTAAAGATTTCACTTGTGTTTATGAATGTATTGAAAGTGAAGAGAATGAAAGCATTATTACCTATAATGCGAAGATTCAAAAATTTTCACATTTAAATGATTTTTATATAACCTATCATGTGAATACAACTAAAAATGAAGAACATGATAATGCAAATATCTATTATCCACGATGGATTAAATTACAAAGGAGTGAAAGAAATTCATGAGTACAGCAAATGAAATTAACAACGAAAGGAAAATAAGAAGATCTAGTTTAACACGAAAACAAAAAAAATTAATCAAAGAATTAATCATGCATGTCATTTTAATTGTTTTGAGTTTATTTTTTATTTTCCCATTCTTATGGATGTTATTTACCTCACTAAAAACTCCACAAGAGTTATTAGCAGGTACATCTCAATTTCTTCCTAAAGTACCCCAATGGCAGAATTTTAAATTAGCTCTAACGACTGTTCCATTTTTCATGTATTTGAAAAATAGTTTGATTATTGTCATACTTGGAGTTATAGGAACATTATTCTCTTCAACTCTAACAGCATATGCATTCGCAAAATTAAAATGGCCTGGCCGGGAGGTATTCTTTATTATCATGTTAGCAACCATGATGATTCCGATACAAGTCATCTTAATTCCTACATATGTGATGTATTCTAAAGTAGGTTGGCTTGGGACAAGACTACCACTAATCGTTCCATTTTATTTTGGAGGTGGTTCTGCATTTTATATTTTCATGTTGCGACAATTCTTTAAAGGGATTCCAAATGAATTGACAGAAAGTGCTATAGTAGATGGTGCAAATCATTTTCAAATCTTCTTGCGAGTTATGTTGCCATTATGTAAACCTGCCTTAATAACCGTTGCATTATTTACTTTTATGATGCTATGGAATGATTATTTTGGACCATTAATCTATTTATCGAATCCAGACCAATGGACACTTGCTTTAGGATTACGTTCATTTCAAACACAATACACAAACCGATTCGATTTACAGATGGCAGCTTCATTATTAGTAATGTTGCCAACACTTATAATATTCTTTTTTGCACAAAAACAATTTATTGAAGGTATAACCTTCTCAGGAATTAAAGGATAAGGGAGGAAAAAATGAAAAAATTATTTTTAGGTATATTCTTTTTAGTTGGTATTTTAGTTCTAAATGGATGTGGAGATAAGGCAGCAAATGGAAAGATTGAAATCAATTTTTGGGAATTATCTCCAGTAGGTAGTCCAAGTTACTCTGGCATGAAAGCCATCATTACCGATTTCAATGATAGCCAGGATAAATATTATGTTAAAGGTTCAGGTTTCTCATTCTGGGATTATTGGGATAAACTTGGTGTTGCAATCGCTAGTAAAACAGCTCCGGATATTGGATTAAATACCATTGATGATGTAGTTACGAGAGCACAATCTGATGCTGTATACAATTTATCTGATTTCATACAAGCAGATAAAGATGCTGGTTTAGGTGATTTTGATTTTGCACCATTTTATCAAAATCAATTAGATATTTCTTCATATCAGGGAAGTTTATTTGCGATGCCGTTTACTTCAACAACACGTGTCTTATATTATAATAAAGATATGTTTGCGAAAGCTGGATTAACTGATGCTGATGTACCCAAAACTTGGTCAGAATTAGCTACAGTTGCTAAAAAATTAGATATTGTTAAAAATGGCGAAATCCAACAACTTGGGTTTGACCCTACTTATGGCCAAGGGACATACATGGGTTATTTATGGCAATCAGGTTTAGATTTCTTTGATCAAGATTTAAATCCAACATTAAATACACAACAATATGTAGATATATTAAACTGGATGTTAGATTTTAATAACGATTTTTCAAGAACACAATTAAATTCATTTGGCGATGCTAGTTCTATGTTAGGTACCGACCCATTCTCAAGTAAAAGAGTCGCTATGTATATAGATACTGATGGTTTATATCAAACTTTAAGCGCTGCTGGGTCTGATGTAAATTATGGTGTTGTACCAATCCCAGTTCCTGATGATAATGGTATAAGAATTAACTGGGGAAGTGGCTTCTCAATTGAATTATTCACAAATGGTAAAGGTGTTACAGAGAAATCTAAAGGTGCATGGGAATTCATGAAATACCTTATGAGTGATGATACACAAGTTAAATTAGCCAATGCAAATGGTTGGATAATGGCAAATAAAGATGCTATGGCAGAAGTTGCTCAAGGTAATGAAGTTTTAACAGCACTCGTTAATGAAGTACCTTATGCTGTTGATAAAGTCTATGTACCATATGCACCTAATTGGCATGCTGCTGATTGGCAACAATTCTATGATGAAGCATTAGATGGAACAAAGACAGCACAACAAACTCTTGATTTAGCAAGAGCATATTATTTAGAAAAACAAACCAATTATAATGAACTACATAAATAGAAAAGGATGATTTTATGAAGGTAAAAAAAGTAAGACCATCAGGGTTAAAGGCTCCTAATAATTCATTAAAAAAGTTAAAATCAGGTGAAAAAATTCTCGGTTATTTATTTGCATCACCATGGCTAATTGGATTATTTGTTTTTGGGCTCTTTCCTTTCTTGGCTTCATTATATATCAGTTTAACCACTTATGATATGATTGGTGCGCCCCATTATGTAGGATTAACAAATTATAAAATTTTACTTTTTAACGATAGTATTTTTTGGACAAGTATCTATAATACGTTATATCACGTTTTTATAGCTGTTCCTTTAGGTATTATTGTCGGAGTAGCACTAGCATTGTTGCTTAATACAAAAATACGAGGGATGAGTATTTATCGTACTCTTTACTATCTACCAAATGTTGTCAGTATAGTAGCAATGTCATTATTGTGGTTATGGCTATTTCAACCAAACTTTGGCTTAATTAATCAATTATTATCTCCTTTATATCATCTATTTAGAATGCAACCTATTGGATGGTATAAAAGTGCTAGTCTTTCTAAATTAACATTAATCATCATGGGATTATGGACAGCAGGTGGGTCAATGGTCATCTATCTCGCTCAACTGCAAGATATCCCACCTGATTTATATGAAGCTGCTGATGTTGATGGTGCGAGTGGCTTACATAAATTATTTAAAATTACATTACCACTTATGACACCATCGATTTTCTTTAATCTTATCATGGGATTAATTGGTGGTTTCCAAGTTTTCACGACAGCTTACATAATGACAGGTGGAGGACCATCTAAATCAACTTATTATTATGCTTATTATTTATTTGATAAAATGATGCGTGACCACGCTATGGGTGGGGCAAGCGCGATGGCTTGGATTTTATTAGTCATTACTTTAGTTGTAACCTTATTGGCACTATCACTTAATAAGTATGTCTTTTATTTAGGTGATCAAGACAATAAATAAATGATTGTATTTAACTTTCTATAGTTGAAATAGAAACTTAGATAATATTAAAAATGGAGGAGAAATATGAAAAAGATAATTACAACGATTATGTTTGTTGGTCTATTCTTTACTTTATCAGGATGTTGGAATGGAGAAATATCAGTAAACACACAATTTAACAGTGATGGTTCAGGAACAAGAACATTAGTTTTAGATGTAATGGATGATACATTATCAAGTACACCCATTATTAATCCTGATGATCCAGACCAAACAGAAGGTAAGGGTCCTGTTGTTAACAATGAGCACATAACAGGTGGGATACCAGCCATTGAGACTTGGTTACAAGAAAATGCCCCTTCTTGGATGACAGTTGAAGCTATGACGACTGATGGTATTCATCGTTATTTCACTTTAACTTATGATTTTACTGATTTTGCTGATTTTACCGCAAAATATGAAGAATTAGTCGGTATGTCACCAAATGTGGCATGGTCTGATTTTGATGCTTCAGAGTTACCATCATGGTCATGTAGTGGAAGTTTAACAAAGACTTGTACTTTTACTGAATCAAAAGATATCGTTCAAGCTTCTTTAGATTGGGCTATTGCTGGTATCTGGAATGACTTATACGATGCAACTTCATTAGCCGGTTATGTCACAAAAGATGATATTGCTACATTAGCGAATTATACATTAACAGTAGGAAATACTAAGGTTGAAGATTTAAGTAAATATGACCCAAGTGCTGTTGATGGCGATTATACTGGTAAAGTAGTTTATGTACAAAATTCATCATGGACTGCAAGTGATAAATTTACCAATAAAACATTAATCACAGAAATTATTATTGGCGCAGTTGTTGTGATAGTTGGTTTAGGTGTTGGTGGATTCTTTGTATTCAAAAAACAAAAATAATGATATAATAGTAAAATAGAAATATAAGATAGCACATATATCCTATGTGCTATCTTTATTAAGTATAGGTGATTTATTATGCGTAACGACATTATAAAAGATGGTTATAAGTTCTTAATTGATATTATCTTTGTTAATATATTATGGTTATTTGTTAGTGCACTAGGGATATTTATAACTTTTGGTGCAGCAACAACAGCGATGTTTAGTGTTTCTTTTAAACTATTAAATCAAAAGAACCAAACATATATTCTAAGAGAATTTTTTAAAAGCTTTAAAGAAAACTTTATTGAAAGTACGATAGTTTGGTTTTTGATTTTATTTATCGCTATCCCACTTTATTTTATTTATAATTATGCGACAAATACCAATAATATTGTACTTATTCTGTCTGTTTATTTTACAGGGTTTCAACTTTTGATATTTTCACTTTATGTATTCCCCATCATCGCGAAATTTAAAACAAATTCAATTTTTCAACTGATAAAAAATACATTTTATTTAGGTAATAGTCATTTCTTTACGACGATTAAAGTGCTAGGCAGTTTAGCTTTGGCGATTTTATTAATCGTAAAAGTCCATTCCTTTTTTATTTTAATTGCTGTTGGCATTTACAGTATTTTAGTTAGCTTTCATTTAAATAAAATATTTATATTTTATATTGAAAAAATTGAAACAAATGAAGAAAATAAACTTTAATAAGTAGAAAGGTCTGATAACGTGGTTCCTGTTTTAATCATTATATGTTTGTTATTATTAGGACTTGTTATTTATTTATTTTATATCAAAAAGAAAATATATCAAAAAGCCTCTAATGAAATTTTCAATTTATTTTTACAAGGTGCATATGAACAAAGAATAAACTGGTTTAAAACAGTAAATAAATATGTGGAAGGTAGACCTAGTGTATTTGTAGGTGATTCTATTACTCAAGAATTCTTGTTGACAGAAATGTTTAAAGGCTATAATGTATCTAACAGAGGAATAGGGGGAGATACCACATCAGGTGTTTTAAAAAGATTGAATGAGAGTATTTTTGATTTAAATCCAAAACAATTATTTTTAATGATAGGTACTAATGATATTCAATTAGAAAATGCGACAAGTGATGAAATAGTAGATCATATCAAAGAGATAAGCATGAAATCAATCAGTAAACTAACTGATTTAGAAATTTATCTTGTTTCTGTTTTTCCAGTAAATCCCTCAATTGATCCAATTACAGTTGGTATAAGAACAAATCAATTTATTGATGAAATTAATATAAAGTTAAAAAATCTTGCGGAAGTTCTAAATTTAACTTATATTGATATAAATTATATTTTAAAAGATGAAAACAATAATTTAAAACCTGAATATACGAGAGAAGGTTTACATATATCTCCATTTGGTTATGAGAAGATTATTGAAATTTTCAAAAAATACTTAATTCAATAATGGATAGAACGAAGGAGTATTAACATGAGTTATTTAAATTTCAATTCACAATACGATAGAAATCCAGAGATTGTTATTAAGGGGTTAAATAATGAAGCATTTGAAGGATATCATGAAATTGAATCTGAGTTAAAAGCTAAAATTGAAAAAATAAATAAAAAGAAAATCTTACTAACGATTGAATGCTATCCAGGTGTTCGTTACGAAGAAATAGAGAAAAATTTAATTAGTAAACTTAATCCAGTTTTAACGATATTCAGTGATGATTTAGCGCTAACTGGTGAAGAAATAACTGCCATTATTAAAAAGGATTTAACAGACGATCGTGTTTTTGGAATATTGTCACATGATAAGTTGAATGAATTATTTGTAGTTGAAAAAATTGCAAGTGCTCAAAAAAAAATTCAAGAACAAAATGAAGGATTAATTGTGATTTATGGTGTTGGTTCAACATTTGTAAATGAAGGAGATATTTTAATCTATTGTGATTTGGCTCGTTGGGAAATTCAACAAAGATTTAGGTCAAAAGAATTAGGAAATTGGCGGTGTCTCAATTTTGATGAGGATATTTTACGTAAATATAAACGAGGATTTTTTATTGAATGGAGAATGGCAGACCGATTGAAAAAAAGTTTATTTGAGAAAATGGATTTTCTTTTAGATACTAACTTAAACAATAAACCTAAAATGATTACAGATGAGGCTTTTTTGATAGGATTAAAAACCGCAGTTGAAAGACCATTCAGGTTAGTCCCTTATTTTGACCCAGGAATTTGGGGCGGACAATGGATGAAGGAGGTTTGTAATCTTCCGAAAAATAAGCCAAATTACGCATGGAGTTTTGATGGCGTTCCTGAAGAAAATAGTTTGTATTTTCGCTACGGGAATGTAAGAGTTGAAATCCCTGCAATTGATGTTGTATTTTATCAACCAATCGAATTGTTAGGCAATAAAGTTCATTCACGTTTTGGTACGGAATTTCCTATACGATTTGATTTCCTCGATACTATCGAAGGTGGAAATTTAAGTTTACAGGTTCATCCCTTAGTAGAATATATCCAAGATCAATTTGGCATGCATTATACCCAAGATGAAAGTTATTATATGCTAGATGCAAAAGAAGATGCATGTGTTTATTTAGGTGTAAAAGAAGATATTAACAAAGAAAACATGTTGAATGACTTGAAAAGTGCACAATTAGGAGAAATCATTTTTCCTGATGAAAAATATATTAATAAATTTCCAGTGAAAAAACATGATCATATCTTAATTCCCGCAGGTACTATCCATTGTTCAGGTTCTAATACAATGGTACTTGAAATTAGCGCTACCCCTTATATTTTCACATTTAAATTATGGGATTGGGGACGTTTAGGATTAGATGGTTTACCCAGACCAGTTCATTTAGCACATGGAGAAAAAGTAATCGATTGGAAAAGAGATACATCTTGGGTTCAAACTAATTTAATTAATCAAGTTCAATTTATCAGTAAAGGCGATGGTTTTATTGAGGAACGCACTGGTCTTCATGAAAGAGAATTTATTGAAACTAGAAGACATTGGTTTACTAAATTAGTTAATCATCATACTAATGGTAGTGTTAATGTTCTGAATTTAATTGAAGGTGAATGTATTATTGTTGAAAGTCCTACCTTTGCCTTTGAACCATTCGAAGTACACTATGCAGAAACATTTATTATTCCTGCTAGAGTTGGTGAGTATACTATTCGTCCCTATAAAAATAGTGAAGGCAAACAGTGTGCGACAATAAAAGCGTATGTTAGAACATAAAGGTGGTGCATTCTATGTATTATATTGGAATTGATGGTGGAGGAACAAATACACGTGTATGTATATTGAACGAACAAGGGAAAATCATTGGTATTGCTAAAGCCGGCCCATCAAGTATTGACACTGTTGATATACATACAACTATTGATCATTTTAAACAAGCAATAGACGAGGTTTTTATTAAAAATAATCTTATAAATCCAACTATCAAATCAATTTTTATTGGATTAGGTGGAATATTAACAGAAGAATCTAAAAAAATTGTGAAAAAACATATCAACAACCTAGAATATATTAAAGATGATACTATAATTACTGTAGAAAATGATGTTTATAATGCTCTATTAGGTGGAAACGCTATGAGAGCAGGTATCTGTTTAATTGCAGGTACAGGTAGTGTAGCTTTTGGTATGGATGAAAAGGGTAAGACACACCGTGCAGGAGGTTATGGCTATCAAGAGGGCGATTTGGGCAGTTCGTATGATTTGGGTAAAAGAACATTACAACATATTGCGAGAACCTTCGATAAAAGAATTGAGAATACTGATTTTTCGACAGAAGTATTAGAGTATTTAAAAATTAATAATGTAACAGAATTAATGAATGTAATTATGAAGTTTCATGAAAACAGAACTTTAACTGCTTCTTTAGCTCCTTTTGTTACTAAGTATGCTGATTTAAATAATCAATATGCTTGTAAAATATGCGATGAAGCTACTGATGAATTAGTGTTATGTGTAGAAAGTGTGTATCAAAATCTCAATTTAGAAAATAAAGAGGTTGCGATTGTTGGAAGTCTAGGAAACACAAAAGGTTATTTCAATCAACAATTAATAAATAAATTAAAAAATATTGCAGATTTTAAAATTCATGGTCCATTAATTGACCCAGTAGTAGGTTCGGCTTACATGGCTTATAAAAATGATGGTAAGAAAATAATAGTTGACTAATTACATTAAGTCGTAGAAAATACGACTTTTTTTTATTCTATCAGCCATGTCAATAATTTTAATGATAATAATAGATAAAAACTTACTATAGTAACAAATATTTGTTATAATGGGTGTAATAAATATTTTATCAAAGTAACCTATATTATATATAATGATGATTTCTCAAGTTAAGCAAGAAAAGACAGGAGGATATTTATGTACAGGGATAAATCAAATTATATTCTAAGAATGCTAGAATTAGATAATGGTAAAGAATTGATATTAAGAAAACCTAATGTGGATGACGCCAATGAGATGGTTTCCTATCTTAATACAGTTGGCGGAGAGAGCAATAATCTTTTATTTGGTAAGAATGAGTTTCGTCTTACAATAGAAGAGGAAAGAGTGTATTTGGAAAATTTGAATATTAACCCTAATACATTAATGGTTTTGGCATTGATTGAAAACCAAATAGTTGGTGTTGCCCAGATTAGCAGTTCAAATAGAAAACGTATTGCACATAATAGTGAAATTTCTATATCTGTCAAAAAGGATCATTGGAGTTGTGGTATTGGTAGTGCATTAATGGAAGAACTGATTAAGTATGCTCAAGAACATATTGCTATTAGAAATATCAGTCTTGGTGTTAAAGCAAGTAATACTCATGCAATGAAGATGTATGAGAAATTTGGATTTAAAAAAGTGGGCATTCACGCTAATTATTTCAATATAAACGGTGAATATGATGATGAAATATTAATGGATTTAGCTATTTAGTAAAAAAATACGAAATGAATACATAATTAGGGAGAAGAAATATGAGAAGTTTAATATTAAGTTTACTGGCATGTTTTATGATAATGATTACAGGGTGTAGTATAACTCAGGGGACAACAATAGCAACAACACAACAGGAAGACCCATTTACTCAATTATGGGATAATAATTTGACTTCAATAACTGCATTAAATAGTTATTCTATAAATGAGACAGATAATGCGACTTATACGACCTCCTCAAATCCACAATCTTATGTTGCTAAAATACAAGGTTTTTCAGATATAGCACCAGATTATCAAAAAACGATGTTAATAACTAGTAGTGCAACTAGTAATACGCACACAAGTGATACTGTATATACAACTATAAGTAATAATAAGTATTATTTATATCAAGACCCCGGAGTTGGTTTAACAAAAGATGAAATTGATAAAGCAACTTATGACGAAGGTAACTATAATGAGATTTTAGATTTTCTGATTCATGAAAAACCTATGGACGTAACGGTAGGAGATACATTTGTACAAAATGATACTTCTTTTATTACTTATAATACAACCTTTAAATTATCAGATTTAGCTACAAAATTTCAAGATATTTTAGAGTTTGACATTAATACTTTTTTAGGAACTTATGATTATAATCTTATTAAAGATATTGTAATACCAGAAACCATTATCTTTAATCAAGATCAAAATATCATCGATCATTTTCATTTAGATTTAACACCTCTAATGGTAGTTTCATGTGACAATGCTAATATTAATGTTACAATTACTAATGATTATTATGAATTGTATATTACTAATCTTAATGCGGTCACAAAAGATGTAACCATATTAAATCAAGCGATTATGGACGATTACTCTAATGATAATAATGATGATACATCAATAGAATTAAATCAAACATTAACAGGTAAAATAGATTATCGTAGTGATGTTGATGTATTTAAATTAACGATTACAGACGAAAACAAATATTTATTTACAACCGATTCTACCCTTGTTCTAAATATTGATGTTTATGATACTGATATGAATAATTATCATCTTTATGATGAAAGCAGTGTAGATAAAGTGAATAACTTCACATTAGATTTAACTCCAGGTGATTATTACGTGTATATTCATATGTCAATGTATGTACAAGGAACAAAAGGAACTTATAGTATGAATGTTACAACCGCATCAGCGGACGATTATTCAGATACTATTAATGGTCCTAATATAGGAAATATAACCGATACATCTACTATAAATGCGAGTAGTGATAATGACCATGATTACGATGTTTATAAATTTAATAATTTAAATACAGCCGATATTATCATTACCCCATCAAATAATTTAATGGCATTTATCTACTTAGTTCCTGATGATTTTAATAGTGATTGTTTCTTATTGGAGTATTATGGAAGCATATTTGCAAATAGTTTTTCTGTTTCAGCTGAAGCGGGATACACTATGTATTTAGTTGTTGCATCAACAGGCTATGTGGGCAATTATTCAATACAAGTGAATTATGACCCAGTAAGTAATTAAGGATATCCATTATTTATTAAAAATAAAAAAGACAATGATAATAAAATAAACTCTATCATTTTGATAGAGTTTATTTACGTTCAACGGGATGTCGTAAAACTGTTTTTAATTTATTAGGTTCTACCTTTCTTGGATCTGAAAGATAAATTTCGTGATGTTTTCTTACTTTTCCTGTCATATCGCTTAAATGATTTTGAGTCATATACTGTTTCATTGATTCAATGGACTTAATTTCCTCTGAATAGGGACCTATATGCATCATTTGTATACATAGACCTTCATTAAAGGTCACAAATTTAGCTTTGTCTATGCTTAATTCTGGTTTTTTATGTTTCATTTCATCGCATGCCCACTTAAAAAAAGTTTCATCAACAAATTCAGGCAAGCGAATCATAGAAGTCCAATACCAACTTTCTCGATTATTCCTTTCAAATTCTATTTCTTCACTCCACCATAAACTTTCAAGTGGTGGTACAACATATTCAAAATAACCTGTAGGCTGCAGGCCCTTCTTTTTACTCATCTTTATTATATAACTCAATCCATAAAGTATTTCAACTGCTTTCTGGTAACTATCATGACTTGGATCGCCTTTACCATCTATCATTATAAATGGCATACTTGGAACATTAACTAACATTGGCGTATTTTTAGGCATGTATAATTCTTTATATTCTTTTTTATAATCCATTACAATCCTCATTCTTCTTATTCAGCTTTTTTATTAGACAAACTGCTCATTTCAGTTATTTTTGTACTTGTTGATAAATTATATAAGAACTAATTAATTAGTTATTTAATTAAAAAAACAAAAAATAATAATTAATTTTCTAAAACTTTTAAAACATCATTTATAAGAATATCTATTTGTTGCGATATTTCCTTATATGTTATTAAGTTTCCTTTAGTTGATTTTTCACCAACATCATTACTTTTTATGTTTGCTATATAGTTACTATCAAAGGAATCTTTAAAATCATTCTTTAGAATCATTGTTGTTTGTTCTATACCCGTATTTCCAATAATTATAAATCGTTTACTTATTTTTAAATATTTAAGATATATTTTTTCATCATTAAAAATACATTGAGATCTTTCTCTAAAGATAAAGAAATTTGAACATGGGTAATCACTATAAATTGGGATAATGAAAATAACTTGGTTACTATTTAAAATTCCGTCATATATTGATTTTATATCATCATCGATAAAAGGACCATTGAAATGTCTAATCCATTTTTTAAATATTGAACTGATAAACAAATTCAGGATAACTTCTATCACAAAGGTAGAACATTCTTCGACGTATTAAGTCCTCTGCACTACTTCTACCAAAAAAAACGATGTACTTTTTTAAAGAACATCGTTTTCTTTACTTGGGACAAAAGCAACTACAAAGTCATAATTATCTGAATTTTCTGTTTGAAGATTTGGTAGCTGACTTGATTTTCCTGCCATGAAATCCATGAAGCTCGCTTTAAACTGTAACGCATCTTCTTTTGATAAAGAAAATGTTTTTAACATACCAAAACCTGTTTCATCATCACCATCTAATGACATGAGGCGACTGATTATTTCTGACACACTTTTTTTATAAATGGGTAAAAACGCCAAAGCTTCTTTTTTATGAGTTTGTAAAGATATTGTTATATCTGAATCATCTAATATAAGATAATATTTTTCGGTAATACCATTGATTTCTTTGGTTTCAACTACCTTGATTAATAGAGCTTTATCCAATATTTTGAAATGATAATGTAATTTAGTAGGATCAATACCTAAAAGGTTACCAATTTCTTTTATCGTGACCGGCTTTTTTTGTTTTTGTAATGCTGATAAAATTTTCATCCTTGTTGAATTAGCGACGGCTTTTATTCTGTCTATTTCATTCATTTAAATTACCACTTCCTTAAAATGAGACATATCTTTATTATAAACAATTTGATCTTTAATTTCTATTATATTTTCAATTCTTTTATTCCTTTTATTCTAGAGAATATAATGGCGGAAAGTGTAACCATGATTCCTGAAACAAATGGTAGATAGAATAGGGGTATATCCATCGAAATGATGACACTAGCTAAACCTAATGCGAGTGGCACTAATCCGGAACTTAATGTGTTGAGAAATGAAAATACTCTTCCTCTTTTTTCATTAGGGATAATGCTTTGAAAGACAGTTGCTAATTTGATATTAGCAATTGTTGATGATATTCCTATTAATGTAGCCAATGTTAATATCATAAGTAAGATATACAGTGTTGATACAAGAGAAAAACTTGAGAAAAGCATAATTCCTCCTAAAATTATCGTCGATATACCTAAAGACAATAAACCAAGGAAAATAAAACGATAATGATTCTTTGATTTTATAAACGTTAGGACAATAGAGGATGATATGAGCCCAACAGCAACTGCGGATTCAATAAATCCTACCCATTGTTTTTGCCCTAAATTAGTAATTACGAACCCTGGGACGATTAATTCAAAAATCGGAACTAAGAAAAAATTAATGATTGAGAAAATAATCATCATTCGTAGCAAGATATGTGACTTGCCGACATAAATGAAACCTTCTTTTAATTCTAGAAAAATTAAAGCAATGCCTCCTACATTAGCTAATTTTTCTCTTACAAGTTTAGGCACTTGGATAAATAATTCTGTAATTCCCGATAATAGATAAGAAATACCATTGATGACTATTAACAGAATAACCGCATTTTCTGCGCTTCCTAAGATAACTAGTAAAATTCCACCGATAGCAGGCCCTAATATGGTAGTAATAGCTTGTGCCCCTTGTCTTAATGAATTTGCTTGCGTCAATTGTTCTTTATGAACAAGATTAGGGAGTGTAGCACTTATTGCTGGATTAAAAAAAGAAGACAATATACCACTAAGAGTAAATATGATATATAAATAACCTAAAACAAATGTGTCGGTAATAATAATATAAGTAGCTAAAAACATGAGAATACCTCGTAAAATATCGCTTAACCATATAATGGTTTTGCGATTAACCCTATCAACAATTGCGCCTGCAATGGGACCTATAAAAATTTTGGGAATGGAAGTAATTGCCATTAATAAGGCAAAGGCCTCAAGCCCAAAGGTAGGAATCATCCAAATTGTAATCGCGAAATAAAATAAACTATCTCCTAATTGCGAGATAATTTGCCCTTGCCATAATAATAAAAAGTTTTTATTTTTGATAAGTTTAGGATATTCTTCTTCTAACATATTCCCCTCCAAATTATTTATAACGTTGTAATTATTTTAAACGTTAATATAATATTAATCGTCAAAACTAATTTTGTCAATATCATTTACATTTTTTATAGACAAATAAAAAACTCATTATATATAATTACAATCGGTAACAAGTGGAAGTATTCAAACTTCATACACATAAAAAAGTTCAAATGATAATTATGGTTGGACAGAAACCTACTTATTCAATTTATTATCGTGACCCCAATGATTTCTTTTTAAACGGAATTATGGAGTTATTAGACCAATACGAAAGATTATATATCAATTTAAAACTTTCTAAAGTCAGAAAGACAAAAGTCAAAAGCGGAAATAAAGCCTGCGGAACTGCCCCAATCGGATATCGCTAGAATAAAGCAAAAATTGAAATAGATCCAAGTACATCCGTTATAGTTGAAATGATATTTAAGGAATATTTAGAATTGGGAAGTTTACATCGAGTTAAGAAGCATTTAGATAATGAAGGTTATAAAACCAATCAAAATAAAAACTTTAATGTTCAATCGCGGAAAGAAATATTAAGTAATGATTTCTAAAAGGGAATTATAAGACACAATAAGATTACATCAGGGAAAGTACAAGCATTATTAAATAAGAATTCAAGAAGAAATAAATAAAGGAATATTTAGTAGTTTGAAATAATGAATTAGCTTTTTACTGCTCTACAAAATCTACCTAAATCTGTCTAAAACATAACATTAGATAGATTTTGTAGAGCGGCTAGATGTTAGAAGGTACACTAGTTTTTGTGCTCAGAAATATGAAAATGAAAACTATTATAACGGAAGAAGGAACCCGTGCTGATAAACCAGAGTATCCAATCAAGGCTGTCAGAGAAATCATACTAAATGCGCTCATCCACAGAGATTATAGTGTGCATACAGATCATTCACCTATACGTTTGGTCATGTATGAGGACAGATTGGAATTAGAAAATCCAGGTGGACTGTATGGTAGAATAACTATTGATGATTTGGGAAAGGCATCAGCAGATACCAGAAATCCATATTTAGCTGGAGCCATGGAAATTATGATTGATACAGAAAATCGTTTCTCTGGTATACCAACTGTTGTAAGAGAACTTAAGAAAGCGGGTATGCCATCCCCGATTTTTATTGACAGACGAGGAGTATTTAAAGTTATATTCTATAGAAAGGCAGTTACCCAAAGTAAAGATGTTGATATGGAGCAGGAGATTTTAAATTACTGCATCACCCCACGTTCGAGGGAAGAACTTGCAAAGAGATTTGGATTTGACGCACCAACTTATTTTATTAAGACTTATATTTATCCTTTGATGACAGATGGAAAAATAAACGTGACTTTACCAGATAAGCCAAAGAGCAAGTTTCAAAAATACTATTCGTAATTTAAGTAAGTCAGCAAATATATGGGTATCTTTCTAGTATCATATTTATTGCTTTTAACTTTAAATCTTTTGAATATGTTTGATTTCTAGACTTAACATCGAAAGCCATTTACCTCATAGATTCATAATTAATCACACAATCATTAATAGTAGATGGATTTTTATTTGAAATTTGACCTAAAGATTTCTTCACTTGCTTATATTCTTAAACTGCTAGCTTTTCCTTCTATAAAAAATGATTCCCTTTCTATAGATAGTTCATTTCTTTATTTGAACTGCCTATTTTAAGGGAATCATGCCATATTAGTGAGTTTTTTGACTTAAGAAATTATTTATTTTTTCGACTAGCAGTAAAAATTGCTTCAATAATGACTTCAAATCCTACCGCAAAGATAAATACAATCCATGAATACCAAAAACTCCATAAGAAGCCTAAGAGAATAAATAGGGCGAAGGAGATAATCCATAATGCACCTGAAATGGTACCTCTTAAATAAAGTGTATGTTCATCTTTATAATAGTTCACCCATTGTTCTTGCCAATTCGAATGCATTTTACTTCTTGGTTTTTCTGTTAATCCTAAGTAAATAAATATAATAATAGCGACTATCCCAAAGGGAATAAAGCTACCAATGATAAGATAGATTTCCTTATTTGATAGATAGGTAAATCCACTACAGAGAAAACCAATTAATAACAGTAAAATTGCTATGCTGTAAGACAAAGCCCGACTTGTTTTCATCGGATAATCGTTCATACTTTCTTGAGTTAACCCTAAATAAGCATACATCGGAATTGAAATGATGACAAAAGGAGAAAGTATTCCTACAGTAAGAAATAAATCTTTATGTATAAAATAAACCATGATAGCTATCATTAACCCCAATAATAAAATAGCTGATGCTATCACATAGCCTATTATGTGTTTTCTATCTAATGGTACTTGTTGTAAAGGTTTTGATTTATATTTCTCTTCTGATGCTTTTTTCAGTTGATTGACTAATTCATTCATATCTCCTAAACTTGAAATTGCATTATTTAATGCCTCATCTTCTTTTTGACCTTGTTTAATAAAATCATTCACTTTTTCATGTAGATTAGCAATGATTTCTTCCTTTAATTCTCGTAATTGTTTATTTTCAGTAATATCAACAAATAGATGATTAACATACTTTTCAATTGTATTTGCCATCAATATGATCCTCCTTTAATAATTTATCGATTATTTGTTTCGCAAATTCCCAATCCTCTTTATTATGGTGATATAGTTTATAACCTTGAGGAGTAATCTTATAGTATTTCCTTCTGCCACCCAAAGTCTCATCACCCCAGTAAGAAACAATATACCCGTCTTGTTCAAGTCTTCTAAAACTTGAATATAATGTGGCTTCTTTTAATTCATATAAATTATCACTTTTTTCTAATATCTTCTTATAAATCTCATATCCATAACTATCTCCTATTACTAAGATTCCTAATACAATGGTATCTGTATGGCCCCTAAGTAAATCTGATGGTAAATTCTTGGTCATGAAATCACCTCCATAAACAAATTATATGTCATAGTACTATGATTGTCAAGGTAATGTGATGAAAATATTAAATGTTTTATTAATAAGAGGTGAATAAATTATTATTCACCTCTTATTAGTATTATTGCTCTATTAAATCAGTTAATGGAACTTCTTGTCTTTTATCTGGTTCATCTAGCGGATGAATTCTTGCCGTACCATGTTCGCTATCGATATTTTCAATGTATATAGACATTCCCTTATAAGTAACATTAATCATGTCCTTTGAAACTGTAATTTGTTTAGCTCTAATTAATTCCATATATATTTCTCCTTAGGTTTAATCAAAATTAGTTTTCACAAGAAGATATTATCATATGCGTGGTATTAAATAGATGATAGTGACAATTATTTACATATTGAACTAAATCTCTTAGCGGTAGCAAATAAGAAATTACATATATTAAGCAATAGAGATAGTTTTTATAGAATAGATAGAATTTAGTTTTTCCTTTTAACATTTCGTTATCTTGAAATAAATAATCAATCATTTACCTGCTTCTATTCATCTTTTACATAATGCAAATTTTTCGTGTATATGAATAAAATTGTTAATAAATATGGATTAACTTATTTAATAGAAGATTACCAAGTACCATTTAAAAATGTGGTTATCAATTAAGACAAATGATGATTAAAAATCGTGTTTATGCGACTTTTTTTGTCGAAGAAAGTCGAAGATATTGACATATACCGTAATAAATTATACTATGTATATTAATATAACTAATAAGAGGTGATTCGTATATTGCTATAGTAGCGTCTAATAACTATAGAGATTTTGGCAACTATGATGATATTATTTTTGATACTAAAGGTTACACTTATTCATTCAAGATGGAAATTGAGGAAACTCTAAATTCCTTTATGATTGAGGCATTCCTTCCAGGAATCAAGAGACAGGATATTGACCTTGAATTTCAAGATGAAAAGTTATTAATTACTGTTAAAGTAAAAAAACATAATCATCATATAAAAAGCAGAATATTGTCAATGCAAAAATATCTCTATTTAAAAGACATGGACGTTTTAAAAGTTAAAGCAAAGTATGTGGATGGAATTCTAAAAATTTACGTACCAAAAAAAGAAATTGTTTCTAAAGCAGTAGATATAAAAATAATTAAACCCTAGGATAAAAAAACACCTATTATCTAGATAATAGGTGTTTTTTTTATTCCTTCACTTTCCTTATAGCACGAATGCGATAAGCAATCGGTGGATGAGAATATTTCATCGCTACATATAATGGGTGAGGGGTTAAATTATCGAAATTTTCTCGACCTAATATTTTCAAACTTTCTTCCATTTCTTGTTTATACCCATTTCTTGCGGCATAATTGTCTGCCTCGTATTCGAAAATTCTTGAGATATGGCTTTCAATAACATCCATGAGGATAGAGATTGGTGATATTAAAATAGTAAATATAATGAGTCCAAATCCAAAGTTAGCTTGCTTAAATCCAAATGCTTGACTAACTGTATTAGAATTAATTGAATATAAAACAACTGCAAGGAATAATGATATATTAATTGTCATCATAAAAAGATTCTTGACAATGTGTTTATTCTTTGAATGCCCTATTTCATGTGCTAATACACTGACGATTTGATCATCAGTCATTTTATTTAACAAAGTATCATATAAAACGACTTGTTTAAATTTACCCATGCCACTAAAAAAGGCATTTAATTTTGTTGAACGTTTTGATGCATCAATAACACTGATTTTTGTTATTTCATAACCAACTTTTTCAGCGAAAGCTACAATTTTATTCTTTAATTCACCTTCTTCTAAAGGTCTTAATTTATTAAAAAGCGGAACAAATAACTTAACATACATTAAATTAATAAATAAGATAATGACGATTGTGACTAGCCAAGCATAAAGATAAAATTGATGACCTGTATGCTGATATAACGCTGTAAAGGCATAAATAATAGCTCCACCTAATATTATAGTTAATAATAGACTTTTGATTTTATCATCAATAAAAGTTTTCAATGTTGATTTATTGAAACCGTATCTTGCTTCTATGCTAAATTGTTTATAGTAGGAAAAGAATATACCGATAATAAAATCTAGGAGAAAATAAATACCTAAGAAAATAAGTACTTGTATTGAAAAGGCGTTTGAAAAGTGAATCGCTATATCATTAAATAATTTAAAAAATCCGAAAACTAGTAATAGAATAGTTATTATAGTAGTGATTGTTCGAGAAATAAAGGTGAATCTAAAATTTTCCATGTTATATTCAAGCCATTTTTTATAGGAATCTTTATTATAAACATCAAGAACTTCCTGAGGAATCTCTGCACCTCTATTTTTATAGTTTAATATTGCTAACCAAGTATCAAACGTAAATGTTAATACAATTAACAAAATTATAAATACTTCCATATATATCCTCCTCGATAAGTTTATTTTTATTTTATCATATATTAATACATATAACTATATGTTTATCCAGAATGGATTATACTAGTTACTCATAATGTTATTAGTGACATTTAATTTTAGATTTATCCTTATAACTAACACGTATCTCTCAATTACTTATACAAAAAAAGCTAACCTTTACTAGGATAGCTTCATTTTATTATTGACTAGTAGAAATTTGATTTATAGAGGAAAGAGAGGAAAGAGAGGAAGAGAGGAAGAGAGGAAGAGAGGAAAGAGAGGAAAGATATGAGAAGTTTAAGTTTTTTAGGATGTACTTTCTATTAGTCATCTATAAGATTAATCATCACGAATTAAGCTATTTTATAATTGATTCATAACTCTTTTACAATTTAATTTTAGTTTAGAAAATACAATGAAATATCAAATAATTGTGTAAAATTATGTGTTTTAAAATATAATGATTAATTGTTAAATGTAAATCAGGTATTTATATTAACGATAATAAAAAATAGAAATATATGATTTAATATAATAAATGTATATTAAAGGGCTATTTTCTTTATAAAAGAAATAGCCCTAGCAATTATTTTCTGACTGTAATTATTTGACCTGGCGCCAACCAATGGGGATTAAGTCCAATTAAATCCCTAACATTTAAATTAAATTTTTTTAGAATAGAATCTAATGTATCTCCTTGTTGAATAGTATATGTTTTTGGCAATGGTAAATTAAGCGTTTGATTAGGTTCTAATAATAGCCCATTCATATCATTGTGATTATTTATATCAGTTGCTCCGATACCATATTGTTGAGCAATTTTATTAACGCTGTCGTTTTTTTGAGTCGTATATGGATATAAAGTAATTCCACCAGCGACTTGGGTAGGAATTAATAAAACTTGACCTGGATAAAGTAATGTTGAATTTAAATTGTTGTATTTCATGAGTTCATTAGTAGTTGTTTTATAAGCTTTGGCGATATTCCATAAATTATCTCCAGCCTTTACAACATAATTAATAGTATCAGGATTTGTAGGGTCTTCATGACGTGGATAATAATACATATTAATCCTCCTTTTATCTTTACATTATTACAATATGATAACTGTCTATTTTTGAATAGGCAAATAAAACAAAATCATTAATCTTATATAAGAATAATTGACTATATTCTAGTAATATGATATAAATCAATTAATAGTGAATTTGGAGGATATAAGTGAGAATTTAATTTATATTGTTAATTGAATATGAAATGACATTAAGTATCATTTCATAATTTTTTTTAAAAAATTGCTGTTACCGCAATTTTTGTATTTTTATGTGATGAAAAATCATCACTTTTTTTTGGGAGGTATATATGAAAATCCCTATTATTCGATATTTTAAACTATTTAAGAAATATTTAAATCAACAAATTAAACAATTAATCCTTTTAACAATTCTTTTATTATTAACTGTGGGCGTTAGCCTTGTTAATCCGCAAATATTAAGTCGGTTTATTGATATGGCAGTAGCTAAAAGTCCAGCAAAATCCTTAACTATGATGGCGGCAATATTTATCGGGCTAGCCATTTTTCAACAATTTCTTCTCATTTGGTCAACCTATTTAAGTCAAAATATAGGATGGATAGCAACTAATGCATTACGTGAAGATTTAATTACTCATTGCATGCATTTAGATATGACTTTTCATAAATCACATAAACCTGGTGAATTAATTGAAAGACTAGATGGAGATGTCACTTCTTTATTTAATTTTTTTGCGAAATTATTTTTAAACTTTTTAAATAATGTAGCATTACTAATAGGTATTATTGTATTATTATTTATGAAAGATTATCGTGTAGGAATCGGGATTCTATTATTTTCAATCGTTGCAATGGTTGTTTTAACACTATTTCAAAAAATAGCTGTCCCTAGATGGATAAATGATCGTCAAAAATCAGCAGAATTTTATGGATTTATTGGAGAACAAATCACATCAATCGAGGATATAAAATCCTCCGGTGCCATATCTTATGTCATGTATCGATTTTATCAATTTATAAAAGGTTGGTTTAAGGTTCGAAACAAAGCACTTATGACATATGGTTATATTTGGAGTATTACCTTATTGATTTTTGTAGGTGGGTATGTTATTTCTTTTAGTTTAAGCTCTTATTTATATACATCAGGCATTATTTCCATAGGTTCAGTCTATTTAATTATTCGATATACCGATTTATTAGAACGTCCCATTGAACAAATTAGAGTCCAGCTCCAAGACCTCCAAAAGGCAGGAGCTAGTATCATGCGGGTAGAAGAGTTGCTTTCATTAACATCAAACTTAAAAGATGGGAATGAGGAGATAGAGAAAAAACAATTATCTTTGAGTTTTCGAAATGTCAATTTTAAATATGAGGATGGGAAAAAAGTCTTAGAAAATATATCTTTTCATTTAGAGGCAGGGCAGATATTAGGGCTCCTTGGCAGAACGGGAAGTGGAAAAACGTCATTAGCAAGATTAATTATGCGATTATATGATATTGAGAGTGGTGAAATAGTCTTTAACGATCAACTTATTCAGAATATAAAACTAGTTAATTTACGGAAAAATATTGCTTATGTGACCCAAGATGTTCAATTATTTAGTGCGTCGATTCGTGATAATTTAACTTTTTATGAACCATCTATAAATGATGAGACATTGTTAGCATCTATTGATTATATGGGATTAACTGAATGGTTTCAAAAATTACCGAATGGTTTAGATACTATGATAGACTCGGAAGGGTCATCTTTATCAGCCGGTGAGGCACAATTATTATCTTTAGTACGGGTGTTTTTAAATGATCCTCAATTTATTATTTTAGATGAAGCGTCCTCACGATTAGACCCTATCACAGAACAATTTATTGAGAAAGCAATTAATAAGTTATTAATAGACAAAACTGTTATCATTATCGCACATCGTCTCAAAACGATTGAAAGAGCAAACGATATTATGATTTTAGAAGAAGGAAATGTTATCGAGTATGGAAAAAGACAATCTTTATTGAATAACAAGGAATCTAGATTTTATGCATTACTTAAAACTGGTATTGAGGAGGTTTTGGTATGATAAAAAAAACATTATCTCCAATACAAGTCATGATTGAATTAATTAAATACAAACCGGTATTGTACTTGTTTGATGCCTTATTATGGATTACTATTCATTTATTTCCACTCATTCCTGGTTTACTCGTTAAGTTGTTTCTTGACACGCTGACAAATGAAGCATCAATCAATATAGGAATATGGGGAATTATCGCTATTTTTATTTCGTTTTCTTTAATGCGAGTTGTTTTTATAATCGTTGGTTTTAGGGTTGATATTTATCATCGGTTTAATATGAGTGGCCTTTTAAGAAGAAATTTGTTAGCTCATATGTTAAAACATATTTCAAATAGTGATTTACAAACTACATCAGGTGAAATGATTAGTAATTATCGCGATGATGTGGAACAAATTGAGGAATCCATCAGTTGGTTTCTTGACATTATGGGTACGTTATTATTTGCGATTATTGCGATAAGCATTTTATTAACAATTAATATCAAAATAACAATCTATGTCTTTTTCCCTTTAATGTTAGTCATCATAATAGGACATTCCTTTAGTAAAAAGATTCATCGTTATAGAATCGCAAGTCGTGAAGCAACCGCATTAGTTACTAGTGCTATAGGAGAAACATTTACATCTATTCAAGCCATAAAAGTTTCCTCTAGCGAAGAGTCCGTGATGAAGCATATTAAAACGTTAAATGATAATAGACATAAAATGATGTTGAAAGACACGTTGTTCAATCAAATATTAGATTCAGTTTATTTTAATACAGTAAATATTGGTACAGGGTTTATTCTACTTATTACAGCCCAAACAATAAATACAGAATCATTTTCAGTGGGTGATTTCTCATTATTTATCTATTATTTAGCTTTTGTTTCTGATTTTATCCTTTTCTTTGGTTATTTTATTGCTCGTTATCAACAAATAAAAGTTTCGGTTGTGAGGCTACAAAGCTTATTAAATGGCGATAAGGAAAATTCTTTAGCAAGACATAATCCGTTATATTTAAATGAACCCTCACCTTTACCTATCTATCACATCTTAAATGAGGAGGATAAATTACATAGCTTTGAAGTTAAAGATTTGACCTATATTTATCCAGGTAGTGAAAATGGAATCCATCATATAAATTTCAGCGTTAAAAGGGGTTCATTTGTTGTAGTTACGGGACGGGTAGCATCAGGCAAGTCAACATTGTTAAAGG
The DNA here is from genome assembly GCA_963824615.1 of uncultured Haloplasmataceae bacterium. Taxonomy (GTDB): domain Bacteria; phylum Bacillota_I; class Bacilli_A; order Haloplasmatales; family Haloplasmataceae; genus CAWGPU01. The sequence continues at coordinate 108,302 of CAWGPU010000001.1, read as the reverse complement.
TTATCCTTGGTTTAATTTCTAAAGATGAGGGAGAAATCCTTTATAATGGAAATATCGTTAGTAAACCAGATGAATATCTAACGGCTCCACGCGTAGCCTATACCCCGCAAATTCCTAAACTGTTCAGTGATACAGTTCTTAATAATATTTTATTAGGTCTTGAAAAAGATAGCGTTGAGATTGAAAAAGCCATTTATAGAGCTGTTTTAGAACCTGACATTAAACAATTAGAAAATGGTATAAATACGATGGTTGGACCAAAAGGAGTCAAATTATCTGGTGGTCAAGTTCAAAGAGTTGCTGCGGCGAGGATGTTTGTTCGTGATTCGGAATTATTTCTATTAGATGATATCTCTAGTGCTATAGATGTTGATACTGAAAAAGAATTGTGGAATCGATTGTTTGAAACAAAAGGAAAAACCTGTATTGTTGTATCAAATAAAAAAATTGCTTTACAATACGCGACACAGATAATTGTTTTAAAAAACGGAAAAATTGAGGCTTTAGGGAAACTAGAAGAATTATTAGTAAATTGTGAAGAATTGAAAAAAATATGGAATACATAAGAAAGGAAATAATGATGAATAAAATAAAGTTTGTTAAGAAATGGAAAAAAATACGTCAGAAGAATAAAAGTATATATATTTTAAAATGGACAATTCTAACCTATTTAGTTTGTAATGGTATACAATATTTTATAAGAGTGTTAACCTGTAATCCTTATCAAACTTATGAAGAATTATGCAAAGATCAATTGCTGGGTTTATTATTAATTCCTTTACTTTACTTGTGTAATTTGTATGTATATAGTAATAAAGAGAGAATGTATAAAAATATAAAAAAATGATATTTTTATCCTAAAAAGATATTTTTATTTTTCTTAAAAGGTTTGAAAAAAAAGGCTGCAAAAGTAATTTGCAGTCCTTTTTTTATAAATCTAGCAAACATTTTTGTATGTATGATGCTAAATTGTAGAAAAATAACAATGCTTTAATGATAGGAAAAAATAATAAAATATTAACTATCCATGATATGGCTTAAAAAGTAATTAAATGTTAATATTTAGCTTATTAATTGGTAATATCTTTTTTAGATAATTTTCAACAATCATATTGAATTTAAGGTTAATATTAGGTAGAATAGAGGGGTGTTCGTATATCTTCGATAATGTGGATCGAAAGTCTCTACCCTGAAACCGTAAATTTTAGGACTACGTATATGACTTTTTTTGTCATATTTGTATTGAGAGCGTTCGATTGAATGCTTTTTTTTATTTTTATATTGAACTAAGGAGTAAAAAATGAATGTAGATAAAATTATTGTTTTAGATTATGGCAGTCAATATAATCAACTTATAGCGAGACGAATTAGAGAAAATGGTGTCTATAGTGAATTATTGCCCCATACGACAAAAGCAAAAGATATTAAAAAGATGGGGAATGTTAGAGGTATTATATTAAGTGGTGGCCCTAACAGTGTTTATGAAGAAAATGCATTTAGTATAGACGATGAAATAGTGAAGTTAGGAATTCCTATATTAGGTATTTGTTATGGCATGCAACTAATAACTGTGAAATTGGGTGGAAATGTAAAAAAAGCAAGTAAACGGGAGTATGGTAAATCACTCATCGAAATAGCTCATGATGACGCTTTGTTTAAAAATATTCCAAATAAATTAAATGTATGGATGTCTCATGGTGACCAAGTAGATGATTTACCAATTGGTTTTACTACTATCGCATCAAGTAAAACTTGCGAGAATGCGGTCATATATAATACAGATAAGAAAATTTATTTAGTACAATTTCATCCTGAAGTAAGAAATACTGAATATGGAAATATCATTTTAAAGAATTTTATCTTTGAAATATGTTGTGCAGATGCTAATTGGACAATGGATAATTATATTGAAAATGAAATTCAAAAAATAAGAGAAATCGTCGGTGATAAAAAAGTATTATGTGGTTTAAGTGGTGGTGTGGATTCAGCAGTTGCTGCTGTTCTTATTCATAAAGCGATTGGCAATAACCTTACTTGTATTTTTGTTGATCATGGATTACTTAGAAGAAATGAAAGCGATCAGGTGATGGATACCTTTAGTAATTACTTTAATATTGATGTTAGATTAGTAAATGCTCAAAGTCGTTTTTTAAATAAATTAAGTGGAGTGTGTGACCCTGAGCAAAAGCGAAAAATCATCGGAAATGAATTTGTTTATGTATTTACAGATGAAGCAAATAAATTAGGAACCTATGATTTTCTAGCACAAGGAACACTTTACACAGATATTATAGAATCTGGTACGGCAACAGCACATACAATTAAATCGCATCACAACGTTGGTGGTTTACCCAAAGATATGAATTTAAAGTTGCTTGAACCATTAAAATCCTTATTTAAAGACGAAGTTAGAGAATTAGGAAAAAGTTTAGGGATTAGTGATGAAATCATTAATCGGCAGCCTTTTCCAGGACCAGGTCTTGCTATCAGAATTATCGGAGATGTGACAGAAGAAAAATTGAAAATTGTCCGAGAATCAGATTATATTTTACAAAAGGAAATTTATAATGCAGATTTAGCTAAAGACATTTGGCAATATTTTACGGTTTTAACTAATATCCAAACTGTTGGTGTCATGGGTGATAAAAGAACCTATGATTATATTCTAGGAATAAGAGCCGTTACCTCTATTGATGGAATGACCGCTGATTGGGCAAAAATTCCTTGGGAAGTCTTAGATAAAATTTCACGAGATATTGTGAATGAAGTAGAGGGAGTGAACCGTATTGTCTATGATATCACTTCTAAACCTCCAGGGACAATTGAGTGGGAATAAAAGGAAGGTGTAATAAGATTGAATGACTTAAATGGAAAATTAATTGAGGAAGGTTATACATTTGATGATGTGTTATTAATTCCTCAAAATTCAGAAGTTTTACCAAGTGAAGTTAACATAACTACCTACTTAACTAATAAAATTAAATTAAACGTTCCTATTCTCAGTGCAGCAATGGACACTGTAACAGAATCGGAAATGGCAATAAGTTTAGCACGTCTTGGCGGAATTGGCTTCATTCATAAAAATATGACTATAGAAGAGCAAGTTCAACAAGTACGAAAAGTAAAACTAAGTGAGAACGGAATGATATTAGACCCTGTTACGTTACGACCTGAACAAACCTTAAAAGAAGCCAATGATTTGATGGCTTATTATAGAATATCAGGATTGCCAGTAATTTTAGAGGATGGTACCCTAATTGGTATTCTAACGAATCGTGATTTGAAATATCGTGAGGATTTATCCTATTCTGTTTCAAGCACAATGACTAAAGATAATTTAATCACAGCACCAGTAGGAACTTCACTTGAACAAGCTAAATCAATTTTATTAGAGAATCGTATTGAAAAGCTTCCTATAGTGGATGAATCATATCATTTAAAAGGATTAATAACCATTAAAGATATAGATAAAACGAAAACATTTCCAAATGCGGCTAAGGATAATAGTGGCAGACTACTTTGTGGAGCTGCTGTTGGAATAGGAGGCGATACATTAGAACGTGTCAAAGCCCTAGTAGAGGCCGATGTTGATGTCATTACAGTGGACTCTGCACATGGTCATTCAAAGGGAGTTGTTGAAACTATTAAGTTAATAAGAAATACTTATAAAGATTTACAACTCATTGGAGGTAACATTGTCACAAAAGAAGCAGCACTTTCATTAATTGAAGCTGGAGTTGATTGCGTAAAAGTTGGAATAGGACCTGGGTCTATTTGCACAACAAGAGTTGTTGCCGGAGTTGGTGTGCCACAGATTACCGCCATCAATAATGTTTATCAAGTTTGTAAAGAAAAAAATATTCGTCTAATTGCTGATGGAGGCATTAAATATAGTGGAGATATTGTTAAAGCAATTGCCTCTGGAAGTGATGTTGTTATGTTAGGTAGCCTTCTTGCAGGAACTGAAGAGGCTCCGGGTGAAGAGATTATTTATAATGGACGTCGTTATAAAATTTATCAAGGCATGGGCTCACTTGCCGCAATGAAACGTGGTTCTTCGGACCGTTATTTTCAAAATGGGAAGCAAGAAGCAAAAAAACTAGTTCCTGAAGGAATTGAGGGCAGAGTACCTTACAAAGGTAAACTTGAGGACGTTATCTATCAATTATGCGGAGGACTTCGGTCGGGTATGGGTTATTGTGGTACAAAAACAATTGAAGATTTAAAACAAAATGGTAAATTTGTCAAAATTACAGGTGCTGGACTAATAGAATCACATCCTCATGATGTGGAATTAACTGTAGCTGCACCTAATTATCAAAAATAATATTTTCTCATATAAAGTTGGTGATATGGACCAAAAGTTTCTACCTGCTTACCGTAAAGAAGCAGACTATGAGAGAAGTTTTTAAGCATTCTTGCGTAAACTTCTTATAGTTTACGCAATTTTTTATTTTAGGAGGAAAAAAATGATAGGAATCGTCATGGGAAGTTCGTCGGATTTACCGACTATGTTAAAAACAAAAGAAATATTAACACAATTTAATGTAAAATATGAAATAAAAATTGTTTCGGCTCACAGAACTCCTGAATTATTATTCGATTATGCCAAAACTGCGATAGATAGAGGAATCAAAGTAATAATAGCGGGGGCAGGTGGTGCTGCCCATTTACCAGGAATGCTAGCATCACTTACTACAATTCCTGTCATTGGTGTACCAATTCAATCTAAGGCGCTTAATGGTCTTGATTCGTTACTATCTATTGTTCAAATGCCTAAAGGTGTACCTGTTGCAACACTTGCTATTGGTGAGGCAGGTGCTGTTAATGCAGGAATATTAGCTGTAGAAATTTTAAGTTTATTTGATGAAACACTCCGAGAGAAATTAGTTCAATATAAACAAAATATGAAAGTAAACGTATTAAAGGATAGTGATATTAGTGAATAAATTCATTTCAATGAATAAATTCATATCACCAGGTGCTACGATTGGTATTATTGGTGGTGGTCAATTAGGAAGAATGCTAGCAATATCAGCTAAACAAATGGGTTATAGAATTGCTTTGTTAGACCCAATGAAAGATTCTCCTTGTGGACAAGTCGCTGATTTTGAAATCATTGCACCATATAATGATAATGAAGCTTTGAAAAAACTATGTTCAATTTCTGATGTTCTTACCTATGAATTTGAAAATATCCCAGCACAAGTTATCGATAATCTTCAAGATATAGCTTATATACCGCAAGGTTCTTTACCTCTAGCAATTTCACAAAATCGGGGAATTGAAAAAATTTCTTTGAATGATTTTGGTTTTCAAACTGCTCCTTTTCATATTTTAACCAATAAGGATTCATTGCATGATGGTCTTAAAATTTTACATTATCCATGCATTATAAAGACAATATCAGGTGGTTATGATGGAAAAGGACAAGTTGTTTTAAATGATGAAAGTGATTTAAATAAAGCATATCAATTATTGAAAAGTCCCTGTATTTTAGAGAAATTCATTAATTTCAATATGGAAATTTCCTTGATTGCGACTAGGTCGACATTGGGCGAATTGACTACATTTCCTATTTCGGAAAACATTCACGTTAATCACATTTTGTATCAATCTATTGTCCCGGCAAGAATTAGTGAAGAAATTACAAAAAGAGCTGAAAGAATAGTTTGTGACCTCATGGAAAAATTTAATTTTATCGGGACAATTGCGGTTGAGATGTTTGTTTTAGAAAATGGAGAACTATTAATTAACGAAATAGCACCACGTGTTCATAATTCAGGACATTACACCATAGAAGCTTGTGAAACATCTCAATTTGAGCAACATATAAGAGCGATATGTGGTTTAAAACTAGGTAGTACTGAATTAAAAGAGAACGCTGTAATGGTAAATATATTAGGAAAAGATTTACCGACTGCATTAAAAATCATTACAGAATACAAATTGTAAATTTCATTTATACGGTAAATCACATATTGAACCTAATCGGAAAATGGGACATATCACATTTATAGGTAGTAATCAAAAAATATTAATAAACCAAGTGAATCAATTGATTAAAGGAGAATTAAATGGCTAACTTTCGTGTATATGTGGAAAAAAAGATCGGTTTTCAAACTGAAAAAATTGCTTTATTAAATGATTTAAGAGAAAATTTAGCTCTTGAAATAAATAATCTACGGTTATTAAACATATATGATGTGTATAATGTGACAAGTGATGAATTAGAAATTATAAAGAAAAATGTCTTATCAGAGACAGTGACGGATATAGTATACGATAATCTAACCCTCCCTCATACATACATCGCTTTAGAATATCTACCTGGTCAATATGATTCTCGTCAAGAATCAGCTATTCAATGTATTAAATTATTAATTCCTAATGAAGATGTAATTGTTAAAACAGGTACGTTAATATTGTTTTCTGATGAAGTTAATTTAAATGAAATCAAAAAATATTTAATAAACCCAATTGAGAAAAGGGAAAAAAACTTATTGAGTCCTCTCACATTAAAAGAAAATATTGAAATTAAATCACTTACTGTTTATGAGGGTTTTACTCATTATTCATTAATGGAATTACAGGAATTTTTAACTAAAAACCATTTAGCTATGTCCATTGAAGATTTAATATTAATTCATGCATATTTTAAAAACATAGAAAAAAGAAACCCTACAGAGGTTGAATTAGCTGTTTTAGATACTTATTGGTCTGACCATTGTCGTCATACTACTTTTGAAACTCACATTAATAGTGTGACATTCCCTAATGGGGAAATGGGCCTTATCATGGAAAAAGCATTTTCTAGTTATATGCAAACTAAAAAAGAGCTTAATCTTTTTAATTTACCCATTACTTTAATGGACCTTGCGACTATTTATAGTAGAAAATTAAAAGCGGATGGATTGTTAACTGATTTAGAAGTATCAGATGAAAATAATGCTTGTAGTATTTATATTGATGTTGATGTTGAATCGGAGAAACAAAAATGGTTATTAATGTTTAAAAATGAAACCCATAATCATCCTACAGAAATTGAACCATTTGGTGGGGCATCAACTTGTATAGGCGGTGCAATAAGAGACCCACTTTCAGGGCGAGCTTATGTTTATCAAGCGATGAGAATAACAGGGGCTGGTAATATTTTAGAACCGGTGAAAGAGACATTAGAAGGTAAACTACCGCAGAAACAAATATCTAAACAAGCCGCCCAAGGTTATAGTTCATATGGAAATCAAATCGGGTTAGCTACTACTTATGTACATGAAATTTATCATGAGGGCTATAAAGCTAAAAGAATGGAGGTTGGCGCTGTTATAGGAGCAGTTCCTCTGCAAAATGTAAGAAGAGAAATTCCAGTTGCTTTTGATAAAATTATTTTATTAGGTGGGCAAACAGGAAGAGATGGAATCGGGGGTGCTACTGGGTCTAGTCAAAAGCATGATGAAAAATCAATTGAAAAGGCATCACAAGAAGTACAAAAAGGGAATGCTCCCACTGAAAGAAAAATTCAACGCTTATTTAGAAATCCTCAAGTTACAAAATTAATTAAAAAAAGTAATGATTTTGGTGCAGGTGGTATTGCGGTCGCTATAGGTGAATTAGCACCTGGTTTAGAAATTTATTTAGATAAAGTACCAGTTAAATATAAAGGATTAAATCCTTTAGAACTCGCAATATCGGAATCGCAAGAAAGAATGGCTGTTGTTGTATGTGATGCTTCTGTAGCGGAGTTTATAAAATTGTCTCGTGAAGAAAATCTTGAAGCAACAGTAGTTGCTACTGTCACGGATTCTAATCGTTTAGTAATGAAATATCATGAACAAACAGTTGTTAGTATTGACCGTGAATTTTTAAATACTAATGGTGCTATAAACGAAGTTGAAGTAATAATTCCTGAAATCAGTAATGAAACTCCATTTTTGCAAAAAATTGAAGGAAATACATTTAAAGAACAGTTTTTAAATCATCTCAAAAAGAAAAATATTGCAAGCCAAAAGGGATTAGTGGAAATGTTTGATTCAACAGTTGGAGCAACAACTGTACTTTTACCATTCGGTGGTAAATATCAACTGACAGAAGTTGATGCATCAGTACAAAAAATTCCCGTATTAGATAAAGATACATCGACTTGTAGTATCATGACTTATGGGTTTAATCCATCTATTTCAAGCTGGTCTCCATTTCATGGGGCAATTTATTCTGTCATTGAATCAATTGCGAAAGTGGTTGCTGTAGGGGGTAATTATCTAAATATTCGTTTTTCTTTCCAAGAATATTTTAAAAAACTTGGAAATAACCCCTTGAATTGGGGAGAACCCTTTGCATCACTTTTGGGTGCATTTTATGCTCAACAAGCATTTAATCTACCAAGTATTGGTGGTAAAGATAGCATGAGTGGTAGTTTTAATGATTTACATGTTCCACCAACATTAATATCATTTGCGGTTGATGCTAGTGATGTTAAAGAAATTATTTCACCAGAATTTAAGGCGGCTAATCATTTTATCTATTTATTTACTCATGATAGAGATTTATATGATATGCCTAATATAGACCAATTGAAAAGTAATTTTAGTTATATTTATCAAGCGATTATTGATAAACGCATCATATCTGCATTTGCTTTAAAAACAGGTGGCTTAGCTGAGGGGATTGCGAAAATGTCCTTTGGAAATAAAATTGGTGTAAGAATTCATAATGATATCGATTTATATTCATCAAATTATGGATCAATTGTTGTTGAAAGCATAAAAGAATTAACAAATAGTAAGGCTATATTCCTTGGTATGACAACAAATAATGATATAGAAATCGGATGTGAGGAGATAAAAATAGAAGAGGCAGTAAAAGCTTGGGGAGAGACGTTTAAAAATATCTATCCAACTGTTTCAAATAGTGATAAAAAAATCGCGGCAGAAAAATCAAATTTTGCACCAACCATTAAAAATAGTGGTTTGAAAATAAAGCCAACAGTGTTTTTGCCGATATTTCCTGGGACTAATTGTGAATATGAAACTGAAAGGGCATTCTCTAAAGCCGGTGCTAATACCAAGACATTTGTATTCAAAAATCAAAATCAAAATGATGTAAAACAATCAATTGAAGAAATGGTTAAAAACATCAACGATTCGCAAATTTTTACATTATCAGGAGGTTTTAGTGCTGGAGATGAGCCTGATGGAGCGGGAAAATTTATTACTGCCGTCTTAATGAATAATCAGGTGCGGGAGGCTATTGAAAGATTTTTAGCTCGTGATGGCTTAATTTTAGGAATTTGTAATGGTTTTCAGGCGCTCATTAAATCAGGATTATTGCCTAATGGTCAAATTGGACAATTATCCTCTCAATCACCAACACTCACAAGAAATGATATCAACCGTCATGTCGCAAAAATCATTAGAACTAAAATTACGAATAATAACTCACCTTGGCTTATGAATATGGAATTAGATGATATTCATCAAGTAGTCATATCTCACGGGGAAGGGAAGTTTGTTGCGAGTAATGAAGTAATTAAACAATTATTTTCAAAAGGGCAAATTGCAACGCAATATGTTGATTTATCCGGAAACCCTACCATGGATGGCGAGTTTAACCCGAATGGGTCTTATAGCGCAATTGAAGGAATTACGAGCCCTTGTGGAAAAATATTTGGTAAAATGGGTCATTCAGAGCGGATGATTTCAGGGTTATATAAAAATATCAATATTGATAAAATACAGGATATTTTCTTAAACGGAGTTAGTTATTTTAAATAGTGGAGGATAGAAATGAATAAAATCAATTTACTATATGAAGGAAAAGCAAAACAAGTATTTAGTTGTGAGAAAAGCAATCAGGTAATCATCTATTATAAAGATGATGCAACGGCCTTTAATGGAATTAAAAAATCAACAATTATAAATAAAGGAATTTTAAATAATGAAATTACAGCAATTTTATTTACAATTTTAGAAAAAAATGGAATTAAAAATCATTTTATTAAAAAAATAAATGAACGTGAACAAATATGTCAAAGATTAGACATCATTAAACTAGAGGTAATTGTTCGTAACATTGTAGCTGGGAGTATGTCTAAACGATTAGGTATACCCGAAGGCACAATTCTTGAGGAAGAAATCTATGAAATCTGCTACAAAAACGATGAATATGGTGATCCATTAATAAATGAAGATCATGCTGAGGCACTAAAATTAGCAACAAAAAATGAATTAGCTTATATTCGTAATACCTCATTAAAAATAAACCACATCTTAAAAGAGACCTTTAATAAAGTCAATATAAAATTAGTTGATTTTAAAATTGAATTTGGAAGAAATGATTTGGGTGAAATCATCCTAGCCGATGAAATATCTCCAGATACATGCCGGTTATGGGATGCAAAAACAAATGAAAAATTAGATAAAGACCGGTTTAGACGAGATTTAGGTAATGTAGTTGAATCTTATGTTGAAATATTAAAACGTCTTAAAAGGGATGAATAGAATGTCTGAAATGGATGTATTTTATGAAAATAAAATGAATGAGGAATGTGGTGTTTTTGGTATTTTCAATCATGAAAATGCCAGTCAATTCACCTATTATGCTTTGCAAGCATTACAACATCGGGGTCAGGAAGGAGCAGGAATTGTTTCTAGTGATGAAAATATCCTCTATCAAGTAAAAAAGGAAGGTTTAGTCAATCAAGTTTTTACAGGTGATGATTTAAATCATCTTAAAGGAAAGCATGCGATTGGTCATGTCCGATACGCAACAAGTGGTGGTAGAGGATTATTAAATGTGCAACCGTTTTTGTTTCATTCGCAAAAAGGACAATTGAGTTTATGCCATAATGGTAATTTAGTGAATACTAAAAATCTTAAGAATTATTTAGAGGAGCAAGGAAGTATCTTTCAAACAACATCAGATACGGAGGTATTAGCACATTTATTAAAAAGACAAAAAGGTACCTTTATTGAGCGTTTGAAAGAATCATTATTGTATTTAGAAGGGGCATTTGCCTTTTTAATTCTCTTAGAAAATGAATTATATGTAGCACTAGATAAATATGGGTTAAGACCATTATCTATTGGAAAAATTGGTAATGGGTATGTTGTTGCTAGTGAAACATGCGCCTTTGATATCATTGGAGCCACATATATGCGAGATGTGTTACCAGGTGAGGTATTAAAAATAAATGAGAGTGGTATTACATCAGAATTTTATTCTGTTAATAATGAATGTCATATGTGTAGCATGGAATATATCTATTTTTCACGACCTGATAGTGATGTCTTAAATGTCAATGTGCACGCTGCAAGAAAAAATTGTGGAAAGGTACTAGCGCTTGAGAGTCCTGCCCTAGCTGATATTGTGATAGGTGTACCTGATTCAGGAATGAGTGCAGCAATTGGTTATGCTGAAAATATGCAAATGCCTTTTGAAATCGGGATTATTAAAAACAAATATGTGGGTAGAACCTTCATAGAACCATCACAACTTTTGCGTGAACAAGGTGTAAAAATGAAATTAAGTGCTGTAGGTTCTATTGTTAATAATAAGAGAGTTGTGTTAGTTGATGATTCAATAGTTCGTGGTACAACTAGTGGGAAAATCGTTAAAATGTTAAGAGATGCAGGAGCGAAAGAGATTCATGTAAGAATTGCCGCACCGCAAATAAAATTTCCTTGTTTTTATGGTGTAGATTTCTCCACATATCAGGAACTAATATCTGCGAAAAAAACAATCGAAGAAATAAAAAGTATCATTGGTGCAGATTCATTAGCGTTTATTTCCATTAAAGGTTTATTAAGTGCAATAGGGAAAGATGGTTTATGTTTAGCATGCTTTAATGGAGCTTACCCCACACATTTATATGATGAATTAGAAAATGCCAATTTAGAAATAAAGTAAGGAGAATCTTATGAGTGAAGTTTATAGAAAATCAGGCGTAGATATTTTTAAAGGTTATGAAGTCGTTAAACGGATAAAAAAAGATGTTGATAAGACAAAACGTAAAGGTGTAATTGGAAGCATTGGTGGATTTGGTGGACTTTTTGATTTATCACAATTAGGATATAAAGAGCCTGTATTAATTTCAGGCACAGATGGAGTAGGAACAAAACTGCTTATAGCTATTTTATTAGATAAGCATGAAACAATTGGCATTGATTTAGTGGCAATGTGCGTGAATGATGTATTAGTCCAAGGTGGAGAACCATTATTCTTTTTAGATTATATTGCCCTTGATAAAAATAATCCTGAGAAAATCGAAAAAATAGTAAAAGGTATTAGTGTTGGTTGCGTAAAAGCGGGATGTGCCTTAATAGGTGGTGAAACTGCCGAAATGCCAGATATGTATGAATATAATCATTATGATTTAGCTGGCTTTACAGTGGGAGTGGTTGAGAAAAGTAAATTAATCACAGGTGATGGGTGTGAGGTGGATGATGTTGTTATTGGACTTAAATCAAGTGGTATTCATTCAAATGGCTATTCCTTAGTAAGAAAAATTATTTTAAAGGATAATAAACTAGATTTAAATAAATATTATGAAGAATTACAAATGACTTTAGGTGATGCTTTATTAATACCGACGAAAATTTATGTTAAACCTGTCTTAGAGGTCGTGAAAAAGATTAATGTCCATTCGATGGCTCATATCACCGGTGGTGGTTTTTATGAAAATATTCCCCGTAGTTTAAAAGCTGGTCTTGGTGTTGAGATTAATTTGGATTTAATAGAAACTCCAAAAATCTTTTCTTTACTAAAAACACTTGGCGATATATCTATAGATGAAATGTATCATATTTTTAATATGGGTATCGGATTTGTGTTAATAGTAAGTAAAGACGATGTAGAAAAAACTTTAACTATTTTAAAAGAAAATGATGAAGAAGGATTAGTTATTGGTAAAGTGGTTCTTGGTGAAGGTGTTAAGTTTGTATGAAACGATTAGCAATTTTTGCTTCTGGTAATGGTAGTAATTTTTCCGCAATTGCAAAATACCATAATGAGGCCTATAAAGTTGAATTACTTATATGTGATAATGAATCTGCTTATGTATTAGAACGTGCAAAAAAACTAAATATACCTTTTTTTGTTTTTAATATCAAACATTATAAAGATAAAGAAAACTATGAATTAGCTATTTTAAAACATTTAGATTCAATATAAAATCGAATTTATCGCTTTAGCTGGGTACATGAGGATTATTGGTGAGGTATTACTAACTAGTTATTATGAAAAAATTGTTAATATTCATCCATCTCTTCTCCCATCATTTCCTGGAATCAACGCGATAGATAAAGCATTTTTTTATGGAGTAAAGATATCGGGAGTAACCATCCATTATGTTAATAAAGGAATGGATACAGGGACAATCATTGCTCAAAAGGCAATAGACATAAAATCTGGAATGACAAAAGTTGATATGGAAAGAAAAATTCATCGAATAGAACATTTATTATATAAAAAAGTATTAGAAGAAATATTAAGTGAGGATATATATGAAGAAAAAAGCATTAATTAGTGTATCTGATAAGACAAATATAATTGAATTTGCATCTGGGTTAATTGGTTGTGGGTATGAAATACTTTCAACAGGTGGTACTTTTAAATTATTACTTGAAGCAAATATCCCTGTAACATCAATTGAAGATTATACCCAATTTAAAGAAATATTAAATGGGAGAGTGAAAACCTTACATCCAAAAATACATGGTGGCATTTTAGCTATTAGGGATAATTTGGATCATTTAAAGGATATGAGTGATAATCATATTGCATATATTGATCTAGTTTGTGTTAATTTATATCCTTTTAAAGAGACGATTAGTAAAGTTGATTGTAAACTTTCTGATGCGATTGAAAATATTGATATAGGTGGGCCTTCTATGTTAAGAGCGGCAGCTAAAAACTATCCATTCGTGAATGTATTAGTTGATTATAATGATTATAATTTTGTGTTAAAAGAAATAGAAACAACTGGTGATACAACATTAGAAACTAAGTTTTCTTTAGCTGCTAAAGTATTCCGATATACTGCAAGTTATGATGCTTTAATTGCATCATACTTAACAAAAATACAAGGGAATGATTTTCCTGAAAAATTAACATTTACTTATGATTTAAAACAAAATTTAAGATATGGAGAAAATCCACATCAAAAAGGGGCGTTTTATGTTACAAGTGGAGAAGATTATTCCTTAACAAATGCTAAACAATTAAATGGAAAGGAACTATCTTACAATAATTTGCAAGATGCGAATGCAGCCCTTCAAATAGTAAAAGAATTTGATGAATGTGTCGTTGTTGTACTAAAACATATGAATCCATGTGGTGTTGCTATAGGTAAAGAAATATATCAGACATTTTTAAAAGCCTATGAAGCTGACCCTGTAAGTATCTTTGGTGGAATTGTAGCAACTAATCAAGAAATTGATGAAATAACAGCTTTAGAACTTGTTAAAATTTTTCTTGAAATCATTATTGCTCCCAATTTTACTCCGAAAGCTTTAGAAATTCTGAAACAAAAGAAAAACTTGCGTTTATTAACAGTTAATATGGATAATAAAGGAATAGAAAATAAGCAAATAGTGTCTATCTCTGGAGGTATTTTAGTCCAAGAAAATGATTCATTATTAATAAATGATGAATTAACATTCCCAACAAAAAGAAAGCCAACAGAAGAAGAAATGAAACAATTAATCTTTTCTAAAAATGTCGTTAAGCATGTTAAATCCAATGCGATTGTTTTAGTTAAAGATGATATGACAATTGGTATTGGTGCAGGACAAATGAATCGTGTAGGAGCATGCAAAATCGCACTTGAGCAAGCAAATGAAAAAGCCCAAGGAGCTGTATTAGCATCAGATGCTTTCTTTCCTATGAAGGATTCGGTTGAATTAGCTGCCAAAGCCAAAATTAGCGCAATTATTCAACCAGGTGGGTCAATTCGCGACCAAGAATCAATTGATGAGTGCGATAAACATAATATCGCAATGGTTTTTACGAACATGCGTCATTTTAAACATTAGTAGGTGATAAAATGAAAGTATTAATTATTGGTAGTGGTGGAAGAGAACATGCACTTGCATGGAAATTTTCACAAAGCAAGTTAGTTAAAGAAATTTATGTGGCACCAGGTAATGGCGGGATGAATGATATAGCTAAGTGTGTAGATATAGAAATAACGGATATTGATAATTTAGTTAAATTTGCGAAAGAGCATAATATTAATTTAACGGTAGTAGGACCTGAACAAGCATTAGAAAAAGGAATTGTAAATGCTTTTAAAGAGGCTAATTTACGTATTTTTGGTCCGACTAAGGAAGCTTCCATTATTGAGACATCTAAACATTTTGCGAAAGAGTTAATGAAGAAATATGATATTCCGACTGCAAAGTATTCTACATTCACAGATTATGATGAAGCAATAGAATATTTAAAAAATAAAGAGTTTCCACTTGTAGTTAAGGCAGATAATTTAGCTGCAGGTAAAGGGGTTATTATTGCCTATACTGAAAATGATGCTAAAGAAGCGCTCCATGAGATGTTAAAGAATAATAAATTTAGTTGTAAAAAGGTAATTATTGAAGAATTTCTAGAAGGCGAAGAATTTTCTTTAATGGCGTTTGTGAAAAATGACAAAGTTTATCCTATGGTTCTTTCTCAAGATCATAAAAAAGTGTTTGATAATGATTTAGGTCCAAATACGGGGGGGATGGGCGCATATTCTCCTGTTAAGCAAATAACACCAATTGTTATTGAAGATGCAGTCAATAACGTTATGATTGCCTGTTGTAAGGCGATGGTAAAAGAAAATCGCCATTTTGAAGGTGTTTTATATGGTGGTTTAATATTAACAAAAAAAGGACCAAAAGTGATTGAATTTAATGCTCGTTTTGGTGATCCTGAAACTGAAGTTATATTACCACGACTTAAAAACGATTTGTTTGTATTGATGAATGATTTAATAGACGGAAAAGAAATAGAATTAATTTGGGATGAAGATGAGACTATAGGAGTCGTGCTAGCTTCAGTTGGGTACCCTAACGCCTATGATAAAGGTTATGAAATTAATGGGTTAGACACATTAGAAAATGTTTTCGTTTTTCATATGGGGACAAAAATAAAAAACAACCATTTCGTAACTAATGGGGGACGTGTGCTATTTGTCGTAGCCAAAGAAAAAACTATTCAAAAAGCTAAAGAATTAGTTTATCAAGAAATTAAGAAAATTAAATGTATGAATCTTTTTTATCGTAAAGATATAGGTTATAAAACTATAGGAGGAAATAATGATAGCACGTTATTCAAGAAATGAAATGCGAAAAATATGGACTGATCAAAATAAATTCGATGCCTGGTTAAAAGTTGAATTATTAGCATGTGATGCTTGGTCTAAGTTAGGACACATTCCTGAGGATGATGTTAAAGTCTTATGGGAAAAAGCGAAATTTGATATTAAACGAATTGAAGAAATTGAGCAAGATACAAAGCATGATGTCATAGCCTTTACAAGAGCTGTAAGTGAATCATTAGGTGAAGAAAAAAAATGGATTCATTACGGATTAACATCAACAGATGTTGTAGATACTGCAAATGGTTATCTCATAAAACAAGCAAATGACATTTTAAGAAGCGATATTAAACAATTTATTGAGGTATTAAGAAAAAAAGCTCTTCAATATAAACATACTGTACAAATGGGAAGAACTCATGGTGTGCATGCGGAAATTACTACTTTCGGTTTAAAACTCGCTTTATGGTATGATGAAATGAATCGTAATTTAGAGCGTTTTCTTCATGCCTGTCAGGATATTGAAGTGGGTAAAATGTCTGGTGCGGTAGGAACCTATGCGAATATCCCCCCATTTATTCAACAATATGTCTGTAGTGAATTAGGGATTAGTAGCAGTAAAATTTCTACTCAAGTGTTACAAAGAGACCGTCATGCTTTTTATTTTTCTGTTTTAGCGATAATCGCCTCTTCGCTTGAAAAAATGGCAATTGAAATCCGGCATTTACAAAGAACTGAGGTAAGAGAAGTTGAAGAAGCTTTTAATGTAGGACAGAAAGGTTCATCAGCAATGCCACATAAGCGAAATCCAATAGGGTCTGAAAATATTGTGGGTTGTGCAAGAGTGATGCGGGGATATAGTTTAACTAGTTATGAAAACATTCCATTGTGGCACGAGCGTGATATATCACATTCTTCAGCGGAGCGTATTATTATTCCTGATGGTACAATGTTACTTGATTATATGCTTAATAGGTTTAGCTCAATTATTGATAATTTAGTTGTTTATGAAGATAACATGCTAGAAAATATAAAACTCACCAAAGGTGTTATTTTTTCTCAACGGGTATTATTAAAATTAGTAGAAAAAGGTTTAGCACGAGAAGAAGCTTATGACTTAGTACAAAAAAAAGCTATGGAATCTTTCAATAAAAATGTTTTATTTTTAGAAATGTTGCAAGAAGATGAAATAGTCACAAAGCTATTAACAGAAAATGAAATATTAGATTGTTTTGATCATACCTATCATTTAAAAGCAGTTGATGACATATATAAAAGTTTAGATATCTATTAGTCTTTATTATGACTTAACAAGATGACCTGAGTAACGACAAGGTAAAGTCTATTGAAATTAGTATAATTAAACAAAAAAGCATAGACCCATGTGAATTAGGTCTATGCTCTTTTGTTTTAAGTCATATTGTTTTTTTTATAATTACTTTGATTTTATATTTGAATAAAAATAGTCTTTTTTTTCAATTTCAACATTTCTACTTATTTATTATTATATTGATTTTACGGAATCCCTTTCTATTAAATCAGTATCAATAATTATTTTATTGACGTTGGTATTTTTATTTTTTAATCTTTTTAATATTTGTTTAACTGAAAAATCAGCCATTTCCTCTTTTCTTACTCTCATTGTAGTAATTTTAGGTTCTGAGAAAATACTATGAGTGACATCATCAAACCCCATTATTGAGCAATCATCAGGAATATTATAACCATTTGTTTTTAATTTCTTAATTAATACATAGGCCGCTTTATCACTATTACAAACAAAAGCAGTAGGTAAATTTTTAGGGATGTCATAATCAATTTCATTCTTATTATCATCACGATCTTTAATTATAAAATCTTCATCAACCTCTAAGTCATGTTCAAATAATGCCTTACAAAACCCTAAATAACGGTCCATGATACTTTTGGTGTTTTTGATATTACCCACAAATCCAATATTGTGATGATTTTTTGATATTAAATAATTTGTCGCAAAGTAACTAGCTTCAAAATTATTGGTTACAACACTGTCTAATTCTAAATTTCGATAAGTAAAATCAACTAAGACGATTGGAAAACCGTATTTCATGATTTCTTGAATATAAAATTCGGCTATTTGTCCTAAAATCACTAGTCCATCTATTTTATGCTCTTTACATATTATAGGAAGCTCACAGTTAGATTCTTGAGTATTATTAATAACGGTTAAAATTACATTATAATCTTCTTCTATAGCGGATATATATATTTTTTTGAATATATTACTATAAAAATTTTCATCTCTTTCTAAAAAAACTTGCGAGACGAGTACACCGATATTATTAGTAATTCCAGTCTTCAATGTCTTTATACCTGGATTATATCGATATCCTAAATCATCGGCAACTTTTAAAATCTTTTCTCGTAGTTGCTCGGAAATATCATTTCTATTATTAAATACTTTCGAAACTGTAACTTTACTTACACCTACGATATCAGATATATCTTTCATAGTCACTTTATCTTTCATAATATCACCTTCAAAATACTATTTATTATTTAATATATCATATTTTTTAATTAATGTACATATTTAACAGAAATCTATCTATGTGACATAATTTCTTGTTAAACTTTGAGTGAAAACGCTTGACACTATAATAATAATATGATAATCTTAAAAAGTCAAGAGCGTTATTAATAACGTTACAAAAAGAGAGGAGTTAAGCAACATGAAAAAATTTATTATTTTTCCAATATTTATTTTTGTGCTTATTTTATTATCATCCTGTGGAAATCAATCGAGCAATAACAGTTGTGGTGCTAATAAAAATCATTTTGTTTTTGCAACATGGGCTGCTGGGGATGAATTAAAAGAATTTAATCAAATAGTCGATAAAGTAAACGCTGCTGCAAATGGTGAATACACAATTGAAACATTAAGTATTCCTTCAGATTATTATGTAAAATTATCTACTTTGATTGCAGCTAATAAATCACCTGATTTCTTTTGGATGACGCAAGAACTAGTTTCTAAATATGCAAAATTAGGTGCTATCGCAGATTTGACTGATTTTCTAAATAATAGTCAAAGCTTACAACCATCTGAGTTTTATCCAGGTGTCTTAGCATCAGCAACTTATGATGGGAAATATTACGGTGTTCCTTGGATTGCTAATCCTTTAATGGTTTATTATAATAAAGATTTATTCGATGAAGCAGGAGTTCCTTACCCGAGTGCTACAGATAACTGGACTTGGCAAGACTTTATCGATACAGCAAAAAAATTAACTGTTGTTAAAAAAGATAGTAGTAATCATGATTATCAACAATATGGTTACATTGTGGATGGTTGGCCAAATATTGAGACCTTTTTATGGGCTGGCGGTGGAGATGTAATTGCTCCTAATGGACAAGATGTATTATTAGATTCTGCAGGTTCAATTGCTGGACTCGGAATATTAGATGAGATACTAAAATCTGGAATTACACCAACATATGCTCAAGTATCAAGTTTAGGATCAAACAATGTATGGTTTGAAAAACAAAGAGCCGCAATGTTTATGGGTGGTATTCAAGATAATTTTGAACAAAAAGTTTCAAAAATGCCAGACGATGAAAAATTTAATATTGGGTATGCTCCTATGCCTGTTGGTTTAGATGGAACAGCTTCAGCTTTTGATTGGACAGCATCAACAGTAATGAAAAAACAATGCGGTACTAATGATTTAGCAAATAAAGCGCTTGAAGCAATGACATTAGAATTTTTCAAATGGAAAATTGCATCTCCTTTAATAGGTCAAGTTGGTGAAATCGCAAATATTGACCCGCTAAAAGTACCAGCACTTCCTACTATTGAATATTCATTAAGTATTGCTAGATCTGCTTATTATACTCCAGAATGGAATGAAATTAACAATTTATTGTGGGTAGATTTATACTCTACTATGTTAAATAATCCAAACTTTGATTACACGAAAGAAATAC
Organism: uncultured Haloplasmataceae bacterium; assembly: GCA_963824615.1. Taxonomy (GTDB): domain Bacteria; phylum Bacillota_I; class Bacilli_A; order Haloplasmatales; family Haloplasmataceae; genus CAWGPU01. The sequence continues at coordinate 88,042 of CAWGPU010000001.1, read as the reverse complement.
AAGATATTGCCCAAAAATCTAGAGATTTTATAAGTCAAAGAAAATAAACATGGGAGTGAAGTAAATGAAAAAAAATAATATAGGTTTCTATTTTGTTCTCCCCTGGTTATTAGGTTTAATTTTATTCACCATATTTCCTATGGTTGCAGCACTATATATTTCAATGACAGATTATTCTATTATTGGAACCCCTAATTTCATAGGTTTAGACAATTTTAAAGAAATATTTAAAGATGGTATGTTTTACGAGACATTGTGGATTACTGTTCGTTATGCGATTTTAGCAGTACCTTTAACTATTGCAACGGCGTTTATTGTCGCAGTGTTCTTGAATAATAATATTAAGGGTGTAGGAATATTTAGAACAATATTTTACATGCCCGCTATTGTATCAGGAGTAGCAGTTGCTATCATATTTAAATGGGTATTAGACCCGAATTATGGTGTTATTAACTCAATACTTGCTTTAATGCATATTAAAGGACCTAATTGGTTGTTTGACCCCAACTGGGTATTGCCATCCTATTTGATTATGGCAGCTTGGGGAGCTAGTGGAGGATTATTAACCTATTTAGTTGGGTTGAAAGATATTTCAAGAGAATTATACGAATCAGCCGAAATAGATGGTGCGAATATATTGAAAAAAGTTAGATATATAACGATGCCTTTAATGACACCAATTCTTTTTTATAACATGATAATGGGAATAATTGCCGCATTTAGAAAATTTACAGATGCGTATATACTTGGTGGAGCAGGAGACCAAGGAACCTTTTATATGGTTTATCTTTATCAACAAGCATTTTCATTTTATAAAATGGGATATGCAACTGCTTTAGCTTGGGTTTTATTTGTTATCATCCTCGCATTAACAATCATTATCAACGTTACTAAAAGGTTTTGGGTATTTAGAGAATAAAGGAGTAATGACTAATGTCAAGTAGAAGTAATAAAACAAAATACATGAAAATTGGAATATATGCATTCTATCTGATTGGATCAGCAGCGATGTTACTACCTTTTTTCTGGATGATATCGACATCATTTAAACCTGATAAGGATATATTTACAATTCCGATAAATTGGTTTCCTAAAAGCTTTTTTACTGAAAATTATAAAAAAGCATTAGAAGTTATACCTGTGTTTCACTATATGTTGAACACTTTTATCATCGCTGCATTAAAAATTGGTGGAGAAGTATTCGTTTCGGCACTAGTAGCTTATGGCTTTGCAAGATTTTCTTTTAAATATAAAAATACTTTATTTATGATTTTGCTTGCAACGATGATGTTACCATACGAAGTGACTATGATTCCAACATTTCTGGTATGGTCAAAATTAGGTTTCACCGATAGTTATGTACCGTTAATCTTACCAGCATACTTTGGGTCAGCTTCATTTATATTTTTCTTAAGGATGTATTTTGAAACATATCCAAAGGAATTAGAAGAATCAGCGATTATTGATGGTGCAAATTATCTACAAATATTTACTAAGATTTTTGTTCCATTATCAAAACCAGCTCTAATAACAATTGGACTATGGTCATTTATGGGAACGTGGAATGATTTATTAGGACAACTTATCTATATAAATTCACCGTCAAAATACACTATTCAATTAGGGTTAGCCTCATTTAGTAATATGACAGGCGAGACCTTATGGGGGCCACTAATGGCAGCGTCTTTTATCGCACTGATACCAGTCATATTCTTCTTACTCTTTGCACAAAAGTATTTTGTTGAAGGTATAAAGATGTCAGGCGTAAAGGGATAGATATTAAAAAATAGAGGAGGACATATCATGATTAAGAAAATATTATTAACTCTTGTAGTTGTAATGTCAATCACATTAATTTCAGGTTGTCAAAAAAGTGACAATAGTTCAAAGCCAATTACATTTACTTATACCCAAAATGCTGATCAATTAGCACAATGGGTACCTATGGTAACTCCAGGTGGTGGAGAAGGAACTGTCACCGCAGGTGACACAGCCGCAATTGTCCATGCTGCAGCAGATGGATGGGGTGGAGTTCAATCTCAAGAAATCACATTAGATTTATCTAAAAATCCATTATTATTTGTACAAGTGAAAGAAAACCAAGATGGTTTCAAATGGGGAGCAAAATTTGTTCCATCAACACCATTAGTAGATGGCCATGAATGGGGAGTTTATCTAATTGAAGATAACAACTTTAAATGGAATAATTATGCTGTTTCTGATATTAAAGCTAAATTAGGACAAGATTTTATTGATGTGTATGGTACACAAGTTAAAGGTGTACTTTGGATTTACGCCACAGGATCTCCTGATGCTACAGTAGAAGTAACATCAGTTAAAATTCTAAACCAAAATTAATAATAATAATTAGTAAGGAGGTAATTTCATGAACTTCCTGAAAAAATCGATAGGTATTACATTAATGGTCATTATTTCTATAATGACCATTTCCTGTAATAAGGAAGATAATATGAAAAACCAAACATTGACACTTGATAAAAGTTTTAATAGAGTTGATTTATATAAAAAGAATGTTCCACAAGACTACCAACTCATTGATTGGAAAGAGCGTGCACAAAACTATGATAATCTCGTTTATGATTATCAAGCTAGTGGAGCGTATTTGCCAGTTATATGGAATGATCAAACATACAATACATTTGGAATTCCAGCATATGTAGGAGATCCTCGTATGAATCAAGATGGAGAAGAAGAGGCAGTTACGACAATTGCATCAGTTTTAAGTGCTTCTTTAATAGGTATTGATAAATCAAATCAAAATGGTATAGATTTCGTTTCGCAATTAAATGCATTTTTTAGTCAAAGCGAAGGGGTTGTCTTAAATAACCCTGCAGGAAGTAGTGAAACAACTTCCATGTGGTATATGTTATATCCTGCTATTATGTATACACAAATCTCATCTCTTTATCCCAATGAACAAGTATTGAAACAAAATGTGCTTACAAACATCGAAAGTTGGTATAAGGCATACGAGGTAATGTATAATAACGGAAACCCAGATTTTGATTACACTGGTTTTAATTTTAAAACGAATTTACCATATAGAAATGGAATATGGAAAGAACCAGACAGTGCAGTAGGAATAGCATTATTAATGTATGATGGTTATGAGTTAACAGGCGATAACAAATATTTAGAAGCTTCAATTCATTCAATGGATTATATTGAACAATATTTTGGTAGTCCACAATATGAAGTGCTAATGTATTACGCACCCGCTTTAATGGCAGAATTAAATGCTCTTCATGGAACTCATTATGATGTTCAAAAGGCCCTAAATCACGTATTTGATGGTGCCTCAATTCCTAGAGGAGGTTGGGGTTCAATTGTTGGTCAATGGGGTGATTATGATATGAATGGGTTATTTGGAAGCACAACTGATGGTGGGGGCTACGCATTTTCTATGAATACCTTTGCATCAACTGGTGCAATCGCTCCACTTGTGCAATATGATGCTAGGTTTGCTAAAAGTATTGGTGAATGGATATTAAATGTTTCGAGTAATGCAAGATATTTCTTTGCTGATGAAACAATTTTGGATAATCAATCTTGTACTCATGTTGATACTTGTACGGATGTTAGTGACGCTGTAAAAGAAGCTATACCGTATGAAGGAATCAGAAATGGAAGTAATGGAAAAACTCCCTGGTTTGGTGGTGACCCAACTGCACATGGGTGGGCATTAACAGATTTCTCTTTATATAGTGGCGCTCATACTGGTGTATTAGCATCGTTGATTGAAAAGACAAACGTGGATGAAATTTTAAAAGTAGATTTACAAGCTACACAAGCCTTCAAAACAAGTAATTATCCAACTTATTTATTATATAATCCGTATTCTGAAATAAAAACAATTAATTACCAAATCAAATCAAATGAAACAGTCGACTTATATAATACTTTAACAAATACATTCGTTGCCCAAAATGTTTCTGAAAATACAAATATTGATATACCGGCAAATGATGCAATTGTCATTGTTGAAATACCTAGTGGGTCAAATATAGTCCATAGTAATCATAATTTTTATATTGACAACAACTTTATTTCAGCTGACGTAGTTACTTTAAATATCGACGGATATAAAGACAAACAAGTGGTTTCTGGGAAAATAACCTTAAATTTAAGTTTAGTAGGTAATGTGAACGACGAAATAGACAATATTAATGTGCAAATTGATGGAAAAAATTTATCATTTCATGATATAAATCAGATTTCTCTTAATACAAATGACTTTTCTTCGGGACTCAAAAAAATAGCAATATCAATAACAACAAAAAATGGACTAACGGATAATAACTTTATTATTTTACAATTTAAGTAATCTAATGGGAAGCAGGTAGAAGATGAGCATCAAGATTAAAAGACATGAGAATAATCCATTAATTACCCCGAAGGATGTTAAACCGACATTTGACAATTTTAAAGTTGAGTGTACAATGAATGCTGGTGTAACAGAATATAACGATGAGGTAATAATGCTTTTAAGGGTTGCGGAAAGTGTTAAATCTTTTGACAAATTAGTCATTAATATTCCATTATTAGAAAAAGATAAAGAAGGAAATTATACGTTAGTGACAAAATCGGTGCACAAAGTTAATGATTGTGATAAATATGATTTCTCTGATTCGAGAATCATATATGCTAATGACAAGTTTAAAACAGTGATATATCTAACCTCTATTTCTTCTTTTCGTATCGCTAGAAGTAAAGATGGTGTCAACTTTACAGTTGATGAAAAACCGTTTATTTTTCCTGAGGGGCAATATGAAACATGGGGAATAGAGGATCCTAGAATAACAAAAATAGATGACTTTTATTATATTAATTATACAGCTGTATCAGAAATTGGAGCAGCATCAGCACTAATTAAAACCAATGATTTTAAAACATATGAAAGATTAGGAATTATATTCCCGCCAGAAAATAAAGATGTTTCCATATTTCCAGAAAAAATAAATGGCGTTTATTATGCTTATCACAGACCCGTTCCAAAAGCAATTGGTAATCCAGATATATGGATAGCAACATCTAGTGATTTAATTCATTGGGGAAATAACCATCATGTCCTATCGATATCAAATAATGATAGTTGGGAAGATGGACGTATTGGTGGTGGAGCCCCCTCGTTTAAAACTGATAAAGGCTGGATTCATATCTATCATGCTGCTGATAAAAATCACCGCTATTGCTTAGGGGCATTCTTAACAGATATGAATGATCCTACTAAAATTATCGCGAAAACAAAAGAACCCATATTACAGCCTGAAACAGATTATGAGAAATTTGGATTTTTCGGAAATGTTGTATTTACATGTGGTGTTATCTATAAAAACGATATTGTTAAAATATATTATGGAGCTGCTGATGAAGTCATGGCACTAGCTGAAATAAATATATTTGACATTTACGAAGCATTAGGCGTAAAATAGGAGGAAAACTATGCAAAATAAAATAAGATTTGCAGATGATTTACTAAAGGAATTTCATAATAATAAAAATCAACCGGTGAATCCTAAAAAAATCATCTTTAATGATGTAGATGGATATGATGTCTATAACCCAACTGCACCTTTTATTTTCCAAGGCCAAACATATATAGTAAGTCGTGTTGAATCACGAGATAGTGAAAATTCTCTAGCTGTATTCTTTGTATTACAAGAAGATGGAAGTTATTCACCTGATATAAAAATTAAACGATATAAATTACAAGACCCATTCGTTTGTTTTATCCATAATCAGATTGTCTTTGGTGGAACGGAAATTTTCCCCAATCCTAAAGACCCATCTCAATTACATTGGCGAGCTAAATTTTATTATGGAACTGATTTAACTGATTTAAAAGAATTGACAATAGGTCCAGATGGTATGAAAGATATCCGGTTAGTTGAATTAAAAGATCAGCGAATTGGTGTTTTTACAAGACCACAGGGAGTAATTGGCGGTCGAGGGAAAATAGGATTTACTATTATCAGTAATTTACAGGAATTAAGCGCTACAGTTATTAATGGAGCCACTTTAATTGAGCTATTTGACGATAAAGAGTGGGGCGGTTGCAATGAAGCAACACTCTTAAATAACGGTAAAATTGGAATTTTAGGACATATCGCTAAATTTACAACAGGAGAGATAAGACATTATTATCCAATGGTGTTTTGTTTAGACCCAAAGACAAAAGAATACTACGGTATGAAAATTATTGCTGAAAGAAAAAATTTATTAGATGGACCTGCAAAACGTCAAGATTTAATAGATGTGCTTTTTAGTTCTGGACTTGTAAGAAATAATCTAGGAAAGGCTACTCTTTATACAGGTGTAAGTGATGTTGAAGTCCAATCAATAGAAATAGAGGACCCTTTCTTACGATTTGAATAATATATTCCTCAATAGACTACATTAATATATTAATGTAGTCTAAATTATTTTTCATGCAAATAGGAGCTGAATTTATATTATGAATAGATGGTTTGAACGATCGGTAGTTTATCAAATATATCCATTAAGTTTTTATGATAATAATCATGATGGAATAGGTGACATTCAAGGTATTATTATGAAATTGGATTATTTGAAGCTATTAGGTATAGATATTTTATGGCTAAGTCCTATATATTCATCACCTATGATAGACAATGGCTATGATATTAGTAATTATTATGATATCAACCCGTTGTTCGGGAATTTGAGTGATTTTAAGGCTCTATTAGAAAAAGCACATCAATTAGAAATGAAGATTATTATGGATTTAGCGGTTAATCATACGAGTTTTGAGCATCACTGGTTTAAAGAAGCTTTAAAAGGAAGAGAAAATCCTTTTAGAAATTTCTATATTTGGCGTGATGAGCCAAATGAAATACTTTCTGCATTTACAGGATCTGCATGGGAATTTGATGGAAATAGTAATCAATATTATTTTCATCTATTTAGTAAAGAACAGCCTGATTTAAATTGGGATAACCCTCAATTGAGGGAAGAAATATACAAAATGATAAATTGGTGGTTGAATTTAGGAATAGATGGGTTTAGGCTCGATGTAATTGATTTAATTGGAAAGGATGTCAATCAGCAAATTACTTATAACGGACCCAAATTACTTGAATATTTTGAAGAAATGTATCAAAAGTGCTTTAAAAACAAAAAAGTCATGACGGTCGGTGAAACACCTGCAGTGACAACCGATTTAGCTAAAAAATATTCTAAGTATTTAGATATGGTTTTTAATTTTGAACATTTTACATTGGATGAGATAGCTGGTAAGGATAAATGGAGTATAAAGAAATTAGATTTAAAAGATTTAAAGCAAGTTTTTGAAAAGTGGCAGATTGGGTTACATAATAAGGGCTGGAATAGTTTGTTCTGGTCAAATCACGATTCGCCAAGAATTATATCAAGATTCAACAATTCTAAATTGTATAACGAGAAAAACGCAAAAATGCTTGCTACAATGCTTCATTTTATGCAAGGTACTCCATATATCTATCAAGGTGAAGAAATCGGTATGACAAATGTTCGATTTCCTAACATAGAAGATTATAAGGATCTTGAGACCATTAATATCTACAAAGAAAAAATAGATAAGGGATGGACTAAACAAGAAATTATGGAATCAATTTATGTTAAAAGTAGAGATAACGCTAGAACTCCTATGCAATGGGATGATGGGAAATTTGCTGGTTTTAGTGACGTTACGCCATGGATTGGAATTAATCAGAATTATCATATGATAAATGTTGAAAAAAACATTAATGACGAAGGTTCAATATTCTATTATTATAAAAGTTTGATTCAATTAAGAAAACAATTAGACATCATTATTTACGGTGATTTTTGTTTAGTCTATAAAGATTTTAAAAATTTGTTTGCCTATAAAAGAAAATATAAAACTGAAACACTTCTTGTTATCTGTAATTTTTATGATACCGATGTACAATTAACATTGGATAATCACGTATACCAGCTAATCATAGCTAACTATCACGATTTTGAAATTAAGGAATCTTTAATTTTACGTCCTTATGAGTGTTGTGTACTAAAATATTAGTATAAAATGTAGTTATAATAAAAAATATTATTTAACGAAAAAAGAGCTACTTCTTTATTTAAAGTAACTCCTTTTTTCAATTATGGACTAGTAGAAAATCGAAGAGAATTGGGAAAGTATGTGTTGAAGAGGGGCAGTAAGCATATTTTCTATTAGTCATTTATCCGATAAATCTTAATCGCCATAATTTTCCTTGTTTTTATACCTTTATTATGAATAGGAAAAGACAACAAATTATCAAATGAATGTGTAAAATTATGTGATTAAATTTAAAGTAGCTATATAAAATTAGGGCGACTAAAATTCCTATCACGATATACAAAACACTTAAGCAAAATTACTTAAGTGTTATTTAAGGAAGGAGAAAAGATTTTATCACTATTTACATTTATATTATAAGATTTAATTATCAATGAAATACCTTATAATTGTGTTAAATAATGATAAAATTACTTAAAAAAAGAAATTACAAAGTCAATTAAAGAATAAAGTGTGAGAGCAATACCACTTCCAATTAAAGGTCCTGATGCCACACCTTTAAATACAATAATGCCGATAATGATACCGATAATCACAAATGTGGTAATATCGGGTGAATTATTCATGATTTCAATCCCATATTTAGCGAAATGAGTGACTAGAACACCTGCTAATATAGCTATCCATGCTCGCCAACTAGTGATTGATGCAATGATATCAGTGAATGTGATGTCACCTTTAGCAATAGGGATAAAAGCATATATAGTGATTAATACAATCCCATATTTAATACTATAATTTTTCATAATAGAAAATGTTTTATCATTCACATTTAGTAAAACAAGGCCTATTAATATTATTACGGCGATAGTAATGGTTTCATTTTTACTTAAAAGACCTAATAGGAGAATGACAACTAATAATATAATTTTTTCTATCATTTTTTTATCCTTTCTATTTACAAAAAGAGTAATGTTTAATTTGAAAAGAGAATAGAATGTATGAAATAGTACAGGTCGTTTTAAATAATAATTTGTTTTTAATCATTTTTATAAAAGGAAGTAAAACTTCCATCAAAATCTGCTAAATTCCCTTATTTATATAATGAATTTTGCCTGTTTAATGTTGAATGTTGACAAATTTTGGTGTAATATAAGTGTATTGTTTAATATAAGAGGAGATTATATGAACTATTTGAAGAACCATAAAATTAAACTATTATTATACCTATTTATATCTGCATCTGTATTACTCGCAGTTAGAATCATTTTCTTTTTACCTGACACAGCGAGCCGATTAGTTGAGAATATTTTATTTGATATCATCGCTGTTATTTGCTTAGGAATAGTTTTATTAATGATTTTACCAGTAAAAATGACTTTCAAAGCATTTTTTATGAAATATCGAGATATATTTCTATTTACTGCATTTTTTCTAATATTAGAATCTTCGCTAATCTTTAAAAATAATTTAAATTATTCAACAATTACATTGTTTTCCATCATTTTCTCATTGAGCATTTTTGTGATTATATTGTTAATTATCCCCAAAAATGTTAAATTAGTTCTAATACTTATTTCTTTTATTGCTTTTCCTATTTATGTTGGGGCACAAGATGATTATTATCGAATATTTAATGAGTTTTTCTCATTTAAAGATGCCGTATCTTTAGGTTCTGGTTTAGAATTTGCGACAGGTATCTCGTTATTTAAATTTTATCAGTATTTTCTGATTGTTTTCTCCATTTTATCTATTTTTATTTTATTTTATATAAAAATTGATAATCGAATTAAAATTAATAAAAAAACAGCTAAAATATTTTTTGTACCGATACTATTTTTTATTTTGATTCATTTAAACGCAGTTTATCCAATAACTACTGCAAGACTATATATATCAGATGATTATTTATTTATTAGTGACTATAGTCATAATAAATTTATTGCACGATTTGGAGCACTTAATTATTTAGTAAGAGATGTCTTTGATACAGTTATTCCTAAAGAAGCGAATAAAAAAGATTTAGCAACTATCGATGATTATTTCTCAACCCATGAGAAAGATCATCCAGATAATGATTATACAGATATTTTTAAAAACAAAAATCTTATTTTTATTCAAGCTGAATCATTAGATAGTATCGCAATAAATGATACTTTAACTCCAAATATTGAAAAACTGATGAATGAGGGTATCAATTTTGAAAATAATTATATCCCTGTTTATCCACGAACAACGTGTGATACGGAAATAATTTACAATACGAGTATCATTCCATCGGTAACTGATGGACCGACTTGTTATATGTTTAATAAGAATTCTTATTCAGATTCATTAGCTAGCTTATTTAATAATCAAGAATATGAAACAAATGCATTTCATGGTAATTATAAAGAATTTTATACGCGCTCTGATGTCTATAAAGGATTAGAATATCAAAATTTTTATGGACAAGAAGAATTAGGATTAACTGATGCAGAAAAAAGATTTGATTCTATCTTTTTTGAAAAGTCAAAAGACATAATGATTAAAGATGATAGTAAATTCTTTAGTTACCTAATCACGTTAAGTGGACATAGTCCTTATACGACCGATAATACCGCTTCCGATGCTCATATTGATGAAGTAAATGCATATTATGGTAACTCTATTCCTCAAGAAGTGAAAGAGTATATAGCTGCGGAAATGGAAGTTGACTTACTTGTTGGTGAAGTATTAGATACTTTACAAGAAAAAGGTTTATTAGATGATACAGTAATTGTTTTGGCTGCTGACCATTATCCATATACGATGGATTCAACTGTTTATGATAATTATAAAGGGATTAGTGAAGAATATTTAAAAAATAAATCCCCATTTGTCATCTGGGCAAATGGTATAGAGCATCAAGATGTAACTAAATTGACGTCATCATTTGATGTTTTACCTACTCTTGCAAATATGTTTGGCTTAAATGCTAACTATACCGATTATTTTGGTAATGATATCTTTAGCGATAACTATACTCCTATAATATTTTATAAGGATTATTCATGGTTTGATGGAACTAATTATGTTTCCGATGGTATATTAAAAACAGGTACAGCAGATGAAGAATATGTTAATCAGATGACACAAATGGTCAATGACTATTTTAATATCTCAATAGAAATTCTTAGAACTAATTATTATAAAGTGAAATAAATAGGACTAATACCTTAACTAAATCCATATAAATTAGAATTGAAAGGGGAAATATTTTATGAAAACATTTGGGTTAGGATGTTTATTTAATATCATTTTTGTTGTTTTTATGTTGTTTATCGCTTTATTGACTAGTAGTTATATCAATATTCCATGGATTATCTTTATTCCGATTATGCTATTTTTATTTTTCATTGCTCATCTGATTTATAAAAATAGTGATGAAAATCAAGAGAACAATCATTTTAATACCTCGAATCAACAATCTCAGATTTTAACAGATGAAAGATTAAAGTATGTGCTGAAAAGTAAATATGATATTGAAATCGAACATATTTATACACCTGATAATTTGTGCTTTAGTGCTGAAATATTTAATATGTTAAATATTAAATATTATCAAGAGGAAGTAAAACCTTATTTACCATTATCAGCAATCGGAAACCTATATGATCAAAATATCTATATTAAATATATCAAAACGACGTATGGTGCTGATAAACTTATTTATTATTTTAAACAAATCAAAAATAATTATCGGTTTAACGATGTAGTAATTGTTACTCCATATCCATTCCACTATACATTTCAAGAATTGAAACAGGAATTATCAAAAATTAGTAATCCTGAAGTTCAAGATACGCTAATAAAATTATTAGCTAAGGAAAAAATTAATTTAGTGGTTAATAAAAGTACGACACCAATTTTCAATTTTGATATGAAGGTTCATACTGAATACCTCGGAGAGATTCCATTTGTAATTTGCGATCAAGAGAAAATGGATGGAACTTGTTTTAGTATCACTTATTTTGACCATGAACTTTATATATTTGATTATAAAAAAGACATGTACATCCATCCGCATAATCTGACGCAAGTTGATTTTCAGGAGATGCATAAATAACTATTAAAAAGATGGTCTCTAATGCGCTAATGCGATAGAATCCATCTTTTTTTAATATATTATAAAAAAATTCTACTTTTTTAAAGGTTCATTCGTATATAAGGTAAGTAACATGGTTTGGGGAGGGATTTATGGATGAAACATCAATTATTTTTGATTGCCAGCAAGGTAATTTATATTGTTTTGAGCTGTTAATAAAAAATTATCATATACCCTTTCATCAATTTTGTTACTTTTTGTGTAAAAATAGTCACGATGCAAATGATTTATATCAGCAAACTTGGTTAAAAGTGTACCAGAAAATCGGCAGTTTTAAGCTTGAATATAGTTTTAAGAATTGGTTATATACGATTGCGAATAATACATTTAAGGATGGCCAAAAAGCGCCTCGTCATGAACGTTTAAATGAAGAATTCTTGACAAAACCAATAGATAGGGATATTAAAATGGATTTAGAAAATTGTATTTTAACATTAACTGACGATTTTAGAATCCCGCTAGTTTTATATTATTATGAAGGGTTTAAAATCGAGGAAATTTCTGAAATATTAAAACTGAATGATGGACAAGTGAAATATCGCTTAAAATTGGCTAAAGAAAAACTGGCTAAACAGTTGGAAGGTGATTACAATGGTTAATTTAGAAACGCAATTAAAACAATTACATTACCATGATTTACAACAAAATGATGATTTAATTCGTGCAACTATTGATTTAATTAAGCAAAAGGAAAAAAGGGATATCAAGAAAGTTTTAGCGTATTTATTTATTTCTCCATTTGTTTATTTAGGTATATCACTTGTGATTAATGGTTTATCACTTTCAATAAATAAACAAATATTTATTTTTCTAAGTGTTAGTTATACCTATATTACTTTTTTATTATTCACTTTTTATTATTACCATTTACTTCGTTACTTAAAAAGAACTTTTAAACTACATCAATTAAAAGGAGGAATTTGAAATGGTAAAAAGTACCTATTCACTCTGGGTTATTTTCCCTTTGTTTTTGTTGATTATTAATTTAATATTAATGGCTTCAAAAAAGAAAAATGTACTTACGTGGACTATATTAATTTTAGGAGGATATATATTATTAATAATATTTGTTAAACTATTTATTTCATTTGACTGTTTTAATATGTATGCTTTCAAGATTATTGGGATATTAACCGTGTTAATTACTTTCATATATCAATTTATTTTAATGATTATTTTAATAGCTAGTCCGTCCAAAAAAGTTGATTTTAGTCAACATGGTATTAAATGCGACAATTGTGGCGCACTCATCAAGACAAATATGAAATATTGTCCATATTGTGGACAACAAAATAGAGGAGGAAAATAAAATGCTTTTTTTCGGAGGATTCTTTCTTATTCCATTGTTTTTAATCGGGATTAATGTAATCGCAGCTATTTATGTCTATAATGACGCAAAATTACATACCGATGAACCATTGTTATGGTTCTTTATCGTTTTACTAATACCATTTTTAATCGGAATCGTCTTATATTTAATTTTAAGAGATGATTTTACAACGCAAAAAACAAAATGTCCTAATTGTAATCAAGAGGTAGATAAAAATTTTACATATTGTCCATATTGTCATCATTCAATAAAAAAGACTTGCCCGAATTGTAGTCGGGTAATACAAGACCAATTTTCTGTTTGCCCTTATTGCGGGACGAGTGTGAAGAAAAAATGTAATAGTTGTGGGGCATTATTAGAATTAGATTACAAAGTATGTCCATCTTGTGGAAAAAGTGTCGATGACTTCAGATGAAGTAAATAACTATAAGGAAGGCATTAGTATATTTAAAGACTAAAGCACATGATTTTAATGAACATCAATGAAGTTTTTAGGACATCTATAATATTTACCCTCATTGTGGTGAAAAAAGAAACTAGTATTTAATGAATCAATAATCTATACATTATAAAAAAAAGAGGACAAAAGTCCTCTTTTTATCATTAGTAAGCAAAGTTTCCGTCTTTAAATATAGGGACTTCTTTACCCTCATGTGTAATACCAGTTATTTGTAAATCACTTGTTCCAAACATAAAATCAACATGGGTAATAGAGTCATTTACTCCAAGCTCTTGTAATTCTTCGCTTGTAAATTTTTCACTATTTTTAATACAAGATGGATAAGCAGCACCAATTGCTAAATGACAAGATGCATTTTCATCATATAAAGTATTTAAAAATAAGATATTAGATTTAGAAATAGGAGAATCATATTGAACTAGGGCAACTTCACCTAAATAATGAGACCCCTCATCTGTTTCAATAATACTTTTTAAAGTTTCATAACCTTTTTTAGCGGAGAAATCTACTACTTTACCTTCTTTAAAGGTAAGAGAAAATTCATCTACTATATTACCATTGTGATTAAGTGGTTTCGAACTATAAACTGTTCCATTAACACCTGTTTTTTTAGGAAGTGTAAAAACTTCTTCTGTTGGCATATTAGCGATAAATTCAATTCCTTCAGGTGAATATTCTGATCCACCTAAAAAACAATAATTTTCTGGTAAGGTTACTTCTAGGTCAGTTCCTAATTCATTTTTGAATTTTAATGTTTTAAAATTGGCATTGTTTAGGAAATCCATATTTTTCTTTAAATTCGTTTTGTGTTCTTCCCAAGCTTTAACGGGGTCTAGTTGATCTGCTCTCATAGCTTTAAAGATTGCATCCCATAATTTTTCTACTGCCTCATCGCTACTTACATTAGGGAATACTTTTGTAGCCCAAGGAATCGTTGGAACGGAGGCAACACACCAAACATTTTTATTACTCATCAAGCGGTCACGGTATTCTTTTATCGCCGCACTAGCAACTTTTTGATAACGAACCATTCTACTTGGATCAACCTCTTTCATTAATTCAGGATCAGATGCTGCTATGCTTAAAAAAGCTGCTCCTTTACGTGCATTACTTAAGTAGAACTCTTTTAACCAATCAGGATATTCATCAAATATTTCATTAGGTGCATGTAAATATTTTATTTTAGTTGAAAGTTCATCATTCCAATTGACAACCACTTCTTTTGCACCTTCCTGATATGCTACTAAAGTTAGCATTCTAGCAAATTCAGCACATTCAATAGGAGAATTAATTACTAAAGTTTGATTTTTTTGAATGTTGATTCCTAATTTAATAAGTAGATGTG
Source organism: uncultured Haloplasmataceae bacterium (assembly GCA_963824615.1). Taxonomy (GTDB): domain Bacteria; phylum Bacillota_I; class Bacilli_A; order Haloplasmatales; family Haloplasmataceae; genus CAWGPU01. Next base: position 72,740 of record CAWGPU010000001.1, on the reverse strand, counting down.
CATAATTTTGTAAATAATTTTGATCCATAAAAATCTCCTTTCATTTATACACTTATTATACCATATTTTCCCAATATATTTGTCGTTAATTCTCTTTATAGATAACAAAATTGCAAAACTTCGAAATGATTGATGATAAATGGAAAATGAAAATTAGTAAAAATCTAATTAGATATTAAATATATTTTTAGTAAAAGTTTTTGTTTGAAGTAACCAACATTGAAAAAATCAGAATAGGCATAAAAAAAGAGAAGGTTGATGCCTTCCCCTATACATAGTTATTAAAGATTAATGTCTTCTTTGTTGTTTTCTTATTCTACGACAATTTAAACATCTTACAGGTTCATTTTCAAAACCTTTTTCTTTGTAAAATTCTTGTTCGCCTGTAGTGAAAACAAATTCTTTTCCACAGTCTTTACAAATAATTTTTTTATCTTCCATGTTATCCTCCTTCTTAAATAGGAACTGTATATTGTATTTTCTTTCTTTAAAAAGAAGAATAATATCAAATATAGACCTAAGTTATTTCTTTATTATTATATAGTAATTCTTAAAAAAAGTTTGTATAATATTTAAATTTATGGTAAAAATAACCAATTTGACCTTATTTTGTACTATTTTAAGAGGTCATTTGCATTGTTTAATGATAATTTCTAGTTTTTAGGGCATGATATATTTAGGAGTTGAATAATTTTGTTAATTGGAAAAAAATTCGGTGATTTAACAGTAATTGAAGATGTTGGCTTAAGACGTATTTCTAATGTAAGTAAGTACGATTCTCAACATTATTTGTGCGAATGTAGCTGCGGTAATCAAATCGTCGTTAGTGAACCTAGCCTCGAATATAATATTGTAAAGGATTGTGGCTGTAGTAAATTTAAAAGAAGTCTAATAAAAAAGGTTTAATAGTAGATACTTTAAAGTATCTACTATTAATTAAGTAAAAATTGAACTTTCTTATTGACATTCCTAGTGAAGAGTGATAATTTTAAATTAAAGAACTTAAATGATAAGGGCAAACCAGTTCGAAAGACTGGGACGCAAAACCATGAGTCTAAGATAGAAATATTAAGATAGTCAGGTTGCCAAAATAGGTTTTTACTATAGCGATAGTAAAATTTGAAGACTTTTTTGTTTATTATGTGTATAGTGAATAGCCATGGCAAGGGATTGCTGTGGTTTTTTTTATATATAATCAATAGATTTGGGGTGTTACTATGTATTTATATGCAGATATGTATCGTGATTTAGAAAAGAAATTTTCAATTATACGGTGGCTTTTAACCTTGGTCGTAATTCCTTTAACAATCGTTTTAAGTGGATACAATAAAAATATCAACTATTTAATTTTATTAACTATCGTAGTTGTTGTCTATCATGTTCTTTTAACTATTGCGGCATTTAATAAAAAAAATTGGTTGCAACCACTACTCAAATATACTATTTTCTTTGATATCCCTTTTGTCTCTATCCTGATCTTTTTAAATGGAGGATTGCGTTCAGCGACTTTCTTGATCTATTTTTTAATCATACTATATGATGGAGCAAAATATGGTTATCTGGGTTCATTATTAAGTTTGGGACAATCACTGGTTTTTTACTCTATTGCGTTTTTATTCTTTTCTAGTGATTATTATAATGTTAACCACTTTATTATACGCGTGATTTATTTAATAAGTCTTACTATTGTCATGTATGAGGTGAGTTATCAACTTAGTGAAAGTCATTCTAAAGAACAAGCAGCGAAAGAATTGGCTTATAAAGACCATTTAACTAAATTACCTAATCGATTATTGATGTCAGAGAACTTTGACAGATTACGTACAGAATATGAAAAAAATGGACAATCATTTGCGATTGTCATTATGGATATAGATAATTTTAAAGACATAAATGATTCAAATGGTCATGCTTTTGGTGATCAAGTTTTGATGCAACTAGCTCAAATATTTAATGAAAATTTAACGAGTGAGGATTTTATTTGTCGCTTCGGTGGTGAAGAATTTGTTGCTTTTTTAGCTCATTCTGATCAAAAAACTATTTGTGAAAGAGTTAATAAACTTCATGATAAAATTGATAATTATGATTTCACTGGCGTTCATATTACTGTTAGTATAGGGATCAATATTTTTAAAAAGAATTTTACGATGATTGAAAATATTAGTTTTGCTGATGAGGCTATGTACGTAGTTAAAAATACAGGTAAAAATAAAGTTTTAAGTTACGAAGCATTATCGTTTAATATGAATAGAGGTTTGAAATGAACATAAGTATTTTATCATTTTCATTAAACTGGGATATTTAGTGGATTATTTTGATAATATGAAAATAAAGGTATCATAAATAAATAGAAAAAATATAATAAAGATATAACGAGTTAATTGGAGGGAATTAATGAAAAAAATTATCTTTATTATCTTTATTTTTACATTTACTATATTATTATCATCATGTGGTTCATCTAATAGTGAGAATAAAACAACTACTACACAAAGTAATATGACTACAACAACTAATACTGATATAACAACAACAGCTGAAACGATATCTTTGACTGATGCGGTTATGGTACAGAAAATTAACGAATTAATTAATGCACAAAGTTGGGAAACAAAATATTCATTTAGCGCTGTAACAGACGAAATGGAAATTTCTATCAATCCTTTGTTATCAGTGAAAAAATATACCGATAACGATGGGTCTTTAGTATACGCTGCACATTATTATAATAAAGTTTTAGAAGGTGTGGGGTTTGAGCCGCTTGATTTTATTATTGATAATCACTATCAAGCCGTTTACATCAATACTGGCACAGGATGGTATACTAATACATTTGCGGAACTCGAAAACGAAATCGATTTTCCACTTTTTGATTTAATGTTTGATTATGGAGATCAAATAGATGCTGATGTTCAAACGATATTAGATGATGTTACAACGTTATTTATTGATGGGTTAGCAGATTTTACTGATGCTACTTACATTGAAACGATAAATGATGGTACGCGAGAATTAAATCATTATGAATTAACATATAATGTATATGATCTTGCGGAATCCATTTTTGATTATTTTAATGCCAATGAGCATTTTGAAATAGATTTTGATGATTTTGATGCTTTTATAGATGACCTAAATATACAAGATGTTGCTGATTTGTTTAAGACATTTGAAATTCAAGTTTATTTTGATGATAGCAATGATGATATAGGTCGCATTGAATTAAATTTCATGGATATGTTGAATAACTCAGTAATCATCGACCAATTAAATGATGAAATTAAATCAACGTCTGTTGATGTAGGATTCTTTTTTGATTATGTAAGTGAATTTAAATTAACAGTTAATATTTTTGACATTAACACATTAGCTCCTATTGTTGTACCGGATTTAGCTAAGTCTGGTTTTCCTATTGGTTTAATAGGGGCGCCATTTGATCCAAACACTATTGAAACGCTTCCTTTAGATACAGATAAAAGCCTATCATTAGAATATAATGATGACAATCATTATTACTATTCTTTCTCTTTAAATGAAGAAACATCAATTAATATTAATTATACTGAAGGTTTTTTGGGTTATTTTAACTTAAGAGATAGTCAATATAATTATATAGATTATATTAATAACTCATCTAATACGATTAACTATAGTAACTTACCAGCAGGTATTTATTATGTAGAGGTTTATTCTATAGATAATAGAGGACTTGTCTTCAATATTGAAACTCTTGATTAACCTGTGCATTAAATTGTAGCTAAAAGGGAAAAAAGACACTTATTTATATAACACACAGATTTGCGAAAAAAATACCTAAAATTTCTTATCAAATTACACATTAAAACGCACTGTTAATCACAGTCGTTTTTTTGTTTCAATTTATCTAATTATATTAATAAGATAATAAAACTAATAAAAAAGATAGTCAATCTCATTTTAAATCACATAACAAGACTATTATATATTGAATGTAATAAGGCAGTAATAATCAATATTGGCAATGAATTAGATAATTATGGATAAAAATCAAAAAATTACCAATTACTTCTAATTGGCTCTACAAATGGATATAGCTAAAATAGAAATTCTTAATAAACTGTATTTTTTATACACTTTTATTTCGAAATGTGATATACTAAAAATAGAATTTAAAAAAGAAAAGGTGGAATTATGTTAACAAATATAATGATAAAAAATGTTGGTTCCATTAAAGACAATGTTGAATTAAATTTTTCTAGAGGTAGATATAACTTTAAAGAAAATATGCTTTTTAATAATAATAATAGTATTAATCCCATAGGAATTTTTGGGTCTAATGGGTCAGGTAAAACAATTTTATTACGTACAATTCATACAATTGCAAATTTAATGGTTGAACAGACGAGTGATTTAAGAGGTTTTCTACCTAATCTTCCAAACAATAGTGGGTTAAATAGTCTTGTAAAATTAGAATTTAAAATTGACAATGTTGAATATACATATGAAATCGAGACAAATATTTCTGAAATATTTTATGAAAGTTTAACAGTTGGAGATGTTATATTAAATAGAACAAATGCAGAATATTTTGTAAAAAACAAAGGAGAAATAATTAAAAATGGATTAATTGAGGGAAAGTTATATTCCGCTGTAAGACAAATTGGTATCGAAGAATATTCTAAAGAAAGTCCATTGTATCATATTAAGCAAGCATATTCATTTCTATCCTCAATTATGTATATCGATGTTAGAGGAGAAGTGTATGGAAAAGTTGTATCTCAAAAATCTATAGAAGATATTATGGTGGATAAATCGGAATTAGTTAATAAAATTATAAGTGAATATAAAGAATTTCCTACCTATACTTTAAAAATGCATAAATTGACTGAAAATCAACAACCTCATTTAATGTTTTCTTTAGATGGGAAACATTACTTGCCAAAAGAATTAATGTCTAATGGTATGAAAGCACATAGTACAATACTATCAACTATACTAAGTATGAATAAAGGTGGCCTTTTAATTATAGATGAATTGGAAAGAAGTTTGCATCCCTTTGTAGCAAAACAATTTATAGAAACTTTAAATGAAAAATTCCAAGTTCAAGTTATCTTTACTTCACATAATACAAACATACTTCAATCTCTTAGACCTGATCAAATATTCTTTTCTAAATGGGATAAAAGAAATCAGACATCTACATATATGAAATTAAGTGATATTTATCCTAATATAAGAGAAGTTAATAATATCGAAAAAATGTATTATGGTGGACTTTTAGATGAATAATGCATTGATAATAGTTGAAGGAGATAAATTTGAAATTTCTATAATTAACAATTTATTTGAAAAATTAGGTTATATTGTTGAAACAGAAAAAAGACATGGTTCCTTTAATGTAAGTACTTTCAAGCTATATGATAAATATATTTTTCTAATTCCTGGGCCAAAACCCCAAGTTTCTTCAGTAATCAAGGAGTTTGATAGCACAACGGAAGATTTGAAAAATTATTTTGGTCTTACGAATATCGATATAGGATTAATATTTATTGTTTATGATGTAGATGATGCTAATAATACCAATGTAATTAATTTTTATAAAAAATATAATAATTCTCAGGAAGGTCTTTTAATCTTAAGTAATCCTTGTCTAGAAGTAATTGCTGATGATACTTTTAACGAGTATAGTGGGGTTCCAAGGCTATATAAAGAAATAGTTAGGAATCAAATAAAAATAAGAAAAAAACTAAAGTCATTTAGTGAGAATGATTTAATTCAATATATAAATGAAAATATTTTTTCTTTGCTTAAACTTCACTTAAATAGAAATATTAGAAAATATGGTAGTAAAAATGTATTAGAGCATATTGATGAATGTCAAAAAGATATATTACAAAATATCATTTCTCAAAACAGTTATTATTATAAAAAAATATTTACAACTATTTATGTTATAATTGCAGAAATATTTGGAATTACAAAACAAATAGAAAACTCAGACCTTTTAAATAATAAACTAGATGAGTGTATGGTTTTATAGTAAATTGTCTCTTTTGCAGATTTATTATCTAATTGGTTATATTTATACAATAGAGATAGCGGGAGTAGAAAAAGTTTCATACTACCATAGGATAAGATTAGAATGGCCAAAAATGTTTTTTACTATATTATAATAGGGTAAAATTACTTGATCATTTTTTGTGGTCTATTTATGGTCTAAAACTAGTTAGATATTTATTTTTTGTATTATTAATTAATCTTATTTTAACTATTAAAATGAAAACTCACATAACATATTTACCCCCTAATCAACTATTTACTTATACAAAAAGAGTTCGTTAGTTAAACGAACTCTTTTTGCGTATTGCCGTAAATTTGCCAACATAAAATATAATAATATAAGAGATATTTAACTAATTATAAGACATTTAAAAATATTTTCATAAGATTTCAAAATATAATCGATTAAGCATTAATTACAAAAGAGTCCATTTTTATAAAAATCACTCTATTTTTATTTGACTATAAAGACTGTGATTTACATTGTGACTATAGATGCCATATAAGGTAAAAAGAACTTCTTTTTTCCGTAAATCTGTGCGTTATATATTTATTTAATTGTCTATTTTCCTATTTCTTATGCCTTTTCAAATCAATAATTGATTGGTTAATAGTTAAATGAATGGAGTTACTCTTTAACTCACCTATTAATTGTGTTGGATAAATACTTCGATGACCTGCGATAATGTAACTAATGATACAACTAATCGCAGCAAATGGTAATAAGTCAGAACCAAACATTTCAACTGACATAAAGATGGACGCTATTGGTGTGTTTGCTGCTCCTGCAAGTAAAGCAACAAGTCCAATTGCGGCAAAAAGTGATATGTCTAGATGAAAAATTTGTGCAAAAGCGACTCCGGCCGTAGTACCTATAAAGAAAAGTGGTGTAATGAGGCCGCCACTACCACAGAAACTCAAAGTGATGGCAACAAATAAAATTTTAAGTAAAAAACTATAGAGTGGCATTTCATTTCCTTGGATAGCAGCATTAATTGTATCGCTACCTAGTCCTAAATAATCAGTGCTCTTAAAAATATAGACAAGTGCGATTAATAGTCCGCCGCCAATCAATCCTTTTAACGGTTTATATATTTTTATTTTATTAGAAAATCGATTACCTAATGATAATGTTTCAATAAATAGTAAAGCGATTAATCCAAAGAGAATGCCACTTAAAGCAATTTTTAAATAAAATCCAATGCTCTCTTCCATACTAAAAATTACATGATAATGATGATAGCTAATGCCAAAATAACTTGTTATTTTATATCCCACTAATGAAGACACCAAGACAGGAAACAAGTAATTATTTAATACCCTTCCGAGAACTAAAACTTCAATAGCGAAAATAGCTCCAGCGATAGGAGTCCCAAAAACTGTTGAGAATCCAGCACTTATTCCACAAATAATTAATTTTCTTCGATCTTCAAGATTGAGTTTTAATAAACTACCAAGACTTGAAGCCATGCCTGCTCCCATTTGCGCACAAGGACCAACTTTCCCAGCTGAACCTCCTCCAGCTAAAGTAATAATGGTGGCCAAAAAGCGTATGGGTACCAATTTTAGTTGAATTTTTCCTGTTTCGTTATGTACAACCTCAATTACTTTTCCCTGTCCATCTAATTCCTTGGGTAAATACAGGGTAATAAAGCCACTTATAAATAGTATAATTGGTAAAAACAAAAAATAAATCGAATAAGATTGTACAAATGATGTTGATATAGCTAATGTTTTTAGAAATAGAGTCGTAATAAGTCCCGTTACCCCTCCTACAAGTACCGCTAAAATTCCCCATTTAAAGATACTTAGGATTAAAATATATTGCTCCTTTATTGAATTCAATTTTTACTCCCCTTTGAGTGATGTTGAATAACTTTATTATAACATGTATTATTTAAGGGATAAAGAATCTTTATAAGTAATACAACAAGTTTGAGAGCCTTTATAATAAATCCGCTCAATAAACTAAGGTATGTATTATAGTGGTTTACATTAAAATCATGTTGTAAAGTAAAGAGGAAGAAACTTTATCATAAATCGTGTATAATATAATTAAATTACTATGAAAGAAGGAAGTATATGCAAAAACGTAGATTTGGAAAAGAAGAATTATCTATACTCGGTTTTGGTGGCATTATTGTAACTGATGAGACCAAAAAGGAGGCTAAAAATCTTGTAGCTGAAGCAATTGCTTCAGGAATTAATTATTTTGATGTTTCACCATCTTATGGAAATGCGGAAGAACGTTTAGGACCCGCTCTAGAAGGAAAAAGAAACAGCGTTTTTCTTGCTTGTAAAACAGATTTTAGAACAAAAGCAGGGCTTCTAGAAGAACTTCATTTATCATTAAAGAAATTAAAAACAGATTATTTTGATTTATATCAATTACATGCGATGACTACAATGGAAGAGGTCGAACAAGTTTGTGGGCCAAATGGTGCTTTAGAGACTTTTGTTAAAGCGAGACAAGATGGTTTAGTTCGCTATCTAGGTTTTTCTGCTCACAATGAAGAGGTAGCATTGAGTTTGATGGAACGTTTTGATTTTGATTCTATTTTATTACCAATCAATTGGGTAAATATTTTTAATGGAGACTTTGGTGAAAGAGCAATTAAGAAGGCACAAGAAAAGAATGTCAATATTTTAGCAATAAAAGCAATGGCAAAAACCGTTTTTTCTGGTGGTGAAAAAAAATATCCAAAGACTTGGTATGAGCCAATTGATGATGAGGAATTAGCAAGTTTGGCGTTAAGATATACATTATCAAAGCCAATCGTTTCAGCAATTCCTCCAGGAGATATCCGCTTATTTAGATGGGCATTAAAAGTAGCAAATGATTTCAAACCAATAACTAAGGAAGAAGAAACAATACTTAAGCAAATTTCTCATCAAATCAAACCTATTTTTTCAAATAAATAATACGCGAAAATTCTAACTTATCATGGGTTAGAATTTTTTTTAGTAGGTAGTACTAAAAAAATATGCTATAATTATATAAAAGGTTTGTCTAAAGTAGTACAAATATAATTTTTGAGGAGATATCTTATGAAAATTCTAACTTTATTGGCAAGTGGTTTTGAAGATTTAGAGGCTTTTGGTACGATAGCGCTATTACGTCGTGCTGATATTGAAGTAGACATTTGTTCTGTTGAAAACAAAACGCAAATGATTAGTAAATATGGTATAAGAGTAGAAGCGGATGTATTAATTAATCAAATTTGTTCCCCTGATTATGATGTTTTGTTTTTACCAGGTGGAAACCCTGGTGTTGAAAATTTATTCGGGGTAGAAAAAGTTAAATTATTAGTTGAATATTTTATGAAAAGCGATAAAATAGTCGCTTGTATATGTGCAGCGCCATCTATTCTTGGGCGCCTAGGTTTATTAGGGGACAAAATTTATACTTGTTTTCCGGGTTATGAAAAATTGTGTGTCAATGGTAATTATCAAGATGCATCTGTTCAAGTGGATGGGAATTTGATTACAGGAAGAGCGGTTGGAAATATTTTTGAATTTACTCAAGCATTGATAACAAAGTTAAAGGGTAAAGAATTTACTCAAATAATAATGGATAGCATTTATTTCGGAAAATAGTAAAAAAGGTAATTTGCCTAAAGAACAAATTACCTTTTTTCTTTCGTTATTCCTTCTATTACATGTTTTATCAAAAAGAAGTAGTATAGGTTATAGGTTAATATGATGTAAAAAATTAAATTAGTAATAAACGATTTTTGATATTCTATGACTATACATGAACATTATCCTTCTTTTCTAATTATTAAAGTATAACAGGTATTTTCAATAATTGATATATAATCAGATAATACTCAGTTAATATGTACAAATATAGCAATATATTTTATTATATTATGATATTGCTATTAAATTTGTTTCTGATATAATAAAATTAGAAAAAGAGGGAGGAAAAATATGGCAACAATAAAAAAAATAGCACAACAAAAAGGCTGGGACTTTCAGAAGAACTATATGTATGGTCAAGAGGAGAATTATTTAATCACGGTAAGACAAGTTATCGACTATTTAAATGGAAGAAATAATTGTAAAATGGTTTATATTCCCTTAAGCAATATCACAGAGGAACAAGTTAATAAGACACTAGATTATCTAAAGGAAAATAAAAAAGATTTAAAAGTAAGAGAATACCACATTGTTCAGAGTGTATTAGTATTTAAATTAGCTGAAACCTTGAAAGGTTATTCTGTTGAACAATTTAATACATTAATTAGTTCATTAGTCAATTTCTTTAAAAGTAATGAAATTGCAACAATACCTACTTGTGTTTATTGTCAAGATGGTAATGTCAATACTATAATGAAAATTGATAAAATTGCATATCATGCACATCAGGAATGTATTACACGAGCACAAAGCGATTTAGTGCAATCAAAAGAAAATTTTGAAACAATGAAAAAACATTATGGTAGAGGTATGGTAGGTGCTATTTTAGGTGCACTTATTGGAGCAATACCATGGGTATTACTCGAAATATACTGGGGCTTTGCGGCAGTATTGGCATTAATTATTGGTTATGCTGCATTTTATGGTTATAAAAAGTTTGGTGGAGTTGTCACCAAAGCAACAAAATGGCTCATATTAATCGCTATATTAATCGCAGTAGTTGTTTCAAATATTGTAACTGTTACCTACATAATCATTAGTTCAGATGCTTTACTGATTATTGATAATTATATAATATCTTATACAGACCCTGAAATAGCACCGATAGTTTTATCTGACCTATTTATTGGTATCCTATTCGTTTTATTAGGTTTTATATCCATCTATCGAAAAATAAAATCTGAAGAATTTGGAAAAGTTATAGAATAATAAATATAGGATGACTTGTTTTAAGTCATCTTTTTTTTTAATATGCTTCGAATGAAATTGCCAGTTATTTAATAATTGACTTGTTAGGGCTAATAAAAAATGCGTTTTGATCTATACATTTAAATTATGAATTGAATCGCTTTTTTATTATGTTATAATTACAGTATATCGTTTTATTGAGGTGTTTAGATGAAGTATTTTGTATTAAGTGATATTCATGGTCATTTTAAGGAAATGATGCAGGCTTTAAATAAAGCAAATTTTGAGGTTAGTAACAATAATCATCAATTAATTATTAATGGGGATATGTTTGATAGAGGTGGTGAAATAAAAGAGGTATTTGATTTTTTATATTCATTAAATCAAACAGGAAAAGCGTTTATAATAAAAGGGAACCATGAAGTTTTTTTAGAAGAATTTTTAGAGGGTAATCAAGAACGTGTTAATTTTAATTGTTTTCACAATGGATTTAAAGAAACACTTTTAGCGTTTATTCCAAGTTATGATTTACTATCTTTCGATGAGGCAAGACAATTTATGATGGAAAAATATCCATACTTAAAAGAATGGTTACATCATTTACCATATTATTTTGAAACAAAGCAATATGTGATTACCCATGCAGGTCTTGATTTTAGTCAAGGGGATTTTAAATTAGGAGATTTTAAAAAAGCCATTTGGACCAAACCAGAAAAATTCTTTGAAGTGGATTTAGTAAAAAACTATAAATTTTATAAGAGTGTGGTTGTAGGTCATCGCTTTACGTGCACTATTAGGAATTATTTTCATCCTTCTGAACACGAAGATTATTCTATTTATTATCATGATGACAATCAAAAAATAGGAATCGATGGCGGTAGTTATTATTCCAAACATATCAATGTATTTGAATTTGAAGAAGAAATATAGTACATTTCTATAAGATGTACTTTTTTATTGTTGATTCGAATATTTTGTCGTATAATAAAATAGATATTTTATAATAGGAGATTATATATGAATAATTCATCATATCTTGTCAAACCAGAATTATATCAAAATCAAGCACCTATAGAAATTGAGTGGATAAATGCCATTTTAAGTGTAAAGAAGGATAATCATGGTCTACAGTTAGAGACCAATATCCATCGTTTTGTGCTTGAATTTTTTGAAAATGGGACACTCCGTTTTACCACGTATCATAAAGATTTTGATTTAACCTCAAGTCTATCAATGGAAAAATTAAAATATAGTGATTTTGAAATGAATACTTTTGATCATAAATCCATTGTTTTCTTTCAAGATATTGAAGTGGTTATTCAATATAATCCTTTTATAATTACGGTTTATAAAAATAAAAAATTAAAATTTACTCAAAAAGCAATTGGTTTTTCAGGTGATAATACCTATTTAATTTTAGAACGCCACAAAGAAGATTATATTTATGGTTTGGGTGAAAAAACAGGGTTTTTAAATAAAAATAATGAAAAAACAGTTAATTGGAATAAAGATGTTTTTGAACCCCATACTCGTTCTAATAAAGAATTGTATCAATCGATTAATATGTTTTCTTATTTTTCAAAGAAGTGTAAATATGGAATTTTTATTGATTCCCCATCACGTTGTTCCTTTGATTTCGCATCTTTTTTCGATGATTCAATTATTACAACGGATATAGGGAAATTAGATTATTATCTTTTTACAGATGATACATTAAAAGCTATAATAAAATCCTATACACAGCTTTCGGGAAAAACTTTACTTCCTCCTATTTGGGCGTTAGGATATCATCAATCACGTCATAGCTATGAATCTGTTGACAAATTATTAGAGATTTATCACCAGTTTAAAAAAAGAGAAATTCCTTTAGATGCGATTTATTTAGATATATTATATATGGATGCATACAAAGTTTTTACTTTTAATCCCAACACTTATAAAGAGATTAAGGCTACAATAAAAACTCTTAAAGATGATGGTGTTAGAATAGTCCCAATTGTTGACCCAGGCGTAAAAGTAGAAAGAAACTACAATATTTATGAAACTGGACTCAAAAATGATTTATTTTGTAAACGAAGTGATGGGACTATATATACAGGAGAAGTATGGCCAGGAGAAAGTGCGTTTTATGATTTTATGGATTCTGATATTCGTGATGTTTGGGGACAAAATCATCAATTTTATACTCAATTAGGAATTGAAGGTATATGGAACGATATGAATGAACCAGCCATTTTTAATTCAGAAAATAATACCATGGATAAGATGGTTCTTCATCATACAGACACAGGCATTAAAAACCATCAAGAAGTTCATAATTTATATGGTTTAGGCATGAGTATGGCAACCCATAAAGGACTAAAAACTTTAACCCATAAACGACCTTTTGTCTTAACACGTTCAGGTTACGCAGGTATCCAAAAATATGCTTTCGTTTGGACAGGGGATAATCGTAGCTCATGGGAGCACATGGAGATGTCTATTCCTATGTGCCTAAATCTAAATATGTCTGGTGTTTCATTATGTGGTGCTGATGTTGGTGGATTTATGGATGATTGTACAGAAGAAATGTTAATTCGCTGGACTGAAATGGGTTGTTTTTTCCCATTTTTCCGTAATCATAGTTCTATTGGTTTAAGACCACAGGAACCTTGGACTTTTGGAAAAGAATGTGAAGGCATTATCAAAAAATATATTCAAATTAGATATATGTTTATTTATTTTATTTATTCAGAAGTATTTAAAAGTCATCTCACAGGAGTTCCTGTCATGAGACCACTAGTTTTAGAGTATGAAACAGATGAATTGACTCATTCAATACATGATGAATTTTTATTAGGAAGTAATCTCTTAGTAGCACCAATTTTAAGACCTGGTGAAACATGTCGTAAAGTTTATTTGCCGGAGGGTAACTGGTATCATTTTTTCACCAATGAAAAATATATTGGTGGTAAAACATATTTGGTTTATGCACAGTTAGATGAAATTCCTGTTTTTGTGAAGGAAGGTAGTATCCTCCCACTCACGAATCCAGTCATGAACACAGGAAAATTAGATCATCATATCACTATTTCAGTTTATGGAGATAACTTCACTGATTATTTTATTGTTGATGATGGTAAAAATATTAATCATGAATATAATGAAGTCATAATTCAAGTTATAAATGGTGAAGTTCAGCTTAATGAAAATAAAAATAGTGATTGCCAATATCATTATGAATTTAAACAGATATAAAAAAACAAAAACTAAAGTTGTTAACTTAAGATTTTGTTTGATATTAATAAAGGAAGCCTCATTTAGGTTTCCTTTATTAATGTTTAAATATCATAGATATAAAGGTAAAAACAATTACACTTTTAAAATATTTTTTTCATAGTATACTAATGTCATTTTTCTATTTATTACTTGCGTCTTTCCCGTCTTTTTAAAACCTAACTTTTCATATAAATAACAATTTCCTCGTTCTTGTAATATTGTATCTAATTCCCACTTTCTGGCATCGTTATATATTTCTTCTATTATTTTGAAAACTTTTTGGGCAATACCTTTTCCTTGATATTCTGGTAAAATAAATATAGGGCTCACACGATAGGTTTTATTGCCTCTTTTTATTATCCTAATACCACCAACAACGGTAGCGAAATTTTTTATAATGTAGTAGTCTGTAAAGGATTGATTAATTCGATTAATGACTCTTTCTATAGATTCATTTGCTGGATTTGTTTCAAAATCCTGGTATTTGTCTAATAGTGGCATAAATGTTTTAACTTTCATCGCATGAATAGTCTCTGCATCTTTTAATTTTGCTTTAACTAGAGATATTTTCACTATTTTTTACCTCCTAACACATAGGTACCATCTATATTATAGGTATATAACTCATTTCCATCATGATAGATTAGTTGGTCGTTGATAAAAGAAATCTTCATGCTTGTTATATCTAGTAAATCTTCTTGCATATAATGATGATCAGCAATCCCATCGGGAAGTTCTAAAAGGAATTGACCATTAATATCGTAGAAGGAGTAATGATGGTAATAATCATCTGGGAAATAACTTTCAACAATAATTAGATTGTTATAACCATTATTGTATTCCTCAGTTGTTGTGGCATAAATATGAACTATTTCATTTTTCACTATTGGGACTGATAATATTTCTTCATTCATTTGATTAGTAATGAATATGTTCGTATAAAGAGAGTCTTGAAGGAGATTAAAAGGATTATTATCATTTGTCTTAATTTCTTTATATACTGTTAATAAACCAACTGTTGTATCAAAACAGTGATCAAAATATTGACCATCATGGAGAGTTGTTTGACCTAAACCTAAATTGAAGGCATTCTTATAACACCCTTGAATAGGTTTTATCTGTCTATCATTACTAGAGATGAAAAAGGGATGGGATGTTCCTAAGATGGTGAGTCTAATAATTAAAATTACTACAAGAAATGAACCGATAATAAATGGTGAAAGCAAAAATCGAATTTTTTTAACGAATTTAAAAATAATTATGATTGCAATGAGAGCTAAGAAAGCCATAAAATATTGTTGTGTAAAACTATAAAAGAGTAAATAACGACTTAAATTCTCTAAATGATTTATATCAAAGAGAGTCTCCTCTTTTGTTAAAATGTTATTAAAAGTTAATCCATTTAGTGAATAGTATTGTACAAGTTTATTTAATACCGTACCTATGAAAGTTATGCTAATTAATAAAATGAAACAAATTTTTAATGATTTTTTTTGATAAAATGTTTTTAATGTGATGAGTATGAGGAGGGCAAAGTTTAAAAGTAATAATAAAGGAATCAAAAATTGCGGTTGAAATGAAAAAGTGATGATAAATAGAATCTCTATAATTCCTATAATAAGCGTTTTATATTTATTCTTTAAACGATTTATAATTATCATATAATAACTCAGAATGAGATAAATAAAGTAAATGATTAGTATCGAATATTTAAATTGAAATATATAGTACCATAGATTGAAAAAAGATGGTGAATTTGTATAAGCTCCTGTAGTAGGAACAGCAATTTTATTATTGATATCTGTTGTTGTACGTATCGCTTCTAAATTTAAATATAAGTATACAAATGGATTTAGATTCATAAAAAAACTTAAAGTAGCAATTTTTATACGATTGTTTTTCATGATTCTTAGTATAAAATGCTTCATAGTACCTCCTAAAAAACTAAATTTACTGTTATATATATATTATATAATAAAAATGTATCGATAACAATAAAAGGTTAATGAAACGAAAGCATAAAAACATCATAAATTTGTATTAAATAGAGGATATCTCACTAAGCTACGGAAAACATAATATTAAAAACGATTCCCATAAGTGAAGATACTTATAGTCTCAAAATAAAAAGGCAATTTTATATCTGTACTTGATAATGATTAACGCGAATTAGTTAAAAAAACAATAAAATTGACAAGACAACCAATATGAGTAAATTGTTTATAACAAGATATAGTTTTTTATGATATAATTATACATAAGAAAGATAAGGTGATAATGATGCCGTATTGTCAATTGAAAACATGTAGTATTTCCTATCAACTGTTTGGGACCAAGAATACGACAATTGTGATTGAAGCAGGCTTGGGCACGTGCAAAGCAGAATGGTTGCATATCGCAGAAACACTCTCAAAAGATTATCAGGTTTTAATTTATGATAGACCTGGTTATGGTAAAAGTAGTTCTTCAATGATTAAACGCTCTCCAGAAAATATAGCTTCCGAATTACATGGACTCATTACCAAATTAAAAATAAATAATTCATTAATATTATTAGGACATGCTGTAGGCGGATTATATCTCCAACAATATGCACGTATGTATCCGGAACATATAAAGGGGTTAATTCTCATCGACCCAGTAACTGGATTTGAGCATCGATTTAAAGAAGAATTGAGTAAACCAATGTATCAGGGTAGTGGAATAGATAAAACTAAAAGATTAAAATATGGTTATTATTTAACAAAAATCAAATTAGGTTTTTTATTGAAGTCATCGCTTAAAAAATTACCACCGTTTTGTTATTATGATAATTTTACTAATGTTACAAAAAAAGATCTTATTAGGAATTTAACAAGAAATACTCCTTATAAAACTGCTTTAGAAGAAAATCGAGTAAGTCATGATAAGCGTTATATAAAACATTTGACCTCTATTGATCAATTTCCCGATATTCCTTTAGTTGTAATTTATCACACGCCTAGTTATATGATTGATGAAATTATTTCATATGGCAAATTAAATCAGGAAGAGGCACAAAAAGTAGAACATTTGTGGGAAGAAATCACACGATCTTATTTAGCTTATTCTTCTAAATCTAGTTGGCTACAAGCTAACAACAGTGGTCATTATCTACATTTAACAGAATTTAATTTAATTCTCGAAGCACTAAATAAAATATAACAAGTGGTTCTGAATAAACTAAATACAATAAGTCAAACAAATATAAAGAAACCTTCACATTGATGTTTATTTGAAAAAAGTGAAGTTTTCTTTTTTTTTACCACTCACACTGCATATCTAACCACTTACCCGCTTTGATATTGATTTAAGTCTATTGGGTATCATATAATGTGTATATAAACAAAGGAGGAAACAAAATGAAAAAGAATTGGCTTATATTTTTAGGAATTGGATTTTTTGTTTTAGTGATTGGCTTTGTCGTCATTGGTGTCAGAAACGCAGCGAATGCGGAAGGATATGTCGCTATTGATATGAATTCACCGAGTGTTGAATTCATTACGAATCGTCGCGATACAGTGGTTAAAGTTAATGCTTTAAACGATGAGGGGGAAATTCTTTTAGCTAATGAAAACTTTGTTGGTATGGATGTGACTAATGCTAGTGAACAAGTAATTAATTTAGCAATTGAATTAGGATATATAGATGTGAACGCAATAGAGACTGACCCTAACACAGTTATGGTCACAACGCTTAATACAAATAGTCGTGCTGCAGTTAAATTAAGAGCTAAAATATATAATCGATTAGATCAGTATTTTATGAACAACGGTATTTGGGCAATTGTTTTGACCGATGATACTATGAATAGTATAGACCAAGAAGCTCAAGATTTAGGAATATCAAGTGGTAAATTAAGATTAATCAAATCTATTCAAACAGTAGACCCAAGTTTCGATACAAATGTGGGAGCTAAAATGAGTATTCCTGGTCTACTTAATGTCATAAAAGACAAGAAACCATTTGCGGTAAAAGAAGAAGAACTACAAAGTAGAAAATCAGAAATTAATAACTTATTATTAACATTAGATCCAATAAATGATGCAGATCAAATTGCAAGTCTCACAACTGAATTAAATACGATTAATGATGAATTAACACAAATTAATCTTATTAAAGTACAAGTTCAAAGTGATAAACAACAATTAATCAATAATATGAGTAGTAAAGTGAGCCGTTTTAGACAAAATCATCCATATATTAGCGCACATTGGCAACAATTTAAAAATAGTTTAACAGCTGAACAAAAACAAGCAATCATCAATCGACTTATGCAAAGAATGAATCCATAAAAATAATTCAAAAAGAGATTACTAAAAATCTCTTTTTGTGTTATCTTAAAAATAGAATTAAAGAGGTGATTTACTTGAAAATTATCATTGAAGAAATCCCTACAATAGATGAAATAGAAATACAAATAAAATGCAGAAGTCGTGATAATAATGTCGATGATATTATCCGAAATCTAAAATTATTAGATTTAAATATTGTTGGATTCAAAGATAATGAGAATTATATGATTAATTCAACTGATATTTTTTATTTTGAAAGTGTGGATGAGAAAATCTTTTGCTACACGAAAGATGATGTGTTTGAAACTAAATACAAATTATATGAATTAGAAACTATTTTGTCAGCAACTTATTTTACACGTGTTAGTAAAGCAACTATTTTAAATATTAATAAAATAAAATCATTTAAATCCATTTTGAGTGGAAGAATTGAATGTTTATTAAAAAATAACGAAAAAGTATTAATTTCACGAATGTATGTGAAAGATGTAAAAATAAAATTAGGCGTTATAAGAGGTGAAAAATAATGAAAAAAGTTTATCAATTTATAAAGGATATCGCATTAGTTTATTTTCTTTTAAGTATTTTATTGCTTTTTGTAGCCATATTTCTAAGAAGACGCCTTGGTTTTGATATTACTTTTTATCGAAGTTTTAGAGGGCTATTTTTTATTAGTTTTATTATAGCTGGCTCCGTTGCATTCTTTAAATTAGATAAAATCCCTACATATTTACGAATAATATTAGGTTACTTTTTTCTCTTTATAACAACGTTAATCATCAGAGATTTAGTTGGAATGAGACTATTTAGAACATATTTTGTTCTTATGATGTTCTTTGTCTTTTGTACCATTATTTATTTCCTTTTCCTATTTTTATTAGTCGTTAAGAATAAACATGAACAAAAAGAAATGAACGATGCTTTAAATGATATTAATAAGAAGGAATGATTAAAGATGGGATTTTTAGAAATAAAGGATTTGAAAAAGTCTTATGGTGAATTACAGGTATTACAAGGCATTAATTTGATCCTTGATAAAGGAGAATTTGTTTCTATATTAGGAGAATCTGGTTGTGGTAAAACAACTTTAATGAATATTATTGGTGGATTAGACTCAAATTTTAGTGGTGATGTTATTATTGAGGAGAAAAATTTAAAATCATATCACGATAAAGAATTAGATGAATATAGAAAAATTAAAGTAGGGTTTATTTTCCAAAGTTTTAATTTGATTTCACATTTATCCATTATTGAAAATATTATGGTTGGTATGCAAATTGCCAATATGTCGCAGGTTAATCAACACAAAAGAGCAATGTTATTACTTGAAGAAGTTGGTTTAAGTCAACATGCTAATAAAAAGCCTAATCAACTTTCGGGAGGAGAAAAGCAAAGGGTTGCCATTGCAAGAGCACTTGCAAACGACCCGGATATTATTTTAGCAGATGAACCAACTGGAAATTTAGATAAAAACACGACTGAACAAATTCTTCAACTACTACAAAAAATAGCAAAACAAGGTAAAATAATCATAGCTGTTACACATTCAGAACGAGTCGCGCAATTTAGTGACCGAATTGTTTCTATCGACTATGGGAAAATAGTAAGCGATGAAAAAATAAAAGAAAAATCAGTGGATATTAAAGAAAAAGATATAGATAAAAAAGTGGGTTTATTAACATTTAAATCCGCAATTCAATTAGCATTTAAAAACATGAGGGAAAAGAAACTGCGCAATATCCTCGTTGCACTAGGAACTTCAATTGGCATTACGTCTGTTATTTTAATGAATGCTTTAGGTCATGGTGTTGAAAATTATTTTGTGAATGAATATCAACAAAATGTTAAACCAAATGTCATTGCAGTTAACAAACCAGGTACTACCGCAACAGATGATCTTTTATTTACAGACGATGATTTGCAAACATTACAACAAATTCCTAATGTCTTTCAAATTGAATCACAAGCTGTTATTGCTAATGTTGCAATGTCTAATGCGAGTAACATGATTAATGGTAAAACCTTAACTATGACAAGCTATAATGATGCATCCTTTGATGTAAATAGTATTACAGAAGGACATTTACCTGGTGATAATGAAATCATGGTTCCTGAGAAAATCGCTAATTATATTAAGAATAAAACTAATAGCGATGCACTCGGTCTTGAATTTGATTTAACAATAAAAATTCCAGATGCGGATGCGTTTATTTCTATTACACATAAAGTCACTATTTCTGGTGTATATGAACCGCAAGTTCGAGGAATGGGTAAAATGTTAGTACTTTATTCTTCTTATGATTTAATTAATAATATGTATATTCAAGCAGGGAAAACTTTAAATCCTAATATTGTTTATGTAGTAAGTAATAGTGAGGATCATGTTGAAAGTATTAAAAATCAAATTTTAGCTTTAGGCTATACAATTAATAGACAAGATAACATTATATCTAAAATACATACTTACCTAGACATGGGAACTAATGTATTAGCGGGAGTAGCGGGAGTATCATTATTTGTTTCAGGCATCATGATTTTAGTTGTATTATATATTAGTATGATTGAACGTACTAAAGAAATTGGTGTTTTACGAGCAATCGGAGCAAGAAAAAAAGATATCCGGCGTATTTTCTTTTCTGAGGCTTTTTTATTGGGCTTATTAAGCGGGATTATTGGTATACTATTATCACTTCTTTTAGGTATAGTAGGGAATGTTTTGTTTAATAGAAGGTTTGGTGTTAATTTTATTGAAATAAAATTTAGTTATTTACTATTTGGTTTATTAGCAAGCATTGTAATCAGTATTATCGCTGGTTTATTACCAGCAATAAAAGCAGCAAGGTTAGACCCAGTAGAATCATTAAGACATGAATAGCGAAAAAGGACTGTAAAATTACAGCCCTTTTTTTTAATTTATATAATAACCGGTAGTAGGTTTAAGAGATTGGTTATTAATTTCTTAGCGAAGCTCCATAAACGCCAACACATTTAGCCAATACAAATTGAACAATTAGGTATTTTCATATTTTTTATTCAACTCTAAACTCACTCAAAATGATATAATAATTGTGTCTCAGTTGTTGTCAGAAACCTTAAAACAAAGTCGATTTATTTAAAATTACATCATCTCATACACTTTCCTTCTCCTATATTTCTTTTATATAATAGTCAATCTCGTGATATTAATTATATTTCTATCACATAGATATTAAAATCAAAAACGATTACATTTTCAGCACTTTAACAACCCATTTTGCAGTTTTGTGGTATGTTAGTGTAAAGTATGCTTTAGTATAATTAAAGTAAGCTAAAGGAGGTAAATTATGTTTAAGTTTAAGTTTATATCACGTTTAATGATATTGTTACTTTTTATTATAGTGACAATGACATTAGCTGGTTGTAGACATAAAGTACAAGATACAACAACAACAGATGCAACTACTACAACAACCGATTATACACCTTCAACAACTGTGACACAAACGAAACTTGTTGTGTATGATGGACCAAGTATGCTACAAAGTAGCAGTGATGTAGGAGTAAAAGTTGAAGATAAGAATTTATTTGTTTACGATACACTCGTTAACAATGGACGTTTATTTACTTTTACACCAGTTACTACTACGACTCCTGTTGCAATGTTTGATTTTGAAGGGTCAGTAAGTGTAACAATTACAGTCAATAGTGAAACTGTGAGTAGTGCGGTTGTTAGACCTTTAAAATATGGTATTCAACCAGTTGTTTCTGGGAATACGATCACATTTACATTGGATTATCCATCTAATTATGTGGTTGAATATAATGGAGAAACAACAAAAGCAATTAATTTGTTCGCAAACCCACTTGAAACGGATACACCAGACGCAAATAACATACCAGATAATATGATATATTTGGGTCCTGGTGTATATAAGGCAGATGCAATACCAGTTCAAAGTAATGAAACTATTTATATTGCTGGTGGAGCTTTAGTTTATGGACAAATTCGTGCTGATGGTGTTGACAATGTTACGATTAGAGGTAGAGGAATTCTCGATGGTTCAATTTTCCCTCGTTTAACAGCCTCTCAAGTAACGGTTCCTATCGAGTTTAGAAATTCGACGAATATTACAATAGAAGGAATATCGATTTTAGACCCTGCAGGATGGACCATCACATCGTATTTCAATGATGGAGTTTTAATTGATAACATTAAAATAATAACTGCACGTCCTAATGGTGATGGAATTTCCATTCAATCTAGTAAAAATGTTGAAGTAAAAAATAGTTTTGTTCGCACATGGGATGATTCATTAGTTGTTAAGAATTATGACCGTGGAATAACTGATAATGTTCATTTTGATAATATGACAATTTGGACGGATTTAGCACAAAGCATGGAAATTGGTTATGAAACTAATGGAGCGACTATGAATAACATTTCTTTTACAAATATCACAGTGCTTCATAACTTCCATAAACCAGTTATCAGTATTCATAACAGCGACGACGCCCAAATTACCAATATACTATATCAAAATATTACCGTTGAAGATGCGCAAGAAGTTGGTGATGACCCAACAAGTAGTGCTGATAATTTCTTAGTTGATTTTCAAATACAATATAATCAATCTTGGACAAAATCTGGTGGAGTGCGTGGGTCAATAGATAATGTCACAATAAATAATTTATTAGTGCTTAATGGATCAAATGGTTTAGTATCGAGAATTTCAGGATATGATGCAGATCATAAAATCACAAATGTTCATTTCAATAATGTGACTTTCAAAGGTGTTAAGGTTAATAACGCAAGTGATTTAAATTTAACTACTAATCAATTTGCGACAAATGTGAGTTATAACTTTACGACAACAGAATCAACAGGTGCGAAATTAATCCTTCCATATAATTTAGATCTTTCTACAAATGATACGCCACAAATAACTGAGATTGCTAATATTAGTCAACAAGGTTACATTGTACCTGATTTTGCTAAAAAGGAATTACCACAAGTATATATGGGTGAACAAGTAACAGGTAGCTTTACAGCGTCGTCAACTCATGGATTAAGTATTTTAGTTTGGGATGATGAAACAGGATCATTTGATGATGGTACTAATGTAGCAGCTAATGTTTTAGACCAAGATAAAACAACCCAATGGATTGGTAAGGCTTGGACTAATGAAAATGGAGAATTTGCATCGTTAAATGTTGTATTTGATTCAAATAAGAAAATTGGCACAGTACGTGTTTATGGTGATGCTAATTCAGACTATTATCAACTACAAAATATAGCGGTTTATGGTATTAAATCAACTAGTACCACTAATGTTTATACAAAATTATTAAATTCATATGATTATGAATTTTCACCAGCAAGTGGGAATTATGCGGATATTAAAATAAATCCAGGTGAATTTAAAGCGATTCAATTACGATTTTATCATCGTGAAGGAGTCAGCTATCCTCAAACTGCATTTACTTCTGAAGTAGAATTTTATCCAGCAAGTCTAACATACAATCAAGCTGTTACAGCTAGTCCTTATGAAGATGTGTATGTAGCTAGTAATTTAACCGATGGAAATCCGTTAACTTACTATGAATCTAAAAAAGGTGAATGGCCAGCAGAAGTGATTGTTGATATGGCAGGTGTGTATAATGTTGGTTATATCGATTTAGCATTACCACCATTAATGCAGTGGACTTCAAGAACACAAACAATCACCGTTTATGCTAGTACAGATGGAAGCACATATTCTGAAATTGTTCCACAAGCGGACTATACATTTAACCCTCAAACTGGTAATTTAGTAGAAATCCATTTAAATAGTCCTCAAAGTGCACAATATATCAAATTTGTCTTTACAGGTAATAGTGATGCGGGTGGAGAAGGAGCTCAAGTATCTGAAATAAGTGTATTTGAATAAAAGAAATAAAGGAGGAAAAAGTATGAGAAAACCCATACGAAAAGTTTCATTTCTGTTTTTAACACTATTTTTGATTGGTGCAATGCAATTGTTTACCGTCAAAGCAGTTGATATCCAAACAGCTGATGTTAGAGATGGAGCTAATTATCTAGGAAGAGATTTCAATTCTGATTTTGACCAAAATTTCGATAATTTCGAAAGAGCTACATTAACAGGTGTTGATGGGACTGGTTTATGGTGGGCTGTGAATGAAGATAGCAGTGCTGTTGATTTAACAAGCCGAACAGGTTATCTTCAAGCAAACTATTCAACAACAGTTGGAACAACAAAAGATGCTCCAATCTATAAGGTAGCATCTGGTAGTAATTCAGCAGGTGCATATGACAATTTAGTTCTTGTAATGAAAGGGGCTAATGGTGCTTCAATCGATGATTTAACGATATCTTTCCGTTATGGTGATACGTATAATGATATTGATGTTCCATTTACTTCATTATTAGATCCAGATTTAGCCGCTATGCCTGAATTGACAAGTGATTATCAAGTCTATATCATTAGTTTGTCAGACACTTTAGATGGTATGACATTTACAGCTATGGGAGATACGACTCCAGCTACTATTGATGCTGGAAAAGCTATCGTTGGATTCCATTTATTAGCTAATACAACAGGCGATGGTGCAGGACAGCTTGATATTAAATCAGTTTATTGGAGTAATGATGCAACTACATTAGGATATACTGATAATGCGAGTAACGCCTTATTAGATGATTTTAATCGTACTGATGTTTCATCTACAGTAGATTCTACAGACTACTGGCGTGGGGCTGGCCCTCAATCTCAAATCATTGGGAAATGGTTAGATGTAAATTATACAACAGCAAAAGCAACATTCCGTGAAGCAGGTTATGATAATTCAAATGCAGCAGGAACTTATGATAACGTTGTATTCAGATTAGAAGGCGCTGTAGGTGGAGAAGATTTAACAATAACTCCATTCTATGTAGATGGTGTTGGTGCTGAAACTTACGGTACACCAATTGCATTCTCTGCATTATTAGGCCCAGATAATGTTGCAGTACCGGCTATAACAACTAATTTTCAAAACATAGTAGTTAATTTCTCCAATAATGGATGGGATAATGACGTTAATGGTTTTAAAATTGAATCAAATAATACAGATACAGGAGAAGTTTACATTGATCAAATATTCTTTACTAATATGGAATATGATGCTTCTGTAAACCAAACTGTTTATCCAATCTTAGACCCAACTGATTTCGTTATGTTTGATAATTTCAATCGTGATACAGTGGGAGCAACAGCTGCATACGATGCTAATAATCAAGTCGCAATTGACAATGGTTTATCTTTTATCATTGGTTATGCAGGAATGGATAGAATGTCAATGAATGATGGTTCATTAGTATTTGACTGTACACAAAATACTGATTATATGCAATATACAACTGGTGGTACCCGCGTTAATGATGGGTCATATAAATACGTCGTATTTAAAGTAAAAGGTGAAGATGGGGCATCACTAGCTAACTTCCGCATCGCTACAATTGATTCTACTGATGCTAGAAGTACAACAGTATGGGGCAATGGTGGTTTAAAGAGTGGTACTGGTTTACCTATCGCAAACTTTGACACGGTAGATTATCCATATGTAACAAGTGATGGTTATATGTATGTGATTATCGATTTAGCAGCTAGTAATTTAACATCTACTGTAAATGGATTTGACATATTCTACGGTGGTGGTGGGAAATTAGATATTGATTCAATTTTCTTTGCTAATGATGCCGTACCATCGTTAGACTTAGATAATAAAGTCGTGTTTGATGATTTCAATCGTACAGCTGTAGATACAGGAACAGATCATTATTGGTTTAACCTAGGTGGTACTTCAATTGTTGATAATGCATTAGTATTAGATGCAACTGATAGTGCCCATGCTTGGTATAAAACAGCAAGTCCAACTAATAATCATGATACTCCAAAACAATATTTGGTATTAAGAATGAAGGCTGATGAAGGTACAGATCTTGGAAGTTTCCGTATGAGTACAATTGTCGGTTTGGATACTAGCTCAACAGTTTACTTTAATGCAGGAAATTTAGTTAGTTTCCCAGGTATCTCAATTCAAGATGTAACTACTGATTATCAATATTTTATCATTGATTTAGCAGCTAGTGGATTACCAGTTAATGCTGAGGGTGTCTTATTAGAATTCGGTTCTTGGGGTGCTGGTAAATTATATATTGATGAGGTCTTCTTTGCTGATAGTTTACAACAAGTAACTATTATGGAAGGTGCATTACAAACATATGATACTGACCATGATACAACAACTACAACGACAACAACGACAACTGCAGCAACAACAACAACAGCTGCTACAACGACTACAACAACTGCAGCAAGTACAACAACGACTGCTACATCAAATAATTCAAATGACGATAATAATGGATTGTCAGCTTTAGCAATCGCAGGAATTATTGTTGGTGGTGTTATTGTTATCGGTGGTGTTGGATTCTTTCTTCGTAAAAGAAACTAATACAAAAAATCACTAACATTTAATAGAGCTATCTTAATGATAGCTCTATTTTTCCATTAAATTAATATTTTGTAATTTTATGACTATTAATGTATAATTATAATCAATAGAATTGAAATAAAGAATATAGAACAATTGAAAAGAGGTGTTAATGTTGTTTAAAATGATTGTAATAGATGATGAATATTTAGTAAGGATGGGTATCCGTGAGACAATCATTTGGGAGAATTATGATATAGAAATAATTGGTGAAGCAACCAATGGAAAAATGGGTCTAGAGATGATTAAAAATCTCCATCCAGACCTAATTATCACTGACATTAAAATGCCTATTATGGATGGATTAGAGTTAATTAAACATATAAAAGCTAACAATTTTGATTGTACAGTCATTATCTTAAGTGGATATAAAGATTTTGAATATGCCAAAGATACTTTAGAAAATGGAGCTTACAGCTATTTATTAAAGCCAATTGATAATGAGGAATTAATTGAAAAAGTAAATGCAGCTTTAACCAATTTGCAAGAAAAAAGACAAAGAAATCAATATTTTGTCCAACTGCAAACTGAATTACCAACTATAAAGCAAAAATTATTTCAACAATTACTTCAAGGTGATTACCAAGATATTAAACAAATTGAAGAAAAACTAGCCATTTATCAACTTGATGTTCAAGATTCAGGTACAGTTATATATGGAAAAATAGATGATTATCAGGGGATGAATCCTGAAAATGCCTCTTTTGCTATAAAAACATTTTTAAATCTCATAATACAAAGTTTAGATAGTTCACCATTTTATAGTGAAATAGATGATTCTCATTTTACATTAACATCTCAAAAAAAATTCAAAGAAATGGAAATGATTTGTGAAGATGCACTGAAAAATTATGAAAAACAAAATCCATTGATTCTGTCTATAGGAATAAGTTTTTATGAGGATCTATCTACTTTAAAAAGTGCTTATCTTTTAGCACAACAAGAAACAGAAGTTAAATTGTTTCCTATGATTAATACTGTTTCTGTTAGTAATTCAACAACGAATAAATATAGCCCACAAGTGATACAAGCAATGAGATACATCACGCAAAACTATTCTAGAAATATTACAGTTAAGATGGTATCTGATAGTTTATTTGTGAGTGAATCATATTTAATGCATTTATTTAAAGATAATCTGAAGAAAACATTTAATGAATGTTTAACAGATTACCGGATGATGGTTGCTAAACAGTTATTATTAAGCGGGAAATTAAAAATATATGAAATTGCTGAATTAGTTGGCTATAATGATTCTAAATATTTTAGTCAAATTTTTAAGAAAAAAGTGGGCTATTCGCCACGACAATATATCGATGATGATGTGATGCAATGAAAATCAGAAATAGTCTAAGAAGTAAAGTTACGCTCACACTGATCCTCATGTCCTTCACATTTGCATTAATCTTATTACTTGTCGTTCAAAGTGTATCTACTTATTCTATTCGAAATTATATTTATAATGATATCTATTCGCGACAATATGAAATGTATGATGGAATATCCGAAGTATTAGATGAAGTGAATTTGTTATATTCAAGGATGGTATTAAATGAGAATTTTGAGACAGTACTTGAGGATGATACGATATCACAAGCTGATAAAAATATTCTGTTTAAACAATTAATGAGTTCTGTAGGTATCAATCAAGAGTTATTTGGCGATGTTACTGTTTATTATAATGAGACATTATATCGACTCAATGATTCTATAAGTTTACCAAGTACACAATTTATCCAACAAGTAATGGCATCTAATAAGCTAATTGAACAAGGAAATGTCATACAAGGTAATAATCAAGATAGTTATTTAGTTATTGGGAAACGTATGGTTAACTTTCCTACTGGTGATGTAAAAGGAAGCATTATCTTTTATATCAATGAAAAAGTTCTCATTGATATTTGTAGTAATATATCAGGTAGTTTGGGATATTCATTTGTTGTATCAAATGACTCTTACGTTGTGACTCATTCTACAGGTAAGTATTTAGGAGCCACTATTTTTGATGCTGATATATTTAGTTTAAATCATTTACCTAATTATGAAATACGGAATTTAAATGGCATAAAATCGATTATTATCGTGAATCAATATCCTGATTTTAATAATCAGTATGGCTTAGATTGGAAAATTATTAGTGTAATATCCTATAACACCTTATTTAAGGACATTTTACAATTAAATAATTATTATTTAATATTAGGAATAATCATGGCAGTTTTAGCCACTATTGTCGCCTTTAGAATTTCAAATGGAATCACAAAACCAATAAACAAAATCATCAGTGGATTGAGGAAATTCTCAGTCAGCGGAAAAAAAGATCCATTTAAAAAAGTAACTAACCATGACGAATTATGGGAATTAGAAAAAACTTATGATGAAATGGTTGAAAGGATTACTAATTTAATTGATAAAAATAAATCCGATATGGAAAATCAACGGAAATTAGAATTATATACGTTACAGATGCAGATTAATCCTCATTTCTTATACAATACATTAGACGCTATTGCCTGGATGGCAAAAATCAAAAAACAAAGAGATATAGAAAAATTAGTTTTAGCTTTAGCTAAATTTTTTAGAATCAGTTTACATAAAGGGGATAAATTTATTACTGTTCATGAAGAAATCGAACTGATACAAAATTTTATGCAAATTGAATTAATTCGTTTTCCTGATAAATTTACAATTGAATATGAAGTAGACGAAAATGTTCAAAGTGAAGAAACATTGAAGTTAATCTTGCAGCCGATTGTTGAAAATGCAATTAAACATGGCATTTCGCAATTAGAGTATATCGGCCATATTACCATCAAAGTGTCTCGTGATGATCGATTTATTTATTTTGAAATCATCGATGATGGGCTAGGTTTTGATGTCCCAATTGATTTATTTGCTGATAATCGTTTATTATCATCTACTGATGGAGGATATGGTTTGAAAAATGTAGATGAACGGATCAAATTAGAATATGGTAGAGATTGTGGTATTATCGTTACCTCTAAGCCAAAAGGTGGCACGCAAGTTCTCATCAAAATAAAAAGACGATATATTGATAAATAAAAAAACGTAAGTATCATCTTACGTTTTTCTCTGCACCTATTAAATTATCGTTTTCTAAATCAGTTTCTGTCATCTTTTTATGTAAATCCGTTAATGATGAAATGATATGTTTTGTAAATTTTTTTGATATGACATAAGCAATTAACAGTAAAATAATCATTGTAATAAGGATAATTGAACCAATTTCTAATAAATTCATATATAAAGAATTCATAGGTACGAGTGTAATAATTTTAGTATCAGAGTTAAAAGATTTAGATATAATAAAATATTTCTTATCACTACTAATTTTAGATTGATTATCAAGTACTTGTGTAAGATATTTATTATTAGATTCAGAATTTTTTGCTGATTTTAAATAATCATTATTCTGAGAAAAAATATAGGTTTGTACATTTTTAAAATTTACATAATTTTCATAATCAAAGAAATTATTATAGATATAATTTGGGTCAATGTCAACGAAAAGATAACCACGGACCATCAAATTATCATCATATAATTTGACAACATAGGATATCATACCATATTGAGGATCGTAGCGCACATGGTTATAGATTTGAGAGATAGCTGTTGTTCTAATTGATAAAAATATGGTGTCGTTTGAATTCATAAATTGTGTTATTTGTTCATTATTCGCAAAGTCATTAAAAGTAGGGTAAGAAGAGATACTACTTGTCGTGTATACTTGATCGTTTGTTGTATAAAGGGTGACCCCAAGTATACCATAGGATGTATTCTTCAAGGTATTTAGAATGGGATTAATGCTAGGGTTATATTCTGTTGAAGAGATAGCTCCAATAATATTGGCATTTTGAGAGATTTGAATCGTAGAACTTTTGGCAGCATCTATAGAAAAAAGGCTATTTTTAATGCTTTGATTAATGTTTTCATTTGCCGAGTATTGAAAATTCTGATATAAACTCTGACTAACAAAGAAGAAAGAAATTACACCCATTGTTGTTGTGAAAATGAAAGCAGTTACGAGAATATAAAACATCATTTTTCTTTGTAATTTGATAAACATATTATTCACCACGATTCTATTTATTAATTTAATTATACAAGAGATTGAAATCGGTTTCAATGAAAGATAACATCCTAGCAGTATCGCAAACCTTTTTGCAGTTTTGTGATATTCTAAAAGATATTCGAATCAGTTATAATAAAATTATCAAGGGAGGTAAATTAAATGTTAAAAAGATCTTTTCTATTATTTGTCATCTTGGTATTATCTCTATCTATTGCCGGATGTAAAAATAATCAAAAAATAAAAGTTACGATTGGTATGTGGCCAGAGCCATATTTAACCGATGATGTTAACATGTTTAACGAGTGGAAGCGGTTATTTGAACAAGATAATCCACAATATGAGATTATTGGGCAACCATATACCTATTCAGTGGATACATTTTTTCCAATGGCACAAAGTGGAACTACTCCAACTGTATTTCAAACTTGGTTCACAGAACCACAAAAACTAATATCAAATCATTTTGTTAAAGATATCACACAAAATTTAAAAGATTTAGGTTGGTATGATCAAATGGACCCAGAAATGAGGGCAGCACTTACAAGTGATGGTAAAGTTTATGGTGTACCTCGGGATGGTTATGGGTTGGGGTTGTTTATTAATTTAAGTATATTTGAAGAAGTAGGGTTAATAACTGATTGGAATAATGATGGAACTCCAGATATAATTGATCAAGATGGCAATCCTTGTTATCCAACAACTTTTGATGAATTAGAACAAACTGCTACATATATCACAGAAACTGAAAAGCAATTGAATGATAAAGATGTCGCAGGACTTGTTATTTTATCAAATAATAATAATGGTGGATGGCAATTTTCTAATATTGCTTGGAATTTTGGAGCGCAACTTCAAACACAAAATAACAATGGACAATGGGAAGCAAATTTAAATTCACCAGAAGCCATTCAAGCATTAGAATGGGTGAAAAAATTAAAATGGGATGATGACACATTACCAGCAAGTGCTTCTTTAAGTTATTCTGATTGGTATAACTATATTGGTACAGGTAGAGCAGCGATGGCTTTTGCCGGAAGTGATGCAATATCAATGCCAATAACTAACTTTAATATGGATAAAAAAGATGTTGCTTTTGTCCCAATGCCAGCTGGCCCAAATGGGGATCAATATTCATTATTTGGTGGAACTCCTTTTATGTTCTCAGCGCAAGCAACTGATGCACAAGTTGAAGGTGCTTTAAAATTCTTAGAATACATGGGACGTTCTCCTGAAATGTCTGATGTTTCTAAACAAAGTATGGAAGTTGGAATGCAAACAGCAGTAACTAAAGGAATGCCTATATTGCCAACAATTGAACCATGGATTAATCAAGACTATTTAAGTTATGTTGATTTATTAAATGCAAAATATGTGAATGTAGAGATGACTAATTTTCAAGATTTCTATGACACATTCCCAGATATAAGAAAAGCTGAGGAACCTTATTATACTCAAGAAATGTATGAAATATTAGATTCTTGTATACAACAGGTATTGACCAATGAAAATGCAAATCCAACAGCGTTATTAACAAGTGCAAACACATCATTTCAAACTCAATATTTAAATAAGATAAACGGTTAGGTAAGATGAGTAGAAGGGAGATTTTAGGGTGAAGAATATAATAAATAAAAATCTTGGTGGTTGGCTTATTATGCTTCCAAGTATCCTATTATTTTTATTCTTTGTTTGGTTACCACTAGTATCTAATGTCTCCCTTTCTTTTTATGAGACTATCGGGTACACAAAAGAAAAATTTGTAGGTATATCAAAATATATCGAGGTCGTAAAAGACCCGGTTTTTATGAAGGCTTTTTTTAATACATTTAAATATACATTTTGGTCTATTATAATAGGATTTCTTATTCCTATTATTTTAGCTTTAATTCTAAGTGAAATCATTCATTTCAAAGGATTATTTAGAACAACGATTTATTTTCCTAATATGATACCCGGACTTGCTATTGTCCTTATGTGGAGATTTCTTATGGACCCAGACCCTAATGGCGCAATAAATGCCATGCTCTCTACTATTGGAATTTCCCCACAACCGTGGTTAGATAGTCAGGTTTTGGTTATACCACTTATTGTTTTCACAATGACATGGAAAGGGGCAGGTGCTACAACGCTTATTTATTTAGCTATTTTACAAGGTGTTGATAGCACTTATTATGAAGCCTCAAGATTAGAGGGGGCTACATTATGGCAACGAATACGCTATATTACTTTACCTTATTTAGCACCAACTATCAGGATGTTGTTCATACTCCAAATAATTTCCGTATTCCAAGTCTTTTATGAACCATTTGTAATGACGAATGGAGGTCCAAATAACTCCTCTATTTCATTACTTGAGTTAATTTATAATTACGCATTTAGATCAGGTGATGCCTCTAAAGCAGCGGCACTTGGAGTCATTGTTGCAGTTATGTTACTAATTCTCACTTTCATCTATTTAAAACTAACCAAAGAAAAAGAATAGGAGGTCTTTTTATGGAACATTTAAAACATAAAACTAATGGTTTAATCATATTTTCTGATTATAAAAAGACTTCATATAAAATAATGTATGGAATCATGATTTTAATTATTGTCTTAACTATTATCGTGACTGTATTTCCACCATTGTGGTTATTTTTATCAAGTTTTAAATCTGCACAAGAATTATACGCTGTTCCTTTCACCCTGTTACCGAAAAAATTAGATTTCAGCAAAGTTTTAAATTTGTGGAAAGAGCTACAATTTGGTCGATATTATGTCAATTCGTTATTTGTCATTATTGGTGCAGTACTGTGCTCTGTTTTATTTAATGGCTTACTTGCTTATGCTGTATCTATCCTTAAACCAATTGGATATAAAGTGATATTTACTTTAGTAATGGTTAGCATGATGATTCCTGTAGTGTTAAATATGGGACCTTTATTTCATAATATTGTGACATTAGGACTCATTAATTCCTATATACCATTATGGTTAGTTTATGGAGCTAATCCATTCTATTTTATTATGTTTAAAACTTATTTTGATCAATTGCCAAAGACTTTATTTGAAGCAGCACAATTAGATGGTTGTAATAAGCTACAAATGTTTTATAAACTATTACTCCCATTATCAAAACCAATTATTATGGTCATTAGCATCTTTACAGTCAATGCTGCGTGGTCAGATTTCTTACTCCCTTACTTAGTATTAATGGATGATGCTAAACGGACTGTAATGGTTAAAATCTTTAATCTTCAAGGAAATATGGGAACAGCGATGAATTTTACACCAGACAAATTACTCATGGTGTTGGCTTTATCAATCATTCCACCAATTATATTGTTTATTATTTTCCAAAAACAAATTACTAGTTCAGTTGCAACGACTGGTATTAAAGAATAAGGAGAGAGAATATGGCAAAACAAGCATTTGAATATTATAAAGTTGAGCCTTGGAAAATTGAAGAAGAAGGATTCAATCCTGAACGAAATAAAGTATCAGAATCTATTTTTTCCATCGGTAATGAATATATGGGAGTACGTGGGTATATGGAAGAGGGTGCGAGTTGTGGCACCCTTTTAGGCAGTTATTTTAATGGGATTTATGAAAATGGAACGAAAGAAAATGAAACACATTATAAAGGTATTGTTAAAAGAACTCATTTTATGGTCAATTCAGTAGACTGGTTGTATACAAGAATCTATGTAGATGGTGTTAAAGTTGATGTATATAAAGATAACATCAAAGAATTTAAACGATCATTAGATTTTAAAAAAGGGGAATTCATTCGTGAATTTATATATATAACAGAAGATAATAAAGAAGTGAAATTCACTTTCAAACGATTTGTCAGTATGATTTTACCCCATTATGGCTATCAAAGAATTGAGATTGAAGCTATGAATGAAGATGTAGATATTGAGTTAGTCATGTGTTTAGATTTTTCAATTTTACATTGGGGAAAATTTAATTTTTGGAAAGTAATCAAATCTGATTTTGATAATCATTATGCAGCTTGTATCGGGGAAACACTCACCACTAATCAAAGTGTTTTTTCTTCGTATGAGTTAAAAACAAAGCTTGAGGCAACACCATTTAAAAATGATAAATTAGTCGGCCACAAGTTTAAATTTAAACTTCTAAAAGGAACACATGAACAAATTGATAAATGTGTCACGAATGTGGTGGATAAAACAGGTGAAATGGGCCTTTCTTTATGGGAAAAAGGATGGGATACTTTAAAAGTACAACCAACGTTTGAGGCAGCTTATCAACAGAATGTGAAATATTGGGAACAAGTTTGGTGTGATTATGATATTGAAATCATCGGTGATGAAAAAAATCAACAAGGCATCCGTTTTTGTATTTTCCAACTACAACAAACGTATAATGGGGTTGACCCAAAGAATAATATCGGTGCAAAAGGGTTAACAGGGGAAGCTTATAGTGGACATGCCTTTTGGGATACAGAAACTTATTGTTTACCGTTTTATATATTCAATAATCCAAATGCGGCGAAGAATTTATTAATGTATCGTTATCATACGTTAGAAAATGCGAAAAGACGAGCGTTAGATCTCGATTGTGTCGGTGCTTGTTATCCGATTGCTACTTTAAATGGCAATGAAGCTTGTGATTTATGGCAACATGCAAGTTTACAATTTCAGCCTTCAACAGGGGTTGCTTATGGAATCTGGCATTATGTCAAGAATACACAAGACATTGATTTTTTAACACAATATGGAATTGAAATGTTAGTTGAGATAAGTCGATTTCTATTATCTCGTGGTGATTGGAATAGTCTTTATACTAAATTTGGATTTTATGGTGTCATGGGACCAGATGAGTTTCAAATGATGGTTAATCATAATGCTTACACTAATTTTATGGCGAAAAAAACATTTGAATACACATGTGAAGTTATTCATGATTTACAAATTGATAATCCGCAAGCATATGTTGTTTTAAAAACAAAATTAAATATACAAGATGATGAAATGAAGCAATTTAGAGATAGTGCGGATGCGATGTATATTCCATATGATAAAGAACATTTATTATATGAGCAACACGAAGGATTTTTTGATTTACCTCATATTGATGTGGATAAAATACCAGTGGAGGATTTTCCGCTTTACTCTCATTGGTCTTATGATCATATTTATCGCAATGATATGATTAAGCAACCAGATGTACTAATGTTTATGTTTTTGTATAATCAACACTTCACAAAAGAAGTAAAGTTAGCCAATTATGATTATTATGAACCTCGCTGTATTCATGAATCTTCACTTTCTCCATCTATTCACTCGGTATTTGCATCCGAATTAGATAAAGTCGAGGAAGCGGTTAATTTCTTTGGCTTTGCGACTAGAATGGATATTGATGATTATAATCGAAACACCTGTGAAGGTTTACATACAACTAGTATTGCAGCTTCGTGGATTAATATTGTTTATGGGTTTGGTGGATTTAGAAGTGACGGTAAATACCTTGTCTTAAATCCAGTAATTCCGAAAATCTGGAAGCAATATTCGTTTAAACTCAAATATCTAGGTAATTTAGTTACTGTTAAAGTGAGTACTGATGAAGTATCTATCCATTGTTCAGGAACTGGGATTAACTTAGTTATTTATGGAAACCTCTATCATATTGAAAAGGATTCATTGGTTTTACCAGTGAAAAATAGTAAGTAATATGTGGAAAGTAAAAACAAATCAATTTACAAAAGAAGAAATTGTTCATCATGGCAATCAGTTTCTAACTGGTAATGGCTTTATGGGTTATCGTGGTACATTAGATGAATTCGATAAAAATCAGTTAGTAGGTTTAAATATTCCAGGAGTTTATGATCAATTTGAAAATAAATGGAGAGAACCCGTTAATCTTCCCAATCCATTTTACACCACTTTATTCTACCAGAATGAGGAACTCAGTGTCCTCACTAAAAAACCAATACATCATGAAGTCATGCTTGATATAAGTTGTGGTGTTTATCAAAGAATAACAACATGGGAAATAGATAATAAACAAATTGAAATACAATCATCTAGATTCATTAGTTTAGCTAACATTCATTTAATGGTGATGAAATATACCGTTAAAGCAACTTCAAATTGTTCTATTACCGTCAAAACGGGGATAGATGGGGATGTATGGGATTTGAATGGACCTCATTTACAGGAATACCTGATTGATATTAAGAATAACAACATCAATTTTTCTACGAAAACTAAAGAATGTCAAATTCCAGTTCTCGTTCAAGAAATATTTATGATTGATCACAAAGTAGAAATAAATAATCTGAAAAATTACCAACAAGCATTTCGGCAATTCACATTGACTTTAAAAAAAGATGAAGCAATAACCTTTTATAAATGGGCATATATCAATCATCATGAGGATGGTATCGAAAAAGGAGTAGAAACATTACAAAATGCTGCCCAATTAGGATACGACTATTTATATGAAGAAAATAAAAAAGAGTGGCAAAAGCGGTGGAATATTTCTGATGTCATCATAAAAGGAGATGAGGCAGCACAATTTGCCCTTCGATATAGTATTTATCATCTCATCATACTTTCTCAAAGGCATTCAGATAAAGTATCTATACCTGCTAGAGGAATTTCTGGTCAAACATATAAAGGTGCGATTTTCTGGGATACGGAAATGTTTATGTTGCCATTTTATTTAGCGACAGATTTAAAAACTGCCAAAAATTTGGTAAAATATCGTATTCATACTTTAGATGGTGCGAGAATAAAAGCAAAAGAATACGGCTATCGAGGGGCCTTTTATGCTTGGGAATCCCAAGAGACAGGAATTGATGCATGTAGTCATTATAATGTAACAGATGTTTTTACAAATAGGCCAATGAGAACCTATTTTAGAGATAAACAAATTCATATCAGTGCTGATATTGTTTATGGCATATGGGAAACTTATTTACGCACAAAAGACATTTCCATACTTCTTTCTGGTGGAGCTATTGTTATATTAGAATGTGCACGATTTTATTTATCTTATGGTAATCAGAAACTAGATAAAGATCAATTTGAATTCATCGATGTCACAGGACCTGATGAATATCATGAGAGAGTTTATAATAATGCTTTTACTAATCGGATGATTTTGGAAACATTTAAAATTGCATTAAAAGTCATTGATTTATTAAAGGAGAATTACCCGTTAGAAATAGAGAAAATAATGAAACAATTGGTTTTTGTTGAAGACTACGAACTACTTAAACAACTCATTTCTTATCTATATCTTCAAAAACCAAATGAAAATAATCTTATTGAACAATTTGACGGTTATTTTAAACTAGAGGATACGACAGTAGAAGTCCTCAGAAGTCGATTACTTCATCCTAATGAATATTGGGGGGGAGCTAATGGGATTGCCACTCCAACTCAAATAATTAAACAAGCAGATGTCATTACGATGCTTTATTTATTTAAAGATGATTATACTCCTGATGTTCTGAAAGCTAATTGGGAATATTATGAGAAAAGAACAGAACATGGTTCTAGTTTAAGTGCTTGTATGTATGCTTTAGTTAGTTGCTTAAATCATAATCCTGAGTGGGCATATCCCTACTTTATGAAAACGGCAACGGTTGATTTAACAGGAGATTCTAAACAATACGCAGGTGGTATATATATTGGTGGAACGCATCCTGCCGCAAATGGTGGCGCCTACATGACAGCCATATATGGTTTTGCTGGTTTAACTATCGAAGATAATGAAATTAAATTAAATCCTCAATTACCTAAGCATTGGCAAGAAATGGAATTTAAAATAATTTTAAACAATGAATTAATGAAAATTTGTTTAACAAGTGATAAAATTGAGATAACGAAGGAGTGATGTCATAATGATTAAAGCAATCATATTTGATTTAGATGGAGTCATCGTCAGTACAGATAATTTGCACTATTTAGCATGGAAACAGATGGCTGATGATGAAAACATCTATTTTGATGAAAGAATAAATAACCGTTTAAGAGGGGTTTCAAGAAGGGAGTCTTTAGAAATCATACTTGAAAAAGCCGATAAAACATATACAGAAGAAGAAAAAAAAGCATTAACCGATAAAAAAAATGGGACTTATGTCCAATTACTACAAAGTTTGACGCCTAAAGATATCTTACCTCACGTTGTAGAAGTACTAGATATTCTAAAAAAACGTAATTTACCTATAGCGATTGGTTCATCAAGCAAAAACGCGAAAATCATTTTAAAACAAATAGGTTTAACTGCACGTTTTAATGCCATTGCTGATGGGAATGATATTACAAGAAGTAAACCTCATCCTGATGTTTTTCTAGTGGCTGCTAGTAAATTAAATATAGAACCTGAATATTGTGCGGTAGTAGAGGATGCCGTAGCTGGTATACAAGCTGCTAAAAATGCTAATATGTTCGGAATCGGTATAGGGGCAGCAACGACAAGTGCTTTATGTGATGCCAAAGTAAAGGATGTTATTGAAATTGTCGAAAATATCATCTAAAGTCATAAATCTGTTAGGAATACAATCCTTACAGATTTTTTAAATATAATTGAAATAATTGAGACATCAGCGTATAATGGTAATAAATGGAGAGGATATCATGAAATATAGTAAGAGAAGGATATTATTTAATGTAGTCATGTTTATTGTGCTATCTGTAGGTTATATATTTCTTGCGAAAAAAATATTTGGATTTGGTATTGAATCTTTATCCAGCTATTATGCCTCAATAGGTTATGAGGCATTAAGGATAAAATATCTGTTTATACTTTATTATTATTTCAATAGCTTCTTTTTTTTAGTGATATTATATATTCTTTTTTCTTTACTATTTGATATGAAGATTTTAAATAAGAGCTATAAAAATGAAATAATGGT
The DNA here is from genome assembly GCA_963824615.1 of uncultured Haloplasmataceae bacterium. Classification (GTDB taxonomy): domain Bacteria; phylum Bacillota_I; class Bacilli_A; order Haloplasmatales; family Haloplasmataceae; genus CAWGPU01. Next base: position 32,821 of record CAWGPU010000001.1, on the reverse strand, counting down.
TTTAAATGATTACAAAGGACAAGTTTATACAAAAACTATTCATTTTATTATCTATATTTTTATAACTGGTATCTTGATAAATTTAAAACATATATTCGGTGATTTATATGTAATTGTGGGGCTTCTTTTTTTGTTAATTATATCAGGGATTATAAAAACTTTAGTAGTTAAAATTTCTAAGCGTCGTAATAATATAGAAGATATTAAAAATGAAAATGTTAGGGTGATGGATTCGGATTTGAAACCCAAAATAGCCCTTCGTTATAAACATATATTTTTTACTTTCACCACATTATTTAGTATCATTTTTATGGTCATCACTGTTGTATTTTGTCGTTATTTAATACATGGGCTTTATCCTAATGAATTGATATTAAATAAACAAGCTACATATCCAAGCGGGAATGTTCTTGCATGTCGAGAAAATCAAGATTTGAGTTGTGATAGATTCTTTGATTTACCTAAAGGATACCAAATAGATGTGATTACTTTACTAGTTCAGTCGGCCGAAACTATTGAGATTTTAGAATCAATAGATTATGATATGAAGATTAATTATAATGGGTCGATTTATTTTTTATCAAAGAATGATTTTACATTAACTATGATAAATGATAAAATGATTTTTATGATTCATTTAAAAGATTATTTTAATCAGTTAAACATACCTATCGAAAAGTACGAATATCTTACGCTTCAGTTTGTCGCGGTAAGTACACATGTTGCTTTAAATAACTTGCCAAAAGAACTATTTACAGAATTTGATATTCATTTAATTAAATTTAGATGATGAATTATTAGATAGTATTTTTAACAATTATTTGGATTGACAGGTAGGAAAAGGAGGGAAAACTTGTTATAATAGTCCTATAAATTATTTGGAAGGTGATTAAATGAAAGCTGTAATATTAGATGGATATACATTAAATCCAGGCGATTTATCATGGGAAAGATTAGAGGAACTGGTGGATTTAACAGTTTATGATAGAACTCCAAAAGAAGATGTTCTCAATCGAATCGGAGATTGTGAAATTGTCATTACCAATAAAACTCAATTAACGAGAGAAATTTTAGAAAAGGCACCTAATATACGCTATATCGGGGTATTAGCGACAGGATTTAATGTGGTTGATATAAAAGCCGCAAGTGAATTTAATATTCCCGTTACGAATGTCCCTAGTTACTCTACAAATTCTGTAGCCCAGCTAGTTTTCGCATTAATTCTTGAGGTTTGTCATCATGTAGGGAGTCATGATGATGCTGTAAAAAAAGGGGATTGGTCAAATTCTCCAGATTATTGCTTTTGGAATTATCCGTTAATTGAATTAAGTGGGAAAACAATAGGCATAATTGGTTTTGGAAATATTGGCCAAAAAGTAGCAAAAATAGCTTTGAGTTTTGGTATGAATGTTGTTACATACAGTAGAACTATTAAAAAAGAATTTGAAAATGAAAATTTGAGGTTCGTCAGTTTAGATGAATTGTATAAGTCATCAGATGTTGTTACTTTACATACACCATTAACTGAAGAAACAACTGCGATGATTAATAAAAATTCCATTCGAAAAATGAAAAAGGGTGTTATCCTAATTAATACATCTCGGGGTGGTTTAATTGAGGAAACGGATTTATATGATGCTTTAGAATCAGGGGAAATCTATGCTGCGGGAGTCGATGTTACTATACAAGAACCGATTATTGAAAGCAGTCCACTATTAAAAGCTAAAAACATCTTTATTACACCACATATAGCTTGGGCACCAATTGAGGCACGAACACGATTAATGGATATAGCTGTTAGCAATGTTCAGTCATTTTTAAATAATCAATTAATAAACGTTGTAAATATAATAAAATAAAATTTTTAAGGGGAAATATGGAAAGAAGAAATCATTGGAAAAGTGTGTATCATTTCATGGTTGTTTTAACCATACTAAGCAGTATATTTTTTAGTTTTCTTAATCAAATATTAAATGTTGATAAATTATCTTGGTTAGCCTCATTATTTAAAACGGCACAAGATTATGAAACAAGTGATTTATATGATGGTTTAAACCGTTATTTTAGATACATTACCATATGTGGTGTTTTAATTTTGGGTTTTGCTACTCAGATTTTTGCATTGTTGTCTCGAAGAGTAAATGTCCATAAAGACTTTGTTGATTATAAAACGATTACAACTGATTTTACTCGTTTTGTTTATATACAATTCACAGGATGGATTTCGTTAATTATCTTTACCTTGATTTTTATCAATCTTAATTTTAAAGTGGATTATATCATGTATTTATATATAGGATTAATTTATACAGGAATTACTTTCATAATTTCTACAATTTCAAACAATGCCACCCAAAAAGTGGTGAAGCGAATGGGAAAAATTAAAGCAAGTAAATTTACGATACCTGATGACTATTTATATGAAGACCCACTAATTTCACCATTATTACCTATGACAACACTTTTAACCTTTGTTATTTTTCTAATCAGCCTAATGGTCTCGGTGAATCAATTTGCGATTAATTCTTCTTATATTAATCAACTTCCTAATGAAATACCCATAACCGAAAAATCACATATTGGTTATCATCAAGTTTGTAATTCTTATTCATTTATCGCTTGTTATGAAAATGAATTTTTAGATCAATATTATGTAGACGATATTGACATCACGATTGATGAGGAATCGATGACAAATCTATTGAGTATTAAAGATTACAGTATAGATTTAATTTATAATGGAGAACAACATAGTTTAACAAGAAATGATTTCAATTTTGTACAAGTAGAAGAGACTTATCATTATAGAATAGACATAAATGCGATTATAATAGATAAACAAAAGTTTGATTATTTTAGAATTACGTTTATTGATAATGAAACAAGTGAAAATCTCTTTTCAAATGTACATGATGCTGATTTTCATTTCTATTGTACCTTAGTAAAGTAAGAATAGAGATGTACATACCTGCAATTTGAAGATATTGATTCGGGTATAGATTATATCTATTTTAAGGTAAGAGTAAGATTTTAAAAAATGACGAGGTTTTTTTAAAAGATTTTAATCATACATTTAAGCTATTATTTTAACTTATAAATGATGAGCGAATTTGATTGCAAGAAGATTTTATAGGTATCACAAGATATATCAAAGTATCAATGCGTAATGACAGAAAATTAAAGTATATAATAAATGATTGTAAAATAAAGGAAAGATGTTTTTCCTTTTTTTTATTGTTAACCTGATAACTCGTGGAATAATAAAATTGTAACACAAATAGATTATATCTCTTAATAAATATAAATTGTATTACAATAAAATGAGGAGGAAACATATGCATGAATTTATTATGATTTTAATATTGGTAATCGCTATTATTTTTATCGTAGTGGCAACATCAATTATAAAATTACATCCATTTATGGCTTTATTAATCGCTGCTTACTTTGTTGGGATTGCAGGTGGTTTAAAGTTAGACACGGTTGGTACCATTATTACTAACGGATTCGGAAGTATCTTAGCGTATATTGGTATTGTTATTGTACTAGGTACTATAATTGGTATCATATTAGAAAAATCAGGAGCTGCCGTCAAGATGGCAGATGTTGTACTTAAAGTCGTAGGACCTAAAAGACCTGCACTGGCAATGAGTCTCATTGGTTGGATTGTTTCAATTCCTGTATTTTGCGATTCAGGGTTTGTCATTTTATCAGCTCTTCGTAAATCAGTAACACGAAGAACAAGAACAAGTGCTGTTACGATGAGTATCGCACTTGCAACTGGTTTATATGCATCACACACATTAGTACCACCAACACCAGGTCCAATTGCTGCGGCAGCAAATTTAGGTATTTCAAATAAATTAGGAATAGTAATTTTATTTGGTGCTTTCATTTCAATTTTTACTATGTTTGCGGGTTATTTTTGGGCCAAATTTTCAGGAAAACGTTATAAAATTGCTGAAGATTATGAAAATGAAAAATTATATGCTAATGGATTAGACATTGAAGAAGAAACTATCGAAGCTAAATATGGTAAATTACCAAATGCGTATCTAGCATTTGCACCTATTGTGGTACCGATTTTTTTCATTGCTATCGGAACCATTGTCAATTTACCTAGTTTACCATTTGGCGGTGTAAATACATCTCAATACATTATTTTTAATTTCCTTGGGCAGCCGCTTAATGCCTTACTCATCGGATTTATTTTCGCATTATTTCTACTACCAAAATTCAATGAAGAAACACTTTATAAATGGATTGGTGAAGGTATTTTCCAAGCAGGACCAATCATATTAATTACAGGTGCCGGGGGAGCATTTGGGGCAATTATTAAAGCGACTCCAATTGCTGGTTATCTCGGAACATCATTAAGTGGGCTTGGTCTTGGAATTTTAGTGCCATTCATTTTATCTGCTGCTTTAAAAACAGCACAAGGCTCATCAACAACTGCACTTGTCACAACATCAGCCTTAATGATGCCGTTATTAGCACCATTAGGATTAGATTCAACAATTGGAACTGTATTAACAGTTATGGCAATTGGTGCTGGGGCATTAACAGTTTCACACTCTAATGATAGTTATTTCTGGGTAGTATCACAATTCAGTGGTTTAGATGTCAAAACAGCTTATAAAACACAAACTGTAGCAACTTTGATTCAAGGAATTGTTACTATTATAATTGTTTACATTCTCACATTGATTTTGTTATAATAAAAATAGACGAATATTAGCAGGTAATACCTGCTAATAATTTTTAAAGAAAAGGTGAAATCATGAAAGTTGTAGTTGCAGTTGATTCTTTTAAAGGATGTATGACAACAAATGAGGTCAATTCTGCTGTTGAAAAGGGAATTCTAAAAATATATCACGATGCAGAAATTATCAAAATTCCAATAGCTGATGGTGGGGAGGGAACTGTTAGCAGTTTAATTGAAGGCCTAGGTGGCGAATTCAACAAATTATCTGTTCATGGGCCATTAATGGAACCTGTTTTAGCTACCTATGGAATATTACCTGATCAAACTGCCATTATTGAGATGGCTAGTAGTTCCGGATTACCCCTTCTTAAAATATCTGAAAGAAATCCTTTAAAAACCTCAACTTATGGTGTTGGCGAATTAATTAAGGATGCTATTCTAAAAGGATGCCGTGAATTTATCATTGGTATTGGTGGAAGTGCCACAAATGATGGTGGAATGGGCATGTTAGAAGCCTTAGGTTATGATTTTTATGATGAAACACATCAATTGTTAAGGGGAATAGGAGAATCTTTAAATAAAGTTAAATTTATAGACGATGCTCATGTATTAAAAGAACTAGCAGAATGTCACATTTCTGTATTATGCGACGTGGACAATCCATTTTATGGTCCAAATGGAGCTGCACATGTATTTGCAAGACAAAAAGGTGCAGATGATGAAATGGTTGAAGAATTGGATCAAGGATTGAAAAATTTCGCATCAATCATCGAAAAAACCTATGATAAAAAAGTATCAAATATTAAAGGTGCAGGAGCTGCTGGTGGTTTAGGAGGAGGAATTTATGCCTTCTTAAATGGAGAACTGCTACCCGGGGTTGAAATCATTTTTAATAAGTTAAATGTTGAAAATAAGATAAAAGATGCAGATATTTTAATCACAGGTGAAGGAAAAATGGATTTTCAATCTGTTATGGGAAAAGCACCGATGGGAGTCAGTAAATTAGGTAAAAAATATAATATTCCTGTTATAGGAATAGGCGGGTCAATCATGGAAGAAGCTTACCGCATGCATGATCAAGGAATGACTTCTTTGTTTTCGATTTTGAACTATCCTATGAGTTTAGATGAAGCCATGGAAAATGAGAGAGCAAAGCATTTAATTGAAAATAATATCGAAGAATTATTTAGATTAATAAAAGCAATTAAATAGCAAACCAATATGGAGGACTTTATATGAAAAAAAGATTGCTTAGTACTAGTATACTTGTTATTTCCTTTACCATGCTTACAGGATGCGTGCCAGGTGATGGAATGAATACTGTTACGAAACCAGCCGGTTTCTTATGTGGGATTTGGCATGGTTGGGTCGCTCCTGTTTCTCTTGTTATTGGTTTATTTAACGCAAATATTAGAATTTATGAAGTTAATAATACTGGTTGGTGGTATGATTTCGGATTTTATGTCGCAATAATAAGTGGTTTTGGTAGCTTATCTTTATTGCGCAGAAAAAAGCATTAATTTAGGGAGAGTGGATTACTATCCCTTATGTTTGTTTATTAAAAAAGATAGAATTTTTTCATCAAATGAAAAATTCTATCTTTTTTTTAAAATTTGTCTAGTAATTTATCCGAGTGATTCCTATTTAGTTCGGGTATAAAAATTTATTAAATTGTCATCAGGGTCTCTAAAATAAAATGAACGGTTTCCCCATGGCTGTTGAGTAATTGGTTTTACTATCTGTACAGTCAATTTCTCTAAACGGGAAAAGTCATCATCTACATTATCTACGTTAAATTCAAGTTCAAGACATCTATTTGATGATGGTATTGTTGAACCTTTTGCAAGTTCTTCGTGGGCTTTAAAATTGAATAGAGAAAGAATTCCACCATCAGTTAGAAATTCAACATAATCATCTCCATAGGTCTGTGGTTCAATCTGTAAGACCTCTTTATAAAAATCACTTAATCTTTTTACATTTTCAGTAATAATACAACTGTGCGTAAGTTTCATTGTTTTTCAACCTCCTTGGCATATTAATTCATCATAATATTAAATTATTTAATAGGAAGCAAAATAACCTAATAAAATAACTTCTTCAAGATAATTTCATATTTCCTTTTGTCCTATTATCCTAAAAGTCATTTATTTAACATAAACATAGCTACTAATTACTAGTTATTTAAGCGCTGGCAATTTTAAATTGTTTTTCATACAAATTTTTGTAAACTCCATTTATCGCTAACAAATCTGCATGTGTTCCTTGTTCAACTATCATTCCATTTTTTAAAACGAGAATTTCATCAGCGTTTTGTATTGTCTGTAAACGATGTGCAATCACTAATGTTGTTTTTCCAACCATTAAATGATTTAGAGCTTCTTGTACTTGTATTTCTGATTCTGTATCTAAACTAGAAGTAGCTTCATCTAACAATAAAATCGGAGCATCTTTTAATACGGCTCGGGCAATAGCAACTCGTTGTCGTTGTCCACCAGAGAGTTGTGATCCTTTTTCACCAACCATGGTATCATATCCATGTTCTAATTCCATAATGAATTCATGACAATTAGCAATTTTAGCTGCTTGAATCATTTCCTCTTTTGAAGCGTCCTTTTTTCCGTGGAGAATGTTACTGGCAATTGTCCCGGTAAAAAGATAGGCATCTTGTGGAACATAGGCAAGTAATTTTCTGATTTCTTGGATTGTTTGTTCACAAATTGGTTTTCCATTTATAAAGTAATCACCACTAGTAGGTTTAAAAAAGTTAAGAATGATTTTAAATAATGTTGTTTTACCACCGCCAGTTGGCCCAACGATGGCAATCATTTTTCCTTTTGGTATGCGTAAAGATAAATTATTTAATATGAATTCATCATCATATTTAAATGATAATTGATTCATCTCAATCAAGGAATTAGTTGTCATTGTTGTTGTTTCTAAATCATAAGAGAGTGGTTCTTCTTCTTGGTCTAATACCTCTAATACACGGTCTCCGGCAGCAAGTGCTGTTTGTATCCCTGTAACATAAGTACCAAGTGAATTTGTAAAATTTCTAAGGCCATTTTGTAGTTGGATTGAAGCTATTATGATGCCTAATGGCATATTATATTTTATCGCTAAATAAGCCCCGACGCACATTAATCCACCAAAACTGATAAATCCACTTAAAGTATTTAATGAAGAAATAGTGGATTGTGTATGGACCCTTTTGATTGAAGTATCATAAACATCCTTATTTTTATGATAGTATTTTTTGAAAATTAATGATTGTAAATTAAAGCAACGGATGACGTGAACTCCATCTAATAAATTCGTTAAAGATTCATTCAGTTTAGCCAATTTCTCTTGTACACCTGTACTTAATAACCGTAGTATTTTAGCATAATATAAATTGACTAATAAAGTTATACCTGCTCCAATAATTGTAACAAGCCCCATTATCCAATTTAAATAAATCATATAAGCAAGTGTACCAATGGCAACGACTAGTGAAAATATGATTTGGAAGAAGACCTGATCATATAATTTTTCTGTTTCTGAGATATCGTTAGTCATTCGGGAAACTAAATCACCACTATGGTGGTTTTTGAAGTAGGATAAAGGTAATTTTGAAAGTTTATCATAAACGATTTTACGTATATTACCTGTTGTTATCGCAATTGTTCTATTGATTGTAAAAGCAAATATAGGATAAATAATGAAACATGATAAAATAATAATCATATCGTTTTTTACAAATGTAACCATTAGTTTATAATCATTAATAGCGATCGCATTAAACATGTCCTTAAAAAGCATCGCGATTAATATTTGAATGGTTACCCCAAATAGTGATAACATGATTAAACTAATAAAATAAGCTTTTAAACCTTTATTCATAAAGCTAAATATTCTAACGAATGTACTTCTCTTTCTCATGATGCCACCATCCCATCTTGAGCCTCTATTTTCATTTGTTTTTGATAAAGATCTTTATATAAACCATTTTTCAATAGTAATTCATCATGTGACCCTTCCTCGACAATACCACCACAATCAATCACTAAAATACGGTCTACATTTCTAATAGTTGATAAACGATGTGCAATCACAACAGTAGTTTTACCTATCATCATGTGATTTAAGGAATCTTGAACTATGCTTTCTGATTCATTGTCTAAACTCGAGGTTGCCTCATCTAAAAGTAATATTTCAGCATCTTTTAAGACTGCCCGAGCAATCGCAATACGTTGTTTTTGTCCACCTGACAATCTATTTCCTAATTCACCGATTGTCGTGCGATATTGGTTTTGAAAACTCATAATGAATTCATCTGCATTGGCTATTTTCGAAGCATTTTTGATTTCTTCAATAGATGATTCGAAAATAGGATTTCCATAACTAATATTTTCTTGAATAGTTTCCGGAAATAGGTAAGTATCTTGCGAAACTAAAGCAAGATTTTCTCGTAATTGACTTAAATTCCAAGTCTTTAATTCATGACCATTAACATATACTTCTCCTTCGTAATGATGATAATAACCAAGGAGTAAGCGAATAATGGTGCTTTTTCCACCACCACTTGGCCCAACAATCGCAACAGACTCGCCTTGTTTAATTGTAAAATTAATATAATTAAGAACAGAATCACTTGTATTAGGATAGGAGAAGTTAACATTTTTAAATTCTATCATCGATTGATTTAGAGATAATGGAAAGTTTTCACCATTTGTTCTTTCCTCTGGGTAATCTAGAACTTCAAATATACGTCTACATCCTGCTAAATCAACTTTTGCGGTTGTTAGTAATTTAGGGAATTGTCCAATAAAATTAGCCACATAATTAATTAAATTAATAAAGGCAAGCAGGGCCCCAACTGATAAATTTCCACTAATCACATAATATCCACCTAAGAAAAAAGTGATAAAGAAAGGAATAATCGAGAATACTTCCGAGATTGTCATGATAATGGCTCTTCTACCAGCTATTTTTTTACCATAGTAAACAGATTCATCAACTACATGATTAAAATTTTCTCCTAAAATCCCTTCTAAATTATATGCTTTTGTAACTTCAACACCTTTTATGTGGTCTTGAATGAGGGTATTAGCTACTCCTAATTTCTCTTGTAATTTTTTACTGATAGAAGATAATGGTTTACTGATTAAACTGACTAAGATGACAACAACTGGAAAAATCGCAAAAGAAATAAGTGTGAGTCTCCAACTTATAAAAAATAGGTAAATTAAAGCACCTATACCTGTTACAGGAGTCCAAATAAGATTAGGGAAAGTAGTGGATAAAAAATTCCGAACTTTATTCATATCATTTGTTGCCCGAGAAACATAATCACCTGTATGCTGAGTTGAGAAATTTTCCATATCCAAATTATTATATTTTTTTGCGAGTTTATCTCTTAAATATGTAACTCCAGATTCTGTATAGACACCTAATAATCGTGTTCGTAAATACATAAATAAGATGTCTAATATGGTGATAAATATAAGAAGATATAGCGCAACTAAAAAGTTTTCCATTGATTTATCAATAGCTGAGTTTCCGAGTAATTGAATGAGGTACGAGGAACCAATTTCAATTATGGATAATCCCAACAAAAATAATATTCCACAGATGAAATATTTCTTTTTAGGTAAGATTTTGTAAAGTAACTTTATCATTTGGCTGGTAGTTATTTCTTTTTTCAAATAAATCTCCTCCAATTAAAACAATGTTTTGTTATAAGAATTATATTATAAAAGAGATGTCTTTGCAATAAATTTATTATTAAATTAATATTTTTATAATTATGCTAATCATTTATTAATGAATTATTAAATAATATTAATTATTTTAACGAACAATTAAAAAAAAGAGGTTTGGTAACCTCTTAAATAGACTCTAAAGCTTGTGTTAAATCTTCAATGATATCTTCTACATCTTCTAATCCAACGGAAATTCGGATTAATTCGTCAGGAATACCTGCTTTTAAACGTTCTTCTTTTGTGTATGGAGAATGAGTCATTGAGGCAGGATGTTGAATGAGAGTCTCTAAATCACCTAATGAGACTGCTAATTTACACATTTTTGTAGAGTTGATAAGTTTTTTTCCTTCTTCTAATCCACCGATTACTTCAAATGAAATCATCCCACCAGGCAACTTCATTTGTCTATTTGCAAGTTCATATTGTGGATGAGATTTTAAGCCTGGGTAAAAAACACGTTTAATTTTTGGATGTTTTTCTAAGAATTCAGCAACGATTTGGGCGTTCTCACAATGTTTTTCCATTCTTATACCAAGTGTTTTAATTCCTCTTATAACTAAATAAGAATCAAATGGACTCATGACAGCACCTGTCATATCTTTTAAACCTACAAAGCGGATGTCATTGAGTAATTCTTTTTTAGCACAGATTAAACCACAAATGACATCTCCATGACCATTTAAGTATTTTGTACCTGAATGAATGACAATATCAGCACCTAAGTCCATAGGTTTAGTTAAATATGGTGTTGCGAAGGTGTTATCTACCATTAAATAAGCATGGGCTTCCTTGGCGATTTCACTTAATGCTTTGATATCTACTAATTTTAATGATGGATTAGTAGGTGTTTCACAATAAATGACTTTAGTATTGGGTTTAATGGCTTTTCTTACATTTTCAGGATTGCTAGCATCTACTAAGGTAACTTCTATCCCAAAACGTGTTAATCCATGAACGAAGTAGGCAAATGTGCAACCATATAAATTATTATCACTTACGATATGATCACCTTGCTTTAAAATTGTCCATAATGGAGTCGACACAGCACTGATGCCTGATGAGGTAGCAATACAACCATCGGCGTTTTCTAATGCGGCAACTTTTTCTTCTAACACTTTAGTGGTTGGGTTTCCTAGTCTTGTATAGATATATCCCTCTTCCTCTAAATTGAAGCGTCTTCCACCTTGTTCTGCACTATCGAAAACAAAGGTTGATGTTTGATAAATAGGGGTTGCTAATGTACCATGATGATTATCATCATGTCCTACATGAATAGCTTTTGTTGAAAATCCTTTTTCTTTCATTATATCCCTCCTTTTAATATCATAACACTTAATGATAGCGTTTTCAATAATGAAGTGATATTATCTTTATTGAATAAGATTAATAAATGAAATCATCACTTAAAAATGTTTTTTCTTAATTAAGATACATGTTATAATTAACACAGTATACAAATAGAAAAACTGTGTTTACCAAGAATTTACCAAAAGATTATATCTAAATTTCATTAAAAATACTAATAATAAAAAACTTTAGAGAAAAATTCTTAATTCATAATTTAAATAAGCAAAGATTACTTATTTATTTTTAGGAATTAGTGCAAGTTGAAGTTGAAAATATCATAGAATTAAAAGAATTTAACAATTATTTTCTTATGTAATATAAGAAGGGCTAAATCAGTATCATTTAATTGAGGATTTTTTATTATAAGTAGGGGATGGTTATATGAAAAAGGAGACTTTAGCTAATTTATTAAAACATAAAAAACGATCAAATAAGATAGAACTTTATGCTGTATTTGAGATATTGTACACACTTGATATTTATTCTGTGGAAAAATATCACGATGAAATGATGCTTAAAAAATATCTTCAAAAATTAACTCATAATAACAACTTACCTTTAAAAGATATTATTGAACTTATATTCAATATACCTGTTAAGGATGCTTTAAATTTAAGTCTGTTATTTTCCATTGATTCTCAGAATGCCTATATTAAAACTATTTTACTGGCTTTAAATCAAAGGGGGAAAGGTTTAACAATAACAGATTATTCTCTCGAATTAGCGAATGTAGAACTCAATTTAACGGAAATCGGGATGGTTTTATATAAAGAATTACGATTTAATAAAACTGAGGATAACGGTGATGACATAATATGGGAAGCAATAAAAAAAGACAATGTACAGATTGTAAAAGCATTTTACACTAATGGAGAATTAAATATAGGTGTTAAAAATTATTACAATGAAACATTAATTCATATAGTAGCAACTGAAAATGCCGTCGCAGTATTAAAATATTTAGTGGATTGCGGGTTGCCTTTGAATGAATTGAGCGATGAAGGGTTTACACCGCTTCATAATGCATTATACGCAACCTCATATGATGCTGCTAAATTACTGATTCAACTAGGAGCAAAGATTAATATACAAGATTATCGGGGAAATACACCACTTCATATTGCCTGTTTTAATAAGGAGATGTCAATTGTACGCCTGTTAGTTGTCCACCATGCAAAATTAGATGTGAAAAATAGTCACCATGAAACACCTTTTTCACTTGTGATAAGGCATGATGATACCGAGATGGTGCAGTTTTTACTTGATCATGGTGTAAATTTTAGAAAATATCAAAAAAGTGATCATGTTTACTTTTGGGTTGCATCATTTAATGCCTATAAAATCTATGAGTTATTTAGAAAGATGGGAATAAAACCACAGAAAGTTAAAGATGAAAAAGGATTTACTCCGTTACACATCGCTGCACATGCTAATAATTTAGAAATAAGTAAGCGATTTATTGAGGATGGACTTCAAGTTAATAAAAGAAGTAAAGAACATCTTACAGCGCTTCATCATGCAGTCTCTGTTAATTCATATGAATTAACAGAATTACTAATTAAACATGGTGCTGATGTCAATTCCCAAAGTAAACGAGGAATAACACCTTTACATATCGCTATTGAAAAGGAAAATCTAAAAATTATCTTATTGTTGTTACGTAATAATGCTAAAATCAATGTTAAATCAAAACATCACTTATCACCAATATATCACGCTATTTTTACAGGCAATAAAGAAATTGTCTCTTTACTAATCGAAAATGGAGCTGATGTAGATATTAAAGAACGTGATTTAAGTACGCCACTTTACGAAACTGCCTATTTAGGACAATATGAAATCACTAAATTATTAATTGATAACGGTGCCAATATTAATTGCCAATCAAAGTCAGGGATCACTCCACTACATAATGCGGTAATTTTTAATCAATATGAAATCACTAAATTAATGATTTTAAATCATGCTGATATAGAATTAAGTACTAGAAATAAAGTGAGTCCTTTGCACACTGCCGTAAGAAACGGTTTTGTTGAAATCACAAAACTTTTAATGAGTAATGGTGCGAATATTAACAAAGAAACAAAAAAACGTTTGACACCATTAGTTGGTGCCATAAACTCTAATCAAAATGAAATAGTAAGTATATTAATCGAAAATGGTGCAAAAGTAAATATCAAGAACCGTTTTAAAAATTATCCGATACATTATGCGGCAGCATCAGGCAATTTACTTATATTGAAATTATTAATTGAAAATGGTGCAGACCCTAATTCCATAGGCAAACATTTTATGAGACCAATACATATGGCAATTAAAAATAATCATTTTGAAGCAGTAAATTTATTAATTGAATATCATGCCGATATAAATAGCAAGGCATTTATATTTCCCATTTTTAAAACACCTTATATGTTAGCTAAGTTGTTAAAGAATAGGGCAATGATTCTTATATTAAAAAAACATAAGAACTATCAATTTCTAAGGAGCCAATTGATTCCAATCATTCTATCTATTCTACTTTGTCTTTTCATGATGATTGTAGTTGCCATCACAATTATAAGTATCATTCATAAGGGATGGATTATATGAAAAAAATACTTGTTTTATCAGATACTCATTTAACAAAAAATTCCCAATTACCAAAAGAAGTACAGAATTATATGGGTAAAGTAGATTTCATCATTCATGCAGGTGATTTTAATAACTATGAATTCTATCAAACACTAAACACATTTAAACCAGTGATAGGAGTTTGTGGTAATAATGACGACATGAAATTAGTTCATTACTTGCCATTACGAAGGGTTGTTGAAATTGAAAAAGTGAAAGTTGGTATATTTCATGGCTATGGTATTAAGACAACCACCGCACAAAGATCACTTGATGAATTTAAAGATGATGATGTAAATCTCATTATTTTTGGGCATTCACATAAACCTTTTTTAGAAAAGATAAATGATAGAACGTTGTTTAATCCAGGGTCACCAACTCATAAACGGTTTCAACCACGTTATTCATTTGGGCTACTGATAATTAATGAAAGTGAATTTCAATTAGAACACATTTATTTTGATGTAAAAATAAAATGATAAATAAAAACATAGAATCTATGAAAATGATAGGGTGAATAGCTTTATCCAATTTATAGATTCTATTTTACTTACTGGGTATTATTCCTATATAATGGAATTAATAAAGAAAATAATAATTTTTATACATAAATGAAACTTTTTAAAAATTTGACTGTATTAGTTATGAAGGGAGTTATATCGTTGGAGAGTTTAATAGTAAAAGTGATATCAGGTGATAGAAATAGTGCTAATCAACTAATTCGAATGTATTACGATGAAATTTATATTTATGTCTATAATTACACCTTAAATAAAGAAATAGCACTAGACTTGACTCAAGAAATATTTATGAGAGTTTTGAAAAAATTGAAAACTTATCAATCAAGTAAAGGAAGTTTTAAAAACTGGCTTTATCAAGTAGCACACAATTATGTCATGAACTATTTTAAGACAAAAGGGTATAAAGATAAACTAGTCCAATTAGAAATGGAACAGTTTGCTGAAGATTTTAATATTTTGGATAATTTCATTAATAAAGAGAATGAATTACTTTTATCTAGTGCCATATTAAGACTCAATCATAAATATAGAGAAATAATTATCATGCGTTATTATGAGGATTATTCAATTAAAGAAATTGCGAATACCTTAAATATTAACGAAAACACAGTTAAAACACGTTTAAGAAGAGGGTTAAGTGAATTGAAGGTTAATTTAAAGTGGGGTGAAGTTTATGAAAATAGATGACAACCAAGTTCTTCCCTCAAAGGAAGAAAAAGAACAATCCATTGAATTCATATTAAATCAGTTTGATAAAGATAATATGAATTGGGGTATTTTGTCGCCATTTAAAGAATTACCAACGAGTGTGATATTAAACGCATCACATCTTGTTAAATTTCTATCAATTTTATCGGTCCTCATTTACTTTTACATGATGGGTCATATAGGTAGCTTATTTAATGTGAGTAGTAAAGAAGTTTTGATTTATATGATGATTATGTTTTTTTCACCAATTTTATTTTTTATTCACTTAATTGATATCGCTAAGTCATTCAGTAATCATGTATTTGATTTAGAATCTACTTTAAAATATAAATTCCACCAAATCATTGGTTATAAATTTGTCTTATTAACATTTATTTCGTTAATTATAAGTTTCATTTTATTTATTGTTTTTCCTAATATCAATTTTGTGAATGGATGCATTACTGTTTTAGCCAGTATTTTTATCTCAACATGCTTTATTTACTATGTTGTATTTAAATTTAAAACTCCCTTAATTCCAATAATTTTAATGATAGTATGGTCATTTCTTCATATATCACTCATTATCTTAGTGGTTCATTATAACTGGTTGATTTATTATGATCATTATAAAGTGATCATCTATATCATTGGACTGTCATTTGCGATTATTTTTCATATCATTCAATTTAGATACTTGTATCAAAATAAATATGAAAGTAGGGGGATGCAATGCTTGAATTAATTAATATTTGTAAAGCGTATCAGAAAAAGGGTGTATTAGAGAATATAAATTTAAAATTTGAAAATGGCGTGTACGGATTATTATCGCCAAATGGTGAGGGGAAAACGACCCTTCTTAAAATCATTACAACGCTTTTATATCCAGATAGTGGTAAATTATTATATAATGGACAAGATATTTACCGATTAGATGAAAAATACCGAGAATTATTAGGATTCTTACCACAAGATTTTGGATATTATAAAGATTATTCTGTGGAAAAGTTTTTAAAGTATATCGGGGTGCTTAAAGGCATAAATGGGACAGAATTAAATCGTAAAATTACGGAAGTATTAAATATCGTTGAATTAGAGGCAGAAAGAAAAGTAAAAATGAAAAAGTTATCAGGAGGGATGAAGCAACGCGTCGGAGTGGCACAAGCTTTATTAAATGATCCTAAACTACTTATTCTTGATGAACCAACTGCATCTTTAGACATTTCACAAAGAGTAGCGTTTAAAAGGATATTAGCTAATATCGCCTTAAACGCTACCGTTATCGTATCAACACATATTGTATCGGATATTGAATCTATTGCGAATCAAATTATTTTGATTAAAGATAAGAAAATATATTTTCAAGGAAATATAAACGACTTAACAGAGAGTTACAAGGATATTGTCTGGAATGTTAATAGTACTCAAGAAGATTTAATTCAATTAGAAAAGAAATATTACATCATAAACAAAAAAAATAATGGAGATAAAATAAATGTTCGTTTATTAGCTAATCATCAACCTTTTGAGTTTGCAGAAAAACAAGATTCAAACTTAGAGGATATCTTCCTATATATCTATAATTATTCAGGTGGAAAAATATGAAAACCATTCTTTTAAATGAATTTAAAAAAATGATTTCACTTAAATCTGTTTGGATTTTTTATCTACTAGGTATGACTTTTTTATGCCTACTCATTTATACAGGGGATATAGGAGAAAATGGTGAACTAGCACTAGAAATTGTAAAAACAGATTCAGGACCATATAATAAAGATTATGTGATTCGTATGGGGGATTTTTTAAATGAAATAGAGAATAAATGTGGTGCAATCAATCCAAATACACAGACTGTTTATACAGTTGAAGAATTGCATACATGTATGGAAGAAAATATAGATTCGCAATACGGTGATTTAATTACGTTATATGCAGGATATACCTTCGATGAATATGAAATGGGATTTGAACAATTTCTATATACCAAAAACATGATAACCCCTATTCCTTCTTACAATATTAAAGAATTTAGCCTAAATTGGTTTGATCTTTATTTTAAAAAAATGGAAGTAGAAAATTATACAAATTATCTGAATTCAATCAAGCAAAGTAACCAAATAGAGGTGATTCCAATGCTGATTACTCAAGCATTTATGGATAATGCACTCATGTTTTATTTTGCTTCCATCGTTTCAATTGGATTATTGATTATTTCTATTTCATATTTATTCGCTATTGACAATGAGACAAATGTAAATTATTTAATTTTATCCAGCAAAAAAGGAAGGAAAATAATTAAGACTAAATTAAAGTCCATCATCTTAATCGCTTTATTTTATACAAGCATCGTTTTTATTCCATTCTTTCTCATGTTCATTTTTCATTATAAATTGAATATAGTTATGTTTCATCAGGTAAATGAGTTGTTTTCGTATCAAAATTTTTGGGTAAATACTAATACTTTTTTAATGTTGTTTTTATTATTTATCTTAATAGTATTTTCTCATATCATGATTAGCGTGATTGTTTCATTCATTTCAGTCTTATCCAAGCATTTATTGAACGCCATTGTTTATAATATTTTATTAATGGCAGCTACCATTAGTTATTTAGTTTTTCAACCTAATAAAGGGATAACAGATGGAATCATCAAATTTATATTGATTCATACACCATATGGATTTGTGAAAACAAATATCTCATTACTTCAATATCAGATTAGTGAAGATTATAGTTATAATTACGTCCATTCTTATCTTTATTATCCCATTACTTTCATCATTATCAATACATTGTTGGGGTTAGGAATCTGTTTTACTATGATAAAATATTCCTATCGTCAAAATTTATAAAGGGGTATTAATATGAAGGTGATTATTAATGAATTAAAGAAATTACTAAAAATTAAATCAATTTGGATACTTTATATCATGGGCATGGTTATTGTATTTTACATACTTTTTAATTTTAATTTTGGACCTGGACCTGGAGTATTTCATAATCAAGAATATGAAAATAAATTTAATAATTTATATATTAAATTTGTCGATGAATATGGCAATGGTCCCTATGATAAAGAACTTATTAATCAATATGCAACTATTTATAATGAAATTGTAGCTAACTGTGAAAATAATCAAACGGATTCTTGTTATAAAAATCAAATTAAAACTTATGATGAACTAAAAATTTATCAAAATGATAATCCTGCAGATGTAATTTGGTATTTATTATCTTTTAAATTTGCTGAGGATAATTTAGATACTTATAATAATAGTATCGAGTGGACCAAAGAAGATTTACAAAAATTAATGAGTGAGAATAAAAATTTTATCAATCAATATTTCATACAGAGAGCCCATGATGAAAAAATTGGTGATTTAAAAAATCAATTACAAAGTAATACAGTTGAATTCTTTTACCCGGCATTTAATTTTTTTAGTTATCAAACGCCATTATTTGCTTTATCGATTATTGCAACTCTTATGTTGTTAATATCTATTGCCTCTTCGTTTTCAGCAGACACTTCTACTAATGTGGATTATCTAATTCTCACGAGTAAAAAAGGCCGCAAGATTATAAAAAATAAAATTATCGCTATTATGATTGCTGATCTATTTTACTCTCTAATTTTATATCTACCGTTTGTATTAACAATCCTCATAAAAAAAAGATTATATCTCTTTTTTCGGATACCCATCAAGTATAGTATGAATTCTTGGCTAAATGTGACGTTGCTGCAATTTTTTATCATATTGATTTTTTTATTATTCTTAACGCAAATTTTTATTGGGTTAATATTTACAATCATTTCAATCTATTCTAGTAAAACTATTAACACTGTTGTGTATAGTACTTTATTAGTATCCACTATTTTTGTTTTAATGTCTTATACTGGCAAATTACCAGTATTACATATTGCTTTACTACATACTCCTTTTGGTTTTATTAGTACGAATATTAAAATGTTATTATATTCAACGGATTTTCAGGTAGGCTATTTTGATTATACCTATCCTTTATACACATTAATTTATCCATTGATTAATATAGTGATTATTCTTATATTGCTATTTATTACTATCAAATATTTATATAAAAAAAATTATTAATGAGAAAATGATAAAAAAGATGCTGAAGCTATTAATGCTTCAGCATCTTTTTTGTATGCTAATGGTAATTATGCTATGAAAAGTTGATGGAATTATGAATTTTTACCACCCAGTTTAGACGGACTTTATTCAATAGATGCCCTTAGTATGTGGTAACATTCAAAAAAATTACTTAGAATAATCAAATTTATAACAACAGCTTCAAAATAATTATAAACATCAAATCAATCATTTTTATCTTTGTTTAAATTATTAATTATTTCTTTTCTCCAAATCAACCCATTTAAAGTAAATTATTTAAGTGACTTAGATAATTTGAATCAACTATTCTATTCCTACCTTCAATTATCTCCCACTGATGGATTCCTGTATCTCCTGTCGGATAATTACAAGAAACATCGAGGTCCATTTTTAGGAAACTTTGATATAATCTATTTATCATACCACCATGTGAAATTATTACTATCGTTTCATCTTCTTCTGAATTTCCAATTATATAATTCAATACACTTTCAGCTCTTAATCTAAATTCTTTAAGACTCTCCATTTCATACATAGATTGATCAAATGGTAAGTATTCTTTTTTTGGATATAAAATGTTTGCTACTTCCTTAGATAATCCTGCTAATTTACCATTATTAAATTCCATCAATTCAGCAAGATAAATTACTGGAACATTGATTTTTGAACTTAATATATCAGCTGTTTGTTTAGCTCTTTTTAATGTTGAACTAAAAATTTTATCAACATTGTTGTGATGCAAAATATATTCTGCCATTTTACCTGCTTGTATTTTTCCTTTTTCTGACAATTCGAAGTCTGCTCTGCCTTCTATGACATCAAATATGTCTGCAAGCGATTCACCATGTCTTATCACTATTAACTTCATAAAATAATCTCCCCCTAGTTAGCTTTCTGATTTTTAACATATACTTTTGACTTGAAGTAAAATCGTATTTTGTTAACATTATTCCCAGCATTTTCATCATGAGAATGATTTTTACTAATTAACCTTTAATAAATAATTTTTCTATAAATACTGAAATGACCTAAGAAGGGGAAACTGGCAAGAGGAAAATCCTATCACCTGTTTCCACAGTCAATGGTTAAAATTCAGGTCCGTGGTTCCAAATTTTTGATGGTTTCTGCTAGGCAATATTCACAGAGGCTAACTGTAGGTTCAGCCTCGCTCGTGTTATCATATTTTGCGTTGATACACCTTCATCGCGAAAATGTACGCGAAAACCATAATTCCGACGCACCAGGAGAGGGCGATCCATATATCGTTACCTACTGGCTGACAAGACAATAACGAGCGTATAGTATTTACAATTGAGGTCACCGGTTGATTCTCCGCAAACGCGCGTACACCTGCGGGCATGGTGTCTGTCGGAACGAACGCAGAACTTATGAACGGAAGAAAAATAAGCGGGTAAGAGAATGCGCTCGCGCCGGTAATAGATTTAGCGGACAGCCCAGCAATAGCTGCAATCCACGTCAGTGTTAACGTAAACAGTATGAGTATTCCAGCAACGGCCAGCCAAGACAACACGCCAGCAGATGAACTGAACCCCATAATGAGCGAAACGAGAATGATAACAATTACTGAAATGACATTGGAAACCAGAGAGGTCAGAACATGGCCCCATAGCACAGCAGAATAGTGGATCGGCATTGAATGAAACCGCTCGAATATCCCCCTCTGCATGTCTAAGAACAATCTGTACGCCGTATACGAGATTCCGCTGGCGATAGCAATCAACAATATGCCAGGTAACAGATAATTCACGTAATTATCCGTCCCTGTTTGTATTGCGCCACCGAACACATAGACGAACATGAGCATCATTGCGATGGGCATGATTGCAGTCGTAATAATCGTGTCCATGCTGCGGAAAGTGTGGCGCATAGAACGCCCGAACATAACGTTTATGTCACGCAAAAATTTCATTTACTTTTCCTCCTTTTTGCCAACGATGTTCAGGAATATTTCCTCCAAAGTCGGCTGTTTCTCGATGTATTCGACCTTTACGGGCGGAAACAGTTTTTTGAGGTCTGTGAGCGTTCCGTTCGCGATAATCACGCCGCCGTGCAGGATAGCGATTTTGTCGGCGAGATGCTCCGCTTCATCCAAATATTGCGTGGTCAGAAAGATTGTCGTACCGCCGTCTGCAAGTTCTTTTACAGCTTTCCATACTTCGATTCGCCCTTCGGGGTCAAGTCCCGTCGTCGGTTCATCGAGAAATATGACGGCAGGCGTTCCCACAAGACTCATCGCTATGTCAAGCCTGCGCTTCATACCACCGGAATATGTCCCAACCTTGCGATTTTTTGCGTCACGGAGGTCAAAGCGTTCGAGTAAGTTGTCAACAATTTGGTTTACATTGTCAATACCTCTCAGTTTAGCAATCATTTTAATATTTTCACGACCGGTAAGAATTTCGTCTACAGCGGTGAACTGCCCGGTAAGGCTAATACACTCGCGAACTTTTTCCGGTTGCAAAAAGACATCAAAATCGCATACACTCGCGCTACCGCTATCTGCTTTGAGGAGTGTAGATAGTATTTTGACAATCGTCGTTTTCCCCGCACCGTTTGAGCCAAGCAATGCGAAAATCTCTCCACGTCGCACGTTGAAGTCGACGCCTTTCAGGACTTCTGTTTTTTTGTAGGATTTTTTTAAATCCTTTACTTGAATTGCGATGTCTTTCATTTAGAATCGTTCCCCTTTCCGAATTTGTTCATCATGTCGCGGTTTAATTTTTTGCGAAAGCTATCGGTCCACTTTTTCGTGTCGCGCAAAAACTCATCGCAGAACCCGACAACATCTTCACCTGTCACGTCGAGAATGTGCTTGCCCTCCGCCGCGCTCGCTTCAAACAACTCTATCAATTCATTCTGAGTTTTCAACATGTCAGAGCCATCTCCTCCCGCGAAACTCCACATGTATCCATGGATTTTTTTAAATACGAACCGATATTCTTCAGGCAGTGATTTTACCCTTGCCATTTGTTCCCTATACTCTTTTTTATCCCCAATCACTTTTTTAATAAGCTCTAGCATTGTTATTGACCCTCCTTATTAAATTTTTCCATAACCTCTTTGTTTATTTTTTGCTCGCAGTGTTTCAGTATTGGTAACCGACGCGCTGCATAAATTCATCACAAAATTTACCGACATCACTGCCTATGACATCAAGAACCTGTTTGCCCTCTGCCGCGCTGGTTTCAAAAAAATTCACCAAGTCCATAAACATCGTAAGGTCCGTAAATATCGTTAGGTCAAAGTCAGGGGAACCAACGCTAAACATATAATGTTGAATTTTGTGAAATGCATACCGGTAATCTTTCGGTAGGGTGTCAACCTTCTTCATCATTTGTTTATAGGCCCGTTTATCTTTCATGTCGCCTATTACCAATTTTATAATAGAATCAAGCATTGTTACTGTCCCTCCTTTAATTGATTTATTTTCGACGCAATAAATTCCCATTTTTCCCAGAACCTCATCAATTCCTCGCGCCCTGCGTCGTTGAGTGTAAAAAACTTTCGCGGCGGTCCCATATCAGACGGTTTTTTCGTAATATCCACCAGCCTGTTTTTCTCTAGCCGAACCAAGATGGTATAAACTGTCCCATCTACAACGTCCGAAAATCCGAGGGCGTTCAACCGCCGCGTGATTTCGTAACCGTAAATTTCTTCGTGGCTGATGATTTCAAGGACACAGCCCTCCAGCACACCTTTCAGCATTTCCGTAAGATTTTTCAACGTAACACCTCCTTGCTATCATGTATGACTTGTATGCAGTAATACTTATTACTGGTATATAGTAACACAGAATAGTATGGCTGTCAATATCTCTATCTTAATATTTTTATGGTATCATCTTTATCAAAAGAAAAGGTGATATATAATGACTATAGTATTTTCTAAAGTAGAAATTCTAGAAATTCTGTTAATATTAAAAATAGACAACCATTATCTAAAATCCTAATTAGCATAAATAACCTTTCATCTTCTTATGTTGAAATTATAAAAGAGGAGTTAAATATAAAAGAGATTGAGTTTTCAACTGATTTATCTAAATATGTTATTTACGAAGTAAAACCAAATCTTCCTATATTAGGAAAAATATATGGAAAATTAATTCCTGATATAAAAAAAGAAATAAGTTCGAAAAATCAGACAGAACTGGCTAATGCAATTCAAAACGAAAGGAGGGTAATCATTAATGTTAAAGATATACCTATTGAACTAAACAATGATAATGTTCTTATAACTATGTCTGGTCTTGATGGATATACATTTGCTGGGGAGGGCTCTTTAGGAGTAGTGCTTGATACTCATATTAATAATGAATTAAAGGAGGAAGGTTATGTAAGGGAAATAATTAGTAAACTTCAAAATATAAGAAAAGAATCCAATTTTATGATTTCTGATAAAATCAACATTTGTGTAGCAAATAATAAATTTCTGGAAAATATTATTAAAAAACATGAAAATGAAATAAAAAATGAAACATTAGCTTCAAATATTTTTTATGATCTTGATGAAAGCTATAATGAATATAACATTAATGGTGATAATCTAAGTGTAAAATTAATAAACATACATTAATGTAATCAAAAACTGTAGAAAATTATTCTACAGTTTTTTTCACATTTTAAATATTCATTTATATAAAAGGAAAAAGTTGATTATTTATATTTAAATTGTATCAACTTGGTATAATCGATATGGTGGAGATGGCCCGTGACATGATGTATCCACGTCCAATATTAAAATATTATAATAAACTATAATATTTTAATACTTTTTGCATCACCATAAAATAATCCTTCAATAGTACCAGCTTTTCCACTAACTTGACCATTCCAATAATCATTTGTTGTTGAGAATTTATTAGCCAGGTTATCAGTAATAACACTAATATAATTTGAATCACCAAAGTGAATAATTCCATTTAATTCAAGCTCAACGATTTGCATACTAGCACTTTGTAATGTATTTTTCCAAAAGTTCAGACTAGTTTGATCCTTTTTAAAGTTCGTATAATAGATTTTTTGAATAGACGGTTCTAAATACTTAATTAAATCTCTTAATTCAATTCTAACCTTTTCAATCGTAAAAATATCAATTGATTCCCAAAAATCTGTATCAGCTATTTCTAAAATTAATTTTTTCTTATCTACAACTTGTGGAACAATTCCTAACTTCGATATTACAATACTAATTGGTTTTTATGTAATTACTTGAATAATTATTCATTTATATTTATGTATAACTGTAAATAGTTATCAAACTATATTTCTATTAAGCTTTTCATTTATCTTACATTTAATAATTTATGTAATAATTATGATCTAAAGTATTTTATAAAAGTGTTAATCATTTAATATTCTATTTATATAAGTTGGAAGATAACTATTTCTATGATATTCTTCATAATTTCCTGATAGAACTGACAATGAACTCCAAAGCATTATTAATTTATGTAAAAAATCATTTTGAATTTCTGTAAGCAAAAAGCCTTCATCTCCATTAAATTCCCAAATCGCTTCTTCATCATTATCAGTTTTCTCAAAACTTACATTTTGTTTTTTTATTTCCACGATTTTGTCATAATAAATTGCAATATACGGAATTTTTTTTCTATAATTCCATACATCTAGTATTAATAACCTATCAATCATATATCTATAGCTATCAATTAAGGTTTTAGTATCCATATATTTAATTTTATCATACTGGTAATTAATCCTTAGGAATAAATCATATAGTTTAGACCTTAATGAAAAATACTCTAGAACAAAAATATTTTCCTTATTCAATTTGTTATTAGTAGGAATTAATAGGGTAATAGTTTTTTGTTCTTTATATGTTCTAAAAGAATTAATTAATATTTTATCGATATAATCATTCATGCATATAAAGTAAACTTCTTCAATCGTTAAATCTACGATAAATAATAATATTGGCATCCCAGCACCCATTTTTTCATACGTTAAAATTGATGATGTATCAATGACATATTTAATTACTTTTTCATCACTAGTATTTTCTAATACTTTATTTTTAATTTCAACATTATATACTTCATTGACCTTGTATGATTCTTCTATTAAAGGCGATTCTGTTCCCTTCACTTGTGCATAGATATATTGTCCAAGCGTATAACATTTTCCATCTGTTTCCTCCTCAAATACTTCAATATTAAGATCAACACCATAATCTGGATTAACCTCTCTAATCACCCAATGATCTGGTAACTTTTCTTTTACAATATCAACAGCCTTTTTTCCTATTCTATGACTTTTCGCAAATTGTTTAGGTTTAATATCCATTTATAATATCTCCTTCAGTGTTTATGATTTGATCATACTGTCAGTGGGTTTAAGAGCTTTGGAAACAGTCTTTTAATTATCAATATCAAACATAATTTCCTCTTCACAACTTTTAATACTATAGATTTCTTTAAATTAATAAGAATTATTTTCTTCAATAAATTTAAAAACTTTTTCGGTTAGTGCTACCGCTTCATTCGATAAATCACTTAAATTACTTATTTTATTAATTGCTTTTTTTGCAAAATTTTGTTTGAAATAACTATTATTAAAATTATAATCATTTATAATTTTATCATTTTCTTTTTTTATTGTAATTAGAAAATCCGTTAATTTTTTATGCCTATAATCTTCAAAATTAAAACTTAATTTTATTCCTTCATTGTTTTCTATTTCTTGTATTATTTGTATCACAATCTTAGCACTTATTGTATTTTCTATCTCCCTAGCAAATAAGCAATTATAATCATCTCCTAATACCTTTTTTAAATTTAAAATGCGTTTCTTTTTTTTATATAGTTTATCTTTTTCATCTACTTCTTTTAATTTTATATCAATTTCATCAATGGATAACTCATTTACATTTTCATCCATAAAACACCCATCATTATCTGAAATTAAAAATAGTTTATTAGTTATTCTTCTTGTAAATATATTGCTTTCAATATCAATATTATCTATATATTCTTCAAAACCCCAATGAGTTATATTACTACCAGCATATTCTACAAATGTATAATGAACTCCTTCAATATAACTATTGTCTTTAATTTTAAAAAATATTTCAAGGTATTTTCTTAAATACATCCTATCTGTAATTCCTTCTACCCAAATCGAACAATTAGCAATTAATGAACTAGTATTTCTCACACCTAATACTTCTAATATATCGGAATATTTATCATTTACATTCTCAATTTCAAAATATCCATCTCTCTCTTCAAATTTAAACAAAGAGATAAAAGACTTGTCTAAGGTAAAATCAATAAAGTGATTGGAATGAGTAGTAATAAAAAACTGAAAATTCTTGAATTTTTCATTTTGTAATAATTTCACAAAGGCATATTGAGCATCAGGATGAAGATATAATTCTGGTTCCTCAATAAAAAATAGGACTTGTTTATCTTGCATATAAAAATCATTAATAAATAATGCAAAGGAAAAATAGAATATAGACTGATGACCATCTGATAAATCATAAAATTTAATCCATTTATTATTAAACAATATTTCTATTTCTCCATCTTTTTCACGAAAATCAATAATATTATCATTAAAAAAATATTTTGTCAAAAAAACTTTATACTCATTTAAATTAGGTTGATATTCATATTCTCCACCATCAAGTAATTTATGAATCTCTTTTAAAACTCGTTCTCCCGTATAAATTCGTATATTTCCATCATCATCAAAATAATTATCATTTATTTTCTTTTCTATTTCTATTTCACTTTTAAATAAACTTATTGATCTTAACGATGACAAATACAAAACACCATCGACAGTTTTATTTAAAATTTCTGATTTACCTTTTATAATTTCATCAAAGAGATGAGGATATCCTTTATATATACCTTCAATCATAGCATATATATTATCTCTTATTAATTAACTTTCCTAGTTCATTAAAATTTAAATCTTTTAGGTTAACTTTTACTTTAAATATTTTATTTAGTCTATCTACTATTCCTTGCTTAGTTTCTTTTTTAATATATTTCAAATTATTATTGCTAAAATTTTTAACTAGATATCTCAAAAATCTACTTTTCCCTGTACCGTTAGCACCAATAAAAAAATTAATTTTTCTTAAATCTTCTAATCTATTTTCTCCTAATTTTATTTTAAATTCTTGATTATCAAAATAGATTTCATGAATCATACAATTTCCCCCTTGTTGCTATTTTAAATAATTGCTCTACCGCCCCACATCCATTTTGCTCATATTTTAAAAATATATTTAAATTTTCAAAGACATTAAATGGTTTTGTATTTTCTTTAAGCCATGAATCCATCATATCAATTGTAAAAAGGTACTTAATTGGTATACCCATAATATTACCAAACCATATTTGTAATGTACATTATTAAATTGACATTTATACTATACTTTAATACCTCAATTAAAAATAATATCAACTACTCAATTTTGCAATTATTATAGTAAACATCCGATATTTGTTCAAAAACCTTAACACTTCTTTCGGTATCATTTCTAATCCATTTATAGATACCTAAAAAAACATATTGATGACTACTATTCTTTGCAAATAAAAC
Source organism: uncultured Haloplasmataceae bacterium (assembly GCA_963824615.1). Lineage (GTDB taxonomy): Bacteria > Bacillota_I > Bacilli_A > Haloplasmatales > Haloplasmataceae > CAWGPU01. The sequence goes on along the minus strand of CAWGPU010000001.1, from coordinate 4,480 downwards.
CCTTAAATCAGGTGTTATATCTAATCTACTAATCGACTTATTTAACCATTCTTCTTCAATTATTTTTCCTTTAATCTCATTCGACCATTTACCATTTCTGTTAAAGCTTTCTTGACCTGTCACTAAACTGATTACACTAGTTGTCTACGAACTGCTCCTAATGATGTCATGTGGAAACTATGTTGTTCGGGATAGTTATTAGCTACCCCGAACTTTATACTATAGAATGAATCTTATTAATATCGCATTAAGCGCTAGTCTTTGATTATCTTCATCGAGGCTATAAAATAATGAAGATGGTGAAGTATAATTATCAGTATAACCATTATACAGATTAAAACCTAAACGTATGAGGGATTTCATACTTGATGAAAAATCAACATCCTCATTCTGCAGACAATTTTTTATACCGTGATTCTTAAAATCATAAATAAAAGTCCGCTTCTTGTATAAATCACTATTTCCAGATATTATATAGAATAATGCATTACGTTCTGTATCTCTAGGGTAGGTATTATCTTCTTCAAGAAGTTTTTCGAATTGTATTTTGTGGAGAGGCATTGAAAATGTAGGCTGTTCCACCTTCACACACCACCTATCATTTCATGTTCTACTACATACCTTACTGTATAATCATCTACCAGCTTCTTTTGCTGTTGGGATACATACATGAGGCATTTCTCACAGATACGGTTTATGACGCGCATGGTGCCAGAGGAGGAAAGGAAGATTTCATCTATGGCTTTATCCGTAAATAGTTCATGACTGCACCCTGCATAATTCAAATGACTGTTCATATACTGCTCAGTCTGTGCTCTGTCTAAATGAGGGAGAACGCAGTTCATGTCAACTCTTTGGCGGATTGCTGTATAACGTTGCAACTTTAGCTTATCCCATAATTCGGTTTGTCCTATAAGAATAAGTGACATGGGACTCATGGAATCAAATTTAAAGTTCAATAAAAAACGAAATTCCTCTAAGGTTTCTTTTTCTAGGAGATGTGCCTCATCCAGTACACAGACTACCTGTTTCTTTTGTACACCCCTAAGAATTTCTATTTCCTTGTGGAGCTGTCTCTTCGCATCTCCTCTATAAAACTTAGATTCTATTCCAAGCTGATCCAGAAGTCCTTTATAGAACCATCTTGGAGTCAGTTTTGAATCAGATAAATATAACAGAATGTATCGTTCCTTTGAGAGTGACTCGGTAAACTTGCGTACAGTGGTGGATTTTCCACATCCTGCATCACCAGTCAGCACGGTAAATAATTGTCTGTCTGCTGCGTAAGATAATCTCCCAAGTACTTCATTGACATAAGGTGATTCGTATAGTTCTGAAGAGGGGATATCCCTTGAAAACGGAGTGTGTTTCATTTCAAAGAAGGCTTCATACATGATTGTTTGCCTCCTTTTTAAAGGAACCAAAAGAGATGGCAGAGGCTGCCTGCTCCTGTTTATCTTTGTATTTCTTTTCTAATCCTTTAAGAAAACGTGAAGTTTCTGGTTCGACCGGAAGCAGATACTCTGGAACTTTAGGACTTTTTTTACAGAACTCACCGATTTCCAAGGGCTTTGAGATAAATGGTTTCATGTCCCGATAGGTAACCGTTATGGTCTCGTAAGCCATTGGATCGTAGGCAATTGCGACCTGTGCTCCTATCAAACTTAATCCCACTTCGTATTTTCGGTTTTTAAAACTAATACAGCCACTTTTATCAACATTTCGATTCTCGTGATGGAGAAATGCTTCTGCTACTACGTTTACGTCAAGAAAGGTAAGTGGACGGCTATCACGGTTCCATGCCATACGCGGTGTAACACTTTCTCCCAAGGCACTATGTGGTTTATCATGATAATAAGCCTGAAGCCATACTTCCCACAGATGATTCAGTTCATCCAGAGTTTTTACTTTAGCTGCCTTGCATTCAGCGATAAAGGCATTCACGAAATCGTTGAATTTTTCAATCTTACCTTTTGATTTTGCTACGTATGGCTTACAATATTTGAGATTTATGCCCAGTTTTGCACAGGTTATTTTTAGTTGTTTAGAAACATATTGTTTTCCATTATCCAGGTATCCAGCATCGAATTTCCCGTATTTTAAGACCGCTTTATGGAAGGTATCTTCCACAATAGTGGCTTCTTGATTTTCATAAAAACCTGAAGAAATAATGAATCTCGAATGGTCATCAATTGCGGCTGATAAATAAGTCTGGACCTTTGCTCCACCTTTTCCTATTGGGAGTTTTGGACCATACTTAATATCTGCCTGTATCAGCATCATACGATGGGGTTTCACAAAGCGTCCGGATGATGTGGCTTTTGCTTCCACATACTTTTTCATCTGCTTCTTACCGTAGCCCCTCTCATAAAGATGGCGCTGCAAGGTAGGGCGTGACAGAATACCTAGAGTCACCAACCCTTCCATTTCCATAATAGAAATGATCTGGTTAACGCTTCTGGAAGGCACTTCCCTTTTCAACTGAATTGCCTCATCTAGCAGTTCTTGGAAGTTTGCCGGTAGTTTTGGCGAAGGTCGTTTATCCTTTGTGGTTGGTTTCAAAGAAACGAAGCCACCATTGCGATAGGACTTCTCATAACGGTATACAGTCCGCACTGAAATACCATACTTTTCAGCTTGACTTTTTCGGAGAGCCTGTCTCTTTTGTGGATCAAGTGAATCATCAAGTATGGGGGAAATGATTTGATGGCGGTTAAGGGCGGTCTCGTCTTTCCAATTATTCGTTAATGTTGTGTTCATTAGAATACCTCCTATTCTTTATGGAAGTATTCTAACATCCTTCAAAATATGACAACAACACAAAGCAGGTGCATACCGATTAATGGTTTCAGGTACACAACCTGTAACCAGAATTGTAGATAAAACGGAGAATGACCTTAAGCCAATCCCCTCCCGATTTCCGCAATTCTGTGAGCAATGAGACCTTGGATTTTAATAGTTGATCACCAAATCCAAGCAAGGTAGTTCCTACACGAACGAAGCGTTCCCTCTACACGATGAAGATTCTCTGCTAGCCAATATTTCCACCGTTTCATAGTTCTTTCACAAGGATAATCCTCACTAGAGGCATCTTCAGGTGTAGAAACTTCATCAAGAACATTTTCAATTACTTCATTTCCATAATGTTTATAAGGGACGGAACAATCAGGCAGTTCGTTATGTATACGACCGCAAATACTACATTTCATACGCCGGATGATGAGGCGTCTAACCTTACCACCATAAAATTTCCAAATGCGTACCCTTGAATCCCTGTATTGTAATTTCCCTTTACATTCTGGGCAAATACTATCTTGTTCATTGCTCACAACATAAAAACATTCAAGTTCCTCATTGTAAACTAAAGTATATTTTGTTATAATTATCATTGTGGTTGACCCTGAGGAACTTTTTCTGCTAAGATAATGTGTTCCTTGGGGTTTTCCCTTTCTATAGTATAATAATGACATTATACCGAGCAATCCAATGACAATCAAGTAAATCAGCTTTAGGTCATTTTATAAGGTCAAAAACAATTTCCAGTATCTGTCCAATTTGAATGTGCTAGAAACCATACACTATAATTTTCAGGAGTTGCATTCATGGTATATAATGTTTTTTGTGGACCAAAACTTCCCCTTTTAGAACTATCCCATTTAAACTTTCTGCAACAGGCATCATATATATCTTGAGCCTTTGTTCCATATACTTTCATATTTTGCAACTTAACAACTTTATCTATGAACAATGTAGAGTTTTTTGCTGAATTTACTTTAACAGTGTGTTTAGACATTTCTAGCTTTTTAATTCTTTCAGATATTTCTGTTTCTCTAGCTTTCTCATTTTCCTTTGCTATATCTTCCATACGAGCTATATCATCCATTATAGCATATTGAATTGACACATCTTCAGCAACAAAAGCACCATTTTTGAAGGCTACATTATACGAAAATGGATTTTCCTTCCCTTCTAGTGTTATATACATGCTTTCGGAATCAATGCCTATAACTTTATATCTAGTTCCGTCTTTGCTGACAACAATTTTACCTATCAAATTAACCATAAATACCTCCTAAATTCTCTATATTCCTAAACTTTTTCCCCCATTATTTAACAAATAGAATAATATACCCATAATCCCAAACAAATTAAGCGATAAAAGAAAACAGATGATATTAAACCTATTTTAATTTGGATATTAAGTATACACTTTTTTACAGATAAGTTATTTTAAAGTTTTATTTATTTTTTCTATGACCATTCATAATTGGTCTCCTATAATAATCTCATGGTGGAGCCCCTCTCCACCATATCCACGTCCATTTTACTCATTTTTCAGTAATTTTGATGTATTTCCTACTCTAAATTTGCCTATCTTTGTCAAATTAAAAAGTCCTTGGTTCTATTATAAACCAAAGACTTTATCTTTTCTATACTTATATTTATATTATTTAATAAATTTGGACGAGAATTTTATGGT